>CAWFTT010000031.1:0-223943 GCA_963818785.1 uncultured Actinomycetota bacterium | reverse complement strand
GAAAGCTGCGGCACCGGAGCTGAACTTTCCGCAGCGACCCGCGGGGCGAACATGCAAGAGACGTTCCGTCGGCTCAGGCGCCGGCGCCTTTTCGGGTGACGAGGGTTCGTCATTTTCTGACCGCGCTGGCCGACCGATTTGCGACCTTTGAAGTCGAAGCGGGCTTCGCTTGGGCGACGCAAGGCGCCGCAATGTGCCGATTAACTGGCTCGCCGCGCCGGCATGCGCTCCTTGCGCATGCGTCTGAGGGACAAGGCGATTGCGATCCGGGTGACGACCGACAGACCGGCAATCAGCACGCCGATCAACAGCACGTCCTGCTCGTGACGGCCTTGTGCTTGCTGGCGTCGCGCCAGGAGTTCGCGCTCCGTAGCTGCTAGGGCTCTGGCGGCTTCGCGCACTCGATCGATTGACGCGTCGGCACCGACTCGCATATTGAGATCGGCTCTGGCCGCGTCAAAGCCCTTCGACCGGCGAAGCTCGATGCCTCGAGCAAGCTCATTCAGGTTGCCAGCAATGGCCTGCTGAAGCCCCGCAAGCTGTTCTTTCTGGCGCCGCGTTCCCGACAGCAGGCGCGCCAGCGCTTTCGAGTGCTCGTTGACCGAAACCAGCGCCGCCCGAAAAGACGCCAGGAAAGACGGATCTCCCGTGATGATGAATTCCTGTTCGGCCACGTTGGCATCTTCAATTGCGACGAACACGGCCTGGACATCGTCGAGTGTTTCGTAGCCGAGGTCGACCCTAGCCCGGCTCTCGTTGGACAGGACGTGATAGTGATAGGACAGAAACGCGCCCAACACAACGACGATTGCAATCGGCGTGGCTGCAACGGAGTGCCAGAGCACGACGCGGCGGGGCGGCATGCGCCAGTTCTTAACGAGACGAGCCAGCGCAGAGAACGAAGACTTGTCCCTCGACATTGCTTTCGACAAGCAGCCGGCGTGCCCGGCGACGATTTGGTTCAAGGCAAGCCATCGGCCGCTCCCTCGATCGCCGATGCTACCGAAGCGGTAGCCAGGGTCCGACGCGATTTTTCATGGGACCCGTGGTTCGATGCCGACAAACGATTGCCTCGCCGCTCCAAGCACCCGGCGACCGTCGTAAACGTGGTCACGTTCGGCTGTTTCGTTGAACTGCCGGATGGCCTTCATGGACTGGTTCATAACTCCCACATGAATGGACATCTTGTTGGTCCCGGCGATCGGGTGGAAGTTGAGATCATATGGGTCGACTTGTTCCAGAAGAAGATGAGTCTCAGCCTGCTTGAAGTCGTTCAGAGGACGCCGGCGACCTCTTTGGCCGAGCGACTATCTGACAAGTCGGCGTTCGTTAAGTGGAGTTCGTCGTTGTGGCGGCTTGGTGGAAGACATCACCACAGCGCTCTCCTACATTCGTTCCCTGTTCGTGATCGATCGCAACTCCGCGTTTGCTTACCGGGACCGGGCGGTAGATGTCCGGCAAATCGGGCGCGATCTTCGCGTCCGCTACGCCCTTGAGGGCAGCGTTCGCCGCTCCGGCAATCGGCTGAGGGTCACCACTTAACTGATTGATACGGCCTCCGGCGTTCATGTTCGGGCCGAGCGGTACGACCGCGAGCTCAGCGAAGTCTTCACGGTGCAGGGCGAGATCGCGACCAGCGTGGCCGGAGTGATCGAACCCGCGGTTGCCGGCGCCAGCAACAGCGGGTGTTGCGGAAGCCACCAGAACGGCTCGATTCATGGGAGGCGTATCGGCGAGGGCTTTGGCACTTCTCCAGCCATGGTTCAGACGAAAACGCGGCTGCCCGGAGCTTCTTCAAGCGCGCCATCGCGCTGGATCCGAACTTTGCGCCTGGACACTACGGCTACGCACTGGCCCGGCAATGGGAGATTTGGCACTACCATCGCGCCCCTTCTCGGAGGGCAAGCACTCCCGCTAGAGGAAGCGCTGAGCGCCGTATGGCTCGACGACAAGGATGCGATGGCCCACGCCGTTTTGGCCCACATCAGAATATGGGGAAGCGATTGGGAGGGCGCGATCGGCGAAGCGCGCAAGGCGGTCGCGCTCAATCCGAACGGGGCATTCGGGATCGCGATGCTCGGGTGTGTGCTGGGTTTCGGAGGCTATCGGAAGGAAGCGCTGGAGCGGTTGCGACAGACAGTTCGCTTGAGCCCGCATGATCCGTTGCTGTCGCTTTGGCTCCTCTGGATTGGGCTCATCCACTTCTACGCACGAGAGTTCTCTGCGGCAGTCGAAAATCTCCGCCAGGTTGGTCGGCTCCGCCCGTATTACAACAACCATCACGCTGTGCTGGTGGCGGCCCTGGCATTCCAGGGCTATCCTGAAGACGCGCGCGAGGTTCTGCGTCGGGCGACGTGGATTCTCGGTATCCGCACGCACCTTGGATGCGGCCTGAAGATGTCGCGCTCCGCATGGAGGGGATCGGGCCCGCAGCCGGCGACTCTCATTGAAAGTTCGTAAGGCGCGTCACTGGTTGTTGGCGTCGATCTCCGGCTGGAGGTGTCGCGGCCGGCGAGCACCGCACCCCGGACGTTGGCCGAGCGGCCGAGCGCACAGTGTCGCTCAGTCGAGTTTTTGGGCGCATGCGATTCGGCAGCGCGGTCAACGGCTCAGCAGCGCCCTGCAGTTCTGCGATGGAGCTCCGCAAACCGACCATTTGCGACGGTCGGCTCTTGGCCGACACGCGCCTCGCTTGCCGCAGCGCGCGATACGCGCTCAGCGGATCGGTCGACCGAAGCGCTCGAACCTCGGCGCCCAGCTGTCGACGATGTCGGCCGAGACGAGCACCGCGCGCGCGCGCCCGATCAGGCGCTGGCGCGGCACGACACCGATATAGCGCGAGTCGGCGCTGTTGTCGCGGTTGTCGCCAAGGAAGAAGTAGCTGCCCGCAGGCACGACCACCGGCCCGAAGCTTCGCATTGCCGACACCTCGGGAAGCAGCTGGATCTCGTGCGCGCCAGCGGCGAGCGTTCCGTCCCGCGCAGCACCGGCTGCCGCATTCCGGAGCGCCGCGCTCGTCGACCCGATGGAAGCCGCCGTACCCCGCGACGACGCCGTTCACGATCAGGCGCTCGTCACGCAGCTCGACGACATCGCCCGGAACGGCGACCAGCCGCTTGATCAGCCGCATGTCGTCGCGCGGCGAAGTAAACGTCACGACGTCGCCGCGACGTGGCTCGCCGAGGGGGACCAGCACGATGTCGGTGAGCGGGACCTTGAGGTCGTAGGCGAGCCGGTCGACGAGCACGACGTCGCCTTCGAGCAGCGTCGGCCGCATCGAGCCGGAAGGAATCGTGTTCCAGTCGGCCATCGCTGAACGGAAGAAGGCAAAGCCGACGACAAACAAGAGAAAGCCGCGGTTTTGCCGAAGCCAGGTCTTCATCTCCACTCCTTGGTCGACCGGCGAACGTGTCGACCGCCGCGACCGGAGTGTGCGCCAGGAACGATGCCCCTGTGGCGTCGTCGTCCGCGCCGATTCACGTGTCCTCCCCGGCAACCGCAGCCGTGCAAGGCGCCGTCCTCCGCGCACGTCGACAGCCGCCGGAAAATGAAAGCGGCCGGTCGTGGTGGGCCGCTCTTTGCCGGTAATGCACGGCCCAGCGCTCGCTGCCGGCGCGATCAAGGCACCCGGCTCGTAGACCGTGGCCCCACCGCGCTTCTGTTGCGCATGCCTTCGCAAAGGATTGTCCGAGCCGGCGCCTTGACCGTGAGGTGATCGAGAACTCGCCGGTAGCGCCGACACGCAGAAGGCGACTCTGCACAGCCGGGGCACAAGCGTTGCCAACGCACTTCAGGCGGCAACGGCCGCTGACCACATCGACGGCGCGGCAAGAAGACTGGGAAGCGCCGCACTCCGATTTCGAACCTCCGCAGGAGCCTGCATGAGCAACGACCCTACCCGCACACCGACGCGGCGCGAAGCGATGAGCGGCCTGGGCGCCGGCCTCGCGACAGCGCCCCTGGTGCTCGCCACGCACCGCCGGCCAAGCGCAGCCGCAAACGCAGCAGAGCCCGGGTGCGGCGCGCCGCGAAGGCATCCGCGACCCTCGCAACGCCTATCCCAAGCCGCCGTTTCCCGCGCAGCAGCAGCCCTGGCCGGGCCTGGCCGAGCAACATGAATCCGCGACCCGACCACGGCGAGACCAGCTACGTGGGCTCGGGCCGGCTGGCGGGCCGCAAGGCGCTGATCACCGGCGGCGACTCCGGCATGGGTCGCGCGGCGGCCATCGCCTATGCCCGCGAAGGCGCCGACGTCGCCATCAACTACCTGCCCGCCGAGGAGCCGGACGCGCGCGAGGTGATCGACCTGATCCGCCAGGCCGGCCGCAAGGCCGTCGCGATCCCCGGCGACCTGCGCGACGAGGCCTTCTGCCGGCGCCTGGTGGAGCGAGGCGGTGCGCGAGCTCGGCGGGCTCGACATCGTGGTCTGCAACGCCGGCCGGCAGCAGGCGCGCGGTTCGATCCTCGACATCACCGACCGAGGATTTCGACGCGACGATGAAGACCAACATCTATGCGCCGTTCTGGATCATCAAGGCGGCGCTGCCGCACCTGCAGCCCGGGCTCGGCGATCATCGGCACCACCTCGGAGCAGGCCTACGATCCGTCGCCCGATCTCTACGACTACGCGCAGACCAAGGCGGCGACGATGAACTACGTGAAGTCGCTGGCCAAGCAGCTCGGGCCCAAGGGCATCCGGGTCAACGGCGTGGCGCCCGGGCCGATCTGGACGCCGCTGCAGGTCTCGCGGCGGCGCCAGCGCAGGACAAGGTGGACAACTTCGGCGCGACGCACGCCGCTCGGCCGCCCGGGCCAGCCGGCGGAGCTGGCCGGCATCTATGTGCAGCTCGCCGAGGACGACGGCAGCTACACCACCGGCAACATCTACGGCGCCGGCGGCGGCCAGGGGAATCCGTGATGCTGAACGAAGGCCCCAAGACGCCCAAGCCGCAGGAGTTCGCCGCAGTCGGTGGCCCAGTCGGACGGCTACGAACTGGCTGCCGCCCAGACTGCCCTGGCGCAGAGCCGCAACCCGCAGGTGCGCGCGTTCGCCGAGCGGATGATCGCCGACCACGAGCGCATGGCGCAGGCACTTGCGCGACGCCGCCAAGGCCTCCGGACTGGAGCCGCCGCGTCCGCACGTGGGCGGCGACCAGGCGCGCTTTCTCGCCAGCCTGCAAAGCCTGCGCGGCGACGAGTTCGACCGCGAGTACGGCCGCCAGCAAATGCTGGCCCACACCAGCGCGCTGACCATGATGCGCAGCTATGCCGAGAAGGGTTCGGATTCGAACTTGCGTCGCATGGCCGCCTCCTCCGCTCCGATCATCGAACGCCACCTGCAGACGGCTCGCCAGTTGCTTCAATCCTTCAAGTAGCGGTGTTTGTGTTCGGCGCAACTGTTATCGGTCGACGCTGTTCGTTCTGGATACTGCGTCCTTCGTCGGCTTCCGCCTGGGTCACCGCAGGCACCACTGGGCACCCCGAAAGCTGACCGTCTCCATCAACGGCTTCTGGCCGATTCTGTTGAAAAACTGCGTTCGCGAGACCAAGCGCGCGGCGCTGGGGAAAACGACTTCTCAGATCTACCGGATCCACGATCGCGACCTCGCCAAGGGTTGAGTGACCCCTGAGAACGAGGGCCGACGCGAGTCCCTCGAGTTTTTCAACAAAATCGGCCCGTTCCAGCCGTTTGGCGCCTCAGCGGATGGAATGACGAGGCCTACGTAGCACTCGCAGCCAAACCAGGCGACACGCTGATCACTAAGGATGCCTGCTTTCGATAATGCCGACCATCTCGAAGGTTGGCGCTGATGCGAACAGCGCGGCAAACTCCTGGGATAGCTTTGGTCCTCCCGCGGCTAAGAGGCCCGACCGGTCTGCCTCGGTAGCGAAGGCCGCAAACGCGCCGTAACTCGTCGGTCCTGCGCGAAAAGCGAACCACATAGTGGAGGCGGGCTGCTCCTCGACGATCCTGCGACCACTTCGGAAGAAGCGTTCCATGTCCTGCTCGGTTCCGGGCTTAGCCTCGAACCTTGCGACCACTCCTACGGCGCTCATGCAAGCCCCTTTGGCTGTGTCGTTCAAAGAGTGCCGAACATGGGGTCGAGTCCCGAGATCTTCCGCCATCACCCGGCCGGTACCCGCCGCCATCGTCTAGTGGAGCGTCCGGATAGCCCGTCAGGTGAGGACAGGCGGACGCGCGAAGGCGGCACCATGGAGGGACCCCGAGTACGATGTCTTTGAACCTTGTGCACCCAGAAGGGGAAAATTTCCTCGGGATTCCATGATCGCTAATACCGCTCCTTCCCCTCTGCGCACTACTGCGGAGATTGCCGGGCGCCGCGAGCTCGCCGCCTGCTACCGCCTTCTCGACCAGCTCGGCTGGGCAGAGGGCATCTTCAATCACATCACGGTGCGCGTGCCATCGCCGCCCGGCGCCGGGCCGCATTATCTGATCAACCCCTTCGGGCTGCACTACTGCGAGGTGACGCCCGACAATCTGGTCAAGATCGACGTGGCCGGCCGTGACGTCGAAAAGAGCGGCTATCGCGTCAACCCGGCCGGGTTCGTCATCCACGGCGCGATTCACGAGGCGCGCGAGGACGCGCACTGCGTCATGCATGTGCACACGACCGCCGGCTGCGCCGTGTCCTGCAAGGAATCGGGACTGCGCGATGACAATTTCTACAGCGCGATGCTCGTGGGCGACGTCGCGTACCACGACTACGAGGGCGTGACTACCGGTCTCGACGAACGGCCGCGTCTCGTCGCCTCGCTCGGCCGGGCCGCGCACCTCATTCTGCGCAACCACGGGCTGCTCGTCGTCGGGCGCACGCTGCCGCAGGCGTTCAGGCGCCTCTGGACTCTGCAGCGCGCGTGCGAGGTGCAGCTCGCCAGCGATTCCGGGGCGGGGCCGAACCGCGCGATCGCGCCTTCGGTGCTCGAGCGCGTGCCAGGCACCCAGGCGGCGATGCAGGAAGCGGGGAAGACCGACAACGACGAGCTGCTGTTCGACGCCCTAGCGCGCCGCCACGGCATTGCTTTCCAACGCGACAACTGACGGAGACGGCATGCGGGCGCAAGAAGCTCGTTCGGGCCAAGCTCAGCGATTACTTCGCACGGCTGCAGCCGGTGCGCGTGGTGATGCAGGCGTGCGGGAGCGCCCACCACTGGGCGCGCGCGCTGGGCACGCTCGGCCACCAGGTCGAGCTCTTGCCGCCGCGCGAGGTACGGCCCTTCGTGCGCAACAACAAGGACGACGCGGCCGACGCTCGGGCGATCTGGCTGGCGGCGCAGCAGACGGACATCCGGCGCGTGCCGAAGAAGAGCATCGAGCAGCAGGCGGTGCTGGCACTGCACCGCACCCGCGCTCATTGGGTCAGCGTACGCAGCGCCACCATCAACGCCTTGCGCGGGCTGCTATACGAGTTTGGCGTCGTGCTGCCGCGCGGCAAGCATGCCGGGCTGAAGGCACTTGGGGCCCATCGCGCCGAGATCGACGCCAACGTTCCCGAGACGATGCGCCGGCTCATTGACGGACAGCTTGGCGCGCTCGGCGACATCGAGCGGCGCATCGAGCAGCTCCAGGTCGAGATCGGCGCGCTGCAAAAGCAGATGGACGAGGCGCTCGCGCTGCGCCGGGTGCCCGGTATCGGCCTGCTCGGCGCCACGGCACTGGCCGCGACGGTCGGCGACGGCCGGGGCTGGCGCTCAGGCCGCGAGTTCTCGGCGAGCCTCGGGACTCGTGCCCGCCCACAAGGGCACCGGCGGCAAGGTGCGGATCGGGCACTTGAGCAAGCACGGCGACCCGTACCTGCACACATTGCTCATTCACGGCGCGCGCTCGGTGATCACGCACGCCAAGGTCAAGCCCGAGTGGCTCGAGAGACTGCTGGCGCGCCGGCCGCTCAACGTGGCGGTGGTGGCGCTGGCCAACAAGATGGCCCGCACGGCCTGGGCGCTGGTGGCGCACGGGCGGGCGTACCAAGCGGAGTGGAAGAGCACTCCGCCCAAGAGCTGCGCCGCGCAAGCGGCGGCGGCGTAACTCAACCCCAACACACAGGAGTATGGAAGCCGCAAAGAGTGCGTGAGTCGAGTCGATGAAGTGATGGTGAAGCGGTCGGACCGCGGGCCGGATCAAGCTGCATGTCGTGCAGGGCAAGCTCAGGCAAAGCCCGTTCACGGAGATCAGCACCGACCCCGCGAATGAACATCAAGGCCAGCGGTCGGAGCTGTCCGACCTGCACAAACAGGCCGGATATAAGACCGCAGTCATTACCGCCAAGTCAGAACTTCAAGAACTCGCTTGCCACACGGGAGGCGTCCATATAAGACGACATGAGCGACTTTGACGTGATTCGCATCGGCGGCAACATCGGCGCCGAGATCTGCGGGCTCGACCTCGGACGGCCCTTTTCAGCTCCGACTTTCGAGGCCCTCAACGCTGCCTTCGTTAGGCACCAAGTGCTCGTCTTTTGCAATCAGGACATCACGGTCGACGAGCAGATGGCCTTCGCGCGCCATTTCGGCGAGCTGTCGATCCACCCCTTCTCCCCCAATCTCGACGACAAGCGCGAGGTCATCGTCCTCGACTACTCGGCCGACAACCCGCCCGCGTTGACGGACCAGTGGCACGCCGACGAGACGTTCCGCGCTGCGCCGCCGGCCCTGACGATCCTGCGCGCCAACCTAGTTCCGGCGTACGGCGGCGACACGCTGTTCGCCAGCATGACCGCAGCCTACACGGGCCTGTCGGAGCGGATGAAGCGGTACATCCACGGCCTTGAGGCAATCCACGACTTCAAGCCGTGGCGGCCGCTCTTCACGAGCAGCGAGGCGCACCAGGCGAAGCTGCGCCAGCTGGAGCGGGAGTTCCCGAATCCGTCGCACCCGGTCGTTCGCGTCCATCCGGTCACGGGGCGACGCATCATCAATGTCAACGCCCAGTTCACGACCAGGATCGTCGGCGTCGGCGCCGACGAGTCGGAGATGATCCTTCAGTACCTGTATGGCCGCGCCAAGGTGCCCGAGTTCCAGCTGCGCGTGCATTGGCAGCCTCATACCGTCGTCATGTGGGACAACCGCTCGGTCCATCATTACGCGCCGCACGACTACTACCCGCAGCGGCGCAGCATGAGTCGCGTCACCGTCGCCGGCGACCCGGTCCAGGGCGTCAGCGGCGACTACACTCCCGAGCAGAACGTCGAGCCATTGCCGGATGGACATCACATCCCGGCCGCGGCACGCGGCAAGCGGCCGACACGCGAGTTCGAACGCGGCATCGCGGCGCCGGAGACGGCATGAGCGGATCGTTCTCGCCGCGGCGGCGACACCTAGTCGCCGCGGTACCGGCCGCAGCGCTGGGCTTGATCGGCTTCGACGCCTCCGCGGAAGGCGGCTACCCGGACCGGCCGATCAAGCTCATTGTTCCCTTTCCTCCCGGCGCGCTGACAGACGCGCTCGGCCGCATCGTGGCGGAACGCCTCGGTCCGGTACTCCGGCAGCCCATCGTGGTCGAGAACCGCGCCGGTGCGGGAACGCTGCTGGGCGCCGGCGTCGTCGCGCACGGCCCCGCGGATGGTTATCAGCTGCTTGTTGCCACTTCGACAACGCTTGCCATCTCGCCTGCCATGTTCGCCGCGCCAGCGGCCGTGCCTGCCGACTTCGTCGGCGTCGGCATGATCGGCAGCGTCAGCCTGTTGCTCGTGACACGGCCCGATCTCAAGGTGTCGACCCTGCCGGAGCTCGTCGCCTTGCTGCGAAAGGACCCGGGCAAGTATTCGTACGGCTCCCCGGGAGTCGGCACGATGCACCAGCTCATCATCGAGATGGTGCGGGCACAGGAAAAGGTGAGCGCGACGCACGTGCCCTACCAGGGCAGCCTGGCGGCATTGACCGACCTGATGACGGGCCGCATCGACTTCATGTTCCTCGACGTGCTCGCTGCGCTGCCGCAGGTGCGCGCAGGCAAGATCAACGCCATTGCCGTCTCGGCATCGCAGCGTCTCCCGGCGCTGCCGAACATACCGACCGTTGCGGAGGTCTATCCCTCGATCGACGTGCAGGCGTGGCAGTCCATCGTCGCGCCCAGGGGCACGCCCGATGCGATCGTCCAGCGACTGAACGGCGAGCTGAACAGGCAGCTTGCCGATCCGCAGATGAAGAAGTCGCTGCAGGCAGTCGGCGTCGAGCCCAACCCGATGTCAACTGCAGAGCTCGACCAGGTGATCGCGCGTGACGCACGGCGCTTTGGCGACCTCGTGCGCAGCCTGCGCCTGAAATCGACCTGATCGGCATCACGCCGGGTCAGTGCTCGGATTGGGCAGCCCGGTCGATCCAGCCGGCTGGCACTATCGAACGTTGCCGGTTCGCCTCCTGTTCGGAGCGGCGCCTTGGGGCGGCGGTCTTGCATGCCGGCACAGGTGAGTCCACGCCCGACAGCCCTTAGCGTGTGATGGCCTACCAAGAGCAGCCCGGGCCTCGGCGTTGCTGGCAGAGGACTCCCGCTGACCCAGCCATGGACCCACTTGGGCCTTCCCCGATCGAACGTCTTCTTCAATGGGACGAGCGCCGGGCGAGCCTGCCCGGCGAGCACTGGATGACCGCCGCGATCGGCTTGTACTTGTTGCTTCGGCCACGCCGCAGCCTCCCGGCTCGGCTCGCGTCGTCCGCCGCTGGTGGGCTGCTGGTCGCCCGCGCGCTGGTCGGCCGCGATGGCGCGCTCGCAGCGGTGAAGCGGGCATCGCGCCAAACCGCCGATGCGCCCCGCTTAGATCGACGTCGCAGCGCCGTAGCGATGCGAGCAACGCGTGCGCATCAGCGCCGCGCGGCGTACGCCACGCAGCACGGTCAGGGCGCCCGGGCCGCGAGCCGGCCTGAGCCTCGAGCCACCAACGACTATTCGAGCAAGGGTGCTACCGCCCGGACTTGAACCGGCCGAGGTGCTGTGCCCGTTCGCTCGTCCGAGAAGAAGGTTCGCCCGAACGGGTGTCCAAGCACCCGAAAGCAGCCGCTCGCGAAGGCCTGCTTCTGGCCCGAGATCGGCCCCTGCCCCGGGGCCATAGCCGGCGCCGTTCCCGACCTCGACGGCGAAACGCCTGTTAGGTACTCACCAGTGGCACTGGCGGTCCTAGGACTTGCTCGATGCCGCTTGTTGGGAGAACGACAGCGCAACGAAGTCGACGAAGGCCCGGACTCGCGCCGCCAACTGATGGCGCTGTGGATATACCGCGTGAATGTCGGCGTCCGGCGTGTGGTACTGCGGCAGCACGTGAACGAGCCGCCCATTGCGCAAGATAGCGCTCGATGTCCCACTCGGCGCGCATCAGGATGCCGTGGCCTTCGAGCGCCCAATTGACCGCGATCTCGCCGTCGTTGGTCGTCAGGTTGCCGCGCGTCTTGCACGGCCTCCGTCGTCGCGCTCTTGCCGCGGCCGCTGGTCAGCCGCCAGACACCGTAGGCCTCCTCCCCCTGCCGAATGCCGATGCAGTTGTGCTCGGTGAGGTCGTGCGGGCATCTTCGGCATCGCCGTGCTTTGCCAGATACGCCGGGCGACGCACACAGCAGCCGCCGGTTCGGCGCGATGCACCGCGCGATCACGCGAGAGTCCGGCGGCGCGCCGAAGCGGACGCAGACATCGAACGCGTCCTCCGTCAGCGGCGGCGGATTGACCGACAGCTGCAGCTGCACTTCGACCTGCGGATACTTGCGCACGAAGCGCGAGATCAGCGGCGCCACGTGGCTGCGCCCGAAGCCGAGCGTCGCGTTGACGCGCAGCAGGCCCTTTGGCGTGGCCTTCGACGACGCCGAGCAACTCGTCCATTCCGTCGATCTCGCCCAGGATGCGGCGGGCGCTGCTCCAGGTACAGCTCGCCCTCCGGCGTCAGGCTCATGCGCCGCGTCGTGCGGTTGACGAGCGGCGACGCCCAGCCGCGATCTCCATCAGCGCCAGATGCTTGCTCACGGCCGGCGTCGTGATGCCCAGTTCCCGCGCCGCCGCGCTCAGGCTGCCCGCGCTGGCCAGCGTCGAGAAGAAGCCGAGGTCGGCGGGCTGAACGGCTGCTGCGTCATCGGTCGCTCGATTGTTAACTTCAGGTTAACGATGGATTCACTTTAGCGCCGCGATCCGACGGGCCGTCCAGTTCCTACAGTCTCCATCACACCCCACACACGACGGAGACAGCACAATGAAGACCTATCGCATCGCAACCATCCCCGGCGACGGCATCGGCAAGGAAGTCGTTCCTGCCGGCCAGCAGGTGCTCGAAGCGCTCGCCGAGCCGACGACGGCGTTCCGCTTCGAGTTCGAGAACTTCGACTGGGGCGGCGACTACTTCCGCGAGCACGGCGTGATGATGCCGGACGACGGCCTGGACGCCATCCGCGACAAGGACGCGATCCTGTTCGGCTCGGCCGGCGATCCCGCACATCCCCGACCACATCACGCTGTGGGGCCTGCGCCTGAAGATCTGCCAGGGCTTCGACCAATACGCCAACGTCCGTCCGACGCGCATCCTGCCCGGCATCGACGGCCCGCTGAAGCGCTGCGGGCCGGAAGATCTCAACTGGGTCATCGTGCGCGAGAACTCCGAAGGCGAATACTCGGGCGTCGGCGGCCGCGTGCATCAGGGCCATCCGATCGAAGCCGCGACCGACGTGTCGATGATGACCCGCGCCGGCGTCGAGCGCATCATGCGCTTCGCGTTCAAGCTCGCGCAGTCGCGTCCGCGCAAGCTGCTGACCGTCATCACCAAGAGCAACGCCCAGCGCCACGCGATGGTGATGTGGGACGAGATCGCGCTGCAGATCTCGAAGGAGTTCCCGGACGTCACGTGGGACAAGGAACTCGTCGATGCCTGCGACCGCGCGCATGATCAACCGTCCCGCGACGCTCGACACGATCGTCGCGACGAACCTGCACGCCGACATCCTCAGCGACCTGGCCGCGGCGCTCGCCGGCAGCCTCGGCATCGCGCCGACCGGCAACATCGATCCGGAGCGCCGCTATCCCGTCGATGTTCGAGCCGATCCACGGCTCCGCGTTCGACATCATGGGCAAGGGCCTGGCCAATCCGGTCGGCACGTTCTGGTCGGTCGTGATGCTGCTCGAGCACCTCGGCGAGCTCGACGCCGCCAAGCGCGTGATGCAGCGCCATCGAGCAGGTCACCGCCAACCCGGCGCTTCACACCGGCGACCTGGGCGGCAAGGCGACCACGGCGCAGGTCACGCAGGCGGTGTGCGAGCTGGTGAGCGCCGGCGCTCAGCGCAAGGCCGCCTGACGGCCTGAAGTTCAAGCCGAGAGACCTCCCCGGCGAGGTGAGGTCTCTCGAACCCGACAAGAGCGGCGCCCAGCGCCGCTCCCCATCCCGAAGCAGCCGCGAAGCGCTGCCGGGGGCAGCTCGTGCACACGAGCATCACAGGAGACATCGGTGCAGGTCGATGCCCGCGGCCAACAATGCCGGCGTCAGCGCCTGGGCGTTCTGCGGGCTCACCCGCACCGCCGTCACCACCCCCGCGTCCCGGATTCGGGCCACCGCGGCGCCGAGCAGTTCGGGGTCCAGCGGCGCCGCGTGCAGCTGTTGCAGCAGCCGGATCGCCGCGGCCGGTTCCGGTTCTTTCTCGGCCGCCTCGACGACCTGGGCGATCTTGGCCTGCACGTCGAGGTGACGGCCGATCAAGCCTTCACCGTTCAGCACGCCCAGACCGCCGAGGCGGCCCAGTTCGATGGCGAACTCCGGCGACACCAACGCGTCGGTGGGGTGGGCGATGACCGGAATCTCGAACCGGTAAGCGTCGAGTTGCCAGGCCGTCGACACATCCTGCGACGAACGGGTGCGTCGCGACGGCACGATGTTGACGTCGGCGAGTTCGTAAGTCCGCCGCGCGCTGCGGCCCATCCCGATCTCGACCAGGTCACGCATACGAAACCCGCTCACCGTACGTAATAGTTGGGTGCTTCGGCGGTCATCGTGATGTCATGCGGATGGCTCTCTTTGAGGCCCGCCGCGGTGATCCGCACGAATTGCGCCTGCTGCAACACCTCGATCGTGGTGGAGCCGGTGTAGCCCATGGCGGCGCGCAGCCCCCCGGTCAACTGGTGAATCACCGTCGCCAGCGGACCGCGGAACGGCACCCGGCCCTCGATGCCCTCCGGCACCAGCTTGTCCTCGCTCAACACGTCGTCGGCGAAGTAGCGGTCTTTGGAGTACGACTTTCCCTGACCGCGCCCCTGCATCGCGCCCAGCGATCCCATCCCGCGGTAGCTCTTGTACTGCTTTCCGTTGACGAAGATCAACTCGCCGGGCGCTTCGGCGGTGCCGGCCAGCAGCGACCCCAGCATCGCCGTCGACGCGCCGGCGGCCAGCGCCTTGGCGATGTCACCGGAGTACTGCAGGCCACCGTCGGCGATCACCGGCACGCCCGCCGGAGCGCAGGCCGCCACGGCTTCCAGGATCGCGGTGATCTGCGGCGCCCCGACCCCGGCCACCACCCGCGTAGTGCAGATCGAACCCGGTCCCACACCCACCTTCACCGCGTCGGCGCCGGCTTCGACCAGCGCCGCGGCCGCCGACCTGGTCGCGACGTTGCCGCCGACCACCTCGACCCGGTCGCCGACCTCGACTTTGAGTTTGCCGACCATGTCGAGCACCAGCCGGTTGTGCGCGTGAGCGGTGTCGACGACCACCACGTCGGCCCCGGCGTCGACCAGCGTCATCGCGCGAACCCAGGCGTCGTCGCCGACACCGACCGCCGCCCCGACCAGCAGCCGTCCGTCGCTGTCTTTGGTGGCCAGCGGATGCTGTTCGGTTTTGACGAAGTCCTTGACGGTGATCAGCCCGGTCAACCGGCCCCGGCCGTCGACGATGGGCAGCTTCTCGATCTTGTTGCGTCGCAGCAGGCCCAGCGCGGCGTCGGCGGTGACACCCTCCTTGGCGGTGATGAGCGGGGCTTTCGTCATCACCTCGGCGACCCGCTTGGATTGGTCGACCTCGAAGCGCATGTCGCGGTTGGTGATGATGCCGACCAATGCACCCGAATCGTCGACCACCGGCAGCCCGGAGATCCGGAACCGCGCGCACATGGCGTCGACTTCGGCCAGCGTGTTGGTCGGCCGACAGGTAACCGGGTCGGTGACCATCCCGGCTTCGGAGCGCTTGACCGTCTCGACCTGGCCGGCCTGCTCCGCAACCGGCAGATTGCGGTGCAGCACACCCATCCCGCCGGCCCTGGCCATCGCGATCGCCATCCGCGACTCGGTGACGGTGTCCATGGCCGAGCTCACCAGGGGCACCTTGAGCCGGATCTTGCGGGTGAGCTGGCTCGAGGTGTCCGCGGTGGCGGGCACTACATCGGAGGCCGCGGGCAGCAGCAGCACGTCGTCGAACGTCAGCCCAAGCATCGCCACCTTGTGCGGATCGTCACCGCCGGTGGGCACCATGTCCTCAGCAGGGGTGCCGAGGCGGACGTTCGGGCTGTCGATCCGGTCGGCACTGCCGTTGGCAAGGGTCATCAGTCGGCCTCCAGAGCAGGCTCCGAATCACATCGAGGCAGGCGGCTTCGAAGCGGACGGGTGACGCCCATCCTATCGGCTCACGCACCGATTCCTGAGCCGTGTTCTTTCAGCGCGCCGACAGGACGGCACGCCGGGGCGCCGCTGGCGCGACGCCTGCTCGCCTGCGTAATCTGACAGGGTGCGTGACCACCTCCCCCCGGGTTTGCCGCCCGATCCGTTCGCTGACGACCCTTGCGATCCGTCCGCTGCGCTGGACGCGGTCGAGCCGGGTCAACCGCTGGACGCGCAGGAGCGGACAGCGGTCGAAGCCGATCTGGCCGATCTGGCCGTCTACGAGGCGCTGTTGGCGCACCGGGGCATCCGCGGCCTGGTGGTCTGCTGCGACGAGTGCCAGCAGGACCACTATCACGACTGGGATATGTTGCGCGCTAACCTTTTACAGTTGCTGATCGACGGTACGGTGCGGCCGCACGAACCGGCTTACGATCCCGAACCGGACGCTTACGTGACGTGGGACTATTGCCGCGGTTACGCCGACGCGTCGCTGAACGAGCCCAGCTATGAGGCGGGCTCGGACGCCGAAGGTTTCCCCGGGCTGCGCTGAAGCTTCACCGGCTACTTGCCGGGCGTGACCGTGGCGTCCGGGTTGCGGGTGTTCACTTTCGCGTTCAACCGATTGACCTGCTCGATCAGATTGTGTTTGCGGCCGGTGTCGTTGACGTTCTGCACGGTGTCGTTGACGGTCGCGAGCTTGCCCTGAGCCTGATCCCACCGACCTTGGGCGATCATCTGGCGCACTTCGGCCAGCTCGTTGTTCGCGGTCAGCTCGATCTGGTCGTCGTCGACCGGCGCCTGTCCGAACAGCAACGTGTGCACGCCGTACAACGGGCCGCCGGGCTGCGCATCGCCCACCATCACGCCCAACCAACCGAACGCCGGGATCGCGGCGGCCACCGACGCCACCCACAGCGCGCCGCGGCGCAGGTCTCTGCGTCTGGCCCGACCGCGACCCACCGCGACGAGCGCCGCCTCCTCAGACACCAGCCGGGGTAAAGGCGGCTGCCGCAGTTCGTCGCGCCACTCGCACAGCAACGCGGCCAGGGCGTCGTCGTCCCGGTCGATGTCGTCCGACCCGATGGGGTCGCCGGCGGCAAGCGCGTCGACGAAACGGTCGGTGCGGGCCAGCACGTTCATCGCCGCCGGATCGAAGCCGCGCTCAGACACGATCCTGCTCCGTCACGGTCAGTGCCGACTTCAACCGCGTCAGCGCCCGATGCTGAGCTACCCGCACTGCTCCCGACGTGGTGCCCAACGCATCGGCGGTTTCCTCGGCGGTCAAGCCGACCACGACACGCAGGATCAGGATCTCGCGCTGCTTAGCGGGCAACACACCGAGCAGCTCGGTCATCCGGGTCAACGATTCGGCTTCGAGAACCGACTGTTCGGGACCCACGTCGGCGGAGCGCCTTTCGGGTAGGGATTCGACCGAATAGGACAGATCGCGGCCGGCGGCCCGATGGGCGTCGGCGACTTTGTGAGCGGCGATGCCGTACACGAAAGCCAGAAACGGGCGGCCCTGGTCGCGGTAGCGCGGCAACGCCGTCAAGATGGCCAAGCACACCTCCTGCGCGACGTCATCCGCCGAGACTCCGTTTCGCTCTGCCGTACCCAGGCGAGCCCGGCAGTATCGAACGACGATCGGCCGGACGACTTCCAGCACTTGCCGAAGCGCATCCCGGCCACCTGCCACCGCCGCTGCGACGACGGCGTCGAGACGTTCTTCTGGCAGTGTCATCGGCCGTAGAGTCCCCGACGTTACGACGAGGGGGTGTTATCCCGGCGCAGTGACACACGATGACCATAACGGCCGGTTGGCCGTTCAAGCGGTAGCGCGCGCCCATGTGCCGCCGGCGCGCCGCACCCATTCGGCGCAACTGTCCCGCAGCGCGACAAGCTCGCCGGCCGGGCGGCCGGCGCTGCCGATGTCGACCAGTAGGCAACTCAGCGCCCATTGCAGCGGAATAAGCCCCAGCCGGCCGGTCGCCTCCAGCGCGTCGTCCCCGATTGTCCGCGCCCGGTCGAGGTCGCCGGCACTGCACAGCGCCGCCGCCAGCACCACCTGACTTTTGACGCGGTGGCGCTCGAACCCGCCTGCAGGGCCGGGCTGCGCCGCCAGCTCTACGGCCGTTTCGGCATGCCGCACGGCGGTCGAGCCTGCTGCAGTGGCCATCGCCAGCTCGGCTGCGACCCAACTGCGGCGCACTGCCGGCCGCCGCGCCGCGTTGCTCACCGAAGGGTCTACCTGGGTCAGCAATGTCGCCGCAGCAGCGAAGCGGCCGACGCCCAACGCGTCGGCCGCGAGACCGATCAGCGCATCGGCGCGGGCTTCCGCGTCGTCGCCGGCCAGCGTCAGCGCTCGACCGTCCCAGCGCCGCGCCGATGCGTGCCAGCCGAGCTGCCGCAGGAAGGAACCCTGCGTGCTGTGCGCCAGCGAAGCCAGGCGGCCGCTCGGAGCACAGCGCAGCATTGCCGTTAAATCGGTGCGGGCGCTGCTGTAGCGGCCCTGGCCCCCGGCTGCCACCGCGCGCAGCCAATGCTGCTGCGGTGTGGCCGCGGTCGGCAGCGGCCAACGGCCCGGTGTGCCTCCGAAAGCGGCGGCCGATAGAATCGCCTCGCCCATGCGACGAGTATCACTGAGCGCGGCAGTTAAAATCTTGTGTCGATAAGTTACGGCAGCATTAATCGCAGAGCGGGTTTCGGGAATTGCACTTTCCGCGCTGCCCACTTCTGAACTGCTGTTATCCGTGATCGGCCCACGTCGCGTGACACATTCGCAACCGCAAGGTGGCCGTGCGCCTCGTGAACAGGACGTTAAATAGCTGACCCACCTTGCTGATTGGGCTGTGAACCCGGCAGTTGACTCGATTTCGGAAGCGTGTCTACTTTGATTGCCGACGAGTAGTCACCGGTGATCGCTCGAAACAGTTGCACGACTCTGCGTTCGCAACCTGGCCCAGAGATGGGTTTGTAGAGAGGGATTCTAAATGCCACAGCCGGAGCAGCTACCAGGACCCAACGCCGATATCTGGGAATGGCAACTACAAGGCCTTTGCCGGGGCGTCGATTCGTCGGTGTTTTTCCACCCGGACGGGGAGCGGGGTCGCGCCCGGATGCAGCGTGAGCGGCGCGCGAAGGAGATGTGCCGGCACTGCCCGGTGATGCAGCAGTGCCGTTCCCACGCGCTGGAGGTCGGCGAGCCTTACGGCATTTGGGGCGGCCTGTCTGAGACCGAACGTGACATGTTGCTCAAGCGCGACATCGGCCGTACCCGCGGGATCCGGCGCACCGCCTGACAGCTCGAACAGACGCCGAAGCCCCCGACACGCTGCGCGCGTGCGGGAGCTTTGGCGTCTTTTCAGCGACCGAGTAGGTCTGATACGAAAGACGTACAACTGGTCAACCAGTCGCACCGCCACTCGACGGAAGTGAACACCGTGCACCCGGAACGACGAGCCGTCTCTTGCTCGAGGCGTACTGCCGCGTTCGTTCGCGCGACTGGGTGTACCGCCTTGCTTGTTCTCGCGGCGACTTCCTTCGCCCTCCAGGGTTGCGCAAAGCCGACAGCGCCGCCGAGCTCGCAGGTCGTGGCCGTCACGACCGCACCGACGCGCGTCGCAGCCGGTCCGGCAAGAGCGGCTATCGTTCCCGTGGGCGCGCAACCGGTGCTCCCGGCAGACCCGACGCAGTTAGCCGACGACCTTGTCGCCGACGAGCAAGCGCTGCGTGACCCGTCGACGCCGGAGGCAGGATTGTTGGCGGCGGCGCACCGCGAACAGGCCGCCTACCGCGCCATCGGGCGGCATCCCGAATGGGACGCGACAACGCGCCCGCGGATCCCGCCGCCGTTGCTCGAGGTATACGACCGCAATGTCGACGCTCGTCGGCAGCTGATCGCGATGACGCAGCCGCGAAACACCCTGCCGGCGTGGCGCATCGAGGCACCGGTGCCGGCAGACGAACTGCTGGGCGACTACCACAATGCGGAGTCGGCGTCCGGTGTCGGTTGGAACTATCTGGCGGCGATCAATTTGATCGAAACCCGCTTCGGCAGCATCAATGGCGTCAGCACCGCCGGCGCAGAAGGCCCCATGCAGTTTCTGCCCTCGACGTTCGCCGCCTACGGCAACGGCGGCGATATCCGCTCGCCCGGCGACAGCATCACGGCGGCCGGCCGCTTCTTGGCCGCCAACGGCTTCGCCAACGATCGCGACCAGGCCATCCGCCGGTACAACCACTCGGACCAATACGTGCGGGCGGTCGACCAGTACGCCGCGGTGCTTGCCGCCGATCCGGGCGCATTCGCCGGCTACTACCGGTGGGATGTGTACTACTCCACGACCGCCGGTGACGTGCTGCTGCCGATCGGTTACGCCGCGACGGCCCCCATCCCGGTCGGTGAATACCTGACGACCCACCCGCAGTAACTTGCCGACCCGAACGCCCTCGGCCGAACGCGCTGTTTCTGAAAGCAGATATTCAGCAGAGCAGCAGAGCGTACGCTGTGGCCAGCGGCCGACATGGCGAAGACTGCACGTAGTGCGACCGTGATGGACAAGTACCGTCTCATCGTCGTAAAGCAGCAGCGGCGCCTAGCCATCTCAGCAGCGGCATATCGTCAGCCACCGCTCCTGAAGCGAGAGGTCCCAGGCGGTGTGCCGCGCGGGCTTCTTTCAAAGGAAGAAGACGACCCGTATGGACACCGATTGGGTTCGCGACCGGCGGCGGTTCGTCGCCGACGCCGAAGAAGCGAGTCGGCAAGGCGTTGCGCCCAAACGCGACCACGGGTCCCCGTTAGGCCCGCTGAGCTGCCAGTTCGCCAGGCTGACCGCTGCCTTACTCGACGCGCAAACTGTTGAGGACGTACTCGAGCAGGTCGTGGAAGCGACGCTCAGTGTGGCTCCACAGGTCGATGTTGCGAGCGTGACACTGCGGAGCCCTGACGGAGCGTTTCACACTCCTATCGCTACGCATTGGGTGGCTCAGTTACTCGACGAGCGTCAATACGAAGTGGGCGAGGGCCCATGTGTAGCGGCGGCGCTGAATCCTGGACCCGCCTTTGCGGCGTGGCCTGAAGGCTCTGATGCTGATTCGCCTTGGCCGCAATTTACGCATGCTGCGCGCAAGTTGGGTGTGGAAGCTGTTCTGTCGCTCTCGTTGCTTCCGACGCCTGACCCGCCACGACTGTCCGGAGCGTTGAATCTGTATTCTCGGCAGCCCGACGGGCTCGACGGCATCGACAGAGATGCGATTCTGCTGTTGGCGACTCACGCATCCTTGGCCTTGGCTAGCACGGAAGCGGTTACTTCGGCGAAACTGCGGGAAGCGCAGCTGCATCAGGCGATAGACAGCCGCGACGTAATCGGCCAAGCGAAGGGCATTCTGATGGGCAGGCGAAACATCTCCGCCAAGGAAGCCTTCGACATTTTGCGGGCTTCCTCGCAGCATCTCAATGTGAAATTGACCCAGGTCGCGAAGGTTCTGGCCGCCCACCCTGACCTCTTGGGGTAGGCTCACCAGCCTCACATGAAACTCTGGCATCGTCACATAACCAAAGGACGGTGCTGCAGAGTGATACTGCCAGCGATATCAGCCGAACGTAACGGCCGCTGGGCCCAGCCCGAAGATTCGCACTGCGGCTGACTTTCCTTTCAGCTCATGTGATCCCCGATCGGTGAGTCCGGACGGCGGCGATACCAGGGCCTCGACGCAGCGATCCGTGAGAAGGATCGCATCACCGGTGGTCTTGGTCAGCTGCTCGACGCGGGCGGCGACGTTGACGGTGTCGCCGATCAAGGTGAACTCCAGCTTGCCGCCGCCGCCGATGGTGCCGGCGATCACCACACCGGTGTTGATTCCGATGCCGATCCGAAGTTCACCGCGGAATCGCTCGGCCACCAGACGGTGAATCAGAACGGCAGCAGTAACAGCGGCATCCGCGTGATCCGCCAGATCGTTCGGGGCGCCGAACACCGCCAGCGCACCGTCGCCGAGGAATTTGTTGACGTGCCCACCGGCGTCGACGACGGCCGGAACGACGATCCCAAACAACGCGTTCAGCCGCGCGACGGTGTCCTCCGCGGAATTCGCCTCGGCGAACGGGGTGAAGTCGCGGACGTCGACGAACATTACCGTCACCTCTCGGCGCTCGCCGGTGAAGACATCGTCGCCCTGCTCAAGCAAACGCGCGGCGAGAGCAGGGTCGACGTAGGTGCCGAACGCCGCGTGAAGTCGTTGCCGCTCGGCCAAACCGGCCTGCATCCGGTTGAACGACGCCGCCAGCGCACCCAGGTCGTCGTCCTGTACCACCGGCAAGCGTTGGGTGTAGTCACCGGCCGCAACACGTTCCGTTCCCTCGGCGAGATCGCGAATCGGTCGAAGCGACGGTGACAACGCAGTGCCCACCGTCAGCGGCAAGCCGAGGCCGACCGTCAGTACACACCCGATCGCGACGAAGATCGCAGGCTCGTCCCGAGCCCGATCGAACACCGCCGTCAGCATTGCGCCATCAACCGCGAAGACGAACACGACCGCGAGCGTGGACACGCTCGACCACGCGGCGAAGGAGGGACGAGAGCTGGGCAGCGAGTCACCAACCCCCGTGTCACCGGCGATCGCAGCCCTTACCGGCCGCACCGCGGCTTCCGCGAGGCTGTGCAAACCGGGTAGCAGGACGGCGACTCCGATGACGGCGCCCAGTATTGCGTACTGGCCGAGCCGCCATCCGGTCGCCCCGGCGATTGCACCGACAACGACCGAAAACAGGCCGACCCAAACCGCATTCAACGCCACCCCTCGAACAACCGCCCCCCGGGTCCAGGCGTAGGTGGCGTCCAATGCTCTCGCCCGATCGACCTCGTGGCCGGCCGCCCACTGCTCTATAAGGCGACCCGTCCCCCAACCCGGGCGGATGACCAGGTAGTCCAGCACCGGTACCGCGACAACCGTGACAGTGGCCGCCTTCAAGTAGTCACTGGACTGCTCGACAGCGACGATCAGAAACGACCAGAAGACGTATATCGGCAGCCCCACTAGGGCTGCAATGGCGCAGACCGCCCACGAGTACCTCCTGCCGTGCCGATCCCACGCCCACTGCCAGATGCGATCCATGCGGGGAGGTTAACCGCCCGCCTCGGCCTCAGGCCCGCGCGTGCCGTCCGGTGCGACGGGCCGCCTCACCTTGCGAGCCAGGCCAGCGCCGCAATGACGAGCGCTTCGGTGCCCGTGTCGAGGTAGGTTGGATCACCGGCGCGAACGTCGGTGAGTGGTTTACCGGGATGTCTTGGGCAACCCGCCCCGCCTCAACGGCTGGGCGGTATTGCTGTTCGTCGATTCCCCCGATGCCCCAGTACGTGTGCGGGGCGCCAAGAGCATTGGGGATGTCACTGAAATCCTCGCTGGCAGAAAGTGCCGCCATCGGTTGGCAGCGCTCGCCGAAGTATTCGGCGAACACCTCGCTGACCCGTTCGGTGACATCGTCGTCGTTGACCGTGGCGGGGAAGCTGTCGTAGAGCTCGAATTCGGGCTCCTCCAGGCAGACGCTCGAGGACGGCCAGGGCAGGATTCGACGCAGATTCAGCGCTTTGTTCAGTGATCTGCATGCTTTCTTAGCTCGCGGTGCGGGCAATGAGCAGATGGTATGGCATCGCCACCCCGCCAACGCTGCGCTGCTCGATGTCCTGAAATCCCGCTTCTCGCAACGCGGCAACGGTCTCGGCGAGCGGGCGAAGCTCGAACCCGTAAGCCGTGAAAGGCAAGCGGGCCATCGCGTCAGGATCACCGATCCCCAACACTGCCCGGCCACCGGGTCGCAGGACGCGGACTAATTCGGTGCAGGCCGCGTTGAGGTCAGACACGAAATACACGGTATTGACCGTGATCAGCGCGTCCAGCGATTTACTGTCGAGCGGCGACGAGGACAGCGACCCATTGCTAAGCCGGAGCCGGCCGGTCTCGATCTGTTTGGCGAAGCGAGCACGAGCGCGGGTGAGCATGTCCTCGGCGATTTCCACACCGTGTACGGTCCCTTGCTGACCGACCCGCTGCAGAAGCAGATCCAGCCCCAACCCGCCACCAAAACCGAAGTCGGCCACAGTGTTGCCCGCCGTGACTTCTGTCGCATCAACGGCGGCAGCCACCGCCGACCGGTTGCCGCGGTTGAGCAGTACCGCTACGCCGCGACCCACGAGCCCGTGCGGGCGGCCGAGTTGCCCGGCAACCGTGGCCAACACCCGCTGCCGTAGTCCCGTCACGGTGTACCTCAGATCTGGATCGTTAGCCGGACCGACGAGCCCCTTATCCTGCCAGGTCCACCGAGATCAATGCCCGGGTTTGGCGCCCCGCACGGGTCGAGCCCGGCCGAGTATGTGCGCATATGACGGGTAAAACCTCAGCGGCGCATAGCAGAACCGGTCTATTTCTTCGATGCTGAAGCCGGCCGCGCGGATCACCGCGGCGGTGTCGCGATTGGGGTGACAACCTCCGGCGAAGCGAGAATACAGTGGCGTAATCGCGTCCTCGAGGAGTCCAAACCATGGCCATGTGGAGCGGACGTGTTCGAAAAAACGAAGCTCGCCTTCAGATTTCAGTACCCGCCGGATCTCTGTCAACGCCGCGTGCGTATCGGCGATCGAGCACAACACAAGCGAGACAACCGCGGCGTCGAATCGGTCGTCTTCAACCGGTAGCGCGGTTGCAGGACCGGCCAGTACCCGCACCGGCACCGCCGCCTGTGCAGCCGCCCGTTCGGCCAGCCCACGCAAGTAGTCTTCTGGCTCCACGGCCACTACTTCGGTGACCGCGTCGGGGTAGTGGCTGAAATTCATGCCGTTGCCCGCACCGATTTCGATGACCCGTCCGGTTAAGCCGGCCAGCAGGCGGTCACGATGCTTCGCTGTTCCTCGCCGCTCAGATTCGGCGCTCATCCGCTCATACACCCGGGCAAACCGCGGATGCTGGAACTGATCGAGATCCGTCATACCGATTCCTTCGGTTCATACTTGCCCGACCCAGTTTCGGGCCGGTCCAAGTCCTCAACTCGGTTTAGTTTGTGTCGAGATCGATCGTAACCGGCGCGGGCATGTCATAGCCGAGCTCTGATAACCGGTTGCCGGCGCCTTTCGCTATGCCACGGCTGGCGAGCGTTTGCGTTCAGCAGAGGCGCTGCGAAAGCGTGATCACCGGGTCGAGCCGAAAACCTTTGTGTTGGCTGATTTGCCTTTCAGCGTGTGAGCGCCCCGGTCGGTCGTCCGGCGGCCGAGAAGCCAGAGCATCGACGGTCTGCTGAGTGGGAGAATCGCGTCACCGGTGGTCTTGGTGAGCTGCTCGACGCGGGCCGCGATGTTGACCGTGTCACCGATCAAGATGAATTCAGCTTGCCTGCGCCACCAATCGTGCCCGCGATGACCTGACCGGTGTTGATCCCAGTATCGATCCGAAGCCGCCGCCGAAAAACTCGTCGACGCGGCGATGAATCAGCATCGCTGCTCACACCGCAGCATCCGCGTGATCCGCTAGATCGTCGGGGCGCCGAACACGGCTAGTGCGCCGTCGCCGAGGAACTTGTTCCGTGGCCGCCGGCGTCGACGACCGCGGGTACCACTATCTCGAACAGGGCGTTGAGCCGGGCTACGGTGTCCTCGGCACTGTTCGACTCGGCGAATGGGGTGAAGTCACGAACGTCGACGAACATTACTGTGACCTCGCGACGCTCACCGGCGAAGACATCGTCACCCTGCTCTAGCAGACGCGCCGCCAAGTCCGGGTCGACGTAGCTGCCGAACGCCGCCTGAGTCGCTGCCGCTCGGCCAACCGGCCTGCATGCGATTGAACGAAGCGCGAGCGCGCCGAGGTCGTCGTCCTGAACCACCGGGAGACGGACTGTAGTCGCCGGCCGCCACTCGTTTGTGCCCTCTGCAAGATCCTGGATCGGTCGCAGCGATGGCGAAATGCGACGCCGAGCGTTATCGGCACACCGAAGCTTAGAGCCAACGCGGATCCGATCATGAGCCACGCTATGGGTTGCTGGCTAGCTGAACGGAACACGCCGAGAACATCGCGCCTACCACGGCAAACACCAGCACGGCCGCAAGCATGGCCGAGCTCGACCAGGCGGCGAACGTTGGGCGCGAGCGCGGCAGATCATCACCGATATCCAAGTCGCCGGCAAAGGAGATGCGTACCGGCCGCATCGGTGCTTCCGTCACAGTATGAACTGCGATTAGATGGGAGCCTGCCGCGGTAACGCCCCCCAGAATCGCGTACTGGATCAGCCGCAGCCGGTTACACCAGCAGTGGCGCCGACGCTGACCGATAACACTGGGCCGCACACAGCAAAGGCCGCAACGACGGGCAATGCGCGGGGACCAGGCGTAGGTCGCTTCCAGCGCTCTAGCCCGATTCACCTCGAGACCGCAACCCATTGCTCGATAAGCCGCCACACGCTAGCGCCAGGCAGAGCCAGCGCATACACGATCACCATCACCGCACGCCTGCGGCCGCGGCTGCCTCACCGTAACGACCGGAGTGCTCGACAGCCAGGATCGCGAACGATAGCAGAAGGTAGATCGGCAGCGCCACGAAAGACGAGGCGCGGCGATCACCCAGGAGTACCTCGTCCTATGCGATCCATGCCCACTGCAGAAGCGCCATGGCGCGAGATGATGTATCCGTCCGGCGACCCGGCCTGCGCACGGCGGTTG
Source organism: uncultured Actinomycetota bacterium (assembly GCA_963818785.1). Lineage (GTDB taxonomy): Bacteria > Actinomycetota > Actinomycetes > Mycobacteriales > Mycobacteriaceae > Mycobacterium. The sequence goes on along the minus strand of CAWFTT010000031.1, from coordinate 197,674 downwards.
TCAGCGACCGTCGCGTGGGCGCGCATCGACTACCGGCTTGAGCGCCTCGCCGATCGCTGTGATGACACCGGGTGTGTAGCGGTGCGACGGCAGGTTGATGATCACGCCGTCGATGCCTGCGTCACGCACCCGGCGTTTGATTTCGTCGGCCACCTGTTCGGGCGTGCCGCTGACCGCTCGGCCGCCACGAGCCTCGGCGATGTCCCGAGACGCGTCGTACCCGTCGAGCACGACCGTTAGCAAGCAACTGGTCTCTAGAGTTGCCGGATCACGGTCGATTTCAGCGCAACGCTGTTGCAGCACTTCGAGCTTGCCGGGCAGCTGGTCGATATCGGCGATGATGTTGAGGTGATCGGCGTAGCGGGCGGCCAGCCGGAAGGTCTTCTTCTCGCCGCTACCGCCGAGCATGACGGGAATATGACCTCGATAGCGCGGCTCGTTGATCGCGTTTTCGGTGTGATACCACTTGCCGGAGAAAGTCGGTTTCTCGCCGTGCAGCATCGGGACGATGATCTGCAGTGCCTCCTCCAGCTTTTCGAACCGCTCAGTGAAGGTGTCGAAGTCGAATCCCAGTTGCCGATGTTCCAGCTCGAACCATCCCGCACCGATGCCGAGGATGGCACGCCCGGCGCTGACGACGTCCAGCGTCGTAATCGTCTTGGCCAGCAACGTCGGGTTGCGGTAGGTGTTGCCGGTCACCAAGGTCGACAGCTGCACCCGCTCGACGGAGGTGGCCAAGGCGCCCAGCGCGGTATAAGCCTCCAACATGGGTTCGTCGGGTTCACCTAGCCCCGGCAGCTGATAGAAGTGGTCCATCAGCAGGACAGTGTCGAAACCAGCGCTCTCGGCCTCTCGAGCCTGAGCCTGCACAGCGGGAAACAGCTCGGCAACTGGGGTGCCGTAGGAAAAGTTGGGAATCTGCAATCCGAGGCGAATAGTCACGCCCGGCTTCAACGTCGCCAGGCGCCTTTCCCATTCCGGTGACGGCCCGCCGGGCGCGTCCTTTCGCCTTCACAGCCGCAGTAGCCGCGAAAAGCGAAATGACCCCGGGCCAAGTGGATCGAAAGCGTTTCGCAGCGCTTATCTAGTGCGCGTGGCCTCGATGGTGATCGCAACTGTCGGCTTCTTCAGCAGGCCTGTGACCACCGCGGTACTGCGCGAATTGGCGCCACACGTCGCTCAACGAGGTTTTGCAACTTACTATCTAGGCCGGCTAATGGGGGTACGTTCGGCCCATGAAAAACGGCGCAGTCTTCGCGGTAGCCATGCTTGCCGCGACCATCTCATTCGTGGGCGCATGCACAAAGCAGAAAACTACTCAGCCCAATACCTCGCCGCTCACCAGCACACCGGCCGGCGGAGAGCAGATGTCCACACAGTTGAAGACCCCCGACGGAAATCAGGTCGCTAGCGCCACCATTGATTTCGCAAATGGCTATGCGACCGTGACCGTCCAAGCCGGCCCCAACAACGTTCTCAGTCCCGGTTTCCACGGGCTGCAAATCCACTCGGCGGGCAGATGCGAGGCCAACTCAAGCGCGCCCGGAGGAGGTTCGACCGGGGATTTCAACTCTGCCGGAAGCGTGCTTCAGGCTCAGGGCCACACCGGTTATCCCGCCAGCGGTGATTTGACGGCACTGCAAGTGCGCCCGGACGGCTCGGCGAAACTCATCACCACCACGAGCGCCTTTACAGCCGCGGACCTGAGGAACAGCTCGGGTACCGCGCTGATCATTCACCAAGACGTAGACAACCTCGGCACCACCGCCAGTGCTGAGTCAAGCAAACGGGTGGCTTGCGGTGTGATCGCCGCGGCTGCCGCGACGACGACCTCGTCCACCACCACGACTACCGTCACCACGATCACTACCACGACTGTCGTGCCCTCGCCGTCCACTAGCACGAGCACCGTCACGGTCACCAGCACCCCAACCCTCACGTCCACGCCAACCACAACCGCAACGACTTACAGCCCTGTGCCTGGCCGCTGACGAGATCGGCGGGAGACCACCGAACGTGCTTTCAGATGTCTGAGTCGCGACGATAGCCTTTGCCGACGAAAGCGTCTGGCCGGCTTTCGATCACAGCCCCTGCGAGCTGTGTACCTCAGGGGTGCGGGCATGGTGCGGGGTTTCTGCCGGACCGTGGCGGACGCGCTGGGCCGCGAACCGCGCGTTGCCGCTGCGGTTTTTCACCGAAGCCATCGAACGGACATTTAGCGCGGTCGTGCAATTCCTCGCGACCTAAGGCTTCCCGCATGCTCAGCCACGCGTGGCCGCTGCCCTACGTCGACACCGTCTCTGAGGTCTTCGCCACACGTTCGTGCGCGCAGTCACAACGTCGAGCCGCTGACGATCCGAGGTCTCGGATCACCGCGCGGCCAGCTCATTCGCTATCAAGAGCGCGTGGCTGGAAAACCGGCGTCGCCCTCTTCCCCAACTTCATACCCCGTCGCCTCGCCCACGACGTGCCACACCCGGGTCGGGCCGACCCCCTTCACATCGATCATGCCGCGCTCCTCGCACTGGAATCGGTCCCTCACCAGGCGCCACGTGCGCTCGGTGATTTGGATAGCGCCGCTCACACCGTGCGATTCCATGCGGCTCGCCATGTTCACCGATTCGCCCCACAGGTCGTAGCTGAACTTCTTGCGGCCGATCACGCCCGCCACGACCGGCCCCGAATTGATGCCGATGCGGAACGCGAGCCGCCGGCCGCCGAACGGCCGCTCCGCCACCGCATCGAGCATGTCGCGCGCCAGCCGTACCAGTACCTCGGCGTGATCGCCGCGCCTGCGTGGCACGCCCGCCGCGACCATGTAGCAGTCGCCGACTGTCTTGATCTTCTCGAGATCGTACTTCTCCACCAGCGCGTCGAAGCACTGGAAGACGTCGTTCAGCAAGTCGACCAGGCCGAGCGGCGTCATTTCTGCGGCCATCGGCGTGAACTCGACCACGTCGGCAAAGAGGATGCTGGCCTCGTCGAACTGCTCAGCGATGTTGCGCGGCCCAGCCTTAAGGGTCTCCAAGATCTCTCGCGGCAGGATGTTGAGGAGTAGCAGCTCGGAGCGCTCCTGGAAGAAGTTTCGCTGGCCGACGAAGTAGTAGAGCAGCGCGAAGGCAACGGCGACGACGGTGCCGAGGTTGAGCACGAAGAACCAGGTTGTGAATTCATCGGACAGCATCGGCGCCCTGAGATGCGGGTCGAGGAGCGCACCCACGCACAGCAGCGCGATGAAACCCGCGATCCATAGCAAGGTCTTGTGCAGTTCCTCGAGCAGCAGAGAGCCCAGCGGGCAGAGCGCTGCCCACAGGATTACCGCGCTCGACGGGCGAAAACCGCCCAGCGCCAGCATCACCAGGAAAGGCAAGATCAGCGTGCTCAGAAGTTGAGTGAAGCGGTAGACGCCAAGGTTGCGCGTCCAGGCGAAGACCCCGGTGTTGAGCGGCGTGAGCAGCGAATACACAGCGGGGCTCGCCGCCGCCAGCGGCGCGCCGGCGGCGAGATAGACGACGCTCCAGGCCATCGTGAACGGAAGCGTCCCGGCGAACAGCGCGACAGTCAGCCGCTTTTGCAGCAGAATGTCGGTGCTGTCCGTGGGATCGGCGCCAAGCCGGCCTGCCCGGTCGACGAGGCTTCGGATCCTTGAGCTCATCGGACGGGCCTCCCGCCACTCGCACGCGTCTGCGCAAAGATTAAGCGGCAACTATTCGGCCACGAGGCCGATTGCAGCCCACCGGGACACTTAAAGCGTGCACACGCACCGACCGCCGGCCCAGCCACACTCGTGCACGCTGCCAGCCACGAATTCCCAGAACCGGCGCTGAGTCGACATCACAGCCCAATACGACGACATGCACACTCCTAAAAACGAAGTGTTGCAATCACCCATTGAGCCCACCCCGAAGCGAGTGTGCGTCGTTTACGTCTCGAGAAGTGAGCCCATGTCGAAGGGGAAACACCCCCGGTGAGCCACCGAGGGTGTTTCGGATAGCGCTCGTGCGCGTGCCCGTGATGGTGACCGTGGCCGTCGGCTTCCTCAGCAGGCTTGTCGACTACCGCCGCTTCGGTGGTATGGATGTAAGCCATGGGTGCCGTCGGTCGTTAGTCGAGTCATTCGACTACTGATACGGCTGGCCTCACTTGAAGCTCTCGGTCAACCACGGCAGAACTACGCCGGTGGTCGGCGTCGGAGCGGACCGTAAGGCACGCGACGGCTTGTTCGTAATATTTCAACTCAAGCACCTGCAACAGTCGATGCGCCGAGGCAGGAGGAGATGAATGAAGACCTTCTGCCGGACACCCGCGGTACGCCTCGCTTAAGACAGACCCGGCCATGTCGTTCGGCGATAGAACCAGCCGCCATAGCAGAACGGTGCGCAAGGCGCTGGTCGCCAGACTTGTTCCCGCGCTTGCGCGCGTCGGGCATCGACGCGCCGTGCTGGTGATCGCCGGCGCCGTCGTATACGCCGCCGTGGCAACGGCAAGCGGGCCTTGGACGGTATGGGCCCGCATCACCACTGCGATTCCGGGGTTAGTAGCTATTTGGTACGCGGTGCGGCGCGGCTGGCATAGGCGCGACGCCGATGTCCCCGAGGTGCGGGTCGACCGCGTCGTAGTCGCGGGCCTGGTGGTATGGGGCCTGCTGTTCACATTGTTAGCGGTGTGGATGCTGGCCGTCTTCTTCAGCCATCCGCGAGCCGTCTACCCCACGCCGAGTTACATGATGGACATTGCCTTCCACAACTACCCCCTGCGGGTCGCCGCGTTCGCGGCATGGTTGGGAGCTGGCTGGTACGTCTTGCGACGATGACTTTTCCACCGGACTCGCCCACCGCGAACATGACCATCACCGCGATCATGTTCGGCGGCTTGGCCCTGTGGCAATTTACGTGCCTGATGCATCCGCGGCTTCCGCCGCTGAGGGTGATGGTGAACCTTTTCTTCAAACGGCGATCCACTCGCTGGTTTCTGATTTTGGGATGGCTTTGGTGGGGATGGCATGTCTGGGTGCGTGGTTCCTGGTGAGCGACGTTCGCGAAAACAACCCCCGGCCACTCGGGCCGGGGGTCACTTCGCCTCGAGTATCTGTCTAGTGCGCGTGCCCGTGATGGTGACCGTGGCCGTCCGCTTCCTCAGCAGGCTTGTCGACAATGGCCGTCTCGGTGGTGGCGGATGTAAGCCACTCGTGCCGTCGATGGTCGTTCATGGCCAAGGCCGACGACGCTCACTCTGATTCCACTTGGCGGTGGAGATGTCGACAACGTTACGTTGTCAGGGGCGTAAGCATCAGCCACTCACGGGGCTTGCTAGCCGTGTTGCGCCGTAGTTTGCTACCGCCGACGGAAAATTAAGCGAGTTTAGTCAAGGTGAGCATCGCCACGTCGTCGATTGGTGAAACGCGACCACAGACGGGGACTCCGTTGCTGGACCTGGTGCGGGTGCCGGTGCGGGTCTCCGGAATCCATTCATAGGTAGTACTGCCGGGTACGAAGCTTCCGTCTGGGCATATGACCTGAGCCAAACTGAAAGTCCATTCTCCCGTTGTCGATGACACCTGTGCCTGGCGAGTTCCTCCGAAGAGGCTACTTGTAACGTTGAGGCAAGTGGATCCGCAGGGAGTAATGGTCCAGGTGGAGAACTGCAGGTCGTTAGGTGATTGAGCCGTGTAGGTACCACTCATTTCATCCGCAAGATCCGCCCAGATTGGGCTAGCTGCCGCGACAGCGACACCGGCGAACACAGCTGCTGCGGTGATCCCTTGCACAATGGCCATGGTCTTGATCCTCTTGCAGTAGCGAATAAACCGCTTGATGCAGGGGATTACCACACGGCAGGCGGGGCGGTAGCGGTATTGGGCAAATTTCCACCTGCCCGATGGATCTGGGCGCTGAATAGTTGTGCCACTGCGTTAGCAGCAAGCTGCGAAGGGGCCGGCGGCTACCACTGGCGAGTGCCGATCTGCTGCTAGATGCACTCCTTGCCGGACAGTACCAACAGACGAGAGAACCCCCGGCGGTCAAACCAAGGGTTCTTCGTCCAGTCTGTTTTAATGCGCGTGGCCGTGGTGATGGCCGGCGTGGTCGTCGGCGTCCGCCGGCTTGTCGACAATGGCCGTCTCGGTTTTCTTTTTTTTTTCTTTTTTTTTTTTTTTTTTTTTTTTTTTTTCTTTTTTTTTTTTTTCTTTTTTTTTCTTCTCTTTTTTTTTTTTTTTTTTTTTTTCTGCTTTTCTTCTTAGTAGTCATTGTCTTATCTTTGACTTATCTTTTGTATCTATCCTTTCTATCTCTTTATCGGCCCAACCTAACTCTCTATCTACACTTTTTTTTTTTTTTTGGGCGACGCGATCCTCTTTTTTGGCTTCTGCAGTCTGTTTCGTTCTGTCCGTCATCTTGAGCAGCTTGTGTTTTGGGCTGAGGTTCAAGGCTAGCTAGTGGTGTCATCTATTGAATCTCTCTTTGACATGTTCTTTTTAGTCGCAGCCGTGCTCATCGCTCTGCTCGGCTTTGTGTCTCTTTTAGAGTTGGAAGTTTTGGCGGAGCGCAAACGCTGCACTTCACGACAAGACATGGAAGGGGGAGAGTAAGATGGTGAGAGACACCATGGGGATACATGTCTTAGCGTGTCTAAGTTTTTGTTTGGAGTTTAGTGGAAGACCCCGATCAGGTTTTTTTAATTTGGGCGTATTAGTTCTAGTGGTCTACGGAGAGTATATCGAGCGGATCGTTAAGGTTTGATCAACAAAGGTATTCCGTCGTTTTTTTTTTCTTTTTCTATGTCGCAGTGTCTGCTCTTCTAGTACTTGGTTTGGAACTTTATGGTTCTCAAGCTGTATTTGAAATCTGAGGCGTTGCTCTTTTTTTTCAGTTATGAGTGAGTAAGTCGGTGCGTAGAGGTTATGAGTGTGCGGTGGTATTGGCGAAGCCGATGCTTGAGCGAGTTATTTTTTTAGGGTACAAGTCTAGCTGATGGATGCGCTATTACGGGTAGCCGACGGAGCGCATTTTCTCTTTTTTTTTTCTTTTTTTTTTTTGTGGTGTGTCCAGGTGCGGTGATCCAGTCTGCGCTACAGCGGAGGCATCAGCGGCTAGGTTTCTAGTAGAGGTGGAGCTCGCTTTTCTGGAGAGACTGGGGCCCGCGCGTAGAGATTGCGGCAATCGGACGTTCGCAGTTTTTTAGGCTGATTTTCTTGTTTAAGGGATCATCCTGTATTTGCTGTTTAGGGCGAACGGCTTAAGAGTGTATGGGGTGGGGTTCAGTTAGTTCGTAGAGGTGGTCGAGTTAGTTTTTTTTTTTGTTTATTTTTTTGATAGTTGGTGTAGGTGTGTTCATTTTTAGCTTTTCATAGTTTTTTAGGTTGGATTTGCGGATCGTTTTTTTTTTCTTTATATAGTTTTGCTTGTGCTGAGGTTATAAGTTTGCGTGGTGTTTATGGGACGGCATCGGTCAGAGTTTCTCTTTTTTTTTTTATTCTTATGAAGTTATCGTTCGTAACGTTTGTTTTCGTTTTTTGTAGTTTTATGGGTTTCGACCGTGAGAGTTTTTGTGTGGATTTTGGTTATTTTTTTCTATTTAATGAGTAGGTGATTGTAGAGGTAGGGCGGCGTAGTGGGGAGAGAGTTTAGAGAATATGAAGAGAGAGGCATAGTAGGTATAGGGGTGGGTGGAGAGGAATAAGTTATTGGTGCGAGGACGGGGATAGGTGAGAGATTAGTATTCATCGTCTAGCTAGTAGTTTTTTTTTCTTATTTCTATGGTTGAGAAGTTTGTATTTTTATATATTATTTTTTTTTTTTTTTTTCTTTTTTTTTTTTTTTTTTTTTTTCTAGGTGTATTTTAGGTTTGCACTTTTTTATTTTATAGTTTTTGTGTGGTCGCGCGATTTTTATTTTAGTTTTTTAGTTTTGATTTTTTTCGGTATTTTTTTTTTTTATATGGGTTTCACGGTGTTTAAGATTTCGACGATGTTATCGACGTCGGGCTCAGGAAATCGACTCAGAGTCCGGTAGGCGTAGATCCGTGTAGGCGATCGTAGAGCGTACGGTTCCAGACTCCGTTGGTAGTGAGTTCGTCGACGATGAGGTTGATGAAGTGGATCTGGTTGGCGTTGAAGGTGGTGCCGTCGAGGTAGTGGGCGAAAGCTTGAGTGCGGCTTGGCAGTCTAAGCCGACGAGAGAGCGGATGAATAGGCCTAGACCATGGGATTGTTCTTTGGCATGGTCGATGGTCGTCCGTATCGCCTGTTCCGCTGTCGATGAGCATCTGTTCGAGCGCCTGAAGATCATCAGTAGTAAGAGCTTTGTTGCGGCGCAATCGTTGCAAGGCAATGTGGTCCGGGTGCTGTTTGAGGTAAGCAGCAGCTTTGGCGCTGAAGCGTTTCCAGTTTGTTCCTGGTGTGAAGCCTGGAAGATCTACATCGGTAGAATCGGTGAGTTCGTCCTGAAACGATGTGTAGACAGGATTCTTTTGGGTCTTTGTGAGGAACTGCAGGAGTCCGCGTAACCGGCGGCGGGCGAGTTCGAGCATCGGCAGGGTGACGTCGATCCACCACTGGTCGCTGGCGACCTCGTCCAGCAGCTCCTGCTGGGCGGCCACGGACGGGATAGCGGTCTGCTCGAGCAGGGCGGTGGCGATGTCTTGGATCTGCTCTCGGAGTCGTTCGGCGGTCACGGCGTCGCCTTGGAGCTGAGCCAGTTGGCGGCGCAGGATCAACAGGTCGAAGCGCTTGGCGTCCTCGTCGTCGTCCTTGAGGGGGGAGGGGAGGCCGGCTAGGTGCTCGGCGACGTCATCGGCGGCGTCGGTGGTCAGGGTGTGAGCAGGACGGCCATGGCGTATATGCTCGACCAGCTTGCGGTGCGGGCGTACCAGGAAGTTGTCCAAGTTCATTCCGACGACGGTTTGGTGCAGGCTGGCAGGCGACGTCGACGCGCAAGCCGCGTTCGGTCTCGGTGCCTTGGCCCTCAGTCGGTGGGGTTCTTGGGCGGGCAAGTGTGGTCCAGCGCGGTGATCAGGTCGAGCCGGGTTCGAAGAGCCGCTGGTTCAGTGACTTCTGCAAGAGAGCCTTCCGATCCGGGCAGGTCCTGGCTGAAGAATTCGAGGTTGCCGCAGAAGTCGAAGACGTAGAAGTTCTGTCTTGTCGTGGCCCGGGCCGAACAGGTCGGGGCGGAGTCGGGTGCCGCGACCGATCATCTGCCAGAACTTGGTCTTGGAGCGCACCGGCTTGAAGAACACCAGGTTGACGACTTCGGGCACGTCGATGCCGGTGTCGAGCATGTCGACCGAGATCGCGATGTGCGGTGCCTTGTCCGGGATGGAGAAGTCGTCGATCAGGCTCTGGGCGTAGGTCATGCCGTGGGTGATGACGCGGGCGAAAGTGCCCGGCGTAGTGCGGGTAGTTGGCGTCGAAGCGCTCGACGATGAACTCGGCGTGGCGCCTGGTTCTTGGCGAAGATGATGGTCTTGCCCAGCCGGTCGCCGTCGGCGACCTTGTGGCCGCTTGTCCATCAGGGTTGGCGAGCACCTTGTCGACGGTGTCCTCGTTGAACAGGAACCGGTTGATCTCGTCGGCGCGCGACCTCGTCGGGGGGCCGTCGTCGTCCCATTCCAGGGCGTCCCACTCGTCCTTCTCCTCCTCGGACAGGTCGTCGTAGCTTGATGCCCTGGCGCAGGAACTTGGTGCCGGACCGACACGCCCGACGGCGGGGACGAGGAAGCCGTCGTTGACGGCGTCGTCGAGGCGGTAGGCGTCGGTGGGCACGCCGTCTTCGAGGTGGAACAGCCGGTAGGTGTTGTGGTCGACCTCGTCCTTGGGGGTGGCGGTCAGTCCGACCAGCAGTGAGTCGAACTAGTCGAAGATCGCCCGGTACTTCTGGTAGACCGAGCGGTGCGCCTCGTCGATGACCACTAGGTCGAAGTAGCCCGGGCCGAAACGCCGCTCGTGCCGGCGTCGGCTGTCGTTGATCAGGTTCATCATCGTCGGGTAGGTGCGAGACGTACACCCGGCCGTCGGCTGATCTTTTCGGTCACCAGGTTCACCGTGGTCGCATGGGGCAGATGCGCCTTGAAGGCGTTGGCGGCCTGGTTCACCAGCGCGGTGCGGTCGGCGAGGAACAGCACCCGCTTGACCCAGTTCGGCCTGCATCAGCTGCTTCGACCAGCGCGATGACGGTGCGGGTCTTGCCCGCGCCGGTGGCCATCACGAGCAGGGCTTGGCGCTGCTTGGCCAGTGGAAAGCCTCGTCGATGCGCGCGGATAGCGCGGTGCTGGTAGTGGCGCTCCACGATGGCCGAGTCGATCGGCGCTCGGGGAGCGGCTTGCGGGTCGTGGCGGCGCTGGATCAGGAGCTCCAGCTCGTTGCGGGTGTAGAAGCCCTGGATCTCACGCGGCGGGTAGCCGGCTGCGTCGTCCCACAGCCAGTGCTCGTAGCCGTTGGTGTAGAAGATGACCGGGCGTCGACCGAACGTCGCTCCAGGCAGTCGGCGTAAAGCTTGGCCTGCTGCTGGCCGAACTGCGGGCTCTTGGTGGTGCGCTTGGCCTCGACGAGTGCCAGCGGCAGGCCGTCGGCACCCCACAGCACGTAGTCGACGAATCCTTTGCCGTCGGCGGTTGGGCATGCCGGTGACCGGGAACTCGCGGTCCTGCTCGTCGGCGAGGGGGCAGCCCGCCTCGGTCAGCAGCACATCGATGAAGCGGTCGCGAGTCTCAGCCTCGGAGTAGTCTCGGTCATCGACCGGCTGGTTGGCGGCCTGGGCAGGCTTGATCTGCTCGCGGAGCTGTGGCGATCTCTGCGTCCTTGGCCGCCGCCAGCTCGTCTTTCTCAGCCAGCGCTTTAGCGTGAGCTCGTCCTGTTGCGGGAATTTCTTGGCGAGCTTAGTAAATTCTTCGCTGAGTGAGCGGTGCAGCCTTTGTGGCGAGCGGAGGATCAAAGGTAGCCTTCAGAGGGACCGCCTGCGGGTTGGCCGAGTAGTGGAACGCCGCCCACACCATCACATGGTGTAACTCTCGCAGAGTATCGAGAGCCGCGCGTGGCGTGATCGGCTTCTGGTCGTGTACTGCGTGGTTGCCGAGCTTGCGGATCAGGTTGAGCTTGGGGAGATCCGATCTCAGTCCTTGGCTTGAACTTCGGGTCGTTGATCCGGGCCGAGAGGTCGTCCTGGTAGGAATCGGCAGGGTCAGAAGTCATAGAAGTAGTTCACGAGGTGCTCTACCGCTCGGCGGCTGTAGAAGGAGGCCGAACGGGGATCGCTGGTGGCGTAGCTTTCGGCGGTGTGCGCAATCGGAGTGATCTCTGGCCAGGTTGAATGCTTTAAAGAATGCGAAGTTAGATATTGTTAAGTATATTTTTAAGTTGGTTTGTTATAGGGGGTTTTTATTGTAGTTTTTTTTTTTTTATTTTTTTTTTTTTTTTTTTTTTTTTTAGTTTTTTTTTTTTTTTTAGTTTTCTTTTTTTTTTTTTTTATAGATTTTTTTTTTTTTATTTTTAATATTTTTTTTTTGGTTTTTTTTTTTTTTTTTTATTTTTAATTTGTTTTTTTTAGTATTTTGATGATAGATTTAGAGTGTTGTTTAAATAGTTGAGTTTTTTTTTTTTTTTGTTTTTTTAGGGATTGGTTATTGATAGTTTTTTTTGGATTTTTAAGTTGATGTTGTTGATTAAATGTTATTTTTATATTTATGAGTGATGTTTTTTTTTTTTTTTTTTTTTTTTTTTTTTTTATATATTGATTAGTATATATAGTGTTGTTAAATGTTGCTTTTGTTTTTTTTTTTTTTTTTTAAGTGTTTTTTTAAGTTTTTGTATTGTGTTGTTGAGTTTGTTTTTTTTTATTAATCTATTATATTATCTTATTTTTTTTTTTATAAATTATTTTTTGTTTTTTTTTTTTTCATTTTTTATATTTTATTTTTATGTTTATTATTTATATTAGTTTTTATTGGGTTAGAGTATATGTTGTATAAAGGTGTATTGTGCGAGTTTTTTTTGTTTTTTAATTATTTGGTGTTTTTGGGTTTGATGCTTGTCTGTGTGGTTGAGGATTTGGAGATGTGGAGTTGTTCTTTGAGTTTATTATATAGGTATGTAGTAGTTTTTTGAGAAAGTTGAAGTAGAATTGAGTAGTAGAGTTATGGGTATGGGTGAGAACGTTTGAAGTAGTGGTATGATATAGTTTGAGTTTTTATTTTTGGTGTTTAAGAAGTATTTTGTTTTTTGTTTTTTTGTTTTAGAATAAGGAAATAGGAGTTATTTTTTAATTTTGAGAGTGTGTTCTTTTTATAAAATATTGTAGGATAAAATTTGTTGATAGGGAGTGTAGTGTTGTAGAGATGTTGGGGTAGAGTTGTGTTTGGGGTGATATTGGAGTGTAGGGGTGTGAAGTGTTTGTGGTTTTATATAGGGTAATATGTTTTGTATTGGTTCTTTGATATTTTTTTTAATTAATAGAGAAATTATAATTGATTAGAGTGGATGATAGTATTATTTTTAGTTATTAAATTGCTTGTTTGATATCATTTGGAGGTTTTCGATGTCGGCGATGATTTCTAGGGGTGTACGGTGCTCGACGTCGTCGTATAAGATTCTGTTTGTAGAGGTTAAGGGAGAGGTAGTAGTTTTGTGAGACGATGTCGGTTTTTTTTACTCAGAAAGATTGTTCTGTGCGTGTTCTATTTTTGTTCTGTGGTGGTAAGTTTGTTCTCAGCGTGTCAAGTACTTAGGGAAGATCGTTAATCTCAATTGTTTTGCGTTTGTCGTCGAGGGATTAGGCGTCGGCTTGTACGTCGTAGAAAGAGACTTCATCGGTGCCATCTTAGTTGGTCTTGGTGAATAGCAGGATGGCTGTTAAAACTCCGGCGTATGGTCTTTATACATCTTATTGGCATCTTTACCATTGGAGTCGAGTTCTGGTCTTCTACGAGGATGCGGCGAAGAGTCTTTGTGTGCCTTTGTTATAATCGAATAATATACGGTCCGGGACGATGAGAGCCGTGCGGTCAGAGTCTTAGGAGTTTCAGTAACAAAGCTATGAACAGTAGTTCGGTCTTTTTGGTGTTCACGACTCGCTGCAGATCCTTTGGACGTATATTGTGGTAGAGAGATACTGGCGAAGAGCGGGTTAGCCAGTATCAGGGTGTATTTCTCTGTCGGGGCGGCTCCTTCTGAAGGGAGTCTCAGTAGCGGTGTCGGGGGGTCTAAGCCGTGCAGAAGTATGTTCATGCTGCCGATGCGAAGCATAGTGTGGTCGAAGTCGTAGCCGTGGAACATGCTGTGGTGGAAGTGGTAGGGTTGGTGAGGCGTCGGTGAGTACGTGAGTGTGGTGGTGGGGGAGGTATTCAGGGGCAGTTATTAGGAAGCTCGCCGTGTCGGAAGCCGGGTCGGAGATTTCATCAGTGTTTTGTGTGGCTATTATGTAGAGTATCAGGTTGATGAAGTGTCGAGGTGTGCTGAATTGTTCGTTGAGATTTGGTGGTGGCGATCTTTTTCAACATTTATTCTTAAAGGTCTCCGTTTTTGTCTCTGTGAGTCATGGGTATATCGTCGAGCATGTTTATAACTCGGATAGCAAGTGCGGAGTGGTGATGGTGAAGAGTGCGTCTTTCATGTGCTCGAAGTAGGTGAGCCGTCGCCGTCGAGGGTGGGAAGGAAGGGAAAAATGTTGTCGGCGAATGTCGGGTAGGTGAGAGGTCTGGTTCGTAGTTCTTGAAGATAGAATAGCGCAGGTTTGGTGGTTGGGGCAGGAGAAAGATGGGCTCTTTGGCTGTCGGTGGGGTGAGCTTTCTTTTGGGTGAGGGTGTTGAGGTCGTCGAGTCGTCGTATGAAGAGCAGGTAAGTGATTGCTCGATGAGTTCCAGAGGGTTGGAGATGTCTCAGGAATAGAATGAGTCTCAGAAGCTGAGATCTTGTTCTTCAAATCGTCAGTTATCATGGGATATATTTTAATTTGTGGTTAGATTTGAGTTGTAATTTTGGGTGTGTAAGTGATAAGTTTTATTATTATTAGAATGAGTATATTTTGTTTTTTATTGTTTTTTTTATATGTTTATAGGTATTGATTTTATATTTTTAAATTTAGTTATTGTTTTTTTTTTTTTTATTTTTTTTTTTTTATTTTTTTTAAGTTTTATTGGTTTTTTTTTCAGTTTATTTTAGTTTTATTTTTTTTTAATTTTTAAAGGATTTTTATGGGGGTTTGTTTGTGGGTAAATTGGTTTTTTATTAGTGGTTTGAGGTATGGGGTTGAGTTTTTTATTATTTTTTTATTTTTTTGGTGTTTTTTAATGTTTTTGATTTTTTTTTTTTTTTTTTTTTTTTTTTTTTTTTATAATTTATTTTTTTTTTTATTTTTTTTTTTTTTTTTATTTATTTGTTTTTGTTGAGTTTTTTTGTTTTTGGTGTCGTTGGTATAGGAGATGTGGTTTATATAGGTGTTTTGTTTGAGTTTAGGTGGTTTTTTGGTATTTTGTATTAGTTTCATTTTGTTTGATTTTTTTTTAAGTTATTATAGGGGGGTGTTTATTGAGGTATTTGTATGTTTTGTTTATTTTTTTTTTTTAATTGTTGTTTATTAGGTAAGTGGGATATGTATTTAGTGATTTTTTGTTGAGGTATTTTTTTGTTAAAGTTTGTTGATGAGGGGGGGATGTATATATATTTTTTATAGTGTTATTTTAAGAGTTTATATTGAGTTTTTATTTTTTTTTTTTTTTTTTTTTTTTTTTTATTTTTTTTTTTTTTATATTTTATTTTTTTTTTTTTTGTTTTTTTTTAGTTGTGATTTGTTTAGGTCGTTTTTAATAAAGTTCGTTTGTTATTTTTGAGTTTTTAAATTTTCTTTAGGGTGTATTTATAGATTGAGTGGTTTTTTTAGAGAGATTTCGATGATTGGTTTGAGAGTTGGGGTAGTTGTAGATAGTATTTATATTAGTTTTGTTTTTTTAGTTTGTTTAGGTTTGTATAGAGATATTCTTAGTCTTATTTATTTTTGGTGTAGTTTTAGGTTTTTTATAAGTGTTTGTAGAAGTGTTGTTGGTTTGTGTTTTTTTTTTTTTTTTGTGTTTTTTAAGGTGTTATTTTATCTTTTTTTTGATAGTAGGTTAGCGTATTCATAGAACGTTAATTCAGTTTTTTTTTATTTTTTTGATATCTATTTATTTTTCTTTTTTTTCTATTGTCGGAGTTCCTGTTAAGATGAGAGGTGTGCGAGGTGTTATCTAGCTCGCAGTTTCATCTTGTTAGTATAGTCTGTTATTGTAGGAGTTGCTGGTGTGAGTTAGGTTTCGATTCGGAGGAGGTGCGATCAGGTTATGTGGTAGAGTCGACGTAGACGAGTGGGGTATAAAGGTTGGCGATGTTATTAGGAAGAAGTCATACGTGGGTTGGGTCTGATTAGTGAGGGTCAGTCGAGAGTTGTAGATAGTTTGTCGATTGTTTTCGTATTTTTTTGCTAGTTCTTTTACTGAGTCTCCTTTTTTTAGTCTATCTCTTATCTCTTGGTTTTCTCAACTTTGAGTTTCTCTTTTCGGCTTTTTTATTTTTCTAGCTTTCTCTATATCTTTTCTCTCTCTTTTTCTTTCAAGTATCATCTATCTTTCTTTTTCTGCTTTCTAGCTCATCACTTACAGTATCATTATCTCTCTTAGTCTTTCTCTTTTTTTTTTTATTTCAAATTTTTCTTGATTAATCGTATCTGGTCGTCGCGCTGTGTCAGCTCTTCGACTTTTCGCGTAATTAGATAGCGATCGGGGCAGTCTGTTCATGCTGTGTATTATCAGATTGTCTTTATCTCTCACTTTTTCGAGCTCTCTTTTTATTTCTTAACGGTTGATGTTTTTGTCTCGGTTTTGTCGGTGATAGGTTGTTTAGCTCGATTCTATCGAGCTGGCGGTTGGTGTTCTGATCTATCTTGTTTATTCTTTTTTTATTTATTTTTTTTTTTACTTGAGATTTCTCGTGCTATGATTGTCTATTTATAATATAGGAGCACAGTGTACATTAGTCAATCTTAATGCGTTATCTTACTCTTACTGATATGAGAGGGGTGTGTTTTTAGTTATTTTTTTTAGTTTTTGTCTAGTTGAATATATTTCAGATAGGTATTTTTTCGTAAGATTGGGCGTTAGAGGACAGTACGGTAAGGTGTACAGTATTATGTGATATTAGGCGCGGGATCGGGATACTGTCGGAGAGCAGATCTCGTTTTAGTCGTGAGGTCTAGTTGTTATAGTCGCTCTCAGCTTGCTATTTAATAAAGTACGTTGTATACATAGTATTTTATTTTTTATATTCTAGTTTTCTCTTTTTTTATCTTTCTTTTATGCGTTTGTTCGTTTTATAAGGGTTTCAGGGTCGTTTATATGAAGCGTTATTTTTCAAGGAGAAAAGTATTCTTTTCTTAATTCTCAAGTTGTCATGTATTCGATTACTTCTTATTCATATTTCTTTTCTCTTTATTTCTCTCTTCTCTCTTTTTTTTCTCTTTTCTTTTAGCTCTTTTTTTTTCTTCTTTATTTCTTTTCTTTTTCTTCTTTTTTTTCTTTAAGGTATCGAATATATCTTTATCATGTTGATCTCTTTATTCTCAGTGTCTTTCTCTTTTTTTTATTTTTACATATATTTCTCGTCTTTTTTCTTTCTTACTCAGGTCTCGATAAGTCTTTTTTTCTTATGTTTTCAACATATCGTTCTTGTCGTTTATTTCTAGAGAGTCATTCGTTGTTTGCTTAAAGCTCTCAAGTAGAGTCTTGTTTTCTTAGTAGAGTTAAGCTTTCTCTTCACTCGTAGATCTCAGTACTTTACCATCTTTCTCTATATATAACGGTAAACGTTCTCTCTATCTTTATCTTCTTTCTATCTCTTTTTTTCTTCTATATCTCATAGATAGAGCGAGCTTGTAAAGGGCTTACATAGCAAGTACTAACACTTTCTCTCTTTTATTTATGTTTACTGCTCTTTTACGCTTTCTTGTGCTACTTCGGTCAGTACCTAGATCTTTTTTTATTCTCTGTATACTTCATCTCTCTTTTTTTTATCTTTCTTCTTTCATACATTGCCTTCTATATCCCGGCAGCATTTATCGCGTTGCCGTCGCTGCTTCTTGTTGTCTCTACTGAATCGACGTCTGCGCCTTCTATAGGATACGTAGTGCGGCCATCCATAGATCGCCACACCATCTCCTCTCTGTCCTTGTTTCATCGCTGCTATTAGTCCTTCTTCTTTTTTGCTACATTCAACCCATCGTACTGCAGCTTGTCTTCTTCTCCTTCTCGGTAAATCCTTGTTATATTCTTTGTCCACAGTTCCTTCAGCTCTTCACGCCCTTTCCCTACTTCTTGGCCTACCTCGTTGTTGTCGTTAGCCTTTCTAGTTTCTTTATCTTTTTGTGCTATCTCTTTGTTTTCTAGCCGCCGGATAGTTCGGTCCCTGCTATCGTATATCTGCTTGTAGATCTCTTTATTTTCTCAGTTCCTGGTGCGGTCGTAGTAGCTATATACTTGCTGTCCACCTTTGCTTTGTATAGGTCTTTCCCCTCTCCTTTCTTTTTCTTAGCCTTTTTCTCTCCTTTCTTTTCTTCTTTTTATTTTTTAGGCCCTATACCTTCTCTCTTTTTCTCTTTGCCTTTACCTTCTCTTCTTTTTTTATTGACTGCGCAGTCCTCTCTCTCCTCTCCTTCTCTCTCGCTCTTTTCCTTATCGGGCTTTCTCTTTGCTACGTCGTCTATTAGACCACCGTCTTCGGCTAGCGTAGTCTCTATCTTTATAGGTCTCGTCTGTCGTTGTTGGGAACTGCTGGTGCTTTTCCCGTTACTATTACCTCCGCCCTGCTATTTTCGTCCTACTCGCGCTGTATCTGTCAGTTTACTATCGACTGTTGAACGTATTCGCTCGTATGCATCTTCGTTATTCGATATCACAAATGCTCTTTCTTATCCTTTTTCGAACCCTTCCTACTTTAGGTATGCTCTTACCTTTTACCTTTTCTCTTTCTTTCTCTTTTTATTAGATGCGTTCCCTTATCCTCTATCGGGCTGCCACTTCCTCCTTGTTATATCCTTTCTCCCCCTCCTTCCTTTCTTCTTCTTTATCTTATTTTTTCTTCCTGTTTCACTATCCTACTCCCTTTTTCGTAATAGCCTACAGACATATATTGCAGTACTTCTGTCTTCGCCGATTCATCTCTCACTAAGGAACCAACAAAAGATCCGTGAGGCGTAAATCAGCTGACTGTTAGATGTCGTAGATCGTAAGCAGCTTGATGTTTAGCGTCACTATCCGTCCCCTTCTCAGATTTCTCTCATCCGTCCCCAACGATCTCCGTCTACCATTCTTCTTTCATCCATCGCCCTCTACCACACTCTTTCCACCATTACACCCTAACCTTCCAAATCCCGCCCTTCAACTCAGCAAACTTATTTTTAGCCGCGCCTACCGTGCCATGTCGTCATCCGTTTCATCTCGACAATGGCCGTCTCGGTGGTGAGCAGCATCCGGGCCACCGAGGCGGCGTTGACCACCGCCGAGCGGGTGACCTTGACCGGGTCGACGATGCCTTGGGCGGCCAAGTCACCGTAATCGAGGGTGGCCGCGTTCAGCCCCTGCCCGCCGGGCAGCTCGCTGACCTGGTTGACCACCACCGCACCATCCAGACCGGCGTTGGAGGCGATCCAGAACAGCGGGGCGGCCAGCGCGTCGAAGAAGACGTCGACACCGAGCACCTCGTCGCCATTCAGCGACGACCTCAGGTCGGTCAGCGCTTCGCGGGCCTGCAGCAAGGCGGTACCGCCGCCGGCGACGATGCCTTCCTCGACGGCCGCTTTGGCCGCGGCAACCGCGTCTTCGACGCTTTCCTTGCGTTCTTTGAGCGCGGTCTCGGTGGCCGCACCGACCTTGATGACCGCCACGCCGCCGGCCAGCTTGGCCAGCCGTTCCTCGAGCTTTTCGCGGTCCCAGTCGGAATCGGTGTTTTCAATCTCTGAGCGCAACTGCTTGGCGCGGTCGGCGATCGCCTCGGCGTTGCCGCCGCCTTCGACGATCACGGTGTCGTCCTTGCTGACCACGATGCGGCGCGCCGAACCCAGCACGTCCAGGCCGGCCTCGCGTAGCACCAGCCCGACATCGGGGTTCACCACCTGTCCGCCGGTGACGATCGCCAGATCTTCCAGGAAAGCTTTGCGCCGGTCACCGAAAAACGGTGCCTTCACCGCAACCGCTCTGAGCGTCTTGCGAATCGCGTTGACGACCAGCGTCGACAGCGCCTCACCCTCCACATCCTCGGCGACGACCAGCAGCGGCTTGCCGGCTTCGGCCACCTTCTCCAGCAACGGCAGCAGGTCGGGCAGCGAGCTGACCTTGTCGCGGTGCAGCAGGATCAGCGCGTCGTCGAGAACGGCTTCTTGCGAGTCGTAGTCGGTGACGAAATAGGCCGAGATGAAGCCTTTGTCGAAGCCGACACCCTCGGTGAACTCCAGCTCCGTGTCCAGCGTCGACGACTCTTCGACGCTGACCACGCCGTCGTGGCCGACCTTGGTCATGGCCTCGCCGACCAGCTCGCCGATCTGCTCGTCGCGGGAGGACACCGTGGCGACCTGCGCGATGCCCGTCTTATCCGACACCGGAGTCGCCGCCGCCAGCAGCGCCTGCGACACGGCGTCGGCGGCCTTGCCGATGCCCTGCCCGAGCGCGATCGGATTGGCGCCGGCGGCCACGTTGCGCAGCCCGGATCGGATCAGGGCCTGAGCCAGCACGGTGGCGGTGGTGGTGCCGTCGCCGGCGACGTCGTTGGTCTTGGTGGCTACCGACTTCACCAGTTGAGCACCGAGATTCTCGAACGGGTCTTCCAGGTCGATCTCACGGGCGACGGTGACGCCGTCGTTGGTGACTGTGGGGCCGCCAAAGGCCTTGGCCAGCACCACATGCCGACCTCTCGGGCCCAGCGTGACCCGCACCGCGTCGGCCAGCTTGTTCACACCGGCCTCCAGAGCCTGGCGCGCGGTTTGGTTGAACTCTATCTGCTTGCTCATGGGCCTTTCCCGACTGGCTCGACGTCTTCGACGTCTTTGACGACAGAAAGCGCACCGCCCCGGAGATCACCCACGTGTCGACGCGGGCATCACCGGGGCGGATCACGCCAATGGACCTTCAGGCGGCGACCCGCCGCACTCGACTTGACCGAATTGCGATCGCCGCCGTGCGAACTACTTCGAGACGACGGCCAGCACGTCGCGGGCCGACAGGATCAGGTACTCCTCGCCGCCGTACTTGATCTCGGTGCCGCCGTACTTGCTGTAGATGACGGTGTCACCCTCGGACACATCCAGCGGGATGCGCTTGGCGCCCTCGTCGTCCCAGCGGCCCGGGCCGACGGCGACGACGGTGCCTTCTTGCGGCTTCTCTTTGGCGGTGTCGGGGATGACCAGGCCCGACGCAGTTGTGGTCTCGGCCTCGTTGGCCTGTACGAGGATCTTGTCCTCGAGTGGCTTGATGTTGACGCTCGCCACGATTGGAGCCCTCCACTTGGTTGTTAGGGGTCCGCGGACTATCGCCCCGGACCAGTGTTGTTGAGGGTCCGCGGGCCGTTGCCCCGGACCAGTATTGGTGAGGGTCCGGGGCCAGCCCGGAACCGTTGTATACCAGGTGTCCGGCACTCGTACGTGCCCACGCGTCGTCGTCGCGGGTGCCGACACAGGGATCGTCCGATTGCCACCTAGCACTCTATACATGAGAGTGCTAGCACTCAAGGTCGCCCCGCTGCTTTCTGCATCGGCGTGGGCCTGCCGCCCCCGACGCTCACCTGACCTGAGCCGTGACGACCGGCAGACCAGGGTCGGTGGCCGCCTCCAGCGGCGACGGCGCCGCTCCGGCGGCAACCAGATGCGCAGCGAACGCCGCGATCATCGCACCGTTGTCCGTGCACAGCCTGAGCCGCGGAATGCGCAGCGCCAGTCCGGCGTTCGCGCAGCGCTGCGCGGCCAGCTCCCGCAACCGGGAGTTGGCGGCCACTCCCCCGGCGATCAGCAACGTGGACACCCCGAGCTTGGAGGCGGCTTGCACCGCCTTCTTGGTCAGGACATCGGCGACTGACTCCTGGAATCCAGCGGCGATGTCGGCGGTGCGGGCGTCGGGATGGGATTCGACGTATCGGGCGACGGCGGTCTTGAGGCCGGAGAAGCTGAACGCATAAGGGTCGTCAGCAGGGCCGGTCATCCCCCGCGGGAAGATGATTGCCGTACGGTCACCGGTGCGGGCCAGCTCATCGAGCGCCTTGCCACCGGGATAGCCCAGCCCCAATAGCCGGGCCACCTTGTCGTAGGCCTCGCCGGCGGCGTCGTCGAGTGTGCTGCCCAGTTCGACCATCGGCTCGCTGAGCGAACGCACATGCAGCAGGTGAGTGTGTCCGCCGGAGACCAGCAGGGCGACACACTCGGGCAGCGGCCCGTGCTCGACCACATCGGCGGCCAGGTGTCCGCCCAGGTGGTTGACGGCGTAGAACGGGACGTCCCACGCGGCGGCATAAGCTTTGGCCGCAGCGACTCCCACCAGCAGCGCCCCGGCCAGACCCGGCCCGATGGTGGCCGCGACCACGTCGGGTTTGAGCACCTGCGCGACCGTCAGCGCCCGGCGCATCGCCGGGCCGAGGGCTTCCAGGTGCGCCCGCGACGCGATCTCCGGGACGACGCCACCGAAGCGCACGTGTGCGTCGACGCTGGACGCCACCTCGTCGGCCAGCAATGTCACCGCGCCGTCGGCGTTGAGCATCGCAATGCCGACACCCGTTTCGTCGCACGAGGTTTCGATGGCCAGCACCATTCGCGCAGCCGACGACGCGCTCACTGCCGGGCCTCGCGCCGCATGGTGTAGGCGTCGGCGCCGCTCACCCGGTAGTAGCGCCGGCGCAACCCGACGTTGACGAACCCCAAGCTGCGGTAAAGCCCGATCGCAGATGTGTTGTCGGTGCGGACTTCCAGGTGAACCACTCCCCCGGCGGCGAAGTTCAACAGCTCGACCAGCAGGCGACGGCCGATGCCGCGGCCCTGGTAGGCCGAGTCCACCCCGATGGTGTGCACCTCGTACTCGAACGGCGGCTTGCGGCCCAACCGGGCAATGCCGGCGTAACCGACCAGGCTGCCGTCGGCGACCGTGCGGGCCGCCAGGTAATGGTTGTGCTGGGCGGCAATCTCCCGCAGAAACGCCGCCTCCGGCCACGGGTCGTCGCCGGGAAACAGTTGAGCTTCCAACTCAGCGCAGCGCGCGGCGTCGGCGGCCGTCAACGCGTCGACGACGACGTCGTCTCTGGCAGGTTTAGCGTCTGGCCGGCGTAAATACAACGGCAGCAAGGGCTTCGGGGTCATCGACCAGTCGGCCACCGCGCGAACCAGCCCCTCGGCGGTGGGACACTCCGGGCCTACCCGCGGCAGGTCGAACAATGCCGCGTGCCCGGCCGAGCCGGCCACCGTCTCGGCCGCACCGAAGTCGACGGCGGCGGGTGCGCTGACCGCCGGACCGTCGATGCGCATGCCGTCGCGGTAGCGCGCCCAATACACCTCACGTCGGCGGGCGTCGGTCACCACCAACGTATCGCCCCGCGTCAGTACGCCAATCGCGTCGAGGCTGCAGACGCCGTGTACCGGAAGGTCAAGCGCGTGCCCGTAGGCCGCCGCGGTCGCCATGCCGACCCGCAGACCGGTGAACGGGCCCGGCCCGCAGCCGACCACCACCGCGCCCAGGTCTGCCATCTTCAGCCCGGCGTCGGCGAGCGCAGTCACGACATTCGGAGTCAGCCGCTCGGCGTGCGCCCGCGAGTCGACGGTGACACGCTCGGCCAGCACTCTCAAATCGTTGCTGCGCAACACAATTCCTGCAGTGACGGCCGGTGTGGCGGTGTCCAGGGCGAGAACCACTTCGCTTGCCTCGGCCGCCGTCATGGACTCCACCGCCAGGTCGCGACCCGGACATCGGAATCGACAACCCGTTCCAGGCGAATGTCGAGGTGATGCTCGGACAGCCGTTCGGCGAGGCCCTCGCCCCATTCGACCACGACGACCGCCTCGTCGAGTTCGGTGTCCAGGTCCAGCGAGTCGAGTTCGCCCAGCAGGTCGGCGTCGTCGCGGTCCAGCAGCCGGTACATGTCGACATGAATCATGGCCGGCGCCCCGGCCTGCCGGGACGGATGCACCCGGGCCAGCACGAAAGTCGGTGAGGTGATCGGACCTTCGACATCCATCGCCTGCGCGATCCCTTTGGCCAGTACGGTCTTGCCGGCGCCCAGCGGACCGGACAGCACCACCACATCACCGGCGCGCAACTGTGCGCCCAGCCGCGACCCGAGCGCGATGGTGTCCTCGACGCGAGGCAGCGTCGCAGTGCCTGGCGATCGCGAGCGCGGCAAAGCCGGGCGCGGCGGGTCGCCACGTGGCCAATTCGGGCTGTCAAGCACGGCGCAGTGCCCGGTCGCGCAATCGACGGGTCAGCGAGCTCAGCCGGCCGGGCGGGTTGACCCGCCTCACCAGCCGGACCAAACCGTCGTTGATCGGGTCCGGCTTACCCAACAGCGCAAGGTGACTGCCGCCGTCGATGATGACCAGTTCGGCGTCCGGCAACAGGTCGGCCATGGCTCGCGAAGAATCGGCCGGGGTCAGCAGGTCGCCGTCGCCGCAGGCGATCAGCGTCGGGATCTTCGCCAGCGTCGCCAGCGCCTCGGTTTCGTCGAGAGTTTCCAGCGCGTGCAAGAACTCGATCATGGTGGGAACCGGAGTTGCCAGCATCATCTTCTGGGAGAACGCCACCACGCTCGGGCTGACATCCGTTTGGCCGTAGGACGCCGCGGCCAGAACAGGGGCGATCAGGGACTTCGCCACGGTGCGACCGCGGTGCACCAGCTTGGGTGCCGAACGCGCCGCGAACCGGGCGGCGTCCAGCGCCGGGTTCTTCAGGATTTCGCCCAGCGGCGAGTTCGAGACACCCTCGGCTGCAGAGGAAATCAGCGCGGCACCCACGATGCGGGTGCCGTAGTGCTGAGGATGCTGACGGGCATGGGACAACACCGTCATGCCGCCCATGGAATGACCGACCAACACGATCGGCCCGCGCGGCGCGATCACCTGCAGCACCGTCTCCAGGTCCTGACCGAGTTGGGCAACGGTGTACGTTTTGCGCGACGCTTCACCGGACCGACCGTGCCCGCGCTGATCGTAGAAGATCAACCGGACGTTGGAACCGCAGTCCTTGCACAACCGCATGCGTTGAAAGTGAAACGCCCCCATGCGCATACAGAACCCGTGCGCGAACACCACTGTGAGCTGCGCATCCTCAGGCCCGACCTCGCGTACCGCGAGCGGAACTCCGTCGGGGGTGGTCACCACGTAGCTGCGGTCGTTTTCCAGCGCTTCGAAATCCTCCCCGGCGAACGGATCGTCAACGACCGCACGCCGGGTAATCTGCCGGGCAACCGACACCGCGGCGATCGTGCCCACCGCGCTCAGTCCCGCGGCACCCGCCAGCCATGCGCTACGGGCGCGAGCATCCCTACGACTCAACGTTTTCGGCTCCGAAGTAGGTTCTGGTGATGCGGCCGCGTGGGCCGGTGACAACTTCGTAGTGAATGGTTCCGAGCAGATCGGCCCAGTCCTGCGCAGTGGGTTCGCCCCGGCTGCCCGGCCCGAACAGGATCGCCTCGTCGCCCTCGGCGACGTCGAGGCGCCCGGGCCCCAGGTCCACCACGAACTGGTCCATACAGATCCGGCCGACACCACGGCGGCGCCTGCCGTTGATCAGCACCTCCAAGCGACCGCTCAACCCCCGCACCACGCCGTCCGCGTAGCCGATTGGCAGCAGCGCTACGTTGGTGTCCCGATCGGCCACCCAGTCATGCCCGTAGGACACCCCATCGCCGGCACGAATCGAACGAACAAGCGCGACAGTTGTTTTGACCGTCATGGCGGGCACCAGCCCCATGTCACCGCGCAGCGGGAAAGGACTCAGCCCGTAGACCGCGATACCGGGGCGCACCACGTCGAAGGCCAGATCGGGGCGGGCCAGCGTGGCCGAGGAATTCGACAGGTGCGCCACCTCGAACCGCACACCGTGCTCACGACCCTGCGCCAGCATGTCGGACAGCCGTTGCGCCTGCAGTGCGTTGATCGGGTCATCTGGCGAGTCGGCGTAGACCAGGTGCGACATGATGCCGTGCACCCGAACCGCGTCTTCAGCCATCGCCCGGCGCAAAGCGGACAGCACCGCCGGATACTGCGCCGCGCCCACGCCGTTGCGGTTCAGCCCGGTGTCGACCTTGACGGTCACCGTGGCGGTGCAGCCGGTGCGGCGCACCGCGTCGAGCAGCTCGTCGAGCTGACGCACCGAGGAAACGGCGATCTGGACGTCGGCGGCCACCGCAGGCGCGAAGTCGGTGCCCGGCGGGTGCAGCCACGCCAGCACCGGCGCGGTGATTCCGTCGGCGCGCAACTCCAGCGCCTCGTCGACGGTGGCGACGCCGAGTTCGGTCGCCCCGGCGGCCACCGCCGCCCGGGCCACCCGGGTGGCGCCGTGACCGTAGCCGTCGGCTTTGACGACGGCCATCACCGGCGCTGAGCCGGCGTGCTCGCGCAGCACTCGCACGTTGTGCGCGATCGCACCGAGGTCGACGACGGCCTCGGCGAGCACGCCGGCAGCCGCCCTGACCGGTTCTGTGACGGTTGACGAAGTCGTTTGCATACTCACCTCGCCGCCGATTGTCCCAGAACCGCTCGCGAACCCGCCGAGCGTCGACTCGTTGCGTGAGTTTCGGCCGGATCGGCCCGACAAGTCGACATTGGGCCAAGGACTATTGATGCGCGAAGTGCTCCGCCTGGTAGTGCCCGCCCGGCTTGAGTTTGTCGAGGCTGCCCAGCGCGGTGCGGGCGTCATCGTGCAAAGCCCGGGCCAGGTCGGCGGACAGACCCTCGCGGACCACGATGCGCAGCACCGACACGTCGGTGGCGTTGGCGGGCATGGTGTAGGCAGGCACCTGCCAGCCGAAGCCGCGCAGCTCGTGGGAGACGTCGAACTCGGTGTAGCCCAGGCCGCGGGCCAGCCGGAACGCGACCACCGGGATCGCCGAGCCGTCCGAGATGATCTCGCAGTGCTCGCCGGTGCGCAGCTGCTCACCCAGCCAGCGGGCCGTCTGCGACAGCGTCTGCATGACCTGGGTGTAGCCCTCGCGGCCCAGCCGCAGGAAGTTGTAGTACTGGCCGATCACCTGGTTGCCGGGCCGGGAGAAGTTCAGCGTGAAGGTGGGCATGTCGCCGCCGAGATAGTTGACGTGGAACACCAGATCTTCGGGCAGGTACGCGTGGCTGCGCCACACCACGAACCCGATGCCCGGATAGGTCAGGCCGTACTTATGCCCGCTGACGTTGATCGACACCACCCGGGGCAGCCGGAAATCCCACCTCAGTGAGGGGTGCAGAAACGGCACCACGAACCCGCCGCTGGCCGCGTCGACGTGCACTGGGACGTCTGCGCCGCCGCCGGCGGCCAGCTTATCCAGGGCGGCGCAGATCTCGGCGATCGGTTCGAGCTCACCGGTGTAGGTGGTGCCCAGGATCGCCACCACCCCGATGGTGTCCTCGTCGACGGCCTCCACCACCTGTTCGGGGGTGATGACATAGCGGCCCTCCTCCATCGGCAGGTAGCGCGGCTCGACGTCGAAGTAGCGACAGAACTTCTCCCACACCACCTGCACGTTGGAGCCCATCACCAGGTTGGGCGTGCGGGTCTTCCAGCTACCGTTTTTGCCGCCGACCTTTGCGCGCCAGCGCCACTTGAGCGCCAGCCCGCCGAGCATGACGGCCTCGCTGGATCCGATCGTCGACACTCCGCACGCGCTGCCCGGGTCGTCGTCGCGCAGTCCTTCGGCGTGGAACAGGTCGGCGACCATGCAGACACATCGCTGCTCGATCGCCGCGGTCGCCGGGTATTCGTCCTTGTCGATCATGTTCTTGTCGAACGTCTCGGCCATCAGCTTCCCGGCCTCGGGATCCATCCACGTCGTCACGAAAGTCGCCAGGTTGAGCCTCGAACTGCCGTCGAGCATCAACTCGTCGTGGATGAACCGGTACGCGGTATCGGGGTCCATCGACTCCTCGGGCAGCCGCAGCGCCGGCACCGGGGTGGTGAACAACCTGCTGGTGTAGGCAGGAGCGATCGAATGGGCGGGAACAGACGGGTGGTGGGGCAGCACGGCGGATCCTTTCTAGTCCTGCTGGGGAAGGTGCAGACAGGCCAGGGCGGCCCGAATGTGCGGAAGGATGCGCGACGCCGATGTCGGTGCGTCGCCGGGCCCCGGGTCAGCGGCAGACAAGGCCGCCGCCCGCGCGTGTACGAACGCGGCCGCGGCCGCCGCTTCACCGGTTTGCAGTCCCGCCGCGAGCAGCGCACCGATCATGCCGGACAGCACATCACCGGATCCGGCGGTGGCGGCCCAAGACTGGCCGGCCGGGTTCAGATAAACCGGGCCACCCGGTTCGGCGACGACGGTGACGTTGCCTTTGAGCAGCACGGTGGCACCGAACGTGTCGGCGAGTTTGCGGACGGCGCCGACGCGATCGTCCCCGGGCGGCTGACCGGCCAGCCGGGCGAACTCGCCGGCGTGCGGTGTCAGCACCGTCGGCGCATCACGATTGGCCACCAAATTCGGGTGCGCCGCCAGGATGGTCAGCCCGTCGGCGTCGACGATCACCGGCAGGTCGGTGTTCAGCGCGAACCACAGCGCGCCCGTCCCTACATCGTCGGTGCCCAGCCCCGGTCCCACCACCCAGGCCTGCACCCGCCCGGCGGCCGCCGGGGTAGCCGTGGCGATCACTTCCGGCCACACCGCCAGCACCTGGGTGTGCGCGCTGCCGGCGTAGCGCACCATCCCCGACGTCGCCGCGACGGCGGCTCCGGTGCACAGCACCGCCGCCCCGGGATAGGCAGCCGACCCGGCCATTACACCGGTCACACCCTGGGTGTATTTGTCGTCTTTCGGGCCGGGCACCGGCCAGCGCGCCGCCACGTCACCGGCCTCCAGTGCGCGCACGTCGGCGCGGGGCAGGTCCAGGCCGATGTCGACCAGCTTTACCCGACCGCAGTCAGCCAGCGCGTGCACCGGTTTGAGCCCGCCGAACGTGACGGTCAGCGCGGCGTGCACCGCCGGGCCGCTGATCGTCCCGGTGGCAACGTCGATGCCGCTGGGAGTGTCCACAGAAACCACTGGAATCCGAGCGTCGACCGCGGCGAACACCTCGGCCGCCGCCGATCGCAGCGGACCGGAACCGGAGAGACCGACCACGCCGTCGATCACCAGGTCGGTGCTCGCGCCGACGTGTTCGACGATGCGGCCACCGGCCTTTCGGAACGCGGCGAGCCCCTGCTGGTGGGTGCGTTCCGGATTGAGCAGAATCGCGTCGGCCGCCGCGCCGCGCCGGCGCACAAAGGTAGCCGCCCACAATGCGTCACCGCCGTTGTCCCCAGATCCGACGACCGCACAGATGCGCCGACCCGCCACCCCGCGGGTACGGGTCTGCAGTTCATCGATGACCGCAGTGGCCAATCCGTAAGCCGCGCGCCGCATCAACGCCCCCTCGGGCAGGCTGGCCAGCAATGGCGCTTCGGCGTCGCGGATCGCATCGGCGGAGTAGTAGTGCCGCATCACCGCCAGCATTCCACGCCGGCGGTAATTTCATTCGCCGACATCGGAACTAGGCTTTCAGCACTCACAGCGCCCGTTCAGCGGGCCATCCTACTGTCGGTGACCGACACGTTCAGCGGCGATCGGAGGCAATAGGAGGTAAGGCATGGCACGCGCGGACAATGACACCTGGGATCTGGCCACGAGTGTGGGCGCGACCGCGACAGGTGTCGCGGTGGGGCGGGCACTGGCCAGCCGGGGTGCCGGTGCGCTGATCAACGACCCGTTCGCCGAACCGCTGGTTCGTGCGGTGGGCGTCGACTTCTTCACCCGGCTGGTCAGCGGTCAGCTCGATCCCGAGGAGGTCGACGGCGACCGCCAGTTCGGCATGGCCCGGATGCGCGACATGATGGCGATCCGCACCCGGTTCTTCGACGACTTCTTCATCCAGGCGGCCGACAGCGGGATCCGCCAGGTGGTCATTCTGGCTTCCGGGCTGGACGCCCGCGCCTACCGGCTGGCTTGGCCGGCCGGAACGACGGTGTTCGAGATCGACCAGCCACAGGTGATCGAGTTCAAGTCGCAGACCATGACCGACTTGGGCGCCCAACCGACCGCCGAGCACCGCCTGGTGGCGGTGGACCTTCGGCACGACTGGCCGAACGCGCTGAAAGACGCGGGCTTCAACACCGGCGAGCCCGCCGCGTGGAGCGCGGAGGGCCTGCTGCCGTTCCTGCCGCCGGAAGCTCAGGACCGGCTGCTGGGCGGTATTGCCGAGCTGAGCACCACCGGCAGCCGGCTGGCGACCGAGAATCTGCCCGACGCCGCCCAGTCGGTGCCCGAGTTGACCGAACGGATGCGCCAGGTCACCGAAAGCTGGCGCCGGCACGGCTTCGACGTGGAGATGACCGACTTGTGGTACCCCGGGGAACGCCCCGATGTGATCGACCACCTGAACTCGCACGGCTGGCAGGCCACAGCCGTCAGCGCAACGGATCTGTTTGCCCGACACGGCTTCTCGTCGCCGGCTGAGGACGCCGAGGAGCCCCTGCGGTTCAGTTCACTCGGTTACGTCACGGCGACCCGGGTCTAGCGGTGATCGCGAGCGCGGCTGAAAGCCGGGCGAAGCGGGTCGCCGCCATCAGCTAGCCGCGCCGGGCCCGTTGATCAGCCCATGGCGGGCGGAATTATTCGACGGTGACGGATTTGGCGAGGTTGCGTGGTTTGTCGACGTCATAGCCGCGCGCCCGTGCCACCGACGCGGCGAACACCTGCAGCGGTATCGTCGACAACAGCGGCTGCAGAAGCGTTGACACGGCTGGGATTTCGATCAAATGGTCAGCGTAGGGCCGGACGGTGTCGTCGCCTTCTTCGGCGATCACAATCGTCACGGCCCCGCGGGTCTGGACCTCCCGGATGTTGGACAGCAACTTAGCGTGCAGGGTGGCCGACCCTTTCGGCGAGGGCATCACGACGATGACCGGCAAGTCGTCCTCGATCAGTGCAATCGGCCCGTGCTTGAGCTCTCCGGCGGCGAACCCCTCGGCGTGCATGTAGGCCAGTTCCTTCAGTTTCAGCGCGCCTTCCAGCGCGACCGGATAGCCGACGTGGCGACCCAGGAACAGGATCGTCGACGATCCGGCGAACCGGTGCGCCAGCGCGGTCACCGGCTCGATCGCGGTCAGCACGCGGGCTACCAGATCCGGCATGGCTTCCAACTCGCGGTAATCCCGCTCCACTTCGTCGGGATACTTGGTGCCGCGGGCCTGCGCCAGCGCCAGCCCGAGCAGATAGTTCGCGGCCACTTGGGCCAGGAACGTCTTCGTCGACGCCACCCCGACCTCCGGACCGGCGCGGGTATAGAGCACCGCGTCGCATTCCCGCGGGATCTGTGAACCGTTGGTGTTGCAGATCGCCAGCACCTTGGCTTTCTGTTCTTTCGCGTGCCGCACCGCCTCCAGAGTGTCGGCGGTTTCCCCGGACTGCGATATCGCCACCACCAGTGTGCTGCGGTCCAGCACGGGGTCGCGGTAACGGAATTCGCTGGCGAGCTCGACCTCGACGGGCAACCGGGTCCAGTGCTCGATGGCGTATTTCGCCAGCAACCCGGAGTGGTAGGCGGTGCCGCACGCGACGACGAACACCTTGTCGACCTCGCGCAGCTCTTGGTCGGAGAGTCGTTGTTCGTCGAGCACGATGCGGCCGTCGATGAAGTGCCCCAGCAGTGTCTCGGCCACAGCCGTGGGCTGCTCGGCGATCTCCTTGAGCATGAAGTACTCGTAGCCGCCCTTCTCAGCGGCCGACAAGTCCCAGTCGATGTGAAAAGTGCGAGCAGCGGCGGTCATGTCGTTGCCGTCGAAGTCGGTGATCCGATAGCTGTCGGCGGTGATGATCACCGCCTGATCCTGGCCGAGTTCGACCGCGTCGCGGGTGTGCGGAATGAACGCGGCCACGTCAGAACCGAGAAACATCTCGCCGTCGCCGATGCCTACCACCAGCGGGGTGGACCGCCGGGCGGCGACGATGGTGCCGGGATCGTCGGCGCACGCGAAGACCAGAGTGAAGTGACCCTCCAACCGGCGCAGCACCGCCAACACCGAGCTGACGAAGTCACCGGCGGTCTCGCCGAGGCGGTAGGCCTGCGACACGAGATGCACAGTGACCTCGGTATCGGTGTCGCTGGCGAATTCCACCCCGGCGGTTTCCAGTTCCCGGCGCAGGACGGCGTAGTTCTCGATGATGCCGTTGTGGACGACGGCCATCTTGCCGGCCGCGTCGCGGTGTGGGTGTGCGTTACGGTCGGTCGGGCGTCCGTGAGTGGCCCAGCGGGTGTGGCCGAGTCCCGTGGTGCCGGTGAGCTCGCTGGGTGCGGCCCCGGCGATCGCGGCCTCCAAGTTGGCCAGGCGGCCGGCGCGGCGACGGACCGTCAGGCTGGCGTGTCCGTCGACCAGGGCGATTCCGGCTGAGTCGTAGCCGCGGTACTCCATCCGGCGCAGCGCGTCGATGACGACGTCGCAGGCAGGGCGCTGCCCGACGTAGCCGACGATTCCGCACATAGCTGACCAGGGTAGTGGAGCACCACCCGCCTGCAGGGAGGCGACCTGGCCCGGTGTTGCAGCGCTGCGGACCGGCGGCCGGTCCGCGGGCCGGTAAGGTGTGGCGCCTGTGGCCGAGAGGCTGCCATGACTGATCGCTATCGTCAGCCTGTGCCCCGGCCGGTCTATGGACGACCGGCTGTTCCGGCGGGCTATCCCGCGGCGCCGCCCAACCCCGGCCCGCAGTTCCACGGCCCCGCACCGGGTGGACGCACTTGACCCATAGCGGCGGTGAACTGGCTAGCGGGCCGAATGGACGGATCCCGACTGCCGGCCGCATCGATCATCGATCGACCGCAGCGGATGGTCGTTCTGATCGACGACGGTTACGGGAACGCCGGGAATTCAACCTGACCGAAACGCCCGCCCGGCGGCAGGAGCCGCCGAACGGGCGTGAGTCAGGGATCCGCTCAGATCACGGACGCCAGGGTCCAGGGCCGTGGTCGTCGTAGGGACCGTGGTCGTCGTAGGGACCGGGGTTGCCGTAGCGGTCGTCGTACGGGCCGCGGCCGTGCCAGTGACCGGCGTCTCGGGGCTCGCCGTCGTAGAAGCCGTCGTCGTGGCAACGACCCCCGTCCCAGTTGTCGCCCCAGCCCTGATCCCACGGATCTCCGGGACACCAGTGGTAGTCCGGCATCGGCGCGAACGGTGCGGGATGCGCCTGAGCAATGTCAGCCGCCCCCAAACCGACGAGCCCCAAGCCGGCACCCATGACAAATGCCGATGCTGCGACACGCACAATCTTCTTCATGCGGCGTTTCTTACCACATGAAGCTATGTACGCCCCAAGGTTCGTCAGCGCCTCTGGGCCCGAACTGCTGTGAATTGCCGCTGGAAGCGGCGCCGCCCGGGTGCGCTAACGTCGACGGGTGGCCAGCACCCGCAAACTCGCCGCCGCTCTGACTCGGCGGGGCCCACATCGTGTCCTGAAAGGTGACCTGGCTTTCGCCGGCCTGCCGGGCGTCGTCTACACACCCGAATCAGGCTTGAACCTTCCGGCCGTTGCCTTCGGTCACGACTGGATGACCGGCGTCGACCGCTACACGGGTCTGCTGGAACACCTGGCCTCCTGGGGGATCGTCGTGGCGGCTCCGGACACCGAGCGGGGGCTGGCGCCGTCGGTGTTGAACCTGGCCTTCGACCTCGGCACCGCGCTCGACATCGCGGTGGGAGTGCGGCTGGGGTCAGGCAAAATAAGCGTGCATCCCACCAAGCTGGGTCTGGCCGGACATGGCTTCGGCGGCTCGGCGGCGGTGTTTGCGGCGGCCGGAATGCGTGACAAGTCCAAAGCGGTGGTCGCGGTGTTCCCGACCGTGACCAAACCGTCGGCCGTGGAGCCGGCCGCTTCGTTGCACGCGCCGGGTGTCATTTTCAGCGCTCCCGGCGAAGAGAGGACGTTGCGCTCCAACGCTTCGGAGCTGTCCCGAGCGTGGCGTCCGGCGACGTTGCGGGTGATCAAGAAAGCCAAGAGCGGTGGCCTTGCCGAAGGCCGCCGGCTGACCAAGGCGTTCGGGCTGCCCGGCACCCACGCCGGCACCCAGAAAGCGGTTCGCGCGTTGCTGACCGGATACCTGCTGTTTGCGCTGGCCGGGGACAAGACCTACGAACAGTTCGCCGATCCGGACGTGCAGCTTCCCCGCACCGAGGCGGTCGACGAGGCTTTGCCGCCGGTGACACCGCAGGAGAAGGTCATCGCGTTGCTCAAGTAGCGCCTCACTGGCCCGCTTGTGGTAACTCGTCAGCGGCGATCTCACACGGTGTGCGGCTGTCGGGCGCCGGGCCTGCCGGCGGTGGTGCTTCAGGGGGCGGCGGCGGCAGCTCGGTGGGTGCCGTGTCGTTCGGTAGTGGCTCCTCCGCAGCAGGGGGCGTGCCGTCTGGCGGTGGCGCCTCGGCAGGCGGTGCATCGGCCGCCGGTGGCGCCTCGGTTGCCGATGGCGCCTCGGCAGCCGGTGGCCCGGGCGGGCTCGGGGGCGTTTCCGGTGCGGCGGGGACGATGTCGTCGTCGACTTCGGCCGGTGCGGCGTCGGCTTCGTCGTCTGAGTCGAGCCGGTCGTCCAGTTCCGGCTCATCGCCGGTGAGTGACGGGTCCTCGGGTGCGTCGCCGAGTGAACCGAGCAGCCCGCCCACCGCATCGACAATCTGGCTGATGAGGCCACCGATGCTGCTACCAAGACCGCCGAGGCCGGTTGCGCCGAGGCCGGTTGCGCCGCTCGAGTCGCCCAGAACACCGGAATCGCCGAGGGCGCTGCCGAGTGGGTCGGCCGCCGGCAGCGGTGTGCCAAGTGCGTCGGCCGCCGGCAACGGCGCCGGCACGGCGTCGGAGGGAACGGGCGGTGCCGTCGGGGCCCTGGAGTCGGCTTGGGCGGGCGGTGGATCGGCGCGGGCCGCGCCGGCACCGGCAGGAATCACCGCAATTGGAACCTCGTCACCGTTTCGAACGGGTGGGTCATTCAGCGGCGGCCCTGCAACGGCGAGGTCGCCGGGCACATCAAAGTGCGGCGTCGGTGCGGCATTCAGGGCGTTGATGGCGGTGTCGAAGGACGCGTCCACCAACGCCGCAGTCGAGCGCATGACGTCAAGCCAATCGGTGCGAACGTCGTCGTCGACGTAGGGCTTGACCTGGTGTTCGATCAGCCCGTCGGCCGTCGACCGATCGGCTGCGCCGGTCAGCACAATCTGGGCGGCGGCCAGCCATGCGGGCCGTTCGGCGACCCGGCGATCGTCGACGGCGATCGCCGTCGCCGCCTTGGCGTCGACGAGCCGCCACAGCTCGTCGCGAAGCGTCGCACAGCGCTCGGCGGCGGCGCGGATATTGGTGACAACAGCCTCCCCTGCGCGGAGGTGACTTTGCAGGAACTCTGTGGCCGCACGGGCGCCGGTACCCAGCCATGCTTCGGCGAGCTCGTCGTGCTGGGCGCGCTGTCTGCTCAATGCTTCGTCGGCGGTGTTTGCGGCGGCCCGCAACTTCACCCAGTCATCGTCGAGCAGCCAGAGGTTCAGGTCGGCTTCGGTGTCATAGCAGTCGCGGACCTGCGTGGGATAGGCCGTGAGGTCGGGATGCTGGTAGCCGAGGACATGGCATGCCCAGACGTAGCTCTGGGTGTGCTCAACGGCGGGCGCGCCCTCTGCCAGCCGCTGAGCCACGTTGTAGCGCTGGGTCATCTGCGCCGCTCCTCCTCATCGCTTCCCTCTGCATCGTCGCCGGCGCCGTCATCTGCGCCGCTCCTCCTCATCGCTTCCCTCTGCATCGTCGCCGGCGCCGTCATCTGCGCCGCTCGTCACCCGAGCCGCGCTGCGCTACGCACTTCTGCGTCGGCGTAGCGGTCGGCGGCTGCGCGCAACGCCGCGGCGATCTCGACGGTGGCCCGCGACCACTGCGCCAGGTCAGCGCCCAACCGATTCAGCGACGTGTGCAGCGCGTCGCCGCGACCGAGGTGCGCTCGCCCGGCGGTGGCGCCGTCAAAACTCAGCTGCGAAAGGTTGGTCCGCGCTGCGGCGTCGATCAGTTGCGCGCTGGCGTCGAACTGGTTGGCGGCCGACCGCAGCGCCCCAACCTCGACGAGAGTTCGTCCCATACCGGATAGGACGGACTGGCAGCGCTTTCCGTTCCGGTCAGTGCTGGTTGACCGAGTCGGCCACCCGCAACGCGAGCCGGCGGGCGACGTCCTGGTCGGCGGCTTCCACCATGACTCGGATCAGCGGCTCGGTGCCCGACGGCCGCAGCAGGATTCGTCCGGTATCACCCAGTTCGTCCTCGGCTTGCTGCATGGCGGCACGCACAGCGGGCGCTGCGACGGCGGCTGCCTTGTCAGCGGCCTCGACGTTGATCAGCACCTGCGGCAACGTGCGCATCGCCGACGCGAGGGACGACAGCGGTGCGCCGGTCTGCGCCATCCGTGACATCAATCGCAGGCCGGTCATGATGCCGTCACCGGTGGTGGCCAGCGCGGGCAGCACGATATGGCCGGACTGTTCACCGCCCAGGCTGTAGGCACCGGCTCGTAGTTCCTCGAGAACATAGCGATCACCGACGCCGGTGGTGCGAACAGTCACGCCGGCTGCCCGCATGGCCAAGTGCAGACCGAGATTGCTCATCACCGTTGCCACCAAGGTGTTGGCGGCCAGTTCACCAGCTTCCTGCATGGCCAGCGCCAGCACCACCATGATCTGATCGCCGTCAACGAGGTCACCGTTGGCGTCGACGGCCAGGCACCGGTCGGCGTCACCGTCGTGAGCCAGGCCCAGGTCGGCGCCGTGAGCGAGCACCGCTGCGCGCAGCGGGTCCAGGTGTGTCGACCCGCAATCATCGTTGATGTTCAGGCCGTTGGGTTCGGCGTTGATCGGGATGACGTGCGCCCCGGCCGCCCGGTAGGCGCGGGGCGCCGCCGCCGACGCCGCACCGTGGGCGCAGTCGACGACCACGCTAAGGCCGTCGAGGGAATTGGTGGTCGCGCTGGTCACTTGCCGCACGTAGCGGTCCAGCGCGTCGTCGGCGTCGATCACCCGCCCGATTGCCGCGCCGACCGGGCGCAGCCCCGGGCCGGCCGCGACGAGTTCCTCGATCTGGTCCTCGGTGGCGTCGTCGAGTTTGTGGCCGCCCGCGCCGAAGATCTTGATGCCGTTGTCGGGCATCGGGTTGTGCGACGCTGAGATCATCACGCCGAAGTCCGCGTCGTAGGCGCTGGTCAGATGAGCAACGGCCGGGGTCGGCAACACGCCGGCCCGCAGTGCATCGACTCCGGCGCTGGTCAGGCCGGCAATCACTGCCGCTTCGAGCATCTCGCCACTGGCTCGCGGGTCACGGCCCACTACGGCGACCCTGCGCCGCCCGCTTCGGGAATCGGTCAGCCGCCGGGCCGCTGCGGCGCCCAGGGCCAGCGCGAGCTCAGCGGTCAGCTCGCGATTGGCGACCCCGCGGACCCCGTCGGTGCCGAACAGTCGACCCATGCGGACAAACCTCTCACATTCGACAGCTGTACAAATTGCATTCTCTTATCTGGCCGCGAGTGTGCGTGTTTGCCCGACCGACACGCCGAACACTGCGTACAACGATGCACGCCCGCCACCAGAAAGAGACCGCTGATCAGCGCTTGCTGTACTGAGGGGCCTTCCGGGCCTTCTTCAGGCCGTACTTCTTACGCTCGGTGGCGCGCGGATCACGGGTGAGGAAACCGGCCTTCTTCAAAGCGGGCCGGTCCTCAGGGGTGACCAGGATCAACGCCCGCGCGATGGCCAAGCGCAGCGCGCCGGCCTGCCCGGACGGACCGCCGCCGTCGAGGTGGGCGTAGATGTCGAAGTTCTGCAGCCGGTCCACCGTCACCAGCGGCGCCTTGATCAGCTGCTGGTGCACCTTGTTGGGGAAGTAAGCTTCCAGGCTGCGGCCGTCCAGATCGAACTTGCCGGAGCCGGGCACCAGACGCACGCGCACGACAGCTTCTTTGCGGCGTCCGACGGTCTGAATAGGGCGCTCGACGACGAAGGAGTCCCCGCCGGAGGCCGGTGCCTCGTCGGCGACCGGGGTTTCGATTTCTGTCATTGCGCCACCTGCTTGATCTCGTACGGAACCGGCTGCTGAGCGGTGTGCGGGTGCTGCGGCCCGGCGTAGATCCGCAGCTTGCGTTTGATTTGGCGGCCGAGCTTGTTCTTCGGCAGCATCCCGACGATCGCTTTTTCGACCACGCGGTCCGGGTGCTTCTCCATCAGATCGCCGATCGTGCGCTTACGCAGGCCGCCGGGATAACCCGAGTGGCGGTAAGCAAGCTTGTTGCGCAGTTTCTCGGCGCTGATCGCGACTTTGTCGGCGTTCACGACGATAACGAAGTCGCCGCCGTCGACGTTGGGTGTGAACGTGGGCTTGTGCTTGCCGCGCAGCAGGGTGGCCGCCGCGACGGCAAGGCGGCCGAGCACCACGTCCGTGGCGTCGATGACGTACCACGACCGTGTGGTGTCACCTGCCTTCGGCACGTATGTAGGCACAGCGCTTACCTTCCTAGTTTCGGGTCATCCCCGGTTCTGATCCCGGTTTCCCAGGTGCCGGTCAGGCGGTTACGGCGGAGGGTGTTCTCGGCGACCGACGTTGACCCGAGCCTCGGCGTACCGTACGCCAACCGAGCAGCCTACCGGCGGGTATCGATGCAGGTCAAAACGCTCTCCACCCGAACGTCGAGTTGTTGCGCTGAAAATCCCGGATCAGCCGCAGAAAGTCGACGCTCGACGCACATTGACCGAAGGCGTGAGCGCACATATGACGGTGTGGTCTCGACGGCTCTCCTCCGTCGAGACCACACACGTCGGCTTCTACTGTCTCGTCGCACGCCCGCCGTGTCGCGGCGGCCACGTAGACATCCGTTTGCACCTACCGCATCCACGCTCCCGCCGCCCGATGATCGGCGTCCGCGACGTCCTCAGCCCCGTCACGCACCGCGTCGCCGAGGCGCACCAAGATGTCATTTAGCGCCCCGGCTGCCTGATGCCACTTGAGCTGCTCGATGCGGTAGGAAGCGGCGGCTTCCCGGGTCCAGACGTGTTGCAGCGGCGCGATCTGCGCCCGAAGCTCTTCCAGAGCCGCGTTGAAGCGCCCCGCGGTCGCGTGAATTTCCGCGCGAACGGAGTGTTCGATTCCGTCGAAGTTGTACGACAGCACAGGGTCCACGGTTCGTCCTTCAAAGATGTCCGCCGGCGGCGGCGATGCGGTGAGCGTGTTCTTCGCCGGCCGAACGCAACAGGGCCTCGTTGTAACGAATGGTCTCGGCGATGCTGTGCAGCGCGTGATACAGCTTGGTCGATTCGACGTTCCAGCGGTCCACCACCTCCTTGAACCGGTGGGCCGCGACGCCACCCCACACTGACGGGGGCACGCTGCTGATCCTGCCGATGAACGCCTGCAGCGCCGTACGAATTTCCTCGTTGCGGGTATCTGTCGTCGCGGCGACCGAGCGCATCAGGTCAAGGTCGGTAGTAAGTGCATTGGCAGCTTCCGGTGGGCTCACAGCTGTCCTCAATCTCATGTCTGCTGACATTCAATAGGACTGTCACGAAACGAGATCGGTTCCATGCAGTTTCATCCGACCGACGGTCAATCCAACGCGTGCGCCGACCGCGCCGCCAGCTCGCATGCCTCGTGCACCGCTGCGTCGTCGCCCCGCCGGCTCTGGCAGCCGATGCTGATGCGGACCGCCCCGTCGAGCATCACCGTCCACCGAACGTCGTGAGCGGCACGTACTTCGCGATAGGTCACTGCGGGTCTGCCGGAGCTGTGTCCGGTCGGGTTGAAGTCGAGGAAGACGCCGTCCGGCGCCTCGTCGATTGCGCGCCTGATCGTCTCCGCTGTGTCGCTCAACGTCGCGTCGGCAACCAGCGATTGCGTGACATGCAACGCCGCGTCCGGGTCTGACGGGGAAGTGATCTGCACTCGCGCGGAACCGGGGCCGGCGACGATGCGCCGTGTCGCCCACTGCGCCGGAACGGTCAGCGCCACCCGGCCTTCCACCAAGAGGGTGGTCGGCATCGCTACGGTCGGCGGTACCGGGCGGCGGTTCAACCCGGCGAAAGCCAGGGCTGCAGCAGCAATCACGAAGAGCACGACCGGGATCAGCGCGCGGCCTCTTCGGCGGCCCGCGACGATGGCACCAGGCGGGCCGCCCCCATCTGGTTGCTCGTCAGCTGCCGAGAGTCGTACTGCCGCAGCGCAGAACTCGGCGTCACCGACGACGGTCACCACGAGCCTTGGATCAATGTCCCGTATTAGATACGAGATGGCCGCCGCCAACTCCGATGCGCCGCTGATGGCGGCTGGTGCGTCGATCACTATTGCCTGCGCTGTCATCTCCGCCGCGACTCGCGCGACGCTGTCGGCAACGAGACAGGCTTCGCCGCAGCGACGTTGAGCAACTTTTCGCGCGCCAGTGATGACTACGAAGCGGTCGGCTATCTCCACCACGGTGGCACCCGCCGGAAGTACCTGCGATCGCTGATACAGGGCCGCGTCATCTGCGGCACCGGCTGCTGCGCACCGGAGCACAGCCACCCGCGCTGCGGACCACCACGAGGGGTGGATGACGGCCAGCGACGGGTGGCCTTCACCGACTAAGGAGTGCAACATCGAGCGCCACAACGAGCCGGTGGTAACCGGTTTGTGGTCGACCAAGGTCACCGCATCGTCGATCGCTTCCAGCGCAACCTGTGCGTGTTTCCCCTGCGTGGTCGTTGTGCTGCAACATAATCGGCGCACGCCGACGGGTCCCGCCTCGACGACCGCGCGGTGAGCCGTCAAGGCGCCGGCGTCCACGCGACCTGGATCAATTGATCGGCCCGGTTACGGGTGACGAGAGTCGCGCGGCCCGGCGGTAACGGTGCGAGGCGCGCTGAACCGATTAGCGGTCCTTCATCGGGCGTTCCGCTCATGAGTACTGCCATCGCTCCTCCGTCCCGCAGCCCGGACAGCAGCGGCTCGAACATCGCCCGCGCTGCACCGGCACTGCGCCGCGCCACCACCAGATGCAGGCCCAGATCGGTTGCGTAGGGAAGGTATTCGGTAAACGGTGCGAGGGGGTTACCGCTGATCGTGGTCACCAAGTCGTAATCGTCGACGACGAGGTAGAGGTCCGGCCCAGACCACCACGACCTGTCTCGCAGCTGCTCCGGGCTGGCCTGCGCAGGAGGCATCCGTTCTTGCAACACGTGTAGTACATCCGGCAGGAATCCGGAGATCGCCGGGGCCGATGCGGCATACCCGTCCAAGTGGCCGGGACCCACAACATCGAGCAGTCCCCGGCGAAAGTCGACAAGGAACAGCCGCGCCCGCGCAGCAGTTCTGGTTCGAACGATCTCCTGGCACACCGTGCGAAGGGTCGCTGTTTTCCCGCACTCGCCCTCACCCAACACAAGCATGTGGGGCTGGCGGTCGAAATCGACGTGCGCAGGTTGTAATTCGTCGGATTCCAAGCCGAGCAATACGTGACCGCCGAGTACTGCACCGGCCTGCTCGATGACACGGTGGTGCTCGACTTTCGTGGGCAACAAGAGGACGGGTGGCGCAGTGCTGCCACGGTAGCGGTGCCGTAATGTCTCACCGAGGCGCGAAGTCGCCTCGCTGAGCCCGTTGCTCGACGCGACACCGTCGAGCCGCGGCAACGCAACCGCCATGTGCAGCCCGTCGTCGCACAGTCCCCGCCCCGGCCTGTTGCGTGGCACTCGCTGCGCGTGCTTGCGGTCGACTTCTGACTCAGCAGGGTCCCCGAGCCGCAACTCGATACGGGTGCCTATCGCATCCTTCATCGCCGGTCTGATATCGGCCCAACGCGATGCGGACACCACGACGTGAATTCCATAGGAAAGGCCCTGCACGGCAAGCGCGGTGATCGACGCTTCGAGGTGCTCGAACTGCCGGCGCATCGCGGCCCAGCCGTCGATGACCAGGAACACATCTGCCTGCTGTTCTTCGCAGTGACGAAAGTCGGCCATCGACTCGATGCCATGCTCGCCGAAGAACCGCTCCCGTCGTCGGACAAGCGACTCCAGATGGCCGACCGTGCGCACAGTCACCTCACGTTCAGCTCGACCGGCCACCGAACCGGTGTGCGGCAGGCACCGCAGTGAGGTCAATGCGCCGCCACCGAAGTCCAGACAGTAGAACTGAACCTGGCTCGGGCTGTGGGTGGCGACCAACGCCGTCACCAAGGTGCGCAGTGCCGTCGTCTTGCCCGACTGCGGCGATCCGACGACGGCGACATTGCCTGCCCCGCCACCGAGTTCGGCTATCAGCGGTGTGCGTTTCTGGTCGAAGGGCCGGTCGACGACCCCGATCGGGACGCGCAGGCGGCCGACACTCGAGGGCGAATCCGCCAGCACCGTGCCCAGCGCCGGCGAAAACTGCAGGGGTGGCAGCCACACCTGGTGGGCCGGCGGGCCGCAATCGCTGAGACGCTCGACCACCGTCTGCAGGACTGTCCGGCCACCCGCAGCGTCGGGCCGCACCGGCTGCACGTCACCGGACGGTGCGGCGATGAACACTTGAACCGGCGGCGTCGGCCCATCACCGGCCGACGGCGGACTCACCCACGGACACGGGCCAGAAACGAAGGCCGATTTGAAGCGCACAAGGTCACCTGAACCGGCACGCAGATAAGCCGCTCCAGGCGTATTCGGCAGAAGGTAGGCATCCGGACTTCCGAGCACAACCCGTGACTCGTTGGCGGTCAACGTCTTAAGACAAACGCGATAGGACAGATGTGACTCCAGACCGCGAAGCCTGCCCTCGTCGAGCCGTTGGCTGGCCAGCAACAGGTGCACGCCCAGTGATCGGCCCAGCCGGCCGATCGCCGCGAACATGTCGGCGAAGTCAGGCTCCTGGGTCAGCAGTTCGGAGAATTCGTCGACGATGACGAACAGCACCGGTAAGGCGGACAGTGGCGCACCAGCCCGCCGGGCTTGCTCATAGGCCGCCACGCTGACGACGTTTCCTGCGGCGCGAAGGATCTCCTGTCGGCGGTTCATCTCGCCGGCCAGTGCGTCTCGCATCCGTTCGACGAGGGCCGCGTCATCGGAGAGGTTGGTGATGACGGCGGCGACATGCGGAGCGCGTTCCAATCCGCGAAAGGTCGCACCACCTTTGAAGTCGACGAGCACCAGGTTCAGGATTTCCGGTGAGTGGCGAATCATCATGCCCAGCGCCACTGTTCGTAAGAACTCCGATTTTCCGGAACCGGTGGCACCGATGCACAGCCCGTGCGGACCGACGCCGTTCTCAGCGGCTTCTTTGATGTCCAGTTCAACCGGTGCGCCGTCGGGCGTGTTACCGACCGGCACCCGAAGTCTGTCGCGGTGGTGGCATTTCCGCCACAGTGTGGCCGGGTCTAACCTGTTGAGGTCGGCGATTCCCGCCATGTCCTGCCACCGAACCGCGCCGCCGCGGCTGTCACCGGCGGTGCGGTAGGCAGCCAACCGGCGGGCGCACGCCAGCGCGGCCGCCGAGCTCATCAGGTCCGGACTGGCGACGATGCGCTGGGCGCCGGTGCCGTCGCAGATGACGAGCTTGGCCGAAGTCACATCCATTTGCCAAGCGACATCTGAACCGGTTCTGCCGAAACCCATCTGAAGCACTGTTACGCCCGTCATCGCTGTAGCGACATACCGTTCGGCACTGTCGACGATCAGCACGGTCTGGGTCACGCTGTCGACAACGTCTGCGAGCGCTGCCTGCGCGTCGAGCAGTGTCGAGTACAGCAGGCGTGCCGGTCCGATTCCATCTGCGGCTTTGGGATGCTGATTGTGCGGCAACCACTTCAGCCAGTCCCATTGTGACGAGGCACTGGTCGCTGCAGCGATCAGGAAGTCGCCCGGGGTGTGCAACACCGCCAGCTGGCAGGCCAGCGCGCGCAGCAGCGCGCGGACCGCTGCCAAGTCGCCGTCGATCGTTACCAGCACCGGCGCCGTTAACGTGACCGTCACCGGTGCATCGGATAGCGTGGCGTGTGCTTCGGTGAACGTTTGCAGCGCCAATCGGATCACCGGGTCCGCCGGCACTGATTCCGGAGTCACCAGACTCGTCGCGCGACAGATACGCCCCAGACCAACCCGAACTTGGCCGAAGTCGGGGTCTCGCGGTTGACGTTCCCACATCCGCGCACCGCCGACCAGCGTCCATAGCGACTCGGGTTCGGGGTGACACCACAACAACGCCGAAAGCTGTTTTGCCGCAGCCAAACTAACGTCGTGCCGCTTCTCATGCAGTTGACTTAGGTACTCCGACCGGAGGCCGTTGAGCTGGCTTGCGCGGCCGTCGCGTCCGCTGACCGCCGAAATGACCGCAGACAGCAGCATCATGACCGGGAACATCAACAACATCGGGTGACGGCCCGTACCGGAATCTGAGCGCAAGACGGCCAGCATCACGCCGAGTGTCGCGACGGCCATCACGACGGGCAGGAGACGAACCAACAAGGTTGTCCGACCGGCATCGGGAAGTGCCGGGGGCGCGGGCAGCACAATGTCTGCTGTCGGGTATGCCGGCGGCGGGATTCGTACGGCGGGTGTGAACGGCACCGTCGCAGCGGTCTGGTCGCGTCGAATCATTCACCACCTCTTCGCCGAGTCGCCGAGTCACCGAGACGGTAGGCAGCACGCCGCATCGGCGCAAGTCGCTGTGGATCGCCGGACACCGGACGCTCAGAACTCCGTTAGCGTGCCGGTGAGGCCGCAACACCGACGCTGAAGGGGTGAAATGGCAGGAACCGGTGACGAGGTGCGACGAGTTTCGGTTTGCGCCGATGGACACACCGTCGACGTGACGTTGCCGGCTGCGGTGCCGATCATCGATTTGATGTCGCCGATTGTCGACCTTCTGCGAACGCGGGATGGCTTCGGCGCGGTAGCCGCCATCCCGACGGGCTATCAGTTGTCTCATGTCGGCGGCTCGGCTCTCGACGCTTCAAGCACTCTGCAGGACAATGCGATTCACAATGGCGCCCTGCTGCTTTTGACCAGCATTTCGACTCGGTTGTCGGAGCCGTCCTTCGACGACGCCGCCGAGGCAGTGGCTGCGACGCTGGCCGGCGTGGTGCGGCCGTGGACTCCGCAGTTCAGCCGCCTGACCAGCGCCGGGGCGGCCATGTGGCTGGCCGGCCTGGGCGCAGCGTTGCTCGTTGCACGCTCATCGGGCGACAGTGCCGTGGTCGCGGTGCTGACCGGGTGTCTGGCGCTCGCGGCCGCGACGTTGGCGCACCGGATCTACCGCGAACCGGTAGCCGGCCTGGCGCTCGGGCTGATAGCCGCCGGATTCGCCTCGTTCGCTGGGTTTTTGGCGGTTCCCGGCGAGCCGGGGCCGCCCAATGTGCTGTTGGCGGCGATGGCCGGCGGTGTTGTCGTCGTGTTGGCTCTGCGGCTGACCGGCTGCGGGCCGCGCACTTTCACGGCACTGTGTTGTGTTGCGCTGCTCATCTCCGGCGCAGCGGTAACGACCGTGGCAGTTAG
Source organism: uncultured Actinomycetota bacterium (assembly GCA_963818785.1). Lineage (GTDB taxonomy): Bacteria > Actinomycetota > Actinomycetes > Mycobacteriales > Mycobacteriaceae > Mycobacterium. The sequence goes on along the minus strand of CAWFTT010000031.1, from coordinate 152,977 downwards.
CGGACCGCTACCGATGCTGGGCTCGCTGAGCACCGTGGCGTCGCTGACCCTGATGGAAGTTTCGCCGCGGTTAGCCGTCACCTGGGCCGGGCTGTCACCACGGCTACCCGACTACCCCGACATCGCAACAAGTCATGACGCCCTGCGGCCCAGAGCTGTTCGCGCCGAAGGCATGTTCACCAGCTTGGTTGTCGCTGCGGCAGTCACAGCAGCCGCGGGCGCTACCTGCAGCGTGTTCAGCACAAATACCGCTGACGGCAACCGCCTCGCTGCCGGCGCCTCCGCCGCTGTCACCGGCGCCGTACTGCTGCTGCGCGCCCGCAGGCACCCCGACTTGACCAAGACGCTGACGCTGCTGGTAGCCGGAACGACCGCGCTTAGCGCCGCTTACATCGTCGTCGCCGCAGCGGCGCCGTCAGGAGCGCTGTGGACGATGGCCGGCATAGCCGCGGCCGTCGCCGGCGCGCTGTGCTTGGGCTTCGCCGCACCCGCGGTGACCGTTTCCCCCGTTGCCCGCCGCAGTGTCGACTTACTGGAGTACGTGGGGTTGATCGCCATCGTGCCGCTGGCGTGCTGGACGGGCGGCTTGTTCACCGTCGCGCGCGGTGTCCGCCTGACATGAGAGGATACCTGAACCTCGTGACTGCGGTTGTGCTGACCGGGCTTTCGCAGTGCACCACACCGCCTGCCTATGCAGTGTCACCTCCGCCGGTAGACGACCAGCGGTTGCCCGAGCCGGCCCCACCCGCGCCCTCGCAGCCCACCGTGCAGCGGGAGGTGTGTGCGGTCCCATCTGCAGACCCAGGCGTCGGCAACGCGGAGGAATTTCCTCAACTGGCCGGCCTCGACTTACCCAGGGTGTGGCGGCTCAGTCGTGGTTCCGGCCAACGCGTTGCGGTCATCGACACCGGCGTCTCCCCGCACCGGCAGCTGACTCACTTGGTCGCAGGTGGTGACTATGTGTCCCGCGGTGACGGCACGCAAGATTGCGACGGGCATGGCACGGTCGTCGCGGGAATCATCGCCGCCGAGCCGAATTCCGTGGGTGACTACTTCAGCGGCGTTGCACCTGATGCGACCGTGATCACTATCCGCCAGTCCAGCAACAAGTTCGGCCTTCAAGCCGACTCGCCCTCCAGCGGAGCCGGTGACGTCGACACGATGGCCAAGGCTGTTCGCACGGCAGCAGACCTGGGCGCATCGGTCATCAACATCTCCTCGGTGGCCTGTGTGCACGCCGACGTGCCGCTCAACGACCAAGCGCTCGGAGCAGCGTTGGCCTACGCCGTCGACGACAAAAACGCCGTTGTCGTTGCCGCGGCCGGCAATGCCGGCGGTCCCGGGCAATGCCCAGCGCAGTCACCCGAATCCACCTGGGAAACTGTTGCTGTCACGGTCAGCCCCGCCTGGTACGACGACTACGTCTTGACGGTGGGTTCGGTCAGTACAGATGGCGCGCCGTCGGCATTCAGCCTGCCCGGGCCATGGGTGGATGTCGCCGCACCCGGCGAAGCGGTGACATCGCTGAGCCTGGTCGGCGACGGCTTGGTCACCGGCTTCGACCATTCCGCACCGCTCGCCGGTACCAGTTATGCCGCACCGGTGGTCAGCGGAGTCGCGGCGCTGATCCGCGCGAGGTTCCCGACGCTGACGGCACGCCAGGTGATGCAGCGCATCAAGGCCACCGCACACCACCCACCCGACGGGCGCGACCCGGTCGTTGGCGATGGAGTTGTCGACGCCCTGGCGGCGGTGAGTACCGATGCGCCGGCACCAGGCCCTGCATCGACTCATTCCGCCCCCGCGGTCACCGCTACGCCGACAATGACCACGCCGCAGCCTATTTCGCGATCCCGAGACTTCGCGCTCACCGGCGCCTCGGGATGCCTTGCGGTGCTGGGGCTGGCGGTGGTCACCGGCCTCGCCAGCGCCCGGCTACGGCGTTCGCCATCCGGTGAACACGGTGTCGCGCGCGACTGACGCGCCTCGACGGCTCAACTCGGGTCCTTGCGGCAACGCTGCCAGCACCGGCCACGGCGCGCCTGCCGCGACGGCGGGAAGGCCGAGGGCGCGTGCCGCCTCGTCGTCGTGGATGCCGAACCGCACCCCACCATCCGTAATGAGGTAACGGGCACCGGCCCTGGTGTCGGCACCGGTGAGGCCGGCGGACCGCACGTACGCACTACGCCCGGCCGGAAGGTAGACGCCGTCCAGCGCCGAGCCGCCGTTGTCGGCCTGCGTCAAAGTGATTGGCGCTTGACCGGCCGGCAGCGGCAATCCTCGACCGGCCGACAGCCATACTTGAGCGCCGGCATGCCCGGCTATCCAACTCGCGCACAGCGTGGCGTCGTCATCCTGCAGCGGCGCAGATGCCCGGTCGGGGAACGTGTTGACCGGCAGGACGTTCAGGGTCGGGCTGTCGCCGATGACATCCGGAGCCACCGCGGCAATGCCGCGAGTGCCCCGAGAGTCGCTGAACCGCAGCAGATCAGCGGCGACCTGACCGACTCGTTGCACCCCGCCGGCAAGCGCCACATAGTACTCGTCGCTACCGGCGCGCACCACGCGAAGAACGCTGCCGACCGGAAACCCCGGTACTGCGCTCGATCGACGCCCGTCAGCGTCGGCTATCGGCGGCACTGCGATGGGCGGCGCTTCGGGCAGCGCGTTCAACAGCGTTCGCGACACCGGTCGCGGGCGGTGACCCTCCAACCGCAGTGCCCGCGCCACCACCGGATCGGCTGGGTCAACCACGGCCCGCTGCCCGCGATAGAGCAGATAGATCGGCGCGCCGGCATCACTGGCAGCCAGGACGGTCTCGTCGACGGCCAGCCGGTGAATCAGCGGGCCGGCCGTCGACCCGACGACGGCCGTGGTGGTCGACGCAACGCTGCCGCGGCTGTCACACACGGTCCAGGTCGTGTCCTCCGGCGCCAGCGGCTCGCCGAGATCAGCCGGGGCGCCAGGGATGCCAAGCAGCGGGCCACGTTTGGCATGGGCGAGCGCGGATTCGTGCACCAGCTGCGGGCTGACCTTGCTGCCCAGCACCAAGCGGGCCGACGCCAAGTTCAACACCGGGTGCCAGACGTCGTCGACCCGGGCGTAAAGCGCTCCGGATTCCTGCGCCAGCGCTACCGGCGCGTCACCAAGCACGGACTGCGGCCGCAAGGTGCCCAACACCGCGCATCCGGCCACGGCCAACGCCGCGACCATCGATCCAGTCAGCAGCGCGAACCCCTGTGCAGGCAGCAGTTCGTTCACGGTGCCTAGTGCGGCGGGGTCGCGGCGCAGCAACGCGCACTCCAGGCGGCGCCGCAGGAAGCGGTATCCGCTGATGTGCAGCCGCGATGTCGGTGCCCAGGTCATCACAGTCCTTCGCCGGCGGGTGCGCTCACGATAGGAGTCGGCCGGCCGCTGCCGCTTCCCTCATTCACAGGTAGCTGCGGTGAACAGGCAGAATCTGCCGATTCCGGGGGTTACCTGTAATCTCTTCGCGTGATTAGCCACCGGATGGGCCGTTTGGCCGGCGCGGCTGCCGCGACTGTGGTGGCGGCCGGCGCGCTGCTGGTAGGCGTCGGCGCGGCCCGGTCGGCCGTCCCGTCAGCCAGCGCCGACGACTGCCCGGACGTCGAAGTCATCTTCGCTCGCGGCACCGGCGAACCCAAGGGCGTCGGCAAGGTCGGTCAGGCGTTCGTCGATTCGCTGCGCCAGGACACCGGGATGAATATCGACTTGTACGGGGTGAACTACCCCGCGGGCAAGCTGCAGCTCGGCGGCGGCGACGGCGCGAACGACGCCATCAACCGGGTCAAAGCGGCGGTGCAGAAGTGCCCGGCCACCAAGATCGTGCTGGGCGGATACTCCCAGGGCGCATCGGTGATCGACATCGTGGGTGGCGTCCAGGTCGCCGGCGTCTCCTGGGGGCATTCTCTGCCGCCGGAGTACGCCAACGACATCACCGCGGTCGCCACTTTCGGCAACATCGCCGACCGTTCCGGCAGCCCGATCTCAGCGCAGAGCCCCATCTTCGGGTCCAAGGTGATCGACATGTGCAATCCGGGCGACCCGATCTGCCACGCCGGCTCGGGTAACGAGTGGAGTGACCACGTCGATGGCTATGTGCCCAGCTACACCACCCAGGCCGCCAGTTTCGTCGCAGCCCGGCTGCAGGCCCCCGGACCCAACGCCATACCCGGACCGCTTCCCGGGCCCACACCGGGCCCGGCGAACAGCCCCGGGGTGGTCGCCGGCGCCATCCTCCCGAACGGCGTCTCAGTTCGTTAGCAGTTCGGTAACGGACCGGTCGTCTCGGCCGATAACACCGGGTATGAGTCGCCGTCCAGGCACGCCGGTGCCAGCAGTGCTGGGCGTGCTGATCGCAGCCACGCTGCTGGTCAACCCGTGCGCGGTGATTCCTACGGCCTCGGCGGCGTGCCCGGATGTCGAGGTGGTGTTCGCCCGGGGCACCAACGAGCCACCCGGGATCGGCAAGGTCGGCACCGCATTCGTCAGCGCGTTGCGTTCCCAAGTGCCCGGCAAGACCGTGCAGTCCTACGGGGTCAAATACCCCGCCAATGACAACTTCCTGGCGGCCGCCAACGGCGCGAACGACGCCAACGGTCACATCCAGAACATGGCCAGCCAATGCCCCGGCACGAAGCTGGTGCTGGGCGGCTACTCGCAGGGTGCCGCGGTGATCGACATCGTCACCGCCGCGCCGATCGGCGCCCTCGGTTACAGACAGCCGCTGCCGGCTGCGATGGCCGATCACGTCGCGGCGGTGGCGGTGTTCGGGAATCCGTCGAGCCGGTTGGGTCAGCCGTTGACGACGCTGAGCCCGCAGTTCGGGGGCAAAACCATCGACTTGTGCGACGCCGGCGACCCGATCTGCACCAACGGGCAGAGCTGGCAGGCGCACCTGGCCTACGCGGAGACCGGGATGACCAGTCAGGCCGCGCAATTCGCGGCCGAACGGCTCTAGCGCAGCGGGAAGCTGCGCAGCTCCCGGGTGACCACCGCGCGCGCCGCGAGTTGGTCGTCAGACGGATAATCCACGCCCGTCAAAGTCAGACCGCGCGCCGGTGCGGCCGCGAAGTCGCTGGAGCGGCGCGTCGAGGCGAGCAATGCACCGATCCACTCGGGACTGCGCCGGTGCTGCCCCACCGCGAGCAACGCACCGACCAGTGAACGCACCATCGCCCAGCAGAACGCGTCCGCCGTTACGTGGGCGGTGATCAGATCACCGTCTCGGGCCCAGTCCAGCCGCTGCAGATCCCTGATGGTGGTGGCCCCGTCGCGGTGCCGGCAGAACGCGCTGAAGTCGCGGAGTCCCAACAGCTTCGCCGACGCTGCCGTCATCGCATCGACGTCCAGGTCGTGCGGCCACGCCGTGACGTAGCGGGCCTGCAGCGGCGGCACACCGTACGGCGCGGTCGACAACCGATACACGTAGTGGCGGCGCAGCGCGGAGAACCGTGCGTCGAAACCGTCCGGGGCACGTCCGATTGCGCAAACCTTGACGTCGGCGGGCAAGAACCGGCCGAGACGTCGCACCAGGCGCAAGAACTCGGGCTCAGCTTCTGGACGGAAGCGCGGATAGCCGTGCTGCAGAGCGGCCGCCGGGACATCGAGGTGAGCGACCTGCCCGACAGCGTGCACACCGGTGTCGGTGCGCGCAGCACCACGTAACCGCACCGGTGTGCGGAACACCGTCGACAGCGCCTCGTCGAGCACACCGGCCACCGTCCGCTGCCCCGTCTGCACCGCCCACCCCGCGAAATCCGTTCCGTCGTAGGCGATGTCGAGCCGAAGACGAACGTGCCCGCCACCGGCGCCGGTGGCGGGCACGCCCACAGTGTGCTCAGGACTCGTCGGAGTCAGCCTCGACGTCAGAGTCCGGCGCTTCGGAGTCGGCCTGAGCATCGGTCACCGTTTCGGCTTCACCGGCTTCCTCCGCCGCTGTCGATGCCTGAGTTTCCGACGCGTCGGCTTCCGGAGCGTCGGCAGGTTCCGGCGTCTCCGTCTGCACCGCCTCCGGCTCGACCGCGGCCTGCGGTGCGGCAGCGGCGGCCTCCGGCGCGGCCTTCTTGGCCGGCGCCGCCTTCTTGGCCGCTGACTGCGCGCCCGCCGCCCGGCGGGCCCGGTTGGCCTCCGACGTCACCGTCTTCTCACGGACCAGCTCGATCACTGCCATCGGCGCGTTGTCACCTTTGCGCGCTTCGACTTTGATGATGCGGGTGTAGCCGCCGTTGCGGTCAGCGAAGAACGGTCCGATCTCGGCGAACAGCGTGTGCACCACATCCTTGTCGCGGATCTTCTTGAGCACCTCACGCCGGTTGTGCAACGTGCCCTTTCGGGCATGCGTGATCAACTTCTCGGCGTACGGCCGCAATGCCCGCGCTTTGGGCTCGGTGGTCTTGATCCGGCCGTGCTCGAACAGCGAGGTGGCCAGATTGGCCAGGATGGCCTTCTGGTGCGAGGACGACCCGCCGAGGTGATAACCCTTGGTAGGCTTGGGCATTGCTGACGCTCCTGTCTAGATCGCGCTGACTCCAGCGAGTCAGAGCTGCTCGGTTTCGGCGTAGTCCTGATCGTCGTAACTGCCGTCGCTGGACCAGGTGCCGGTGGCGACGTCATAGCCCGCCACCTCCGACGGGTCGAAGCTGGCCGGGCTGTCTTTGAGTGACAAACCCAGCTGGTGCAGCTTGACCTTCACCTCGTCGATCGACTTCTGGCCGAAGTTGCGGATGTCGAGCAGGTCGGACTCGGTGCGCGACACCAGTTCACCGACGGTGTGCACGCCTTCGCGCTTGAGGCAGTTGTACGACCGCACCGTCAGGTCCAGGTCGTCGATCGGCAGCGCGAACGACGCGATGTGGTCGGCCTCAGCCGGTGAGGGGCCGATCTCGATGCCTTCGGCTTCGACGTTGAGTTCGCGTGCCAGACCGAACAGTTCGACCAGCGTCTTACCCGCGGACGCCAGCGCGTCGCGCGGGCTGATGGAGTTCTTGGTCTCGACGTCCAGGATCAGTTTGTCGAAGTCGGTGCGCTGCTCGACACGGGTGGCGTCCACCTTGTAGGTGACCTTCAGCACCGGCGAGTAGATGGAGTCGACCGGGATACGGCCGATTTCCGCACCGGAGGCTTTGTTCTGCACCGCGGGCACGTAGCCGCGCCCGCGCTCGACGACGAGCTCGACCTCCAGCTTGCCCTTGTCGTTCAGGGTGGCGATGCGCATGTCGGGGTTGTGCACCGTGACCCCGGCCGGCGGCACGATGTCACCGGCGGTGACCTCGCCCGGGCCTTGCTTGCGCAGGTACATCGTCACTGGCTCGTCCTCTTCGGAGGACACCACCAGACTCTTCAGGTTCAAGATGATGTCGGTGACGTCTTCCTTGACGCCCGGAACGGTGGTGAACTCGTGCAGCACACCGTCGATGCGGATGCTGGTGACCGCCGCGCCGGGAATCGACGACAGCAGCGTGCGCCGAAGCGAATTACCCAGCGTGTAACCGAAACCGGGCTCCAACGGCTCGATGACGAACTGCGAGCGGTTGTCGGCGATGACCTCTTCGGACAGTGTGGGTCGCTGTGAAATCAGCATGGTGTTTCTTTAACTCCTTCTCGGCACCCGCTATTTGATGCCGCTCTTCAGTTTCTGCGGCGACCCGCTGCACTTGGCTTCGCCAAGCTTGCGATCACCGCGTGTTCCTGCGACGATCCGCTGCGCCCGGCTTCGCCGCGCTTGCGATCGCCGCAGGTTTCCGAGCCGGCCGGCTCGGAAGTCCCTTACTTCGAGTAGAACTCGACGATCAGCTGCTCGGTGAGCGGGACGTCGATCTGCGCCCGCTCGGGCAACTGGTGGATCAATATGCGCTGACGCTCGCCGACCACCTGCATCCAGCTCGGGATGGGGCGGTCGCCCGCCGTCTCCCGCGCGATCTGGAACGGCACGGTGTTCACCGACTTGTCCGTGACGTCGATGATGTCGTACTGCGAGACGCGGTAGCTGGGGATGTTGACCTTGACGCCGTTGACGGCGAAGTGGCCGTGGCTGACCAGCTGGCGGGCCATCCGCCGGGTGCGGGCGATCCCGGCGCGGTAGACCACGTTATCCAGCCGGCTCTCCAGGATCCGCAGCAGGTTTTCACCGGTCTTGCCGCTGTGCCGAACGGCTTCCTGGTAGTACCGGCGGAATTGCTTTTCCAGCACGCCGTAGGTGAAACGGGCCTTCTGCTTTTCCTGCAGCTGCAGCAGGTACTCGCTCTCCTTGATGCGCGCACGGCCGTGCTGGCCGGGCGGGTAAGGACGCTTCTCAAAAGCCTGGTCGCCACCCACCAGGTCAGTGCGCAGCCGGCGAGATTTGCGGGTGATGGGTCCGGTGTATCGAGCCATCTGTTCTTTTCCTCCTAGACCCTTAGACCCGTCGCCGCTTGGGCGGACGGCAGCCGTTGTGCGGCTGCGGTGTGACATCGGAGATCGCGCCGACCTCGAGGCCGGCGGCCTGCAGCGACCGGATCGCCGTCTCGCGGCCCGAGCCGGGGCCCTTGACGAACACGTCGACCTTCTTCACACCGTTTTCCTGCGCCTTGCGAGCGGCGTTCTCGGCGGCCAGCTGGGCGGCGAACGGAGTCGACTTCCGCGAGCCTTTGAAACCCACGTGCCCCGACGACGCCCAAGCGATGACGTTGCCCTGCGGATCGGTGATCGTCACGATCGTGTTGTTGAACGTGCTCTTGATGTGGGCGGCACCGTGCGGAACGTTCTTCTTTTCCCGCCGCCGGGTCTTCTGCCCCTTCTTGGGCCCGGGGGTGGCTTTCTTCGGTGGCATCGGTTACCTGGCTTTCTTCTTGCCGGCGATGGTGCGCTTCGGGCCCTTACGCGTGCGCGCATTGGTCTTGGTCCGCTGGCCCCGCACCGGCAGGCCGCGGCGGTGACGCAGGCCCTGGTAGCAGCCGATCTCGATTTTGCGGCGGATATCGGCCTGAACCTCGCGGCGCAGGTCACCTTCGACGCGCAGTGCGGCCTCGATGTAGTCACGCAGTGCGGTCAACTGGTCATCGGTGAGATCTCTGGTGCGCTGGTCGCGGTCGATGCCGGTGGCGGCAAGGATCTCGTGGGAACGGGTGCGGCCGATGCCGTAGATATAGGTCAGCGCGACCTCCATCCGCTTGTCACGCGGAAGGTCGACGCCCACAAGTCGAGCCATATGTGGCGATCCTCTTTCTTCGCGAAGGTCTGGTCCCAGTCCGTTCCCCGTCCCGAAAATCCTTCGGAGCGCGGGGCCCGGCCTTCGTTCCGGGCGTAGCTGAGCTAGCTCATCTCGATAGATGCCAGCCGCTCAGTGGTACTGGGAGGTCTGCATTCAGTTGTCGGTTTGCGCCGCAGTTGCTTGGCCGGCGACCCGCTGCGCCCGGCTTCGCCACGCTTGCGATCGCCGCAGTTGCTTGGCGGCGACCCGCTGCGCCCGGCTTCGCCACGCTTGCGATCGCCGCAGTTGCTTGGCGGCGACCCGCTGCGCCCGGCTTCGCCACGCTTGCGATCGCCTAGCCTTGCCGCTGCTTGTGACGCGGATCGGAGCAGATCACCATGACCCGCCCATGCCGGCGGATCACCCTGCACTTATCGCAGATCGGCTTGACGCTCGGGTTCACCTTCACGGCTGTTGTGATCCTGTTCTGTCTTCTCGTCGCTTGATCGGGTGTGGGCTGTGCACGCGCCCAGTCACTTGTACCGGTACACGATGCGGCCCCGGGACAGGTCGTAGGGAGACAACTCCACCACCACCCGATCCTCGGGCAGGATGCGGATGTAGTGCTGCCGCATCTTGCCGCTGATGTGGGCGAGCACCTTGTGGCCGTTCTCCAGCTCAATGCGGAACATCGCATTAGGCAGGGGCTCGACCACGCGACCCTCGACCTCTATGGCACCGTCCTTCTTGGCCATCAGTCTTCAGCAATCCTCGTCTTCGGTTCGTTCGGCGCTGCCCCTGACCGGCGCAGCACTGGCCCCGACTTCAACGTGAGCCGGTGACAGGAAGTTCCTAGGACAGGGCACGCAAAAAAGTCGGCGCGGATGACGCACCGTTACCCCACAATACCTGCTCAGTCACCGTCGCCAAAATCGCTGACGGAGAAACCCGGCGCCCCCCTTTCCCGCGCCGACCAGCGCTTTGAGAGCGCATACTGATCGCGATGACCGGAGCCTTGGCTCAACCAGCCCAGCCGCGCAAGCCCGTGTTGCTGACCGTCGACGACGATCCCGCGGTGTCTCGCGCCGTGGCCCGGGACCTGCGCCGGCACTACGGCGAGAATCACCGGATCCTGCGCGCCGAATCGGGACGCGACGCTCTGGAAACCCTCCGAGAACTCAAGCTGCGCGGCGAAACGGTTGCGATGTTCCTGGCCGACTACCGGATGCCCCAGATGACCGGTATCGACTTCCTCGAGCACGCGATGGACCTGTACCCGGCGGCCCGTCGGGTGCTGCTGACCGCGTACGCCGACACGCACGCCGCCATCGACGCGATCAACGTCGTCGACCTCGACCACTACCTGCTCAAGCCGTGGGACCCGCCCGAAGAGAAGCTGTACCCCGTCGTCGACGCGCTGCTCGACGCCTGGCGCCGGGCCCCGGAACACCCGATCCCGCACACCAAGGTCGTCGGGCACCGCTGGTCGGCGCGGTCCTGGCAGGTCCGCGACTTTCTGGCCCGCAACGGGCTCTATTACAACTGGTTCATGGCCGACGAACCGGCCGGCGAGCAACTGCTGGCTGCCGCGGGTGAGGACGGTCTGCGGCTGCCGGTCGTGGTCACCGAGAAAGGGCAGGCCCTCGTCGAGCCCACCGACGCCGAACTGGCCGACCTGCTCGGCCTGACCACCACACCGTCGCAGGAGTTCTACGACCTCGTCGTCATCGGCGGTGGTCCCGCGGGACTGGCCGCCGCCGTCTACGGGGCTTCAGAAGGTCTGCGCACGGTGCTCATCGAACGCACCGCGACGGGCGGCCAGGCCGGCCAAAGCTCACGTATCGAGAACTACCTCGGCTTTCCCGACGGGGTGTCCGGCGGCCAACTGGCCGAGCGGGCCCGCAGACAGGCGGAAAAATTCGGCGCCGAGCTGATCACGGCCCGCACTGCCACGGCCCTGGAAGTCAACGGATCCGCCCGCACCGTGCGGTTCGCCGACGGCGGGTCGATCGACGCGCACGCAGTCATCCTGGCCACCGGCGTTGCCTACCGTCAGCTCGAGGCGACCGGCTGCGCCGAGCTGACCGGGCGCGGCATCTACTACGGGGCGGCGACGTCGATCGCCTCGGAATGCAACGACGAAGAGGTCTACGTCATCGGCGGAGCCAACTCGGCCGGCCAGGCGGCGATGTATCTGTCCCGGGAGGCCAGGTCGGTGACGATCGCGGTGCGGGCCTCGTCGCTGGAGGCGTCGATGTCCTACTACCTGATCCAGCAGATCGAGCAGAACCCCAAAATCACCGTCCGCACCTGCACCGAGGTGCACGCCGTCACCGGTGACGACCACCTTGAGAAGCTGACGCTGGTCAACAACCGGACCGGCGACAGCGAAGAAGTGTCGTGCGGCCGGATGTTCATCTTCATCGGCGCCGCGCCGCGCACCGAGTGGCTCGACGGGGTGGTGGCCCGCGACGACCACGGCTTCATCCTCACCGGCCCCGATCTGCGCAACGTCTGCGGATGGACGTTGGACCGGCCACCTCACCACCTGGAGACCAGCGTGCCGGGAGTGTTCGTCGCCGGAGACGTGCGGTCCGAATCCGCCAAGCGGGTCGCCGCCGCAGTCGGCGAGGGATCGATGGCGGTCATGCTGGTGCACCGCTACCTGGCGGAGTCGTAAGCCGTGACCGCCCGCTGCCGGCCCGACGAACTGCGCACCCTGTTCCTGTTCGAGGCCCTGACCGACGAACAACTCGACGTGTTGTGCAGCAACGGGCACGTCCAGCATTACCAGCCCGGGCCGCTTTGCGTCGAAGGCGAGCCGGCGACCTGCTTCTACGTCCTGCTCGACGGCGAGCTGGCGATGTCGAAGCTGTCCGCCGGCCAGGACATCGAGACCAACCGGACCTCGCAGCGCGGGGTGTACTGCGGGGCCTGGCGGGCGTTCACCGGCAGGCCGCAGCAGAGCTACGACGCGTCGGTGCACGTCACCAAGCCGTCCGAATTCTTCGTGATGGATGCACCGGTGTTCGCGAAATTCATGAAGGACCAGTTCCCGATGGCCGTCCACTTGCTCGACGGGATCGCCGTCGGCACTGACCGCACTCGACGCATCATCGACAACCGCGAGAAGCTGCTGGCCCTCGGCCGGATCTCAGCGGGGCTGACCCATCAGCTCAACAATCCCGCCGCGGCCACCGCACGAGCCGCGGCCGAGTTGCGCGACCGGATCGCCGGGATGCGCCGCAAACTGGTCATGCTCGCTGACGGCACGGTGACTCCGGAGGCGCTGAGCGCCCTGGTCCGGTTGCAGCAGGAAGTCGCCGACCAGGTCGCCAAGTCGACGTCGCAGCACTTGAGCCCGATCGAGACCGCGGACCTCGAAGAGGCGGTCGGCGACTGGCTGGACGACCACGGCGTCGGCGACGGCTGGGACATCGCACCGGCTCTCGTCGAAGGCGGCATCGACACCGACTGGCTGGAAAAAGTCTCCGCCGCCACCGACGACCTCGCCTCCACATCGCTCGAGGAGGCCATTCGATGGCTGCACTACACCATCGAAAGCGAACAGCTGATGAACCAGATCGCAGAAGCGAGCAAACGGATCTCGGCTCTGGTCGCCGATGCCAAACAGTATTCGCAGATGGATCGCGCGCCGTTTCAGGTTGCCGACATCCACGAATTGCTGCGCAGCACACTGGTGATCTTCGCCGACCGGTTCGGCAAAGACGGCAAAGACTCCAAAGCGATCACGGTAATCAAGGACTTCGACCGGTCGTTACCTGAAATCCCCTGCTATCCGGGCGATCTCAACCAGGTGTGGACCAACATCATCGAGAACGCGATCGCCGCCATGGGGCGCGACGGTGGCACGCTGACGCTGCGCACCGCGCGTGACGGCGAGAAGATGGTCCGCGTCGAGATCTGCGACACCGGACCCGGCATTTCCGAGGAAGTCCGCGAACACATCTTCGAGCCGTTCTTCACCACCAAACCGGTCGGCGAAGGCACCGGGCTCGGGCTGGATCTGGCCTTCAACATCGTCGTCAAGAAACACCGCGGGGACCTGCGGGCGGAGTCGGTCCCCGGCGACACCCGATTCATCGTCCTGCTGCCACTGGAGGTCCCGCCGACATCGGACGACAGCGCCGAGCCGCTGGTGAATTAGCGCGGAATAGCGACCTCGGCCGACAGGTTGCTCACAACCATGACCGATTCTGCTGACAGCACACCAAATCTGGGCCGGTTCGGATCGTTCGGCCGCGGCGTCACCCCCGAGCAGGCCAGGGACATCGAGTCGCTCGGCTACGGCGCCGTCTGGGTGGGTGGGTCACCGCCCGCGGAGCTGGCCTGGGTGGAACCCCTCCTGGCGGCGACGTCGACGCTGCAGGTGGCCACCGGCATCGTCAACATCTGGACCGCCGCCGCCAACTCGGTCGCCGAGTCTTTTCACCGCATCGACAGCGCGTACCCGGGCCGCTTCCTACTGGGCATCGGTGTCGGTCACCCCGAGGCGCACAGCGAGTACCGCAAGCCCTACGACGCGTTGGCGGAGTACTCTGGACCGGCTCGACGACTACGGCGTGCCGGCCAACCGGCGGGTGGTCGCGGCGCTGGGGCCGCGAGTGCTCAAGCTGTCGGCACAACGCTCCGCCGGGGCGCACCCCTACCTCACCACTCCGGAACACACCGCACAGGCCCGCGAGCTGATCGGCTCGTCGGCGTTTCTGGCCCCCGAGCACAAAGTGGTGCTGACCACCGACGCGGAAAAGGCGCGTGCCGTCGGCCGCAAGGCGCTGGACATGTATTTCAATCTGGCCAACTACCGCAACAGCTGGAAGCGGCTGGGATTCACCGACGACGAGGTCACGCGGCCGGGTAGCGACCGCCTGGTGGACGCGGTCGTGGCCTATGGCACCCCGGAGGCGATCGCGGCGCGGCTCACCGAGCACCTCGACGCGGGCGCTGACCACGTGCCCGTGCAAGTCCTCACCAAAGATGACAACCTGGTGTCGGCTCTGGCCGAACTGGCGGGGCCGCTCGGACTGAACCGCTCTTGAGCCGAACGCGTAGGGGATCGCAGATGACGGACGCAGTTTCACTCAAACCCGAGTTTGGCCGCTACGGAGTGTGGCTGGGCACCCGCTCGTTGGCACCGGGGCTGGCCGCTCAGATCGAATCGCTGGGCTATGGCGCCGCCTGGATCGGTGGGTCGCCCGACGCCGACCTGGCCTGGGTCGAACCGGCGCTGACGCAGACCACCTCCTTGCAGCTGGCCACCGGGATCGTCAACATCTGGGCGGCGCCGGCCGCGACGGTCGCAGAGTCCTTTCAGCGCATCGAGTCCGCGCACCCGGGCCGATTTTTGCTGGGTGTCGGGGTAGGCCACCCCGAGCACACCCAGCAGTACCAGAAGCCCTACGACGCACTCGTCGGATATCTCGACGAGCTCGACGCGGCGAATGTGCCGACCAGCCGCCGCGTGCTCGCGGCGCTGGGCCCGCGGGTGCTGGCGCTGGCGGCGTCCCGCAGCGCCGGGGCCCACCCGTACCTGACCACGCCTGAACACACCGCCAAAGCACGAGAACAGTTGGGCAACACGGTGTTTCTGGCGCCTGAACACAAGGTGGTGCTCACCAACGACGCCGAGGAGGCTCGGCGGATCGGACGCGAAGCCGTCGGCTTCTATCTGAATCTGAGCAACTACGTGAACAACTGGCTTCGGCTGGGATTCACCGAAAACGACGTCAGCCAGCCCGGAAGCGACAAGCTTATCGACGCCGTCGTGGCCTACGGGACGTCGAAGGCGATCGCCGCGCGCGTCACCGAGCACCTCGACGCGGGTGCGGATCACGTGGCGATCCAGGTGCTGGGCGGTCAATCCGAGGACGCGCTGGTGCACGCGCTGGCCGATCTGGCGTCGGAGCTCGGGCTGTCCCCGAAACCCTGAGCGTGCCGCTCGGTGCTCGGACCGCATCGTAGGGTTTGACCATGCGGCTGTTGGTGACGGGCGGTGCCGGGTTCATCGGCGCCAACTTCGTGCACTCGGCGGTGCGTGAACATTCCGACCATGCGGTGACGGTGCTGGACGCCATGACCTATGCCGGCAGCCGGGAGTCGTTGCTACCGGTCGCCGATCAGATCACCGTGGTCGAGGGCGACGTCACCGACGCCGAACTGGTGTCGGCGTTGGTCGCCGAATCCGATGCGGTAGTTCATTTCGCCGCGGAAACGCACGTCGACAATGCGCTGGACGACCCCCGGCCCTTCGTGCACACCAACCTCGTCGGGACCTTCACCGTCCTCGAAGCCGTCCGCCGCCACGGTGTGCGCCTGCACCATGTGTCCACCGACGAGGTCTACGGCGAGCTGCCGCTGGGTGATCGTCGCCGCTTCACCGAGTCAACGCCCTACAACCCGTCCAGTCCCTACTCGTCGACCAAAGCCGGCGCCGACATGCTGGTTCGGGCGTGGGTGCGCTCCTACGGTATTCGCGCGACAATCTCGAACTGCTCCAACAATTACGGGCCCTATCAGCATGTGGAGAAGTTCATTCCCCGCCAGATCACCAATGTGCTGACCGGTCGGCGGCCCAAGTTGTACGGCACAGGCGCCAACGTCCGCGACTGGATCCACGTCGACGACCACAACGACGCGGTGTGGCGGATTCTGGATCGCGGGCAGATCGGCCGGACTTACCTGATCGGCGCTGACGGGGAACGTGACAATGCCTCGGTGCTCCAGACGTTGCTGAAGCTGATGGGACGCGAACCCGATGACTTCGACCGTGTCACCGACCGCGCCGGGCACGACCTGCGATACGCCATCGACCCGTCGGTGTTGTACGACGAATTGGATTGGCAGCCGAAGCATATCGACTTCGAGGAGGGCCTGCGTGCCACCATCGACTGGTACCGCGCCAACGAATCGTGGTGGGCGCCGTTGAAGGATGCCGTCGAAGCCCGTTACCAGCAGCGTGGACAGTGAGATGAAGGTACGCGAACTCGGCGTCGCGGGCGCGTGGGAGATCACCCCACAGCTGCATCCCGACGCACGTGGATTGTTCTTCGAATGGGTCACCGACAGCGGCTTCACCGCATTCGCCGGTCACCGGCTGGACGTGCGGCAGGCGAACTGCTCGGTGTCGTCGGCCGGTGTGTTGCGTGGACTGCACTTCGCACAGCTGCCGCCGAGTCAGGCGAAATACGTGACCTGCGTGCAGGGTTCGGTGTTCGACGTCGTCGTCGACATCCGGGTGGGTTCGCCGACATTCGGGCGCTGGGACGCGGTTCAGCTCGATGACCGTGATCGTCGATCGGTCTATCTTTCCGAAGGGCTCGCGCACGGTTTCCTTGCGCTGCAGGACGATTCAACGGTGATGTATCTGTGCTCGGCAGAATACGATCCCGGGCGCGAACACACCATCCGCGCGACCGACCCGGCCCTGGGAATCGACTGGCCGACGGTCGACGGGCGGGCCCCGCAGCTGTCCGAGCGCGACGCCGCGGCGCCAACCCTGGCCGAAGTCAAGGCCGCTGGACTGTTGCCCAGCTGGGCGGAAACCCAGGCCTTCGTTGCTCAGCTGCGCGACGTTTAAGCGCTGAGCGCCGAGCACCCCGGATACCTGAACCATCCCGGGTTTCGTGCACACCTTCTGTTGAGAGAAGGATGGCGCGATGGCAACGCGAGCTGCGCGAATTACGCCGCAGAACCAAGGAGGTTGACACCACGATTCAGGTACTCAAGGCGGCAACAAGTTCCTTTGTGCGGGGGTTCGACCCGCGACAACGCTGATCCGTCAATGCATCGACGAGCACCGCGGGCCGGTACGGGGTCGCATCGATCTGCCGGGCCTTGGGGTGCAAGGCATCTATCCCAAAGCCCTGTTTACGCGCCGTTACGGTTCCTCCACTACAGCGCGACTGACGGCACCGCCATCCTGTCGATCGACCGTCCGAGCACGGCCTTCGCCAGCCTAGATCTCCGCGAGGTCACAGAAGTTGGAATCGCACTGGACCATGAAGTGGCTGCGCTCTTGGCCGCGATCAATGTCGACCCAGGCGACACGGTCAACGGTGAGCAATGACGTCGATCGTTAACGCCGAATGCTTGCGCTGCTCCCGCGATCTCAGCCGTGGTCGTCGGCCGTTCTTAACGCTTCATCGATCAGAATCGCTGCGGCCGATCGCGCGTAAACCATCGGCGAGGTGTCGTTGAGTGTGGTCGCTAGTGCAACCGCTCCTCCGAAGAGCACCGCGAGTTGATTGGCAAGTTCGTGTGGGTTGGTGACACCGACTTCGCCACACGTGTCAATCAAACGAGCGATGAATGCGTCTTTGTGCGCGCAGACGATGTCGTGTACTTCGGGTGTCACAATATGCGACGACGTCTTCTGAGACGAAGTTTTCAAACGCAACGACCTGGCAGATCCTATTTCTGGGTGGCCAGCCTGGGACGTCTCGGCTGTGGTCTCTTTCGCGACACAGGGATAGCCCATCGGCCCGGCCCGCCGTCATGGCATCGCCTTGGCCATGACGATGTGGCCTTCGAAGCCGAGCTCGTTCGCCATCATCCGATAGCGATCGCGGAAATCGCGGTAGCAGGCTTCCTCGCCACGTGCACGAGAAAGCAGTGCGTTCAACCGCAGCAGGGGAAGCACGTGGTACACGAAACCAGGCTCGGTCGGCGTTGCGGCGAGGTTGTCGATGGCATTCTGCGCCTCATCAAGGTCGCCACCGCGACCTCGGTTCAGCAGCGCCTCGACAAGAACGGTGGTGCACCAACCGCGATTGGTCATTTCACCGCACCGGATTTCGTTCTCCAACACCACACGACACAAGCTGATAGCGCCGTCATAGTCACCAATTCGGTTCTTCTCCGCTGCGAAATCGATGTCGACGCACCACGCGGCAACGATGAGGTTCCGGTGCTCCAGAGCCACTCGACGAGCGCGGTGCAGCAGTTCGAAACCCAACTTCCGGTCGGCGTCCTCGCGGCGAACCAAAATGAGCCCACGGGTGAACTCCGCGTTCGTCAGGGTGAAGTCGTCGCCGAACTGTTTGGCGATTTCCAACGCCTCGGCAGTGTCTCGCAAAGCATTGTCGTCCGGCAGAAGCGCCCAGCTCTGCGTGGCGATGTACTTGAGCATGACGACAGCGCAGAACGTAAACTTGTCGATTTTGCGGGCCAGCGCGATGGCGTTGTCGAAGTCCTCTCGCCAACCGGAAATGCCCAGGCAACACCGTGCCGATGCACGCATCACCAGCGCGAGCGCCAAAGGTGACCCCACGATCAAGTTACCCATGGTGGGATCGCCTCCGGAGGCGTCGATTGCCCGCTGGCTCAGTTCCATGGCTTCAGTCACTTCGCCCGAAGACCACTTGACAATGACCGGTGTGATTAACAGGCCGACAGTCAGCGCGGGATCACCGATCAAGTCGAGAAGTTCCACGTGGCCTGAAGCCAAACGCGAGGCCTCTGTATATTCGCCGTAAAACTGCATCAGTTGAACAAGCCCAGTCATGCCGATGACCAAAGACCTCTTATCGCCCGCAGCAGTCGCCGAATCGCGTAATTCCTCGAAGCCGGTGTCGTCCAGACTTGCGCTGACCCGCCAGATCGTTGCGCACAATAGAGTTCGCGGGGCGATGCGCATGGTCATGCGACCGGCGTCATCGGCGGGCACCCGGTCAGCCACCTGACGCGCTCGCTCCCAACTCATCCGCGCACCGGCAATGTCGCGGTGCGTCAACCAGTTTCCCGCTCGCATATGCCATGCAAACGCTGCCTGCAGATCGCCCGCAGCCTCCAGATGATCGGCAATCAACGCAGCGTTTTCGTCCACCGATTCCGGCTCGCGAGCTTCGATAGCGGCGGCGACCCGACGGTGCAACTCGGCGCGATCGGATTTGAGTTGCGATTCGTAGGCCACCGCACGGATCAGGGGATGATGGAATACATACTCGGGGTTGCCGGTGAATACCACCTCATCGATTAGCTGGCCCACCACCAGGGCATCGACGGATGGTTCGATACCCAAAGCGGTCACTAGGTCAAGGCTAAAGCGCGCGCCGATCACCGCCGCCGCGCTCAACGTGCGCTTAGCTGAGCGATCGAGACGATCGATGCGGGCGGCGATGGTGGCCTGCAGCGTCGCAGGCACACTCACCTCAGCTAGCTCTGCCGTCGACCTGTATGCGCCCGGCTTGCCGCACAACACACCCCGCTCAGCCAGTTCACGCACGATCTCCTCGGCGAAAAATGGAGTGCCAGCAGCTTTTTCGGCGATAATTTTGCCGAGAGGAGCAACCGAAGTATCCGGCCCGAGCAACTCGGTGATCAGCGCGGCGGTTTCCTGACCGCTCAGTGGCGCTAAGGCTATCGTTTGTGGCCCTGGTGCCTGGGCCAGCGCGCCACGGTACTCGGGACGGTAGGTGACGATCACTAGCGAAGGCGTCTCCGGCATCACTGTAAGGAAGTCAGCGATCATAGACTCACTGACCGCATCGATCCAATGCGCATCTTCCACCACGTACACCGCTGGGTTTTCGCGCGCCAACGACGCAGCATTCACCAGTGCCGTCAACCGCCGCCGACGAGCATCCGGATCGATCTTCGGCAGCTCCACATCGGGATCCGTGATGCCAAGCAAGTCATCAAGTAGCAACAAATCCTCTGGGTCTGCGTCAACGATCCGGTCGCGCAATCCATCGCGAGCGACCCGCATGTCAAGACCCTCAACTCCGAAAGCCACCCGCAAGAGCCGCGCGATGGCATGAAAGGAAATCTGGCTGGTGTGCGACTCGCAGAAGGTACTGAACACCTCGACACCACGGGCGCATGCCATCGCCGCCACCTCGCGCACGAGACGGCTCTTGCCGATGCCCGGTGGCCCCACCACACCCACCACCGCGCCGTCGCCGTCGCCGGCACGATCCAACAAGCTCTCGACAGCGGACAGCTCCCACCGTCGGCCGACCAGAGTCGACTCCGCACGCCCGACAGCGCAATGCTGGTTGCCCACGCCCCAGAGCCGGTGCGCGGCCACCGGTTCGACAGCACCCTTGATATGGACAAACTCACGCTCGCCGAGAGCTGCCGTTCCCTCGACCAGCCGCGCCGTGGACGCGCTGAGCATCACCCCGCCCGGCGGTGCAACCGACTCCATCCGCTGAGCCATCCCCACCTGCTCGCCAATGGTGGTGTAGGCAAACGGCCTCGAACGATCTCACCGACGATCACCTGACCCGAGTTCAACCCGACCCGCAGACGCAGCTCCACACCGTCGCGGTTTCGGACATCGACGGCGAGTTGCTTCGCCTCCTCTTGAATGCCTAAGGCCGCCAGGCAGGCGCGAACTGCATGGTCCTCCAGCGTGATTGGTGCACCGAAGACCGCCATGATGCCGTCGCCGGTGAACTCCACGCTCCCGCCGTAGCGGCGCACCACCGCCGCCGACCGCTCCACCAACTCGGTGACGATCTCGCGCCACCGCTCCGCCCCAACCGCTGCCGCAATGCTCATCGATGCACCACGTCGGCGAACAGCACCGTGACTTGCTTATATTCAGCCGACCGGGTGGCCTGCGTCAGTTGCGTACCGCATTCGGCACAGAACTTGGCCGTGGGACTTGACTGCGCGCCACAGGAACCACAGAGCAGCCCCGTCACGGTCAGTCCACCGCCACCATCCTCGCCGGGGTCCACGTCAGTATCGTGTCACCGCTGGTTAACAATGTCCGCCATATCGCCTTGGCAGTCATCCACGACTGGCCCGATGACAAAGCCATCGCGATCCTCGGCACCATCAAAGCCGCCGCCCCTCCGGATGCGAAACTGCTGCTGCTGGAGATGGTCATCCCCGATCACGACCGCGAATATCTTGGCCACTATGCCGATTTGGAGATGCTGGTGCTGGCGGGCGCCCTGGAACGCAGCCTCAAACAGTGGACCGACCTACTGAAGCGGGGCGGCTTCCGGCTGGAGCGCGTGGTGCAGACGGCAGGGCCGCTCTGCGTCATCGAAGCCGTGCCCAGCTAGAGGCGCCTCCGACATACGTCGACATAAGCCAACGGTCAGCCTGAAGCGCGGGGCTGGCTTGTCGCTCGAAGACGGGCACAATGCCACACCCCGGCAGTCAGTGACAGATGTGACTAACGTCGGGAGGCGGCAGCCACAACCATGAAGGAGCATCGATTGGCCGAGACAGTACTGCAAGTCGGCTCACTTCCGTCCGCACTGGCCGAGGCGGTGAACGCGAAGTACGACATGCTGCAGCTGCCGACGGAAGATCGGGACGGGTTCTTCGCCGAACACGCCGCGTCGGTTCGCGCAATCGTCGACGCCGGTGAACTTCCCATCGACGCCAAACTTCTGGATGCGCTGCCGAACCTCGGCGCCGTCATCCACCACGGCGACGGCTACGACACGGTTGACGTCGAGGCCGCACAGCAACGGGGCATCGGCGTGAGCAACACCCCCGACGTGCTGACCGACGCCGTCGCCGACACCGCTGTCGCGTTGATGCTCATGACGTTGCGCCGGTTCGGAGCCTCGGAGCGCTACGTACGCGCCGGCCGCTGGCCGGTCGACGGGCCCTACCCGTTGACCCGGGACGTGACCGGATCGCGGGTTGGGATTCTCGGTCTCGGCCGCATCGGGTCGGCTATCGCCGACCGACTGACCGCGTTCAAGTGCGACATCGTCTACCACAATCGCCACGAGCGAACCGACGTCGGCTACCGATATGCGGCTTCGCCGCTGGAGTTGGCGAAGACCGTCGACGTGTTGATGGTCGCAATCACCGGCGGGAAGGATGCCCGTCCGCTCGTCGACCGCGACGTGCTGGAAGCCCTCGGTCCGGACGGCTATTTGATCAACATCGCCCGCGGCAGCGTCGTCGACGAGAAAGCCTTGGTAGAGCTGCTCACCGAAGAAAAGCTGGCCGGCGCCGGACTGGACGTCTTCGCCCACGAACCGGATGTGCCTGAACCACTGCGAGAGATGGACACTGTGGTCGTGTTCCCACATGTCGGTAGCGCCACCGCACCGACGCGGGCGGCGATGGTCGATCTCGTTGTGCAGAATCTGGAGGCTTACCTGACGAACGGCACCTTGGTCTCTCCCGTAGTCGCGCCGACCCGCTAGCGCCTTGCACCCGGGACGGCCAGTTACTAGGATGTCCTAGTAACTGATCGGCTTCCGCCGTAGTTCGTCGTCACGTCGTCAGAAGGCAGCTCATGACCGAACAGATTTCGCATTTCATCGATGGCAGGCGCGTCGCCGGGCAATCGGGCCGCAATGCCGACGTGTTCAATCCGAGCACCGGAGGAGTGCAGGCGACGGTGCCGTTGGCCGGCAAGGCCGAGGTCGACGCCGCCGTCGCCGCGGCCGTCGAAGCGCAGCGCGGATGGGCGGCCTGGAATCCGCAGCGACGGGCGCGGGTGCTGATGCGCTTCATCGAACTGGTCAATCAGCACACCGATGAGCTGGCTGAACTGCTGTCTTCAGAACACGGCAAAACCGTCGCCGACTCGCGCGGTGACATCCAGCGCGGCATCGAGGTCATCGAGTTCTGCGTCGGCATCCCGCACCTGATCAAAGGCGAATACACCGAAGGTGCCGGCCCGGGCATCGACGTCTACTCGCTGCGTCAGCCCCTGGGCGTCGTCGCCGGCATCACCCCGTTCAATTTCCCGGCGATGATTCCGCTCTGGAAGGCCGGACCGGCGCTCGCCTGCGGCAACGCTTTCGTCCTCAAACCCAGCGAGCGTGATCCGTCCGTGCCGGTGCGGCTCGCCGAGCTCTTCATCGAAGCCGGCTTGCCGCCCGGCGTGTTTCAGGTCGTGCACGGCGACAAAGAGGCCGTCGACGCCATCCTGGACCACCCGGACATCCAGGCTGTCGGCTTCGTCGGCAGCTCGGACATCGCGCAGTACATCTACGCCGGAGCCGCAGCGACCGGGAAGCGCTCGCAGTGCTTCGGCGGCGCCAAGAACCACATGATCGTCATGCCCGACGCCGACCTCGACCAGGCGGTGGACGCCCTGATCGGCGCCGGCTACGGCAGCGCCGGCGAACGGTGCATGGCAATCAGCGTCGCGGTACCGGTCGGCGAGCAGACCGCAGACCGGTTGCGCGCCAGACTGGTTGAGCGGATCAACAATTTGCGGGTGGGCCACAGCCTGGACCCGAAGGCAGACTACGGTCCCCTCGTCACCGAGGCTGCGTTGGCCCGCGTGCGTCATTACATCGATCAGGGCGTCGACGCGGGCGCCGAGATCGTGGTCGACGGTCGCGAGCGCGCCAGCGATGAATTGGCCTACGGCGATGCGAGCCTGGAAAACGGATTCTTCATCGGGCCCACCCTGTTCGACCACGTCACCCCGGACATGTCGATCTACACCGACGAGATCTTCGGGCCCGTGCTGTGCATCGTGCGCGCGCACGACTATGAAGAAGCACTGCGACTGCCTTCCGAGCACGAATACGGCAACGGGGTCGCGGTCTTCACCCGCGACGGGGACACCGCGCGGGACTTCACCTCGCGTGTGCAGGTCGGCATGGTCGGCGTCAACGTGCCGATCCCGGTGCCGGTGGCTTACCACACCTTCGGCGGCTGGAAGCGTTCCGGCTTCGGCGATCTCAACCAGCACGGACCGGCGGCGATCCAGTTTTACACCAAGGTCAAGACCGTCACCTCGCGGTGGCCGTCGGGCATCAAAGACGGCGCCGAATTCGTCATTCCGACGATGAACTGACACCTCATGCAATTCTTCACCCTTGACGACGACGAGCGGGTGATCACCGAGACCGCGGCGTCGTTCGCCGAGAAACGCCTTGCACCACACGCCCTGGAGTGGGACGCCGCCAAGCACTTTCCCGTCGACGTGTTGCGCGAAGCCGCCCAACTCGGCATGGCGGCGATCTACTGCCGCGACGACGTCGGTGGCAGCGGGTTACGCCGGCTCGACGGGGTCCGCATCTTCGAGCAGTTGGCCATCGCCGATCCCACCACCGCGGCGTTCCTGTCGATTCACAACATGTGCGCCTGGATGATCGACACTTTCGGCACCGAGGAACAACGCAAGATCTGGATTCCCCGGCTGGCGGCGATGGACGTCATCGCCAGCTACTGCCTCACCGAGCCGGGTGCCGGTTCAGACGCCGGCGCCCTGCGCACCCGCGCCGCCCGGCACGGCTCGAGTGCCAATGCGGATTGGGTCTTGGACGGCGTCAAGCAATTCATCTCCGGAGCCGGGTCTTCCGACGTCTACGTCGTGATGGCCCGCACCGGAGCGGACGGCCCGCGCGGCATTTCGGCGTTCGTCGTCGAAAAGGACACGCCGGGACTGAGTTTCGGTGCGCAGGAAGAGAAGATGGGTTGGCACGCACAACCCACGGCGCAGGTCGTGCTGGAGGGCGTGCGGGTTCCCGCTGATGCGATGCTCGGCGGAGCCGACGGCGAAGGCGCCGGGTTCGGCATCGCGATGAAGGGCCTCAACGGCGGGCGCATCAACATCGCGGCGTGCTCGCTGGGCGGCGGGCAGGCCGCCTTCGACAAAGCCGGCGCCTACCTGCGCGAGCGGCAGGCGTTCGGCGGGCCGCTGCTCGACGAGCCCACTATCCGGTTCACCCTGGCCGACATGGCTACCGCGTTGGAGACGTCGCGAATGTTGTTGTGGCGGGCGGCGACTGCGCTGGATGACGATGCCGCCGACAAAGTGGAGCTGTGTGCGATGGCCAAACGCTACGTCACCGACGCGTGTTTCGACGTCGCGGACAAGGCGCTGCAGTTGCACGGCGGCTACGGCTATCTGCGCGAGTATGGTCTGGAAAAGATTGTGCGCGACCTGCGGGTGCATCGGATCTTGGAAGGCACCAACGAGATCATGCGGGTGGTCATCGGCCGGGCCGAAGCCGCTCGGGTACGCGCCGGCGCATAGAAGGGCTGAAAGTTTGACGACGATCGCATTTCTCGGTCTGGGCAACATGGGCGGCCCGATGGCCGCGAATCTGGTGGCCGGAGCGCACGCGGTACGCGGCTTCGACCCGGTGCCGGCAGCTGCGGCTGAAGCAGAAGCCAACGGCGCCGCGGTGTTCGGCAGCGCCGCCGAAGCCGTCCATGCCGCCGATGTGGTGATCACCATGTTGCCCAGCGGCGAGGTGGTCAAGCGGTGCTACGCCGAGATCCTGTCCGCAGCGCGGCCCGGCGCACTGTTCATCGACAGCTCGACGATCTCCGTCGACGACGCCCGGGAAGTGCACGCCCAGGCCGGTTCCCACGGCTTCGCCCAACTGGATGCGCCTGTCTCGGGCGGGGTGCGCGGAGCTGTCGCCGGCACGCTGGCGTTCATGGTCGGCGGCGAGGAAGCCGCCCTGGAGCAGGCGCGGCCGGTGCTGGAACCCATGGCGGGCAAAATCATTCACTGCGGTGCAGCCGGCGCCGGTCAAGCTGCCAAGATCTGTAACAACATGGTGCTGGCCGTGCACCAGATCGCGATCGGTGAGGCGTTCCTGCTGGCCGACAAGCTCGGGCTGTCCGCGCAGTCGCTGTTCGACGTCATCACCGGCGCCACCGGTAACTGCTGGGCGGTGCACACCAACTGCCCAGTGCCCGGGCCGGTGCCCACCTCGCCCGCCAACAACGGGTTCAGGCCCGGCTTCGCCACCGCGCTGATGAACAAAGACCTCGGTCTGGCGATGGACGCTATTGCCTCGACCGGCGCGTGCGCGCCGTTGGGCAGCCACGCCGCGGATATCTACGCCAAGTTTTCGGTCGGACACGGCGACCTGGATTTCAGCGCGGTGATCGAAGAGCTGCGGGCGAACCTGGAAGACTAAGCCGCCCGCGACTGCCTGCGCCGACTTCCCGACCGTCGGTGCAGCATTCGGCAACCGGTGGCGTCAGCGAACTCTGGGCCGCCGGTGTAGTCGTTGGTGACCGGCACGGTAGGCAGCCCGGCGGCGTGCGCCGCCCGCAGGCCGCTCGTCGATCCGGTGACGGCCAGTGCGCAGGCGGGCGCAACGCCCAGCTCCCACAACGCGAGCCGGTACAGTTCCCGGTCGCTTGCCGGCCCGTCCAGGTCGTCTGCGCTGACGATGGTCTCGACGAGACCGTCGCCGATCAGCTGGCGAACCAGCTGCTGCGCAGACTCCCGGTCACGCCTGCTGACCACCGCAACCCAGATGCCCTCGACGAAAAGACTCATCACCAAATCGATCAGACCGGCCTTCGCCACCAAGTCGCCGTCACCGTCGACCTCCCCGAGCACGGTGTCCGCGTCGAAAACCACCGCACGAAGCGGCTGGACGTCGGTGTCCACCGCGGCCGACCGGTCCCACCAGAATGTGCGGCTTGTCGTCGCTGCCCCCACGGCTCCCATGTCGGTAGCCTGCCCGGAGCGCTCCGCTCGGGCGTCCCCCATACGGGGGATTGAGGTAAGCATTTCGCTTTAAGGTGTTGCCATGGCGGACACCGAACCGGCCTCTGAAACAGCTGGGCCTGTTCGGCTCGTCCTCGTCGACGACCACGAGATGGTCATCGAAGGCCTCAAGGCAATGCTGGCGTCCTTCAAGGACCGAGTGCAGGTCGTCGGGCACGCGGTGGGTGCCGAGCGCGCGACCGGCGTCGTCGAAGAGCTGCGGCCCGACGTCGTGCTGTGTGACGTCCGTATGCAGGGCCAAAGCGGGCTGGACCTGTGTCTGGTGCTGCGGGAGCGCAACCCGGACCTCAAAGTCGTCATGCTGTCGGTGTACGACGACGAGCAATACCTGTTCCAAGCGCTGCGGGTCGGTGCACGCGGCTATCTGCTGAAAAGCATCGGCAGCGACGAGCTGGTGCGTCAGCTGGAGCTGGCCCATCAGGGCGAAACCGTGCTCGATCCGGGCATGGCGGCCCGTGCGGTCGACACCGCGGCCCGGTTGCAGCGCGACGAATTCTGGCCCGGCGCACGCCAGGGGCTGACTCAACGCGAAAGCGAGATTCTGTCGTTCATGGTCACCGGGCTGTCGAACCGCGGCATCGCCAACAAGCTGGTGATCGGTGAGGAAACGGTGAAAAGTCATCTGCGCGCGATCTATCGCAAGCTCGGTGTCAGTGACCGGACCGGTGCGGTCGCGACCGCGCTGCGCGAAGGGATCTACCAATGACCACGCCTGAGCCGCCCGGCTGGATGCGCCGCTCGCATGCGGTCCGTGACCTCGTCGATGCCGACCGCGAGCTGGCGTTGCTGCGCGAACTCATTCAGGCGGCTTCCCGTGGTCCGGGGGTGGAGCCGCTGGCCGCGGCCGCTGCCCGGATGATCACCGTGGCCACCGGCACCGACGTCTGCTTCGTGCATGTGCTCGACGACAGCGAGCGCTCGCTGACGCTGGCCGGTGCGACGCCGCCATTCGACGGCCAGGTCGGTAAGATTCAGCTGCCGCTGGGGTCCGGGATCTCCGGCTGGGTGGCCCGACACCGCGAGCCGGTGGTGATCGAGCATGACAAGGAAGCCGACCCGCGCTACCTGCCAATCCAGTCGCTGCGCGGACGCGACTTCACTTCGATGGTGTCGGTGCCGATGGAGACCGATCCGGGCGGTCTGGTTGGGGTGCTCAACGTGCACACCGTTCAGCGCCGGGCCTTCAGCGAGCGTGACGTCGAACTGTTGCGGGTGATCGGCCGGTTGATCGCCGGGGCGCTGCATCAAGCGCGGCTGCATCGGCAGTTGGTGGCCCGCGAACGCGCCCACGAGCTGTTCGTCGAGCAGGTCATCGAAGCCCAGGAAATCGAACGCCGTCGGCTGGCCGGCGACATCCACGACGGCATCTCGCAACGCTTGATCACGTTGTCCTACCGGTTGGACGCCGCGGCGCAGGCGGTCGGCGACGACCCGGGTGAAGCCTCCGAGCAGCTGGAAAAAGCCCGTGAATTGGCCCGGCTGACCCTGGAGGAGGCGCGTGCGGCCATCGGTGGGCTGCGCCCACCGGTTCTCGACGATCTCGGTCTGGCCGGCGGCCTGGCCAGCCTGGCCCGCTCCATACCGCAGCTGAATATCGAGTCGGAGCTCTGCGAGGTGCGGCTGCCCGAACACATCGAGCTGGCGCTTTACCGCATCGCCCAGGAGGGCCTGCAGAACGTCGTCAAACACGCTGCCGCGACTACGGCCCGGCTCCGGTTCACCGTCGACGACGACACAGCGCGACTGGAAATCCTCGACGACGGAATCGGTTTCGACACCTTCGAGCATCCGTTAGGCAGTGATGAGATGGGCGGCTACGGCGTGCTGTCGATGTCTGAGCGTGCGGAGCTCGTAGGCGGGCGGCTGAACATCCGCTCGCGGCCCGGAGCGGGGACCGCGGTGACGGCGACCATCCCGCTGCCGGCGGTGTTGGGCTAGCTGGTGCGTTTGCGCGGCACTTCGACGCGGCGGTGGTCGGTGTCGACGACCCTGAGTTCGGAAAACGGTTGCGTGCCTTCATTTTTCTCTGCCCGGCGCACCACAAGACGTTGACGTGATCAAGCTTCACGTCAAGAACAACTTGGCGCGCTACAAGGTCCCGCGAGATGTGGTGTTCATAGACGAGCTGCCACGCCAATGCGACCGGCAAGCTGCTGCGAGGGGTCTTGGCCGAGATGGACGTCGACAGCTGACCTGATTGCTGCGGGGAGGGGTGTTTCCGGTGCTCTCGGCACGAAACGTGCGAATTGGGGATCAGAAGTCCCCGGCGCCGCGCCGCAGGGTTTCGATCGACGACTCCAGCGCCCGCGCCTCTTCAGCCGACATTCCGATATCGGCGAACACCTGCTCGTTGAGGGTGACGGTGGCGTCCTCGACTGTGGAGCGGCCCAGGTCGGTGATCTGCACCAGAGTGGTGCGCCCGTCGGTGGGGTGCGGCACCCGTTGCACCAGCCCGTTGGCTTCCAGCCGGCGGATCGCGTGCGTCACGCTGGTGACATGTACCTGCAGCCGGTCGGACGCCTTGGTGATCGGCAACGCTCCGCTGCGGCTGAACGCCAGCAGCCGCAACAATTCGAAGCGGGAGAAGCTCAAGTCGTAGGGACGCAGCGCGGTCTCGACCCGCGCGAGCAGGATCTGATGGGCGCGCATCACCGATGTCACCGCGACCATGCCCTGCGCCACGTCACCCCAACCGGAGCGTTCCCAGTTGGCTCGGGCCTGCGCGATCGGGTCGCGTGCGTCGGATTTGGCCACGCCCTTTCTTACCGCATATCGGCACCGTTCGAGACGCCGCCGCCGCCGACAGCACTACGCGGCTCTGGCCTCCACCACGCTGAGCGGAGAAGCCGTTTTGCACCACTCGTGTCATCCGGTACCCGGCTCGGTGGAGCAGGTTGCGGTACTCGGCCGCGGTACGTTCACGAGCCGCCAAATTCAACAGCATCTCCAGAGCCACCCACTTCCCCGGGAAGTCCCGATCGTGCTCAGGAATGACCATTTCGACCAGCAACAAAGTGGCCTCGGGGCCGGCTGCGCTGCGCACGTTACGCAGAATCTGCACCGCCTTCTCATCGGGCCAGTCGTGGATGATGTTTTTGAGGATGTAGGCGTCACCACCGCCCGGAACGCTGTCGAAAAACGACCCCTCCGCGATCCGCACCTGGTGGTCAATCCCAGGCTCGCGGAACAGGTTCGAGGCGCTCGCGACGACCAGCGGCAGGTCGTACAGGACCCCCCGACCGCGGCGCCGCCGCCAAGATGGCGGCCAGCAGTGGGCCATGCCCGCCGCCGACGTCCACGATCGTGGGGTAGGCGCTGAAGTCGTAGCCGGCGACCACGGGCGCGTCTGTCAGCTCCGAAACGCTCGTCATGGTCTGGTTGAAAAGGTCGGCAAGCTCGGGCTGATCGGCGAAGTAGTCGAAGCTCTCCTTGCCACGCAGTGCCGGGACGACCGAATTCCCGGTCCGGATCGAATCCACCAGCAGGGTCCAGCGCTCACGCTGCTCCCGGGACCCGTAGAACCGCGCCGCGCTGGCCATCGACACGGGTGCATCCGAACGGAGGGTGGCGGCAAGGGAATCAACTCATATCGGCCGTCGCGACGATGACGGAAGAGGCCCCGGCTGACTAAAGCCCGCAGCAGCCGGCGCAGGGCGTCGGCATCCGCTCCTACCCGGGCAGCCAACTCGTTGATCGTCAACGAGCCGTCGGCAAGGGCATCGGCGATACCGAGTTGGGCCGCCACAGTGATCGCCTGCGACGTCCAGGTGGCGATGATCATCTCCATCACGGCTGCCGGCGCGGGTGTCAGCCGTTGATGGAACCGATACAGGTGGTGACGAATACATTCCACAACGCGGGCCAGCTTGGCGGGTGGCACCCTGGCGGTCACTTGCTCGCCGGCCCGGAGATGACGGACAAATTAGGGTGTTCGTCGCGTCGCGCGAGGTCTCGGCTGATCTCCGTGGACATCCGGCAATTACTTACCGAACGCAGGAACGTCGTCATCGCCCAGGTGCTGAACGAGTCGGAGATCACGCAGCCGGTTTCAGCAAGGATTCACTCTGGGACATCTGCCGCGACGTCACCCAGGACACCGCCACGAGCCTGCGTCGCCTCGTTTTCTCATACCAGCGCAGCGCGCTCGAGACATCACTGTTGTTCATGCCCAGTCCTTTCCAGCCGTTTCGGAAGTCCGAAAGCGCCTTACGCAACACCATCGTGTCCAGCAGCGCCTGATTGATCCCCTGCGCGAGAATGGGCGGCATCGTGTGCGCGGCGTCGCCGAGCAACGTAATCGCGCCGTCGCCCGGGTGGGAATCGGATGCCGAAAGTGCGGGAACGGCGAACGGGCCAAATCCTCGTCGGTCAATGTCGCGAGTACCCGGTCGACCACATCGGACCATCCGGTGGAAATTGGACCGGATCATCTCGATCGGCCGTTGCGGTCTAAGGGAGTCGGTTGACCACGGCAAGTCGAACCACCACTGCACCTCGGAGCCGCCGGCCGGCCACACGCCGACATTTCCGCGCTCGCCGACGACTTGCAGTGCGCCATGCTTGTCGGCGATGTCGGGGAGAGTGACGAGTCCCTGCCAGCTGCACCAGCCGGTCGGTTTCGCGGCCGCCGCACCGATGATGTCCCGAATCTTCGAATGCAGGCCATCTGCGCCGATCACGATATCTGCTTCAGCAGAGCTGCCGTCTTCGAACTCGACCCGCACTCCGGCGGGCGTGCTGACCACCTCTCTCGCACGGGAGTTGTAGCGGATGCGATCGGTCGGAAAGCCGTCCAGCAGCCGTTCCAACAGAATTGGACGAGGGACCATGCGAACAGCTCCGCCGAGCCGGTTCACTATCGCGGTGACGTCGATAGTGCGAGTGAGCGACCCGTCGAGGTCGCGATCCGCACAGTGGACATCAGCTGACCGACCCCGTCCATATCGACGCCCAGCTGCTCCAGGACGGTCGCGCCGTTGGACCAGATGGTCACGGCACCACCACCTGCCTGCACAGCTGACCGCTGATCGAAGACGCTGACGTCGTGTCCGTCGCGCAATAACCCTCGTGCAATGGAAACACCGCCCGCACCTGCGCCGACAATGATTATCCGAAGCTGACGGCTCATATCAGTCCTCTACATGCCGTTCGTAAGACCACCGCTCAAGTCGCGCTTGCAATTTCAGCAGGCCGACTCCAACCAACGGTGCGCCCGCCGAGAAGTAGAACATCAGCAACGGATTCATCTCGCACCTCCTATCGTTATCACGCAGGACTTCGACGAGAAGTTCACCGGCACGTCCTTTACCCGACTTTGACACCCGACCGGTCAGCTCGGTGACCTGCCACTGCGGACAGCACCGCCATGGTCGAGGCTCGACTACCGACGGTGATCCGCGCGCCGCCGTCGGCGTAAGAGCGGACCCGGAGTTCGGCGTCTGCGAACAACTCGCTCCATCGCCGACCCTGCGGCGGCAGGTAGACGAAGTTCGCATGTGCATCGGTGCTGTATACGCCCATCGCGCGCAGCCGCCTGACGAGATAGTGCCTTTCTGCAGTGATCAACCTAACCCGTTGCAGCAGTTGATCTTCGGCTGCGTAGGTGGCAGCAACCGCCGCCAAGCTCGTGATGCCCATCCCGAACGGCAGCTGGTTGGTCCACATAACAGTGGTCAGCTGCGCCGACCCGACTCCGTAACCGATCCGCAGCCCCGCCAGCCCGTACGCCTTGGAGAAGGTCCGCACCACCATCACGTTGGGGAAGCGGGCGGTCAACGCCGCAACGTCGAGCCGGTGTTCGGGGGCGACGAATTCGATGTAAGCCTCATCGAGCACCACGATCGTGTCGGACGGCACCCGCTGCAAAAATCGGATGACCTCGGTAACGGATTCCAGGGTGCCCGTCGGGTTGTGTGGCCGGCACAGCACCACCACTTTGGCGTGCGCCGCCGCCTCGGCCATCGCGGCAAGGTTGTGGTGGCCGTGCCTGTCGAGGTCAACAGTCACCGGTAACAGCCGGGCGATCTGGGCGAAGATTGGATAGCCGTCGAAGGTCGGCGTCGTCATGACGATCGTGTCACCGGGAAAGGTCAGCGCTTGCAGCACTTGCATCACCACTCCGGTCGCACCGGCGCCCAGGGCCACCTGCTCGCCGTCGATGCCGATGTGGTCTGCGATTAAGCGGCGTAGCCGCTCGGGCAGGAACTCTGGGTAGCGGTTGGCCGCGTCGATCGAGCGGATCAGCGCCGACCGCACCGCCGGTAGCGGCGGGAACGGGTTTTCGTTCAGCGACAATGCCAATGGGTCAACGGCACTGGGCAACTCGGCGCCGGCCGTAGCCGGGCTGATCATCATGGTCATCAGCCTCGACCGCCCCAGCGCATCA
This sequence comes from uncultured Actinomycetota bacterium, assembly GCA_963818785.1. GTDB lineage: Bacteria > Actinomycetota > Actinomycetes > Mycobacteriales > Mycobacteriaceae > Mycobacterium. The sequence continues at coordinate 119,959 of CAWFTT010000031.1, read as the reverse complement.
CGGCTACGCCGGCGAAGTCGCCGGCGTATGCGATCGCAGCCATCAGCACAACCTGATCGCGGAATTTGGTCGCGCGGAACATGAGATCAACTCATCCAGGTTGGGGTGATCGGCAGGCCGTTGTGGTGGCGGTATTCGGCGATGGTTTTGAGGTTGTTCAGTTCTAGCCCGTGACCGGCACCGAACATGTCCCAGAAGTCGCCGACCCAACCGGTGCGCTGCGGTGGGGCGGCCTCGGGGTAGGGATTGTGGTCGTAGAACGGGTGACGGCAATTGGTCCACAGCACAACCGAACCGGGCTTGTCGAGCACCACCTGCGCGTCCAGCACGCGCATCCAGTAGATCATCCACAGGTGCTTGCCCTGGTCCCATGCGCAGTGGTGGTCGACGGTGCGGGCCTCGGCGTTGGCCACCGTGCGGGTGTAGATCTTGGTGTCCGGCAGTAACCGGTCGTAGGCCAGCCACAGCCCGGGTTCATCGGTGGCGGTGAAGTCACGCAGGGTATAGGTCCACTCCTCCAGGCTGCGGGTGTCGGCCAGATAACCGAACAGCTCGTCAGGTGGGCAGTCGATGTAGTCGTTGACCGTGCAGTACTGGCCGAAGATCTCATCGTGGGGGTAAACCGACCGCATCTTGGCCAGAAACAACGGGGCGGTCTGCTCCAGTGGCGCGGTCTCGATGCGGACCACTCCATCGATCGGCTCGCTGCTACCGGTGTGGGCGACGATATCGTCAAGCGCTGGCAGGGACATTGGATCGGTTCTCCTTTGTGATCAGGTGCTCGTTGAGCACCGGTGTTATCGGCGCCGACTTGCCCAAAAACGCGGCGAACGGCGGTATTTCGTCGGCAGAACACTCCACGCTGACCACCGACGGGCCGTCGACATCCAGTGCCGCTTGCAGTGCGGCGGGCAGCGCGTCGATGTCGGCCACGCCGACCGTGGACAGTCCGGGGAACATGGCCCCCAAACCGGCGCCCAGATCGCTGGGACCGAACCGGTTATAGCTGTAGAGGTCGTCGTAGAACAGCTGCTCGCGGGTCACGCACATGGCGTGGGCGTTGTTGTTGAACAACACGAACGTCACCGGCAGCCGGTACTGGACCGCGGTGTGAATCTCCATGCCGTGCATGAAGAATGCACCATCGCCGGCGATCACCACCGTACGGCGGTTAAACCCATTGCTTTCTGCGCGAGCGGTCATCGCGCGCCCGAACGCCATCCCGATGCCGGCACCGAAGCTGTAGCCCATGCCTCCCATGCCAAGTGCGACCACAAACCGGCCGCCACGACGCACCGGCAGGTAGTGGATCGCAGCGGCGCCGGTGTTGCCGGCGTCGACGACGATGTCGACCCCGTCGGGCAACACACGGTCAAGCGCGATCATCGCCTCGCGGTAGCGCACGCCGGGACCGTCGAACGCCGGCGGAGCCAACTCGGTGTGCGGCACCACATCAGGAACCCGAATCCCAGTAGTCCGCCCGGGGCCGGTCAGTGCGCTCGTCAGGTTTCGCAGCGATGCCCGCAAATCGTCGGTGTGCACGTGGGTGCACGGCAGGTAGGGCGGGGCCGACCCGATCGAAACCGTCCGGACCGCCGCAAGTGCATCCTGGAGCCCGGTGCGCGCTGTCACCGACAACCGGGTGCCGACCACCAAGCACAACGCGCTGTCCGCCAGCGCCTCGGCCACCCCGGGGTGGCCCATGACGCCGGTCACCCCCAACGCCGACGATGACCCGAAACCCGGCGCACCGGCGACATCCTTGGCATCGGGCACACAGGCCACCCGGGCACGCAGTACCGCACGCAGTGACGCCAGCTCGGGTCGCGCATCGTCGCGAGCCACCTGCTCGCCGGCAATGATGGTGACCGGTCCGGTCACCTGGCGCAGCGCGCGCAGGATGGGGTGCGGATCACCTATAGCTCGCGGCCGCAAAACACCGTGGCTGTCATCACCACCGTAGCCGTTGACATGCACCGTGGATTGTTGAATGTCCTTGGGCAGCAACAGCACAGCAGGGCCGCCTGTTCGTGCCGCCGCAATGGCTGCCGGCAATGCCCCGATGATGTCCGCAGGGTTCAGGACCCGCCGACAGAACACCGACACGGTGGAAAACAACGCCTCGGCATTCAGCGAACCGTTGCGGCCGCTGGTGTCCTGAAAGCTGCCCAAACCGTCCATGGCTTTCGAGGGCTGGCCCACCAACGCCAACACCGGAACCCGGCTGGCCAACGACTCCCCCAACCCCGGAACAAGATTTAAGGCGCCCCCGCCCGACGTCGCCGCCACCACACCCAAGCCGTGCCCGCTGCGGCTGTACCCGTCGGCCATCGTCGCGGCCGAAAACTCGTGCTTGGCTAACACCGCGGTGATGTCCGACCGCAAATATGCGGCGTCGTAAAGGTCTTCGATGTTAGCGCCGTCGACACCGAAGATGTAATCGACTCCGGCTGCCGCGAGGTGCCCGACGATGTGGTCGACCACCCGGTGCTCCCTGCGCATCTGCTCACCTAACTTGTAGCGATGTCAGGTACACGATTCGCGAGCGACTTGAGTTCATGGCATTCGGAAATTTCGCCCAAATCGGCTGCGGGCAGCCAATACCGAGCCCGCCTCAGCGGTGCAGTCGTGCACCGTCGGGCACTACGCGGCTCTGGCCTCTACCACGCTGAGGGGTGAAGCGGTCTGCACCACCCGCGTCATCTGGAAGCCGGCCTTGCTGAGCAGCTCGCCGTATTCCACCGCAGTGCGTTCGCGGGCTGCCAGATTCAGCAGCATCTCCAGATCCACCCATTTACCGGCGAAGTCACGGTCGTGGTCGGGGATGACCATTTCGATCAGCAACACCACGGCTCGGGGGCCGGCCGCCGCGCGAACATTGCGCAGAATCTGCACGGCCTTCTCATCGGGCCAGTCGTGAATGATGTTCTTGAGGACATAGGCGTCACCACCGCCGGGAACGCTGTCGAAAAATGATCCCTCTGCGATGCGCACCCGGTCGGCGACATCGTGCTCACGCAACAGCCTCGGGGCGCTCGCAACGACCCGCGGCAGGTCGTAGAGCACACCGCGCGAAGCCGGCGCCGCCGCCAGGATAGCGGCCAGCAGTGTGCCGTGCCCGCCGCCGACGTCGACGATCGTGGGGTAGGCGCTGAAGTCGTAGCCGGCGACCACGGTCGCCATCGTCAACTGCGAAATACTCGTCATGGTCTGGTTGAAGAGTTCGGCATGCTCGGGCTGCTCGGCGAAGTAGTCGAAGCTCTCCTTGCCGTGCAATGCCGGGACGACCGCGTTCCCGGTCCGGACCGCATCTACGAATAGGGTCCAGCGTTCGCGCTGCTCGGCCGAGCCGTAGAAGCGCGCCGCGCAAGCCAGCGATGCCGGCGCGTTCGAAAGCAAAGTGCCAGCAAGGGAATTCAGCTCATAGCGGCCATCGCGGCGATGACGGAAGATGCCCCGGCTGATCAACGCCCGCAGCAGCCGACCCAGCGCGTCCGCGTCCGCGCCCACCCGGGCCGCCAACTCGTCGATCGGCAGCGGGCCGTTGGCGAGGGCATCGGCGACACCGAGTTGGGCCGCCACAGTGATCGCCTGCGACGTCCAGGTGGCAATGATCATCTCCATCATCGCTGCCGGCGCGGGTACCAGCCGTTGATGGAGCCGATACAGGTAGTGGCGAATCCACTCGACAACGCGGGCCAGTGTGGCAGGTGGCACCTTAGCGGTCGTCATTTGTTCGTCGCCTTCGAAAAGATGGGCAGGACGGGACGGTCATCACGGCCGGCGAGCTCTCGGCCGATCTCCGCGGACATCCGCCGGTGACTTATCGAACGCAGAAACATCGTCAGTGCCCAGGTGTGCAGCCGTTCCGGAATCACCGCCGCCGGTCTCAGTGCGACCTCACTGTGCGACACCTGCAGCGACGCCACCCAGGACACGGCCTTGACTTTGCGTCGCCTGGTGTTCTCGTACCAGCGCAGCGCGCTCGGGAGATCACCGTTGCTGTTGTGCAGGCCTTTCCAGCCCTCCCGGAAATCGGAAAGCGCCTTGCACAACACCATCGTGTCGAGCAGCGCCTGATTGGTCCCCTGCGCAAGGGTGGGCGGCATCGTGTGTGCGGCATCGCCGAGCAACGTAACCGCGCCTTGGCCCGACCGAGGGATCGGATGCCGAAAATGCGGGAACGGCGAACGGGCCAGGTCGTCGTCGGTCAGAGTCGCAAGCACTCGATCGACCGAGTCGGACCATCCGGCGAAATGGGACCGGATCATCTCAAGCGGACGTCCCGGTCTGACGAAGTCGGGCGACCATGGCAAATCGAACCACCACTGCGCATCGGAGCCGCCAGCCGGCCACAACCCAAGGTTTCCGTGCTCGCCGATGACGATCAGTGCGACGTGCTTGTCGGCGATGTTCGGCAGGGTGACCAGTCCCTGCCAGCTACACCAGCCGGTGGGCTTTGCGGGTTGTGCGCCGACAACATCTCGAACCATCGAGTGCAGACCGTCGGCACCGATCAACAGATCTCCTTCAGCTGAGCTACCGTCGTCGAACTCGATCCGCACTCCGTTGTGTGTACTGACCACCTCGACCGCACGACGGTTGCATCGGATCCGGTCGGCCGGAAAGCCATCCAGCAGTCGTTCAAGCAGGACGCGGCGCGGCACCATCCGAACGGGTGCGCCCAGTTGGTCAACGATCGCGGTCAGGTCCAATGTGGCGACCGGGCGACCCCTGGACGTCACAACCCGCACGGTCGACAGCAGCTGACCGGCGTGATCCATATTGACACCCAGCTGCTCCAAAACCGTCGCGCCATTGGACCAAATCGTCACGGCGCCACCACCTGGCCGCAAATCCGGCCGCCGTTCGAAGACGGTGACGTCATGTCCGTCGCGCAACAATCCTCGCGCAATGGAAATGCCGCCCACACCGGCGCCGACAACGAGGACCCGAAGCGGCCGAGTCGACGGCGCGTTCTGTATTGGCATCAGCTTCGGCCTCACCTGCATGGGGCCGCTCGCAACGTCAGCGGACCAAGTCCAGCCACCGGTGTGGCCGCTGAACGGTAGATCATCACAAACCGACTCATCTCAGACCTCCGTCTGCTAACACGCTGAACTTCGTCGATAGGTTCACCGTGGCGCAGAACAAGGTGGCATCGCCGGATTAAGCCAGGCGGAGCTGGCGGTCGAGCTGCATTTTGCCGACGCGGCGACCGGCTGAACCGCAGACGCTCCTAGACCGTGTTACTGGCGGAAACCCATGGATAGGGAGTCATAACGCTTTTGTTCACCAATGGCACAGCAGAAGGTCTGTCACCACCGGCGCGGTTGCGCTCGTCGCCGTTCGCCGCGTTTTTGGGCAAGTCGGCGCCGAAAACACCGGTGCTCAGCGAGCACCTGATCACAAAGGAGAACCGATCCAATGTCTCTGCCAGCGCTTGACGATATCGTCGCCCACACCGGTAGCAGCGAGCCGATCGATGGAGTGGTCCGCATCGAGACCGCGCCACTGGAGCAGACCGCCCCGTTGTTTCTGGCCAAGATGCGCTCGGTCTACCCCCACGATGAGATCTTCGGCCAGTACTGCACGGTCAACGACTACATCGACTGCCCACCTGATGAGCTGTTCGGTTATCTGGCCGACACCCGCAGTCTGGAGGAGTGGACCTATACCCTGCGTGACTTCACCGCCACCGATGAACCCGGGCTGTGGCTGGCCTACGACCGGTTACTGCCCGACACCAAGATCTACACCCGCACGGTGGCCAACGCCGAGGCCCGCACCGTCGACCACCACTGCGCATGGGACCAGGGCAAGCACCTGTGGATGATCTACTGGATGCGCGTCCTGGACGCGCAGGTGGTGCTCGGCAAGCCCGGTTCGGTGGTGCTGTGGACCAATTGCCGTCACCCGTTCTACGACCACAACCCCTACCCCGAGGCCGCCCCGCCGCAGCGCACCGGCTGGGTCGGCGACTTCTGGGACATGTTCGGCGCCGGTCACGGCCTAGAACTGAACAACCTCAAAACCATCGCCGAATACCGCCACCACAACGGCCTGCCGATCACCCCAACCTGGATGCGAGACACCGAATTCACGCGCAACGAGATGAACGGCATCTGACTATGAACACCACGACACCAACGGTCAGCCTCATCGACATCGCAACTTATCTCCCGGAAAACCGCGTTCCGGCAGCGTATTACGAACAGTTCGCCGAGTCGAACGATATGCGCGACAGCCCGATGTTCGCGCCGCCGGAGTACCGCCACCACGCGGCGATCGACGAATCCAACGTCGACATGATCGAGCGGGCCACCGCAGGGTTGGTTGCGCGCCACGGGCCTGAGGTGCTGGAAGACGTCGACGTGTTGCTCACTCATTCCCAGATGCCCGACCTGCCGATCATCGGTGCGGGCGGTGAAGTCGCGCACCGGCTCGGCATGACCCCTCAGTGGATCATCGACGTGCACAACAGCGGCTGTGCCTCGTTCGTGTACATGCTCAGCCTGGCCCGCCAGCTGCTCTGCTCTGGCGCCGGCCGTACCGCGCTGATCGCGACCGCGGCAAACGCCGCCGGCAAGGTGTTCGAGCAGGAGCAAGTCCGCAAGCTCGCTCAGGCGTCGGTTCCCGGCGACGGGGCAGCGGTGGGCCTGGTCACGCTCTCGGATACGTCCCCGATACTCGACACCGAAAGCCGCTTCTTCGGCCAACACGCCGTCGACATGACCCTGGAGACGGACCCGCCACGTCGGTGGTGGCAGGCGGGCCCCGGTGAAGGCCACGTCGGATTCAACGAGGCCAAGATCATCAAGGTGCTCTCTCGTGGCAACCGGCAGGTGCCCGGGGTCGTGCACGCGGTGTGCGACCGAATCGGCGTCAAACCCAAAGACCTTGACCTGCTTGTCACCAATCAGCCCAATCGACTACTGCTGCGCAACTGGGCCGAGGCGCTCGAGCTTCCCCCCGAGCGCCACCGCGACACCTTTCACCAATGCGGCAACCTGTTCGCCGTCGGTATACCCGTCAACTTCGAGGCCGCGATCAATGACGGCCAAATCAAAGCGGGTGACGTGGTGATGATGGCGGGGTTCGCGAACGCCGGGGACTTCGCCGGTGCCGCCGCCATCCGGTGGGGCGGGCGACCACGATGACAGACAACGTGTTCAACTCCGCTATCCGGGTCGCACCCGCTCGACGCCGAGTGCGAATAAGCATCGGCTGCCGCGCATCTGCGCGGGCAGTCCTGACCGCAGTGAAAGGCGTGTGATGACGTTCCCAACGAAGCAGACCGAGAAGTTGGCTGCAGTGACCCAAGAGATCATCGACATGATCGGGGCAGAAGCGCCAGTGGCGAACCTTACGGCCAATTCGGCCCTACAGGACGGTGGACTGGATTCGCTCAAAGTGATGTCACTTGTCCTCAGGATCGAGACGCGCTACGCCGTCGAGCTGGACGCCGACGATGGCGACGAGCTGAGCACCGTCGGTGATCTTGCGCGGCTGGTGGTGCGTCGTATCGAAGAACAACCGTGAAAGGCGCCGCCGCGGTCTGCCCCAAGTACGAGACGCTCAACGCGGCCTTGGCTGCGGCAGCACAAACCGAGCTGAGTCTGTTCTTCGTGAACCGAAAAGAGGAAGAACAAGAAGTCCCGATGGCGCGCGTGCGCACGCAGGCGTTATCGATCGCCGCGGATCTGCTGGCGCGCGGTGTCCGCAAGGGCGATCGCGTGGCGCTGGTGTTGCCGACCTGTGCGGAATTTGTGGAGTGCTTCTTCGGGGTGCTGTGCGCGGGCGCTATTCCGGTCCCGTTGTATCCGCCGGTGCGGCTCGGAAAGTTCGAGGAGTATCACCAGCGGACGGCGGCGATGTTGCAGTCGGTGGACGCGACCATGGTGGTGAGCAATGAACGCATCCGCCGTTTCCTCGGGGTCGCGGTGCAGAGGGCAGCCCCTCGGCTGGGCTGTGTGACCGCGTCCGACCTGGGTGGCGCAGACGCCTATGAGACCAACGTGGCTGCCGACGACGTCGCATTGATCCAATTCTCCTCAGGCACAACGCACGATCCCAAGCCGGTGGCGCTGACGCATAGAAATTTGTTGTCCAACCTCGCTGCGATCGCAAGCTACCTCGCCGACGAAGGAACGGCTGATCCGGTGGGCGTCACTTGGCTGCCGCTGTATCACGACATGGGATTGATCGGGAATCTGCTCTCGGCCTTCTATGCTCCGCTCCGGCTGGTGCTACTTCCACCTGAGCTGTTCGTCACGACGCCGGCGACATGGCTCCGCGCCATCTCACGGCACCGCGGCACCTATTCCGCGGCGCCCAACTTCGCGTTCGGACTGTGTGTCAACCGGATTCGCGACGACGAGCTCGATGGCGTGGACCTGTCCTCGTGGAGCTTGTGTCTCAATGGCGCGGAGGCGGTCAGCGCCCCCCTGCAGCGGAGGTTCAGCGAGCGGTTCGGGCGTTGGGGCTTCGACGCGTCGTCGCTCACGCCGTGCTATGGGATGGCCGAGGCCTCGCTAGCCGTGACGTTCAAACCAGTCGGCACCTCGTTCAAAACCCTAGAGGTGGAACCGAATACGATCGCTTCTGCCGGCATCGTCGAGCCGGGCAGCAAAGAGCTGGTGAGCGTGGGCCGTCCGCTGGCAGGGGTCGACGTCGAGATTCGCGACGACCATTCGCGGGCCGTCGCCCCAGGTCGCGTCGGCCGTGTATTCGTTCGCGGGCCGAGCGTGATGTCCGGCTACTTCGGCCGTGCCGACCTGACGGACGAGGTGCTGAACCACGGATGGCTGGACACCGGAGACCTTGGATTCGCCCACGACGGTGAGCTTTTCGTGTGCGGCCGGCACAAAGACACCGTGATCATCCGAGGCGCCAACCACGCGCCCCATGATTTCGAAGCGGCGTTGGATGGACTGCCCGGCGTGCGCACCGGATGCGCGGTGGCCGTAGGGTTCGTCCCTGTCGGCGCGGATGAGGAGGCGCTGGCGATGCTCGTCGAAACCACCCCCGACGCCCCACCCAGCTTGCGGAGTGATGTGGTGTCACGGGTGTGGGAACGCACCGGCATCCTGGCAGCCCATGTGGAGCTGCTGGCACCGGGTACGTTACCTCGAACCTCCAGCGGAAAACTGCGCCGGCGTGAGGCGCGCGCACAGTGGCTGGCAGGCAAGCTGATGCCCCCAACCAAGGTCTCCTCGATGCGGCTGATGCTGTATGCGGCAAAGGGTCAACTTTCCCATGCGCTCGCCGCGTACTCTCGGCTCACCGCAAAACGCGACCGGTTGAGCAACCGAGACAAAGTTGATCAGCAACCGTTAGTGGATCGCTGAACGGCGGTCAACGCTCTGTGGGTGGGCCGGCTGCTAAACGCCCAGGGAACGGCCGATGATTTCCTTCATGATCTCGGTCGTGCCGCCGTAGATCGTCTGCACTCGCGCGTCGAGATACGCCCTTGCGATGGGGTATTCGCGCATGTAGCCGTAGCCGCCGTACAGCTGCAGGCACCGGTCGATCAGGTGCACCTGTTTTTCGGTCGCGTACCATTTCGCCATCGCGGCCTGCTCGGCGGTCAGCTTGTCCTCCAGGTGCAGCCGAATGAACTCGTCCACCATCACCCGCACCGCGGTGGCCTCCGTCGCCAACTCGGCCAGCAGGAAGCGGTTGTTCTGGAAGCTGCCGATCGGCTCACCAAAAGCCTTGCGCTCCTTGGAGTATTCCAATGTTGACTCCAACGCCGTCGTCATCGCGGTCGCCGCCATTATTGCGATCGAGAGCCGCTCCTGCGGCAGGTTCTGCATCAGGTAGAAAAAGCCCTTTCCTACTCTGCCGAGCACGTTCGCCGACGGCACCCGTACGTCGTTGAACGACAATTCCGCGGTGTCCTGCGCATCCAGGCCGATCTTGTCGAGCTTGCGGCCGCGCTCGAACCCTGCCATCCCGCGCTCCACGACGAGCAAGGAGAATCCCAGCGGGCCCTTGCCGGGATTAGTCTGCGCGAGCACGATAATCAGGTCGGCGTTGATACCGTTGGTAATGAACGTCTTAGCGCCGTTGAGCACCCAGTCGTCGCCGTCCTTGACAGCCCGTGTCTTGATGCCCTGCAGGTCGCTTCCGGCACCGGGTTCGGTCATCGCGATCGCGGTGATCAGCTCGCCGGTGCAGAACTTCGCCAGCCAGCGTTGCTTCTGCTCCTCGTTAGTCAACCGCAGCAGATACGGCGCGACGATATCGTTGTGCAGGGCGAAACCGATCCCGCTGAACCACCCTGCGATGGTCTCCTCGGTGACGATCGTGTTGTAGCGGAAGTCGGGATTCCCGCCGCCGCCGTACTCCTCCGGTACCGCCGTGCCCAGGAAGCCTTGCTTGCCTGCCTCCAGCCACACTCCGCGGTCGACGATCTTGTCCTTCTCCCACTGCTTGTGGTACGGCGCGACATGCCGGTCCAGGAACGACTTATAGGATTCGCGGAAAAGCTCGTGCTCCGGCTCGAAGAGCGTGCGCTCGTACATCACGGCGTTGCGCATGGTGATGACCTCCGGTTGCCGACGTTGGTTCGCAAGGGTTGAGGGTCGGTGCCCGAAACCGAGTCACCGGCGCAGTCAGGTCGCCCGAACAATCTCCGAGCAATGGAACCGCCGCTGACACCTGCGCCGACGAGGATTCCGAAGCGGCCGAGCCGACGGCGCGTTCGGTACTGGCATCCTCAAACCTCCCACTGCTAACACGCAGAACTTCGACGAGAAGTTCACAGCGGGCTTACACGATTTGGCGTCGCCGGCTGAATCAGCAGTCGGTGGCGGCAGGGGTTACAGCGAGCGCTGCAGCAACACCTTGTCGTTGTCGGCGAGCACCACCTGTACCGCGGCGATTTGACTGACCGGCATGGACGTGCTGCCGGCCGGCATGGCGGTGTGGCCGGGCTCAGCCATCCAGGTCGCCAATCGAGTGCGGCTGCCGTCTCGACCGAGGACCACCATCGCAAGCTGGTCGTGGCGGGCGGTGATCGGGGCCAGGCAGACGCACTTCATGTCAATAGCGGTTCCCCAGTGCTGGCTGGTGAGCGAGAAGGTGGACGCCAGCGCGGTGGTGCCCACCTGGTCCATCGACTGCGTCGAAAGGCTGGCCTGCGGCGGCACCGGCGCTGAGGTCGACAAATGCCCGTGAACACCGACGAGTACGCCGATCGCCAGAACCGCGGCTGCGGCCGCCCCGGCTGTCCAGGTCATCAGGCGGGACCGGCGGCGCCGCGAGCCCACTTCGGCCAGCAGAGACGGTAGCAACTCCGGCGGCAGCGAAGGTTCTTCACCATTGCGGTCGGCTTCGTCGATCGCGGCCAAGCCGTCACCGTCAAGCTTGGACAACAACGCCGGCATGCCGCTCAGTTCGGCGACGGCGTTACGGCACGACGGGCAACCGGCCATGTGCGCTTCGAATTCACGCCGGTCGGTCGACGACAGTGAACCGAGCACGTAGGCGGCGTCCCACATCGCATACTCGTGCTCCGAGTCAAACGGTCCCTCGCGCCGGTCACCGCCATCCGGTGAGCTGGGGCCCCATAACGTTTTCATCGTGAAGCTCTCATCTTCTGATTCCATAATGCACCGCGCCTGATATTCGGAGCCGACCGCGGCACGGATGGCCTGCAGTCGTCATCGGGTAACGCCCAGTTCTTGAAGGGTGAGCCGCATGGCTCGCACCGCGTAGTGCATTCGTGACTTTACGGTACCTTCGGCAATGCCGAGGTCGGCGGCGATCTGAGCGGTCGTCCAGCCTTTGTAGTAGGAGCGGGATATCACTGCCCGATGCTCGGCTGACAGCTGCGCGAGTGCGTCGGCGATCAGCATCCGGTCCAGCGCCGCGTTCACCTGATCCGGACCGGCGGGCTCGGGCGCCTTGTCCAGCGAGGTGACTTCGGTGCGCGCGCGAGCGGTGCGACTCTCGTCGATGATCAGGTTGCGCGCGACGGTGAACAGCCAGGCCCGCGCGGAGCGTTCAGTGTCGCCGACCACCTCCGGATGCTGCCAAGCCCGCAGCAGCGTCTCCTGCACCACGTCTTCAGCGCGATTACGGTCGCTGGTGAGCCGAAGGGCATAGCGCCACAACGCCGCTGCGTGCTCGTCGTAGAGCGCCTTCATCAATGCGGCTTCTGGCGAAGCCGCTGAGCCGACGACTGCTGACACTTCGCTCACCTCCCGGTGATGACACGCAAGAAGCGCCTGTTCGGTTCATCACCGACGCACCCGCCGGGTGTTAGCCCAGGGTCAGAATCCGGGGCCCGTCCTCGGTTGCGGCGACGGTGTGCTCCCAGTGTGCCGCGCGCGAGCCGTCGACGGTGATGACCGTCCACCGATCGTCGAGAACCAGGGTCTTGGTACTGCCCAGCGTCAACATCGGTTCGATCGCCAGCACCGATCCCGGTGCCAGCAACGGGCCGCGTCCCGGGGATCCTTCATTGGGCAAGAACGGATCCATGTGCATCTGCCGGCCGATGCCGTGGCCGCCGTAGCCTTCGACGATTCCGAAGGTGCGGCCATAGCGCTGCTGAGCGGCGTGTGTTGCCCGTTCGATCGCGTGGGACACGTCGGTCAGGCGGTTGCCGGGGATCATCGCGGCGATACCGGCTTCCATGGATTCCCGGGTTGCCTGCGACAGGGCGTCGTCGGTCGGTATGAGCGACCCGACACCAAAGGTAATCGCCGCGTCACCGTGCCAGCCGTTGAGGATCGCGCCGCAATCTATCGACACCAAGTCGCCGGGCTGCAGCACATCGCCCACCGAAGGGATACCGTGCACCACCCGGTCGTTGACCGATGAGCAGATCGACGCCGGATACCCGTGATAGCCCAGGAACGACGGTGTGGCCCCGGCGTCCCGGATCACCGACTCGGCGACGTTGTCGAGGTCGCGGGTGGACACTCCGGGTGCCGCGGCTTTCTGCACGGCCGTCCAGCGCTGCGGCCACCACGGCCCCGGCGGCGGCCATGGCGTCGAGTTCGCCGGCGCTGCGCTGTGGCACGACTTTGCGGTTGCGCAGTCCTGCCAAAGCGATCATGGTTACTTCCCCAGAGCTTTCAGCGCGCGGGCGAAGACTTCGTCCAACGAGCCGATCGGCGTCGACCGTCGTTAACTTGTCCCCTTTGTAGTAGTCGAGCACCGCGTCGGTCTGATCGTGATAGATCTTCATGCGCTTGCGAATGACCTCCTCGGTGTCGTCGTCGCGGCCGCGCTCCTTGAGGCGTTCGAGTAGCACCTTCTCCGACACCTGGAACTCCAGTACCGCATCGAGCTTGGTGCCCCGGCGTTCCAGCATGTCGTGCAGCGCCCTGGCCTGTTCGACCGACCGCGGATATCCATCGAGGATGAAGCCGGCCGCCACGTCGGACTCGTCGAGCCGGCTGTCGACGAGCTTGTTGGTCACCTCGGAGGGCACCAGGTCGCCGGCGTCGAGGTAGCGCTTGGCTTCCATCCCGATGTCGGTACCGTCGTCGATGTTTTTCCGGAACAGGTCGCCGGTGGAGATCTGTGGCACCGCCAGCTTCTCGGCCAGCTTCTTGGCCTGCGTGCCTTTCCCGGCCCCCGGCGGCCCGAGCAAAATAACTCTCACTTGAGAAATCCTTCGTAGTTGCGCTGCATGAGCTGGCTCTCGATCTGTTTGACCGTATCCAATCCGACACCAATCATGATCAAAACCGCGGTACCGCCGAACGGCAGGCTCTGCGTCGTTCCGGAGTTGCCGATCTGCAGGAACATGTTCGGCAGCACCGCAATCACGCCCAGATAAATCGACCCGGGCAAGGTGATCCGGCTCAGCACGAAGCGCAGGTAGTCCGCGGTCGGCTTGCCCGGCCGGATCCCCGGAATGAAGCCGCCGAACTTCTTCATCTCGTCGGCCCGCTCGTCGGGATTGAAGGTGATCGAGACGTAGAAGTACGTGAAGAAGATGATCAGCCCGAAGTAGATGCCGATGTACACCGGGTTGGACGGATCCGACAGGTACGTGCCGACAAACTTGTCCCACCAGGTGTTTCCGGTGCCGCCGCTGCCGCTGCGGACCAGCTGGGTGATCAGGTGCGGGATGTAAATCAGCGACGACGCGAAGATGACCGGGATGACGCCCGCCTGATTCACCTTCAGCGGCAAATACGTCGAGGTGCCGCCGTACATCCGGCGGCCCACCATCCGCTTGGCGTACTGCACCGGGACGCGGCGCTGACCCTGCTCGACGAACACCACGCCGACGACGATGATCAGCGCTGCCGCGCAGACCGCCGCGAAGATAACCCCGCCCCGGCTGTCCAGGATGGATTTGCCCTGGCTGGGGATGCGCGCCGCGATGCCGACGAAGATCAACAGCGACATGCCGTTGCCGACGCCGCGTTCGGTGACGAGCTCACCCATCCACATCACCAGCCCGGCGCCGGCCGTCATCACCAGCACGATGACCACCAGGGTGAAGATGCTTTGGTCGGAAATGATCTCCAGGCTGCAGCCCTGCAGCAGGCCGCCGTTGGCCGCCAGCGCCACGATGCTGGTGGCCTGCAGGATGGCCAGCCCGATCGCCAGGTAGCGGGTGTACTGGGTCATCTTCGCCTGGCCGGATTGGCCTTCTTTCCGCAGCTCTTCGAACCGCGGGATGACCACTGTGAGCAGCTGCACGATGATGCTCGCGGTGATGTAGGGCATGACACCGACCGCGAACACCGTCAGCTGCAACAGCGCACCACCGGAGAACAGATTGATCAACGAGTAGATCTGCGCCGCGTCGCTGCCGTTGACTTGCGCAATACACTTCTGCACGTTCGGGTAGTCGACGCCCGGAGAGGGGATCGACGCGCCCAGCCGGTACAGGACGACGATGCCCAGGGTGAACAGTATCTTCCGTCTCAGGTCGACTGTTCGCAGCGATGAGATGAAAGCCGAAAGCACTCTTCCTCCTGCGCAGCCGGGCTCTGGTCGCGGCATGCCAACGGGGCTGGCCTGGCCAGCGTCGGGTAATCCTCGCATCACGCGCCGAACCCCCGCCCGCCAAGAGGTGCTGAGAAACTTGCCTCAGAACGTGCGGATCAGCGCGTCCAACAGTTTAACGAGAGTAACAGCGCTGGCAGCGGTCCCCTGCAACAGGCGTACAGTTTGGTTAGCTCGTTACTCTTACTAAATATCAGTCGTTCGCCGGTCGGATAGTCGAAGAGGTACGTCGATGACGCGTATGGGCAGCGCCCGGTTCGAGGGCGACAGCTGGGATTTAGCTTCCAGTGTGGGCGCGACGGCGACAATGGTCGCCGCCGCCAGGGCGGTGGCCACCCGCGCCCCTAACCCCTTGATCAGCGACACCTTCGCCGAACCGCTGGTGCGCGCCGTGGGCATCGACTTTTTCAGCAGAATGGCTGCCGGCGAGCTGGAGTCGCGCGACCTCGACGACGAGGCGGCCCGGGGCCTGCAACGCTTCGCCGATGCGATGGCCGCCCGGACTCGCTTCTTCGACGAGTTCTTTCTGACCGCTACGGCGGCGGGCCTACGGCAGGCCGTCATCCTGGCGTCCGGCCTGGACTCGCGTTCCTACCGGTTGCCCTGGCCGGCGGGTACCACGGTGTATGAGGTCGATCAGCCGCAGGTGATCGGGTTCAAGACCGCGACGCTGGCCGGCTTGGGCGCAGAGCCGACCGGAGATCGGCGCACCGTGGCGATCGACTTACGCGACGACTGGCCCTCAGCGCTGCGGGCGGCCGGTTTCGATCCGGGCCGGCCCAGCGCATGGATCGCCGAAGGACTGCTGGGCTACCTGCCCGGTGCAGCGCAGGACCGGCTGCTCGACCAGATCACCGCGCTCAGTGCGCCCGGCAGCCGACTGGCCACCGAGGGTCTGCTCGACGTCAACGACGTCAACGAAACCGAATTGCGGCGACGCATGCAGCGCCAGTCCGAGCGCTGGCGCGCCCAGGGCTTTGATTTCGACATGGCCGGCCTGGTGTACTTCGACGACCGGACCGATGTGGCGACCTTTCTGTCCGGTCGAGGCTGGCAGACCGACGTCGTGAGCGCCGAAGAACTGCTTGCCCGGCACGGGCTCCCCGTCGCCGACGCCGACGACGCTCCGTTCGGCGCCATCGACTATCTCAGTGCGCAATTGAATGAGGAGGGACATGACGCGCAGCGACAGTGACACGTGGGATCTGTCCACCAGCGTGGGCGCGACGGCGACGATGGTCGCCGCGGCCCGGGCGCGGGCCAGTCTGCAATCCGACGCGATCATCGACGATCCGTTCGCCGCGCCGCTGGTCCGTGCGGTCGGCATCGACTTCTTCACCCGCGTGGTCGACGGAGAGGTCGGCTCAGATGAAGCTGGTAAGGGCATTCAACCGGAACTGCAGCACGAGACCGACTCCCTGGCGGTGCGCACCCGGTTCTTCGACGAGTTTTTCATCGACGCGGCCGCGCACGGGGCCAGTCAAACCGTGATCCTGGCCGCCGGCTTGGACGCTCGGTCGTACCGGCTGCCGTGGCCGGCCGGCAGCGTCGTCTACGAGGTCGACCAGCCTCAGGTCATCGACTTCAAGACCGCCACCATGGCGGGGCTGGGCGCCACGCCGACAGCTGAACGACGCACCATCAGCGTCGACCTGCGCGACGATTGGCCCGCCGCGCTGCGTGCCGGCGGCTTCGACCTCGACCGGCCCACCGCGTGGAGCGCCGAGGGTCTGCTGATGTATCTGCCACCGGAAGCCCAGGACCGGCTTTTCGACAACATCACCGCGCTCAGCGTCCCAGGCAGCCGGCTGGCCACCGAGTTCCACCCCGAAGACGGCCCGACCATGACCGAACGCGCGCAGCAGTTCAACGATCGCTGGGCCAGTCTGGGCTGCGACATCGACCTGTCCGGATTGTTCTACGACGGTGAGCGCAGCAACGTCGTGGACTACCTCAGCGGTCACGGCTGGCGGGTGACCACCCGGCCGCGGCGCGAACTGTTCACCGACTACGGTCTGTTGTTTCCTGAAGACGACGGGCTGGGTGCGCTGCGCAACATCGTCTCGGTGGTCGCAACGCGCGTCTAGTCACGCTTTCAACGGGAGGTTCTGGCATGGCGGACACACAGGCAACCCGATCGGACGGCGACAGCTGGGATCTGGCGTCCAGCGTGGGCGCAACCTGGCAGGCCACGGTGCACACCACCCCGGAGTTGTACGCCCGCAACGGATTCACCTTTCCGGAGGGCTCAACGGCCGTCGCGTTCGGAGACGTCCGATACGTGTCGGCAGAGTTGCGCTGACCCGCGCGGGAGCCCGTCAGGAAAGTGCCAAGAATCTGCGGTAGCGGTCCTCGACAGCGCCCGTCCACCGCGGATCAGGCTCGACGACGCGGTCGACGGCGGCCCATCGCGCCGCGTCGGTGATCGACGACTCCGCGCCGGTGGCGAGCCGGCCGAGAAACGCCGCGCCCAGCGCAGCCCCGTCGGCCACCTTCGACAACTGCACCGGCAGGCCGGTCGCGTCGGCGACGGCCTGCATCCACGCCGGCACCCGGGTGCCGCCGCCGGACGCCACCACACGCGACACCGGAGCGCCGCTCAACTCGATCAGCCGGCGCACCACAAACCCGGAGGCCTCATAGGCGGCTCGCCGCACCGCCGCCGCGTCGTGGGTGAGGTCCAACCCGTCGAGCACTGCGCGCCGCTCGGGATCGTGCAACGGGGTGCGCTCACCGCGAAGGTAGGGCGACCACACCGGCACCCGTCGTGGGTCTACGCCCGCCACCTCCCCCGGCCCCAGCAGGCGGTCCACCCAGCCGAGGAACAGCCCGCCGGCGTTGCTCGCACCGCCGATCTGGCACTTGCCGGCGACCAGGTGCGGAATCGTCCACAGCCCGCGCACCTGACGGAATTCCGGGATCGTCACCCACACGATCAGCGTCGTACCGCACAGCACAAGCACATCCCCGTCTTCACCGGCGCCGGCCACCAGCTGCTCGCACACCGCGTCGATCGCACCCACCGCCAAGACGGTATTGCGCGCCCGCAGCTGCCCGGCGATGGTGCCGGCCGCGGCCACCGGCGGCATCCGGTCGACGGTGGTCCCATGGTCCGCGCACGCAGCCGCGCTCCACCCGGTGCCATCGAACAGCGGGGCGGCCGTGAAGGCGGTGCCGTAATCGATGACCGGTGCTCCGGCCAACGCGTGGGTGGCCACCGCCGCGGCCGGCCAGTACCCGGCAGCGCCGGGTGCCTGCGCCACCGCCCAGCGCAGAAACGCTGCCGTCTCCCCCACCGGGGGCAGCACGGACTCGCTCACTGCCGGCACCCGGCCCCGGCTGTCCCCGTACAACAGCCCCGCGGTGATCGGTCGGCCTTCGCCGTCGACGGCGGTCAATGAGGGCACCATCGCCGAGACCGCGACCGCCGCGGCATCGGGCTGGGCCAGCCGGTTCAGCGCTGTCAGCGGCCCTTGCCGCCACGCTTCATCGGCGTCGTGTTCGAACCGGTCGGGCGCCGGCACCTTCAGCTGGTGTGGAATGCGGGCGCGCGCCATCACCCGGCCTTGCTCATCGGCGGCCACCGCTTTGACGGCGGTGCTGCCGATGTCGATGCCGATTGTGACGTCTGCGCGTGACACGGGCGTCACCGTACGCCAGCATTGGCAACTGTGACGCGCGCTTTGGTGACGGCCCCACTGCGCGGCGAGGGGCTCGATAAGCTGCGCCGACTCGCTGACGTGATCTACGACCCCTGGATCGAGCAAACGCCGCTGCGGATCTACACCGCCGCGCAACTCGCCGACCGGATTATTGCCGAGGGTGCCGATGTGGTTGTGGTGGAAAGTGATTCGGTTGCGGGTCCGGTGTTCGAGCTGGGGTTGCGGGCGGTGGCCTCGACGCGGGGAGACCCCAACAACGTCGACGTGGCCGGCGCCACCGCCGCCGGCATTCCGGTGCTGCACACCCCGGCCCGCAACGCTGACGCGGTCGCCGAGATGACGGTAGCGCTGCTGCTCGCCGCGACCCGCCGGCTGTTGACCGCCGACGCAGATGTGCGCGCCGGCAATGCTTTTCGTGACGGCACTATCCCCTACCAGCGCTTCCGGGCCTGGGAGATCGCCGGGCAGACCGCCGGACTGATCGGTCTGGGAGCAGTCGGTCGGGCGGTCAAATGGCGGCTGGCCGGGCTGGGCGTGCACGTCATCGCCTGCGACCCGTACCGCGAAGAGGCCCGCCACAGCCTGGAGGACCTGCTGACGCAAGCCGACATCGTCTCGCTGCACTCCCCCGTCACCAGCGACACCGCCGGGCTGATCGGTGCTCGGCAGTTCGCGGCCATGCGCGACGGCGTCGTCTTCCTCAACACCGCGCGCGCTCAATTGCACGACACCGACGCGCTGGTGGCGGCGTTGCAGAGCGGGAAGGTATCCGCAGCCGGGATCGACCACTTCGCCGGTGAATGGCTGCCCCCCGACCACCCCCTGACCGCCATGCCCAATGTGGTGCTCACCCCGCACATCGGTGGGGCGACGTGGAACACTGAAGCGCGGCAGGCGCAAATGGTGGCCGACGACCTGGAAGCGCTGCTGTGCGGCCGGACACCAGCCCACCTCGTCAACCCGGAGGTGTTGACCCCATGAGATTCGTCGAGCACGCGCAGGCCGCGGTGCTGGCGGCCGCCAAGGACATGCTGCGCCGCGGCCTGGTCGAGGGCACCGCCGGCAACATCTCCGCTCGTCGCGAGGACGGCAACCTCGTCATCACCCCGTCGTCGGTGGATTACGCCGACATGACGCTCGACGACCTGGTGGTCGTCGACCCCGAGGGCGAGGTGTTGGCGGCCCGCAACGGCCGGTTTCCGTCGACGGAGCTGAAGTTGCATCTGGCCTGCTTCAAGGCGTTCGACGACATCGGCAGCGTCATCCACAGCCATCCGGTGTGGGCAACCATGTTCGCCGTTGCGCGACAGCCGATTCCGGCGTGCATCGACGAGTTCGCCATCTACTGCGGCGGGGACATCCGCTGCTCGGACTACGCCGCGTCCGGCACGCCCGATGTCGGCCACAACGCGGTCAAGGCACTTGAAGGCCGGGCCGCCGCGCTGATCGCCAACCACGGCCTCGTCGCGGTCGGCCCGCGGCCCGACCGCGTGCTCCACGTCACCGCGCTGGTCGAGCGGTCTGCACAAATCGTCTGGGGCGCCAAGGCGTTGGGCGGTCCGGTGCCTATTCCCGAGGAGGTCAACGCCGGCTTCGCCGGTATCTATGGCTATCTGCGCGCGAACCCCACCTAGCCGTGGCTCACACCAGGTAGTACAGGTCCGGATCTTCGCTGTGGACGGTGTTTGCCCCGACGACTACCGCGTCGGATTGCGCCGGCTCCAGTTCGGCGCGGGCGTAGCGCACTGCACTGACCGTCGCCGAATACTCCTGCTCCCCCTCGGGGAAGATTTGCTGGGCCGGAAACCAGCTGTCTATGCCGACGTTCTTCAGGACGGCCAAGGTGTCGGGTCGCACGCCTGCCAGCAGGATCGTCACGCCGTTACCGTTGTGCTCACGCAGGAAATGCTCGAGCCGTTCGATGGACACCGCGTCGGGATGGCGGACCCGAGCCCGGCAGACTCTGAAAGAAGCCGCCGGTGAGATTGGCCAGGCCTTCGGCCAGAATCTGGCGGTTGTAGTCGATCTTCTGCAGGGCGGGACAGCCAACAGAATCGACCTGATTAATAGGGCCGACCTGACTTGGCGACCCCGCCTGCTCGGTCAGGACCGGGTCGTCGCCGCGTTCGGCCTCAGCAGTAAGGACCGCACCAGCGGACGCGATCCATACGGCTCGAGCAGTTGACTGGCCGGGCGCGGACGAACTACCTGCGGCCACCAGAACCAACGACCCAGCAGCGCCGCTATCGACGGCGTCATGAACGCACGTACTACCAAGGTGTCGAACAGCAGACCCAGACCGATGGTGGTACCGACCTGACCGATGATCCGCAAATCACTGACCACCATCGAAGCCATTGTGAAAGCGAACACCAGCCCTGCCGAAGTGACGACCTTACCGGTACTGCCCATTGCGCGGATGATGCCAGTCTTTATGCCGGCGGCTACTTCCTCTCTGAATCGAGATACCAACAAAAGGTTGTAGTCAGACCCCACCGCCAAAAGGATGATCACCGACATCGCCAGCACCATCCAGTGCAATTTGATGCCCACAACATACTGCCAGACCAGTACCGACAGCCCAAACGATGCGCCCAATGAAAGAGCCACCGTGCCCACGATCACCAATGCGGCAACGAAACTTCGCGTGATGATGAGCATGATCATGAACGTGAGGCATAGAGCGGCAATTCCAGCGATCAAGAGATCGTATTTGGAGCCGTCTCGCCAGTCCTTATAGGTCGACGCGGTCCCGGCCAGATATATCTCGGCGTTCGCCAGAGGTGTTGCTTTGAGCGCCTCCTCGGCCGCACCTTTTATTTGGTCGATACGCGTTATGCCCTCGGACGTCGCCGGGTCACCCCGGTGCGAGATGATGAATCGGGCCGCTTTCCCGTCCGAGGAAATGAAGGAATTCATCGCACGTCGGAAATCCTTGTTCTCGAACACTTCCGGAGGCAGATAGAAGGAGTCGTCGTTCCTCGAGGCGTCGAACGCCTTCCCCATCGCGGTGGCGGTATCGCCCACCTCGTCCATCTCGGAGAAGATCCCGGACATGGTGCTGTGCATGGTGAGCATCATGGTCCGGATCTGCTGGAGTGTCGCGATCAGCGGCGGGAAAGACTGGAGCATCTGCGGCATGAGCGCATCCAGTTGACCGAAGTCTTCGACCAGATCGTGCAGCTTGTCGCTGATACCGTCAACACCGTCGAGTGCATCGAATACAGATCTCAGCGACCAGCAGATGGGAATGTCGTAGCAGTGCTTTTCCCAGTAGAAGTAGCTGCGGATGGGTCGAAAGACATCCTCGAAGTCGGCGATATGGTCTCGCAATTCTTCCGTGATCGCCACCATGTCATGCGTTTGCCCGAGAATGCGGTGAGTCGTGTCGCTGAGCTGTTGCATCACGCCGTACATCCGCTGCATGATGTTGACCGTTTTTGCCATCTCGTCGGCCTGCTTGAGCATGTCGTTCATGCGGTCTTTCTGAAACCTCATGGTCTGTAGCTGGCCGGCGTTCTGCATGCTGAGCAGAAAAGGTATCGACGTGTGTTCGATGGGGTTTCCTTCGGGCCGGGTGATGCCCTGCACACGAGAAATTCCCCGGACCCGAAAAACAGCTTTGGCCAATTTATTCAACACCAGGAAATCGGCCGGATCGCGCATATCATGGTCCGACTCGATCAAGAGGATCTCTGGCATCATTCGGGCCTGGGAGAAATGACGATCAGCGGCCGCATACCCCAGATTGGCCGGGATATAACCGGGTATATAGAGCCGGTCGTTGTAGCTCGTCTGGTAGCCCGGCAGCGTCAGTAGACCGATCAGCGCGATCGCACAAGTGGCTGCGAGTATGGGCACCGGCCAGCGGACTATCGCCGTGCCGACGCGGCGCCATCCGCGAACCCCGATCCTGCGCTTGGGGTCGAACAACCCGAAACGGCTTCCGATGGCGAGCACCGCCGGGATCAGCGTCAGCGCGACCGCGACGGCGACGAACATGCCGACTGCGCACGGGATGCCCAGGGTCTGGAACATGGACATCCGGGTGAAGCTCAGGCAGAAGACCGCCCCGGCGATCGTCAGACCGGAAGCCAACACAACCGGAGCGACCCCACGATAGGTGGTGTAGTAGGCGGTGTCGCGAGCCTGACCGGACTGGCGCGCCTCTTGGTACCGCCCGAAGAAGAATATGCCGTAATCGGTTCCGGCCGCGATTGCGAGGGATGTCAATAGATTGGTGGCGAATGTCGAGAGTACGAGAAAATCGTGATGGCCGAGGAATGCGACGGTTCCCCGGGCTGCCGCCAATTCCACCCCAACCATGAGCAACAGCAAAATTACGGTGATGACCGAACGGTAGACAACGAGCAGCATTGTAAAGATCATCGCGACAGTTACTACGGTGATCTTCAAAATTGATTTATTACCACTGTGCTGCATATCGGCAACCAGCGGTGCCGGGCCGGTGACATAGACCTTGACTCCGGGAGGCGGCGGCGTCCGCTTCACGATTTCCCGGACCGCGGCCACGGAATCTTCGCCCAAGGTGGTGCCTTGGTTGCCGGCGAGGTTCAGTTGGACATAGGCGGCTTTGCCATCAGGGCTTTGCGCGCCCGCCGCCGTGAGCCGATCGCCCCAAAGATCCTGCACATGTTCGACGTGCTTCGGATCGTCTCTGAGGCCACGAACCAATTCGGCATAGTAGGCGTGAGCATCTTCTGAGAGCGGTTGCTGCCCCTCCAGCACAATCATCGCGAAACTGTCCGAATCGGATTCTTTGAAGTCCTTTCCCATGCGCCTCATGGCCTGCACCGACGGCGCATCTTGGGCACTCATCGGTACCGAGTGCTCTTGCCCGACCCGTTCCAGCGATGGAATTGTCAGAGTCACCAGCAGCACCAGCGCCACCCACGCCAAAATGATGAGCAGCGAGAACTTGCGGATGGTCCGTGCTATGAACGGCGGGCCGGAGCTCATGCGGTCTTCAAAACGCAGGGTGGAAACGCGTTCACGTGCGTTGTCTCAGCAGTAACGAACGAGCCACGGGACGGGGCGCCAACGGCCGGAGTAGGGCGCTGGCAGGGCGCGGGCGCACTCGCTGCGGCCACCAGAACCAGCGCCCGAGCAGCGCAGCGATGGAAGGCGTCATGAAGGCGCGCACGACCAGTGTGTCGAACAGCAGACCAAGACCGATGGTGGTTCCTACCTGACCGATGACAACCAGCGCGCTGACCAGCATCGACATCATGGTGAACGCGAACACCAGGCCTGCAGACGTCACGACTCTGCCGGTACCGCCCATTGCGCGGATGATGCCGGTGTTAATTCCGGCACCTATTTCTTCTTTCATCCGTGAGACAAGCAGCAAATTGTAGTCGGACCCGACCGCCAGAAGAATGATGACAGACATCGCAAGCACCACAAAGTTCATTTGTATGCCCAAGATATACTGCCAGACGAGCACCGAAAGCCCGTAGGACGCGCCCAGCGAAAGCGCTACCGTACCCACGATAACCAGCGCGGCCACAAAACTTCGCGTCATCATCAGCATAATGAGGAAAATAAGGCAGAGCGCAGCAATTGCCGCGATGAGAAGATCGTACTTGGAGCCGTCCACCAGGTCTTTAACCGTCGCTGCTGCGCCGGCGAGGTAGGTCTTGGCGTCTTCTAGCGGAGTCCCCTTGAGCGACTCCTCAGTAGCGATTTTGATGGCTTCAACCCGTGAAATGCCCTCCGACGTCGCGGGATCGCCACGTTGCGAAATGAGCATACGGACTGCTTTCCCGTCCGACGAAAAGAACACATTCATGACCCGCTGGAAGTCTTTGTTCTTGAACACTTCGGGCGGCAGATAGAAAGAATCGTCGTTCTTGGCGTTGTCGAAAGCCTTCCCCATGGTTGTCGCGTTAGCGCTTGAGTCTTGCATCTGGTCGAACATTCCGGACATGGTGGTATGCATGGTCAGCATCATGGTCTGCATGCTTTTCATCGTCTCGATCATGGGCGGAAACTGGACTATCAGCTGCGGCATGAGCACGTCCAAGCTGTCCAGGTCCTTGACGAGATCATGCAATTTGTCGCTGACCTCGTCGACACCGTCGGCTGCGTCCCACACGGATCGCAGCGACCAGCAGATCGGAATGTCGTAGCAGTGCTTCTCCCAGTAAAAGTAGCTGCGGATAGGACGCCAAAAATCTTCGAAATCGGCGACGTGGTCTCTCAGTTCTTCTGTGATTGCCTCCATTTCGTGCGTTTGGCCGACCATGCGATGAGTAGTCCCGGCGAGTTGTTGCATGAGCCCATACATCCGCTGCATGAGGTTGATCGTTTTCGTCATTTCGTCGGCCTGCGTGACCAAGTCGTTCATGCGGTCCTTCATGAACTGCAAGTTCTGCAGCTGGCCGGCTTGTGACATGCTGAGCATAAACGGTATCGACGTGTGCTCGATCGGAGTTCCTTCAGGCCGAGTTATGGCCTGCACCATCGAAATCCCCGGAACGGCGAAGATACCCTTGGCCAGCTTGTTCAACACCAAAAAATCCGTTGGATTACGCATATCGTGATCGGCCTCTAGCAACAGGATGTCGGGCATCATCATTCGCGACTGAGGAAAATGTCGCTGTGCGGCCGTATATCCGAGATTGGCGGGTATGTCTTTCGGGATGTACTTCTGGTCGTTGTAGCTGGGTTTGTATCCCGGCAGTGTCAGGAGGCCGATCAGCGCGATCGCGCACGTGGCAGCGAAGATAGGTGCGGGCCACCGAACGATCGCGGTGCCGACCCGCCGCCATGCGCGGGCCCTGATCATCCGCTTGGGTTCAAAAAGACGGAAGCGGCTTCCGACAGCAAGGACCGCCGGAACCAGGGTGAGCGCGACCGCCACTGCGACTAATATTCCTATCGCGCAAGGGATGCCCAAGGGTTGGAAATAAGGCAGTCGGGTAAAGCTCAGGCAGAAAACCGCTCCAGCAATAGTCAAACCGGAAGCCAAGACAACCTTAGCGACCCCGCGGTATGTGGTGAAATAAGCCGTTTCCCGATCCTCGCCGGCCTGACGCGCCTCTTGATACCGTCCGAAAAAGAATATCCCGTAGTCTGTGCCGGCAGCCAGGCCGATGGACGACAACAGATTGACGGCGTAGGTGGTAAGACCAACTATCTGGTGATAGCCGAGGAACGCGACTATTCCTTGAGCTACCTGCAACTCTATTACGACCGTCAGTAACAGAAGGATTACGGTGACTACCGAACGGAAGACGAAGAACAACGTGATGAAGATTACCGCCATGCTTATCGCCGTGACTCTGGCGAGCGTCTTGTTTCCGCTGTTGACCATATCGGAAGCGAACGCCGCCGGGCCGGTGACGTAAGTTTTCACTCCGGGCGGGGCCGGCGTCCGGTTCACAATGTCTCGGACGGCCTGCTCGGATTCGTTCTCCAAGTCCTGGCCCAAATTACCGGCGAGGCTCATCTGAACATATGCGGCCTTACCATCGGCGCTTTGGGCAGCGGCCGCCGTGAGTGGATCCCCCCAGAAATTTTGGATGTGCTGGACGTGCTTGTGATCGTCGGCCAACTGACGAATCAGACGATCGTAGTAACGGTGAGCATCATCGCCGAGGGGTTGCTGACCCTCCAGGACGATCATCGCAACGCTGTCGGAATTCGATTCCCCGAAATCCCTACCCATGCGCGTCATCGCCTTGAATGACGGCGCATCAACAGGACTCAGTGACACCGAATGCTCTTTAACGACCTGCGCCAGTGGGGGAACGCCGATAGCCACCATGACGGTGATCGCTAACCACATCAAGATGATCGGCACCGACAATCGATGGATCACCCGCGCCACAAACGGTGGCCTGGTCTGTTCGTCGCCGATGCGTTGGTCGGTCATGCGGCTTTCAGCTGACAGAAGGTGAAGGCGTTCACTTCGTTCGATACGCGTTCGGCTTTCACTTCGCCGTCCACCACGATGCGACAGCCGATGCTGTCGCTATCACCCTGTGCGACGAGACTCCCCGCGACCGCCGCCTGGGTGATCGGAAAGTTCAAAGACCACGGCAGGCTTGCTCCTTTGATGAGCTGTGGGTCGCCATCGGCGTCGAAGTAACTGATCTGCGCCACGGTGCCCGGGGGTCCGAAGACCTCGTAAGTCAGCTGCTTGGGGTCGAAAGGCTTGGCGTCGTTGATTTTGGTGTCCGCGTACGAGGGGCGCTTCTCAGATCCGAAAATCCCGTGCAGCCGCGACACAGCCAATCCTCCAGCACCGATCACCACCAGCATGATCAGCACAATCCATAGCCGCCTGAAAACCCGGAAAATCGCTTATCCCCTTCACCGGTTCCGTACCCGGCGCCAAGGCATCGGCTCGAACATGCAACTACACGTCGACCGCGACACGCCACGCGACGACACTCGAACACGGTAAGCGCCGTCGGCTAGCCGGGCAGCGGTCACTGTGGACGAGCGGCGCCTCGGGAAGCGCAACCCGGCCTGGCGAACAGATCACTCTGATGACCTCCATATCGGCTCTTCCCAACGTGATATGGATCGTAGTGCATGCTACGTGCGTAAAGGCACGGAATCGGCACCCGCATTCAGCTGGAAATCGCGTCACGTGCGTTATTCTCTGGCGGTGGGGCAGCTCACCTTCCTGCGTGCGCGCAGTGAAGAGACGAAACGTCAACGGGCGGCGGCGATCGTAGAGGCCGCGCGCTCGCTAGCCTTGAAGAATGGTGTCACATCAGTGACGCTGACGGCGGTCGCAAATCGGGCCGGAGTCCACTATTCCGCCGTGCGCCGATACTTCACTTCTCACAAAGAGGTGCTTCTGCATCTTGCGGCCGAGGGCTGGGTGCGGTGGTCGGGCACTGTATGTAAGGGGTTGCGCGAGCCCGGCCCCATGTCGCCGGCGCGGGTCGCCGAGACGTTGGCTAACGGGCTGGCCGCCGACCCGCTTTTCTGCGACTTGCTCGCCAACCTTCACCTGCACCTCGAACACGAAGTGGATCTCGACAGGGTTGTCGAAATCAGGCGGACAAGCGCCGCTGCCGTGACGTCGCTCGCGGATGCCATCGAGGAGGCGTTGTCGCCGTTAGGGCGCCCAGGGGCATTCGACGTCCTTCTTGCCGCTTACTCGTTGGCGGCCCCTTTGTGGCAGATCGCCCACCCACCGGAGGGACTGACGGACGCCTACGCTGAGGACGCGCAGGTCCCACCCGAGTGGAACCTCGATTTCGCATCCGCGCTGACCCGACTGCTGACTGCGACTTGCGTCGGTCTCCTCTCCGAATCGGATGCGCGAAAGGGAATCAGACAACCTGAGCGCAATGCGTAGCTCGACTCTGTTCGAGGTTTGGGAGCGATAGGTACGCCATCTCTTTAAGGACACGCAGCGCTCGGCCGAAGGCGGCCTCTGTCCTTCGAGAGTCGTTGCCTCCGCTATTCCTGCGCCCCGCCGGTTGTCGAGCTGTGCCGGGGTTCTTGATGCTCCCATATGAAACTTGTCGTAAGCGCCCGTCCATTTGACGACACTGGCAGTCGTTTCGTCTTGGTCAACGAGGAGAAACAACACAGCCGCGCTACACGTCTCGAGTACGTCGAGCAAAACCCAATCGATAGGCGCGAACGGCGGGCAAATAAGGATCTACCAATCAATCGTCGCATCACCGTCCTCGCGGGGCCCGCTGCACCAGTGTGTGCCGTCACGTTCCCCGGGTCGCTACTAGCCGTATCACAGATTTTCGCGGGTTTCCGCGCGGACCAAACCACTGAATTCCCGTGCGGCACATCAAGTCCAGGGACGTGGTGTACGAGGTCGCCGTGTGATTCTTCGAGATAGTTAGTTCAGGCGGTCAGTGCCACTGGGGTGGCCTCCTGTTCTGTCGTGGGGTCGTGGTCGGCTCTAGATTTGCTGAGGACGTCGATGCCCAGGTAACGCCGCGATTCGGCCCATTCGTCGTGTTGTTCGGCGAGCACGGCGCCGACGAGGCGGATCAGTGCCGGGCGGTCGGGGAAGATGCCGACCACGTCGGTACGGCGTCGGATCTCTTTGTTGAGGCGTTCCTGGGGGTTGTTCGACCAGATCTGGCGCCAGATCTGTTTGGGAAATGCACTGAACGCCAGCAGGTCGGGGCGGGCGGCGTCGAGGTGCTCAGCGACTTTGGGCAGCTTGTCGGTTAATGCATCGACGATGCGGTCATATTGCGCGGCAACCGAATCAGCGTCGGGTTGGTCGTATACCGAGTGCAGCAGCGTACGCACCCACGGCCATGAGCTCTTCGGGGTGATGGCCATCAAATTGGTGTCGTAATGGGTGCGGCACCGCTGCCAAGACGCCCCGGGCAGAGTGGCGCCGATCGCGGCCAACAGCCCCGCATGAGCATCAGAGGTGACCAGTTTGACCCCGGACAGGCCGCGGGCGGTCAGCGACCGCAGAAAGGTCAGCCAGCCCGCCCCGTCCTCAGCGGTCGTCACGTCGATACCCAGGATCTCCCGGTAGCCCTCAGCGTTGACCCCGACCGCGATCAGCGCGTGGATGTTGACCACCCGGCCAGCTTCACGGACCTTGAGCACCAGGCGTCGGCCGCGACGAACGTATACGGGCCGGCATCGAGTGGTCGGGTGCGAAACGCCTCCACCGCAGTGTCGAGCTCCTTGGCCATCACCGAGACTTGCGACTTGGACAAGCCGGTAATGCCGAGCGTTTCGACTAGCTTGTCCATCCGCCGCGTCGACACCCCGAGCAGATAACAGGTGGCCACCACCGTGGTCAGCGCCCGCTCGGCTCGTTTGCGCCGTTCTAGCAGCCAGTCCGGGAAATACGAGCCGTGCCGCAACTTAGGAATTGTCAGGTCCAATGTGCCTGCTCTGGTGTCGAACTGGCGATGCCGATACCCGTTGCGCTGATTAGTCCGCGCCTCACTGCGCTCGCCATATCCCTCCCCACACAGCGCGTCGGCCTCAGCACCCATCAAGGTATGGATGAACGTCGCGATCAACTCACGCAACACATCAGGGTGCGTGGTCGTGAGTCGTTGGGCCAACACAGTCGGCAGGTCGATATCGTGGGCAGTGGTCATCGCGTCGATTCCTTTGCTCGAGTGACTTTGGACGGTCTCTCGAAGAATCACGCGATGACCTTCAATCACTGGGCTACGACACGCCGGCCCTCACAATCAGGCCCGACTCGTACACCACCTTGGTGGACGCAACCTGCGGCACGCTTCTTCTCGCGAAAGGCGACATACCCGAAGATCGGGCGAAGTTGAGTTGCTCGCGCACCATCTGGCCCGTAGAGGGGTAGTGACCACCGACGGGCCCTCAAAGTTTTTCTTCACAGCAGAAGCGTTCCTCAGCTGCACTGAGAGTGCATCGCTACGGCAAGGGGACCTCAACCATCCAGTCGAACAGATCGGGTCGCCTACCGTACTGTATGTCGAGCAGGTGGTTGCGCAGAGCGAGGCTCTGCGGCCCCGGCAATCCGTCGGAAATAGTTAATTCAAGTTCTCGACCTTTGATTCCGATTATCGGGTTCACCACTGCTGCAGTACCTACTGCAAAGATTTCGCGAATCTTGCCGACCATGCAGCCCCTCTTTAATTCGGCGAACGAGATGTCGCGTTCGACGGGCGTCATCCCATGGGCGGTCGCCAACGAAAGAATACTTGCTCGTGTCACCCCTTCTAGTATTGTTCCCAACCGAGGAGTAACGAGTTCGCCCTCAGACGTTACGGCAAAGATGTTCATGGTGCCGGATTCCTGCAGATAGCCTCTATCGTCGAGGTACAACACAAGATCGCAGCCGTGCGCGCCAGCCTCACTTTCCGGCAAGAGATTCGACGAGTAATTGCCGCCGAATTTGGCGCTGCCTGTACCACCCGGCCAAGCGCGAGGATATTTGCCCACCCATAACCGCATCCCGTTTATCCCATCCGGGAAGTATGGCGCTGCTGGGCTGGCGATAACCGCATAGGTGACGCTCTGACTCGGCCGGACCGCAAGTCCCACGTCTGCACCGAACATGAATGGTCTCAGGTACAAACTGCATTCGCCATCACCGGTCGGAACCCATGCTCGGTCCACTTGCACAAGTGAAACCAGGCTCGACAGGAAAAGGTCGTCGCTCAGCTGTGGAAGTGCCAACCTGGCAGCTGATTGGCGGAAGCGACGAGCATTGAGCAGCGGCCTGAACAGCCAAACGCTCCCGTCTGGCCGGCCATAAGCCTTCAAGCCCTCAAAAACACCCTGAGCGTAGTGCAGCGCGAGGCATCCCGGATGTAGTGAAAACGGTTTGAGTTCCGTAACACAAGCGCCATGCCAACCTGTGTTTGCATCCCAGTAAATGAGGGACATATGGTCGGAGAAGAAGCGACCGAACCCGGGGTCCGCCAAGATCTTGGCCCGCTCACCATCCGACAATTGTGATCGGGAGACATCGATCCGAAAAACGCCGGACACAAGCTCCGCTTCCTAATAGATAAGATCAATTTTTCGCTACGGTTGGCGGCACCAGTCGAATCTCATACTAGCGGCGCATAGAAATAGGTGCGCCGTTTCTTTATGAGCCCGTTCGGACCGGGCCAGAAGAAGTCGGCGAACTCCACTTCGACCTCCGTTCCCCCCCGCACGGTGCCCTTGAAACTACCTTCGACCGCGACCGTTCCGGAATCAGAGACGATCGACTCGACGTTGTGCGCACCCGAGTCGATGATCCGGTCGTCTGCGTAGAAGGACCTGATCGCTTCCCTTCCGCTCATGCGCGCGTAGCCGGGCCGAAAGTACTCGGCGTCTACTTCGAAGAGTGCGACAATCTCCTCGACGTCGCCCGTATCGACCTCCGCGTAGTACTTCCGCACGAGATCGGCGAAGACATGCTGCACCACAAACTCCTCAGACTTGCCGGCTGAACCGTTGAGCAAAACCCCGCGCATCAACTCGTCGGTACACCAGAACGAGTCCTCTACCTTCGAAGGCAGAGCGGATCGCGCGACAGCCAAGTATTGAAGCGGTTGAGGATCACCTCCTGCCTGAAATGACGCGACACCCGGTCTCGAGAAGGTGCCCGAACCACGCGGGCTGAACGACTCGATCGGTGATGCCGCGGGCTCTTTCGCCGAGGAGGACGACCACGGCCGAGCCAGCATTAGACGATTGAGGATAACCTCCCCGAGGTGGATCGCACACCGATTCCGCACCACCGCGGACAGGCAAGGGATTGTTCCGCCGGCGATGAACGCCAACCCTCTGGGCATGCGACGCGATCCGATTGTCCTCGTATATTGCGCCGTTGTACATCGGTCAAGTCAGCGACGGGCCATTGACTGGTGTGGTCACCTACTTGGCCCCACTTTGGCCGGTGTTCTTCACGAATTCTGGCCCCATCGGGGTGGTGACCATTTCGCTTGCGTGGGGTGCGGTGTGTCGTCACCAATGTTGGCCCCACCCTCGTTCAGATCGTTCCTGTCGCCCGTCGTCCCTGTCGGCCGTCAGGGAGGTCGGTCAGGATGCGGTCACGCGTGGAGTTGTTCGAGCAGATCAGGAGAGACCGCCGGCTCGATGACCTGTCGATCCGTGAGTTGGCGGATCGTCATGGCGTGCATCGTCGGACGGTGCGCCAAGCCCTCGATGACGCGGTCCCGCCGCCGCGCAAGGTGTATCCGGTGCGTCCTCGCCCGGCGATCGACGAGTGGGCGACGGTAATCGATGCCTGGCTCATCGCCGACGAGGACGCACCCCGCAAGCAGCGACACACCGCCCGGCGGATCTGGCAGCGTCTGGTCGCCGAGCACCAGGCCACGCTCTCTGAGGTGACGGTGTCGCGTTACGTCGCTCGTCGCCGGGTCGAGCTCGGGCTGGCGACTCGGGAGGTGTCGATCCCGCAGACCCATCTGGCCGGGGCTGAGGCCGAGGTCGACTTCGGCGAGTTCTACGCGACGATCGCCGGGCTGGTCGTGAAGTGCTGGATGTTCGTGATGCGACTGTCGCACTCGGGCAAAGCCTTTCACGTCGCGTTCGCCACCCAGGCGCAGGAAGCGTTCCTGGAGGGCCATGTGCTGGCCTTCGAGTACTTCGGCGGTGTGCCCGGCCGGATCCGGTACGACAACCTCAAACCCGCGGTCATCCGGGTCCTCAAGGGCCGTGACCGCACCGAGTCCGAACGATTCACCGCACTGCGCAGCCACTACGGGTTCGACTCGTTCTTTTGTCGCCCCGGCATCGACGGCGCCCATGAGAAGGGCGGCGTGGAGGGCGAGATCGGCCGCTTCCGGCGGCGCCACCTCGTCCCAGTCCCTAAAGTCGCCTCCCTGGCAGAGCTCAACGAGCTGATCGCCGCGGCCGACCTGCTCGACGACGACCGGGTGATCACCGGCCGCCCGATCACGATCGGCGCAGCGTTCGCCATCGAAGCCACTGAGCTGATGGGGTTGCCGGCCGAGCCGTTCGACTGCGCGAGGCTGCTCCACGCCCGTGTCGACAACCGCGCCAGAGTGTCAGTGCGGCAATGCTTCTACTCCGTCCCGGCCCGCTACGCCGGGCGACGCCTACCGGTTCGCCTGTCCGCACGGACCGTCGAGGTCTACGACGGACCCCGGCTGGTGGCCCGCCACGAACGGGCTGTCGGACGCTACGTCGAGGTCCTGGTCCTGGATCACTACCTCGAGGTGCTCAAGACCAAACCCGGCGGACTACCCGGCGCGACCGCTCTGGCACACGCCAAGACCCGCGGTGCGTTCACCGTCGCCCACCAGTCCTACTGGGATGCCGCCCGAGCGGCCCGCGGAGACGCCAACGGAACCCGCGCCCTGATCGCGATCCTGCTGGCGCACCGCAGCATGCCTGCCGCCGCACTGATCGCCGCGATGGACCGAGCTGTGGCCTCGGGGTGTCTGGATCCCGAGACGGTGCTCATCGACGCCCGCCGCCACCTCAGCGCCCTCGTCGCCGCGGTCCCGATCGGTGCACTGGCCCGCTACGACCGACCACCACCAACTCTGACCGATTACGACGACCTACTCACCGGAAGCGAATCATGACCACCACCACCACCGCCACCAGCAGCAAGCCGGCGACCGTCGATGCCGCCGCGCAAGCCTCTATCGGCGCAGCCGCCCGCGAATTGCATCTGCCCACCGTGCGCACCGAGGCGGTCCGCCTGGCCGAGATCGCCGACCGGGAACGCCACACCCACCTGCGCTACCTCGCCGAAGTCCTGGCCGCCGAGGTCGATGACCGTACCGAACGGCGCCGCACCCGGCGCATCAACGACGCCAAGTTCCCGAGACTGAAACGGTTGGCGGAGTTCAACATCGACGCCGTCTCCGGCGTCGCGCCCGCCCTCCTGGGCCAGCTCGCCGGCGGGCACTACATCGACGCCGGCGAACCGGTCGTGCTGCTCGGTGACTCCGGCACAGGCAAGTCCCACCTACTCATAGGGCTGGGGTTGGCGGCCTGCGAACAGGGCCGCCGGGTCCGCTACGTCACCACCGCGCAACTGGTCAACGAACTCGTCGAAGCCGCTGACGAACGGGTCCTGTCCCGCGTCGTGGCCCGCTACGGACGCCTGGATCTGCTCTGCCTCGACGAGCTCGGATACGTCCAAATCGACCCTCGCGGAGCGGAATTGCTCTTCCAGATCATCACCGAACGCGAAGAACGCGCCTCGGTCGCGATCGCTACCAACCTGCCCTTCAGCGAATGGGGCACCGTCTTCCCCGACCCACGCCTGGTCGCCGCCATCGTCGACCGCGTCACATTCAACGCCCACATCATCGAGACCGGCACCAAGTCCTACCGACTACGCACCAGCAGAACCACCACCCGAGGCAAACGGGTCAGCTAGGCCGCAGACCGACATTGAGCGGGTGAAGGCACGGATGGGTTGGCAGATGCCGTGGTACACCCTCACCGACGATTTCGACATCGACATCGACTTCGGCGTGTATGGGTGGCACGGCACGAACGCGTTCATCCGCTTGACCAATCAGGCTGGCGAGCGAGTGTTCCGCTCGTACTTCATCAATAATCGCGGCGACGAAGTGCTGGGCGGCCCTGCCCTCATGGACACAGGCCGCGCGCAAGTGACAGACTTCTGTCCGCCGACTGGCTTAGGAAGTGATGCCGTGGATGGTCTTGAGATGGCCACCGCCGAGCGCACTGACCTAGCTGATCTTCGGGAGACTCTGACGCCCGGGCAGTGGGAGGCGCCGTCGCTTTGTGAGGGCTGGCGGGTACGGGACGTGGTCGCTCACGTCATGAGCTTCGACGGGGTCAGTCTTCTTGGCATGTTTCGCCGCGCCATCCGGGGTCGGATCCTCCATATCAACCAGGTGGGTGTTGACGAACTCGAATCCCTCACTACCGAAAAGCTCCTCCACAGGCTGCGGGCTCATCTGAGGCCACAGGGGCTGGCCACTATTCTCGGGGGCCGACTCGCCCTGCTCGACGTCACCATCCATCATCAGGACATCCGCCGTCCGCTGGGTATGCCTCGCCAGATCCCGGCTGAACGGCTGCGGTGGGTCCTGGGGCCAGCTTGGCAGCCCCGAACTGCCGGCGTGGCGCCTCGCCCGCGGTATACGCCTGACCCCGACCGACCTGGACTGGACTCACGGCTCGGGACCGGAAGTCACAGGACCGGCAGAAGCCGTGCTGATGGCGATCACCGGCCGGCGAAGTGCCATCGGGGAGCTGGCCGGCCCAGGGCAGCCGGTGCTGGCCCACCGGCTCGCCCGCTGAGCCCAGTCGAGACGGCAAGCGCACGTGGGGGGAATCGCGGGTACGTCTGGCTAGACGGGGTGGGGCCAAAATTCGTGCCGCCCCTGGGGCCAGATCACTTGACGAAGCGCAATTGACCGCCCGCTCGCCCGGGTTCTAGTTGAACGCGGGAGTTCGGTGCCGCAGATGATGACCGGTCAAGATCGGGTGCGGCCGGCGCTGCTCGTCATGCAGGTACGCCCGAGCGGCGCTAGGAAATCTTTTTTCACGACGTCGCCTTAAGCTTCGATTAAAGATCTGAGTAGTTGCCCGTACAGGCTGACTGATTCAGCGGTCAACATGTCTTCATGTCTGCAGGCGATCGAGTATTCAGTGATGTGGCCCGTAACATAAGGCCGCCAGCCTTCCAACGGAGACGAACTCGAATCCATCTCATCTGGCAACGCCGAAAAGATGGTTGTATCACCATCGAAAATCTCGGGTTCGTGAGCTCGATGCAGCGCCAGGCTGCTTTTAAGACTGTGGACACCCAAATCGAAAAGCTGCTGGTATTGAGAAAGTTCTACGGCTCGTTGTTCGCGGACTAGTTCCTCTACCTGTTGGTAGGTCAGCGGCCCGTCCTGTTCCGGAACAGCTATGCGATAGAACCGCAACACTTCTTTCAAGACTTCTTCCAGTATGAGTACGTCGTCGACAGCTTGTGTGGCGCTGCCGACAGTGGGTCGGGCGTCGAGAAGGATTAGGCATGCGATCGCGCATTTGCGTCGCTTGAGCTCGATAGCAACTTGGTGAGCGACGATGCCTCCGAAAGACCAGCCTAAAAGTTTGTAGGGTCCGGTAGGGTACATCCGCTGGATTCTGTCCGCGTAGTTCACAGCCATATCACGAATCGACCGAGGTTCAGCTTCGTCACCCTGCGGCGTTCGCTGAATTCCAATGATCGGGCAGTCCAAGTGGTTACCAAGAGTCTGATATGGCCAACTCACCCCGCTTGCGGGATGGATACAGAACAGCGGAACGCCGGTACCCTCCTTAAGATATTCAACGGGGACTACTTCCGCCTCGCTAGCATGACTGCCCAGTTGCTGTCTCAAGCTTGTTACGGACGGTGCGTGGAACAAGGTTCGCACCCCAACATTGGTGCCCAAGGCGGTGTTGATCGCCGCGACCAGGCGCATCGCCGACAACGAATCCCCACCCAACTCGAAAAACGAGTCATCAACCCCGACCCGCTCCACCCCCAACACCTGGGCATAAATACCGGCCAACACCTCCTCGACCGGGTCGGCCGGCGCGCGATACCCACCAGCGGTGTACTCCGGTGCCGGCAACGCCCGTTGGTCGAGCTTGCCGTTGACCGTCAACGGCAACGCCTCAATCACCACCACCGCCGCGGGCACCATATAGGTCGGCAACCGCTGCGCCAACGCCGCGCGTGCCGCCGCGGGATCCACGGCGCCCGTAGTTGTTTCGGTGACATAACCCACCAACCGCTTATCCCCGGGCTGGTCCTCACGCGCGATCACCACCGCCTGACCCACCCCGGTCAACCCCGCCAGCGCCGCACGCACCTCCCCCAACTCGATGCGATACCCACGGATCTTGACCTGCTCATCGGCGCGCCCCACATACCGCAACTGCCCATCAGCACCCCACCACACCAAATCCCCGGTCCGATACATCCGCGCCCCCGGCCCCCCGAACGGACACGCCACAAACCGCGACCCGGTCAAAGCGGCCCGACCCACATACCCCAGCGCCACCCCCGCCCCGGCCACATACAACTCCCCCACCACCCCCGCCGGCACCGCACCCAACCACCCATCGAGCACAAACAACGCCGCCCCCGCCACCGGCGCACCGATCGGCACCACCCCGGCACCGGCAACCAGCGGCGCACTCATCGACGCATACACCGTGACCTCGGTCGGGCCGTAGGCGTTGATCACCACCCGCCCCGGCGCCCACCGATCCACCACCTGCGCCGAACACGCCTCCCCGCCGAGCAGCAACGCCGCCGACCCCAACCCCCCCGGGGACAACGCCGCCACCGCCGACGGCGTCTGGGTCAACACATTGACCCGCTCAGCAACCAACAACGCATGGAAATCCTGCGGCGAACCAGCCACCGCATCCGGCACCACCACCAGCCGCCCACCACCGAGCAGCGCCGCCCAGATCTCCCACACCGAAAAATCGAACGCATACGAATGACACTGCGACCACACCTGCACCCCAGGCAGACCCGCAGGCATCGACTGCGCCACATGAGCCAAATTGCAGTGACTGACCGCCACCCCTTTAGGCACCCCCGTGGTGCCCGAGGTGTAAATCACATAAGCAATGTCTCGGGGAGCCGGCGCCGGCAACGCCGTGTCGGGCTGAGCCGCGATCACCGGATCGTCCACCTCGATGACCCGCAGGTCATGGCCCGTCAGCCGCTCGGCCAGCCCGGCGGTGGTGATCGCGGCCACCGGCGCAGCATCGGCGAGCATGAACCCGATCCGGGCGTCAGGCAGCCCCGGGTCGACCGCCAGATACGCCGCCCCGGCCTTGAGCACCGCCAGCATCGCCACGACCGCCTCACCCGACCGCTCCAACACCAGCGCCACACACCGCCCCGGGCCCGCACCAGAAGCGGCCAGCAGATGCGCCAACCGGTTGGCGGCCTCATCGAGTTC
The DNA here is from genome assembly GCA_963818785.1 of uncultured Actinomycetota bacterium. Classification (GTDB taxonomy): domain Bacteria; phylum Actinomycetota; class Actinomycetes; order Mycobacteriales; family Mycobacteriaceae; genus Mycobacterium. Next base: position 81,909 of record CAWFTT010000031.1, on the reverse strand, counting down.
GCGATACGTCATCGAGCGGCCCTCGAAGGTCACCGCCACCGCCGCCGGGCTGCGCGCCACCTGCGCGGCGAACAATGCCGGGATCGACACCGGTGTGGGTGCCGGTGCGCTCAACACCGCCCGGTTGCCCCACTCATCGAGGCGGGCCACCTCACCGGCAGCGAGCACCTCGATCGAAGACAACCGCCGCGCCGGATCAGCGGTGAAAGCCTCCACCACCTGGCGCCAGCGCGCGATGAGTGTTTCGATGCTGGCCGCATCGAACACATCGGTGCGAAACTCCACCACCCCACCGATCCCGCCCGGCTCACCGGTATCACTCCACCGCTCGGCCAGCGAAAACGCTAGGTCTATCCGGGCGGTGTGGGTGTCGGCCGGCAGCGGGGTGACCCGCAGATCCCCCAACGCCGGCCCGGCGGCGGGATCAGTGTCCTGCTCGGGCAGGTTCTGCCAGGCCAACATCACCTGCACCAGCGGATGATGGGTCAGACTTCGGGTCGGGTTGAGCCGCTCCACGAGCACCTCGAACGGCACATCCTGATGCTCATAGGCGGCCAGGCTGCGCGCCCGCACCTGGGCCAACAACTCCGCGACACTAGGGTTGCCGGCAGTATCGACCCGCAACACCAACGTGTTGACGAAAAGCCCGACCAGCTCATCAAGCGCCGGATCACGGCGCCCGGCGATCGGGAACCCCACCGCCACCTCCGGGCTGGCGCTGAGCTTGGCCAACAACACCGCCAGGGCGGCCTGCATCACCATGAAACTGGTCGCATTATGCGCCCGCGCCACCCGGGCCACCTGCTGCTGCACCTGCGCCGGCCAGGCCAACGCCACACTGGCGCCGCGGTAATCGGCCACCGGCGGATAGGGCCGATCAGTGGGCAGCTGCAGGTGCTCGGGCATCCCGGCCAACGCCTGCTGCCAATAGGCCAACTGCCCGGCGATGCGGCTCGCGCGATCAGCCAGATCCCCTAACTGCGCCCGCTGCCACAACGTGTAATCGACATACTGCACCGCCAACGGCGCCCACCGCGGCGCCTGCCCCACACACCGGCTGGCATAAGCCACCCCCAAATCCCGCACCAACGGGGTGATCGACCACCCATCGGCAGCGATATGGTGCACCGTGGCCACCACCACGTGCTCGTCCTCGGCGACACGGAAAAGCTTGGTCCGCATCGGGATCTCCGCCGCCAAATCAAACGGGCGACGCGCCGCGGCACCGACGGCCTCGGCCACCCGGTCGGCCGGCCAGCCGGTGGCATCCACCACATGCCAGCCCAGGTCGGCCCGCTCAACAGGGATAACCACCTGCCGGGGGATGCCCTCGACCGCCGGGAACAGCGTGCGCAGGCTCTCATGGCGGCCCACCACATCAACCAGCGCCGCCCCCAACGCCTCGGCGTCTAGGCGCCCACCCAACCGCAACGCCACCGTCATGTTGTAAATCGGTGAGGGTCCCTGCAACTGGTCTAGGAACCACATCCGCGACTGGGCAAACGACAACGGCACCACCGCCGGCCGTTCCACCGCCACCACTGGCTCCAGCCCACCTGCCTCCTCACCAACCCGGGGCGCCAACCGGCGAATCGTGGGCGCGTCGAATAAGGTGCGCACCGCAAGACCGGCATCCAGAGTGGTGTTGATCGCCGCGACCAGGCGCATCGCCGACAACGAATCCCCACCCAACTCGAAAAACGAGTCATCAACCCCGACCCGCTCCACCCCCAACACCTGGGCATAAATACCGGCCAACACCTCCTCGACCGGGCCAGTCGGGGCGCAATACCGATCGGCATCCTGGTATTCCGGTGCCGGCAGCGCCCGTTGGTCGAGTTTGCCGTTGACCGTCAACGGCAACGCCTCAATCACCACCACCGCCGCGGGCACCATATAGGTCGGCAACCGCTGCGCCAACGCCGCGCGTGCCGCCGCGGGATCCACGGCGCCCGTAGTTGTTTCGGTGACATAACCCACCAACCGCTTATCCCCGGGCTGGTCCTCACGCGCGATCACCACCGCCTGACCCACCCCGGTCAACCCCGCCAGCGCCGCACGCACCTCCCCCAACTCGATGCGATACCCACGGATCTTGACCTGCTCATCGGCGCGCCCCACATACCGCAACTGCCCATCAGCACCCCACCACACCAAATCCCCGGTCCGATACATCCGCGCCCCCGGCCCCCCGAACGGACACGCCACAAACCGCGACCCGGTCAAAGCGGCCCGACCCACATACCCCAGCGCCACCCCCGCCCCGGCCACATACAACTCCCCCACCACCCCCGCCGGCACCGCACCCAACCACCCATCGAGCACAAACAACGCCGCCCCCGCCACCGGCGCACCGATCGGCACCACCCCGGCACCGGCAACCAGCGGCGCGCTCATCGATACCCACACCGTGGCCTCGGTCGGGCCGTAGGCGTTGATCACCACCCGCCCCGGCGCCCACCGATCCACCACCTGCGCCGAACACGCCTCCCCGCCGAGCAGCAACGCCGCCGACCCCAACCCCCCCGGGGACAACGCCGCCACCGCCGACGGGGTCTGATTTAAGACGCACACTTTTTCGGCAACCAGCAATGCGTGGAAATCGTCCGGTGACCGCGCAACCGACTCGGGCACCACTACCAGCCGCCCACCGTGTAACAACGGTCCCCAGATCTCCCACACCGAAAAATCGAACGCCAAGGAATGACACTGCGTCCACACACCCGTGCGCGGCAGGCCGGCATCGAAGGATGCCATCAGCTGAGTGACGTTGTGATGGGTGACCGCCACCCCTTTAGGCACCCCCGTGGTGCCCGAGGTGTAAATCACATAAGCAATGTCTCGGGGAGCCGGCGCCGGCAACGCCGTGTCGGGCTGGGTGTCAAAAGCGGGGTCGTCGATATCAATGACCGCCACGTTGTAGCCGTTCAACCGCTCGGCCAGCCCGGCGGTGGTGATCGCGGCCACCGGCGCGGCATCGGCGAGCATGAACCCGATCCGGGCGTCAGGCAGCCCCGGGTCGACCGCCAGATACGCCGCCCCGGCCTTGAGCACCGCCAGCATCGCCACGACCGCCTCACCCGACCGCTCCAACACCAGCGCCACGACCTGTCCCGGGCCCGCACCAGAAGCGGCCAGCAGATGCGCCAACCGGTTGGCGGCCTCATCGAGTTCGCGATACGTCATCGAGCGGCCCTCGAAGGTCACCGCCACCGCCGCCGGGCTGCGCGCCACCTGCGCGGCGAACAATGCCGGGATCGACACCGGTGTGGGTGCCGGTGCGCTCAACACCGCCCGGTTGCCCCACTCATCGAGGCGGGCCACCTCACCGGCAGCGAGCACCTCGATCGAAGACAACCGCCGCGCCGGATCAGCGGTGAAAGCCTCCACCACCTGGCGCCAGCGCGCGATGAGTGTTTCGATGCTGGCCGCATCGAACACATCGGTGCGAAACTCCACCGTCCCGCCGATCCCGCCCGGCTCACCGCCTTTGGTCCAGCGTTCGCCAAGGAAGAACGTCAAGTCCAAGCGGGCGGTGCGGGTGTCGGTCGACAGCGGGGTCACCTGCAGGTCCCCTAAGCTCAGCCGGTCTGTGAGATCGTTGTTTCGCCCGGCGAAGTTCTGCCAGGCCAACATCACCTGCACCAGCGGCGAATGGGCGAGCGACCGGGTCGGGTTGAGCCGCTCCACGAGCACCTCGAACGGCACATCCTGATGCTCATAGGCGGCCAAACTGCGCGCCCGCACCTGAGCCAACAACTCCGCGACACTAGGGTTGCCGGCAGTATCGACCCGCAACACCAACGTGTTGACGAAAAACCCGACCAGCTCATCAAGCGCCGGATCACGGCGCCCGGCGATCGGGAACCCCACCGCCACCTCCGGGCTGGCGCTGAGCTTGGCCAACAACACCGCCAGGGCGGCCTGGACCACCATGAAACTGGTCGCATTATGCGCCCGCGCCACCCGGGCCACCTGCTGCTGCACCTGCGCCGGCCAGGCCAACGCCACACTGGCGCCGCGGTAATCGGCCACCGGCGGATAGGGCCGATCAGTGGGCAGCTGCAGGTGCTCGGGCATCCCGGCCAACGCCTGCTGCCAATAGGCCAACTGCCCGGCGATGCGGCTCGCGCGATCAGCCAGATCCCCTAACTGCGCCCGCTGCCACAACGTGTAATCGACATACTGCACCGCCAACGGCGCCCACCGCGGCGCCTGCCCCACACACCGGCTGGCATAAGCCACCCCCAAATCCCGCACCAACGGGGTGATCGACCACCCATCGGCAGCGATATGGTGCACCACCACCACCAACACATGCTCCTCGCCGCCAACGCGCAACAGCTTGGCCCGCAACGGAATCTCGGCCGCCAAATCAAACGGGCGACGCGCCGCAACCCCCACCGCCTCGGCCACCCGATCAGCCGGCCAGCCGACGGCATCCACCACCTCCCAACCCACCTCGGCGTGCTCAACGGGCACCACCACCTGCCGGGGCACCCCCTCAACCGCGGTGAACAACGTACGCAAACTTTCCTGACGGCCCACCACATCAACCAGCGCCGCCCCCAACGCCTCGGCGTCTAGGCGCCCACCCAACCGCAACGCCACCGCCATGTTGTAAATCGGTGAGGGCCCCTGCAACTGATCGATAAACCACATCCGCGACTGGGCAAACGACAACGGCACCACCGCCGGCCGCTCCACCGCCACCAACGGCGCCAACCCCACACCACCAACACCCACCCGCGGCGCCAACCCAGCCACCGTGGGCGACTCAAACAACACCCGCACCCCAACATCGACACCCAAAGCGGTGTTGATCGCCGCGACCAGGCGCATCGCCGACAACGAATCCCCACCCAACTCGAAAAACGAGTCATCAACCCCGACCCGCTCCACCCCCAACACCTGGGCATAAATACCGGCCAACACCTCCTCGACCGGGTCGGCCGGCGCGCGATACCCACCAGCGGTGTACTCCGGTGCCGGCAACGCCCGTTGGTCGAGCTTGCCGTTGACCGTCAACGGCAACGCCTCAATCACCACCACCGCCGCGGGCACCATATAGGTCGGCAACCGCTGCGCCAACGCCGCGCGTGCCGCCGCGGGATCCACGGCGCCCGTAGTTGTTTCGGTGACATAACCCACCAACCGCTTATCCCCGGGCTGGTCCTCACGCGCGATCACCACCGCCTGACCCACCCCGGTCAACCCCGCCAGCGCCGCACGCACCTCCCCCAACTCGATGCGATACCCACGGATCTTGACCTGCTCATCGGCGCGCCCCACATACCGCAACTGCCCATCAGCACCCCACCACACCAAATCCCCGGTCCGATACATCCGCGCCCCCGGCCCCCCGAACGGACACGCCACAAACCGCGACCCGGTCAAAGCGGCCCGACCCACATACCCCAGCGCCACCCCCGCCCCGGCCACATACAACTCCCCCACCACCCCCGCCGGCACCGCACCCAACCACCCATCGAGCACAAACAACGCCGCCCCCGCCACCGGCGCACCGATCGGCACCACCCCGGCACCGGCAACCAGCGGCGCACTCATCGACGCATACACCGTGACCTCGGTCGGGCCGTAGGCGTTGATCACCACCCGCCCCGGCGCCCACCGATCCACCACCTGCGCCGAACACGCCTCCCCGCCGAGCAGCAACGCCGCCGACCCCAACCCCCCCGGGGACAACGCCGCCACCGCCGACGGCGTCTGGGTCAACACATTGACCCGCTCAGCAACCAACAACGCATGGAAATCCTGCGGCGAACCAGCCACCGCATCCGGCACCACCACCAGCCGCCCACCACCGAGCAGCGCCGCCCAGATCTCCCACACCGAAAAATCGAACGCATACGAATGACACTGCGACCACACCTGCACCCCAGGCAGACCCGCAGGCATCGACTGCGCCACATGAGCCAAATTGCAGTGACTGACCGCCACCCCTTTAGGCACCCCCGTGGTGCCCGAGGTGTAAATCACATAAGCAATGTCTCGGGGAGCCGGCGCCGGCAACGCCGTGTCGGGCTGAGCCGCGATCACCGGATCGTCCACCTCGATGACCCGCAGGTCATGGCCCGTCAGCCGCGAGCGCAGCCCGGCGGTGGTGATCGCGGCCACCGGCGCGGCATCGGCGAGCATGAACCCGATCCGGGCGTCGGGCAGCCCCGGGTCGACCGCCAGATACGCCGCCCCGGCCTTGAGCACCGCCAGCATCGCCACGACCGCCTCACCCGACCGCTCCAACACCAGCGCCACACACCTGCCCCGGGCCCGCACCAGAAGCGGCCAGCAGATGCGCCAACCGGTTGGCGGCCTCATCGAGTTCGCGATACGTCATCGAGCGGCCCTCGAAGGTCACCGCCACCGCCGCCGGGCTGCGCGCCACCTGCGCGGCGAACAATGCCGGGATCGACACCGGTGTGGGTGCCGGTGCGCTCAACACCGCCCGATTGCCCCACTCATCGAGGCGGGCCACCTCACCGGCAGCGAGCACCTCGATCGAAGACAACCGCCGCGCCGGATCAGCGGTGAAAGCCTCCACCACCTGGCGCCAGCGCGCGATGAGTGTTTCGATGCTGGCCGCATCGAACACATCGGTGCGAAACTCCACCACCCCACCGATCCCGCCCGGCTCACCGGTATCACTCCACCGCTCGGCCAGCGAAAACACCACATCCATACGCGCAGTAAGGGTCTCGGCCGGCAACGGAGTCACCGCCAAATCCCCCAACGCCAACCCAGCCGCGCCATCACCGGTCAACCCCGGCAAGTTCTGCCAGGCCAACATCACCTGCACCAGCGGATGATGGGTCAGACTTCGGGTCGGGTTGAGCCGCTCCACGAGCACCTCGAACGGCACATCCTGATGCTCATAGGCGGCCAAACTGCGCGCCCGCACCTGAGCCAACAACTCCGCGACACTAGGGTTGCCGGCAGTATCGACCCGCAACACCAACGTGTTGACGAAAAACCCGACCAGCTCATCAAGCGCCGGATCACGGCGCCCGGCGATCGGGAACCCCACCGCCACCTCCGGGCTGGCGCTGAGCTTGGCCAACAACACCGCCAGGGCGGCCTGGACCACCATGAAACTGGTCGCATTATGCGCCCGCGCCACCCGGGCCACCTGCTGCTGCACCTGCGCCGGCCAGGCCAACGCCACACTGGCGCCGCGGTAATCGGCCACCGGCGGATAGGGCCGATCAGTGGGCAGCTGCAGGTGCTCGGGCATCCCGGCCAACGCCTGCTGCCAATAGGCCAACTGCCCGGCGATGCGGCTCGCGCGATCAGCCAGATCCCCTAACTGCGCCCGCTGCCACAACGTGTAATCGACATACTGCACCGCCAACGGCGCCCACCGCGGCGCCTGCCCCACACACCGGCTGGCATAAGCCACCCCCAAATCCCGCACCAACGGGGTGATCGACCACCCATCGGCAGCGATATGGTGCACCACCACCACCAACACATGCTCCTCGCCGCCAACGCGCAACAGCTTGGCCCGCAACGGAATCTCGGCCGCCAAATCAAACGGGCGACGCGCCGCAACCCCCACCGCCTCGGCCACCCGATCAGCCGGCCAGCCGACGGCATCCACCACCTCCCAACCCACCTCGGCGTGCTCAACGGGCACCACCACCTGCCGGGGCACCCCCTCAACCGCGGTGAACAACGTACGCAAACTTTCCTGACGGCCCACCACATCAACCAGCGCCGCCCCCAACGCCTCGGCGTCTAGGCGCCCACCCAACCGCAACGCCACCGCCATGTTGTAAATCGGTGAGGGCCCCTGCAACTGATCGATAAACCACATCCGCGACTGGGCAAACGACAACGGCACCACCGCCGGCCGCTCCACCGCCACCAACGGCGCCAACCCCACACCACCAACACCCACCCGCGGCGCCAACCCAGCCACCGTGGGCGACTCAAACAACACCCGCACCCCAACATCGACACCCAAAGCGGTGTTGATCGCCGCGACCAGGCGCATCGCCGACAACGAATCCCCACCCAACTCGAAAAACGAGTCATCAACCCCGACCCGCTCCACCCCCAACACCTGGGCATAAATACCGGCCAACACCTCCTCGACCGGGTCGGCCGGCGCGCGATACCCACCAGCGGTGTACTCCGGTGCCGGCAACGCCCGTTGGTCGAGCTTGCCGTTGACCGTCAACGGCAACGCCTCAATCACCACCACCGCCGCGGGCACCATATAGGTCGGCAACCGCTGCGCCAACGCCGCGCGTGCCGCCGCGGGATCCACGGCGCCCGTAGTTGTTTCGGTGACATAACCCACCAACCGCTTATCCCCGGGCTGGTCCTCACGCGCGATCACCACCGCCTGACCCACCCCGGTCAACCCCGCCAGCGCCGCACGCACCTCCCCCAACTCGATGCGATACCCACGGATCTTGACCTGCTCATCGGCGCGCCCCACATACCGCAACTGCCCATCAGCACCCCACCACACCAAATCCCCGGTCCGATACATCCGCGCCCCCGGCCCCCCGAACGGACACGCCACAAACCGCGACCCGGTCAAAGCGGCCCGACCCACATACCCCAGCGCCACCCCCGCCCCGGCCACATACAACTCCCCCACCACCCCCGCCGGCACCGCACCCAACCACCCATCGAGCACAAACAACGCCGCCCCCGCCACCGGCGCACCGATCGGCACCACCCCGGCACCGGCAACCAGCGGCGCACTCATCGACGCATACACCGTGACCTCGGTCGGGCCGTAGGCGTTGATCACCACCCGCCCCGGCGCCCACCGATCCACCACCTGCGCCGAACACGCCTCCCCGCCGAGCAGCAACGCCGCCGACCCCAACCCCCCCGGGGACAACGCCGCCACCGCCGACGGCGTCTGGGTCAACACATTGACCCGCTCAGCAACCAACAACGCATGGAAATCCTGCGGCGAACCAGCCACCGCATCCGGCACCACCACCAGCCGCCCACCACCGAGCAGCGCCGCCCAGATCTCCCACACCGAAAAATCGAACGCATACGAATGACACTGCGACCACACCTGCACCCCAGGCAGACCCGCAGGCATCGACTGCGCCACATGAGCCAAATTGCAGTGACTGACCGCCACCCCTTTAGGCACCCCCGTGGTGCCCGAGGTGTAAATCACATAAGCAATGTCTCGGGGAGCCGGCGCCGGCAACGCCGTGTCGGGCTGGGTGTCAAAAGCGGGGTCGTCGATATCAATGACCGCCACGTTGTAGCCGTTCAACCGCTCGGCCAGCCCGGCGGTGGTGATCGCGGCCACCGGCGCGGCATCGGCGAGCATGAACCCGATCCGGGCGTCGGGCAGCCCCGGGTCGACCGCCAGATAGGCCGCCCCGGCCTTGAGCACCGCCAGCATCGCCACGACCGCCTCACCCGACCGCTCCAACACCAGCGCCACACACCGCCCCGGGCCCGCACCAGAAGCGGCCAGCAGATGCGCCAACCGGTTGGCGGCCTCATCGAGTTCGCGATACGTCATCGAGCGGCCCTCGAAGGTCACCGCCACCGCCGCCGGGCTGCGCGCCACCTGCGCGGCGAACAATGCCGGGATCGACACCGGTGTGGGTGCCGGTGCGCTCAACACCGCCCGATTGCCCCACTCATCGAGGCGGGCCACCTCACCGGCAGCGAGCACCTCGATCGAAGACAACCGCCGCGCCGGATCAGCGGTGAAAGCCTCCACCACCTGGCGCCAGCGCGCGATGAGTGTTTCGATGCTGGCCGCATCGAACACATCGGTGCGAAACTCCACCACCCCACCGATCCCGCCCGGCTCACCGGTATCACTCCACCGCTCGGCCAGCGAAAACACCACATCCATACGCGCAGTAAGGGTCTCGGCCGGCAACGGAGTCACCGCCAAATCCCCCAACGCCAACCCAGCCGCGCCATCACCGGTCAACCCCGGCAAGTTCTGCCAGGCCAACATCACCTGCACCAGCGGATGATGGGTCAGACTTCGGGTCGGGTTGAGCCGCTCCACGAGCACCTCGAACGGCACATCCTGATGCTCATAGGCGGCCAAACTGCGCGCCCGCACCTGAGCCAACAACTCCGCGACACTAGGGTTGCCGGCAGTATCGACCCGCAACACCAACGTGTTGACGAAAAACCCGACCAGCTCATCAAGCGCCGGATCACGGCGCCCGGCGATCGGGAACCCCACCGCCACCTCCGGGCTGGCGCTGAGCTTGGCCAACAACACCGCCAGGGCGGCCTGGACCACCATGAAACTGGTCGCATTATGCGCCCGCGCCACCCGGGCCACCTGCTGCTGCACCTGCGCCGGCCAGGCCAACGCCACACTGGCGCCGCGGTAATCGGCCACCGGCGGATAGGGCCGATCAGTGGGCAGCTGCAGGTGCTCGGGCATCCCGGCCAACGCCTGCTGCCAATAGGCCAACTGCCCGGCGATGCGGCTCGCGCGATCAGCCAGATCCCCTAACTGCGCCCGCTGCCACAACGTGTAATCGACATACTGCACCGCCAACGGCGCCCACCGCGGCGCCTGCCCCACACACCGGCTGGCATAAGCCACCCCCAAATCCCGCACCAACGGGGTGATCGACCACCCATCGGCAGCGATATGGTGCACCACCACCACCAACACATGCTCCTCGCCGCCAACGCGCAACAGCTTGGCCCGCAACGGAATCTCGGCCGCCAAATCAAACGGGCGACGCGCCGCAACCCCCACCGCCTCGGCCACCCGATCAGCCGGCCAGCCGACGGCATCCACCACCTCCCAACCCACCTCGGCGTGCTCAACGGGCACCACCACCTGCCGGGGCACCCCCTCAACCGCGGTGAACAACGTACGCAAACTTTCCTGACGGCCCACCACATCAACCAGCGCCGCCCCCAACGCCTCGGCGTCTAGGCGCCCACCCAACCGCAACGCCACCGCCATGTTGTAAATCGGTGAGGGCCCCTGCAACTGATCGATAAACCACATCCGCGACTGGGCAAACGACAACGGCACCACCGCCGGCCGCTCCACCGCCACCAACGGCGCCAACCCCACACCACCAACACCCACCCGCGGCGCCAACCCAGCCACCGTGGGCGACTCAAACAACACCCGCACCCCAACATCGACACCCAAAGCGGTGTTGATCGCCGCGACCAGGCGCATCGCCGACAACGAATCCCCACCCAACTCGAAAAACGAGTCATCAACCCCGACCCGCTCCACCCCCAACACCTGGGCATAAATACCGGCCAACACCTCCTCGACCGGGTCGGCCGGCGCGCGATACCCACCAGCGGTGTACTCCGGTGCCGGCAACGCCCGTTGGTCGAGCTTGCCGTTGACCGTCAACGGCAACGCCTCAATCACCACCACCGCCGCGGGCACCATATAGGTCGGCAACCGCTGCGCCAACGCCGCGCGTGCCGCCGCGGGATCCACGGCGCCCGTAGTTGTTTCGGTGACATAACCCACCAACCGCTTATCCCCGGGCTGGTCCTCACGCGCGATCACCACCGCCTGACCCACCCCGGTCAACCCCGCCAGCGCCGCACGCACCTCCCCCAACTCGATGCGATACCCACGGATCTTGACCTGCTCATCGGCGCGCCCCACATACCGCAACTGCCCATCAGCACCCCACCACACCAAATCCCCGGTCCGATACATCCGCGCCCCCGGCCCCCCGAACGGACACGCCACAAACCGCGACCCGGTCAAAGCGGCCCGACCCACATACCCCAGCGCCACCCCCGCCCCGGCCACATACAACTCCCCCACCACCCCCGCCGGCACCGCACCCAACCACCCATCGAGCACAAACAACGCCGCCCCCGCCACCGGCGCACCGATCGGCACCACCCCGGCACCGGCAACCAGCGGCGCACTCATCGACGCATACACCGTGACCTCGGTCGGGCCGTAGGCGTTGATCACCACCCGCCCCGGCGCCCACCGATCCACCACCTGCGCCGAACACGCCTCCCCGCCGAGCAGCAACGCCGCCGACCCCAACCCCCCCGGGGACAACGCCGCCACCGCCGACGGCGTCTGGGTCAACACATTGACCCGCTCAGCAACCAACAACGCATGGAAATCCTGCGGCGAACCAGCCACCGCATCCGGCACCACCACCAGCCGCCCACCACCGAGCAGCGCCGCCCAGATCTCCCACACCGAAAAATCGAACGCATACGAATGACACTGCGACCACACCTGCACCCCAGGCAGACCCGCAGGCATCGACTGCGCCACATGAGCCAAATTGCAGTGACTGACCGCCACCCCTTTAGGCACCCCCGTGGTGCCCGAGGTGTAAATCACATAAGCAATGTCTCGGGGAGCCGGCGCCGGCAACGCCGTGTCGGGCTGGGTGTCAAAAGCGGGGTCGTCGATATCAATGACCGCCACGTTGTAGCCGTTCAACCGCTCGGCCAGCCCGGCGGTGGTGATCGCGGCCACCGGCGCGGCATCGGCGAGCATGAACCCGATCCGGGCGTCGGGCAGCCCCGGGTCGACCGCCAGATACGCCGCCCCGGCCTTGAGCACCGCCAGCATCGCCACGACCGCCTCACCCGACCGCTCCAACACCAGCGCCACACACCGCCCCGGGCCCGCACCAGAAGCGGCCAGCAGATGCGCCAACCGGTTGGCGGCCTCATCGAGTTCGCGATACGTCATCGAGCGGCCCTCGAAGGTCACCGCCACCGCCGCCGGGCTGCGCGCCACCTGCGCGGCGAACAATGCCGGGATCGACACCGGTGTGGGTGCCGGTGCGCTCAACACCGCCCGGTTGCCCCACTCATCGAGGCGGGCCACCTCACCGGCAGCGAGCACCTCGATCGAAGACAACCGCCGCGCCGGATCAGCGGTGAAAGCCTCCACCACCTGGCGCCAGCGCGCGATGAGTGTTTCGATGCTGGCCGCATCGAACACATCGGTGCGAAACTCCACCACCCCACCGATCCCGCCCGGCTCACCGGTATCACTCCACCGCTCGGCCAGCGAAAACACCACATCCATACGCGCAGTAAGGGTCTCGGCCGGCAACGGAGTCACCGCCAAATCCCCCAACGCCAACCCAGCCGCGCCATCACCGGTCAACCCCGGCAAGTTCTGCCAGGCCAACATCACCTGCACCAGCGGATGATGGGTCAGACTTCGGGTCGGGTTGAGCCGCTCCACGAGCACCTCGAACGGCACATCCTGATGCTCATAGGCGGCCAAACTGCGCGCCCGCACCTGAGCCAACAACTCCGCGACACTAGGGTTGCCGGCAGTATCGACCCGCAACACCAACGTGTTGACGAAAAACCCGACCAGCTCATCAAGCGCCGGATCACGGCGCCCGGCGATCGGGAACCCCACCGCCACCTCCGGGCTGGCGCTGAGCTTGGCCAACAACACCGCCAGGGCGGCCTGGACCACCATGAAACTGGTCGCATTATGCGCCCGCGCCACCCGGGCCACCTGCTGCTGCACCTGCGCCGGCCAGGCCAACGCCACACTGGCGCCGCGGTAATCGGCCACCGGCGGATAGGGCCGATCAGTGGGCAGCTGCAGGTGCTCGGGCATCCCGGCCAACGCCTGCTGCCAATAGGCCAACTGCCCGGCGATGCGGCTCGCGCGATCAGCCAGATCCCCTAACTGCGCCCGCTGCCACAACGTGTAATCGACATACTGCACCGCCAACGGCGCCCACCGCGGCGCCTGCCCCACACACCGGCTGGCATAAGCCACCCCCAAATCCCGCACCAACGGGGTGATCGACCACCCATCGGCAGCGATATGGTGCACCACCACCACCAACACATGCTCCTCGCCGCCAACGCGCAACAGCTTGGCCCGCAACGGAATCTCGGCCGCCAAATCAAACGGGCGACGCGCCGCAACCCCCACCGCCTCGGCCACCCGATCAGCCGGCCAGCCGACGGCATCCACCACCTCCCAACCCACCTCGGCGTGCTCAACGGGCACCACCACCTGCCGGGGCACCCCCTCAACCGCGGTGAACAACGTACGCAAACTTTCCTGACGGCCCACCACATCAACCAGCGCCGCCCCCAACGCCTCGGCGTCTAGGCGCCCACCCAACCGCAACGCCACCGCCATGTTGTAAATCGGTGAGGGCCCCTGCAACTGATCGATAAACCACATCCGCGACTGGGCAAACGACAACGGCACCACCGCCGGCCGCTCCACCGCCACCAACGGCGCCAACCCCACACCACCAACACCCACCCGCGGCGCCAACCCAGCCACCGTGGGCGACTCAAACAACACCCGCACCCCAACATCGACACCCAAAGCGGTGTTGATCGCCGCGACCAGGCGCATCGCCGACAACGAATCCCCACCCAACTCGAAAAACGAGTCATCAACCCCGACCCGCTCCACCCCCAACACCTGGGCATAAATACCGGCCAACACCTCCTCGACCGGGTCGGCCGGCGCGCGATACCCACCAGCGGTGTACTCCGGTGCCGGCAACGCCCGTTGGTCGAGCTTGCCGTTGACCGTCAACGGCAACGCCTCAATCACCACCACCGCCGCGGGCACCATATAGGTCGGCAACCGCTGCGCCAACGCCGCGCGTGCCGCCGCGGGATCCACGGCGCCCGTAGTTGTTTCGGTGACATAACCCACCAACCGCTTATCCCCGGGCTGGTCCTCACGCGCGATCACCACCGCCTGACCCACCCCGGTCAACCCCGCCAGCGCCGCACGCACCTCCCCCAACTCGATGCGATACCCACGGATCTTGACCTGCTCATCGGCGCGCCCCACATACCGCAACTGCCCATCAGCACCCCACCACACCAAATCCCCGGTCCGATACATCCGCGCCCCCGGCCCCCCGAACGGACACGCCACAAACCGCGACCCGGTCAAAGCGGCCCGACCCACATACCCCAGCGCCACCCCCGCCCCGGCCACATACAACTCCCCCACCACCCCCGCCGGCACCGCACCCAACCACCCATCGAGCACAAAAAAGCAAAGGTGCGCCAACGGCATCCCTATGGGACTGGCTGTGCTGTCCACGTCCCCGGCGACGATCTCCCGAAAAGATGCATGCACCGTCGTCTCGGTGATGCCATACATATTGATCAGGCGCGGTGACCCCGGGTGGTTGTCGCGCCAGGGGCCAAGGCGCTGCGGTTCCAGCGCCTCACCGCCAAACACCACCGTCTCGAGCTTCAGCCCACCTTCCCGCTCGGGCTGCAGCGCCGCAGCGGTTTGCAGCGCATAAAACGCCGAGGGGGTTTGGCTTAACACGCTGACGTGTTCAGCGGCCAGTAAGGCATGGAGGTCTTCTGATGAGCGAACCACCGACTCGGGCACCACCACCAGCCGCCCACCGTGTAACAACGCCCCCCAGATCTCCCACACCGAGAAGTCGAAGGCCAACGAATGACATTGTGTCCAGACTTGTTTCGGGCTCAGCGCCAGCTCGGCGTCCAATGAGTTGAACAGCTGGGTGACGTTGTGATGCGTAACCGCAACACCTTTGGGGACCCCCGTGGTGCCCGAGGTGTAAATCACATAGGCAATGTCCTGGGGAGCCGGGGCAGATAATGGCGTGTCGGGCTGAGCCGCGATACGGGGGTCGTCGATATCGATGACCGCCACGTTGTAGCCGTTCAACCGCTCGGCCAGCCCAGCGGTGGTGACCGCGGCCACCGGCGCGGCGTCGGCGAGCATGAAGCCGATACGGGCGTCAGGCAGCCCCGGGTCGATCGCCAGATAGGCCGCCCCGGCCTTGAGCACCGCCAGCATCGCCACGACCGCCTCGACCGAACGCGAAAATAGCAGCGCCACAAATTGTCCGGGGCCCGCACCCTGGGCGACTAGCAGGTGGGACAGCTGGTTAGCGGCCTGTTCAAGTTCGCGGTAGGCCATTGAGCGGCCGGCATAGCTGAGCGCCGCTGCTGTCGGGGTGCGGGCCACCTGCGCGGCGAACAACTGCGGAATCGAAACCGGTGCTGGTTTGGGTTGGGTCAGCGCCGCGCGGTTGCCCCACTCATTGAGGCGGGCGTATTCACCGGCATCGAGCACATTGATTGAGGACAACCGCCGTGCCGGGTCGGTGGTGATTGCTTGCAACACCCGCTGCCAGCGTTCGATGAGGACCTCGATGCTGGCCGCATCGAACACATCGGTGCGAAACTCCACCACCCCACCGATCCCGGTAGGCTCACCGGTTTGGCTCCAGCGTTCGGCCAGGGAAAACACCAAATCCGTGCGCGCGGTGTAGGTGTCGGCCGGCAGCGCGGTGACCGCCAGATCACCGAGCACCAACCCCGCGGCCGAAGCATCGTTTTGCCCGGGAAAGTTCTGCCAGGCCAACATCACCTGCACCAGCGGATGCTGGGTGAGGGATCGGGTCGGGTTGAGCCTATCCACCAGCACCTCGAAGGGCACGTCTTGATGCTCATAGGCGGCCAGGCTGCGCGCCCGCACCTGCCCCAACAACTCAGCGACGGTGGGATCTCCGGCCAAATCGACCCGCAACACCAATGTGTTGACGAAAAACCCCACCAGCTCATCGAGCGCCGGATCACGGCGCCCGGCGATCGGGAACCCGATCGCGACCTCGGGGCTGGCGCTGAGTTTGGCCAACAACACCGCCAGGGCGGCCTGCACCACCATGAAACTGGTCGCGTTGTGCCCACGCGCCACCTCGCGCACCTGTTGTTGCAACGCAGCCGGCCACTCCAGGGTTACCGCCGCCCCGCGATAATCGGCCACCGGGGGATAGGGCCGATCAGTGGGCAGCTGCAGGTGCTCGGGCATCCCGGCCAACGCCTGCTCCCAGTAGGCCAGCTGCGCGGCGACCGGGCTGTGGCTATCGGTCAAGTCACCGAACTGGGCACGCTGCCACAACGTGTAATCGACATACTGCACCGCCAACGGCGCCCACCGCGGCGCCTGCCCCACACACCGGCTGGCATAGGCCATCCCCAGATCACGCACCAACGGGGTGATCGACCAGCCATCCGCAGCAATATGGTGCACCACGGCAACCAACACATGCTCCTCGCCGCCGACGCGCAACAGCTTGGCCCGCAACGGAATCTCGGCGGCCAAATCAAACGGGCGACGCGCCGCAGCCCCCACCGCCTCGGCCACCCGATCAGCCGGCCAGCCGGTGGCCTCCACCACCTCCCAGCCGAAGTCGGCCCGCTCAACCGGGATCACCGCCTGCTCAGGGATGCCTCCGGCCGCCACAAACTGCGTGCGCAGGCTTTCATGGCGACCCACCACGTCAGCCAGCGCGGCCCCCAACGCCTCAGCGTCCAGGCGCCCACGCAGCTGCAACGCCACCGCCATGTTGTAGATCGGTGAAGGCCCCTGCAACTGATCGACAAACCACAACCGAGACTGAGCGAACGACAACGGCACCACCGCAGGGCGGCCCATTGCCACCAACGGCGTCAACCCACCCCGACCGCCACCCGCCCGGCGCGCCAACCGGCGCACCGTGGGCGCCTCAAACAACATCCGCACCCCAACATCGACACCCAAAGCGGTGTTGATCGCGGCAATCACCCGCATCGCCGAAATGCTGTCCCCGCCAAGATCGAAGAAGGAGTCGTCGACTCCGACCCGCTGGGCGCCCAGCACCTGGGCATAGATACCGGCCAAAACCTCTTCGACGGCATCAGCCGGGGCGCGGTAGTGCTCAACCTCGGTGTATTCCGGTGCCGGCAGGGCGCGGGTGTCCAGTTTGCCGTTAGGGGTCAACGGCAGCGTGTCGATCACTACCACCGCCGCGGGCACCATATACCCCGGCAACCGCTGGGCCAGCACGGCGCGTGCGGCGGCGGGATCGACGGTGCCCGTTGTTGTCTCGGTGATGTAGCCGACGAGGCGCTTATCACCGGGGCGGTCCTCGCGCATGATCACCACCGCCTGGCCGACCCCAGCACAACCGGCCAGTGCCGCCTGGATTTCGCCGAGTTCGATGCGATACCCGCGGATCTTGACCTGCTCATCACCGCGCCCCACATACCGCAACTGCCCATCAGCACGCCAAGACACCAGATCTCCGGTGCGATACATCCGCACCCCCGGCCCACCGAACGGGCACGCGACAAACCGCGACCCGGTCAAACCCGGCCGGCGCACATACCCACACCCCACCCCCCGACCGGAGATATACAGCTCCCCCACCACCCCCACCGGCACCGGACGCAACCACCCGTCCAGCACAAAGAAAGCGGCTCCGGGTACCGGCGAGCCGATCGGCGGCGCCCCCGACCCCGCAATCAACGGTGCACTCTTGGACGCCCACATCGTCGTCTCGGTGGGCCCATACACATTGACCATCACCCGCTCGGGCGCCCACCGATCCACCAGCTCGGCCGGACATGGCTCAGCACCGATCACCAAGGCGGTCGACTCCAACCCATCCTCGGAAAGCACGCTCACCGCCGAGGGAGTCTGGGATAACACGTTCACGTGTTCAGCGACCAGCAAGGCGTGGAAATCTTGCGGTGAACGCAGCCACCGATTCGGGCACCACCACCAGCCGCCCACCAAACAGCAGCGCACCCCAGATCTCCCACACCGAAAAATCGAACGCATACGAATGACACTGCGCCCACACCTGATTCGGCTTAAGCTCGACGCCGATTTCCAAGGAGTCGAACAGCTGGGCCACGTTGTGATGGGTGACGGTCACCCCTTTGGGGACCCCGGTCGTGCCCGAGGTATAGATGACGTGCGCGAGATCATCGGGCGCCGGCGCCGGCAAGGCGGTGCTCGGCTCGGTGTCGATGGCAGGGTCGTCGACCTCGAGGACCGCCATGTGATGGCCTGCCAGCCGCGACCGCAGACTCGCTGTGGTGATGGCGGCGATCGGCGCAGCATCAGCGAGCATGAACCCGATCCGGGCGTCGGGGTGAGCGGGATCGATCGGCAGATACGCCGCCCCCGTTTTGAGCACCGCCAGGATCGCCACGATCGCCTCGACCGACCGCGAAAACAGCAGCGCCACAAACTGTCCCGGGCCCGCACCCTGGGCGACCAGCAGGTGGGCCAACCGGTTAGCGGCCTCATCGAGTTCGCGGTAGGTCATGAAGCGGCCGGCACAACTTACCGCCACTGCTGCCGGTGTGCGGGCTACCTGTGCGGCAAACAGCTCCGGAACCGACTCCGCGGTGCTCGCCACCTCGGTCAACACCGCCCGATTACCCCACTCATACAGGCGCTCGTAGTCGTCGGTATCCAGCAGATCGATCGACGACAACCGCCGTCCCGTGTCGGCGGTCACGATTGCTGCTCCAGATCGGCGGTGATTGCCGCCAGCACCCGCCTGAATCGTTCGGTGAGCGCCTCGATGGTCGCCGCGTCGAATACGTCGGTGCGAAACTCGACGGTCCCGCCGATTCCGGCGGGCTCACCGGCTTGGGTCCAGTGTTCGGCCAGGGAAAACACCAGATCCATGCGGGCGCTTTGGGTGTCCACCGCCAGCGGGGTGACCTGCACATCACCCAGCCGCAGCCCGCCGGCGGGGTCGCTCGTCTGCCCGGGCAGGTTCTGCCAGCCCAGCATCACCTGAACCAGCGGATGATGGTTCAGCGATCGGGTGGGGTTGAGCCGCTCCACCAGCACATCGAAGGGCACGTCTTGATGCTCGTAGGCGGCTAGGACACGTTGTCGCACCTGGGCCAGCAGCTCGGCGATGGTGGGGTCACCGGCCAGGTCGACCCGCAGCACCAAGGTGTTGACGAAGAACCCCACCAGCTCATCGAGCGCCGGGTCACGGCGCCCGGCGATCGGGAACCCCACCGCCACCTCAGCACTGGCGCTGAGCTTGGCCAGTAGCACCGCCAGGGCGGCCTGCAACACCATGAAACTGGTCGCATTGTGCTCACGGGCCGTCCGGGCAACCTGCTGCTGCAGTTCGGCCGACCAGTTGACCGCCAGACTGGCGCCGCGGTAGTCAGCCACCGGCGGATAGGGCCGATCAGCGGGCAGCACCAGCCGCTCAGGCATTCCGGCCAACGCCTGCTGCCAATACGCCAGCTGCTCGGCGATCGGGCTCTCACTGTCGTCGAGATCACCGAGGTGCTCACGCTGCCACAGTGCGTAATCGGCATACTGCACCGCCAACGGCGCCCAAGCCGGCGCTTGCCCGGCGCACCGGCTGGCATAAGCCACCCCCAAGTCACGCACCAACGGAGTGATCGACCACCCATCAGCAGCGATATGGTGCACCGCGGCCACCAGCACATGCTCGTCGTCGGCTAAGGTGTAAAGCTCTGCCCGCAATGGAATTTCGGCGGCCAGATCGAAACCGTAACTCACCGCGGCACGGATGTCCTCTTCCAGCCGGCCGGCCGGCCAGCCGGTGGCATCGACAACATGCCAGCCGAAGTCTGCCCATTCGAGTGGCACCACCAGCTGCTGGGGTACGCCGTCGACCGCCACGAATATCGTGCGCAGGCTCTCGTGGCGACCCACCACGTCAGCCAGCGCGGCCCCCAACGCAGCAGTGTCCAGGCGCCCACTCAACCGCAACGCCACCGCCATGTTGTAAATCGGCGACGGCCCCTGCAACTGCTCGAGAAACCACATCCGCGACTGGGCAAACGACAACGGCACCACCGCAGGCCGCTCCACCGCCACCACCCGGTCCCGTCGAACTGAACTCCTACCGATACGGGGCGCCAACTGAGCCACCGTGGGCGCCTCGAACAAGGTGCGCACCGCAAGGTCGGCATCCAAGGTGGTGTTGATTGTCGCGATCAGGCGCATCGCCGACAGCGAGTCTCCACCCAGATCGAAGAAGGAGTCATCAACCCCGACCCGCTCCAACCCCAACACCTGGGCATAAATACCGGCCAACACCTCTTCGACCGGGTCGGTTGGGGCGCGGTAACGATCAGCCCCGGAGTACTCCGGCGCCGGCAACGCCCGAACATCGAGTTTGCCGTTGACCGTCAACGGCAGCGTGTCGATCACCACCACTGCCGCCGGCACCATATACCCGGGCAACCGCTCGGCCAGGGCTGCGCGTGCCTCGGCTGAGTTGGCTGTACCGGTGACGTAGCCCACCAAGCGCTTGTCACCGGGCTGGTCTTCGCGGGCCACCACCACCGCCTGCGCGACTCCGTCTAGTGCGGTCAGCGCCGCGCGCACCTCTCCGAGTTCGATGCGGTACCCGCGGATCTTGACCTGCTCATCGGCGCGCCCGAGATACTTCAGCTGCCCGTCAACGCGCCAACACACCAAGTCCCCGGTGCGATACATCCGTGTTCCCGGCGCCTCAGCCCCCCCGAACGGGCACGCCACAAACCGTGACGCCGTCAAAGCGGCGCGCCGCCAATACCCGCATCCCACCCCGGTACCGGCCACATACAGCTCCCCGACCACACCGGCCGGCACCGGACGCAACCACCCATCCAGCACGAACAACGCTGCCCCCGGCACCGGCGCACCGATTGGCACCACACCCGACCCCGCCGCCAGCGGCGCACTCATCGACGCATAGACAGTGGTCTCGGTGGGGCCGTAGGCGTTGATCATCACCCGCGCTGGCGCCCACCGATCCACCAATTCGGCCGGGCAAGGCTCAGCGGCCACCATCAACGCCGCGGAGTCCAAACCGTGCGGCGAGAGCGCACCGAGCGCCGACGGGGTCTGACTCAAGACGCTGACCTTTTCCGTCATCAACAAGGAATGGAAGTCTTCTGGGGAGCGCGCCACCTCTTCGGGCACCACCACCAGCCGCCCACCGTGTAACAGGGCACCCCAGATCTCCCACACCGAGAAGTCGAACGCATACGAATGGCACTGCGACCACACCTGTCCCGGCGCCACGTCCAGGCCGATATCCAGGCAGTCAAACAACCGGGTGACATTGTGCTGCGTGACCGCCACCCCCTTGGGCACCCCGGTGGTGCCGGAGGTGTAGATGATGTGCGCGAGGTCATCGGGAGCCGGAGCCGGCAGCGCCGTGCTCGGTCGACTGCCAACAGCAGGGTCGTCGACCTCGATGACCAATAGGTCACGCTCGGCCAGGCGGCCGATCAGATCGGCCGTGGTGAGTGCGGCGACCGGCGCGGCGTCAGCAAGCATGAACCCGATACGCGCCGCCGGCAGAACCGGGTCGATTGGCAGATACGCCGCCCCAGTCTTGAGCACCGCCAAAATCGCCATGATCGCCTCGGCGGACCGGGACAACAGCAGCGCCACACACTCACCCGCACCCACACCTTGCTCAACCAGCAAATGCGCCAACCGGTTACACGCCTCATCAAGTTCGCGATAAGTCCACGAGATCTCACCGCATACCAACGCCACCGCCTCGGGTGCGCGGGCCACCTGGGCGGCGAACAATGCCGGGATCGACTGCCGCGTGGGTGTCGGTGCCGTCAACACCGCCCGGTTACCCCACCAGTCCAGGCGTTCGTACTCGTCGGCATCCAGAAGTTCGATCGATGACAGCCGCCGAGTCGGGTCGGTGGTCATCGCAATTAACACCCGCCGCCACCGCTCGATCAGCACCTCGATACTGGCCGCATCAAAAACATCGGTGCGGAATTCCACCGTCCCGCCGATTCCGGCCGGCTCACCGGTTTCACTCCAGCGCTCGGACAGCGAGAACACCAAATCCATTCGAGCCATGCGGATGTCGGCCGGCATTGAGGTGACCCGCAGGTCACCCAACGCCAGCCCGGCGGCGGGATCACCGGTCTGCCCGGGCAGGTTCTGCCAGCCCAACATCACCTGCACCAGCGGATGATGTGTCAGCGATCGAGTCGGGTTGAGTCGCTCTACCAGCACCTCGAAGGGCACGTCTTGATGCTCGTAGGCGGCCAGGCTGCGCCCTCGCACCTGAGCCAGCAGCTGGGTGATCGTGGGGTCACCGGCCACCTCGACCCGCAACACCAAGGTGTTGACGAAAAACCCCACCAGCTCATCGAGCGCCGGGTCGCGGCGCCCGGCGATCGGAATACCTACCGCCACATCGGGGCTCGCGCTGAGCTTGGCCAGCAGCACCGCCAAAGCGGCCTGCAGCACCATGAAGCTGGTCGCGTTGTGCTCACCGGCCAACCCGCGCACCCGCTGTTGCAGCTCGGCAGGCCAGTGGACCGCCACACTGGCGCCGCGGTAATCGGCAACGGGCGGATAGGGCCGATCGGTGGGCAGCTGCAGGTGCTCGGCCATCCCGGCCAACGCTTGCTCCCAATAGGCCAGCTGCGCGGCAATCGGGCTCTCACTGTCGGCCAGATCACCGAGGTGCGCACGCTGCCACAGCGCGTAATCGACATACTGCACCGCCAGTGGCGCCCATCCGGGGGCTCGACCGGCGCACCGACTGGCATACGCCACGCTCAGATCCCGCACCAGAGGGGTGATCGACCAGCCATCTGCGGCGATATGGTGCACCGCGGCCACCAGCACATGCTCGTCGTCGCCCGTGCGGAAAAGTCGTGTCCGCATGGGGATTTCACTCGTCAGGTCGAACTTGTGGCGTACTACGCTGTCGATGGCTCTATCCAGCCGGCCGGCCGGCCAGCCGGTGGCGTCGACGACGTCCAAGCCGAAGTCGGTCCGCTCAACCGGCGCCACCACCTGCTGAGGTATCCCTTCAAGCGCCACGAACAGCGTGCGCAGACTCTCCTGGCGGCCCACCACATCAACCAGCGCCGCTCCCAACGCCGCCGCGTCCAGGCGCCCGCCCAGCCGCAGCGCCACCGCCATGTTGTAAATCGGTGAGGGTCCGTGCAATTGATCGATGAACCACAACCGGCTTTGCGCGAACGACAGCGGAACCCGCTCCGGGCGCGGCATCACCTGCAACGGCGGGTGCTTAGATCCGCCCCGATGCCGGTGCAGATACTCGGCGAGATCCCAGACAGTGGACGCGTCAAACAAATACCGCACCGGCACTTCCCGGCCCAGGGCCAACTGCAGCCGGGCGCTCACCCTGGTGGCGGTTAACGAATCTCCACCCAGAGCAAAGAAATCGTCATCCAGCCCTACCCGGTCCACACCCAACACCTCGGCGAACACGTCGGCGACGATCTTTTCCGTCTCGGTCTGCGGCGCCCGGAAGTGGCTGGCCGCGAACACCGGCGCTGGCAGCACTTTCCGGTCGATCTTGCCCGAGGAGGTCAAAGGGAACGCCTCAAGCACCACAACGTGCGCCGGCACCATGTAATCGGGCAACCACGCGCTCAATCGCTGCCGCACCGCGCTGATTTTGGTGTTGGTCTGGGGGTCATTCGCGTGGCTGGCGCGTTGCTGGGCTCCGGCAGGGGACAGATACAGGTCGGTCAGCGGCGAAGTGTGCCGGCCGTCGGGGTCGATTGGGGTGATGAAAACCGCATCCAGAGTGCCCGGTTCGGCGCCCCAGGTGACCGCCACTTGGTATCCTGCGGTTTCGCCGAGGCGGTGCAATTGTTCGGGAACGGCGGCTTCAGGAGTGGCGGTGGCGGTGACTTCGACTAGTGCGTCGGCGACGGGTAGCCCGGTAGCCAGGGCGGCTTCGATGCCGACGTCGGTTATGACGCCGGCGCGGGGGACGCCAGTGATCCGGACGGTGCCGGGACGCTGGGAGACCAAGCGATGGTGTAGGCCGTCCAAACCCGCACATTCGGCCCACGCCCAGCTGAGGGCGACGGCCATTGAGCGGACCGGCGCGGGGGTTTTGTAGACGGTGACGTCGTAGCGATACCGGCTCAGTTCGTTGTCGGCCATTCCGCGTTTGACTTCGATGTCGAGTCCGGCCACCGACGCATGGCCAGCGGCCCAGCTGGTGAAAAACTCAGGAGCAAGCAGTAATTCGGGTTCACCGAGCATGGCACGTTGGACTCGCTGGCGGATCTCGGCGGTATCGGTGGCGTTGGTGCGGGCCAGCGCCACCCCGGTTTGGAACGCTCCCTGCAGCGTGTGGTTGCGCACATCACCGATAAACAGTGCCCCGCTGGGCGCCAGCAGGTCCATGGCGTTGTCGATCACCTTGGCGAGGTAGCTCACGTTGGGGAAGTACTGAATGACCGAGTTGAGAATGATGGTGTCGAAGTGGTCTGGCGGCAGAGCCTCGCTGACGTGTGCGGGCCGCGTCAGTAGCTCGACCCGATCACGCCAGTCAAACTGCAGCTGCTCCAACGAGCGAGCCAGCTCGTCGATGGCCACCGGTGAAAAGTCGGTGGCGACATACTGATCGCAGTGCGGAGCGATCTGTGACAACAGCAATCCCGAGCCGACGCCGATCTCCAGCACGCGACGGGGCCGCAAGCCCTTGATCCGCTCCACCGTGGCGGCGCGCCACTCGATCATTGCCTCGAGCGGGATCGGCTCGCCGGTGTAGCTGCTGTTCCACCCCCGGAAGTCCATGCCGAATCGGGACTCGAGGTTTTCGCCGTAGAGGTCGTCGTACAGGTGTTGCCACTCTTCGACGTTTTCGACATCGTGGTCGGCATCGGTGTTTTGGTCGAGGGTGACGTAGGCGACCAGATGGGATCCGGTGGCGCTGTCGTGCACCGTCACGGCGGCGTGCGTGACGTGCGGGCAGGCCAGCAGGGTGTTTTCGATTTCGCCCACTTCGATGCGCTGCCCGCGCAATTTGATCTGGCTGTCGGCGCGACCCACAAAATCGAAGGTCCCCTCCGGGGTCCAGCGGACCAGGTCACCGGTGCGGTACATGCGCGTTCCCGGGCCGCCAAATGGGTTGGCCACGAACCGTTCCGCGGTCAAATCCACCCGGCCTATGTAGCCGTGCGCCAGCGCCCGTCCACTGACGTACAGCTCACCCACCACCCCGATGGGCGTCGGGTTCAGCCGCTGGTCCAGCACCAGCGTGCACACCCCGGGGATCGGACTGCCGATGTGAACCGGCCCTTCGGCCGATAGCGGTGCACTGATGGTGACCCAGATGGTGGTTTCCGTTGGGCCGTAGACGTTGAACACCCGCCGGCCCGGCGCCCAGACGGCCACCAACTCCGCCGGAAACGCCTCACCGCCGATCATCAACTTGTCGAAGCCTTCCAACCGGGCGGGGTCCAGCGACGACAGCACCGTCGGAGTCAGGAATGCCGTGTTGACGCGCTGGCTTTGCAGCAACACCGTCAGCGGCTCGCCGGCATACACCCCTGCGGGCGCCACCACCAGCGCCGCCCCCGACCCCGCCGCCAATAGCATCTCGCAAACCGACGCATCGAAGGTCGTTGAGGCCACCATCAGGACCCGCTTGTCCGCATCCAACCGGCATGACTCCGGTAGGGCCGCCGCCCAGCCCAGAACACCCTCGTGGCTCACCAGCACCCCTTTGGGGACGCCGGTCGAACCCGACGTGAAGATCACATAGGCAGCGTCACTCGCCGTCAGTGGTGCCAACCGATCGGCGTCAGTGATCACGCTCGCACTGCGCCCCGACAGGTCCAGCGCGTCGATACGCAGCACCGGGCGTATACCGGCCCCGGCCATGTCGTCGGAGCCGCAGGTCAAGACGCGCACCACCCCTGCGGAGTTCAACACCTGGGCAACCCGCTCGACGGGGTGGTCGCGATCCACCGGTACGTACACGCCGCCGGCCTTGGCCACTGCCCACCACGCGACCACCAGTTCCGCGCTGCGCTCTATCGCCACGCCCACCGCGCGCTCCGGACCCACGCCCGCGTCGATCAGCGCCCGCGCCAAGCGCGTCGACCACTCGTCGAGCTCGCGATACGACAGCTGCCGAGAACCGTCGATGATCGCCACGGCGTCCGGGTCGGCGGCCACCGCGGCAGCCAACAACTGCGGAGCCACCCCCACCGGCGCACCCATCCCGGCTCCAGACCACCGTGACAGCACCAGATCGCGCTCACCGCGATCCAGCAACGACACCTCCCCGACTACCACCGACGCATCGGCCACCACCGCCTCGACCATCCGCCCAAACCAGGCGACGAACCGCTCGATGGTGGACCGGTCATATAAGTCCGTGGCATACGAAACCGCCCCGGCGGCCATGGGCGCAGCCGGATCCTCGGTAGGCACCTCACTCAGCTGGATGTCCAGGTCGAATTTGGCGGTGCGGGTGTCGGCCGCCAACGGCTCGACACTGACCCCGTCGAGCGCCACCATCTCGGGGCGCGCATTGTTCTGGAAGGCGCAAATCACCTGAAACAGCGGATGATGCGCACCAGAGCGCACCGGGTTGAGCCGCTCGACCAGCAACTCGAACGGCACATCCTGGTTGCTGTAGGCATCCAGCGCCTTTTGACGCACCCGCTCTAGCACATCGCTGAACCGGTGGGCAGAATTCACCGCCACCCGCAACACCCAAGTGTTGACGAAGAACCCGACCAGATCGTCGAGCGCCGCATCCGACCGCCCCGCGATAGGGCTGCCGATCGCCACGTCCTCACCCGCCCCGGCGCGGTGTAACAACACTGCGGTGACCGCCTGAAAAAACATCGAGGCGGTCGCGTTATGCGCCGCCGCCAGCGCCTTGACGTCCGCCCACACCGGCGGGTCGATGCGCACCTCCACCACATCACCGCGGTAACTGGGCACCGGAGGGCGGGCTCGATCCGCCGACAGCGACACCACCTCGGGCAGATCGGCCAACTCCCGCTGCCAATAGGCCAACTGTCCCGCAATCACACTGTCGGGATCAGACTCCGCCCCCAACCACTCCTGCTGCCACAACGTGTAATCGGCATACTGCACCGGTAACGGCGCCCAGGACGGCGCCCGGCCCCGCAGCCGCGCCCGATACGCCTCGCCCACATCCCGGACCATCGGCGCCAATGACCACCCGTCAAAAGCAATGTGATGCACCACAAGACCCAACACATGCTGCTCGGGCCCCACCGCATAGATCTGCGCCCGAACCGGGATCTCCGCGGACAAATCAAACCGATACGCCGCCAGCGCCGCCAACTCGCCGGCCACCTCCTGCTCCGGCAAGGAGACCACCGCCGCGCCTTCGCGCCGCCACAATCCAGCCCGGGCCGGCAACACCTCCTGGCAGGGCAGACCATCCATGTCGGGAAATATGGTGCGCAGCGACTCGTGGCGGGCGATGACGTCATCCAGCGCCGCGCCCAACGCCGCCGCATCGACTGGGCCGCTGATCCGCAACGCGGTCGGCACGTTGTAGGTCGCGACTCCGCCCTCGAACCGGTTGCGAAACCACAACCTGCTCTGGGCGAACGACAGTGGAATCACTTCGGGCCGCGGGCCGGCCAGCAATGGCTTGCGTCGACTCGTCTGAGCACTGATGCGGGGCGCCAACTGGGCGATGGTGGGGGCGTCGAACAGGGTGCGGACCGCGAGATCGGCGGTAAGGCTGGTTCTGACTGCAGCGACTACCCGCATCGCCAGCAGCGAATCCCCGCCCAGGTCGAAAAACGAGTCATCGACACTCACGCGCTCGAGGTCGAGCACCTTGGCATAAATGCCGGCCAGAATTTCCTCGACTGCGCTGGCCGGGGCGCGATAACTACCACCCGTGTGGTGGTACTCGGGTGCCGGCAGCGCGCGTTTGTCGAGTTTGCCGTTGGGTGTCAGCGGCAGCGCCTCCATCAGCACCACCGCCACTGGGACCATGTATGCCGGTAGCTGCTCGGCCAGCGCGGCACGCGCGGCGACGGGGTCCGCAGGCCCGGTGACATAACCCACCAAGCGCTTGTCGCCGGGGCGGTCTTCGCGGGCGATCACCACCGCCTGCTCTACCCCGTCCAATCCCGCCAGCGCGGCTTGGATTTCGCCGAGCTCGATGCGATAGCCGCGGATCTTGACCTGCTCATCGGCGCGCCCCACATACCGCAGCTGCCCGTCGGCACCCCACCAAACCAAATCACCGGTGCGATACATGCGCGTTCCCGGAGCCTCGGACTCTACGAACGGGCACGCCACAAAGCGCGATGCGGTCAACCCGGCCCGGCGCACATACCCGCACGCCACGCCGCGACCGGCTACATACAACTCCCCGACTACACCGGCTGCCACCGGGCGCAACCAACCGTCCAGCACGAACAGCGCCGCCCCCGGAACCGGCGAGCCGATCGGCGGCGCCCCGGATCCCGCGGCCAGGGGCGCACTGATCGACGCGAACACCGTAGTCTCGGTTGGGCCGTAACCGTTGGTCATCACGCGCCCCGGCGCCCACCGATTCACCACCTCGGCCGGACACGCCTCACCGGCGGCCATCAACGTCACCGACTCCAAACCCTCTGGGGACAGCTGCCCCACCGCCGAAGGCGTCTGCAGCAGCATGTTCACGCGTTCGCCGACCAGCAGCTCATGGAAGTCCTCTGGAGAACGCACTACCTCTTCGGGCACTACCACCACCCGCCCGCCATGCAGCAGCGGAGCCCAGATCTCCCACACCGAGGCGTCAAAGGCCAACGAGTGACACTGCGTCCACACTTGCCCGGCGGTGATGGCGGCGTCGACATCTACGGTGTCGAATAGTCGGGTCACGTTCCGGTGCGTCACGGCAACACCTTTGGGTTCGCCTGTGGTGCCTGAGGTGTAGATGATGTGAGCGATGTCACCGGGTGCCGGCGCCGGCATGTCCGTGGCCGGGTAGCTGGCGATGCGAGGGTCTTCGACGTCAACAATCGGCAGGTCGCACCCGGACAGCCGCGGACGCAGTCCGGCGGTGGTGATCGCGCCGATCGGCGCCGCGTCGGCGAGCATGAATTGCATCCGCGCCGCCGGCAGCCCCGGATCGATCGGCAGATATGCCGCCCCGGTTTTGAGCACCGCCAGGATCGCCACGATCGCCTCGGCGGAACGTGAAAGCAGCAGCGCCACACACTGTCCCGGCCCGGCACCTTGAGCGGCCAGCAGGTGCGCCAACCGGTTGGCGGCCTTATCGAGTCCGAGGTACGTCAGGCAGCGGCCGTCGAAGGTCACCGCCACTGCATCGGGGGTGCGCGCCACCTGTGCGGCCCAAAGCGCCGGAATCGAAACCGACGTCGCGGGATGGGTCAACACCGCCCGGTTCCCCCAGCCGTCCAACCGGGCCTGCTCGGCTGCATCGAGCAGATTAATCGATGACAACGCCCGCCCGGGATCGGCGGTCATCACCAACAACACGCGCTCCAACCGCTCCACTAACTCGCGGACATCGCAGTCCGAGAACAACTTCCGAGGACCGGCCGTGTTGAGAAAAATTTCATCATCAGCCCTTATGAACCACAGCTCAAGCTGATCCTCGAAGCCGGAATGGGTGACAGCCCCCGACCCGGCAGCGTCACCAAAATTCGCCATGCGGGTAGCAGGAATAAAATTGAGAACTACCCGATCCGAGCCCGCGTCGGACCCACGCAGACCCGCCTTCTTCTCGAGAACGTGCACCGGGAACCGCTGATGTTGCAGCGCTTCTCGCATTCGAGTGTCGACATGTGCACAAAAATTAGCGATCGCTGACCCTGGCGAAGCTTTCAACACGAGCGGTACCACCCCGGATAGCATCCCGGGCACCGTGTGTGCGTCCGGACGCACCCGCCTCGTTACCGGAAAGTCGAGCACCACGTCTGAACCCTCGACGTCGCACCCCCGCACCAGTAATGCGCACGCCGCAGTAATCACCGACGCTCGACGCACCCCAAGCGCCTTCGATAACCGGCGGATCTCGCCGACGACGAACGGATCCAATTGAACCGGCGCAGTAGCCTCACCAGGATCACGTCCCCCTGCGGCGTGCGCCGATCCGTAACGCGGCTGGCGTTCCTGCGGACGGTTTCCGGTCCAATAAACCTGATCATCGAGATAATCGGTAGACGCTTCGTATTCCAGCTCGCAATTAATCAGATCACTCAGCGACCCAAAGAAAGCGGGCGGAACCGGGCCGCCAGAAGCCATTGCAGAATAGATAGCCGCAATCCGGTGAGAGATAAGAGCCAAGCCGATTCCGTCGATCACGATGTGATGGCAGCACACGAACAAATAAAATTCATCTATCCGCGTTTGCAACAACGCAAATTTGAACAGCGGGCCACTCAGCGGCATCAGCGTGCGTTGAATTGATGCGGCTATCCGGTAGGAGCCCCGTTCGGGATCCTGCGAACCCATGAGGTCATAGCGAGCAAGTTCAACGTCCGGGTAGTCAACCGCCTTTTGGAAAACTTGGCCGTCAACCTGGAAAAAGCCGGCTCTAAGTGGTTCGGCCTCGCGCACCACTTGACGGATCGCCGCCTCGAGCAAACCGGGCTCGATCACGCCCTCGATTCGCCCGAGCATGCCGATCTGCCACTTCGCGCCGACGCGCCCCGTTTCCTGCGCAAGCCATATGTCGAGCTGTCCGCGCGTCAACGGAAGTGCCCGATCATCAAGCTTCATCGGAACTCTCCCAAACGACACGGCTCAGTTAACAGACGCCTCTACCGGGCGCCAGCGCGCGCAGATTCTTTACGCGTGAACGTGGCCAGTTCAGTTCGATGCGGTCTCGCCAGGCAGCGCCGCGGCCGGCTTCGCCAGTTATCACTCGCCAGCCGGCTGGAGCGCCGGCGAAGGTGGGCCGCACGCTGCATTGCTCCTCGTCACTGACTGAGACGAGGAAGCTGCCATTGTCGTCGTCGAACGGTTTGATGCTCACCGGTTCTCCGGACTTCTAGTCGGACCGCGTGACCGTTTACCATACGGGAGTACAAAAAGGCGGATTCGAGTTTTGGGTGAAGTTTCTGAGGTGACCCATGTCCAGGACCTAGTTGACCGCGGTGCGTCGCGCGCGGAACGCGCCGTTTGCATAGCGGTTCAACGCTCGATGGACGCTGGCCGTAAACGAGACGGCAGCGTCACCGCGGTCTTAACGGCTCTGGGCGTCCACAGAGCAGCTGGGTACGGCTGCGGCGCGGCCCCTGCTCACCCGCCGACGCGGGGCTGACGACGGGTTCAGGTTCAAGGTCGCGTCAACCATTTTCAGCTATCCACTCTGCGGTGAAGGGCACGCCTTTGACGATTCCTTCGGCAAGTTGGCCAGCCAGAGACTTTTCAAGTGTGCCGCCGACTACTGGGATGTTGACCCTCACCGACGCCACGTAAGTCAGCCGAGATCCGCTTTGCACTGGCGCCACTGATACTTCCCAGACGGCGGAAAACGGAATCGGAGGAGCCGCCACGCTGACTTCGCCACGCAGCCGGCCGCCGTCGACCCGGCTCCACTTCTCGCGTTGCACGACCTCTAGATCGGCAGGGTGCAAACGGTTGATCAATTTCGGCAGTCGGTTCCGTACCAGGGTCGCAGCGATGACCGCATTCACCGCGCCGTCTGCGTTGACGGTCAGCGATTTCAGGTCGGCGGTGCTTTCACCTATTGCCAGCCTGGCCCGCCAATAATTCTCATCGCCGAACGCCGAAAGAAATTGTTCGACGCTGGCCGGCGATTCGACTGAAATATCGAATGAATGCGGCATAATAGGGCCACACTACCGGTTATCGATCCGGGCGCGGGTTGCTGATGCATCCTCTAAGCCGCCCCACCACGCCACCTGATTCACAGCCGACCGGACTGGTATATTTCGGCGAGCGCAACGAAGCGGGGCCCTTACCCGGCGGCAGACGGTTGGCAGGTGAGCGCGCGCATCACCCGAGAATTGTTCGCCGGCAGAATGTTCCGCCGATCGAGGACAACACGCCCTTCGCCGAGATGCAGTACGTCAGCGCCGTCCGGACCGATGACAGCGACCACTCCTAGGAGCGACACGATGACCAGCAGCGGCTCAGGACGATACGACGGCGACACCTGGGATCCGGCGACCAGCGTAGGTGCGACCGCGACGATGGTCGCGGCCTCCCGCGCCCTCGCATCTCAAGGTCCAGACCCGCTGCTTGACGATCCGCTGGCCGATCCGCTGGTTCGTGCGGTGGGGCTGGACCCGTTGATCCGCATCATCGACGGCGAAGTCACCCTGGAAGACGACCCGCTGCTGAACCGCAAGACTCGAACCGAGCAGATAGCGGTGCGCACACGATTCTTCGACGACTTCTTCACCAGCGCGACCGACGCAGGTGTGCGGCAAGCGGTGATCCTGGCTTCTGGCCTGGACACCAGGGCTTACCGGTTGCGCTGGCCGGCAGGCACGGTTGTGTACGAAATCGACCAGCCGCAGGTGATCGACTTCAAGACCAGCACGCTGGCCGGCATCGGCGCCGAACCGACCGTGGACCGCCGCACGGTCAGCATTGATCTGCGTGACGACTGGCCCGCCGCGCTGCAGCAGCAGGGCTTCGAGGCCAGCCATCCGACCGCGTGGAGTGCTGAAGGACTTCTGCCCTATTTGCCGCCGGACGCACAGGATCGGTTGTTCGACAACATCACTGCGCTCAGCGCCGCGGGCAGCCGGCTGGCCACCGAACACGTTCCGGACCCCCAAGCATTCACCAAGGAGCGCACGCAGCGCATCAGTGAGCGGTGGCGTCGCCTCGGTGTCCAGCTCAATATGGCAGACCTGTTCTACCACGGCGAGCGCAGCGTCGTCGTCGACTACCTGAGCACCCACGGTTGGCAGGTTTTGGCCAATCCGGCGCGAGAGTTGTACGCCCGCAACGGCTTCGAGTTCCCCGAAGACGAGATGATGGCGGCGTTCGGCGAGCTGAGTTATGTCTGCGCCACCCGGCACTGACTACAGCCGCGACTCCCCGAGCCACAGCGCGCTGGCACCGGTGAACGTCCGCTCGACCTGATCCACCACCGACACGACCGACCGGGCCAGCAAAGCCCCCATCGCCTCCGGCAACGACGCCGCCGCGGGCAGCGACGACGGCCGCGGTCGCAGCAGCTCCCACAACGACGAACTCGGAAAACTGACGAGGCGTACTTCGCTGTCCTCATCGAGGCCGGCCAGAACCTTGGCGCGACGCACCGCCGTGCGCAGACCGCCGAGCTCATCCACCAAGCGGCGATCGAGCGCATCCGCGCCGGTCCACACCCGGCCCTGGGCCACGGCGTCCACGTCTTCGCGGCTCATATTGCGGCCGTCGGCAACCCGCTGCACGAAGTCCGCATAACAAAGGTCAGCTTCGGCTTCGACCTGCGCCTGTTGTTCGGGAGTGAACGGCGCGTTGACCGACCAGGCGTCGGCGTTGGCGTTGGTGCGCACGGAGTCCGACCCGACGCCGAGTTTGTCCTTCAGGTTGCGGGCCACCAACTTTCCGGTGATGACGCCGATCGAACCGGTGATCGTACCTGGATTCGCGACGATGGCGTTTGCGGCGGTCGAAATGTAATAGCCGCCCGACGCGGCGACCGCACCCATCGACGCCACCACCGGCTTGCCTTTGTCGCGAGCCTTTGCCACCGCACGCCACATGGTCTCCGACGCGGTGACCGAGCCGCCGGGGCTGTCAACTCGCAGCACGATCGCGGCCACCGATTCGGCGGCGGCCGCCTCCCGCAGCGCCGCGGCGATGGTGTCACCGCCGACACCGGACGGCCCGAGCGGCAATCCTTGCGGGCCGCCCCGTCCGCTGACGATCGTGCCGGCCACCGTCACCACGGCGATCGTCGGCTTCGATTTGCGCCCGGGAAGGGCGGGCACCGGCGGCGTCAGCCGCGATGCAGTCATGCGCGCGTAGCGCGTCAAGTACAGCCGCGGCGTAGCGTCCTCGTCCGCGTCCGCATCTGTGTCAGGCGAACCACCCACTGCGCCCACGAGCTCACTGATTCGGGCATAGGCTTCGTCGCGGAATCCGATGCGGTCCACCAAGCCGGATTCCACCGCGTCGTCCCGCAGCAGCGGCGCCCGGTTGGCCAGCGCGTCGACAGCCTCGGCATCGATCCGGCGTGATTCGGCCACCGCCTGCAACACCTGGCCGTGCAGGCTGTCCAGCAGCCGACTGTCGGCCTCTCTGTGGGCGTCGGTATAGCGGTCCTCGGTGAAGAGATTCGCCGCTGATTTGTACTGACCCCTGGCCACGAATTGCGCTTCGATACCGGCTTTGCCGAGCGCTTCGCGCAGAAACAAGGCGTTCGTGGCGAAGCCGACCAGCCCGACGGTGCCCGACGGTTGCATCCACACCTCACCGAAAGCCGATGCCAGGTAGTAGGACAACGTACCGGGATACGTTTCGGCCCATGCCAGCGACGGCTTGACTGCGGTGAACGCGGCGACGGCTTCCCGTAACTCCTGCAAGGGACCGGCCGCCGTGGACGGCAGCTGAACGCGTGCTATCAGGCCAGCTACCCGCCGGTCCCCGGCCGCGCGGTGTAGGGCGGCCACGACTTCCCTCAAGATCACTGGCCGGCCACCGCCGCTGATGAATGTCAGCGGGTCGAAGCCACTGGTTTCGGGGGGCACCGAGTGCAGGTTCAGTTCAAGCACGCAGCCGTTCGGTACGCCGTGATGACGGGCGGTGTCGACTCGGCGGGCCAGCGCAAGGACACCATCGGTGCCAGGCAAGAAGGCAAGCATGTATCGCAGCCTACCGACGACCATGCCCGTCCCCGGCCTAGCACCCGTACGGTGAAGGCGTGAGATTTTCGATCTCCATCCCTCAGCTCGACCGCCACGGATTCGACGCCGACGGCCTGCGCAGCTACCTCACCAGAGCAGAGGAACTCGGGTACGTCGCGGGGTGGACGCTCGAACAGACGGTCGGCGAGGCGCCCTTACTGGCCCCCCTGGAGGTGCTGGCCTACTCGGCTGCCTGCACCGACCGGCTGCGGCTGGGGGTGGCGGTGCTGGTGACGTCCCTGCACGATCCGCTGCAGCTGGCCGCGGCAGTGACGGCCGTGGACCGGCTCAGCCACGGGCGGCTCGACCTAGGGGTTGCGCCTGGCGGCGGCTTTCGCCAGTTTCCCGCTTTCGGCGTGCAGAAAGAAACGTTCGTCGGGCGGTTCACCGAAGGTCTGCAACTGATGAAAGCCGCGTGGTCCGACGAGCCGCGGGTGACGTTCGACGGCCGGTTCCGCCAAGTCGATGACCTGCCGATCCAACCGAAGCCGGTGCAGCGACCGCATCCGCCGATCTGGTTCGGCGGGCAGGCGCCCAAAGCACTGGCCAGGGCGGTACGCCACGGCGATGCCTTCCTGGGCGCCGGTTCGTCGACCACCGCAAATTTCGCCGAGGCGGTGAAGACGGTGCACCGGGAACTCGCTGAGCAGGGAAAGGACCCAGCAGGGTTTTCAATCGGCAAGCGCGTCTACCTGATGGTCGACGACGACGCTGGTCGCGCCCGCGAACGGGTGCTTGCGGGATTGCACCGCATTTACGGACAGCTGAACGGCATTGATGCGGTCCCGGTTTCCGGCACCGCCGACGACGTCGCGACCGGCGTGCGCGAGGTGATCGACGCGGGTGCGGAAATGGTTCTGCTCAACCCGGTCGGCGACAGTGTTGCCGAGGACCGGGAGCAGATGGAACGCCTTGCTGCAGAGGTCATTCCGCAACTGATTTGAACGACGCAACTCGTGCCGATCGTGCGAATTCATACGCGACACGCCGGGACTGACGTATCAAACCGCACAGCCGCGACTACTACAGCTCGGTGACCGAACCACCCGCGGCGGTGATCTTCTCCCGCGCGCTGCCGCTGAACTTGTGCGCGGTCACATCGACATTGACGGTCAGCTTGCCGTCGCCGAGCACCTTCACCAACGTGTTCTTACGCACCGCGCCCTTGGCCACTAGCTCGTCGATCCCGATCGAACCACCTTGCGGGAACAGCCGGTTGATGTCACCGACGTTGACGACCGCGTACTCGGTACGGAACCGGTTGCGGAAGCCTTTGAGTTTGGGCAGCCGCATGTGAATCGGCATCTGGCCGCCCTCGAAGGTGGCCGGCACGTTCTTGCGTGCCTTGGTGCCCTTGGTGCCACGCCCAGAGGTCTTCCCTTTGGAACCATCACCGCGGCCCACGCGGGTGCGCTTGGTTTTCGACCCGGGCGCTGGCCGCAGGTCGTGCAGCTTGATCGTCACTTGGTGTCACCTCCGGCGGACGAATCGGCGGGCTGCACGTCGATGAGATGACGCACCACCGCGATCAACCCGCGGGTCTGGGCGTTGTCCTCGCGGATCACCGAATGGCGAATCCGCCGCAAACCCAATGAACGCAGGCTTTCCCGCTGCTTCCAGCGGGAACCGATGGTGCTGCGCACCTGGGTGATCTTGAGGTCTGCCATCTTCTTACGCCGTTCCCTCGCGCGCGGCGCTCGCGGCCAGCGCTTCGCTCTCCCGGCGGGCCTTGAGCATCCCGGCCGGTGCCACGTCCTCGATCGGCAGCCCCCGGCGGGCGGCCACCTCCTCCGGACGCTGCAGCAGCTTGAGCGCCGCGACGGTGGCATGCACCACGTTGATCGCGTTGTCACTGCCCAGCGACTTGGACAGGATGTCGCGCACCCCGGCGCATTCCAGCACCGCACGTGCGGCACCCCCGGCGATCACACCGGTACCCGGGCTGGCCGGGCGCAGCAGCACCACACCGGCAGCCGCCTCACCCTGCACCGGATGCGTGACGGTCCCGCCGATCAACGGCACCCGGAAGAAGCCTTTGCGGGCCTCCTCAACGCCCTTGGCGATGGCGGCCGGAACCTCTTTGGCCTTGCCGTAGCCGACACCGACCATGCCGTTGCCGTCGCCGACGATCACCAGAGCGGTGAAGCTGAACCGCCGACCACCCTTGACCACCTTGGACACCCGGTTGATCGCGACCACGCGTTCCAGGTAGTTGCTCTTGTCGCCGTCACGTTCGCGGCCGCGGCCGCCGTCGCGACGGCCCCGGCTCTCACGTCCATCGCGCAGTTCGCCACGATTGTCGCTGCGAACCTCGGCGGTGCCTGCGCTTCGCGCCGGTGCGCCGGTAGGCTGGCCGCCTGCTCCGGCCGACTGCTCCGCCATTATGCGGTCCTTCCGTTGCTTACCAAGCTTGTTGTCGTCATCAGAATGTCAGTCCACTCTCGCGCGCGGCATCGGCCAGCGCCGCGATCCGCCCGCCGTAGCTGTAGCCGCCACGGTCGAACACCACGGTATCGACTCCGGCGGCCTTGGCCCGCTCGGCGATCAATTGGCCGACCCGCACGCTGCGGGCCTTTTTGTCGCCCTCCACGCCGCGGACGTCTGCTTCGATCGACGACGCCGCCGCCAAGGTAGTGCCGTCGAGGTCGTTCACCAGCTGCACGTGAATGTGCCGTGCGGACCGGTGCACCACCAACCTGGGGCGCTGCGGCGTGCCCGAAATCTTTTTGCGCAGCCGCGCATGCCGGCGCAGACGCGCGGTGCGGCGCGTCGCGGACACACTTTTGCCCAGAGTCTTCGCGGATGCGGCGGACGCTTGTGCTGCAGCCATGATCACTTACCTGTCTTTCCGACCTTGCGGCGGATCTGCTCACCCTCGTAGCGCACGCCCTTACCCTTGTACGGGTCCGGGCGGCGCAACCGGCGGATGTTCGCCGAGATCTGTCCGACCTTCTGCTTGTCGATCCCCGAGACTGAGAACTTCGTCGGCGACTCCACCGCGAACGTGATGCCTTCCGGCGCCTCGATGACGACGGGGTGGCTGTAACCAAGGGCGAACTCGAGGTTGGTGCCCCGCAGCTGCACGCGGTAACCGACGCCGAAGATCTCCATCTTGGTGGTGTAGCCCTGCGTCACACCGGTGACGAGGTTGGACACCAGGGTGCGCGACAGCCCGTGCAGCGAACGGTTGTGCCGCTCGTCGTTGGGCCGGCTCACGACGATGGCGCCGTCGTCGTCGCGCGACACGGTGATCGGTTCGGCGATCGCCAGGTTCAGCGACCCCTTGGGCCCCTTCACCGACACGTTCTGGCCATCGATGCTGACGTCGACTCCGGCGGGAACCGGAACCGGCTGCTTACCAATACGCGACATGTCTACTCCCTCACCACACGTATGCGAGGACTTCGCCGCCCACGCCTTGCCTGGCCGCCTGGCGGTCGGTGAGCAGACCCGAGGAGGTCGAGATGATCGCCACGCCCAGCCCGCCCAGCACCCGCGGCAGGCTGGTGGACTTGGCGTACACCCGCAGACCCGGCTTGGACACCCGGCGCAGGCCGGCGATACTGCGTTCCCGGCTCGGTCCGTACTTGAGCTGCACGATCAGCGCTTTGCCGACGCGCGCGTCCTCGGTGTGGTAGTCGCTGATGTAGCCCTCGTTCTTGAGGATCTCGGCGATGTTGGCCTTGATCTTCGAGTGCGGCAAGCTCACCTCGTCGTGGTACGCCGAGTTGGCGTTACGCAGACGCGTCAAGAAGTCTGCGATCGGGTCCGTCATGGTCATAAGCGCCCGCTCCTCCTCATCGCTGCGCTCTGCATCGTCGCCGGTCGAGTCATATGCGCCCGCCCCTCACCAACTGCTCTTCTGCACACCAGGCAGCTCGCCGGCATGCGCCATCTCGCGCAGGCAGATCCGGCAGAGGCCGAATTTGCGGAAAACCGCGTGCGGCCGCCCGCACTTGCTGCACCGCGTGTAGGCGCGCACCGCGAACTTCGGTTTGCGTTGCGACTTGTTGACCAGTGCCTTCTTCGCCATATGTTCACTTCTCCTTGAACGGAAAACCCAGGGCGCGCAACAGCGCTCGTCCCTCGTCGTCGGTCGTCGCCGAGGTGACGACGGTGATGTCCATGCCGCGGTTCCGGTCGATGCTGTCCACGTCGATCTCGTGGAACACCGACTGCTCGGCCAACCCGAAGGTGTAGTTGCCCGATCCGTCGAACTGCGCCGGAGACAATCCCCGGAAGTCGCGAATACGCGGCAGCGCAATGGAAGTCAGCCGGTCGAGGAATTCCCACATCCGGTCCCCGCGCAGCGTGACCCGCGCGCCGATGGGCATGCCTTCGCGCAGCTTGAACTGGGCGATCGATTTGCGGGCCCGTCGAATCTCGGGCCGCTGCCCGGTGATCAGCGCCAAGTCATTGACCGCGCCGTTGATCAGCTTGGCGTCGCGGGCGGCCTCACCGATGCCCATGTTCACGACAACCTTCACCACGCCCGGGATCAACATGACGTTGGCGTAGTGGAATTGCTCGTTCAGCGCGTTGCGGATCTCCTCGCGGTAGCGCACCTTCAGCCGTGGCTGAACCTTGGCGGGGCTTTCGGTGTTTTCTACGGTCGTCATGGCCTCAGATGTCCTTGCCGTTGCGCTTGGAGATGCGAACCCGCTTGCCGGTCTCCTCGTCAACGCGGAAGCCGATGCGGGTGGGCTTGCCGTCGGAATCGACCACCATCACGTTGGAGACGTGGATCGGGGCTTCCTGGGTGACGATGCCGCCGGACTGCGCGCCACGCTGATTGGTCGAGACGGCGGTGTGCTTCTTGATCCGGTTGACGCCCTCGACGAGCACCTTGTTACGGGTAGGGAACGCTTGCAGCACCTTACCCTTGGCGCCTTTGTCCTTGCCCGCGATCACCAGAACGGTGTCGCCCTTGTGGACCTTCATCTACAGCACCTCCGGAGCCAGCGAGATGATCTTCATGAAGCGCTTCTCCCGCAGCTCGCGACCGACCGGCCCGAAAATGCGGGTGCCGCGCGGGTCGTTGTCCGGCTTGATGATGACTGCGGCGTTCTCGTCGAACTTGATGTAGCTGCCGTCGGGACGTCGGCGCTCCTTAGCGGTGCGCACCACCACCGCCTTGACCACGTCACCGCGTTTGACGTTGCCACCAGGAATGGCGTCTTTGACCGTCGCGACGATGACGTCACCGATCCCCGCGTAGCGCCGGGAAGAGCCGCCGAGCACGCGGATACACAAGATCTCTTTGGCGCCGGTGTTGTCGGCGACCTTAAGCCGCGATTCCTGCTGAATCACTGGAACTCCTGACTGGGTCGACGTGGGCATGCCCACGCCGCGCCTCTCATGAGCAGTGCTGGCACTGGGCAGCCCGGCAGCACCCACCAGAGACCTGGTGTAATTGGTCGTTCGTTGCTTCCTGGTTGCCGAAGGGCACGCGGGGCCGCCGCTAAGACGGCCGAGGTCTGCCCACGGCAACCCCTAGAGTCTAGGTGACGAGCAGCTCAGCGCCAAATTCGTGCAGCAACGCCGTCATACCGGTGGCTGCGGGTCGTACTGGATGCCCCGGCGCACCTGACGGGCCCGTTCGTTGCCCACCAGGCGAGCGACCAGATGCAGGGCCATGTCGATGCCCGCTGACACACCGGCTGCGGTGATCACCGCACCGGAGTCGACGAACCGCGCCGCGGGCTGCACGTCGATGCTGGGATCGATCTCGGCGAGCAGATCCAGCGAGGCCCAATGCGTGGTCGCCGGCCGGCCGGCGAGGATCCCGGCGGCGGCGTACACCAGCGACCCGGTGCACACACTGGTCATCAAAGTGCCGTCGTCGCGGCGATGGCGCACCCAGTCCAGCCGGCCGCTGTCGCGCAGCTGGGGCCGGGTGCCCTGGCCGCCGGGATAGATGAGCACATCGAGGTTCGGGCGTTGCGCCTCGCAGTGCTCGGCCCGAACCGAAAGCCCTTTGGCGCAACTTATCTCACCACCGTTTTCGGCAAAGGTGAAGACTCGCCAGCCGTCGTCGGGCCAGGTGCGGGTCCAGAACGACAGCACCTCCCACGGCCCGATCGCGTCGAGTTCCTCGACGTCGGGAAACAGCAGGATCCCGATGTGCTGCACGGCGCCTCCTCTTCGCGTCCTCATTTCGAGCGTGCAACAGTGCACGCCCAGCGCTACGGCGAGTCCGCCACACAACGGAAACCGATATGGCTGGTGGCGGTGTCTTGTGACTGCGGTGAACGGGCCGCCGGCCGGTAACGGTGGCAGTACTCCGGCGCACACAGGTGTGACCCGCCTTTGAGGGTTTGGCTGATCGCTGGATCAGCCAGCGCATCGGGCCAGGCATCGGCCGTCGTAGGCGGGGGGCAGCAGGCCTTCTGAAAATTACGGGCCGGCTGATCGAGCCGGTGATGGGCGCTGAACTTGGTGGCCGTCCATTCCCAGACGTTGCCGATCATGTCGACCAGTCCGAACCCGTTGGGCGGGAAAAGGCCCACCGGCGACGTGCCGACCCAACCCAGCGCGCCGTCGTTCCGGTAGGGGAACCTGCCCTGCCAGGTGTTGGCCATCAGCCGGCCCGCGGGCGTCGCGTCGTCTCCCCAGCCGTACACCGTCGTGGACCCGCCGCGCGCCGCGTATTCCCACTCCGCCTCGGTCGGCAACCGGCGACCGGCCCAGCGCGCGTAGGCCGCCGCGTCCGGGTAAGCCACCTGCACGACCGGATGGTCGGCTCGGTCAGCGATGCCGCTGGCCGGCCCGAACGGGTGGCGCCAGCTGGCTCCGGGCACCCAGGTCCACCACTGGCGCCAGTCGCGCAGGTTCACCGCACCCGATGACGGCCGGAACACCATCGCCCCCGGCACCAGGTCGGCCGGATCGGCGCCGGGGTACAGCGCCGGATCTATCGGTTGCTCTGCGACAGTCGAGTAACCGGTGTCGCGAACGAAAGCCTCGAATTGGGCATTGGTCACCGGATGCCGCTCGACCGCCAAGGTGCCCACGGTCACGGTGTGGATCGGCGCCTCTTCGGGATAGAAGCTCGTCGAGCCCATGCGGAAAGATCCGCCGGGCAATTCGAGCAGCTCCGTCAGCACGCCTTCAGGGTAGGACCGCCGCGGACGGTGCCGAGCGCAAGCCTGCCTCAGTCTCCCTGCCGGACCCAGGAGAAAATGTAGAGGCTCATTGCGGTGGCCAGGGCGATCAGCACCCATTGCACGATCGCTTGGTCGATCCATGCACCCGGTGGTGGCGCGCCGGGCAGGATGTTGCGCAGCGGCACGATGGCGAAGAGGTTCGCGGCATACCAGGTTGCGAACGGCGGCAGGAACTTTCGCCGGCCCAACGCCATCGGGATGGCCACCAGCAGGGCTAAGGTCGGCAGGCTGATGAGCACCAGGCAGATGCCCAGGTCGAACAGCAGCGGGCCCTTGGAACGATGCAGGGTGAGCACGACGCTCGACTTGTCGTTCATGCGGGTGCCGCGGGTTTCGCTGTCGTCGCTGACGTGGCTCGCCGAAGCGTCCCAGCCGTTCATGGCTCCGGTTACCACCACCTGGGCGGGGATCCGTTTGCGGTTGTCGCCGGCTCCGACGAACACGTCGGCCGACAGCGGCTCGGTCCGGTAGGAGTCGAACGGCCAGTTACCCGGATCTCCATGCGCTTCGATGGTGGTGCTGACCTGCGCCGGTGTCTTGCCTTTCGGAAAGACGATGTCGCCCAGCTCGTTCGGCGGGTAGAGGCGCACAGCGATGTCGGTGGTCAGGACATCGAAGCGCTTGTCGATGAGTGACTCACCGGGATAGACAAGGACGTTGACCGAGAGGCGGTTTACGGTCGGCTTCAACTCGTCGAGGCGCACCTGCACGACGGTGTCGTCCGGCCCCGCAGAGCTCAGATCCAGCGGCGGAAGCGGGGCCTCCGACCTCGACAGCAGGTGGACGCCGACCAGGGACAGCGCGTAAGTTCCGACCACCGCCAACAGAATTGCCACACCGATGACGATGCGCGGTTTGCGGCGCTGCTCCGCGATGGGCGGCGCAGGTGTCGGCGGAGCTTCAGTGACCATCGGTCAGCGCCATTGAACTCAGGGTGGCTTCGCGGTCCGGCCGATTCACAGCACAGCGTCGGGACCGAGCCAGCGTTTGCTGACCGAACCGAGCTCTTCGGGCTGACACGTGGTGTGATGCTAGCCTCAGGATGGCGAGGCCGATTACCTACGTCGCCAAATCTTCAGTCAGACGGTCGGATTCGTCACCCCTGGGAAACCTGACGTTCATGCCGAGTTCAAAACGACTGCGCCGGTTGAAAATCGCGAATCGAGGACGGCGCAACGTGACAGGCCGCCTCGCTTCCTACTCTGCGCAGAGCGATGCCCAGCCGATAAGCCGCGAAGCGCCCGACCAGTTCATCTGATGTTTGTTTGCACGTCCATTCGATGGCTGAAATTGTCGTGTTGTCAGCTCCCGGTGACGAGATCGCACCGTCCATCCGTCGCGTTTCGGGGTCTGCATCGTGTTTCTGCGCAAGGAGGCATCACCGTGAAGCACAGCCGATCAGGCGCCGTCATCAGCTTGCTGGCTGCAGGCGCGGTAGTGCTGTCGGGGTGCAGCCTCCCCCACACGACTCTGGCTTACGCCAGCGCGGCCACGGTGGAATGCGGTGGTGAGAGGATTCTGACCGGCAGCGGTTCGAGCGCACAAAGCAACGCCGTCAAGCGTTTCGACGAGGCGTATGAGAACGCCTGCCCCGGGCGGACCATCGAGTACACCCCCAACGGGTCCGGCGCCGGAATCAGTGACTTCCTCGCCGGTAAGAGCGACTTCGCCGGCTCGGATTCCCCGCTGGCCGCCGACCAGTACGCCGCTGCCAAACAACGCTGCGGCGGTGCCGACGCCTGGAACCTGCCGGTGGTCTTCGGGCCGCTGGCCGTCACCTACAACCTGCACGACGTCGACTTCCTGGTTCTGGACGCGCCGACACTGGCCAATATCTTCAACGGCACCATCAAGCGTTGGGATGACCCGGCCATCAGCGCGCTCAACGCTTCGATGCCGTCGGAGGACATTCACGTCGTCTACCGCAGCGACGCATCCGGCACCACCGACAATTTCCAGCGGTATCTGGAGGCGGCATCTGGCGGCGCGTGGGACAGGGGTGCGGGCAAGACCTTCAACGGCCGCGTCGGCACCGGCGCGAAGGGCAACCAAGGGACCGCGGCGACGGTGAAGAACACCGAGGGCGCGATCTCTTACAACGAATTGTCTTTCGCGCTGGATCAAGGGCTTTACTCCGCGGAGATCAAGACTGCGGCCAGTCGCAAGTCGCTGCGCCCGGTGCGGATCGGCACCGACACTGTCGGCAAAACGATCACCGGCGCGAAGATCGTCGGCAAGGGCGATGACCTCGTGCTCGACATCTCGTCGTTCTACAACCCGACTCAGGGCGACGTGTACCCGATCGTGATGGCAACTTATGAGATCGTCTGCTCCAAGTACCCCAGTCCTGATGTCGCGCAGGCGG
This sequence comes from uncultured Actinomycetota bacterium, assembly GCA_963818785.1. Lineage (GTDB taxonomy): Bacteria > Actinomycetota > Actinomycetes > Mycobacteriales > Mycobacteriaceae > Mycobacterium. The sequence continues at coordinate 36,948 of CAWFTT010000031.1, read as the reverse complement.
TCAAAGGTTTCCTGATGGCGACCCTGGGCCCCGGCCAGAACGACCTGGACAAGCATGGCTACATTCCGTTGCCGCCCGACTTCCGGGCTCGGGTCGCCAGCGCGGTAGACGCCATCAACTGAGCCCGCACGGCGTGCTAGTCCCGCGAGAACGCCAGCGCCAGCTGCTTTTCCAGATCCTCGTAGGGGGCACCCGACGTGTCTACGGTCACCTGCGCGATCGCTCCGCCGGTGAAGGCGAAGGGAGCTTTGTAGCGGCCGGAGACCGCTGAACCGGCGTTACGCCCCACGCTGATCGTGGCACCGGCGAGCCCGAACGTTCCCGGCTGCGCGATCATCTCGGGCAGCGCGGCGACGGCGGTGGAGTCGATGTATAACACCGCTTCGCCCAGCGGCGTGTGGCTGTTGGCCACCGTTCCGGTGCGGGTGTAACGCACACCGAAAAGGTGGCGGCCCAGTGGTATCGCGTCCGGTGCGGAGATCAACTGCTCGCGTTCTCCGAGGAAGTTGTAGGCGTAGTGCAGCCGCCCGTCCTGAATGAACAGCACATGCCCGCCGTGCGCGCCACCCTGCTTGAACAGCACACCCTCGGCCCCGGTGGTATCCACCGTCACGTCGGCGACAACGATGAACGATTTGCCGCCCAATTCGGCGGCGGCACCCATCCCAACCTCGGCGCCGTTAGGATAGTAGGTGAACGTCGACCGCTCACCGGACAGGTAAGGCCGCCAGCGCATCATCGTCTCGACGATGTTGAGGTCGGCTAGCGGCAGCCCGTTGTATTTGGCCGCCTCGGCGAACCACAACGCTTTGAGCTCCTCAAGTCTGTCGGGATGCTCAGCCGCCAGGTCGCGGCACTGGCTGCGATCAGCTTCAAGGTGGAACAACTCCCAGCGGTCAACGTCGAAATGTGACCAGCCCGCCGGTGTCGCGGCGTGCACGGTGTTGGCGAACCAGCCTTCATGCCAAATCCCCCGGGTGCCCAGCATGGTGTAGAACTGGGTGCGTTTTCCGGTGTCGGCAGCCGGATCATCAAGCGCTGTCTTGAAACTCACGCCGTCGAGCGGCTTCTGCGGAATCCCTCTGACGGTGTCCGGCGCAGACATGCCCAGCAGGTCGTACACGGTCGGGGTGATGTCGCAGACGTTGGCATAGGTATCACAGACCTGCCCGTGCGACCGGATCCCGGCCGGCCACGAGATGATGGCCGCATCAGCGATACCACCTTCGTGGGAGGCGTAGCGCTTGAATAACTTGTACGGGGTGTTGAACGCCATCGCCCACCCGATCGGGTAGTGGTTGTAGGTCTCCGGTCCGCCCAGGCGGTCTAGATACTTCAAGCTTTCGTCAACGGTGTCGATGTAGCCGTTGAAGAATTTCTGCTCGTTGACCGAGCCGTTCGGGCCGCCCTCACCGCTGGCGCCGTTGTCGCAGATCACCACGATCACGGTGTTGTCCAGTTGTCCGGAGTGTTCCAGATAGTCCAGGATGCGGCCGATCTGGGCGTCGGTGTAGCTCAGGAACCCGGCGAACACCTCGGCCATCCGCGCGAACAGCTTCTTCTCGTCATCGCTCAGGGAGTCCCAGGGACGCACCGTGTCCTGCAGCGGCCATGGCTGGCCCTGTGGTCCTGTGACGTCGAGGTAGGGGTTCATCGGCGACAGTTCGGTTTCGGCCGGCACGATGCCCATGGCCTTCTGCCGCTCGAGCACCGTCTCCCGGTACTGCTCGTAGCCCATGTCGAAGCGGCCGGCGTACTTGTCGGCCCACTCGGTGAACACGTGATGCGGCGCATGCCCGGCCCCCGGGCACACGTAGCTGAACCACGGCTTGCCCGGCGCGATCACCTTCGCGTCGCGGATGAATTCGATTGTCTTGTCCGCGATATCTTTCGACAGGTGATAGCCCTCCTCCGGCGTGCCGGGCGGCGTCACCGGGTGGTTGTCGTACACCAGGTCGGGATACCACTGATCGGTCTCACCGCCCATGAAGCCGTAGAACCGCTCAAAACCACGCGATAGCGGCCAATGCCGCTTCGTCGACGCCAGGTTCGACTCCTCCAACGGCGTGAGATGCCATTTGCCGGTGGCGTAGGTGTTGTAGCCGCGTTCGGCCAGCACCTCCGAGAGCAACGCGGTGTCAAAGGGTATGCGGCCGTTGCAATTCGGAAAACCGTCGGTGAACTCCTCGATGGTGGCCATACCCACTGTGGTGGCGTTGCGACCGGTCAGCAACGACGCCCGGGTCGGCGAACACAGTGCCGTAGTGTGGAATTGCGACAACCGCACACCACGTTCGGCGATTCGCGACATCGCCGGCATGTCGACCAAGCCACCGAAACAGTCCCAGGTGGCGATGCCGATGTCGTCCCACACCAGATACAAGACGTTCGGCGAGTCATCGGGCGCCGTCGGGGCGGCGTACGGTCCCCAATCCGGCTCCGAATCCCGAATGTCCAACTCGATCTTGCCGCCGAATTCGGTCGTCATCGCCGACCCCGCTTTCTTCGTGTGTGCGAGGAGACTACACCGGTCAGCTGAACATCGTCCCGCCGTTCAGCTCTGGTGGCGGGAGTCGGATCTCTCGGCGCTGATTGCGGCGATCGCGTCGATCACCGGGCCTGGGTTGTCCAGGGCGAGGAAGGTCTTGCCGACTGGCACCTCGATCAGTGTCGCGTTGTTGAACGCCGCGGCCAGGCGCCGGCCCAGCGCCGGGGTGAAACAGCGGTCCTGCTGACCCCACACCAGGGTGACCGGCTTCGCGAATCGGGACAACCGGCCCGCCACGTCAGTCAGATCAGCTGCAGCGACCTGACGCAGCAGCGTCGCGAGGTCGCGGCAAACCCGGGCGTCACTGAGGCACGGTTGCAGCCAGGCAGCGGTGAGGTGCGAATCGGGCCGGTTGACCAGCAGACCGAAACCCAGCGCCGAGTGGCGCAGCGCCCGCAACCGCAGCGCGTTGAACAGCGCCCGGATCGAGACCGGACCGCGCAGTGCGGTGAACGCGACGTCGAACGGGAAGGGTGGGCACTTGTCGAAGGCGTCGCAGTTCGTCAGCACCAGACGGCCGATGCGGTCGGGGTAGGCGTCGACGACCAGTTGGCACAGCCCGCCTCCGGTGTCGGAACCGACCAGCGTCACATCGGAAAGGCCCAGGGCGGTGATCATATCGTTGATCATCTGCGCGAGTCCGGGCAGCGACAGCGCCGCGGGTTCGTCAACCGGGACGGGGTGCGAGCCCAGCGGCCAGGTCGGCACGATGCAGCGGAAACCGCGACGGCCCAGGCCCGCGGCGACGTCCCGCCACAGTTGACCGTCGACGAGGATGCCGTGCACGAACAGCACCGGCGGGTGCGCCGAATCGTGCGGTCCGAACTCTCGGTAGTGAATTGTGGCCTGCTTGAGCGCGACCTCTGCCATGTTGTTGGTCCTCCTCGGCCGGTCAAGGTACCGACTTCCGCCTCAGATCCAACGTCAGCGGCTGCTGCCACGTCCAGACGTGGCACTGCCAGATACTGCCAACGGCGCGGGCAACAGCGCTGTGGCTACTTGGCCCTCTCGAGGATTTCGACGAGTCGCCAGCGCTTGGTCGCCGACAGCGGACGGGTCTCCATCAGCGAAACCCGGTCGCCGATGCCGGCGATGCTGTTCTCGTCGTGCGCCTTCACCTTCTTGGTGGTGCGGATGATCTTGCCGTAGAGCGGATGCTTCATGCGATCCTCAAGCTCGACGACGATGGTCTTCTGCATCTTGTCACTGACCACGTAACCGATGCGGGTCTTGCGCCGGCCCCGCGGCTTCGGGGTGCGCGGAGTGTGCTTGGCACCCGTGGCGGTGTCGGCGGCTTTCGGCGCAGCGGCTTTCGGCGCTGTCGTCTTCGGCGCTGTCGCCTTCGCAGCGGCTTTCCCGCCGGTGGATGTCTCAGCCATCACGATCCCTCATTTCCAGCACCGTCCGGGCCAGCGGCCAGACCCAGTTCTCGTTCTCGCAACACGGTGTAGATACGTGCGATCTCCTGACGGACCGTGCGCAGTCGACGGTTGTTGCTGAGCTGCCCGGTCGCCATCTGGAAACGCAGATTGAACAGCTCCTCCTTGGATCCGCGCAACCGCTCGGTCAGCTCGTCTTCGGTCAGTTCGCGCAGTTCGCCGGCGGAAACTCCCACGGCCATCAGAACTGCTCCTCTCGGGTGACAATGCGGGCCTTGATCGGCAGCTTGTGGATGGCCCGGGTCAGGGCGGCCCGCGCGATCGCCTCGTTGGGGTAGCTCAATTCGAACAGCACCCGTCCCGGTTTGACGTTGGCCACCCACCACTCCGGCGAGCCCTTGCCCGAGCCCATCCGAGTCTCGGCGGGCTTCTTGGTCAACGGCCGGTCCGGGAAGATGTTGATCCACACCTTGCCGCCACGTTTGATGTGGCGGTTGATCGCGATACGTGCCGACTCGATCTGCCGGTTGGTGACGTAAGCGTGTTCCAGCGCCTGGATGCCGTAGTCACCGAAGCTGACCGTGGTGCCGCCACTGGCGATGCCGCGCTGGCGGGGGTGATGTTGCTTGCGGTGTTTGACTCTGCGGGGAATCAACATGATTCAGCTCTCCGTGGTTGACGTCTCGACGGTGGCGTCGGCCGTCGCGGGAGCGGGCGAGCCGACAGCGGCTTCCTCGGCGCTCGACGCCGCCCGTCCTGCTTCGGTACTGGTGCTCGTGGTGCCCGATGCGCCGCTGCGGCGGGGCCGGGTGCCCGACGGCCGCTCACGGCGCGGGCGCTCGGCGCCTGCCGAGGGCGCTGCCAACTCCCGCTTGCCGCCGACGATGTCGCCCTTGTAGATCCACACCTTGACACCGATGCGGCCGAACGTGGTCTTCGCCTCGTGCAGGCCGTAATCGATGTCGGCGCGCAGCGTGTGCAGCGGGACCCGGCCTTCGCGGTAGAACTCCGAGCGGCTCATCTCCGCGCCACCGAGTCGGCCGGAGCACTGCACCCGGATGCCCTTGACGTTGGGTTGGCGCATGGCCGATTGAATCGCCTTACGCATCGCGCGGCGGAACGCCACCCGGTTGCTCAGCTGTTCGGCGACGCCCTGTGCAACCAGTTGTGCCTGCGACTCAGGGTTTTTCACCTCGAGGATGTTGAGCTGCACCTGCTTTTTGGTGAGCTTTTCCAGGTCGGCGCGGATACGGTCCGCTTCCGTGCCGCGGCGGCCGATGACGATCCCGGGCCGGGCGGTGTGAATGTCCACCCGTACGCGATCTCGGGTGCGTTCGATCTCGACGTCGGCGATACCGGCGCGCTCCAGGCCGCTGGACAACAACCGGCGGATCGCCACGTCCTCCTTGACGTATTCGGAGTACTGCTTGTCGGCGTACCAGCGAGACTTCCAGTCGGTGGTGATACCGAGCCGGAAGCCGTGCGGATTGATCTTCTGGCCCACTACTGCGAGCCTCCCTTCGGGTCGGAAGTCTCAGGCGCCTTGGCGGACTCCGCGGCAGGTGCCGTCTTCGCAGGTTCCTTCTTGGCCGGCGCCTTCTTGGCGGGCGACTTCGCCGCGGCCTTTTTCGCCGGAGCTTTGGTGGTGGCCGGCGCCTCCTGCGCCGCGGGTCCGCGTGCGGGCGCCTTCGAGGTGGCGGTGGCGGCCTTGCTGGCCTGCGCGCGGCGTGCCCGCGCCGACTGCGCCGACCGTTCGTTGCGCGCCGGCCGGCTCTCCACCACCACGGTGATGTGGCTGGTGCGCCGACGGATCCGGAACGCGCGGCCCTGCGCGCGCGGACGGATCCGCTTGGCGGTCGGGCCGTCGTCGGCGTAGACCGTGGCCACCACCAGGGTCGCCGGATCCAGCCCGTTGTTGTTCTGCGCGTTGGCGGCGGCGCTGGCGATCACCTTGGCCACCGGTTCGCTGGCCGCTTGTGGGGCCCAGCGCAGGATGTCCAGCGCGTCGGCCACCGACTTGCCGCGCACCAGGTTGATCACCCGGCGCGCCTTGGTGGGCGACACCCGTACGAACCGCGCTTTGGCCACCGCAGAGGGAAATTCGGTCGGGGCGCTCATCGCCGCTTGGCCTTCCGGTCGTCTTTGATGTGTCCCTTGAAGGTGCGGGTGGGCGCGAACTCACCTAGCTTGTGCCCGACCATCGACTCGGTGACGAACACCGGCACATGCTTGCGTCCGTCGTGCACGGCGAAGGTGTGGCCGATGAAGTCCGGGATGATCGTCGACCGCCGCGACCAGGTCTTGATGACCTGCTTGGTGTTCTTCTCGTTCTGCGTGTCGACCTTCTTGAGCAGATGGCCGTCGACGAACGGACCCTTCTTCAGGCTGCGTGGCATTTGCTACTCCTCAACTTCCTCAGCGACCGTGCTTCTTGCCGGTGCGCCGGCGCCGGACGATGAGTTTGTCGCTGGCTTTGTTGCGTCGACGGGTACGCCCCTCGGGCTTGCCCCACGGGCTGACCGGATGGCGACCACCGGACGTCTTACCCTCACCGCCGCCGTGCGGGTGGTCCACCGGATTCATCACCACACCGCGCACCGACGGGCGCCTGCCCTTCCAGCGCATCCGGCCGGCCTTGCCCCAGTTGATGTTGGCCTGCTCGGCGTTGCCCACCTCGCCTACGGTGGCGCGGCAGCGCACGTCGACCCGGCGGATCTCGCCGCTGGGCATCCGCAGTGACGCGTACGTTCCTTCCTTGCCGAGCAGCTGAATGCTCGAGCCGGCCGAACGCGCCATTTTGGCGCCACCGCCGGGCCGCAACTCCACGGCGTGCACCAACGTACCGGCCGGGATGTTGCGCAATGGCAGGTTGTTGCCCGGCTTGATGTCGGCGTTGGCGCCGGACTCCACCACGTCACCCTGCGACAAGCCCTGCGGTGCAATGATGTAGCGCTTTTCGCCGTCGAGATAATGCAGCAACGCGATGTTTGCGGTTCGGTTCGGGTCGTATTCGATGTGCGCGACCTTGGCGTTGACGCCGTCTTTGTCGTTGCGGCGGAAGTCGATTAACCGGTAGGCGCGCTTGTGCCCGCCGCCGCGGTGCCGGGTGGTGATGCGGCCATGCGCGTTACGCCCACCGCGACCGTGCAGCGGGCGCACCAGTGACTTCTCCGGAGTCGACCGGGTGATCTCGGCGAAGTCGGAGACGCTGGCACCGCGACGACCGGGAGTGGTCGGCTTGTACTTGCGAATTCCCATGGTGGCTCTAGTCTTTCTTCTCTCGGCTGGGCCTCGGCTAGGCCGGAGCTCCGAACAGGTCGATCGGCTTGCTGCCCGGCGCCAGAGTGACGATGGCCCGTTTGGTGTCCTTGCGTTTGCCGTACCCGGCCCGGCTGCGCTTGCGCTTGCCCTGCCGGTTGGCGGTGTTCACCGACGCGACCTTGACCGCGAAGATCTTCTCGATCGCGATTTTGATCTGCGTCTTGTTGGAGTCCGGACGCACCAGGAAGGTGTAGACGTTGTCGTCGATCAGTCCGTAGGACTTCTCGGAGATGACCGGCGCCAAGATGATGTCGCGGGGATCGCTGATAGTCGCCATCTACGACGAAACCTCCTCGGCCGCGGCGGTGTTGCCAGCCGTGTTAGCGGTGATGTAGGCGTTCAGCGCTTCGGCGGAGAATACGACGTCATCGGCACGCAACACGTCATAGGTGTTGAGCTGGTCCGGCGCCAAGATGTGCACACCGGGCAGGTTGCGCACGCTCTTGCTGCCAGTCTCGTCACCGCGCTCGATCACCACCAGCACCCGCTTGCGATCGGTCAACGTGCCCAGAAACGCTTTGGCGTTCTTCGTGGACGGCGTCTGCCCGGCCACCAGTTCGGTGACGGCGTGAATGCGGCCGTTGCGCGCCCGGTCCGACAACGCGCCGCGCAGTGCGGCGGCAATCATCTTCTTCGGCGTTCGCTGACTGTAGTCGCGTGGCTTGGGGCCGTGCACGGTGCCGCCGCCGGTGAACTGCGGAGCACGCACCGACCCCTGCCGCGCGCGGCCGGTGCCTTTCTGCCGGTAGGGTTTACGTCCACCACCGCTGACCTCGCCGCGGGTCTTCGTGGAATGGGTACCTTGCCGGGCCGCCGCACGCTGTGCGGTGACCACCTGGTGCAGCAGCGCGATGTTCGCCGGCACGTCGAACAACTCGGCCGGCAGCTCGATGGAGCCGTCCGTCCCGCCGGCCGGTGTCTTGACATCGATTGACAGCGTGTTCACCGAAGTCATGACCTCTCACCTCGTTTGATCGCGCTCCGGACCACGACAAGTCCGCCGGTGCGCCCGGGGATGGCGCCTTTGATCAGCAGCACGCCGTTCTCGGCGTCGACCTTGTGCACCAACAGGTTCTGCGTGGTGACCCGGTCGTTACCCATCCGACCGGCCATCCGGGTGCCCTTGAACACCCGCGCCGGGGTCGCGCAGCCGCCGATCGAGCCCGGCCGCCGGTGTACGGCCTGTGCGCCGTGGCTGGCGCCCTGGCCGCGGAAACCGTGGCGCTTCATGGTGCCGGCGAACCCCTTGCCCTTCGAGGTTCCGGTCACGTCGACATAGCTGCCGTCGGTGAAGATCTCGGCGGTCAACTCCTGGCCAACCTCGTACTCGGCCGCCGCCTCGGGGCCGTCGAGACGCAACTCGGCCAAGTGCCGGCGCGGATTGACGCCGGCGGCGGCGTACTGCCCGGTGAGCGGCTTGTTCACCTTGCGCGGGCTGATCTCGCCGTAGGCCAGCTGCACCGCGCTGTAGCCGTCGCGCTCTGGAGTGCGGATCCGGGTCACCACATTGGGTCCGGCCTTGACAACCGTCACCGGGACAACGCGGTTGTTCTCGTCGAACACCTGCGTCATTCCCAGCTTGGTGCCCAAAATGCCTTTCCTGGTTGCTGAAGCCATAGCTTTGTCAGACTCCTACTGAATGTTGACGTCGACGCTGGCCGGCAAGTCGATGCGCATCAACGCGTCAACCGTCTTCGGGGTCGGGTCGAGGATGTCGATCAACCGCTTGTGGGTGCGCATCTCGAAGTGCTCCCGCGAGTCCTTGTACTTGTGCGGGGATCGGATGACGCAGTAGACGTTCTTCTCGGTCGGCAGCGGCACCGGGCCCACGACGCTGGCGCCCGTACGGACCACCGTTTCGACGATCTTGCGCGCCGAGGCATCAATCGCCTCGTGGTCATAGGCCTTGAGCCTGATGCGGATCTTTTGTCCCGCCACGCTTCTCGTACCTCTCTCCTGCTGTCCGGTAGCGCCGGCGCTCCGCCCTCAAAGGCTTGCCGTCGCGCCCGCTGTTCCGCCGCTGTTTACCTGTCCTGGTGCGCCGGTCCGTGCGTTCGGGTAAGGCACCCGCACGCAGCCTCGTTCGCGTCTGAAATCGTCGCTCCGAGGTTGGGACCGGAGGCGCCCGTAAGAGCGCCGGTCGTACGCCCGGCCAGGGGTAAACCCGGCGCAGGGCAACCTGAACAGTATGCCCTAGATCCTGGCTTCGGCCAAATCCTGCCCGCAGCTCACTTGCGGCGCCGGATCAGGTGCCGGCGCCCCGGTGCGCGGGATCTCAGCGGGCTTTGCGCAGTCCTTTGGCTCCGGCCCAGAACGGGCACTGGTGCGCCGCGTCGAAGCCGGGTTGCGCCCGGCTGCCGTCGGGCTGCAGAGACATCCATGAGCTGTCGGCCGGATCGTCACCGAGCGGCGGCCAGGCGGGCAGGCCGGCCACTTTGGGGGCGCCGCTGGTCACAAACTGGCTCCAGTAGCGGATCATCGCGGAGGACAGCGCCCGCTGCTCAGGAGCCAACGGCTGCGCGCCGCCGATGTTGAACAGATAGCGCAGATCCAGGGAGTGGCTGGCACCGACGGCGAACGGCGCCCGTCGCATGAGGGAGGTCGCCGGAGCGTGTGAGTCGTTGAATTCGTAGCCGTAGACCGCTGCCTGCCGGTGCAAACCGTCGGCGACCCGGTCGGCGACGCAACTGAACAGCCCGTCGGTGGCCGCCGCGGCGTAGGCCAGCGACACATCGCCGCCGAAATGCTCGGGCGGATAGTGCGCCTCGACCGCGCGGCTGTCGGCGCCGAAGATCTCAGCCAGCTGAGCCGGATATTCGGCTGCTGTCATCACCCGGCCCAGGTGCGCGTACCGCAGCGCCGCGAACATGGTGAACTCGTCGTGGGTCGTGCCGATCAGCACCGGAACCTTGGCCGCATGACCGGTGGCGGCCGCCGCAACCGGGTCGAGGGGCAGCGTCGCCGTGCCGGTCACCGGGCCGGACAGGGCGTCGGAGTCGCCCAGCCAGACGTACCACGGCGGGCGGGCGAGTTTGGCGGCCGGTAGCGCGCGCAGACAGGCCGCGGCGGTGGCTGGATCGCCGCAACCAACCGACGCTGCGTAGTCGAGGCTGGTGTGCTCGGCGCCGGCGATGTCGGCTTGCGCCGAGCACGGCCCGCTCTGGATGATCGCCGCGCGAAACAGCCCGGCCGAACCGGGCGCCACCAGGTGATCGCATACCGACATGCCGCCCGCGGATTCCCCGGCAATGGTCACCTTGGCCGGATCGCCACCGAAACTGGCGATATTGCCGCGGACCCAACGCAGCGCAGCCTGCTGATCGGCTAAGCCGTAGTTGCCGACGTCGTTACCCGCGCCGAGCGAGGGATGCGCCAAAAATCCGAGCGCGCCCAGCCGGTAGTTGAGCGTGACGACGACGATGCGGCCCTGCGCGGCCAGCCACCGCGCTTTGTAGATGTCACCGCTGCCGTTGACGAAGCCGCCGCCGTGAATCCACACCATCACCGGGCGCTTCCCGCCGCCGCCCACCGAGGGCGTCCAGACGTTCAGCGTCAGACAATCCTCGCTGGTCACCTTGGCGCCGCGGCCTTCCTGCATGCACTGCGGGCCCGGCTTGCTGCCGTCGCGCAAATCTTTCCACGGCGCCGCCGGTTGCGGCGGCTGCCAGCGCAACGGGCCGAGCGGGGGTGCTGCGTACGGGATGCCCTGGAAAAGCCGGTAGTCCGCGGCGACCTGCCCGCGCACCAGGCCCATCTTGGTGCGGACCACACCGGAGTTCAGCGCGCCGGTGTCACCTTGTCCCGGCGTTCGAGAGGTCACCGAGCCGCCGTGACCGCACGCCGCGGCCACCATCGTCAGCACGAGCAACGCTGCGGCCGCCGGGCCCCAGCGGGCTCGGCGGCGAAGCGTTCCGATCGGCATGACGTTTCAGCCTAAGCGAAGGCAGGTCAAGCGGTTGAAAGCAAGACCAGGGCGGATGCCGTCGCCCGGCTGGCAGCAAGTCAAACTTCTACTCGAGCTTTCACGGCTCAGTCCGGATCTGGGCGCTGCCGTCCGGCCGCCGCGTGCGTTGCACGTGTAGAAACCCGTCCACAGCGGCGTGCGCGCACTCGCGGTAGTCGAAGTTCGGCAGCGTTGACAGCCGCCCGAGCGCGAGGGGCCCGAGCAGCAGCGCCACTGCGAGGGCGCGGTCGATCTGCCCCAACTCGGCCACCGCCTCCGGGCTGTCGAAGATGGCATCGAACGGCGCTGCGTACTGCTGCGCGATACGTTCCCGCAGCGTCGAGATCGCGGTGCTGCCGGGCGTTACGCTGTGCCGGGCTTCGGGCAGGTGTTCCAGATCACCGCCCAACGCCAACCACGACATCGCGGTCAAGGTGGCCGGGGCTTCGGCGACGCCTTCAGCTTGTGCCAACACGACCGCGATCAGCCGGTCACGCAGCTCGCCCTCGGTCGGCGGCATGGGAGCGGGTGGAATCAGGTTGTTGAAAGCCGCTGCCAGCAAATCGTTTCCGCTGGGGAAGTGGCGGTACAAGGTTGCGCGGGCTACGTTGGCGGCCCGAGTGACCGCATCGACGGTCACCGCACTGGGACCGCCGGACCGCAGCAGCGACGCAGCGGCGTCCAGCAGTCGGGCCCGCGAACGCGCCGGCCGGGGATCGGTGTTATCGCCGGAGATTTCCTGCCACCTCCCTGAGAAGGTTTCAATACAAGACTATTGGTCTACCTATGAGACTTACCGTCTCATAACTTCGGCCACCGAAAGGAGGCTCGTCCCCATGGTCGAGACCCTCAACCGGCCTGACCAGCGTACCGACGCGGCTCCCCTCGGCGGCTCCCCGCGGGCCCGAGCTTGGGCCCTCACCGTCACCTGCATGGGCGTGTCGCTGGTCATCGCGTCGATGGTCGCGCTGAACACAGCCCTACCCGACATCGCGGTGGCCACCGCCGCCAGCCAATCTCAGCTGACCTGGGTGGTCGACAGTTACACGCTGGTGCTGGCCTGTCTGCTGCTTCCGGCCGGCGCAATCGGTGACCGTTACGGGCGGCGGGCAGCATTGCTTGCCGGTCTGGCAATCTTCGCAGCCGCCTCGGTCGCGCCGGCGATATCGGGTCACCCCTGGCAGATCATCGCCGCCCGGGCCGCGTCCGGGGCCGGGGCAGCGTTCATCATGCCCGCCACCCTTTCGCTGCTCACCGCGGCGTACCCGCGCCAGGAGCGCATCAAGGCGGTCGGAATCTGGGCCGGGGTCGCCGGTTCGGGCGCCGTCATCGGCATGCTCGGGTCAGGTCTGCTGCTGCACTTCTTTTCCTGGCACGCGATCTTCTGGGCTTTCGTGGGCGCTGCGGCGCTGATCTTCGCGCTGGGCTGCACGGTGGCGACCTCGCGCGACGAGACAGCGACACCGGTCGACTGGTTGGGCGCCGCCCTGAGCGGCACCGCAGTGGTCGTCTTCGTCTTCGGGGTGGTCGAAGCTCCGGCTCGCGGATGGACCAACCCACTGGTGTACGGCAGTCTCGCTGCCGGCGCAGCGCTGGGCGCAGTCTTCTGCTGGGTCGAAGCGCACCGCCGTCACCCGCTGCTGGATGTCCGGTTGTTCCGTCGACCCGATTTCGCGACCGGCGCAGCCGCCATAACGACGTCTTTTCTGGCGATGTTCGGCTTCTTCTTCGTGATGATGCAATACATCCAACTGGTGATGGGTTACAGCGCAATAGGCACTGCGCTGGCGCTGGCCCCGTTGATCCTGCCGACGCTCGCGCTTTCCGTGTTGTCCCAGTGGTACCTGCCCCGCCTGGGCCTCCGCATCGTAGTGTTTGTCGGACTGCTGCTCATTTCGGCCGGTTTCTTCTGCATGCGTGTGCTTCAGGTGCATTCGCCGTACATCGACCTGGTGTGGCCGCTGCTGGTGATCAGCGCTGGTATCGGTTTTTGCACAGCGCCAACCACTTCGGCGATCATGAGTTCGGTGCCCGACGAGAAGCAAGGTGTCGCGTCGGCAGTCAACGACACTACCCGCGAGCTCGGAGCGGCCCTCGGAATCGCTCTGGCCGGATCGGTATTGGCGACGAGCTACGGTCATTTCGTCGGGCCGAAGTTGTCGACATTCCCCGCGGCGGTTCGCGTACCCGCTTCGCACTCGCTGGCTCAGGCGATAGAGATCTCCAAAGCTTCGGGGCCGCAGGGGCTTCAGCTTGCCCAAGTCGGTAAAGCCGCTTTCCTGCAGGCGATGGATTCGTCATTCACCGTGCTGGCGGCGATCATCGCGCTCGCCGCAGTGTTGATTGCTGTGTGGGCGCCGGGACGAGACGGTCGTCAGTTGCGACCGATCCGGCGAATAATCGGTCACTCCGGCAGCCGAGCACGCCGACCGGCCGAATCACTTGAGCAGTTGAGCGATTCGGTGAGCCAACATCACGATCGTGGCGTGCGGTCCCCGGCTGGTGATCATCGGCAGCACTGAGCCGTCTACTACCCACAGGTTTTCCATACCGAGCACGCGGCACTGATGGTCAACAACAGCTCGGCGGTCGTTTTCCGTCCCGATCGGCGCGGTGCCGCACAGATGTTGCGACGTCGACCAGATCGGCATCCCGAGTTCGGTTGTGCCGGAGATGATCTCGTGAGCCAATTCCGCGCCCTTGCGCAGTGCGGCAACATCGTCCGGCTCGCTGTCGTATCGATGCTCGATGCGTGGGGGCACCACCGGATCAGCGGACAACAGCGTCACTCGTCCACGCGCCCGTGGCTGCATCAGCGCCACTCCGATGTGCGGCCAATCCGGATGGCCGGCCGTACCGTCACCTGCCATCGCGACGAATCCGCCTGTATAGGGGCGTATTTCGATGCCGTCGGAGGTGCTCAATACAACTTCGAGTACCGGTCGGACCGGCGCCACCACCCAATTGGTCGACAACACCCATTCCGGGTGGTCACTGCAGTTCTTGCCGACCGGTAGTGGTGCCACTAACCTGATTTCGGCCGCATTCAACATCGCCTCGTCACCGATGCCGGACAGCATCAGCAAGTGAGCCGACTCAATCGCACCGGCGCACAGTATGATTCGGTCGGCGGTCAGGGTCATCGGACCACCTGGACCGACAGCGTCGACTCCGACCACCCGCGCGCCCCGGACACGCAACGCTACTGCCCGGGTTGCCGCGCGCAGCGTCAGATTCGGCCGGCTCAGCGCCGGCATCAGAAAGGTTGCACCCGAACCGTTACGCACCCCGTCGACGATGTTCAGCGGCACCGCACCCACACCGGACGGTAATGACTGGCCCGGCTCGGCGTCATTGAGGTCGGAGATCCACGGGAAGCCGACGGCTTGGGCGGCGGTCACGAAAGCTTCCGTTGTGCCGACGAATTTACGGGTGCGCCGGATCTTGATCGGACCGGCGTCGCCGTGCGCCGGACCCCGGAAATCCAGATCGGTTTCGATGTCCCGGAAATGGCTCAGCACGTCCGGCCACGCCCACCCGGGTGCGTCGAAGGCGTCGAAATCGCGCGGTAAGCCGCGGCAGAAGTAGCCGCCGTTGACCGCCCCCGAACCGCCCACCGTCGCTCCCCGCATGATCGGCAGCCGCCGGATCGGGTCGTCGGTGAGCCGGGTCTGATAACGCTGGACGAGCGGGCTGGCGGCGCCGATCGGTAACCGCAGCCCGTCGGTGGTCTTAGCCCGCAACACCGGGTCGGTCAGATCAGGACCGGATTCCAGCACCGTCACAACGCAGCGCGGGTCGGCTGAGAGTTGCTCGGCAACAACTGATCCAGCACTGCCCGCACCGACGATCAAGACGTCGCTGTGTGGGACGGCCTCGAACAAAGCGAATCAGTCAGGTGGACGGTCAGGTCCGGATCTGCGGTTTGAGGGGGCCGATGTTGCGCTCGCGCAGCACCCCGCTCCACAGACCCAGACCGTAGGCCAGGTCGTCAACGCGCTTGAGCAACAGATACGACAACAAGCCGATCGGCCTGCTGTCCCCCTCGGCGTCTCCGCGGCGGCTGAGCCAGTCCACGACGCCATCGACGATCGCCGCGATCACCACGGCTCTGCGGCACTGCCGGGAGAAGATGGCGGCAATCAGCGCGACCGGCCAGTAGTGCCGGCAGATTGCCGACGCCAGTTGCAGGGCCGCCGACCACAGGCCGCGCAAGGCCACCACCACGATGTCGGAGAGCTGGGTCTCCTCGCCGTGCATGGCTTTGGCGATCTTGCGTCCGGTCAGCGCGGCGGCCAGCAGTGAGGCCAGGTAACCCAGGCAGGAGCCGACGGCCATCAGCATCCACACCGCAAGGCCCCAGCCCGAGATCACCAAGGGCGCCGTCTTGTCCGGATGACGGGCGGCCAGTGGAGCAGCCGACCCGCCGTAGAACGCCCGGCGGGCAATCCAGTCTTTCAGCTCCGTCCGGTGGTCGTGGGCCACCAGGGCGATCGGCTCGTAACGCAACCGCGCGCCGGCTTCCACCAGCCGCCAGCACAAGTCGACGTCCTCACCAGACCGCAGCGTCTCGTCGAAACCGCTGAGGTCCCGCAGCGCTGACGTACGGCAGATGATCGCCGCGCTGGGCACATAAGACACCGTGCTGTAGGGAAGCACCGGCGCTTCACGGTGCCCCAGGTCCAGCGACGAACGGACCGCCTCGTAGCGGGCCACCAGATGGTCGCTCTGTGACAGCCCGATGATACGCGGCGCCACCAACGCGACCGTCGGGTCGCAGAAGTGACCGAGCAGGGCCTCCAGCCAACCTCGCCGGGGCAGGACATCGGAGTCCAGGAACGCGACGAAGTCGGTCGAACAGGCGGCCAGACCGGTATTCCGCGCCGCGGCGGGGCCACGGCTTTCGGGGTGGCGCAGCACCTCGATATCGGGGTGGGCAGTCGCGAAATCGTCGCGATCGACCGGTGGCGAGGACCCGTCGTCGACGATGATGATGCGCAGCCCGCGCAGCGCGGAGACCAGTCGGCGCAGTCCACAAGGGTTGTCGCGCACCGGGATCACCACGGTGACGTCTCGGTGTGAGGGCCCGCCGGCCGGCCGTGGGTGCGCCACTGTGGCGTCCAGCAGCGTTCGGGCCAGTTCGGCGCTGACGGCATCGTGGACCTTGAGCCGGCCGTCGGCCAGCATGTCCTGCGCGGCCGGCGCCAGCCTGAGCAGCCGAGTGGGCGAGCCGCCCAGCAACGCGGAGCCCTGACCGAGCACGCGCACCCGCCGGTCGACTTGCACGGCGAACCCGTCGGGCAGCCGGGTCTGACTCATACCAACATCCCGTCCGGGTCCGGTACCCAGTCGGCGATCCGCCGCACGCAGCCATCGACCATCTCGGCGAGAATCCGGTTGCCCTCGGCGGCGGTCGCCGTGGTCGCGTCGCCGAGCACGCCGACGTCGCTGACCGCTGCCACTCCGCCGCGCCGCATTGACGGCAGCAACTCCCCCAGCGGCGCGCCGTTACCGGCGCAACACCGGTCGGTCAGTACGTCTGACGGCGAAATGTGCAGCAGCAGCGATGTTTCGGTGTGTCCGGCATGGGCGTCGGCGCCCGCGACGGTGCACGCGCACCAACCGACGTCACGGCCCTCCGCTCGCAGTCGGCGCACCGCGCGGCGCAGTGCTGCGACGTTGCCGCCGTGGCCGTTGACGAAAGCCAACCGGTGCGCCCAGCAGGCTGCCGACCTGCCGTACTCGATGAGCAGTGTCGTCAGCGCCTCGGTGCCGATCGAGATGGTCCCGGCGAAACTCTGATGCTCGCCGCTGGCGCCATAGGCGATCGCCGGTGCCACCAGCCAGCGCTCGTCACCCCATGCCGACGTGTCGCCCAAGCGCCCGGCAACCGCGCGGGCCACCGCGGTGGCGATCCGGGTATCGGTGTCCAGCGGCAGGTGCGGGCCGTGCTGTTCGGTGGACCCGACCGGGATGAGGACTGCCGACGACACGCTACTGAGCTGGCTCGACGTCGAGCCCCCGAGTTCGGCGAGGACAGCCACCCGGTGATGGTAAGCCGAATTAACCTGGCGTGCACCGATTGTTACCAGCTCGCGGATGAATTTTCTGGTGGCAGCGCCGGAATTCGGCGAACGCGGGTCACGGCAGCCACGGCTGCCACGTCCGCCCCAGCTGTTCGGTGGCGACCCGCTGCGCCCGGCTGCGCCGCGCTTACAATCGCCACAGCTGTTCAGTGGCGACCCGCTGCCCCCGGCTGCGCCGCGCTTACAATCGCCACAGCTGTTCAGTGGCGACCCGCTGCGCCCGGCTGCGCCGCGCTTACAATCGCCACAGCTGTTCGGTGGCGACCCGCTGCCCCCGGCTGCGCCGCGCTTACAATCGCCACAGCTGTTCGGTGGCGACCCGCTGCCCCCGGCTGCGCCGCGCTTGCGATCGCCACGGCAATATCGCCGGGCGGCAGGCGGGCTATCCGCTGAGGCCGGCCACCCCCAGCGCGCGCGTGAAGCCGGGCGGGACGACGACGTCGTCTGGGGTGAGGTCGTGCACCGACGCCCGGCCCAAGCCCCCCAAGGTCGAGTCGACACCGCCACGCAGGATGTCGAGCACATTCTCCACCCCGGCCTGACCGCCGGCAGCCAGGCCCCACAGATAGGCGCGGCCGATCATGACGGCGCGCGCACCCAACGCCAGTGCTTTGACCACATCGCTGCCACGCCGCACCCCGCCGTCGAGGAGCACCTCGATCTGGTCCCCGACCGCATCGGCCACCGCGGGCAACGCGCGGATGGTGGCCGGTGTCCCGTCGACGTTGTTTCCGCCGTGGTTGGACACCGAGACGGCCGAAACACCCGCGTCAACAGCTTTTTTGGCGTCGTCGACGCGAATCACTCCCTTGAGCATGAAAGGTCCGCCCCACAGCTGGCGCAACCAGGCGATGTCCTCCCAGGTCGGTGGCGGTGTGGCCATCCATTCGCCGTACGCCGCGAAGAAGGTGGGACCGGGCTCGCCGCGCCGGGCCTGGTTGGGAACTCTGAGGTCGGGCGGCTGCAGCGTCTTGGCCCATTCCCACAGCCACCGCGGTCGCGTCACCGCCTGCGGAGACAGTCGCAGCATGGTCGGCAGGTTCATCTGCTCGGGAATCGCCGGGCTGCCCCAGTCGCGCCCGTGGGAAAACGTCCAGTCGGTGGTGACGATCAGGCCGACCGCTCCGGCTTGCCGGGCGCGTTCGACACGCTCGGCGATCGCGTCGCGGCTGCCGAGCCAGTACATCTGGAAGAACACCTTGTCGTTGGCGGCGACGACCTCTTCGATCGGCTTGCTGGCGAAGGAGGACAAGCCCATCGCCGTGCCCCGGGCTGCCGCGGCGCGGGCGACGGCCACTTCACCCTCAGGGTTGACCGCCTGCACGCCGGTCGGCGAGAGGATGACCGGAAACGAAAGTTGTTGACCCATCACGGTTGTGGACAGATCGCGCTTCTCGATGGCACCGATGACATGCGGCGCGAAGCCCAGCTCGCTGAAAGCTTCGACGTTGTCGGCGACCGTCACGCCCTTCTCGCTGGCCGCGACGAGCGCCAGGTAGACGCTCTTGGGCAGCCGCCGCTGGGCCCGTCGCTGGGCGATCGACACCGTTTCGAACCAGGTGTTGCGGGCCACGCCTACACCGGACTTTCGTTGCAAAGCCGGCTGGGCGGTCGCTCGGGCATACGCGCCGACAGCGTCAGCGCGACCGGTCCGCTGGGCTGCCGTCGCCGGGAGTGGTCACTGCCCGGGCGCGGCTTGGCGCCGACCGGAACGGTCGCGCCGTAGCCTTGCACGCACTCCGGGTCGGGGCCGGCCAGCGGTAGCCCGGTGAAGAATTTGGCGGCCATGCAGCCGCCCCGGCAGCTGTCGTAGTGGCCGCAGCTGCCGCAAGCGCCGGCCGACTGCGGTGCTCGAAGTTCTTCGAACAGCGGCGCGTTCTTCCAGACGTGCTCGAACCCGCCGCCGGACAGGACGTTTCCGGCAAGAAAGCTTTCGTGGATGGCGAACGGGCAGGCGTAGACGTCTCCGACCGGGTCGATCAGGCAGACCACTCGCCCGGCTCCGCACATGTTGAGCCCGGCCAGCGCCCCAGGTTCACCCAGGCCGGACAGATGGAAAAAAGAATCGCCGGTGAGCACCCGCTCACCCTTGGCGACCAGCCAGTTGTACAGCTGGACCTGTTGCTCAGCGGTCGGGTGTAAGTCGTCCCAGACATCGACACCGCGACCGGACGGCCGGAGCCGGGTGATCCGCAGGGTGGCGCCGTAACGGTGCGCCAGCGCGGCGAATTCGTCGAGCTGATCGATGTTGTGGCGGGTGACCACGACCGAGATCTTGGCGCCGGAATACCCCGCCGCGGCAAGGTTTTCCAGAGCACGAACCGCCATAGCATACGATCCGGCGCCCCGGACGGCGTCGTTGACCTCGGCGGTGGCGCCATCGAGTGAGATCTGCACGTCGACGTAGTCACTGGCGGACAGTCGCGCAGCGATCTGCGGGGTGATGCGGACGCCGTTGGTGGAGAACTTGACCCCGACGTGGTGTGCGGTGGCGTAGTCCACCAGCTCCCAGAAATCGGCGCGCACAGTCGGTTCACCGCCACCGATGTTGACGTAGAAGACCTGCATGCGTTCCAGCTCGTCGATGATGCTCTTGCACTGACTTGTCGACAGCTCCCGCGGATCACGTTTGCCCGACGACGACAGGCAGTGCACGCAAGCCAGGTTGCAGGCGTAGGTGAGCTCCCAGGTCAGGCAGATCGGCGCGTCGAGCCCGTGCTCGAACTGTTCGATCAGCCGAAGTGAGCCCGGCGCAGCTGAAGTCATCAAACCTCCTGCCGCACAATCATTTGCGACAAGGCCAGCACGGCCAGCGCATGCAGGTAGGGCCCGTGGCCGGCGTCGTCGACTCCGGCAGCGCGGCACGCCGATCGGGCATCCGCGTGGTCGGCCAGGGACCGCACCACGGCCAGGATCGTACGGTTCTTCAGGAACGACAGTTTCCGGGTGCCGAAGTGGTAAAGCAACGCTCCGAACGGTTCGGGTCGCACGGCGACCTGCGGATGTAGCCGCCACCGGCGGTCCGGATCGAACGTCTCGGTCGTCGCGGCAACTGCCGGGCGTTCGAGTCCAGCGGCCGGCATGGTCAATAGACCCCGCACATCCCGTCGATAGATACCTCTTCGACGAGAGTTTCCGTCACAAGTTCGGTGTCGTTGTCAGCCTGGTGTTCCATGAGGCAACCTCTCGTCTCGCACTCGACAAGCCGGGGTGTCCCCGGTCACAATCTTGGTCAGAATATGGCATCGAGTGCCAGAAGGAAAGAGGCGACGGAACGATGAACGCGACGCGGCCGGAACTTGGGCCCCGGCCGGGCCGGCGGCGCTCGACCACACCGCATCACATCACCGACGTGGCGTTGGAGCTGTTCGCCGAGCGCGGCTTCGACGCGGTCAGTGTCGATGACGTCGCGCGAGCAGCGGGTATCGCCCGGCGGACGCTGTTTCGCTATTACGCCTCAAAGAACGCAATTCCGTGGGGCGACTTCGACGCTCACCTGCAGCACTTACGGCAGCTGCTGGGTCGGGTCGCACCCGACGTGCCGCTGGGCGCGGCGCTTCGCACAGCACTGTTGGCGTTCAACACTTTTGACGAGTCAGAGACCGTCCGGCACCGTCAGCGCATGCGGGTGATCCTGCAAACCGCCGAGCTGCAGGCTTACTCGATGACAATGTACGCCGGGTGGCGCGAGGTGATCGCGGAGTTCGTGGCCCGCCGCTGTGGCGCCAAGACCACCGACCTGCGGCCGCAGACGGTGGCCTGGCTGATGCTCGGAGTCGCGTTGAGCGCCTACGAGCACTGGCTCACCGACGAATCGTTGTCGTTGCCACAATCGCTGGCCCACGCGTTCGACGTGGTCGGCGGTGGACTCGACCAGCCGGATCAATGAGCGGCGTCGACCGGCTGCTGGAGTCGTTGCGCCTGCAGGGGCGTGCGTGCGCAACCCTGGGTTCCCCGATGTACGGCGACCTCCTGCAACGCGTCGGCGCCGATGTCGGTGCCGGCGGGATCTTCGCGAACGTGCTGGCCGGCTACGAAAGCGCGCCCGGGCGGCTCGCTGTGCCGCTGCGCCTGCTCGGCGGCTTGCACCGGCTGGCGCTCGACGGCCGTGCGCCCCAACTGCGCCGCTGGTACCCGAGCACCGGCGGCACCTGGGCCGCCGATGATGCCTGGCCGCAGATCATTTTCACCGCAGCCGAGCACATCGCCGCGTTGCGGGCCGCGCTCGGCCAACCACCACAGACCAACGAAGTCGGCAGGGCCGCAGCATTGATCGGTGGTCTGCTCGTGCTCGTAAGGCACTTCCCCTTACCGATCCGGCTTTTCGAGATCGGATCCAGCGCCGGGCTGAACCTGCGCGCGGACCACTACCGGTACCGCTATGCCGGTGGAATCTGGGGACCTGCCAACTCCCCCGTGACGGTCGACGATGCGTGGCGGGGCAAGTTGCCGCCCCGCGCCACTGTGCAGATCGTTCAGCGGGAGGGCTTTGACATTGCGCCCGTCGACGCCACCACCGCCGAGGGGGAGGTGACCCTGCTCAGTTACGTATGGCCTGATATGACGGCGCGGCTGGAGCGACTCCGTGGTGCGATCGACATCGCGCGACGGGTGCCGGCATCCGTGGAAATGCGCGCTGCCGCCGATGCCGTTGCCGGGTTGCGGCTCACCGAGGGCACGCTGACGGTGCTGTGGCATTCGGTTGTCTGGCAGTATCTTTCCGCCGACGAACAGGCCGCTGTGCGCGCCGGGATCGATGCCCTGGCGACACAGGCGGACGCACGGTCGCCGTTCGCCCACCTGTCGTTCGAGCCGCAGCGCCGCTTCCGGGGAGACCCGATTGCCTTTCTGCTCCGGTCCCGCACGTGGCCGGGCGGTGCCGACCGGGTGCTGGCAGAATGCGGTCCGCACGGACCACCGGTGGTCTGGGAGTAATCGGGGCGGCCCGAATGGATGGTGCCCGCAACGCCGCCTGTTGTAATCTGCGGCCGTGCCCGGGAACCCGCCCTCAAGACCGATATCACCGGCGTGGTCAAGGGGTTCCCGCCCACCGGCAAAGCGTTTCGTGGAAGCGACCGATGCAGTCCCGGCCGGGTAGCCGCTTCGGCGGTTGCCATGTACTGGCACAGCTTTCCGGAGTCGACCCGGCGCTGGCCGACGATACCGCGCGGCTTCGCAGCATTTTGAGCGTCGCACTCACCGGCGCGGGCGCCACCGTGTGCGGCATGCTGGATCAACGGTTCACACCGCACGGCGTCACGGTCGTCGCGCTGCTCACCGAGTCACACGCCTCGATTCACAGCTATCCGGAGCGGGGTGCGATGTTCGTCGACATCTTCACCTGCGGTGACTCCGCTGACGCCGAACACGCAGTCCGGTTGCTCTGCAAGGAACTGGCGGCATCAAATGCTGTCGTTCAGACCATCTTTCGCGGCTCGGGTAGAGAGATCGCAGAACCGCTCGCGCCGGGGCTCAGCCGCAACTGGCAGCTCTCTGAAATCCTGTGCGATGTGCACACCGATTTCCGCCATGTCGTCATCGGTCGGACCGAACAAGGTGTCGCCTTGTTCGGGGACGGCGAACTGCGGAGCACCGAACTCGGTCAGCTCGTGTACCACGAGGCGCTGCTGGTGCCCGCACTGTTGCTGGCATCGCAGATTAAGCGGGTACTTGTCATCGGCTTCGGTGAGGGTGTGGTCAGCCAACTCGCCGTCGCCGCAGGCGCCACCCACGTCGACCACGTCAACATCGACCGCCACGCGGTCCGGCTGTGCGCCGAGCACCTGCCCTACGGTTATTCGACGGCCGAACTGCGGCGAGCCGAAGACGGTATCGGACCGATCACCGTGCACTACGGCGACGGCTGCCGCTTCGTCGCGGAGACCACCGATTTCTACGACGTCGTCGTCATCGACGGTCCCGACGAGCGTACTGATCCAGTGCAGGACAGCCGGCTCTGTGGCACCGACTTCCTGGCGCAGTGCGCCCGGATCAGTGAGGTGGTGGTCGGCCAGGCGGGCTGCCCTATGCTGTGGCGCAACGCCGGCTTGCAGCGGTCGTGGCGGCGTTTCCACGAAACGTTTGGCGAAGTCGTGTATTTCGGGAGCGACGAGCAGGAGTGGGCGTTCCTGTCCGGTCTCGGCGACCCGCTGGCCGATCCCGCCGACACGATGCGACGCCGACTGTCCGAGCTGGCTTACCGCCCGCAGACGATCGACGCGAAAACGATTGCCGCAGCTACCGTTCCACCGCGAGCCCTGCGATTTCCCACTTGAGCGCACTGCGGTACGGGACGAAAGTCCGTCAGCCTAACACCTCCGATATCGGCGCCGCGGCGGCGATTTTGGCGCGAGTCTTCATGACCGGGCCCGGCTTGCCGCCGCCGACGACGCCTACGACCACACCGTCGCGCTCGTAGAACGCCAGGAACTTTCGGCCGTCGTCCTCGACGAGATGCACGATGTCGGTGGCCTGCGGCTCGCCGAGGCACTGAATTTTCACGTCGTACTGGTCGCTCCAGAAGTAGGGCACAACGACGCTCGACGGCAGGTCTTTGCCGAGCATCGCGGGCACCACAACCCGCGCCTGCTCGGCGATGTTGCTCCAGTGTTCGACGCGCGCCTGGTGCCCCCGGGCGTGACGCCAGGAGGCTACGTCACCGACCGCCCACACATGCGGTGCACTGGTACGTCCGGCCGCGTCACACACCACGCCGTTGTCCACCCGGACGTCGCTGCCCTCGAGCCACTCGGTCGCCGGCCGGGATCCGATGCCGACCACCACCAAATCGGCCGCCAATTCGGTGCCGTCGGTCAACACAACGTTGTCCACCCGGCCTTCACCGCAAACCTGCTTCACCGCGATTTCGGTGCGAACGTCGACGCCCTCGGAACGGTGCAGGCGCGCCACCAGATCACCGATTCGGGTGCCGAGCACCGACGCCAGCGGCGCGGGTTGCGGCTCCACCAGCACGACGTCCACCCCGAGGCCGCGCAAACTGGCCGCCACCTCGCAACCGATGAATCCGGCGCCGACGATGACGGCGCGGCGGGCCTGTGAAGCGTGTCGACGCAACGCGAGGCTTTCGTCGAAAGACCGCAGCACCCGGATACCTTCCAGCTTCGGAAATGCCGGAATACGTTTGGGCACAAGGCCGGTGGCAATCACCAGTTCGTCGTAGCCCAGTTCGGTTCCGTCGTCGAGAGTCACCGTCTGCGTGGCGGTGTCGAGCCCGGTCGCGGCAGAGCCCAGCCGCAGAGTGATGTGGTGTCCGTCGTAGAACTCGCGCGGTTTGAGGGTCACATCGTCGAGCTGGTTGCGCAGAACTTCCTTGGACAGCGGCGGCCGGTCGTACGGCAGATGCACCTCGTCGCTGACGATGGTGATCGCCCCGGTGTAGTCAGCCCGGCGCAACTGCTCGGCAGTCCGGGCGGCCGCCAGGCCCCCGCCGACGATCAAGATTCCCTTTCCGGGTCCGTTGCCGTTTGTGCGAGTGGTCACGGGGAGTTCATACACGATGCCGGGACTTGCGGTTCAACGGCCCGTGCCATCGGCCCTAGTACTTCAGCACACCCTTGTCGACAGGTATCTGAGCGCCCGATAGGGTGCCCGACCCGTCACCGGCCAGCCACACGACGACGTCGGACACTTCGTCGGGAGCCATGAATCCCTTCGGCTGCAACGGCATCGGCGGGAAACTGTGCCTGAAACTACTGTGCTTGCCGAGCAGTTGGATCAGTGCGTCGGTCTCGATCATCGGAGTGTCGACAGAATAGGGGTGGATGGAATTCACCCGAATGCCGAACTCGCCGAGCTCCAACGCCAGGGTATTGGTCAACCCCACCAGACCGTATTTTGTCGCGGTGTAGTGACCGTTGCCCGGTGTGGCTTTGACTCCGGCTGCCGAGCTGACCACCACGATCGACCCGCCGTTGCCCGCGTCGATCATCACCGGAATCGTCGCGCGTAGCGTGCGCCAGGTGCCGGTCAGATTCACCCCGATGACGGTGTCCCACTGTTCGTCGGTGAGTTCCCAGAGCCGCCCCCAGCCCAGCACACCGGCATTGGCGATCACGATGTCGAGCCGGCCGAACTGTTCGACACCGTCGGTCACCAACTGACGCAACGCTGGATCGTCGCGGGTGTCGACTTCTCGGGCCAACACCTTGCGGCCCTCGGCTTCCACGGCGCGGACGGTTTCGGCAAGATTCTCTGCGGAGGCAGCCGGGTAGGTGATGGTCGGCACGGGCGAACAGATGTCCAGCGCGATGATGTCCGCACCCTCGCGAGCCAGCCGCACGGCGTGCGAGCGCCCTTGGCCGCGCGCGGCGCCGGTCACGAATGCCACTCGCCCCTGCAGACTTCCCGACTGTGCCGACTGTGCCGTCACTACCGCCCCTTTCGCTGACTGCCGATCAGGCTAGCAGCGAAACTGAAACGTGTTTCAGCCCGGCGACGATGCAGAGCGAGGGGGCACCCCAGCTTGCGAGGGGACGATGAGGAGGAGGCGGGCAATGCAGCCAGCCCGGCGACGATGCAGAGCCGCAGCGTCATTCTCCCGGCTACCGCGGTGTCGGTGACACTGGAGCCAAACGCAAAACGGCGCTCACCCTTTCGGATGAGCGCCGCTTCGGCCGATCGAATTACTTGTTGATCTTGACGACCCGGCCGGCGCCGACGGTGCGGCCACCCTCGCGGATCGCGAACCGCAGCCCCTCGTCCATCGCGACGGGCTGGATCAGCTTCACCGAGATATTGGTGTTGTCGCCGGGCATCACCATCTCGGTGCCCTCCGGCAACGTCACCACACCGGTTACGTCAGTGGTGCGGAAGTAGAACTGCGGACGGTAGTTGTTGAAGAACGGCGTGTGCCGGCCGCCCTCGTCCTTGGACAGGATGTAGACCTGGCCTTCGAACTCGGTGTGCGGAGTAGTGGTGCCGGGCTTGATGACGACCTGGCCGCGCTCGACATCCTCACGCTTGATACCACGCAGCAGCAACCCGACGTTGTCGCCGGCCTGCCCTTGGTCCAGCAGCTTGCGGAACATCTCCACACCGGTGACGGTCGTCTTGGTGCTGGTCTGCTTTATGCCGACGATCTCGACTTCCTCGTTCACGTTGATCTTGCCGCGCTCCACCCGGCCGGTGACCACGGTGCCGCGGCCGGTAATGGTGAAGACGTCCTCGACAGGCATCAGGAACGGCTTTTCGGTGTCGCGAACCGGGTCCGGGATCGACTCGTCGACGGCGGCCATCAGCTCCTCGACGGACTCGACCCACTTCGCGTCGCCCTCAAGCGCCTTGAGCGCGGACACCCGAACGACCGGTGCGTCCTCGTCGAACTCCTGGGCGGCCAGCAACTCGCGGACCTCCAGCTCGACCAGCTCGAGCAGCTCCTCGTCGTCGACCATGTCGGCCTTGTTCAGCGCGACCAGAATGTAGGGCACCCCGACCTGACGGGCGAGCAGCACGTGCTCACGAGTCTGCGGCATGGGGCCGTCGGTTGCGGCGACCACCAGAATCGCACCGTCCATCTGGGCTGCACCGGTGATCATGTTCTTGATGTAGTCGGCGTGACCCGGAGCGTCGACGTGTGCGTAGTGCCGCTTCTCGGTCTGGTACTCGACGTGCGAGATGTTGATCGTGATACCGCGCTGACGCTCCTCGGGCGCATTGTCGATCTGGTCGAAGGCGCGCGACTCGTTGAGGTTCGGGTACTTGTCATGCAGAACTTTGGTGATCGCCGCGGTAAGGGTGGTCTTGCCGTGGTCAACGTGACCGATGGTCCCGATGTTGACGTGCGGCTTCGTCCGCTCGAACTTCGCCTTCGCCACTTCTGTGTCCTCCTGGACTTGTTGGTGCTGGTTACAGCAGGTTTAATTTCTTCAGTTGTGCCGCGGTGGTGACCGGGAAAGGGTACTCCGCGCCGCTGTGCCCGATCGCTACTGGCCTGTCGCCTTGGCGATGATCTCCTTCGACACGTTCGCCGGCACTTCGGAGTACGAGTCGAACACCATGGAATAGTTCGCCCGGCCCTGAGTCTTCGACCGCAGGTCGCCGACGTAGCCGAACATCTCCGACAACGGCACGTGCGCCTTGACGACGCGAGCACCGCTACGCTCCTCCATGGCCTGGATCTGGCCACGGCGGGAGTTCAAGTCGCCGATCACGTCACCCATGTAGTCCTCGGGCGTGATGACCTCGACAGCCATGATGGGCTCCAAAATGACCGGTTGTGCTTGGTGCGCAGCCTTTTTCAAGACCTGCGAACCCGCGATCTTGAACGCCATCTCCGAGGAGTCCACCTCGTGGAAAGCGCCGTCGAGCAGGGTGACCTTCAAGTTCACCAACGGGTAGCCGGCAAGCACGCCGTACTGCATGGCGTCCTGGGCGCCGGCGTCGACCGACGGGATGTACTCCCGCGGGATGCGACCACCGGTGACTTTGTTCTCGAACTCGTAGGTGGCGCCGTCTTCGCCGTGGAAGGGCTCGATGCTGATCAGCACCTTGGCGAACTGGCCAGAGCCACCGGTCTGCTTCTTGTGGGTGAACTCGACCTTGTCCACCATCCGCTTGATGGTCTCCTTGTAGGCGACCTGCGGCTTACCGACGTTGGCCTCGACTTTGAACTCGCGGCGCATCCGGTCCACCAGGATGTCCAGGTGCAACTCGCCCATGCCACCGATCACGGTCTGGCCGGTTTCGGAGTCCAGATGCACCTTGAAGGTCGGGTCCTCCTCGGCGAGCTTCTGAATCGACAGGCTCAACTTCTCCTGGTCGCTCTTCGTCTTGGGCTCGATGGCCACCTCGATGACCGGGTCTGGGAAGGTCATCGACTCCAGCACGATCTGCTGGTTCGGGTCGCTCAAGGTGTCACCAGTGGTGGTGTCCTTCAGCCCGATCACCGCGTAGATGTGACCAGCCGAGGCCCGCTCGACCGGGTTCTCCTTGTTGGAGTGCATCTGGAACAGCTTGCCCAGCCGCTCCTTTTTGCCTTTAGTCGCGTTGATGACCTGGCTGCCCGAATCGACGGTGCCGGAGTACACCCGGACGTAGGTCAGCTTGCCGAAGAAGGGGTGCGTGGCAACCTTGAACGCGAGCGCAGAGAACGGCTCATCCGTCGACGGGTTGCGGGTGATCAGCTCGTCCTCTTTGCCGGGCACGTGACCTTCGGCGGGCGGTACGTCCAGCGGCGAAGGCAGGTAGTCGATGACCGCGTCCAGCATGGGCTGTACGCCCTTGTTCTTGAACGCGCTGCCGCACAGCACCAGGTACGCCTCGGAACTGATGGTGAGCTTGCGCAGCGCACCCTTAATCTCCGCGATCGAAAGTTCTTCGCCCCCGAAATACTTCTCCAGCAGCGATTCGTCGGTCTCGGCGACCGCCTCGAGCAACTTGGTGCGGTATTCGTCGGCCTTCTCGGCCAGTTCGGCCGGGATGTCGACGGTGTCGTAGGTCTCGCCAAGCTTCGTCTCGCCGCGCCAGACCTTGGCGTTCATCTCGACCAAGTCGACGACGCCTTCGAAGTCACCCTCTGAGCCGACCGGCAGCTGAATTGGAATGACGTTGGCGCCCAGGCGCTCCTCCATGGTGCGCACGGAGAAGTAGAAGTCAGCGCCGATCTTGTCCATTTTGTTGACGAAGCAGATCCTCGGCACGTCGTACTTGTCGGCCTGCCGCCAAACCTGCTCGGATTGCGGTTCGACACCTTCTTTGCCGTCGAACACCGCGACGGCACCGTCGAGCACGCGCAGACTGCGCTCCACCTCGACGGTGAAGTCGACGTGGCCCGGGGTGTCGATGATGTTGATCTGGTTGTCTTTCCAGAAGCAGGTGGTGGCCGCGGAGGTGATGGTGATCCCCCGCTCCTGCTCCTGCTCCATCCAGTCCATTGTGGCGGCGCCGTCGTGCACCTCACCGATCTTGTAGCTGATGCCGGTGTAGTAGAGGATGCGCTCGGTCGTCGTCGTCTTGCCGGCGTCGATGTGCGCCATGATGCCGATGTTGCGGACCTTCGTCAGGTCGGTCAGCACGTCCTTCTGTGCCACAGAAGTCTTCCCACTCTTTCAGTTGCTTAGTTAGCTGTCGGTTGCGCCCGGCGCTCTTCAGTGAGGCCGTTGGCGGCTCTCACCAGCGATAGTGCGCAAAGGCGCGGTTCGCCTCGGCCATCTTGTGGGTGTCCTCGCGTCGTTTGACGGCGGCCCCCAGGCCGTTGCTGGCGTCGAGAAGCTCGTTCGCCAGGCGCTCGATCATGGTCTTCTCCCGGCGCTGCCGCGAGAATCCGACCAGCCAGCGCAGCGCCAGCGTGGTCGACCGGTCCGGGCGCACCTCGACGGGCACCTGGTAGGTCGCCCCACCAACACGACGACTGCGCACCTCGAGAGCCGGCTTGACATTGTCCAGAGCCCGCTTGAGCGTGATGACGGGATCGGTGCCGGTCTTGTCCCGGGCTTGTTCGAGCGCCCCATAAACAATGCGTTCGGCTAGCGATTTCTTCCCGCGCAGCAGCACTTTGTTCACCAGTTGGGTGACCAGCTGCGAGCCGTACACCGGGTCGTTGACCAGTGGACGTTTGGGCGCGGGCCCCTTGCGCGGCATCAGCCCTTCTCCTTTTTGGCGCCGTAACGGCTGCGGGCCTGCTTGCGGTTCTTGACCCCCTGGGTGTCCAGCGATCCGCGGATGATCTTGTAGCGCACACCGGGCAGATCCTTCACCCGGCCACCACGCACCAGCACCATTGAGTGCTCCTGCAGGTTGTGACCTTCGCCGGGGATGTAGGCCGTGACCTCGACCTGACTGGTCAGCTTGACACGCGCGACCTTGCGAAGCGCCGAGTTCGGCTTCTTCGGCGTGGTGGTGTACACGCGAGTGCACACACCACGGCGCTGCGGGCTGCCCTTGAGGGCCGCGGTCTTGACCTTGGCGACCTTGTCGCGGCGACCCTTGCGGACCAGCTGCTGAATGGTTGGCATCTACCGGCTTCCTGTGTCGCTGTCTACGTCTGCGTACTGCTGTTTTGCCCAGCCGCAGTACCCCGCGGCCGGGTGTGTCGCATGGGTCCGCCGCGGGTCATCCGTAGCGTGATGGACATGCAAATTGGCCCGGCGAACGCGCCTAAGGTCACCGCAGGCGCCTCGAGCCGCCAGGCACAAGCCTTCACAATACCCGCCGCCGGTTGCGCAGGTCAAAGCGGCGAAGACGCCGCCGCCGTCAGGCCCTCGGTGTCCGGCCTCACCTAGCCGGAGTCGGCTCGCGCGGCGGGTGGGCTGCGGAGCTGCAGCCCCGCCGCCAGTCGCAGCACCATGTCGGAGAACACCGCATCAGTGTCGACGTCGTCCATCACCCCGGTCATCTCCAAGAGGACGAACCCGTGCAGTGCCGACCAGAACTCCAGCGCCGCATGGAACGCCTCTTCGCCGTCGAGACCGTAGGAGGACAACACCGAGATCACCGGTGCAGCCGCCCCTTTGGTTGCGGCGGTGTACTCCGGGTCGTCGCCGCCCAGAGGCATCCGGGTGAAGGCGGAGTACCGGCCGGGATGGTGATGGGCGTAGCTGCGGTAGGCGCCGGCCATCACCAGCACCGCGTCGTCGCGGGCGCGGCCTTCCCCGGCGCGCTTGAGCATCGTGATGATGTCCTCGATCACCCGCATCCGGACCGTGCGGCGCAAGTCATCCAAGCTGTCTACATGGTTGTATAGCGACGGCCCCTTGGTGCCCAGATGCGTCGCGAGCGCATTGATCGTCAACGCGTCCCACCCTTCGCGGTCCAGGAACGTCAGGGCGGCGTTGACGACGACGTCGCGGCTCAGCTTCGCCGGGCGGGCGCTGGCGCGTCCGCCTGCACGCGAGCGACCAACCGGGGGTTCCGGCTCAGCTGCCATGGCGATCGCCCTTCGGTTGCGATGACCGGCTGGGTCAACACCGCTTTCTCACTGTTGACTGAGGGTCAGCGAAGAACTCTAGTTGAAGCCCGCGGCGCGAACGCGCCAGCTGTCGGGCGGCGGCGCCGACAAATGGCCGAACTGTGCCATCGCTTCGGCGAAGTTACGTAGGCTTCCCTCCAGCGCTGGGCGGCGATGGTGCTCTCCCCTACGGCGACCCCTTCGTACGGGACCGCGGCCGCGAACCGGGGATGACCACCCGCCTGATGCGCACCCCGGCGTGAGCCGGCCGAACCGATAGCGAAGAAACGAGGAAACATGCGCATCACCGCCTCTTCCCGACTGGCAAGCGGAGTCGCCGTGCTGGCAATCGCTCTGGCGCCGGCGGCGTTGGGAGTGGCGGGCTGCGCTAAGAAAAGCACCACCGGCAGCCCGGCCACCTCGTCGTCGGCGAGCAGCTCGACCGCGGCGACGACTTCGTCGACCCCGGAAAGTTCCACCGCACAGATCCAGATCGGCAACACGCTCAATTACGGATCGTTCGGCACGACGGCCGACCTCGACTGTGCCGACGGCAAAGGCTTGAACGTCGGTGGGTCCAACAACACGCTGACCGTCAAAGGCACCTGCTCGAATGTCAGCATCGGCGGCGCCGACAACAAGATCACGTTCGACAAGGTCGACAAGCAGATCACCGTGGTAGGGCTGAACAACAGCATCACTTACAAAGACGGTGACCCGAAAGTCGAGAACCTCGGCCAGGGCAACACGATCAACAAGGGCTGATCAGGTCATATCGCCATGGCGGCCCGCGCCGGCCGTGAACCGTCCGGCACCTTCTCTTGCTTCGTCGGCGACCCGGGCGATGCTGGCGAACTCGAATTCGAGGGCCTCGGCCTCGGGCCTGCCCCACTGGTGCATCAGCGACGACCGGTCTGAGCGCAGGCACTGCTGCGGCAGCGCGGCCAGTTGCGCCGCCAGCTCTTCGGCATGCCGGCGGGCCTGGCCCTTGGGCACGATGCGGTTGGCCAATCCGATCGCCAGCGCTTCGTCGGCCGCCACGGCACGCCCGGTGAGGATCATGTCCGTCGCGCGGCTGTGGCCAATCAGCCGCGGCAACCGGATGGTGCCGCCGTCGATGAGCGGCACCCCCCAACGCCGGCAGAACACGCCGAACACGGCGTCCTCTTCCACGACGCGCAAGTCGCACCACACGGCGAGCTCGAGACCGCCGGCAACGGCGTAACCGCTGACCGCGGCGATCACCGGTTTACCCAGCACCATCCGGGTGGGCCCCATCGGTCCGGGACCGGTCCGGTGCACCGCGTTGGCCTCCGGCGTACCGAATGCCTTCAGGTCAGCTCCGGCGCAGAACGTCCCGTGGTCACCCCACAGCACCGCCACGCTCGCGTTCTCGTCACCGTCGAACTGCTCGAACGCCTCGTACAGGGCGGCCGCCGTGGGCCGGTTGACCGCGTTGCGTGCTTCCGGTCGGTCGATGATGACAGTGATCACCGCGCCGTTGCGTTCTACCCGCACCGGATCGCTCATCTCGCCTCCACTAGTTGGATCTGGTCGCGCCGCCCGGTCAGTTCGGTGGCGAAGTCGGTATATGCGGCACGCAGCCGCGCGCCCGGCCAACCGGCCGGCAGCAGTTCGGCGGGCAGCATCGGGTCGGTGAGCAAATGGCGCACCATCGCCGCGGCGACCACGAATCGGCCGGGAATGTCTGAGGCGACCGCCATCTCGTCGAGCAACTCCTGACCTGCCAGCGCCCAGCCCGGCAGATCCCACAGCAATCGGGCCAACTCAACCGGCGCTTCGTCGCGGGCCCGCAGCAGCCGCACCCGGTCACCGACCTCGGACGCCAGGTCGATATCCAGATTGTCCGGTCGCATCCACACCCCTTCGCGCAGTTCCCCGAAGCGGTGCTGGCGCAGCGTGGTGCGCAGTGCCGCCCGGGTGCGCGCGTCGGTGCCGACGCTGGTCACGATCACGGTCGTCCAGTCCCCGCGCCAGGTGTGTACCTGTGGGCGCATGGCGTCGTCCTGACGGCGCTGACGGGCCAGCAGCCGGTCCGACAGCCGGTATCCGTCGGCGGACCGGATCAGGTCACCGGCGCTGACCATCCGGGTCAGTGCCACCCGCAACGTCGGCTCCTTGATACCGAAATCCGCAGTGAGCCGGATCAGCTCCCCGGCGCCGGCCCGCGCCGGGTGAGCCCCGAGTAGCACGCTGAGCACCACCGACCGAGCGGTCATGCGCTTCAGCGGTCGCGGCATCGCTACTAGCCGCTCACACCTGAGGCCCGGCGACCGTAGTCGCCGAACGGCTCGTCGCGGTGGCGCACCGCCTCGCGGAATCCGTGCTCGACCGCGTCAGCGACGAACTCGTGCCCTTCGGGGGTATGGCGGGCGATGCCGTCGAAAACCGTGCTGACCATCCTGCTGGTCGCCACGCCCTGCTGGAGCAGCGCGGAGTTGAGCGCTAGCTTGACCATCACCAACTGGTTGACCGGCACCGCGGCGATCCGCTCGACGAGACGCTCGGTGCGCTCGTCGAGGTCCTCGGCTGCCGGCGCCTCGACCGCCAAGCCCCACTCGGCGGCCTGTGCGCCGGTGATGCAGTCGCCGGTCAGCAGCAGTCGTTTGGCGCGCTGATCACCCAACCGGTGCGCCCACAATCCGGCGGCCGGCACGCCCCAGACCCGGGTCGGCGGGTAGCCGATCTTGGCGTCCGCGGCGGCGATCACCTGGTCGGCGTGCAGCGCGATGTCGGTACCACCGGCCACGCAGTACCCGTGGATCTTGACCACGGTCGGCTTGTCGGCGTGCATCAGGCTGGAGAAGCCACGCACGAAGCGGCTCATCATCTGATAGTCGATGACCGGATCCCACGGCTGCTTCGGCAGGTGATTGACCGCCTGTGTCTTCCCGTCCAGCACGGTGCCCCGGTAGGCGCCGGTCCCGCCGGCCGAGGAAGTACGGTCCGCGTAAGCCGACAGGTCGAAGCCGGCGCAGAAGCCTTCACCGCGCCCCGACACCAGGATGACGTGGACGTCGGGGTCCAGATCGGCACGCTCGACCAACGCTGACAGCTCCAGCGGGGTGTCGGCGACGATCGCGTTGCCTTTGTCAGGTCGATTGAACGTGATGCGGGCGATCCGGTCGGTGACCTCGTAGGTCATCGTCCGGAGGTTGTCGAAGTCGACTGGCCTGATGGCGTGGGTCATTGGCGCCGCTCCTCCTCATTGGCGCCCCTCCTGCGGGGCACGGTCGGGTCGCCGGCGCGCGTCATGCCTTGACGAGCGCCCGCTCGAGGATCGTTGCCAGGTCCAGGCCGGTCGGCATGGTGCCGAATGCACCGCCCCACTGTCGGTCGAGGCGAGTGGCGAGGAACGCCTCGGCCACCGCGGGATGCCCGTGCCGCACCAGCAGCGAGCCCTGCAACGCCAGACAGATGTGCTCGGCAATGGCGCGCGCCCGGTACTGAATCGTCTCAAAGTCGCCGAGCTGCGGGCGTAGCCGCTCGACGTGCACGTCCAGCCGCCGATCCTGACCGTTAGTGCGGGCCAGCTCGTCAAACAGCACTTCGATGCATTCCGGGCGGGTGGCCATCGCACGCAGCGTGTCCAGCGCGCTGACATTGCCGGAGCCTTCCCAGATGCCCATCAGCGGCGCCTCACGGTACAGCCGCGGCATGCCGGAGTCTTCGATGTAGCCGTTACCGCCCAGGCATTCCATCGCCTCGGCGGCGTGCGGTGTGGCGCGTTTGCACACCCAGTACTTGGTGGCCGCTAGGCCGATGCGACGCAGCAGCCCCTCGGTCTCGTTGCCGCGCACCGCGTTGTCGGTGGCGCCGGCCATCCGCATCGCCACCACGGTGGCGGCCTCGGCCTCAACAGCCAGGTCGGCGAGGACGTTGCGCATCAACGGCTGATCGATCAGATAAGCACCGAACGCCTTGCGATGCTGGGCGTGGTGCATGGCCTGGGTGACGCCGGTACGCATGCTGGTCGCGCTGCCCAGCGCACAGTCGAGACGGGTCAGGTTGACCATCTCGATGATGGTCGGCACACCGCGGCCCTCCTCGCCGACCAGCCATGCCGTGGCGCCGTCGTACTCGACTTCGCTGGAGGCGTTGGCGTGGTTGCCGAGTTTGTCCTTGAGGCGCTGCAGGAACATCCGGTTGCGGCTGCCGTCGGGCAGTACCCGCGGCACCAGGAAACACGACAACCCGCCCGGGGCCTGCGCCAGCACCAGGAAGATGTCGCACATCGGCGCGGAGGTGAACCATTTGTGGCCGGTCAGGCTGTAGGTGCCGTCGGCGTTGCGGGCGGCGTCGGTCGTGCCGGCCCGGACGTCGGAACCACCCTGCTTCTCGGTCATCGACATCCCGGCGGTGATACCGAGCTTCGTCGCCGGAACCTTCAGCTCCGGATCGTAGTGGCGACTGGTCAGCAGCGGTTCGTAGACGGCGGCCAGTTCAGGGCTGCAGCGCAGCGCCGGGACCGCGGCATAGGTCATCGAGATGGGGCACATATGGCCGGGCTCTGCGGTCCACACCGACGTCTTGGCGGCGCGGACGACATGCGCACCGGGACGGTCGTCGGCCCACGGCGCGGCGTGCAGCCCATGCTCGATCGCCGCGCGCATCAGCTCGTGGTAGGCCGGGTCATAATCGACTTCGTCGACGCGATGGCCGTAGCGGTCGTGGGTGCGCAATATCGGCTGGTTGCGGTCGGCCAGCTCACCCCAGCGCTGAGTTCGGCGGGACCCCGAGATCGCGCCGACCTCGGTCACTTCGTCGAGGCCCCACTGGCCTCCTTCGCGGATCAGTGCCTCGATGAGCACCGGCGAGGACGCGGGATTGTAATTCTCCAGCAGCGGAACTTGATTGGTGACGATATGGGTGTCTGACATGCCCATGATGTTACATTTATTCGACAGCCGCACAAGTGCTGTAACGCTAGTCGCTGAGGTGCTCGCGCAAAAAGGCAATGTCGTCTTTACGGCCTTCGTCGGCGGTCTCGCAGATCACCGGCGCGTCCGCCGCCCTGACCACCGCCACCAGCAACTCCGGATCGATCTGGCCTTTACCCAGGTTCGCGTGGCGGTCAGCGCCGGAGCCGGCGGCGTCGCGCGAGTCGTTGCAGTGCAGCAGGTCGATGCGGCCGGTGATGCGCTTGATGCGGTCGACCGCGTCGATCAGCGCCTCCCCCGCCGCCCAGGCGTGGCAGGTGTCGAGGCAGAAACCGATGCCGGTGTCGCCGATGTTCTCCCACAGCCGCGCGATGGTGTCGAAGTGACGAGCCATGGCGTGATCGCCACCGGCGGTGTTCTCCAGGTACACCGGCACGTCGGTTTCCAGCCGCTGCATAGCTTTACGCCAGCGCTCGCAGCCGGCGTCGATGTCGTCGTCGTCGGCGTGGCCGCCGTGCACGATGACTGCCGTGGCACCGATCTCGGCGGCCGCGTCGCAGGTGTCCTGCAAAATCTTGCGCGACGGAATCCGCACTCGGTTGTTCGCCGATGCGACGTTGATCAGATACGGCGCGTGCACGTACAACGGCACAGCCGAATGCCACAGTGCGGCAGCGTCGTCCCGGGGTTTGGGCTTCTTCCAGCTCTGCGGGTTGCCGAGGAAGAACTGCACGACGTCAGCGCCGTCGGCCTGCGCCGCGGCGAGCGGGTCCTCTGTTCGCACGTGTGATCCGATCAGCACGGCGGCCAGTCTAGTAAGCCCGGTGCTGACGCCGCCCTCCCCCGGCCGTGAGCGTGCGGCGGGCC
>CAWFTT010000030.1:0-79197 GCA_963818785.1 uncultured Actinomycetota bacterium | reverse complement strand
TTCACGGCCAACCCCGCAACAACATCTTCGAACACCCTGAAAGAGATTTCTCGGAGAAGATGACGCACCATAGGCGCGGCACCGTCTCGCGGTGCGCAGAGGATGGCTTAGGGTCAGGTCGCATGCCCGACCCCAGCGATCTGGTCACCGTAGTGTTGCCCTGCCTCAACGAAGCAGAGTGCCTGCCTGGCGTGCTGGCGGCTATCCCCGCCGGCTACCGAGCGCTCGTGGTGGACAACAACAGCACCGACGACACTGCTGGGGTGGCCCGCCGGCACGGTGCTGCGGTGGTCGCCGAACCGCGGCCCGGGTTACGGCTCTGCGGTGCACGCCGGCGTCGTCGCCGCGACGACTCCGATTGTGGCGGTCATCGACGCCGACGGCTCGATGGATCCCGGCGACCTGCCCCGGCTGGTTGCTGCGCTTGACCAGGGTGCCGATCTGGTGACTGGTCGGCGGCGGCCGGTGGCCTGGACTGCGCTGGCCGTGGGTCGCCCGGGTCGGGACCGTGGTGATGAGCTGGCGCCTGCGGACCCGCCACGGCTTGCCCGTGCACGACATCGCCCCGATGCGAGTGGCCCGGCGCGACACGCTGCTGAAACTCGGTGTCGTTGATCGACGTTCGGGCTACCCGCTGGAACTGCTGGTCCGCGCCGCGGCCGCAAGGTGGCGGGTCGTTGAGCTCGACATCAGCTACGGCCCGCGAACCGGCGGC
The DNA here is from genome assembly GCA_963818785.1 of uncultured Actinomycetota bacterium. Lineage (GTDB taxonomy): Bacteria > Actinomycetota > Actinomycetes > Mycobacteriales > Mycobacteriaceae > Mycobacterium. The sequence goes on along the minus strand of CAWFTT010000030.1, from coordinate 78,482 downwards.
AAATCCAAGGTCAGCGGTTCACTGCGGGGCAGCATCACCGCGATCCTGGATTTCTGGAAAGTGATTTCGTGACCGCATTTCCGGTGACGCTCTTGGTGGTCGCGAAAGCTCCAGAGCCGGGTCGGGCCAAGACCCGGCTCGCCGCCACCGTCGGCGACCGGGTCGCCGCCGAGATCGCCGCTGCGGCGCTTCTGGACACGCTGGACGCGGTCGCCGAAACTCCGGTAGCCGCGCGGGTGGTAGCGCTCACCGGCGACTTGGCCGGCGCCGCGGGCGGCGACGACATCCGTCGTCGACTCGAAGCCTTCACGGTGATCAGCCAGCGCGGCGAGCACTTCGGCGACCGGCTGGCCAACGCGCACGCCGACGCGGCCGCCGCTTACCCAGGGTTGCCGGTGCTGCAGATCGGCATGGACACCCCGCAGGTGACCGGTGAGCTGCTGGCCCGTTGCGCCGCCCGGCTGCTCCAGGCGCAGGCCGTGCTAGGACTGGCCGCAGACGGCGGTTGGTGGGTGCTCGGACTGCAAACGCCCACAGCGGCCGGATGTCTGCGAGACGTGCCGATGTCACGGCCCGACACCGGAACGCTGACGTTGAAAGCTCTGCACGGCAACGGTGTTGAAGTGACGGCACTGCAGGTTCTGAGTGATTTCGACGTCGTGGACGACGTCGCCGCGGTGCGCGACGTCTGCAACCCGGCCGGTCGTTTCGCTCAGGTCACCCGTTCGGCCGGATTGTGAGGTGGCTGTAGTCATCAGGGGCGGCACGGCCATCCGTCCTGATGGGCAGTTGCAGATATGAGGGGCGCGATCCGCCCGCGTGGATGACGTGGTGGCCGCTGTTTTGCGGATTGTATTTCCGGAGCCCGGGCATCCATGGACCAGACAAATTTTGCGCGCTGATCACCAGCCGCAGCTGCTCACCTGGATGGAACACCAGACCGATTGGAAGTAAATCGATCTCAACTTCGACGACCTCACCAGGGTTCAGCTTGGCAACCCGGTCGAAGCTGTGGACAGGGACTTCGTCGGTCGACATCGTCTCGTCCAAATGCCGCATCGACACGCGCAATCGGCCGCTGGAACCCTTGTATCGCAGAATTGATGCCCCCCGCTCGGTGAGGTCGTGAATCATCGCGCCGTGGTTGGGCACGGTGAACTCCTGAAGCGGCGTCCCTTGCGCATTCAACTTCTGAATGAAGACGAACAAGTCCATGTCGTCGGCGCCCTTCGCTTCGACCCACAGTCGCGCCTTGGGGTAGCCGACCATCGTGGTCTCCTCGTCGAAGCTGACGATGAACGAGACCAAACTCGGATCAGTTTCGGCGTCGTATGCCGTCGTCACCTCCTCGGAGGGCGCCTCTGTCCGCAACGTGCGTGTGTGACCGTCGAGGTAGTACTTCAGGTAATCGACGCCGTGCGGGGGAAATTGGTCGGCCGGCAGGTTGACGTAGTCGCCACCTTCAAGGTCGAGAAGCGCATACCGGACGCGCGGGGTCTGCTCCCAGCCGTTGTCCTCGCCCTTCAGAAAGTGATCGAAGAACCGTCGCAGATCCTCCCGGTTCGCCTCGTCGTAGTAGTCGGGCCATTCCTGGCTGTTGTGAACGCGCAGCCACTTCTGTTTTGAACCCATCTGTCGCCAAGCACGAAACGTGCCTGCGGTGTGCAACGAATTCGAGTAGCTGGCCACGACGTAGGCCGGCACGGTAATCCGGCCGACACGCGGGATCTTGTTGCGCCACAGGCCGTTCATCAGCGGGTAACGCTCCGCCTCGGCGAGGATGTCCTCCTTGCGGTTCTTGCCCCAGTAGCTGTTGTCCCGGAGCTGTCTGGCGAACCCGGTGTCAGGCATGCCGCCGCGCATCACCAGATCGCGGTAGACGTCGCTGACGCCCTCCCACGGATTGATCGCCGTCAGGTGCGGGGGCTGTTCGGCAGCAGCGAACCACTGCGCCACTGCGAGATAGGAGGTTCCGCTCATCGCGACCTTGCCGGTACACCAGTCCTGAGCGGCCAGCCACTCGATCAAGTCATGGCAGTCCTCGCCCTCTTGGCGATCCCATAACACGCTGTCGCCCAGCGAATCTGAGACGCCTCGAACATCCGGGTTGCAGATCGCATAACCCGCAGCGCACCAATACGCCGGGTCGGGTCCCTCGAACTTGTGCAGACCCGAAACGATCCCGTTGTCCAGGCCGACCAGCCCGAACACCCCCATCGCCGCCGGGGCGCTGCCCTCTCCCTTGCCGTACGGGCTCCACGCCACGATGACCGGCACCTTCTCGGCGCCCGCCCGGCCGCAGAATATCGACATAGGTCGTCACACCGTCACGCATGATGACGCTCACGTCCTTCTCGAGCACGATGTCAACCGGTAAGGCCTTGAATGCGGGCGCGAGACGAAAGCCCGCCGGTAACGTGCGCGTGCCCGGGTCGAACCCGCTCAGCACTCCGTATCTTTCACCCGGCCCCAGGGGACGGGACGGCATGAAAATTTTCTCTTCCCGCGCCACGTCCATCGCTTCCCGCATCTCTTTTCAGCACCTTCAGCTTCTTGCTCGCCCGATCGTAAACACGACCGACACAAAAATCAACAGCAGTTGATATTGTTGCGCGACTGGCGGTAGGTTTTGGCTATGACCGCCAACAGCCGTTCGGTGTCGGAGCGGCGCCGCGGGCGTCGGCCGGGTAGCAATACGACTAGGCAGGCCATCCTCGAAGCGGCGCGCGCCCGATTCGCCAGCAACGGTTTCGCCGCGACGACCATCAGGCGGGTGGCGGCCGATGCCGGTGTCGACGCTTCGCTGGTGATGCAGTTCTTCCGGTCCAAAGATGCGCTGTTTGCAGCGGTGATGTCGATCTCGCCGGATGCGTTGGCGCGCTTGAGCGTCGCGTTCGACGGGCCCGACGAACACCTGGGCGAACGGGTGGTCCGCGCCTACCTGGAGGTCTGGGAGGGGATCCCGCAATCTTCGGAGCCGCTGATGGCAATGCTGCGAGGTGCCATCGTCAATGAGCAGGCGAACACGCAGCTGCGCGAATTCATTCAGGCAAGACTGCTCCATGCCGTCGGGCCGCGCGCAATCGACAACGCAGTTCTGCGGGCGGGGCTTGCGTCATCGATGCTGGTCGGACTGGTCGTGGGACGACGAATCGTCGGTGTACCCGTACTCGCCGATGCGGATACTGAGACGCTGGTTGCACTCGTCGCGCCAGCAATCCAGAGTGTATTGACGCCCGAGTCGCGAAGGAGCTGACTGGATGCGCATCATCACCGTCGAGGAACACTTCGAGCACCCTGAGGTGAGCCGGCGGGTTTTACAGCTGGGCGGCGCACCCAGCGGCTTGCCGCTCGAAGAACTCGCCGAGTTCGGTTCGATATTCAACGACGACCCCGACGCGGCAACTCAGCTAGGTGGGCATCGGTTGGCGCACATGGATGCGGTGGGTATCGATGTTCAAGTCGTCTCGCACGGCAACGGCAGCCCGAGCACGTTGGCGGCACCGGAATCCGTGGAGCTCTGCCGTCGAGTGAACGATGACTTGGCGCAACAGATCTCCGAACATCCCGACCGGTTCTTTGGCTTCGCGACACTTCCGCTTTATGACCCCGCCCAGGCAGCCGAGGAACTGCGCCGCTGTGTCGGCGATCTCGGGTTCGTCGGCGCTTTGATTGCCGGAACCTTCGAAGGACTGTTTCTCGACGACTCCCGATTCGATCCGATACTGGCAGCGGCTGAAGCAGTGGACTTGCCCATCTACGTGCATCCTGGGCTGCCCCACCCGCAGATTTCTCGGCCCTACTACTTCGGTGACTGGTCCGCCGCCGCCGCAGTGATGTTTTCCGGACCCGCATTCGGCTGGCACGCGGAGGCAGGAATCCACATCATCCGGCTGATCTTGTCCGGTGCGTTGGACCGTCATCCCGGCCTGAAGCTGCTGAGTGGGCATTGGGGCGAAGTGATGGCGTTTTGGCTCGAACGGCTCGACGAGACGTTCGCACTGGTGCACGCAGGCCGTGACCGCAACGTCAGTGACTACTACCGGGAACAAATCTGGGTGACCCCGTCGGGCATGTTCAACCAGCATCAGCTCGAGCACGTGGTGGCCGAACTGGGCGCCGATCGGATCATCTACTCCGAGGACTTTCCTTATGTCAAGCGCGACAGTGTCACCGAATTTCTCATCGGGTCAGAGCTTTCCGAGCAGCAGATGCACGCCATTGCACACATCAACGTCGAAACGCTATTACGCATCTGACGGCCCACGGGCGGCCCTGCTGTGCGCCGAGCGGTGGTCATCGAGTTCCTCCGGCGCGCGACTCTCCTCTGCGCGACGTGACGATGCTCAACCCGGGACGACGGCGTCGTCGATGGCCGCACTGAGCGGAGCGCAATCCCCGGCGCCAGACACCAAAGTGGCCAGCGCGCCGGCTGCGCACGCCCGCCGCAGCGCGTACTCGTGACCGGCCGCCCAATCCGCCGCGAGGACGCCGGCGAACACATCGCCGGCACCTGAGGTGTCAATCGCCTCGACGGGTGGTGCGGGCACCGCATAACTGCCGTCCTCGCCCGTATACCCCGCCCCGGCGGCGCCCCGGGTGACCACCAGGTGCGCGACCGGCCACTGCCAGCGCTTGGCCTCATCTTCGTTCACCACTACTACGTCGCATGTCTGCGCGAGGACCGCCAATGCATCAGAATCATCACTGGCCGGGGAAGCGTTGACGATGACCGTGGCCCCGCCGAAGCGGGCCTCCTGCGCCGCGGCCACCGCTGTAGCCAGCGGAATCTCCAACTGCAGCAACAATACTGCGCAGTCGGCGATCAGCGTGCGCTGTCGCGCTGAGTCCAGCGTCAGGTTCATATTGGCGCCCGGAGCGACCACGATTATGTTCTCACCGGCCGAGTCGACCATTACGACCGCTTGGCCACTGTCGCCGGGCACGGTCACCGATCCGTCTGTGTCGACCGCGTTCTCGCGCAGATGGCCGCGCAGTCGCGCTCCCGCGTCATCGTCACCCACCGCGCCGACGAAGTGCACCGAGGCGCCCGCCCGCGCCGCCGCTACTGCCTGATTGGCGCCTTTACCGCCGGGCGTCGATCGGACCGACACCGCGAGCACCGTCTCACCCGGTCGCGGCAACGCGTCGACGTCGAACACGGTGTCGGTATTCACGCTGCCCACCACGCAGACTCGCGTCGCCATTGCGCCGACGTTAGCAGCCACCATGACGATGGCCCAGAACACACTTTTCGATCAATCACCTTTCGCGGCGGATATTCGCGCTAATCTGCGCCTTGTCAGGCCGGTCAATGAAAGGAAACTGATTGAGGCGGCGGCGCGCGGCGAATGTGGTATCGGACGAACAGGCCGCTCCGGCCACGCCGGACCGCCGTCGACTGCGCGGCCTGTCCCTCAGCATCCAGTCCAAGGTGATGGTCATGCTGCTGGTCAGCAGCCTGGCGTCCCTCACAGCCATCGGCGTCGTGGAGTACATATCCGGCCGGCGGATGTTGCTGCCGGTCGCGGAAGTGCGCATGACGCAATTGCGGGAAGCGCAGAAACGAGCCATCGAAACGTTGTTCGCGGATCTGACGAATTCGTTGATCATCTACAGTCGCGGGACGACTACAACCGAGGCGGTGCAAGCGTTCACCGCGGGCTTCGACGAGCTCGCCAACGCGACTATCAGTCCGGCCGATCAGCAGGCAATCGTCAACTTCTACACCGACAAGGTGGTCAAGCCAGTCGCGCAGGCCACCGGCACAACGCTGAACTTGAACGCGTTGTTGCCCGACAACAATGCGCAGCGGTATCTGCAATCTCGTTACACCGCGTCGCCGAGGCGCGCTCAGGTGGCGGCCGCCGATGCCGGGGACGGTAGTGCATGGTCGGCTGCTAATAACCGATTCGACAACTACTTTCGCGAGATCGCGACCCGCTTCGAATACAAGGACGCAGTACTACTCGATGCCCGGGGCAACGTGGTGTACACGGTGAACAAAGGCGTTGCGCTCGGCACCAACATCCTCAACGGTCCATATCGTGAATCCAATCTGCGCAGCGCCTATGAGAAGGCGGCGGCCGCCAACTCGCTGGACTTCGTTTGGATAACCGACTTTGCGCAATATCCACCGCAAATCGGTGAACCCACCGCTTGGCTGGTGTCGCCGATCAATTCGGCCGGCGGGACCGAAGGTGTGCTCGCGCTGCCCATGCCGATCGCCAAAGTGAATCGGATCATGACGGTCGATAAACAGTGGAAGACCGCTGGCATGGGCGCCACCGGGGAGACGTACCTCGCCGGTCCAGACCGCGTGATGCGTTCGGACTCCCGGTTGTTTTTGCAGGACCCTAGGGCGTACCGGCGCGAAGCGGAGGATGCTGGTACCCCAGCTGCGGTCGTCGACGACGCGCTCAGGTGGCACGGCACCACCCTGGTACAGCCCGCCACCACGGCTGCGGTGCGGGCCGCGCAGGAAGGGAAGTCCGGAACGATGGTGGATACCGGATATCTGGGTGTCAATGAATTGGCCGCGTATGCGCCCATTGACGTCCCGCACTCGGATTTGCATTGGTCGATCCTGGCGACCCGCGACAGTTCCGAGGCGTATGCGTTGGCAGGGGCCTTCACCCGAACATTGCTGTTGACCATTGTTGTGCTGGTGTTCGTGCTCTGCGTGGCCGCGATGCTGGTAGCCCAAAGTTTCGTACGGCCCATCCGGCGACTGCAGGCCGGTGCGCACCAAGTAGGCGGCGGCAACTACGAGGGTGTGTTGCCGGTGACGTCCAACGACGAGATCGGCGAACTTACCGCCGCTTTCAATGACATGAGCAGAAGCCTGCAGACGAAGGAAGAACTGCTCGAGGAGCAGCGCAAGGAAAACGATCGTCTGCTGCTGTCGCTGATGCCCGAGCAGGTCGTGCAACGGTACCGCGAAGGTGACCGGACCATCGCGCAAGAACACCAGGACGTCACCGTCATCTTCGCCGACATCGCCGGGTTGGACGAGATTTCGAGCCAGCTGTCCGGAAGCGAACTGGTCGGCATCGTCGACCAGCTGATAAGCGAATTCGATTCAGCTGCAGAGGCTTTCGGTGTCGAGCTGATTCGCACCGTGCACAACGGGTACCTCGCCAGCTGTGGTCTGAATGTCCCGCGGCTGGACAGTGTGCACCGGACAGTGGATTTCGCGGTGGAGATGCAGCACATCGTCGAGCGGTTCAACGCCAGAACGGGTTATCACATCGCCCTTCGAGCCGGCATCAACACCGGTAACGTCATCAGCGGACTAGTCGGCCGGACGACGATGGTCTACGACATGTGGGGCGCGGCGGTCAGCTTGGCCCATCAGATGCGCAGTGGCGCTGCGAAGTCCGGGATCTATGCAACGACTCCGGTGTACGAGGCGATGCGCGACGTCCACGAGTTCACCTCAGCGGGTGAGATTACGGTGGGGGGCTCCACAGCGCCGATCTGGCGATTGGCGGAGCGACAGTGAAAGCCGATGACTCGTCCTGGTACTTCTGGGCAATTGGGCTTGCTGTCGGTCTGCCCGTCGTCCTGATCGGCCTCACCGAATGGCGCCAGTTGTTGCTGCGTAAGCAGAGTTACCTTGCCGGACCGGTCAATGTGCTGCGCAGTTATCTGATCCCGCTGGGTGCGCTGATGCTGCTGCTGACCAAAGTCGTGCAGGTGTCTCCACAGGTCACCCCGGTGCGCGTGGTGGCAACGGTATTCGGCTTCGTCGTGCTGGTTCTTTTACTTTCGGGGCTTGACGCAACACTTTTCCAGAGCGCGCCGCCCGGGACGTGGCGACAGCGGATGCCGACCATTTTCCTAGACGTCACCCGGTTCCTGTTGATCGGCGTCGGTTTGGCGATGATGTCTTCCTTCATCTGGGGCGTGCGGGTCGGAGGCTTGTTCACCGCGCTCGGGGTCACCTCGGTGGTCATCGGTTTGATGCTGCAGAATTCCGTCGGCCAGATCGTCTCGGGCCTGTTCCTGTTGTTCGAGCAACCGTTTCGGATCGGCGACTGGCTCGACACTCCGGCAGCGCGCGGTCGCGTCGTCGAGGCCAATTGGCGCGCCGTGCACATACAGACCGGCCGCGGCCTGCAAATCACGCCGAACTCAGTGCTGGCCGGCACGTCATTCACAAATCTCAGCCGGCCGCCCGGCGGCCATCAGTTGTCGATGACAATCAGGTTTTCGGTCATCGACCCACCGGACCAGGTCTGCGCGCTGTTGTCCCGGGTCGCCGCCGCCTTGCCGGAGAGCAAGGCCGACGTCGCCCCGCAATCGGTAGTCGCTGGTGGCGGCCAATACCAAGTCACCGTCGGGCTGAACTCGCCCGCAGACGACGGCAGCGCGCAATCGACTTTCTTGCGCTGGGTCTGGTACGCGGCGCGGCGCGAGCACCTTCATTTGAACGGGGCAAGAGATGACTTCTCCACCGCTGAGCGCGTCGAGCAGGCTTTTGCTGCGGTGGTGGCACCGGCTTTACGGCTGAGTGCCGCTGAGCAGCGGGCGTTGATGGCCCATGCGCGGATAGTGCGCTACGGCGCACAGGAAGTACTCGAGGCTGCCGGGCGGGTGCCGACCAAGATGACTTTCCTTGTCGCGGGAACCGTGCGAATGACAGCAGCCGGCAGCGAGGACGGTTCGATCGTCTCGGTCGGCACATTGGAAGCGGGTTCGTTTCTCGGGCTGACCGCGCTGACCCGTCAGCCCAACTTGGCCGACGCGTTCGCCGTCGGCGAGGTGACCGGACTGGAGATCGACCGCAATGACCTCGCTGACCTGGTGACGCGGAAGCCGTTGCTGCTCCAAGAGTTCGGGCGGATGATCGATGAACGACGCGCGGAAGTGCACCAGGCGGCCAAAGTTGGTAAGGCATCAGAGCGCGGGCAGACCGTCTGAGCGCGCGTGCACCGGTTGCCCGGCTTGGACCGTTGCGTCGGCAGCCCGTTACCCTGTTGTGATGAGTGTGCACGCGCCGGCGCTTAACGACCTCCGCCAACAGGTGCACGACGCCGCCCGCCGCGCCCGCGTCGCCGCGCGGATCTTGGCTCCTCTGCCGACCGCGGCCAAGGACAATGCGTTGCGCGTGGCCGCCGACGCGTTAGTGGCTCACGCAGATCAGATCCTTGCGGCCAATGCCGAAGACCTTGCCGCCGCCAGCGCCGGCGGCACAGCAGGCGCGATGCTCGACCGGTTGGCACTCAACCCACAGCGCGTTGAGGGCATCGCGGCCGGTTTGCGCCAGGTTGCCGGGCTACCCGATCCGGTCGGGGAGGTGCTGCGTGGTTACACGCTGCCCAATGGCCTGCACCTTCGTCAGCAGCGGGTTCCGCTTGGCGTGATCGGGATCGTCTACGAGGGCCGGCCCAATGTCACCGTCGACGCGTTCGGTTTGGCGCTCAAGTCTGGCAACGCGGCGCTGTTGCGCGGCAGCTCCTCGGCGGCCAAGTCCAACCAGGCTCTCGTCGACGTGCTTCGTGTGGCGTTGCACAGCGAGGACCTGCCCGCTGACGCGGTGCAACTGCTCTCCGCACAGCACCGTTTAACCGTCACCCACCTGATTCAGGCTCGCGGTCTGGTCGACGTGGTGATTCCCCGCGGGGGAGCGGGTCTGATCGACGCGGTGGTTCGCGATGCGCAGGTGCCGACCATCGAGACTGGTGTCGGCAACTGCCACGTCTACGTGCACGAGGGCGCGAACCTCGACGTCGCCGAGCAGATTCTGCTGAACTCCAAAACCCGCCGCCCCAGCGTGTGCAATGCCGCCGAGACGCTGCTGGTGGACTCGGCGATCGCCGGGCAGGCCATGCCGCGGTTGCTCGGTGCGCTGCAGGACGCCGGGGTGACGGTGCACGTCGACCCCGGTGAGGCCGACCTGCGCCGCGAATACCTGACGATGGACATCGCGGTGGCGGTGGTCGACGGCGTCGACGCAGCCATCTCCCACATCAACGAGTACGGCACCGGGCACACCGAAGCTATCGTCACCACCAATATGGCTGCCGCGCAACGGTTCACCGACGGCGTCGACGCGGCAGCGGTCATGGTGAACGCGTCGACAGCGTTCACCGACGGTGAGCAGTTCGGCTTCGGTGCCGAAATCGGCATCTCCACTCAAAAGCTGCATGCCCGCGGGCCGATGGGACTGTCCGAACTCACCTCGACGAAATGGATCGTCTGGGGAGACGGCCAGACCCGGCCCGCCTAACTTCGGTAGGAGAATTGCTGTGAGTGTGCCCGCCCGTCCCGCGCCGCTGTTCGCCGACATCGACGACGTCGCGCGGCGGCTGGCCGAGACGGGTTATCTGCCCGACACCGCCACCGCGACCGCGGTGTTCCTCGCCGACCGGCTGGGCAAGCCGTTGCTCGTCGAAGGTCCCGCCGGGGTGGGCAAGACCGAGCTGGCCCGGGCGGTCGCGCAGTCCACCGGCTCGGGCCTGGTGCGGTTGCAGTGCTACGAGGGTGTCGACGAGGCCCGCGCGCTCTACGAGTGGAACCACGCCAAGCAGATACTCCGTATTCAAACCGGTAACGCTTCCGGCCACGACGACTGGGATCAAACGAAACTCGACGTCTTCAGCGAAGAGTTCCTGCTGTCACGTCCGCTGCTGACGGCCATCCGGCGCACCGACCCGACCGTGCTGCTGGTCGACGAGACCGACAAAGCCGACATCGAGATCGAAGGTCTGCTGCTCGAAGTGCTCTCCGACTTCGCGGTGACGGTCCCCGAGTTGGGTACCATCACGGCCGCGCGGGCACCGTTCGTGGTGCTGACCTCCAACGCCACCCGCGAGCTCTCCGAGGCGCTCAAGCGCCGCTGCCTTTTTCTGCACATCGACTTCCCCAGCCCCGAGCTGGAACGGCGCATTCTGCTGTCCCGGGTGCCCGAGCTGCCCGAGCATCTTGCCGAGGAACTGGTTCGCATCGTCGGGGTGCTGCGCGGAATGCAGCTCAAGAAGCTGCCGTCGGTGGCCGAAACCATCGACTGGGGACGCACGCTGCTGGCGTTGGGCCTGGACACCATCGACGACGCGACCATCGCCGCGACGCTGGGCGTGGTGCTCAAACACCATTCCGATCACCAACGCGCCTCCGGCGAACTCAGGCTGAACTGATGGCTGTCCGCCGCGTCGGCCCCAGCCGGCCGTTGGCGCCGCACGGACTGCCGGGCCATCTGGTCGGCTTCGTCGAAGCGCTGCGCGGACAAGGCATTTCAGTGGGACCGTCGGAGACCGTGGACGCTGGACGGGTGATGGCGACCCTCGGGCTCGGTAATCGGGAGGTGTTGCGCGAAGGGCTGGCTTGCGCGGTGCTGCGCAGGCCCGACCACCGCGACACCTACGACGCGATGTTCGACCTGTGGTGGCCGGCCGCGTTGGGAGCGCGGGCAGTGGTCACCGACGAAGAAGCGGCAAACGCCAAGGCGGCGCTGCAGCTGCCGGCCGACGATGTTGAAGCGATGCGGCAAATGCTGGTCGATCTGCTGGTGGACAACCCGGACCTCGCTGATCTGGACGATCGGCTGCTGGCTATGGTTGCTCAAATCGTAGAAGCCTATGGCAGATACAGCTCGAGCCGGGGGCCGTCGTACTCGTCGTATCAGGCGCTCAAGGCGATGGCCCTGGATCAGCTGGAAGGGCGTTTGCTGGCCGGATTGCTCGCACCCTATGGTGACGAACCGACGCCTACCCAGCAACAGATCGCCAGAGCGCTTGCCGCACAGAAGGTCACCCAGCTGCGCCGGATGGTCGACGCGGAAACCAAGCGGCGCACCGCCGAGCAACTGGGCCGCGATCACGTGCAGATGTACGGCATCCCACAACTTTCCGAGAACGTGGAGTTTCTGCGGGCCTCCGGCGAGCAGCTGCGGCAGATGCGCCGGGTGGTGGCGCCGCTGGCCCGCACGTTAGCCTCCCGGCTGGCGGCCCGGCGCCGACGGGCCCGCGCGGGCGCGATCGACCTGCGTAAGACACTGCGCAAATCGATGTCGACCGGCGGTGTGCCGATCGATGTGGTGCTGCGCAAGCCGCGGCCCGCACGTCCGGAACTGGTGGTGCTGTGCGACGTGTCCGGTTCGGTCGCCGGGTTCAGCCACTTCACCCTGCTGCTGGTACACGCGCTGCGTCAGCAGTTTTCGCGGGTTCGCGTCTTTGCTTTCATCGACACCACCGACGAGGTGACGCACCTGTTCGGGCCGGACGCCGACCTGGCGGTGGCGATTCAGCGAATCACCCGGGAGGCGGGTGTGTACACCCGTGACGGTCACAGCGACTATGGCAACGCGTTCAGCTCGTTCCTGACGGCGCACCCGAACGTGCTGTCGCCGCGCAGTTCGCTGTTGGTGCTCGGCGACGGCCGCACGAACTACCGAGACCCGGCCCTCGACGTGCTGGCGCACATGGTGACGGCGAGCAGGCATGCGCATTGGCTGAACCCAGAACCGAAACATTTGTGGGGCAGCGGAGACTCGGCGGCGCCGCGCTACGAAGAAGTGATCACCATGCACGAGTGCCGGTCCGCCAAACAGCTCGCCGCGGTGATCGACCAGTTGCTACCGGTGTGACGCTCGGCGCCGCCGACGCTCTCCGGAATATCTAGGTACACTAACAATGGCTGACCGGTCGGCCGGTTGATTGCTTTTTCCGATTTTCAAGTGGGAGGTGGCGTCGTGCCCGACGACGCATACGACTGCGATGTGTTGGTGGTCGGTGGCGGATTGATCGGGCTGGGCGCGTCGATGTTCCTGGCTCAGCAGGGGCTGCGCGCCTGGCTGGTGGAGCGCCATAAATCCATCTCCATCCACCCCAAGGCACGCGGGGTGAACGTCCGGTCGATGGAGTTGTACCGGGCTGCCGGCGTCGAGGCCGCCGTACGTGCCGCCGGAGAAGGACGCGTCGAGATGGCGATCGGAGACAGTCTGGCCGGAGAGTACCGGCAGGTGATGGCCCCGGTCGACGACCAGACCCGGCTGGGGCTCAGCCCCACCACCTTCTGCGCGTGCGACCAACATCAGATCGAACCCGTTTTGCGGGCACGCGCCGCCGAGCTGGGCGCCCGGCTGTTCTTCAGCACCACGGTGATCCACATAGGCCAGGACGACTGCGGCGTGACCGCAGAAGTGGTGGTCGGCGGCGCAACAGCGGCCCCACCGAGAAGCATCCGAGCGCGCTATCTGGTCGCCGCCGACGGCGCCAAGGGCGGGATCCGCAGCAATCTCGGTATCGGCCGACACGGTCGCCCGGTGGCCGGAACCGGGCTGAGCGTGCTGTTCGACGCGGACCTCGAGCCGGCGACCCGCGGACGAGGTGTGCGGACACTGGTGTCCGCGAGCGCGGGGGCGATCTTCATGAAAGGCCGGGACAGTCGCACGCGTCACTGGTTGGCCGTCCCGCCGCGCGACGGCTTCGAAGCACAGGATGAGGCGGCGCTGGCTACGAAGGTGGTGCCGATGATCCGGTCGCTGGTCGGACTGCCCGATCTGGAGCCGGCGGTCGAAAGCGTGATGACCTGGCAGACCGGTGCTTTCGTCGCCGATCGCTACCGCGCCGGGCGCATCTTCCTGGTTGGCGACGCGGCTCATCTGATGCCGCCCTACGGCGGGCTGGGCGGCAACACCGGGGTCGCCGACGCGCACAACCTGGCCTGGAAACTGGCTGCGGTGTGCGACGGCAGGGCGGGAGAGGCGTTGCTGGACACCTACGAGTCCGAGCGGCAGCCGATCGCGGAGTACACGGCCGGTCAGGTCATGCGCTACGCAGCCAACCCCTTTGAGCTGTTCGGCCGGCGCGACATGGTCGATCTGCAAACCGTCGCCATGGGCTTCCGGTACTTCGACGAAACCGCGACCGGGTTCGACCCGGCTCACCCGGTCGAGGACCCCGTCCACCCCAGCGGTCAGCCGGGCACCCGCACGCCGCACGTCGAGCTGGCCGGCACCGTCTCGAGCACGCTGGACCTGCTCGACCCTCGGGGCTTCACCTTCGTAGCCGCCGATTCCAGCCCGTACGTCGCCGCGCTGGACGGCGCGCCGATTGCCGGCGTGTGCGTTCGGGCGGTATGCCGCCAAGATGTCGTCGACATCGCAAGGTGGGACGCGATCTATGACAATCCGGCCGCCGCGGGGCTGCTGGTCCGGCCCGACGGGGTGATCTGCTGGCGTGCGAAGCCCGGCCACCCGGACCTGCGGGCGGCCGTCGAGCAGGCGTACCGCCGTGCGCTGCATCGCCGGTAACCGAGAAGCAATACCTTTGCTCTGCGCCGGGAGTCACACCAGCGCGACGCTCGCGACAGCTGAGCCGGCTCGGGCGCTCAAGTAAGCTGGCAAACCGTGGCTGCCCCCGCCAATCGGCACTTTCGCAGGCTAGGAGTAATGGGCGGGACGTTCGATCCCGTCCATAACGGGCACTTGGTCGCAGCCAGCGAAGTAGCGCACCTGTTCGACCTTGACGAAGTGGTCTTCGTCCCCACTGGCCAGCCCTGGCAGAAAGAGCGCTACGTGACCGCCGCTGAGGACCGGTATCTGATGACGGTGATCGCCACCGCGTCCAACCCCCGGTTTTCGGTGAGCCGGGTCGACATCGACCGCGGCGGCCCCACCTACACGAAGGACACGCTGCGCGAATTGCACGCGCTCAACCCGGATTCCGAGCTGTACTTCATCACCGGCGCGGACGCGCTGACGTCGATTCTGTCCTGGCAGGACTGGCGGGATCTGTTCGCGATGGCCCGCTTCGTCGGAGTCAGCCGACCCGGCTATGAGCTGGGCCGTGAACATATCGCGCACGTGCTCGACGGATTGCCCGAGGAGGCGTTGAGGCTTGTCGAGATTCCGGCGCTGGCCATCTCGTCGACCGACTGCCGCCGCCGCGCCCAGCAGTCGCGGCCGCTGTGGTACCTCATGCCCGACGGGGTGGTGCAGTACATCTCCAAGCGCCGGCTCTACCAGCGGGTGGACGTCGCAGGGCCATCCGGCCACATCGCCCCCAGCTTCGCGGCCCGGGACCAAGCGTGAGTGCCGGCAAAGAAGCCGTCGAGATGGCGACGGTGGCCGCACGGGCGGCTTCGGCCAAGCTCGCCGACGACGTCGTCGTCATCGACGTTTCCGGCCAGCTCGTCATCACCGACTGCTTCGTGATCGCTTCGGCCTCCAACGAACGGCAGGTCAACGCCATCGTCGACGAGGTTGAGGAAAAGATGCGCCGCGCCGGCTACAAACCGGCCCGCCGCGAAGGCACCCGGGAAGGCCGCTGGACGTTGCTCGATTACGTGGACATCGTCGTGCACATCCAGCACCAGGACGAACGAAACTTCTACGCCCTGGACCGGCTGTGGCGGGATTGCCCGGTGTTGGCCGTGGACCTGTT
The DNA here is from genome assembly GCA_963818785.1 of uncultured Actinomycetota bacterium. GTDB lineage: Bacteria > Actinomycetota > Actinomycetes > Mycobacteriales > Mycobacteriaceae > Mycobacterium. The sequence continues at coordinate 63,093 of CAWFTT010000030.1, read as the reverse complement.
TCCGGACTCGGCGAGCACGCCGTGAGGGTGCGCCGACTGCTGCTGGTACGGCACGGCCAAACCGACTTCAATGCCGGCAGCCGCATGCAAGGTCAACTCGACACCGAGTTGAGCGATCTCGGCCGCGCGCAGGCCGCCGCTGCCGCCGAGGTGCTCAGCAAACGCCATCCGCTGGCGATCGTGTCCTCGGATCTGCGTCGCGCCTACGACACCGCGGTCACGCTCGCAGAACGCACCGGTGTGCCAGTGCGTCCGGACACTCGATTGCGGGAGACGCACTTGGGTGACTGGCAGGGCATGACGCACACAGAGGTCGACTCCGCCGCTCCCGGCGCCCGGCGCGTCTGGCGCGACGACGCGACGTGGGCGCCGTACGGCGGGGAGAGCCGGGTCGACGTGGCGGCTCGCGGCCTGCCGCTGATCGCCGAGCTGCTGGCTACGGAACCGGACTGGGGTGCTCCCGACGAGCCGGAGCGGCCGGTCGTGCTGGTCACTCACGGCGGTTGGATCGCCGCGCTGACCGCGGCGCTGTTGCGGCTGCCGGTCCAGAACTGGCCGGCGCTAGGTGGCATGGGCAACGCCAGTTGGACCCAGCTGAGCGGACATGCCGCCGACGACGCCGACCGGATCGATCCCGACGTCGTCGACTGGCGACTGGATGTGTGGAACGCCTCGGCGCAGGTCGCCAGCGATGTCCTCTGACGCCCCGGCGCGGCCGGTGCTGCTGATCTTCGCCGACTCACTGGCCTACTACGGGCCGACCGGTGGGCTGCCCGCCGATGACGCCCGTATTTGGCCGACCCTGGTAGCCGGCCAGCTGGGCTGGGATGTTGAGTTGATCGGCCGTATCGGATGGACCTGTCGGGACGTCTGGTGGGCGGCCACGCAGGACCCGCGGGCGTGGGCGGCGCTGCCCCGCGCCGGTGCGGTCATCTTCGCCACCGGGGGCATGGATTCGCTGCCGTCGCCGCTGCCGACCGCGTTGCGCGAACTGATCCGCTACGTGCGACCGCCCCTGCTGCGTCGATGGGTGCGAGAAGGTTACGGCTGGTTGCAACCGCGGCTCTCACCGGTGGCGAGGGCGGCGCTGCCGCCGCACCTCAGCGCTGAGTACCTCGAACAGACAAGAGCAGCAATCGACTTCAATCGGCCCGGCATCCCGGTCGTGGCTTCGCTGCCGTCGGTGCACATCGCTCAGACCTACGGCAAAGCGCACCACGGACGAGCGGGCACGGCGGCGGCGATCACCGAATGGGCGCAGCGCCATGATGTTCCGTTGGTCGACCTGAAAGCCGCAGTCGGAGAAGAGATTTTGAGTGGTCGCGGCAACCCCGACGGGATCCACTGGAATTTCGAGGCGCACCGGGCGGTCGCGGAGCTGATGCTCAAGGCGCTGGCCCAAGCCGGCGTAGTGATGCGGAGCTTCTGAGCCATGCCCGTCGTCGTTGTCACCGACTCCTCAGCGTGCCTGCCCGACGAGGTGCGCGAGCGGTGGGCGATCCGCCAGGTTCCGCTGCATGTCCTGCTCGACGGCGCCGACCTGCGCGACGGCCTCGACCGCATCCCCGACAACATCTATGAGCGCGGCGAAGCCACCACAGCCGCCGTCGCGCCGGCCGAATTGTGCGCCGCCTACCGCCAAGCGGTAATCGACAGCGACACGGCTGGCGTTGTGGCCGTGCACATTTCGGCGGCGCTGTCCGGAACGGTCAGCGCCGCCCAGACGGCGGCCGCCGAGTTCGGTGGCGCTGTGCGGGTGGTCGACTCGAAGTCGGCGGCCATGGGCACCGGATTCGTCGCCTTGGCCGCTGCCCGCGCGGCGGCCGGGGGAGCCGACCTGGACGCCGTGCAGCAGGCCGCGAACGCTGCGGTGCAGCGAGGGCACGCATTCGTCGTCGTTCACCGGCTGGACAATCTGCGGCGCAGCGGACGCATGGGCGGCGCCGCGGCATGGTTGGGCACCGCGCTCTCGCTCAAGCCGCTGCTGCACCTCGATGACGGGGAACTTGTTCTCGCACAACGGGTTCGCACCGCAAGTAAGGCCGTCGCGGCGATGCTGGACCGGGTGTGCGAGGTGGTCGGCAACAGCCCCGCGTCGGTCGCGGTGCATCACGTCGTCAACCCGGGCGGCGCTGCCGACCTAGCGGCCGCACTGGCGGAACGGCTACCGGCGAGCGGGCCGGCTATCGTGACCGACCTGGGTCCGGTGCTCGGCTTGCACGTCGGCCCGGGCGCCCTGGCGGTGTGCGTGGACGTCGGCTCTGAAGAAGGTGCATCAGCGTAACGCCAACGCGAACTTTGGCGCCGAAATCGCCGTGGCGTTGCGCTCGTGGTCGTCACGCCGCCGCGTCAGCGGTGTGTCGGCGCCGCCAGTGGCGCGGTGTCCTCACTTTCGGCACGTGGCTTCGGTCTGCCGTGGTCGCCGCGCGGGTGAATCACCAGCGGCCACCAGAACCAGCGACCCAGCATGGTGGCCAGCGATGGCATGAACAGCGTGCGCACTACCAGGGTGTCGAGCAGCAGACCGATGCAGACCGTGGAACCGAATTGACCTAGTACCGTGAGCTCGCTGCCCAGCATCGCGGCCATGGTGAACGCGAACACCAGGCCCGCCGACGTCACCACCGCACCGGTGCCGGCCATCGACCGGATGTATCCGGTCTTGAGTCCGGCGTGGATTTCCTCTTTGAACCGGGATACCAGCAGCAAGTTGTAGTCCGAGCCGACCGCCAGCAAGATGATCACCGACAGCGCCATCACGATCCAGTGGATCTGCATGCCGAACAGGTCCTGCCAGATCAGCACCGACAAACCGAACGATGCCGCGATCGAGCTGGCCGCCGTGCCGACGATCACCAGAGCGGCCACCACACTTCGGGTCAGCAGCAGCATGATCATGAAGATCAGCGTCAGCGCCGACACCACCGCGATCATCAAGTCGTACTTCTCGCCGTCGGCCATGTCGCGGAAGGTCGCAGCGGTTCCGCCGAGATAGACCTTGGCGTCGGACAGCGAGGACTGCTTGAGTCCCTCCTGGGCGGCGGTGCGCTCCGCGGACACTCGGGCAATGCCCTCTGGCGTCATCGGGTCGCCTTGATGAGTGATGAAGAAACGCACCGACTTTCCGTCGGGGGAGAAGAACATCTTCACCCCGCGAATGAACTCCGGATTGGTGAAGGCCTCGGGCGGCAGGTAGAAGAAGTCGTCGTTCTGCGACTTGTCGAAGCTCTGGCCCATCACGATCGAGGTGTCGCTCATCGCCTCCATCTGATTGATCATCGCGCTGAATGTCTGATACATCGTCAGCGTCAGGCCATGAGTGGTTTTCAAGGTTTCGAGCATGATCGGGATGAGCTGCTCAAGCTCGTGGGACGCCACCGCTGTGCGGTCGATGTCGCCGGAGAGGAGGTGAAACTTCTCGGCGACTTGGTCGATTCCGTCCAGCGCGTCGAACAGCGATCGGAACGACCAGCAGATCGGGATGTCGAAGCAGTGCTTCTCCCAGTAGAAGTAGCTGCGGATGGGCCGCCAGAAGTCGTCGAAATCGGCGAGGTGGTCGCGCAAGGTGTCAGTGATCTGCGAGGTCTCCTCGGTGGTCTTCGCGCTGTCCGCCGCGGCGGCTGCCAGGTCGTGGGTGACCTTCGCCTGGCGTTCGGTTGTGTCGATCATGATCTGCATCGCATCGGCCATCCGCAGGATGTCTTTCATCCTGTCTTTGAGGAAGCTCATGTTCTGCATGGTGGTCTGACTCTGGATGCTGTTTTGGAAAGGAATCGAGCTGTGCTGAATCGGAATGCCCAACGGCCGGGTGATGTCCTGGATCATCGCGATCCCTACGGTGCGGATCTCGTTCTTGGCGACCTTGTCCAAGACGAGCATGTCGGCTGGATTGCGCATGTCGTGGTCGGCTTCGATCATCAGCATGTCCGGATTCATCCGGGCTTCGGAGAAGTGCCGGTCGGCCGCGGCGTAGCCGACATTCGACGGCGCTGATTCGGGCAAATAGTGGCGGTCGTTGTAACTGGTCCGGTACGAGGGCAGTGCCACCATGCCGACCAGGACCACCGCCGTGCTGACCGCGAAGATGGGCGCCGGCCAGCGCACCACGGCAGTGCCGACCCGCCGCCACAACCGTCCGCGAGCCTGGCTCTTCTTCTCGAAGAGCCCGAATTTGCTGCCGGCGAAGACGACCGCGGGGCCCAGGGTCAGCCCGGCTGCCACCACGACCAGCATTCCGATGGCGACCGGCGCGCCCATGGTGTTGAACCAGGGCAGCCGGGTGAAACTGAGGCAGTAGGTGGCGCCGGCGATCGTCAGGCCCGAACCCAGCACGACCGGGGCGACCCCGCGAAACGTCGTGTAATAGGCGGTTTCCCGGTCTTCACCAGCTCGGCGGGCTTCCTGGTAGCGGCCGAGCAGGAAGATGCCGTAATCCGTCCCGGCGGCGATGGCCAGCATCGTCAGAATGTTCGCCGCGAAGGTGGTCAGTCCGAACGCGTTGTTGTATCCGAGGACCGCGACGATGCCGCGGGCGGATGCCAGCGCGACGAAGGTCATGAACAGCTGGATCAGAGTGGTGACGATCGAGCGGTAGACCAGCAGCAGCATGATCGCGATCGCGCCCAGTGTGAACAGCGTGATTTTGGCCAGGCTCGCGTTGCCGATGGCGTGCATGTCGTCGGACAGCGCCGCCGGGCCGGTCACGTAGCCTTGGACCCCGGGCGGCGCGGGTTCTTTGTCGACGACGCGACGGACGGCTTCGACGGAGTCATTAGCCTCGGTGGTGCCCTGGTTACCCGCGATATTCACCTGGACGTAGGCGCCCTTGGCGTCCGCGCTCTGCGCGCCCGCCGCGGTGAATCGGTCACCCCAGAAGTCCTGGATGTGCTGAACGTGCCTGGTGTCCTGACGCAATTTGCGCACGATGTCGTCGTAGTAGCGGTGCGCGGCGTCGCCGAGTGGTTGCTGACTTTCCAGCACGACCATCACCGTGCTGTTGGAGTTGAATTCTTGGAAGTTGTGGCCCAGTCGCATCATCGCCTTCATCGACGGTGCGTCCAGCGGTGCCATCGGCGCCGAGTGCGCCTCACCAACGACTTCCAGCGTCGGAACCGCCACGTTAACCAGGACGGTCAGCGCGACCCAGCCCAGGATGATGGGGATCGCGAACAGCCGAATGACGTGCGGAATGAACGGTCGGTGTGGGCGTTCGTGGTCGGCCCGCTCGGTGGCCGTTCCGAAGCGCCGCTCCTGCGCATCGCTTCGCTCTGCATCGTCGCCGGCGGTGTGGGTCATGCGGATTTCACCAGGCAGAAGGTTTGGGCGTTTTCGCCTTCTGCGCTTTGGTGTTCGCGCAGGACATCGTCCACAGTGATGCGGCACGCGATGTGGTTGGCGTCGGATTGCGCCATGATGTTGGCGCTGACCGCGGGCAGTGTCGTGGAAAGGGTGTATGTCCACGGCAGTGGCGCGCCGTTGATCTGGTGCGTGTTGGCGTCGGCGTCCCAGTAGTTGATGTTCGCGGTGCTTCCGGGCGGGCCGAGAATCTCGTACTTCACGACCTTCGGGTTGAATTGAACGATTTTGATGCCGGCACCGGCGTTCGCGTTGAGGTCCTCCGACCCGAAGACTTTGTGCAGGCGAGTGACGACCAGAGTCGAGACGCCGAGCACCACGATCAAGACCAGAGGTACCCAGGCCCGCTTGACCGCGTGAGCTAGTTGACTTTTCACCCGGCCTCCTTCCGATGCCACCGGGAAACGTCCCCCGCCCGACTCATTGCACCCGGTACCGCGGAACCTTTGCCTGGCTAAGCATCGTAGAGCTTACGGCACGGCACCGTTCTGGTACGGCCGACTGGATTACGACGGCAGTCTCGCTCAGGCGCGGCCGGTGATCGGCGGCAGGTCGGCCAGCGTGACGATGCCCGGCCGGGCTGCGACCACCGCTGGGACGGCATTGGTGACCGGCATGGCGGTGTAGATCATGCCCAGCCCCATGAAACCCGGCTCCGTCCAGTCCTTGGGCGCCAGGCAATGGATCACCGTGCGCATGTTGGGCAGCCCGAAAACCTGGATCACATGCCCGTGTTCCAGCGGTTTCGGCGGGACGACGTGATCACCCATGGTCCAGTTGAAACCGACGCTGACCACGTTCTTGTCACCCACCCAGCCGCGGTGGTAGCCATAGACGCTGCCGACGGTGCCGGCGGGGATCTTCATGAAACCCAGATCGGAGTCGGCGGTGGCCGCGGTGAAGGTGACGTCGAACGTCATCCGGTCCAGCTTCGCCCCCACCGCGTCGGCCATCAGCGCCGCCGACTCGGCGAACACCTCGCTTTCCCGGCGCACACTGTCTGCCAGGCCCGGGGTGTCGGGGTCCTGCGAGAAACCCATCGCGGTCTGGGTGGCCGCCGACTCATAGGTCGAGCAGTCCACGGACTCGGTGATCCGGATCTCGTCGACCCGCTCGCAAGACCCGCTGAGCACCAGGCCCACCAAATTCGTCATGCCCGGATGCGCGCCGCTACCGAAGATCGACGACCCGCCCCGCGCGCAGGCGTCGAGAATGCGTTGGCGGTCTTCGGGTGTCTGCTTGCCGCCGGTGATCCACGCCGCGCTCGAGCACACGTTGACGCCGGACTCCAGCAGCCGCACCAGCTCGTCGATGTCGGGCCACAACGGGTTGTAGCAACACGCGTCCGGGCGCAGCGCCAGCAGCTCGTCCACGTTGTTGGTGGCCTTGATCCCGGTCGGCTGCGACCAGCCGGACAGCTCCGCGGCGTCGACGCCGACTTTCTCCGCACCGTGCGCGTAGACGCCGACCAGTTCCAGGTCGGGTCTGCCGATGATGGCATGCAGCGATCGCCGGCCGATGTTGCCGGTAGTCCATTGGATCACCCGCAGCGGCTGGTCTGCGCTCATCTGGCATCTCCTTTGGCGGTCGTTCCGCTGAAAATACCGGGAAAACCCTGATCCGAATGCCGTCGAGCGAAACTTGCGTCACAACCGGTCCGATCCGCGATTGCGATTGCGGTAAGCCGCCAGTGAAGGAGACGAATGTGCGTTGGCCGTGTGATTTCAGAATTGCGTCACCCGTTGATCGCTGACGGACATGCCATGGCCGCTGCGGTCGTTGGTGAATCTTGTTTCGGCGAGACTGGCGACAATCGTCCAGCCCTGTGCGCTGTATGTCTGATAGTCAAGCGGGACGCGTCCCTGCAGTTCTCCGAGATCAGCTTTGACCCAGTGGATTTCACCGTCTGCGCTGACGCTGACGGTGTGGTAGGGCTGTCCGTTCGTCGTGCGCCAGTTGTCCGAAGCCGTTTGGCAGGCGACCAGCTCGGTTGTAATCGAACAGCCGGTCGATCTCGACCTCGTCTCGACACGGACGTATCCGCGATCGTTGGGCGTCAGTGGAATCGGGGGTGGCGCTGCCGAGGCAGTTGTCGAGATCAGGCCGTTATTCGGCGGTGTAGAAACTTTTGCGCATCCCGCCGACATCGCCGCGGCGGCGAGCGCAGCAGCCACGCTCGCTGTCCCTATCAGCGGTCGAAGATGCAATGCGAGTCGTCGCCCGGCGCATTCTCGGCGACGCAAGTGCCGTCCGCGACCACTCAGCATCCCGGGTCTCCCTGTCTATGGCGATCAATTGCACTCTAATTCCACGTCGGAGCCGAGGGATAGAACGCTATCAACGATGTGTGAGAAGAGAGATACGGAATTCCCTACATTCGTCGACCACTTAGATCGAAGGCACCGATTCGGGTCGCGATCTCCAGCATCTCCTCGGCGCCGTCGCCGACTTAGGCCGTCCCTTGGACCTGAACGAACGAAAACGGCGGATGCGGGTCGTCGACACACAGCACCACCCGTGAATCACGTTGCAATGCATGGCCTTTGGCGGTAGTCGCGCCGGTGTTGAAGACCAGCTCGCCGTTGTCGACGATGAACCACACCGGAGCGACCAACGGGCGACCGTCCAAGGCCAGATATCCCAGCATCCCGGTGCGGGTGCCGTGGGAAAGGAATTCGACGACTTGCTGGGACAGCTCGGCCACGGCTCAGCCGGTGCTACAGCGACGCGACGGTGTAGTCGCCGAGATGGTCGACGAGGACACGCAAGTGGTCGCGCGACGAACCCAGCGTCTGCTCGATCGCGGTCAGCCGGGCGGCGTAGTGGCCGACCGGGTACTCGACGGTCACGCCGATCCCGCCGTGCAACTGAATGGCTTCCTGTGCGATGTGCCGTCCGGACTGCCCGATCTGGAGCTTGGCCCGGGCCGCGATCACCGGATCGAGGTTGCCGTCGGCGATCGACATCGCGGCGTAGTAGTTCATGCTGCGTGCCAATTCCAGGGACACGTACATGTCCGCGGCGCGCTGCGTCAGCGTCTGGAATTTGTTCAGGGTGACCCCGAACTGCTTGCGGGTCTTCAGGTAGTCGGTGGTCAGACGCAATGCTTCCTCCATCGCACCGACTGCTTCACTACACAGCGCCGACTGGGTGCGCACCACGGCGTGCCGGATCGCCTCCGACGCGTCGCCGGCCGAGCCGAGCGGTTCAGCGCGCGCGTCGTCGAAATCGATCTGGGCACCACGCTGACCGTCGAACGTCCGGTACGGATGCCGGGTGACCGCATCCGCGTGCACCAGGAACAGCCCCGTCCCACCATCCGGCAACGCCGCGCTGACCACCAGCGTGTCAGCGCTGTCACCGGCCAGCACCGGATTCTTGTGTCCGCTCAGCGTCCACGAATCGCCTTGCTGCGCTGCGTGAGTGCTCAACGCACCGTCGGCCGCGCGTCGCTTGGGCTCATGGTGGGCAAATGCCAGCAGATGCTCACCGGCCGCGACATCGTCGAGTAACCGCTTCTGCTCATCGTTTCCGACTTCGGCGATGACCGCACCCGGTGCCAACGCCGCGTGCACGACGGGTTCGGGCGCCAGCCGACGGCCGACTTCGACGAGCACGACCATGATTTCGAGCTGCCCGGCCTCATCCGGATCGAATCCCAAACCTAGAATTCCGGTTTCGGCGAGCTGGCCCCACACCTCGCGGCTCCAGCCCAGGTCGCTGTCGATGACCTTGTTGCGGCTTTCCGGGTCGTACGCGCGAGACAACAGATCGCGGGTGGTGTCGCGGAGCAGGGACTGCTCTTCGCTCAACTGAAAGTCCATGGCTGACTGCCGCTCCTGTCTGCTTTACAAACCGAGAATGGTCGACGCGATGATGGTGCGCTGCACCTCGTTGCTGCCGCCGTAGATCGACGTCTTGCGGTAATTGAGGTAACGCGGGGCGGCGCGCTGCGCCCACTCCGGCGAAGCGATGTCGTCACCGGCCGCGAACGGCAGCGCGTCCGGACCGGCCACCTCGACGAGCAGCTCGGTCGCCTCCTGCTGCAGTTGGCTACCGCGCAGTTTGAGCACCGACGACGCCGGATTCGGCTTGCCGGCGGCCGACCCCGACGCCACCCGCATCTGCGTGAGTTCCAGTGCCAGAACCTGGTTTTCGACTTCGGCCAGGCGTGCGGCGAACAGTGGATCGTCGAGCAATCCATTCTCGGTGGCCCGCTCTTTGACCTCGGCGAGGCGGACCTTCGTCCGGCCGAGTTGGGCGATGCCGGTTCGTTCGTTGCCCAGCAGGAACTTCGCGTACGTCCAGCCCTGATTCTCTTCGCCGACAAGCTGATCGGCGGGTACCCGCACGTCCTCGAAGAACACTTCGTTGACCTCGACGCCGCCGTCGATCAACTTGATGGGCCGCATCGTGATGCCCGGCGTGTCCAGGTCGATCAGCACGAACGAGATGCCGGCCTGGCGTTTGGGCGCCTGCGGGTCGGTGCGGACCAAGCAAAAGATCCAATCCGCGTACTGACCCAGCGTGGTCCACGTCTTTTGTCCGTTGACTACGTAGCTGTCGCCGTCGCGGTGCGCCGTGGTACGCAATGACGCCAGGTCCGAGCCTGCTTCGGGCTCGGAGAAACCTTGGCACCACCAGATGTCCAGGCTGGCGGTCGGCGGCAGAAAGCGCTGTTTGATCTCGTCGGAACCGAACTCGGCGATCACCGGTCCGACCATTTTCGTGTTGAAGTTCAGCGGCTCGGGCACCGATGCCAGCTGCATCTCGTCGAGCCAGATCTGCTGCTGAGCCGGGGTCCAGTCCTTACCGCCCCACTCCACGGGCCAGTTCGGTACGGCCAGCCCGTGCTCGTGCAAAATCTTCTGGCTGGTCACGATGTCGTCGCGGCTGGGCCCGAAGCCGAGCCGGTTACGCTCGCGGATGTCGGCCGGGATCTCGGTGGTGTAAAACGTGCGGAGTTCTTCGCGGAATTTGGCTTCCTCCGCGTTGAGCGCCAGTTGCATCGCAGCCTCCTCTGGCCGATATCCGCCGGGAGAATGGACCGTCGGCGGTGCTGTTGTGCACGTTAGGCTGCCGTCGCCGACCAACCGTAACCGGGTGTCAGGAGTAGGGCAGCAGGTCGGCTCGACGCTCAGCGCCGGTTGAGCGGTTTGGCGATCAACCGGTTGGCCGCGGATTTCACCGAATCGGGCAGAACCCTGTTGCTGGCGCCCATCAGCTTGCTGACCAGTGACGAAGCGACGATTTGACCCCGGCCTTGCTGTAGCGCCTGGTATCCCTGCTTGGCGACCTTGGCCGGATCGTCCTTCGGGATTCGCCCCATCAGCGTGTCCAGCTGTCCGGAACGGTTGAAGAAGTTTGTGTCTACCGGTCCGGGCAACAGTGCCGTCACGGTTACCCCGCTGTCGCGCAGCTCGTCTTGCAACGCCTCAGCGAACGACTGAACGAAGGATTTGGACGCGTTGTAAATCGACTGGTACGGCCCGGGCATCATCGACACGACCGACGACGTCAACAGCAGCTTGCCGCTGCCCCGGCTCACCATGTCCTGCAGGACCAACTTGGCCAGGTGCACCGTAGATCTGACATTGAGGTCGACGATGTTCAGGTGGGCATCAAGAGGAACGTCGACGAAGCTGCCGCCCTGGCCGGTGCCGGCGTTGAGGGCGGCGGCGTCGATTTGCCGTCCACCCGCGGTGGCCTCCTGGTAAAGCTTTTCCACGTCCTCGGGTGTACGCAGATCGACTTGCACCGGCTGCACTTGGACGCCCGAGGCTTTCAGCGATGTGGCGGCGGTGTGGATGTCGTCGTCGTCGGCCGCGACCACCAAATCGTAGCCGTCCCGAGCGAAGAGCTTCGCGAGCTCGAGGCCGATTCCGGTGGAAGCGCCGGTAACCAAAGCTAGTGCCATTGCTCGGGGCTACCCGGCCGACGGGTCGTCGAACCCTCTTGGCCGCGGCGATCGACACCGTTTGTGCACAGTGCGCGGTCGGTCCACAGCCGGGGCCTTGAGCGCCGCGTGGCCGGCGTAGTCGGGGGTGGCCGGGCTTAGCGTCGACGCATGCGAACAGAACTGCCCATGGAGCGACTGCACCGACGACTGGGCGCTCAGCCGGCTGCCGCGGCTGAGTCCGACGACGGCGACCCGGGCGAGGACAGTGACCCCAATTCGCTGTTGCCCCGGTGGCTGCCCGACGGCTCGGCCGGCGGCGGCTGGCTGGCGAGCCTGCGTGCCGATCCGGCCCGCGCCGGTGCGGTCGCGCTGGCGGTGATCGCCGCAATCGCGGTGTTGGTGACGATGTTCACCTTGATACGTGACCACCCCGCGCCGGTCACTTCGGCCAAACTTCCGCCGGTCGAAATGGTGTCGCAGGCGAGCCGCTCGCCGGCGGCTGAGCCGTCCATCGCGTCGTCGGCCAAGCCCGACAGCGCGCTGGTCGTCAGCGTCGTCGGCCTTGTCCACACGCCCGGGTTGGTCACCCTGCGCCCAGGAGCGCGGATCGCCGATGCGCTGCAAGCCGCCGGCGGGGTGGTTGACGGAGCGGACACCATCGGACTGAACATGGCCCGCCCGGTCGGGGACGGCGAGCAGATCGTCGTCGGAGTGGCGCCTCGGGCGGGACTGCCTGCGACGCTGAGCAGTTCGGTGAGTTCGGGTCCTGCTGTCTCCGGCACGTCGACGGCCCCGGGCACAACACCGGCGCACCCGGGCGGCAAGCCGGGTGAGGTGGTCGACCTGAACACTGCGACGGCCCAGCAGCTGGACGCGTTGCCGGGCGTCGGGCCGGTCACCGCCGCCGCGATCGTCAAGTGGCGGGAAACCCACGGCAAGTTCACCAGCGTGGATCAGCTCGGGGAAGTCGACGGCATCGGGCCGGCCCGGTTGGAAAAGCTGCGGTCCCTGGTTCGCGTCTGAGTCGGCAAGTGCCGGGCCGGCAAGATGCGCAGCAGCCGTCGGCGCCGGTCGATGTGCGGCTGGTGCCGGCCGCGCTGACCGGGTGGCTCGTCACCGCAGCCGGCATCGTGTGGCCTGTCGGCGCGGCGTTGGCGTCGCTGAGTGGCCTGGTCACCGTGATCTCCGGCGGTCTGCTGTTGCGCCTGCGGACACGCCCGGCTCAGCAGACGCGGCTGCCGGCGATCGCGGTTGCGCTGCTGGCGGTCGGTGTGATCGGAACCGGCTACGGGTTGGCGGTGGCGCTGCGGGCCAACGCGGTTCGGCACCATCCGATCACCGCGGCCTACGGCCGCGCCGCCCGGGTGCTCGTCACTCCCACCGAAAGCGCATTGCCGGTGGGCAGCAGCAGATTGCTGTTTCGCGCCACGTTGCACCGCCTCGGGGCTGATGAAATCGCCGGCCGCGTCGTGGTTTTCGCCCCGGCCCGCGACTTCGCCGGGGTGATGGTCGGTCAGCCGGTGCAGTTCGACGCCCGCGTGAGCCGTCCCACCCGCCGCGATCTGACGGTGGCGGTTCTCAACGCGAGGGGTGCACCCCAGGTCGGCGAAGCCGGGCCGGTGCACCGGGCCGCCTATGCGGTGCGGGCCCGGTTCGCGGCCGCCGCACGCCAGGTGCTGCCGGCCCCGCAAGCCGCGATGCTCCCGGCGCTGGTGCTCGGTGACACCTCCGCGATCTCTGCCACCACCAGCCGTGAGTTCCGGTCTGCCGGGTTGACGCATCTGATGGCGGTGTCGGGTGCCAACGTCACCATCGTGTGCGGCGCGATGCTGTTCTCGGCACGGCTGGTCGGCCCCCGGCCGGCGGTTGTGCTCGCGGCGATCGCTCTGGTGGCGTTCGTCGTCGTCGTGCAGCCCACCGCCAGTGTGTTGCGGGCGGCGGTGATGGGCGGCATCACGTTGCTGGCGATCTTGTCTTCGCGTCGGCGCCAGGCACTTCCGGCCTTGGCGGCCGCGGTGTTGCTGCTGTTGATCGCCGCACCTCAGTTGGCCGTGGACGTCGGCTTCGCGTTGTCGGTGGTGGCGACGGCCGCGCTGGTGGTGATCGCACCGGTGTGGTCGCGGCGCATGGTGGGCCGGGGCTGTCCTCGGGTGGTCGCCGACGCGGTGGCGATCGCGTGGGCCGCACACGTCGTGACCGCGCCGCTGGTTGCCGGAATATCGGGCCGGGTCAGTCTGGTCGGGGCGCTGGCGAACCTGGCGGTGGCTCCGGTCATCGCGCCGATCACCGTGCTGGGCAGCGCAACTGCCGCGCTGTACATGCTGTGGCCGGCGTTGGCCGAATTGCTGATCCGCTTCACGGGCCCAGAACTGTGGTGGGTGCTGCACGTCGCGCACTGGGCGGCCGGTGTGCCCGCTGCGACGGTCGCCGTGCCGGACGGCCTGGCCGGGGTGGCGGTGGTCGGCGCCGCTGCGGTCCTGATCGTCGTGCTGTGGCGCTGGCGGTGGTTTCGCGCCGCGACCGTGGTGGCAACCGGATGCCTAGTGACCTGGTCGCTGTCGGGCGTGGTGCCCGGATACGGCACGGGCGGTGTCGGCCGTTCGTGACACGATCGTCGGATGACCTCGCCGGCTTCGCAGTTACATCTGGTGCTGGGTGAAGAAGACCTGCTGGTCGAGCGTGCGGTGGCAGCGGTGCTGAAATCGGTGCGAGCAAGCGGCGGGGGCCCCGACGTACCGGTGAGTAAAGTGCGCGCCGGTGACGTCGGCGTGCATGACCTGGCGGAACTGTTGAGCCCGTCGCTGTTCTCCGACGAGCGGGTGGTGGTGCTGGAAGCCGCCGGTGAGGCGGGCAAGTCGGCCGCGGACCTGATCGCCGCGGCCGCCACTGACATCCCGTCGGGCATGGTGCTGGTGGTCGTGCATTCGGGCGGCGGTCGTGCCAAAGCGCTGGCCGCCGAGCTGCGGAAGTCGGGGGCCGAGATTCATGCCTGCGCGCGGATCACCAAAGCCGCCGAGCGGGCGGATTTCGTTCGCAGAGAGTTCCGGTCCCTGCGGATCAAGGTGGACGACGAGACGGTCACCGCGCTGCTCGACGCGGTCGGCTCCGATGTCCGCGAACTGGCCTCGGCGTGTTCACAGTTGGTCACCGACACCGACGGCCATGTCGACGCCGCCGCCGTGCGGCGGTATCACAGCGGCAAGGCGGAGGTGAAGGGCTTCGACATCGCCGACAAAGCCGTCACCGGCGACGTCGCCGGCGCCGCGGAGGCGCTGCGGTGGGCGATGATGCGCGGCGAGCCGCACGTGGTGCTGGCCGACGCGCTCGCCGAGGCGGTGCACACCATCGCCCGGGTGGCGCCGCTCTCGGGTGATCCGTATCGGCTGGCGGCCGACCTCGGCATGCCGCCCTGGCGGGTGCAGAAAGCTCAGCGTCAGGCCCGGCGGTGGTCACGCGACACGGTCGCCACCGCCGTCCAAGTGGTGGCTGCGCTGAACGCCGACGTCAAAGGCGCCGCCGCGGATGCCGATTACGCGCTCGAGGCCGCGGTGCGCAAGGTGGCCGAGTTGGCGTCCGGTTGACGATGCGGGCCGGAACGGCCCGAGGAGGAGCCGGACAGTCGGCTGGAGTCGGTTGACGATGCGGGCCGGAACGGCCCGAGGAGGAGCCGGACAGTTGGCTGGAGTCGGTTGACGATGCGGGCCGGAACGGCTCGGGGCGAGGGGGCTAGCCGGACAGCCGGGTGCCGCCGGGCAGATCAGAGTTTGTTGTAGACCTGCGCCAAGGCGGACTTCTTGTTGGCGGCCTGATTCTTGTGGATGACGCCCTTGCTGGCCGCCTTGTCCAGCTTGCGGCTGGTCGCGACCAGCAGCGTCGCCGCCTTGTCCTTCTCGCCGGCTTGCGCGGCTTCGCGGAAGCCGCGGATGGCGGTGCGTAGCGAAGACTTCACCGACTTGTTGCGCAGACGGTTGCGCTCGTTGGTGCGGTTGCGCTTCTCCTGCGACTTGATGTTGGCCACGCGTCAGTTCCTTCGAAGTTCTCTGCCCTGTGGGTTTCACGGTCTCGACCAAGCGGTTCGCCTGGCTCTTCGGCCCTGCTGTGCGCCGGGTGCAGACCCGCGCTGCCGGGCGCAGCGACTGCCCAGGTTATCAGGCCGCTCGACATTCTCCCAAAACCGGTAGCGACCGAACCGGCGGGGGCAACCAGCGCAAACAATGCCCGTGGTGCAGCATTGGACCGTGGCCGTCCGATCTCTGCCCGCCGACACCGGGCGACAACCGCGCAACGCAGCGCGATCGCCCAGACACTTCGAGCACATCTTCGGTGGCTACAACGATCCCGGTCCGTACGCCCAGGCGTTCGACGAGATGTTCGACGGTCGCGGCAACGTGCGCGGGCCGTACAAGAACATCTACCGCGAACTCGCGCCCTCCGACGCCTCCGAACTCGCGGCGCGCGCTGAGGCGTTGCGGCGCGCGTTCACCGACCAGGGCATCACCTTCTCCCTTTCCGGTCAGGAACGGCCGTTTCCGCTCGACCTGGTCCCGCGGGTGATCTCGGCCGCTGAATGGGCCCGTTTGGAGCGCGGCATCACCCAGCGGGTCAGAGCTCTCGAGATGTACCTCGACGACATCTACGGCGAGCAGGAGATTCTGCAGGACGGGGTCATCCCGCGGCGCTTGGTGACGTCCTGTGAACACTTCCACCGCCAGGCCGCCGGCATCGTGCCACCTAACGGTGTGCGCATCCACGTGGCCGGCATCGACCTGATCCGTGACGAGCGGGGCACCTTCCGCGTGCTGGAGGACAACCTGCGTTCGCCATCGGGAGTGTCCTACGTAATGGAGAACCGGCGCACCATGGCCCGGGTCTTCCCCAACCTGTTCGCCACGCACCGGGTACGCCCGGTCGACGACTACTCCGCCCACCTGTTGCGCGCCCTGCGCAAATCCGCGGCCACCAATGAAGCCGACCCGACCGTCGTCGTGCTCACACCAGGGGTGCACAACTCGGCGTACTTCGAGCATTCATTGCTGGCCCGCCAGATGGGCGTCGAACTCGTCGAGGGCCGCGACCTGTTCTGCCGGGACAATCAGGTGTACATGCGCACCACCGATGGCGAGCGCCAGGTTGACGTCATCTACCGGCGCATCGACGACACGTTCTTGGACCCGATGCAGTTCCGGCCCGACTCGGTGCTCGGCGTGGCCGGTCTGCTCAACGCCGCGCGGGCCGGCAATGTGGTGATCTCCAGCGCCGTAGGCAACGGAGTCGGTGACGACAAACTCGTCTACGCCTACGTCCCGACGATCATCGAGTATTACCTCGGCGAGAAACCGCTGCTGGCCAATGTGACGACGTTGCGATGCTGGCTCGACGACGAGCGTGCCGAAGTGCTCGACCGGATCAGCGAACTGGTTATCAAGCCGGTCGAGGGCTCCGGGGGATACGGCATCGTGTTCGGTCCGGAGGCTTCGGAGAAAGAACGGGCCGCGATCAGCAAGAAGGTCCGCGATGATCCCCGCAGTTGGATCGCGCAGCCGATGATGGAGTTGTCGACGGTGCCGACTCAGGTGGGGGACTGCCTGGTGCCGCGGTACGTCGACCTGCGGCCGTTCGCAGTCAACGACGGCGACGAGGTGTTCGTGCTGCCGGGCGGACTCACGCGGGTGGCGCTGGTCGAGGGATCGCGGGTGGTCAACTCCAGCCAGGGCGGCGGGTCCAAGGACACCTGGGTGCTGGCGTCACGCACCGCGGCGTCTCACCGTGAGCTGGGCGCCGCCCAGATCGTCCGTAGCCTGCCCGAAGCGCTGCCGGCCGGGTCGCAGGACGAGCAAGCCGAGACCGACGCGTCGGCGCAGGGCCCGCAGCCGATCCGACCGCCGCAGGACCAACAACAGCAACAACAGCAACAACAGCAATAGGCGGTGATGAACTGATGCTGGCCCGCAACGCCGAAGCGCTGTATTGGATTGGTCGCTACGTCGAGCGCGCCGACGACACCGCGCGCATCCTCGATGTGACCGTGCACCAGCTGCTGGAGGACTCCAGCGTCGACCCCGACCACACCTCGCGAGTGTTGCTGCATGTGCTCGGCATCGAGCCGCCGGATACCGAATTGGATGTGTGGTCGCTGGCCGACCTCGTGGCCTTCGGTCGCAACACCCGCGGCGGCTGCTCGATCGTGGAAGCGATCACGGCGGCGCGCGAGAACGCACGTTCGGCGCGTGAGGTGACGTCCAGCGAGACCTGGGAGTGCCTCAACACCACCTACAATGCGCTCGCTGAACGGGAACGGGCTGCCAAACGCTTTGGCCCGCACGGATTCCTGTCTTTCATCGAGGGTCGTGCAGCGATGTTCGCCGGTCTGGCCGACTCGACGTTGTCCCGCGACGACGGCTACCGCTTCATGATGCTGGGCCGTGCGATCGAGCGGGTGGACATGACGGTGCGGCTGTTGCTCTCCCGGGTCGGCGACAGCGCCTCATCGCCCGCCTGGGTGACGGTGCTGCGCTCGGCCGGTGCCCACGACACCTACCTGCGGACCTACCGCGGCGTGCTGGACGCCAACCGTGTCGTGGAGTTCATCCTGCTGGACCGGCTTTTCCCGCGGTCGGTGTTCTATTCGCTCAAGCTCGCCGAGCACCAACTCGACGAACTGCTGCGCAATCCGCACAGTCGCGTCGGCGCCACCGTCGAGGCGCAGCGACTGCTCGGCCGGGCGCGCAGTGAACTGGAGTTCGTGCAACCGGGTGCGTTGCTGGAGTCGTTGGAAGTCCGGTTGGCAAACCTACAGAAGACCTGCCATGACATCGGCGAAGCATTGGCGCTGCAGTACTTTCACCCCGCGCCGTGGGTGGCCTGGTCGGATGCGGGGCAGCGCCGCGCGGCGGCGGGCAAGCAGGGCAGAAGCTGATGTGGCGGTTGCGGGTGGTGCATGACACCGGATACGCCTACCAATCGCCGGTGACCGCGTCCTATAACGAGGCCCGGCTGACGCCCCGGTCCGA
The DNA here is from genome assembly GCA_963818785.1 of uncultured Actinomycetota bacterium. GTDB lineage: Bacteria > Actinomycetota > Actinomycetes > Mycobacteriales > Mycobacteriaceae > Mycobacterium. Next base: position 44,829 of record CAWFTT010000030.1, on the reverse strand, counting down.
TTCCCGGCAGAACGTCATCCTCAACCGGGTCGAGACCGTGCCGGCCACCCGGTCCTACCGGTACGTCGACTACTGGGGCACCACGGTGACCGCCTTCGATCTGCACGCACCGCACACCGAGTTGACGGTGAGCTCGTCCTCCGTCGTCGAGACCGACCGGCCCGAGCCGGTGACGGAGAACCTCACCTGGGACGAGATGCGAACCGAAGCCGTCATCGACGAGTTCTTCGAGTTCCTGGGAGACAGTCAGTACACGCCGGCCAGCAGACGCGTCGCCGCGGTGGGCAGACGGATCGCCAAGTACAACAAGCCCGCCGACGCCGTCACCGCCGCCGTGCAGTGGGTCCGCACCGAACTGGACTACCTGCGCGGGAGTACCGGGGTGCACTCATCGGGACTGGACGCGCTGCGCGAGGGCAAAGGGGTCTGTCAGGACTTCGTGCACCTGTCGTTGATGGTGCTGCGCGGGATGGGCATTCCGGCGCGATACGTGTCCGGATATGTGCTGCCCAAGCGCGACGCCAACGTCGGAGTCACCGTGGAGGGCCAAAGCCACGCGTGGCTGCAGGCCTGGACCGGCAGCTGGTGGGATTACGACCCGGCCAACGACACCGGGGTCGACGAGCACTACATCAGCGTGGGGGTCGGGCGTGACTACGCCGACGTCTCGCCGCTGAAGGGTATCTACTCCGGGGAAGGTGCGACGGACCTCGACGTGGTCGTCGAGATCACCCGGCTGGCCTGACGACGCCGCGCGTGTCGGTCACCCGCAGCAGTGCGTCGAGACTCACACCAGCTACACCGCTTCTCGCACTCTTGTTACCTGATGTCGATTTCGGTGCAAGCCGCTGCTGGCAAACTGCTTTCCCGGTCCGCGATCTCGCCGTAGCCTGTGTGAACCACCTCACAACCGGCGGGAGGCTTCCATGCGTATTGCGGACGTGCTGCGGACCAAAGGCGGGGCGGTGGCGACAATCCAGCCCGACGCCACAGTCGCCGAGCTGATCGCCGGCTTGGCCGAGCGCAACATCGGCGCCATGGTGGTTCTCGGCGGCAGCGGTCTCGAGGGCATCGTGTCCGAACGCGATGTGGTCCGGCAGTTGCACGCTCAAGGGCCCGCGGTCTTGGATCAACCGGTGTCGAAGATCATGACTTCGGTGATCGCCACCTGCGCCAAGGCCGACACCATCGACGCAATCAGTGCGCTGATGACCGAGAAGCGGGTACGACACGTGCCGGTGCTGGAGAACGGCAACCTGATCGGCATCGTCAGCATCGGTGACGTCGTGAAGAACCGGATCGACGAGCTGGAAGCAGAGCACGCCCAGTTGCAGTCCTACATCACCCAGGGCTGATCTGCCGGCTCAGCTCCAGGCGTACTCCGCGCGCAGCCGAGCGGCGACCACCTCGAAGACAGTCCGCTCCAGCACCGCGCCTTCGCGCCGAATGCCTTCTTCGGGCACGTCGAGCACCCGATCGAGGCGCACCCAACTCGGCCGGTAATGGTCGTCCCAGCTGCCGGCGCCGATGGCCACCCAGTTCGGGTCGTTGGCATGCCGGTCCTGGCTGGACAGCATCAGCCCCAGCAAGGTGCGCCGCTCGCGGCCGACCACGAGCACGGGCCGGTCCTTACCGCGACTCGGGTCGTCTTCGTAAGCCACCCAGGTCCACACGATTTCCCCGGGATCGGCCCGGCCGTCGAGGTTCGGGGCGTAGACGAGTTTGCGCGCCCGATGCGCGGTAGGGAAGCTGGCGTTGGTGACCGGCCGGCCCCGGGTGATCGGGGCAGGTGAGTCGGAGATGTTGGCGGCGAGCACTTCGATCCCGAACCGGATACCGCGTTGCAGACCTTCCTGCAAGCTGTCCTGAATTCCCCGCTGCCCACCGGCTGACTTCTGCATCTGACGGATGAACCTTGGAGCTTCGTTGAAGACCAGGTTCTCGGCGATCCGCTGCAGGGTCTTCCACTGCGTCTTCCGTGGAGAAGCCATTCTGTCAGCATAAAACGGCTCGAGATGAAACCGGCCGGGCGGCGCGGAGCAGTCCACGAGCCGGTGAGACGCGCGCGACAAGATTGCGCTGTGGTGACCGTCCCTCGATACCCTGGAAGCGTCTCAACCCGCTCACCAGGAGATCCCCATCAGCAGTTTCGCCGACCAGACCTTCACCGCGCCGGCGCAGATTCGGAACTTCTGCATCATCGCCCACATTGATCACGGCAAATCGACGCTCGCCGACCGGATGCTGCAGCTCACCGGTGTCGTCGACGAACGCTCCATGCGGGCCCAGTACCTGGACCGGATGGACATCGAGCGGGAACGCGGCATCACGATCAAGGCGCAGAATGTGCGGCTGCCCTGGCGGAGTTCGGCGAGCGGTAGCGCTGAAAAGGAATACGTGCTCCACCTGATCGACACCCCCGGCCATGTCGACTTCACCTACGAAGTGTCCCGTGCCCTGGAGGCTTGCGAAGGCGCGGTGCTACTGGTCGACGCCGCGCAGGGCATCGAAGCGCAGACGTTGGCCAACCTCTATCTGGCCCTGGACCGCGACCTGGCGATCATCCCGGTGCTCAACAAGATCGACCTGCCCGCCGCCGACCCGGAGCGCTACGCCGCCGAGATCGCCCACATCATCGGCTGCGAACCCGGCGACGTGTTGCGGGTGTCCGGCAAAACCGGGGAAGGCGTGGCCGCCCTGCTCGACGAGGTGGTGCGCCGAGTGCCGCCGCCCACCGGCGACGCCGACGCGCCCGCTCGGGCGATGATCTTCGACTCCGTCTACGACATCTACCGCGGCGTGGTGACCTATGTGCGGGTGGTCGACGGCAAGATCACCCCGCGGGAGCGCATTGCGATGATGTCCACCGGGGCCACCCACGAGCTGCTGGAAGTGGGCATCGTTTCACCCGAACCGAAGGCCAGCGATGGCCTCGGGGTGGGGGAGGTCGGCTACCTGATCACCGGGGTGAAAGACGTCCGGCAATCCAAGGTCGGCGACACCGTGACCACCGCCCGGCGCGGCGCGACCGAAGCGCTGACCGGCTACCGCGAACCCAAGCCGATGGTGTATTCCGGCCTGTATCCGGTGGACGGCTCGGACTATCCGGTCCTGCGCGACGCCCTGGACAAGCTGCGGCTCAACGACGCCGCGCTGACCTACGAGCCGGAGACGTCAGTGGCGCTGGGATTCGGCTTCCGGTGCGGCTTCCTGGGCCTGCTGCACATGGAGATCACCCGCGAACGTCTGGAACGCGAGTTCGACCTGGACCTGATCTCGACGTCGCCGAACGTCGTGTACCGGGTGCTCAAAGACGACGGAACCGAAGTGCGGGTGACGAACCCGTCGGACTGGCCGTCGGGCAAGGTGGGCACCGTCTACGAACCGATCGTCAAGACGACCATCATCGCGCCCAGCGAATTCATCGGCACCATCATGGAATTGTGCCAGTCCCGACGCGGTGAGCTCGGCGGCATGGACTACCTGTCGCCGGAGCGGGTGGAACTGCGCTACACCATGCCGCTGGGCGAGATCATCTTCGACTTCTTCGATGCCCTGAAATCCCGGACCCGCGGCTACGCCAGCCTCGACTATGAGGAAGCCGGTGAGCAGGAGGCAGCCTTGGTCAAGGTGGACATTTTGCTGCAGGGCGAGCCCGTCGACGCGTTCAGTGCGATCGTGCACAAAGACGCCGCGACCGCTTACGGCAACAAGATGACCACCCGGCTCAAAGAACTCATCCCGCGCCAGCAGTTCGAAGTGCCGGTGCAGGCCGCGATCGGGTCGAAAATTATTGCTAGAGAGAACATCCGGGCCATTCGCAAAGACGTGTTGTCGAAGTGCTACGGCGGGGACATCACCCGCAAGCGCAAGCTGCTGGAACGGCAGAAAGAAGGCAAGAAGCGCATGAAGACCATCGGGCGGGTCGACGTGCCGCAGGAAGCGTTCGTTGCGGCGCTGTCCGCTGATGTCGGCGGGGACAAAGCCGGGGACAGGGCCAAGAAGTAACTGCGGGAAGGCGCCGCTGTTGTCGGCTGCGTGTCGACTTGACCGTGCCTGCTGTAACTGGTTACAAGGATTCATGGTGAGGGCTCGGTGGACGCCGGCGGTCACGGCCGCCGCCGCGGTCGCTGTACTGGCGACCGGTTGCGCCGCTCATGTGGGCGGCGTTCCTCGGCCGGCGGCGGGCATGACGCCCCGTCCGGTCGTCGGGTCGACGGTCGAGCAGGCGCTGCTGGACCGCAAGGAGCTCAGCAAGGCGCTCGACCTGTCGGTGCAAGCGCTGCAGCCGCCGCGGCTGGGCGGGTCGAAAAAATTGTTCAACGTCCTCGCGGGCCCGAACGAGTGCCTGGGCGTGTTGGCTGAGCTGCAGTCGACCACTTATCAGTCCGCCGACGTCCTTGACATCGCCTGGGAGAGCTGGCTGGACGCCAAGACCAACCCGGCTGTACTCATCGCCGTGGACGAGGGCGTCGTCGCGTTGCCCACCGCCGTGGAAGCCGACTCGCTGTTCTCGGCGTTCGCCCAGCAGTGGAACCGCTGCAACGGCAAGACAGCTGATTACCGTTCGCAGTCGTACAAGATCACTGACGTCCGAGTGACCGATTCGGTGCTGGCGGCCACCGTCCAGACGTCGTCGACGCCGATCGCGCGGGCCGTCGGTGTGCGGGTGAACTGTCTGGTCGAGGTCAAGGTGCCGGTCACCAAAGACGAGGCTGCCGGGGCACCCGACCCGGAAACTCGGGCTATCGGGATCGCCCGGCTGATGATGGACAAGGTCAGCCAGCTGAGCTAACACCTCGGGACGCCTAGGCTGTCCGACATGTCGCGCAAGTCAGCCCGGCCGGCCGGCGCAGCCGCGCTCCTGCTGCTCCTGGCGATGACCGGCTGCGCGGTTGACGGGGTTGCCCGACCGGCGCCGAACATCAAGCCCCGTCCGCTCGCCGGCGACACCGTCAAGCAGGTGCTGCTCAGCGGCGATGAGCTGTCGAAGGCTCTTGGGCAGCCACTGAAAGCCGAGTCCGGCTCTTCGGACCGCTTCGGTGGCCGCAATCTGTTGTTCGAGATGCACGCTTCTCCGCAGGAGTGCAACGGCGTCGTGTTCGAACTACAGAAGAGCGCGTACGGCTCGGCCAGCATCCGCGACATCGGACGGGCGACGTGGTCGGACACCGGCAGCGCGCCGGCCAAAGTCATCCGTGTCAGTGAAGCTGTGGTGGCGTTGTCGCAAACCCACGAAGCCGACGCACTTTTCGCTGGCTTTTCGACGCAATGGCAGCGCTGCGACGGCCAGACCGTGACCGACTACGTCGCCGCCGGGCAGCGTCTGAGTACCGCCGCCATCAGCGATGTCAAAGCCGCGGACTCCGTCCTGTCCGCCACGGTGACCTCACGCAGTACGACCACACTCACCCGGGGCCGGGCGCTGGGTGTGGCCGCGAACTGCCTGCTGGAGGTGGAAGTCACGTTCTTCGCCAATCACGCCGACAACACGGCGACCGACATCGCTCATCGCTTGATGGACAAGGTCAACGCTTTGAGCTGACCCGCCACTCGGCGCTGCATTCTTGCTGACGCCAGAATTCGGCGAAACGTCCACCGCGCGCTGTCAATTCGTCGATCGATCCCTGTTCGACGATCCGTCCGGCGTCGACGAACAGGATGTGGTCGGCGTGGCGGATGGCGCCGAGTCGGTGCGCGATCATCACCCGGGTGCGGCCGTAGGGGTCGCTGCGGATCGCCTCGGTGATCAACGTCTCGTTCTCGGTGTCCAATGCGCTGGTGCTCTCGTCGACCAGCAAGGCGCCCGCCGGTTTGACCAGCGCCCTGGCGATGCTGACCCGTTGGCGTTCGCCGCCGGACAGCGCGGAGCCCGCTTCCCCGACCCGGGTGCGCGCACCGTCGGGGAGACGCCGGACGATCTGGTCCACCTGAGCCAGCGCCACCGCCTGCTCGATGTCTTCGTCGGCGGCGTCCGGTCGGCCCGCACGGACGTTGTCGTGGATCGCCCCGTCGAACAGGTAGGGGTGCTGAAAGACCACGCTCACTAACGCCCGTCGGGCTTCGGCGCCCAGGTCGGCGATGTCGGTGCCGTCGATGAGGATGCGTCCGCGCTCGGGGTTGTGCAGGCCGGCGATCAGCGAGAGGATCGTGCTTTTGCCGGCGCCGGACGGCCCGACGATGGCGGTGGTGGTTCCGGGTTCGAGGGTGAAGGTCAGATCTTTCACGACCTCGGGGGCACCGGGTGCGCTCCCGTAGCTGAAGCTGACGCCGTCGAACTGGATTCGGCAGGCCGCCGGGACCACTGCCGTACTCGAGGTGCCGCCGGTCGGCACGCCGCGCGGGGCGGTGAGGATCGCGTGCAGTCGGGCCAAGAGTTCGCGGGAGGACTCCACCGCGCCGGACAAGTCGGCGAGCACGGTGAACGGCTCGAGGAACCGCACCATGACCACCGTCAGCGCGACGGCCTCGGGGGCGCTGATCTGGCCGCGCAAGGCGAGGGTGGTGATGGTGCCGGCCAGCACGATCAACGCGATCTGGCTCGCCACGCTGAACACCAGCTGGCCGGGAATCTGAAACAGCAGCAGCCGCATGGTGGCGCCGTGCGCGGTGGCGATGGCGCCGCCGGCCTGGCTGCGCTCCGAGGTCACCCGTCGGCTCGCCCGCAACGCCTGCTGGGTGCGCGCGAACTCCAGGATGCGTTCGGTCAGCACGCTGTGGGCGCGGGCGTCGGCGGCGTCGGCGGCGCGCACCACCCGCACGCTGGCGGCCAGCGCCCCGAGCTGCAGCGGCAGGGCGATCGCGGCGGCGACGCCGAGCTGCCTGGATACGAAGAACAACCCGAAGGTGATGGCAGCCGGGAGCAACACCGCGCCGACGAAGGGTGTCAGCAGGTTGGCGATGAAGCCGACCAATTCTGGACCGCTGGCCGAGATGGCCTGGCGGGCCATCATGGTGTTGTCGGCGGTGAACCAGCCCAGCTCGACGTCGGTGAGCCGGTCAGCCATTGCGTGCTGGGTGTCGTCGACCAGCGCGAACCCGATGCGGTAACCGACCCGGGCCAGGATCATGTCGACAACCCAGCCGCCGGCCGTGGCCGCGGTGAGCAGGCCCAGCCAGGGCAGCGCGTCGGCCGGTCGCGAACTGAACAGTGCGCCGAGCAACGGGACCAGCAGCACGGCGCTGGCCGCGCGCAGCAGCACCGAGACCGCCGACAGCACCGCGTAGCCGGTCAGTTCGCCGCGGCGCCGGGCCGGGATCAGCCGGAGCAGGTTGGCGATCACCGGGCGGTTTCCCCGGTCAACGCGACCGCCGGCTGGGCGCGGTCGGTCAGCCGGCTTTCCCACAGCCTGCGGTAGCGGCCGTCGGCGGCAAGCAGTTCGGCGTGGGTTCCGGTTTCGGCGATCCGCCCGTGGTCCAGCACCACGATCTGGTCGGCATCGGTGATGGTGTGCAACCGGTGCGCGATCACCAGCACGGTGCGGTTGCAAACCAGCCGTCCCAACGCCTGCTGCACCAGATATTCCGATTCCGGGTCGACGAAGGCGGTCGCCTCGTCCAGGATCAGGATCGGAGTGTCGGCCAGCAGGCTGCGGGCGATGGTCAGCCGCTGCCGTTCGCCGCCGGACAACTGGCTGTCCGCGCCCAAGATTGTGTCGTAGCCGTCGGGCAGACGCATGATCCGTTGGTGGATCTGCGCGGCGTCTGCCGCGGCTTCGATGTCGGCGGCGTTGGCGTCCGGCCGGGCCAAGGCGATGTTGTCGCGGACGGTGCCGGCTACCAGCTGAACATCCTGGAAGACGAAGCCGACGCGGGCGTAGAGCTCGTCGGCGGTCAGCGACCGGATGTCTTGGCCGCCGATGCGGATGGCGCCGCCGTCCACGTCGTGGAACCGGGCCAGCAGCGCCGCCAGCGTGGACTTGCCCGAACCGGATGGCCCGACCAGGGCGGTCACCGTCCCCGGCCGCAGAGTCATGGTGACGTCGTGAACGACGGGCCGGCCGGGACGGTAGCCGAAGCTGACCTGGTCGAAGGACACCTCCGCCGGTGCGGCGGAGGCCGGGGCCGAGTCGGCGTGCGTGCTGAGTTCGGGCTCGTCGAGGGCGACCGCGATGCGCCGGGCCGCGTCCATGCCACCGCGCAGGCCGCCGAATCCGTAGCCGATGCCCAGCAGGCGCGCCCCGAACGTGGTGCCCAGCACCAGGAACGGCAGCAGGGTGGCCGGCTGCATCGATCCGCTGACGACGAACAGGGTGCCCGCCGCGGCGATCAGCCACAGGAACGTCGACGGCCGGGTGACCAGGTCCATGAACGTCTTCTTGCCGATGAACGGCCGCTGCCAGTTGTTGAGGAAGGCGACGTAGTCGTCCAGGTCACGCCGAAACGACGACGCCGCGGCACCGCCGAACACCCGGATAACGGGCTGTCCTTCCAGGAACGCGGCGGAGGCGTTGTTCATCCGCTCGGCCCACTTGGATGCCTGAGCGATCTTTGGGCCGCTTTGGTACACCATCGTCATGGTGGTCAGGACATAGATCAGGATCGGGATCAGCAGGATCAGCGCCAGCCGCCAGTCCACGACGAACAGGTAGATCAGCACCGCGACCGGCGCGATCACCGCGGCCACCGCGTCGGACACCGCGTGGGTGACCAGGTAGTGCAGGGCCAGGGTGTCGTCCTGGATCAGTTTTTTCACCGCTCCGGATGCGCGCTGGGTGAACCACCCCAGCGGCACCCGCGAGAGCTTGTCCAGAAGCCGGCGCCGCACCGTCGCGCTGAACCGCGCGTCGACGAGGTGCAGCCACAGCAGCATCGCGGCGCTCAGCAAGCTGCCGGTACCCAGCAGCACCACGAACGCGGTCACGGTGTGCCACACTTGCGCCTGGTCGGCACCGGCCAGCAGCAGCCGGGCCAGTTCGACCAGCACCACGAACGGCGCCAGCTGCAGCACGGTGATCAGCGCCTGCACGACACCGCTGGCGATCAGCTGCGGCCGGACCGGTGCCAGCAGGTGCTTGGCCGCCTGCGAGCGCCACCTGCCGCGGCGCGGTGCGTCAGCGGTGTCGAGGGCTCGAGTCGGCCCGGCGACCACCTCAGTGACGGCTTCGGTCAGCGCCGCAACAGCAGTCGACCCGTCAACCTCGGGATTGACCGCGCCGTCGTCGTCGCCGCGGCGGCGGCCCATCGCGCGGCCCTGCGACCAGTAGGCCTGCGCGTGCAGATCGCTCTTGGGGAACCCGAACGTGTCGCGCAGCCGCTTGCGCAGGTGCTTACCCGAACCGGCCTCACAACCGGCCCAGGCATACCAGTTCGACCAGTCCCGGTCCTCGATCGCCGCAGCCAGCGTCGTCTCATCGGTGCGGTGGACCCAGTGCAGGCGGCGACGCGGATGATCGGCCAGCGGCAGCAGTTCGTCAGCGTCGCAATGGCGTTCGAGATACACCTCGACGTCGACGTCGGGCGGCAGCACCGCCAGGATGGAGTTGATCGCCGGAACGGCGGCGGCGTCGCCGATGAGCAGGAATCCTGCGGGCAGGTCGTCGGGCACCTCGAACGGCGCCGAGCCCAGTGACACGACCGGAATGGTCATGCCCGGTTCGGCCTGCATGGCCCAGCGACACGCCGGACCGGTCGGCTCGTGCAGCACGACGTCTATCGCGAATTCGCCGGTCGGTGGGTCGGCCCACACGAGGGTGTAGGCGCGCTGGAATTCGGTGCTGCCGCCGGCCGGATCGGGGAACCAGAACCGCAGCCAGGCGGTCGGCCCGACGGCGACATCGCCGAACAGGGTGGGCGAGGACATGGTGATCCGCAGGCAGTGCGGGGCGACGCGGGAAGTGTCCAACACCGTGGCCAGGTGGTCGCGCCCGCCGAAGCCACGCAGCATCGCGCCTTGCAAGCCTCGACCCATGGGCTAGAACTTAGCCGAGCCTAACCTAGGTTGGGAAGCTGTTGCTCGACGAGAGGCGATTCACATCGGTGCGTTGGCAGGATGGAAGACACCGGTGCTGTCGGTTTCTTCTTCGGCGCGGATCACGTGCACCACCGCGTTGATCAGCGCCAAATGGGTGAATGCCTGCGGGAAGTTGCCCAGATGGCGCCCGGTGCGCGGCTCGATTTCCTCGGCGTAGAGCTGCAGCGGGCTGGCGTATGCCAGGAGTCGTTCACATAGATGCTTGGCCCGGCTGATCTCGCCGATCTCCACCAACGACGAGACCAGCCAGAACGAGCAAATGGTGAACGTGCCCTCTTCGCCGGTCAATCCGTCGTCGGTCTGCTCCACCCGGTAGCGCAGCACCAGGCCCTGCTCGGTGAGGTTGTCGGCGATGGCCAGCACCGTCGCGCGCACCCGCGGGTCGTTCGGCGGCAGGAACCGGGTCAGCACCACTTGCAGCAGCGAAGCGTCCAGGGCGTCACTGCCGTAAGACTGGGTGAAAACGCCGCTGTCGTTCACGCCGTGTTCGAGGATGTCGGCTTTGATTTCCTCAGCGATGGCCCGCCACTGCTGGGCGTAGCTCCGTTCACCTTGTCGCTCAGCCAGTTTCGAGCCGCGGTCCAGTGCGACCCAGCACATCACCTTCGACGACGTGAAGTGTTGCGGTTCACCGCGCACCTCCCATATGCCGCGGTCGGGTTCGCGCCAATGCGTGATCGCTTCTTCAACCTGCTTTTTCAGCACCGGCCACAGCGTTTCGGGCACCTGTTCGCGCGAGCGGGCGTGCAGGTAGAACGAGTCCAGGATGCTGCCCCAGATGTCGTGCTGGTCCTGGTTGAACGCCCCGTTGCCGATCCGCACCGGGCGGGCATGGTCGTAACCGGAAAGATGGTGCAGTTCAGCCTCTTTGAGGCTGCGCTCGCCGCCCACGCCGTACATCACCTGCAGCGGATGGCGTTCGTCGTTGTTGGCGCCGGACACGTCGGCGATGAACGAGAAGAAGTCGTCGGCTTCGCGATCCAGGCCCAGGGTGTACAGCCCCCACAATGCGAAGGTCGAATCGCGGATCCACGCGTAGCGGTAGTCCCAATTGCGTTCGCCCCGGGGGGTTTCCGGCAGTGACGTGGTGCTGGCGGCCAGCAGTGCGCCGGTGGGCGAGTACGTCAAGCCTTTCAGAGTCAGTGCGCTGCGTTGCAGATAAGCCCGCCACGGGTGATCGGGGAAGTCGCCGATGTTGATCCATTGCCGCCACGACTCGGTCGTCAGCCACATCTTCTTCGACGCTTCCTGGTAGGTCTGCGGCGAGGGGTGCTTGGACCAACTCAACGCGACGAAGACGTCGTCGCCCTCCTTCATCCGGGTGCGCGCCCGGGCTTCCCGGCCCTCGATCCCGATCCGCAGGTTGGTGGTCAACCGCAGCGCGGGATGGGCCTCGGAATCGGTTTTCGCCCGTGCGACCGCCTCGCCGTAGGCGTTCGACGAGTACTCCCAGGCGGCACCGATGCGGTGGTAGTCGAAGGCCGGCTCGCAGCTCATCATCAGCTCGACGGTGCCGCTGACGCAGCGCACCGTGCGCAGCAGAATGTGCTCGGCGTCCCAGTCCATCGGGGTGCGACGGTGGGTGCGCGAGCGCCGTTCGATGTCGTGCCAGGGTCCCATCACCAGCGCGTCGCGCACGATCAGCCACCCGGTGTGGGTCTGCCAGGTGGTTTCCATGATGAGGCTGCCTGGCAGGTAGCGGCGGGCCGACGGCACCGATACGCCGTACGGACCGAGCCGGAAGTGGCCCGCGCTGCGGTCGAGGATCGCGCCGAAGACGCTCGGTGAGTCCGGCCGCGGCACGCACAGCCATTCCACCGACCCCGCCGGGGAGATCAAACACGTTGTCTCGCAGTCGGACAGGAACGCGTAGTCGGCGATCGGTGGGAACGGGTTGCGCATCGAACCGGTCGACGCGAACGGCACCGGCGAGGTGACCGTCAACGGTGTGGCGGAGTTGCCGTTGGATCGTTGAGCGGCCCCGTCGGGCCGGGCTTGCAACACCATTCAGACATCATCATCCGCCGAGGTCCTCGGCGTCTACCGCATCAGACGAGCCCGGTTCGCAGCACCTGGGCAGCGGCGACCAGCGGTCACATTAGCCACACCGGCACCTGCCTTTGGAGACATGACGTTGTGCCCGTCTACGAGCGACTAGCTTGCCTAGTCGCTGCGAGGCGGGCACGAAGTGGTAACACTTCTCGAGAGACGGAAGTGGCGAATGTGATCGGCGCGCTCGAGGTGGGCGGCGACGCGAGCGCAACAGATCAATTCAGGAAGCCGACCGCAAACGCATCGGTCTCTCGACAGATGTTCAGCGACGCGCTGAGCGCGGCGCGTGTTCCGGCAGCGGGCCGATCGCCACCACGTAACCGGCCAATTGGCGCAGCGCCGACACCCTGCTCACCAGCCTGACACCACCGACGGGTGCCTGCCGTTTGCCGTCGTTGCCGACAGCCGGCGCGATCACGTTGGCGTGAATCATCCGCTGCATCGCCTGCAGCAAAGCCGTGGGCACCCAGCGGCGCACTTGCACCCGGGCCAGCTGGCGCGTCGATACCGCCCCGGTACGGAGCGGTTCGGCCAGGATGCGGGCCGCGGCAACCGCATCGGCCACCGCCAGGTTGATGCCGACCCCGCCGACCGGTGACATCGCGTGTGCCGCGTCCCCGATCAACAGTAGCCCGTCGCAATACCAGTGCTTGAGCCGATTCACTTGCACGTCAAGCAATTTCACGTCATCGAAGGACGACAGCGTGTCGACCCGGTCGGCCAGCCAGGGCACCTGGTCGGCCAGCACACGATGCAGCGTCTCAATGCCCTGGGCGCGCAGCGCAGCATCGGCTCCTTTGGGAATGATGTAGGCGATCTGGTAGTAGTCGCCGCGGTCGATGGTGATCGTGGCGTGCCCGCCACCCATCACCCCGGCCAGCCCGGGCGGATCGTCGGCCTGCCGCGGCAGCCGGAACCACCACACATCCATCGGCGCGCCGAACCCGCGCGGCACCAGGCCTGCCGCCGAGCGCAGCGTCGATGATCGGCCGTCGCAGGCCACCGTCAGCGCCGCGCGCAGCTGCCGGGTCTGGCCGTCGGCGCCGCGGTAGCTGACACCGGTGATCCGGTCACCGTCCCGGAGCACGCCGGTCACCTCGGTGCTGCGCAGCAGCCGGAAGGTCGGCTCGGCCTCGGCGGCGGTGGCCAGCAGCTCCAGCAGATCCCACTGCGGCACCAGGGCGATGTGCTTGTGCGCGCCGGGGAGCCGGCGCAGGTCCAGGTCCACCGGCACCCCTTGCAGCTGCATGTGGATGCTGTCGATGATCCGACGCGGAAGTTGTTCGAAGGGCTTTCCGAGGCCCAGTTCGTCGAGCAGCCGCAGCGTGCTGGCGTGCACGGTGTCACCGCGGAAGTCCCGCAGGAAGTCGGCGTGTTTCTCCAACACGGCGACGTCCACACCGGCACGAGCGAGCAGCAGGCCCAGCACCATTCCGGCCGGTCCGCCGCCGGCAACGACGCAGCTGGCCTCGTCGGGCACCGGCGTAACGGCCATGGAGCCGATCTTGGCACGTTGGTTCGAGACGCTGCTGCGAATAGGGTGAGCCCGGTGGACGGGTTCCTGAGTTGGTGGGACGGCGTGGAGTTGTGGTTGTCCGGGCTCGGCTTCGTCCTGCAGACGATCGTGGTGATGCCCGTGGTGCTGGTGCTGGCGTATCTGGTCGCGATGGCTCTCGACGGCCTGCTCGGCCACGGCATCCGGTTGATGCGACGCGGCAGGCCGGGCCGGCGCGCGTCGTCGGCGGGCGGGTCGGACGAGGGTCGCTGAGTGATCCGGCTGCCGCGGTCCCCGGTGACGCTGGTGCTGATCGCCCTCGTCGTGCTGGTGATACTGACCTGGCTGTTGACCCGCTGACGCGTCCTTCGTCACACACCGGCTGGTCAGGGGCTTTCTGTTAAGCTTCGCGCCATGCGCCCAGCCACCGGCACCGCGGAAGGTCACGCCGTGACACCGCTGACCGCCGCTGACTGGGCCGGTGCTGACACGCACTGTTGTCGCTGACTAGACCCGGGCGCGGTAGTACTTCGAGGCGCATTTACGTGCCGAACCGCTAGACCAGTCCAGGATCTCACCGAGCCACCCTCAGCCCTGCATCGAAAGGTCGCCAATGCTCGACGCCGATCGCGGCTTCGGCGGCTTCGCCCGGTGGTGGCGGCAGGTCGTTGCGTTCGTTCTCGCCACCAGCGTCCTAGCGGCCTGCGGCGGAGGGCCCAGCGACGTCGTCGGGGGCGGCGCGGTCAATGCCCACCTGAGCATCACCCTGGTGGCCTACTCGACTCCGGAACCCGGGTGGAGCAAGGTGATCCCTGCGTTCAGCGCTTCCCCGGAGGGCCGGGGTGTCGAGGTGATCACCTCCTACGGCGCCTCTGGTGACCAGTCCCGTGGCGTCGCCGTCGGTAAGCCGGCCGACTTGGTCAATTTCTCGGTCGAACCCGACATCACCCGGCTGGTCAAGGCGGGCAAGGTAGCCAAGGACTGGAACACCGACGCTTTCAGAGGCATCCCGTTCGGCTCAGTGGTGAGTCTGGTGGTGCGCAAAGGCAACCCGAAGAACATCAAGGACTGGGACGATTTGCTGCGTCCGGGCGTCGAAGTAATCACGCCCAGTCCACTCAGTTCCGGTTCGGCGAAGTGGAATCTGCTGGCTCCTTACGCCGTCAAGAGCGGCGGCGGCCGAAACCCGAAGGCAGGCCTTGATTTCGTCGACAAGCTGGTCAGCCAGCACGTGGCACTGCGTCCCGGATCGGGACGCGAGGCCACCGACGTCTTCGTGCAGGGCAGCGGTGACGTGCTCATCAGCTACGAAAACGAAGCGATCCTCGCCGAAGGGCAGGGCAAGCCGGTCGAGCATGTCGTTCCGTCGCAGACGTTCAAGATCGAGAACCCGGTGGCGGTGGTGACAAGCAGCGCGAATGTGGAGACCGCGAACGCTTTCAGAAACTTCCAGTACACCGCCGAGGCGCAAAAGCTTTGGGCAGCATCGGGTTTCCGACCCGTCGACCCTGCCGTTGCCGCCGACTTCCGCAGCACGTTCCCGCTACCGGTCAAGCTGTGGACCATTGCCGACTTGGGCGGCTGGAACATTACGGATGCCCAATTGTTCGACAAGAGCAAGGGCAGTATCACGAAGATCTACATGAAAGCCACCGGATGACAACCGCGGTCACGCCCGACCCGGAGGCGGTCCGGCCGGAACTGGAGAGTCCGTCGCCCCACCGGCGGCGCTTCACCGACCGCTACCGCGGCACCACGTCGCTTCGAGTCGGCACGGCAGTGGTGTGGCTGTCGGTCATCGTGCTGTTGCCCTTGGCGGCGATCGCCTGGCAGGCCGTCGGCGGCGGCTGGCAGGCGTTCTGGTTGGCAATCAGTTCCAACGCCGCCCTAGAGTCGTTCCGGGTGACGCTGACCATCTCGATCGGCGTCACACTGCTGAATCTGCCGTTCGGCCTGCTGATCGCCTGGGTGCTGGTGCGCGACGACTTTTGGGGCAAGCGGCTGGTCGACGCGGTCATCGATCTGCCGTTCGCGCTGCCGACGATCGTGGCCAGTCTGGTGATGCTGGCGCTGTACGGGCCGCACAGCCCGGTGGGGTTGCGGTTGCAGCACACGCCCTGGGGCGTGGGTGTCGCGCTGGCCTTCGTGACCTTGCCGTTCGTGGTGCGGGCCGTGCAACCCGTGCTGCTCGAACTGGACCACGAAGCAGAGGAGGCGGCCGCATCGCTGGGCGCGAACAACTCGACGATCTTCACCGCCGTCATTTTGCCGTCGCTGACCCCGGCGCTGCTGTCTGGGGCCGGACTGGCGTTCTCCCGCGCCATCGGCGAATTCGGCTCGGTGGTGCTGATCGGTGGTGCCGTGCCCGGCAAGACCGAGGTGTCCTCGCAGTGGATCCGGACTTTGATCGAAAACGACGACCGCACCGGTGCAGCCGCCATCTCGATCGTGCTGCTCGTGATCTCGTTTCTGGTCCTGCTGGTTCTGCGGGTGCTGGGTGGACGCGCGGCTAAACGCGAGGAGTTGGCCGCGTGACTCCCCGGGCGCGTACCCGCTACCTACTGCGGTTCATCGCGCTGGCTTACGTCTTCGTGTTGGTAATCATCCCGGTCGCGCTGATCCTGTGGCGAACCTTCGCCCCCGGGCTCGGCCAGTTCTACGCCTATGTCAGTACGCCGGCGGCGATCTCGGCGCTCGACTTGTCGTTGGGCGTTGTTGCCATCGTGGTGCCGCTGAACGTGATCTTCGGTATCCCCACGGCGTTGGTATTGGCGCGCAACAGGTTTCGCGGCAAAGGAGTGCTGCAGGCGATCATCGACCTGCCGTTCGCGGTGTCCCCGGTCATCGTCGGTGTGGCGTTGATCGTGCTGTGGGGATCGGCCGGCGCGTTGGGCTTCGTGGAGAAGGACTTCGGGCTCAAGATCATCTTCGGGCTACCGGGCATCGTGCTCGCCAGTGTGTTCGTCACTTTGCCGTTCGTTGTACGCGAGGTGGAGCCGGTGCTGCACGAATTGGGCACCGAGCAGGAACAAGCGGCGGCCACGCTGGGATCTGGCTGGTGGCAGACCTTTCGGCGAATCACGTTGCCGTCCATTCGGTGGGGACTGACCTACGGCATTGTGCTGACCATCGCCCGCACACTCGGTGAGTACGGCGCCGTCATCATGGTGTCGTCGAATCTGCCCGGGCGTTCGCAGACGTTGACGCTACTGGTTTCCGATCGCTACAACCGTGGCGCGGAATACGGCGCCTACGCGCTTTCGACGCTGCTGATGGTGGTGTCCGTGGCGGTGCTGATCGTTCAGGTCGTGCTCGATGCACGGCGCGCCAGGACGGCGAAATGACATCCGGCAAGGAGAACACGATGACGACGAACAACGCGATCGTCGTGCGGGGCGCCAACAAACGCTACGGCGACTTCGTCGCTCTCGACGACATCAACTTCGTGGTGCCAGACGGATCACTGACGGCGCTGTTGGGTCCCAGCGGGTCAGGCAAGTCGACGCTGTTGCGTGCCATCGCCGGTCTCGATCAGCCGGACACCGGCACCATCGTGATCAAAGGCCGCGACGTCACCAAGGAGCCCCCGCAACGCCGCGGCATCGGCTTCGTCTTCCAGCATTACGCCGCGTTCAAGCATTTGACGGTCCGGGACAACGTCGGTTTCGGCTTGCGGATCCGCCGCCGGCCCAAGGCCGAGATCAGGAGGAAGGTCGACGATCTTCTGGAAATCGTCGGGCTCAGCGGATTTCAGAACCGCTACCCGAATCAGCTTTCCGGCGGCCAGCGTCAGCGCATGGCCTTGGCCCGTGCCCTTGCTGTCGACCCGCAGGTGCTGCTGCTCGACGAGCCGTTCGGTGCGCTCGACGCCATGGTCCGGGAGGATCTGCGGTCTTGGCTGCGGCGCCTGCACGACGACGTGCACGTCACCACGGTGCTGGTCACTCACGACCAGTCGGAGGCGCTCGACGTGGCCGACCGCATCGCAGTGCTCAACAAGGGTCGTATCGAGCAGGTCGGATCACCGACGGATGTCTACGACCTTCCCGAAAACGCCTTCGTCATGTCCTTTCTCGGCGCGGTGTCCACCCTCAACGGCACCTTAGTGCGTCCGCATGATCTTCGGGTGGGCCGCAGTCCCGACATGAAGATCGCCGCCGGCGACGGCACCACCGAAGCCACCGGAATTGTCCGCGCCACTATCGACCGGGTGGTGATGTTGGGTTTCGAGGTGCGGGTGGAACTGATCAACGCGGCCACCGGCGGCCCGTTCACCGCCCAAATCACCCGCGGGGACGCCGAAGCGTTAGGGCTGAAAGAAGGTGACACCGTCTACGTGCGCGCCACCCGCGTACCACCAATCGGTCGAGTGCCGTCAAGTCTGCCTAGCGCCGAGGTGTCTGGTGCCGAGATTGACGCTGGCGCGCCGCCGTCCTGACCAGTCACAAAGCGTCTTTGCACCCCAGCCGGAGATCCTAGTGCGGGCGTGCGAGTCAGGCCGCCAATCTGTGCGCGGCGATCGCCTGGTCGACGCGTTCGAGCACCGTGGTCGCCACCAATCGGTGGACACCCAACGGCTCGGCCATCGGTATGCCGGCGTCAACAGCAGCGTGGGCCACCTTGTCAGGCAGTCGTCCCGGCGCAAGAAACCACGGCGCCACAACCAGCTTGTGCGCACCCCGTCTCCGCAGCACTTCGGCGGCGTCGGTCAGCGACGGCCCGGTTCCGGTAGCGAATACCGTTGCGACACCGGCCCATTGACTAGTCCGGGCGATCTTCGTCGCGACAGTTTGCGTGCGCGCGTTAGCCTCAGCGGCTGACGAACCGATCGCTGCCACCAGCACACCGAGAGCGCGGTCACGCCGAGACACGCCATGCTCAGCCAACCGTCGGCGCGCCAGCGCGATCAGTCGGTCGTCCTCACCGAGCACCCCGGCGAGCAGGACGCGGTGATTTTCACCCGACTCGGCGATCTGCTGGGGGATATCGATGCGAGCGTGGTAGGCGTCGGCCAGCAGCAACGGCGCCACCACCACATCGCCTTCGCTCGATCCGAGGACGTCCGGCAATCGCGGCTCATTAAGCTCACAAAAAGCAACGCGCACAATCAGATCGGGCCGCATAATTTGAATCAACCGCGCGACGGCGCGGGCGTTGGCGGCTGAGCGCGGATCAGCGCTGCCATGAGCGGTCAGAACTAAGGTAGTCAACGGCGCCGCTCCTCCTCATCGCTTCGCTCTGCATCGTCACCGGCGCGGTCACGACGCGTGCAGCCCGCACTCTGTCTTCGACCGCCCCTGCCAGCGGCCGCTGCGCGGATCAGCGCCGGCACGTGGTTTGGCGGTGCACGGTGCGCAGCCGATCGACGAATACCCTTCGCTCATCAACGGATTGACCAGCACGTCATTCTCGGCGATGTACTTGGCCACGTCTTCTTGTGACCAGGCGGCCAGCGGATTCACCTTAACCACTTTGTAAGCCTCGTTGAAGCTGATCAGCGGGGCGTTGGCGCGGGTCGCTGCCTCGGACCGGCGCAGGCCGGTGACCCACGCGTAATAGCCGCGCAACGCCTTGCCGAGGGGTACAACTTTGCGCTGCCGGCAGCATTCGTCGGGTTCGCGGGCGAACAGATCTTTGCCCAGCAGCCGGTCCTGTTCAGCCACGCTGTATTCCGGGGTGACGTTGACGATTCGCACGTCATAGACCGCCTCGACCGCGTCCCGAGTGCCGAGGGTTTCGGCGAAGTGATAGCCAGTGTCCAAGAACACCACCGGCACGCCCGGGCGGACTTTCGCGGCTAGGTCGATCAGCACCGCTTCCTGCATACTCGAGGCGACCACGTAGTTGCAGGTGGCGCCGCCACGAGGGCCTTGCACTCCGCCGAAATGCCGGTCGGTCCAGCGCAGCAGCTCCGTCGCGTCGGCGCCGTCCAGCTCGGCGGCACCACGGGCCGCCAGCTTGCGCAGGTCGGCTTCAGTGTAGGTCAGGCTCATCGCAGATCCGCCTCGTCAGCCCGCACCGCCCACTGGGCAAAGCGTTCACCGTGGTCGCGATGTTTGATGAAGTTGCGGATGACCCGGTCCAGGTAGTCACCGAGTTCGCCGTTGGTGACCTTGTGCTGGCGCAGTTTTCGGCCGAAGCCGCTGTCAGCGCCCAGACTGCCGCCCAGGTGGACCTGGAAACCCTCGACCGACCCGCCGTGCCCGTCGTCGACCATCTGGCCCTTGAAACCGATGTCGGCGACCTGGATTCGGGCACACGAGTTCGGGCAACCGTTGATGTTGACGGTAATCGGCACGTCCAGTTGCGCGTTGACGTCGTCGAGCCGACGTTCCAGTTCGGGCACCAGCGACTGCGCCCGTACCCGGGTCTCGGCGAAGGAAAGCTTGCAGAATTCAATGCCCGTGCAGGCCATCAGGTTTTGCCGCCAGTGCGACGGCCGGGACGGGAGGCCCAACGCGTCCATCCCTGCAACGAAGTCAGCCAGCTTGTCGTCGGGTACGTCGAGGATGATCAGCTTCTGGTAGGCGGTGAACCGCGCGCGGTCCGAGCCGGCGCGTTCCATCAGGTCGGCGACCGCAGACAGAATTGTGCCGGATACGCGTCCGGCGATGGGTGCCACCCCGACCGCGTTGCGTCCGTTCTTCAGCTTCTGCACCCCGACGTGGTCGATCGGGTGCTTGACCGGTTCGGGAGCCGGTCCGTCGATGAGGGGCCGGTTGAGGTACTCCTGTTCGAGAATCTTCCGAAACTTCTCTATACCCCAGTCCTTGATCAGGAACTTGAGCCGGGCTTTGGCGCGCATACGCCGGTAGCCGTAATCCCGGAACAGCGCCGTCACGGCCGCCCAGACGTCGGGCACTTCGTCGAGGGGCACCCAGGCGCCGACCCGTTGAGCCAGCATCGGATTCGTCGACAACCCGCCGCCGACCCACAGGTCCAGCCCCGGACCGTGCTCGGGGTGGTCGACGCCGATGAACGAGATGTCGTTGACCTCGTGCGCGACATCCTGCAGACCCGAGATCGCGGTTTTGTACTTTCGCGGCAAGTCGGCGTAGTCGGGATCGCCGATGTAGCGCCGAACAATCTCGTCGAGCGCCGGAGTGGGATCCAAGACCTCGGTCGTAGATTCCCCGGCCACCGGCGAACCGAGCAGCCCACGCGGACAGTCGCCGCAGGCTTCGGTGGTGTCCAGTCCAACCTCGGCCAGCCGCCGCCAGATCTCGGGCACATTCTCGACCTCAACCCAGTGGATCTGCAGGTTCTCCCGGTCGGATATGTCGGCGGTGTCGCGGGCGAACTGCGTCGAGATCTCGCCCAGTGTGCGCAGTGCGGTCGCCGACAAAGCTTTGCCGTCGGTGCGCACCCGCATCATGAAGTACGGAGCCTCCAGCAGGTCCGCGTTCTCATCGCCGGTCCAGGACCCGTCGTAGCCCTCGGTGCGCTGGGTGTAGAGCCCCATCCAACGGAAACGGCTGCGCAGGTCACTTTTGTCGATGCTGGCGAAACCCTGCTGCGAGTAAATCTCTTCGATGCGCGATCGCACATTGAGCGGAGCATCGTCCCGTTTGATTTGTTCATGGGGGTTGAGCGGTTCGCGATCACCCAACGCCCATTGGCCCTCGCTGCGGCCCTTGGCGGGGCGGGGACTGGTCATCCGACGGTTTCTTCCTTGCGGTGTAGCCGGTCTCGGACCGCGCAGACCACGAATGCTGTCCGGCGGCGCAGATCCGTGTCCAGCTGAAAGTAGGGGCGGGCAGGTCTACGACATCAGGGCAGACAGCGACAGCTGCAGGCACGCTTGAGGTCTATATGCCGTCGCGCCACCAGTGGAATACGGAAGCTGCACGGCGCGACGGTCACGTGCCCTATTGTGCCACAGCCTGACGAGCCCCCCGCCCAACTGGTGTTTTGTTTGCCTCATGCTGAGCAAAACTATCCGCAGCCTATGAACGGTGACTGAACGAAACCCTCGATTGTCCTGGACAATCGAGGTCGTGACACCGCAGCCGAAAGCTCTGCCTCCGGTGGCGCCGGAACCAGGCCGGCCATTCGGCGTCTATGTCCACGTCCCGTTCTGCATCACCCGCTGCGGATACTGCGACTTCAACACCTACACGCCTGCTGAGCTGGGTGGAGTCAACCCCGACGGCTGGTTGCAGATGCTGGCCAAGGAGCTCGAACTGGCGTCCGCACGGCTGGGCGGACCGCAGGCGACCACCGTATTCGTCGGCGGCGGAACCCCCTCGCTGCTGGGTGGTGCCCGATTGCGGTCGGTGCTGGACATGGTGCGTCAGCACTTCGGCCTCGCGCCCGGCGCCGAGGTCACCACCGAGGCCAACCCGGAGTCGACCTGGCCGGAAATGTTCGACGAATTGCTCGACGCCGGCTACACGCGGGTGTCGCTGGGCATGCAATCGGTGTCGCCGCGGGTGCTGGGCATTCTGGACCGGGTGCATTCGCCGGGACGGGCGGCGGCCGCCGCAGGGGAGGCGCTGAGCGCAGGTTTTGAACACGTCAGTCTCGACCTGATCTACGGCACACCAGAGGAATCCGACGAGGACCTGCTGCGCTCGGTGGATGTGGCCCTGGACACCGGGGTGGACCACGTGTCGGCGTACGCCCTGGTCGTCGAGGAAGGCACCGCGATGGCCCGGCGGGTCCGGCGCGGCGAGTTGACCCCGCCCGACGACGACGTGCTGGCCCACCGCTATGAGCTGGTGGACGCTCGCCTGCGTGCGGCCGGGCTGGACTGGTACGAGGTGTCCAACTGGAGCCGCCCCGGCGGACAGTGCCGGCACAACGTCGGGTACTGGGACGGCGGCCAATGGTGGGGCGCCGGGCCGGGAGCGCACAGCTACGTCGGCGCCACCCGATGGTGGAACGTCAAGCATCCCAACCGCTACGCCGAGCTGCTGGACCAGGGTTTGCTGCCGCTGGCTGGATTGGAAGACCTCGACGCGCACGCCTTGCACACCGAGGACGTGCTGCTGAAGATCCGGCTGCGCCAGGGCCTGCCGCTGGATGTGCTGGATGTGGCTGAGCGCGAACGCGCCGCGGTCGCGGTGTCCGACGGCCTACTGGTCGCCGAACAGGACCGGCTGGTGCTCACTGACCGCGGGCGGCTGCTGGCCGACGCGGTGGTACGCGCGGTGCTGGATTAGCGGATAGCTATGCCGACTTCTTCTTGACGCCGACCTCTTTGACACGGTGCGTCACCGATCCCCACGCCGACGGCGAGAAGTGCGTGGTGACTTCCTCGAAACCGTCGACGCGAGTAACGGTCAGCACGCCGGTGTTCTGGTTGATGGTCAGCTCGTCGCCGTCGTTGGCGTGGACTTCCTGCCCGTCAAGGAGGCGGATGATGAACACGATGATTGCCTTCCGGTGTCGACTTGCACGGCTGCACGCCGTGGATGGACCGATGTTAGGGACGGCCCGGTACCGCATTTCATCGATTGCGCGACGCGCTGGTGAACGTCCGGAGAACGTGGACTGACCGCTTGGCCCACGAACGAGGCCTTGCATGCAACTACCAAGGTTAGGCTACATTTACTAGTCGTGACCCCGGTCCGCGCCGAGATAAGCCAAGCCGGCAGCGCGGCGGTGTCCATCCCGTTGCCTGTCGACGCCGAGCCCGCCGACGTGGCGGCCGAACTGGCCGCGATGCTGCCCGAGCAAGACGGTGACGATTACCTGCTTTACGAGCGCAATGGGCAATGGGTGCTGGCCTGCGGGGTGCGCGCGATTGTCGAGCTCGACAGTGACGAGTTGCGGGTTATCCGCGACGGGGTTACGCAGCGGCAACCGTGGTCCGGGCGGCCGGGACCTGTCCTGGGCGAAGCGGTCGACCGGTTGCTGCTCGAAACCGATGAGACTTTCGGCTGGGTGGCGTTCGAATTCGGCACCTACCGCTTCGGCCTGGAGCACCGTCTGCCGCCGGGGACGCCGCTGGCGCGGGTGTTCTGGCCGCGGACCCGGTTCGTGATCAGCGCCGACGGCGTGCGTTGTCATGACGCCGACGACCGCCAGCAGGCGACGCTGAGGCGGTTGTTGGCCGACGAGGTGCCAGGCGCGCCACCCGCGACGCCGGTCGACTGTCTGGCTGACGACTCCGGCTACCACGGCCGGGTGGCTGAGGCGATCGCAGAGATCGCCGAGGGGCGCTACCAGAAGGTGATCCTGTCCCGCAGCGTGACCGTGCCGTTCGGACTGGACTTTCCCGCCACCTACCGGCTGGGTCGTCGACACAACACCCCGGCGCGGTCGTTTCTCCTCCGGGTCAACGGGATTCGTGCGTTGGGCTTCAGTCCCGAACTCGTTGCGGCGATTCACCGGGATGGTGTCGTGGTCACCGAACCGCTAGCCGGCACCCGCGCCCTGGGCCGCGGACCGGCAATCGACCGCGAGGCCCGGGCAGAGCTGGAATCGGACGCCAAAGAGGTTGTCGAGCATGCTATTTCGGTTCGCGGGTCGCTGCAGGAGATCACCGAGATCGCCCAGGCCGGCACCGCCGCCGTCAGCGACTTCATGACAGTGCGTGAGCGCGGCAGCGTCCAGCATCTCGGCTCGACAGTCAGTGCGCGCCTGGATCCGTCGAAAGACCGGATGGACGCGCTGGAGGCGCTGTTCCCCGCGGTGACCGCCTCCGGCATTCCCAAGGCGGCCGGTATCGACGCGATCCTGCGTCTCGATGACACTCCGCGTGGCTTGTATTCCGGCGCCGTAGTGGTGTTTTGCGCGGACGGCGCGTTGGATGCCGCACTGACCCTGCGCGCGGCTTACCAGCAGGGCGAACAGACGTGGCTGCGAGCCGGAGCCGGCATCGTGCGAGACTCCGAGCCGCAGCGGGAATTTCAGGAAACGTGTGAGAAGCTGGCTACTCTGGCGCCGTATCTGGTGAAGCGACGGTAGCTAACCGGCTTTCGGTATCCGGCGAACTGGCCATGTATTCGGCCAGGATCCGGCGCCGTCGGTTCCACACGGGAGATCGCGCAAGCGCGACGGCGCGGCGAGGAATATCTTCTCGGACGCAGGCTTTTCCGGCGACGCTCGACGGGGAGCGGTTGTGATTCCGGAATTTCTGGAACTTCGTTCCCACAGCATTCCACTACGACATGCTTCGTGCTCTCGATTATTTCAGAAGCCCCGAACTGTGCCGACGTGCACTTCAATGAAGCAATGCATCTCATCCAGAGCAAGCGACAGTCCAATGACCGATGGCTACTCGACTGCGCGTATGATGAAGCACTTGCTGTTCGGGTCGGGAATCGATTAGTGAACCAAGCCGGTGGAACACATTAGGCATTCGCGTACTTCGTTGGTACGAACATGGTAGCAGACATGTCGCTGGAAGCACAGCAGTTCTTCGGCATGAAGGGAGAACACAGTGGGCAAACGTTCAAGTCGTCCATGCTTTTCGGTAGCCTCGACTAAAGCATGACCGTTGAATTTTTCAGCGATTTACTGGCTACATTTTGATCGGTAACAGGGCGAATAACACCGCAGCGCTCATTCACCTCCATTTATAATCCACGGATGTTTTAGGAATATGAGACCGTGACACTCAAGCCACGGAAGAATGGCAGAGTTTGGCTCGACGACCAGGCCTGCCGATTCATCTAGGGTTCCGCCTGCTCCGAGGTTTTTGTATTCGTCAGTGATCCGTCAGACATCGGCGTTCTCGTTTCCCAGTATATTCACGCCGGCTGTTTTCACGTGCGGCCGGCTTCCCTTAGGCAAAAGCACACGATGAGCGGAAAAACATTTTGGCGAGCCGCCACCCTGGCTGCCGTATTTGCAGCGGCCCTCACACTGAGCGCGTGCGGGGTCGAAGACGCGCAAAGTCCTGCGTACTCATCTCCGGGGTTATTGCCGCACTACATCGCTGCGTAAGCCTGCCGCTGCCGCTGCCGAGGAAAAAATCGGTAGTGTGTGCCTCGCCGGGCGCATCTCGTACGATCTCGCCGAGCCCCTCTCCCACGGCCTTGCCGAGCGCAGCGCCGGTTTCCGTTAGCGAGTCGGTGATAATCCGGCTCTTCATTCCCGCGTCGAGCTCGGCAAAAGGCTTGCTGGTTCAAGTCTATAGACCATTCGACCGCGTCACCACTCTGGCTTCGGAAAGCATTGGGTTCTCCGCTTGCACGGCGGTAGCCGGAGGGCAGTCGTGTGCGATCGCGCTGAATCCGAGCCCGGGCCCGGACGATTTTGTCTTCACGGCGTACAACGCTGCACCGACCGCAGGCGGAAGTTTCACCGGCGCGCAAGTCGTGGGAACCGGTGTTACGCGCGCCGGCGTTCCAAGCAGCGGAAGCGTGAGGGTGAACCTCGCAATCGGCGGCGGGACGGCGCAATTGGCGATGTGGCTCTCACCGACGACTCTTGACGCGACCACTCCGTCCCAGGTACTGGCGCTCGTGGACGCGCGCGATGCCCGAGGCCGCTCGATTATAACCTCGCATTACACCGACCTATCGGGCGGCGAACCGCAGGCGATAACGCTTTCCGCCTCCTCACCCCATTTCGCGTTCAGCAACACGACGACCAGCGCACCTGCAACCAGCGGCGTAGCTGCCGCCTTCGACGGCTCATTGACCAGCGGATATCAAGTAACGTTCACCGCTTCCGCGGGGAGCATCTCGGCGAATGCGACGCTCGCAGCGACTGCGCCGCAGTTCAGTGCATCCGCAAATGGACTTGGCAGCGCAGCATTCCCGCAGTCGGTCGTGTCCGATCCAAACAATAACACAATATGGATCACCGATGCGCAGCAACCAAACAACGCGATCGATTATCTCAGCGCCGCTGCGGGATCCACGGTAACCGCAATACCGCTTCCTCCGAATAGTGTCCCCGACAAATCGTCTTTGACCCGGTATACGGCGACCTGTGGTTTATCGAAAACCAAAACGAACTGGCCGAAGTTGATCCGAATACACACCACATTTCAGTCTATCCGTTACCGGTAATCGCAGCGACGTCTATCGCGATAGCCCCCGGCGGAAACCTGTGGGTCACCGGTGCCCCGCATCTGTCCTGGTCTTCAACCCCAACCCGGACTCACGCCAGGTCGTAGCCACCTATGCCCAGATGCAGAATGCTTCCGTCCACGGGAGCGTTTGATTCTGGTGGCAATTTTTGGTTCACGGACAGCTCGCTTAATCTAGCCGTAGACTAAGTGCGACCGGACAGTTCGAAACGACCCTGCCGCTGCCCAATCCCAGTCTCGGGCAATCTCTCGAGTGCAACGGCAATGGCCCTGGGCCCGGACGCAAACATGTGGCTAACCATTAACTATCGCCGGTAGTTATGCAATCGCAAAAATTAGCACGGGCAATGCTCCGGAAATTACCTCGTTGCCGGCGGCCGGCGGACTCTTCTCTTCTATCGTGGCCGGTCCCGAGAACAGCCTGTGGTATTGCGACAGGCAGAACGACAAAATCGCGCGCATTTCCACCTCCGGCCAGGTCACCGAATGGAGCAGTCCGCAGCCGGGCTATTTACTCGCGCTCGGCCCCGATAACAACCTGTGGTACGTCGACGCCACCGACGAACAAATATATCGTATGGTTCCCTAACAAACCCCGTTCGAGCGGGGGCTGCAAAGTCGTACGCCGCGCAGGATAAACCGGTCGCTTTTCGGCAATTGCATAAGCCTATCTCCGTTAGCGACGTAGGCTCGCAGGCATGACCATGGACGCTGCAACGCTGGCCCTCGATGAACGACCCACCGCAATAGAGCGGATCGTTTCCCGCGTGAACGCCTCCGAGCGCGCAAATCGTCGCACTGGTCGCGCCTGCCGGTTATGGGAAGACGACTGTCGTTCATCAGATCCGCCGAGCCTACGATCGCTCGACCGTACTCGATTGCTTGGGTATCGATTCGAGCGAAGCATTCGCACGGGCAATGCTCGACGCGCTTGCCAAGGAGAGTCCGCGGAGTACCGGCGTTTTTGAAGATCTCTTTCTTCGGCTCTCGCGGATAGAAAACGACGGGGAACGCCTGAATCTGCTGAATGCCGAGTGGGAGAAGAGTGGACCACCCTCACTCTTCATTTTCGAAAATACCGAGAGCATCGTTTCCAGCCCCGTGTTCAGCTCGTACCTTACGCGCTGGCTCAACACCGCGCCCCTCTCGCGCCGGATTGCGGTCTGCAGTCGCGTGCCGCTGCCGCTTCGAGCGAGCAGATATCTTCCGCCGCACCGGTTGCTGAAGATCGATGCGGACGACCTCGCCCTCACCGCGCAAGAAGCGAGCGATTTGCTGCAGAGCCACAACGTCGACGCGCGCTACTGCGAGCGTGATCATTGATCTGGCGCGCGGCTGGCCGGTCGTTCTGCTGCTCATGGCTCGGCTCGCAGCCGAAGGCGCCTTGGCCGAAGCGCTTTCCACGTTGTCCGGCGTCGAGTTCGACGATCTCTTTGCGTACCTGCTTTATGAAGTGCTGCGACCGATCGAGACGACGCAAAGACGCGCCTTGACTGCGTGCGCCGCGATTCCGCAGCCCGCCACGGACGAACTTGCCGCGGTTCTGGGTATGCCCGCGAGCGATACGGTGCAATTACTGCGTCGCGTTCCGCTGGTCCACGCGCACGAGAACGTCTACGCCGTGCACCCCGTCATGCGCGAACTGCTGCTGCGCGAGTCGACGGACGCGCCCGAACTGCAACGGCTTGCAGGCGCCTACGCGGAGAAATGCGAGCAGTACGTCCGCGCGGCTGGGCTTTATCGCTTAGCCGGTGAGATCGATGCCGCGGCGCGGTCGCTCTCGCAACTCTCGATTTCGGAACTTCAGTCGGGCGCGGCCGTTTTTGAACTGCTTGCTATTCCGCAGAGCGCGATGCGAGCACATCCAAAACTCGCAATCGTGTTCCTACTCAAACAGACCGCACCGGAGGATCTTGCGTTTGCCGAAGATCTCTTTGCCGGCCTGGGCTTGGATGAAGACCCCGAAACCGTTGCGTGTGTAGCGTCCGCGCTAGCGACCGAAGAAGTGTCGCACAATCAACATGATAGGCTGCAACGGATCCTTGACGACCCGCGCGTTCGGCGCGCCTGTGAACTCCCGCATCTCCGATACATGCTTTCCTGGATCAAGGCACATTTGAGAGTTCGCACCGGAGCCGGTAAATCGCTGGTTCCGGAGATGGAAGAAGACTATAAGAGGCGCCCTCGCAGATAATCAACGCGTCACCTGCAGTTTGCTCTCGGAATTGCTCGCCTTGGTTACCGGTAACCTCGGTGATGCGCAAGTCTCGATGGAGTGGGTGGATCGGACACTCCACGAATCCGGAGCCCGTTCCACGAGCGCCTACGCCGCATGGCTTTTCCATGCGCTGCACATGGCATGGTTCTGGGACGATCAGCGACGGGTCGAGCAGTACCGCCGAGAACTCGAACAAGGTGCTGCATCGGGCCAAGCGATGTGCTCCTCGCTTTTGCTCGCCCTCGATCCCGGCACGGTCCTGGATGCGCTTCCGCTCTTTCATCGCGTGCCGGATCGGTTCGCGTTAGAGATGGCGATTTCGCTGACCGAAAACGGCGTCAAACGCAAACGACTCCTGCAAAAAATAGACGAATGCATCGAGGTCTCAGGGTATCCCGCCCATGGTACGGTATATACCGCTCTGATCCACACGGTCATGGAGCCGGAGGCGCGAGAGACATGGATCGCAAAGGCGCTCTCCAAAATCAACCCGGCCGAACTGCCTGAATTGCACGCCGCCGTTCTGGCCTATCAACGGCGAGAGCCGTCGTTCCTGGATCCGTATCTGGCACATTTCGAATCGCAACCTGCGGTAACGACCGACTCATTTTCACGCAGGCATCCACGTGCAGATTCTCACGGAACACATCACGATCGAGGACGAACCGATCCGGATCACACCGCGCAATGCAGCCTTCCTTGCATTTCTGAGCCGTTACCGCAGGGGTGTCTCGCGCGAGGAGATTCAGGACGCGCTGTGGCCCGATCTGGACGAGCGTGCAGCGCGCGATGCACTCTACAACTGCTTGTACCGGTTGCGCAAGCGTACGAAAACATTCGAACTGGTAGAAAACCTCGGGAACGCCTATCGCTTTGCCCCGCACGTCGCGGTCGATATTTGGGACTATGAACTGCTGGCGCAGCGGGTACTGCGCGATCCCGCAACGCCGGCGGCCGAGATTCACGAAGCGTTTTCCAAGATCGCGAAGCGCTCGTATCCGCACCTGCTCGGTTACGATTGGTTCTCGGCGATCGATTTTCAAATTCGAGAGTGTCTGCGCATCTTGAGCCGGCAGCCTTATCGAAAACGCGATGAGCACGAGTGATTTTGACACGGCTATCGTCTACGCAAACGCGTTGATCGCACAAGACTCCTGCGATGAGTTTGCATACGAGATACTGATTCGTGCGTATCGAGCCAAAGGCGAACACAACGAAGCCGCACGGGCGTACAGAACCTACCAAGCTCACTTGTAACGGGAGATCGGTGCACGAGCCCTCCGCAGACTTCCAGCGCTTCGCGCCGATGTGAAGTACTATTGCACCGCGTACTTTTATCGCCGTTGCCTGCACGTGCGCCACTCCCGAACTATCGCAACGCCTCCGCCCGTGTCATCCTGAGGTATACTTGCCTCCTCAAATTCGATTTAGCGCGGTTTCTTGCGCCGCGGCGGCGCAGCCAGACGGCCGTCGACCGGAATATCCATTGGGTCTGCGACCAGCAAGCGCGCGAAGTCCGGGTGCGCCGGGTTTAGCAGCACGTTCCGCTCGATGCGCGCGATCGCGCTAGGCACGACGAGCCCCACGGTATCGCTTCGGTTAATCCAGACATCACCGGCCGCCTGCAGCCGTGGCGGCGCTGGCGATTCGTGCCAATTGTGGGGGAGGGTCGCGATATCGAGCGTCTCAAGCGCAACGTCGTCGGGGATATCCACGTGCAATACACCATTCCCGGCGGGATCCGCGAGCCCATCGCATTGGCCATCACCTCAAGCAGGCCCAGGGCGAAGGATGTCGCGACGTAGACGACCGGTACGCCTGGCGAATTCCACCGTCCGCCGTATTTTCGGGCGCCTTCGCCGGTAAAGGCCGTATCGTGATGCTTGCGCGGCGTAGATGCGGTAGACCCGCAACTCAGCTGAAGACTCCATGCTCAATCCGCCCGATAACTTGCTCGACCTGCCTGGAGCCGATGTCAGTGTCGAGCAGATCGAACGGCGTACGACCGCCAAGCGCGCGATTCGGACTCGTGCAGCCAAACCAGCGCGTCGTCCTGGCCGAGCGCGTCGATGGCCTGGGCTGCTACCCGTGCGAAGCGCACGACGCGGTCCGACTCGTCGGTCTTGAGTTTCGAATGGTTGCGCACGCGGCGCGCGAACGTGGAGCGGTCGATGCTTGCGACCTGCTGAATTTCGGTGAGGTTGGTAGCCGTGCAAGCGGACAGGACGCGCAGCGCTTCGGCCGGCACGCCGGCGCGGATGACCTGCTCTAGGTCCGCCTCCCGCACCACCTGGTGCCGCAGCACCGCTTATGCCGCCCAGCATCTCCGCAATCTTCGCCGCCTGTGTCATTTGCTACACAGCATAGCATCAAATGCACCACGCACGCAATAACCCGGGCGCTGGCCCGGCGCTAACATGTGATAACGCCCGCATATCAGACCACGCAAGGGCCGGAGGAGGGGCCGAAATATTGCCCCATGGCATTCAGCAAGGAAGCGCTCGATGAGGCGGCCCGAGCAAATGAGTACGCTTGGCGTGCCCGCGCTACTTGAGCGCGCAGCCCGACCGCATGCGGCGCCATGACCGGGGCTTCGTCCGGTACGTTGGGCGTACGGTCTACTAGTAAGGTGAATGTGCAACGCCAGCGTTACTAAAAACGAGGACACATGAAACAAAACGAAGTGATTGACCCGCAGCGACGGGAAACACAAGTGTCAAAGGCGCAAGATTCATCGGCCGGTCCGATCATCGCCGACGCCCAACGCCAAGTTTCGTCGGCGGCGTCGAAATCGGGCGCGGCCAGCGTGCGGACGCTTTCGGGAGAAAGCGTCGAAATGATGCATCCGTATTACAAACGCACCGTGGGCTCTCTGGTAAACCCTGCCGACGTCGCTCATTTTACTCCGAAAACCCCACCGCCGGCCCCCCAGCTGCCCTCACAGCTCGGACCGTTCCAGACCGGGTACATCGCCTTCGATAACGGTGTTCCGGTGGGCGGCACCGGATCGTTAACGCTGTATCAAAACGGCAACTACGATTTCAGCGGCCACTTTCACGATTCCGGATGGCCCAGCTACAAGGTTGAGCTTGCGTGGCTATTTACCGACGCTTCGGGTCGCGGCTATACGTTTGACGTTCAAGGAAACACGTACGGGACCGAAGATGCAGGTTCGCGCGATTTTTCGTGGACACAAGACGGATCAAACGATCAAATCGCCGCAAACTGGAGCGATTTGTGTCAGTCATGGACGTACAGTTGGACGGCTAACGCCAATTGGGACGGCGCGTCCGCGGTCGACTCACTGGTGAACGCTGCGAAGGTCGCCGGAACGGTCATCGGGGTTGTGATTGCGGTCGTTGCGGCTGTGGCCTAAGGAAGTAACGCAATCCACGGCAAGAGACCGCGTAGTAACACGCATGGAATCCGTGGCCTCTTGCCTTGATAATTCGGATACCTTGAACGATCGTTCAGGTTATGCTAATCTGAAGCCGTGCCGCGACCTGCCGACGAGGCGAATCGCTCGCAGTTGATCGATCGCGTCCTCGAGGACGTGCTTGTACACGGGATCGGCTCGCTCTCGTTACGCCCGCTTGCGAAACGCGTCGGCGTGAGCGCTGCCGCGCTCATGTATCACTTCACGTCTAAGGAAGAATTGACCGTTGCCGTACTTCGCCGCGCGGGTGATCGCCAGCGTGCACTCTTCGAAACGATCCGCTCGCAGAAGGGCACGACGCCGCACGACGTGTGTCGCGACATCTGGGATGCGGTGGCAGCCAAAGAAAACATCCCACTCTTTCGACTTTTCTTCGAAGTGTACGGCCTTGCGCTCCAAGACCGCGAGCGCTTTCCGGATTTCTTCCCGGGGACGATCGAACGCTGGCTCGATTTCATCGGAGTGGCGCTCGAGCGGTCCGGTGCAACAAAGCGCAATGCGCGGATCCAAGCCACTATGGTGCTCGCCGGTTTCCGCGGCTTTCTGCTCGATCTGTGCGCGACGGAAGATCATGAACGCGTCAATAGCGCGGTCGAGGTCTGGTTGCGGTCGCTCACGTTCCAACCCGCGCCGGCGCCGCGGCGTCCTCATGCAATTCGTCGCGGCACGCGCCGTTAAGCGAGGCTGCTAATGCGCACATCAAACGTTCGTAGTATCCCTGCCATTGAGCGCGGTGCACTCTGGGCCGCCGGCATTGTCGCTGCAGTCGTTGCCGTCATCCATCTAGCGACGGCCGGCCGGTATGATCTGTTCATCAACGAACTCTACTTCATCGCCTGCGGCCGCCATCCGGCGCTCGGCTACGTCGATCAGCCGCCGCTGATTCCGCTGCTTTCCGCGTTGACGCAGATCGGAGGAACGCACGTCTGGCTCCTCCGGGTGCCGGCCGTCCTCGCCGCCATCGCGCTTGTGCCGCTAACGGTTGCGTTTGCCCAGCTTCTAGGTGCTACCACTCGCGGCGCGTGGCTGGCCGCGGTTGCCGCCGCCGCATCCCCGATGCTCACGGCGGTGACCGCCACACTCACCACCTCGACCCTCGAACCCTTGGCATGGACCGCGATCGCGTATTGCATCACGCGGGCCGTCGTGAGAACCGAACCACGGATGTGGTGGTGGGCCGGCGTCCTTGCGGGCCTAACGTTCGAGGCGCGTTACGGCGTGACCATCTGGATCGTCGCGCTCGCGCTCGGGCTCTTGACGACCCCTGCGCGGACGTCGCTGCGATCGACAGCCCTCGGCGTCGGGATCGCGATTGGGGTGCTCATTGCCCTTCCCAACGTGGTATGGCAGCTCGCGCATGGGCTGCCCTTTTTGGAAGTCATTCACAACGACAATGCCGACAACTTCACCGGCACTCCGCTCGTCTTCACGATCGACCAGATCTTCTCGAACAACTTCTTGCTCGCACCGCTATGGGTAACGGGCATCGTCGCACCTTTTATATCGCCGAGACTCGCGCGCTTTCGTTTCCTCGCTATCGCGTTTGTCGCATCGGCGCTTCTCGTTTTTCTGACGCATGGCAAGAACTACTATCTCGCGGGCGCTTACCCCGCGATGTTCGCGCTCGGAGCCGCCGCGTGCACGGTGCTGCCGCGCGTGCTGGTCGTCCTTTGGAGCGTGCTCGCGGCCGCCGACGGTGCTCTCGCGCTGCCGTTGGTGCTGCCGATCTATTCACCGGCCATGCTGAAAACGACTGTGGATCGCATGCCGATCAAACTCCGCCCCGTCGAAAAGGCATCAGTCGGTGCGCCGTTAACTCAGGTGTTTTCGTACGAGTTCGGTTGGCGCGAACTGGCTGCGACCGTCGAAAACGTTTGGGCTTCATTGCCGCCTAGCGATCGCGCGAGAGCCGCGATTTTCGCATCGACGTACGGCGAAGCGGCCGCGATCGATGTATTTGGCTCGGGGTTGCCGCCCACGCTCAGCGGCAACAACCAATATTATCTATGGGGGCCGCGCGGTTACGACGGATCGGTCGTCGTCGCGGTCAACGTTGACCCGGCCGTGTGGTCGCGTTGGTGCGATTCGCTGCACGTCGCAGCTCGCTACGGCGAATCGCCCTACGTCATGCCGCGCGAGCACAACCGCCCCATCGTCGTTTGCCGCGGCATGCATCCGCCGCTCACGGATCTTTGGCCGCAGCTTAAGTTTTACGGCATCTAATTAGCCATACCTGAAGCCAGGTTTGCTTTGCCCGACTTCTATGATGTACGGCGGTGCGCCATTCGCGTCGCTGCTCACAATTCTTCCGCCGAAGACCGTTTCGTAGAATGCGACTGATCGCTCGATGTCGGCCACTGTGAGAAAGTGAGCGACGGTAAACCCCTCCTGCGGCGGCATCTGATAGCTCGACTGCTCGACTTGTACTTCGTCCATTTATCTCTCCAATTGCAGTTATCCAGTATGCGGTACATCAATTAGCACCTATGCGGCTTCGATTTTCAAACTCATGTTAGCCGACATTCCCTATAATAACCGAGACTTTCGACGACTGATTGCCACGTCCAAGGCAAGGGCGGAGTCTGGCGCTCCGCCTTCACTCCGATGAGGGCTAAGAACGGGAGACCGTTAAAGTGAGTGTCCCGCTCGTTCAATTGTGTGATTCCGCGTGGATTTGTCACGGAGCGGTTGTTGTTGATCCCTACGCGCGTACGCTATTCTTGGAAGAAGCGCTGTTTGCAGGCTCAACATCGCTTCGACCGGCGTGCCGGTCCATTGCCGCAACGCGTAAAGCAGATCAATCAGTTGGCTACGTAGACTGGCGTCAAGCGCTCGGGAGACCGTGCGCTCATATGCTGTTACTTTTTCCGCGAGCAGTGTTTGCGCATCCTTGATACGAGCCGCATCCGCGGTTTGCAATGCTCCAGAGAGAAGATCGAGGGCGTGGCGTAGTTCTTGGGCCTGGGGCTCCCGACCGATTCTTTCTAGAGAAGTAGCATCATTGCGAGCGGCTTGAATTTGTGGAGTTACGTAGCGAAGGATCCTTCGCCAGCCCTCCATTTCGCGCTCCTGCTCGCGAGTATTCGCGACGCCCTCTAAGCCCGTCTCCAATACGTGGCCCGCGGGTTGCAGCGCCAAGGCCTGCTGCTGTTGCTGCCCGCCATTGGGAACCTGAGCGAAGTGAGGTGGGTTGTGAATCTGATGAAACAATCTGTCGCGGCGCAGCCTGTGAAAACCCGTGCCTAATATGATGGCGGACAGGAATGCCATAACCCCGGCGCCGATTGCCGCGCCTTCGGGTGGGAACGTGAAAATAGGTAGCAAAGCTGTCAGGAGCATTAAGGAGCCCATCACGAAAGCAAAGCGTGCTTGGTGCGCGACGAATCGACGTCGTTGCGGAGGCGCTGGTTGAGGTTGGGGGACGGCTTGAGGCTGCATACCGTTATTCTAACCGCGACATCTAACAGAACGCTGACAATACCTTACGATCCACTGGTATGCACACGAACCGGTACCCCATGCAGTCTTGCACGACATTGCGCTGGCGAGGTAAAGTCGGGCGACCGAATTAAGTCGTGCGGTATCCGCGGCCGCGGACGATTGAAACATCCGCCTGGCGCTGCAAAAGCACCGTGCTGAATATCACTCGGAGGTAAACCGTGTTGCACGCCGGCGCGTTAAGAACTTCATACGGCGTGGTTGAACAAAGTACCGTATTGAGTGTCTAGACCACAAAATGGACGATACCCGGCACATAATGCGAAGCGCAACGTGGTTGGATGGACGTAGCGCATTATTACTCGGAGCATCGCAATATTAGTTGACGAGACCTTTGTAACGCTTGGCTTTCCGATGCCCCGATAGCTCGGCCGACCGTAACTGTTGTCACGGCAGCACGTGTCTCGACTTTGGTCGTGCAGCAGCAGTGTGAAAACCCTGCGCGGTCCTCGGCTTGCGTAGGCAACGCGTTCCTGCCGCAAAGCATTTCAACGTCAAACCGACTGGAACGCAGCGCTTTTGGAGCCGCCGAAGGCTGCAGTTGACATAGGCGCAGCCGTATAGCCGATTCTGCCAAACGCACGACACGGCTAAGATGAGATACTAGGCCCTCGCGTTACTCTTCGCGTACTGGGTCCGGCACGGCGCGAATAATCCATTGCTCGGCGCAAACGATGAGCTCGTCGAGCGAGTCGGCCATCAGAAGGGTGCGCGGCCCCATCAACATGTATCGCCCTTTGCGGTCGATATTGCTGCGATCTCGCAGCGTATAGGTTAGGTCCGGAGGGACGAACGATGCGACGATTCCTTTAGCGGCCGCGAGCGTATTTTCCCAGTCGCTAGCCTGTGCAAAGTCTTCTGCGCATAGGTTCTGGCTTTCAAGCGTAAATTTCGCCGGGCTTTTTCCGCATTGAGCACATGGCGTCATCGGAGGGGCCTTTGGTGCAGAGCGCTTACGAGAAGTTCCAGAAATAGCACATACCTCGCCAAGTTAACTTTTCACCATCCTATGCGAGGAGTCTAATAACGTCCTGACGATATGTGGCCTCCGCTATCCGGCAACCCCCAGGTCAGCAACTTCCGTAGTCTGAGCAAGCCAAGAACGGGCAAACGGTTCCGCGCGACGCCTCGCGCCGGCTACATCTTCGGTCCGGTTGGTGATGCGCGCAATCGCGGCCGCGGACTTTGCCGCGCGCCATTTAAAGTCCAATGCATCCCATGTTGCCAGCGCCGTACGAAAATGCGTGAGCGCAATGCCGGGCGTACCATTCGCCGCCGCCAACCGCGCCAAAAGCATCGTGCTCGTGTGCTCGCCAGCGCCGACTATTCTTACCTGCGACCAGTGTGGCGTCTATCGGTCGGCGTATGGCCTTGTACCGCGCGATAAGCGACGAGGCGCGCGCAGGGTTCAATTGAGCACCAATCTCTGCGGCCCAAAGCAACACGCGCCGTTCCTCGCTCGAACGGGCCCAGTCAATCTGTTTGCATAGTTGGTCGGCTTCATTAAAGCGTTCATGTGCCGCCACGCTTTCGCCGATTTCACCAAAGAGGTAGGCCCGGTCAAGTATGGCTTCGATGCGCCAAGGAAGAGTTGGTGCCAGATTGTGCGCCTCTCGCATATCGCTGAAGGCGCCGATATAGTTGCCATCGAGCGCTTCGTTCCAGCCTAATGCGCGATAGACATTGTAGGCCCATTCGGCCAGCTCCGGTGTCCATGTCAACGCTTCTGCACGCGAGCGCATAATGTGCGCAATATCGGGTATGCGCTGCTCAGACACCAAAGATGACAAGTTATTGAGTAAACCGGCTTCGACCCAGACATGCGGTGCCGGTAACCACGCGAGTCATCGAGCCCAAGTTTCAAGAAACTCGCTTGACTCTGGTATTGCTCTCGTACGGACTGAATTGCGGATAAGTGCTTCATATAAGAGCGCATTCCAGACTTCGCGTGGATACGAATGAGGCTGATCATACGATTTTGGGACTTCGTTGAGGGCGTCGAGCGCAATCTGCTCGGCTTGCTCCAGATCATGGCATCGCCAGGCCGAATGGACTTGGTAGTAAGACAATTCAGCGTGAAGCGCTACCGACGGAATGCTGTAAGCAATTGCGCGAGCATTGAGGAACGCATCATCCGCAGCCTCGGAGTCATCCTTACGATCGAGCACGGTCGCAAGAAGCATGTGGTACTGCGCCAGGTCCTCAGAGCTTTTGCAAAGCGCACGCGCCGCTCGAATCGCTCTGCGGCATCATCTAGTCGACGTAACCGCAATAGTGCTCGTGTTCTAAGAGTTGCAGCTTCTATAGATGTATGGTGATGCAGGGCGCTCAGGCACTCTTTATTGCGCGCTGCGATGAACGCCGAAATGGCGTGTTCAAACGGCTGCGGCTTGAAGATCAATCGGGTAATCTGTTGTGTTTCCAGCGCACCCTCCAAGCATGTTGTAAAAGGGGAAGGGTGCGACAAAGAGCCGCACTCCGCCCCTGTGTTCATGAGCAACTACATGTTTGTATTGTACGTTACATGAGCGCCCCTGCTTATTTTCCGCTCAATCCACCAAATGTAGACATCGCGATAATGCCTCCGACGGTGGCCTTAGCAATGACGATCGAAATTGCAACAAGTGTAAACATGAATAGCCTCTTTCAATAAAAAGTGATAATTGTGAAGGAATGCCCATGCCGGTACGCGATCTGTAGGCATTTATTAGTTGCGGAATTCAGATTTCCATAATAAAAGCACGCCGGCTATTCCGTATCGACCGTTTCGCGACTGCATGTCGGTCCACCGTGACGTTTTGAAAATCAGGATCGACGGCCACGCGCTGACGGTGCTAGCCAGTTCCCGCATCCGGCGCAAGACTCCGCGGCAATTTACCGCTTGCGCGGGGCGCTGTAACCAGCGCGAGCAAGGATGGCAAAAGGCAAGACGGAACGTTTCATACTGACCGCTCCACCAAACGGAGATTTTTCCATGAAGCATGCGATTCTTACAACCGTTTGCGTATGTTTCCTTACCGCCTCAGTTGGAGCCAGTCAGCCACAACTGCCCGATCCGACATGCCTTGCGCGTCCAGCGAGGCCGGAATCTTTTCGTTCGTCCTCAAACATTTCGGCGAAGCGAACGGTCGCACTATTCTTATGCCGCGACCGACGAAGAAGGCCCACTATTGCGGACCTTCCTTTTCATTACCGCCGGCTACGCCTAGCCAAAGCGCTTCAACTCTCTATAGCGCTATTCGTGTAGGCTACGCGCTGATGGTGCTAGCTGAGTTCCCGCATCCGGCGCGAAGGCTCGGCGGCAATCTCCTGCTTGCGCAGGGTGCTGTACGTTTCATAAGCCTTCGCCGCTTTTTCGCGATTGTGACTCTCCAGGTAGGCGCGGATCGTGACTTCATGCGCCCATTCATCGCACGGATCTTCTCGAATCGAGCTGGCTTGCATATGTAACGACCGCCTCGTAGTCGGCGCGATTCAAAGCATCGTCTACCAAATAGCGCGTCAGCACGCGCGCGTGCTCGTGCACGCGGAAATCGATCGGTGAAAACCACTCAAAACGACGTAGATGCGGATATTCACGCTGCTGAATCATCGTGTAGTGGCGGTGCACCTCGTCAGTGAGCCGGCCAAGTCTCGCGTTGCACCTTTTGGCTTAGAAGTTCGATATCCCAAAGATCGACCTGTACGCTGCCGGCGATGCGGTACGCATTTCCAATACCGTCGACGATATTGGATTTGTCCAAACGCTTGCGTAGCCGGTGCAGCAGACTGTAGAGCGAGTCCCGAGCGCGAAACTCGTCTAAATCAGGCCAGAGCGCTTCCTGGATCTCCTCGCGCGCGGATCCGCTGCGGCTCCGGCTCAAAAACGCAAGTAATGCCGCTTCGCGCGGAGTTAGGTCAAGAACCTCACCATCGACCAGAAGGCATTCGCGCAGTACTTGTATGTAAATTCCTTTGGGTGTTGCCTGGTCATGTGTACGTCCCGGCTTGACTTTAAAACACGCGGTGTACGGATCGAGAAATGACGGCAGCCCCTCACGGTACGCCGTCACTGCTGCGTGGAGTCGGGCGACTCAACGGGATCGATGAGCGTTAGAATTCGATCGCAAATCGTTGCACGCTCAGGCGGGTCGGAAGCCGCTCGCGCAATGAGGACGAGCGCCAGAACTCTGGCCCGTCCTAAAGCCAGGTCCTCGGCCTGCGCGAGCAGGCGTTGGCGATGTTCGCCATCGACCTTGCCGGCGGCTATCACCAATGCGCGCCTGCAAAGCGTCGTTTCCCACAGAAACGGCAGTACCGACTCTATTGTTTGCGGGTCGAGCGCACGAAGAACCAACGAATAGTCGCCGTTCGGCGTTTGGGCCTCGGCGGCGGCCAATTCTTCGTAATACTTCGTGACCGAATCGTCGTCACCCAAAAACCACGCGCCGAAGATCGCGCATAACAATATTCTTGCGTGTATTCGAGTTCCGCACAATCGACTATGCGCGAGCGCCAGTTCTTCCCAGTGAGTGGAACCCGCGCGATCGCCTTTCCAACGCCTCAGCGAAGCAACGTTATCAGCGAGCGTCGCGCTGTTGTCGGGCAGGCGCGCTTCGACGGAAAGCTCGTATGCGCGCAGAAGTGCATCCTCGACCGAGGCCGAAGCGCCAAAGTTGAAGGCAACGATCTGCTCTTGGCCGGCGAGCATTGCGCGCGCGGCTGCCGATTTGGAGGCGGCGCGCTCGACGAGCGGGCTATGCAATATCTCCCTCGCTCGACGTACGTTGCCGTCCCGGTTATATTGAGCCATGCTGAACGCAACCGCGACGGCATCGACGACGTCCGGGTCATCTTGGTCGGAAAGACGACCAAAGACGTCCTCGAGAGCATCAACCGTCAGATCCGACCGGTGTGAGGCTGAGCAAGCGGCCAATTTTGCGAATTTGCAAATCACCGGCAGCGGGAGTTGCAGCATTTCGTACATGTTTTCCGAGTTTTGCAAGTCGGCAATGGAAAGCGCCGTGAGCACGTTCGCCGCCGAGTCGAAGTCGCCGGCCACGCGATAGAGTTGCGCGGCGCGATGAACGTTTGCGTGCTCTTGCGCGATGCGCGCGACTCGCAACACCAGAGCCTCTCGGTCCGGCTGGTTTTGCAAAAGGACTTCGCGTACGAGCGGGTGGATCGTGTAGCGTTCGCCTTCGCGTCCAATCAGCGCCGCCTTGCGTACGATCGACTCAATCTCAATATCGCTCATGCCCGTTGTCGCACGCACTCCCCCTACCGTAAAGTCCGGCACCGCCGCACAGAGTGTCAAGACGAGCTTCGCAGGCTCATCCATCGGGCCAAGGACCTCACTCAAGAAATAGACGAAGAAGTCTTCGAACGCGACGCCGCTTAGATCGGAAAGCGAGTCCTGTAGATGTCCTTCGCGTGAGAGCCGGGCAAGCAAGAGTAAAACGATCGGCCAGCCGCGCGCGATACCCAGGATTTTATCCCAGTGACTCGGATCGACGCGTTCAGCCTCCAGGATCGTCCGAGCTTCGGCTTGCGTCAGTGCAAGATCGACCGCCGTCACCGTCGCAACCAGATGTGGAGGAAGATAGCGGCTTGCTCGTGTGGGTAACGGAACGCGCGAACAGACGACAATGCGCCGTGTTTGCGGCGTCGTATTCAAGAGCCGCGTTAAAACGGATGAAACCGCTGAGATCGCGGCAATCGCTTCGGCATTCTCGAAAATGAAAAGTGAGCGCGGTGGGGCTTTGTTCCAGGCCGTATCCAGAATGGTCAAATACTCCGCGTCGGCATCCATGCTCGAGAGTCGCGTTTGCAGATCCGCGAAGAAGGGTGCGGACCCGGGGTTCTCTTGCGCCAGAGCGAGGAGCACGCTGCGCACAAATGACTGTATCGTGTGCGATTCCAGGCATTCGCACGTGCCGGTATTTTCGTACTCGGCGCGCAACCTGTTTGCCGCTGTTGTTTTTCCATAACCGGCCGGCGCAATGATAAAAACGACCCGGATTGTCGGCGAGCGAAGGAGCGCTTGCCGGCGATCAGGGCTACCCATGCCCTCTTTGACGGAGTTATTCATGAGGAGACTCGGCTCTATTTACGCGTTCATCCAAGCGCCGCGGGGAAGGAACTACTCGAACGGCCGCAGTGCTTGGACTTTGCACTTGTTCGGCATGTTTGAAGCAAGGCCTAGAAGGCGACTCCCGGCTGCAAATGCCGGGTACCTGTCTTAGAGCGCGTTGCTGGTTGCGAACATCCGCATCTCGTCCGAGGGCTCGACGCCGAATTCTTTTTTAAGGATCGTGCGGTAGTTGCGGTATGCGCGGGCGGCATCGAGATCTTGTCCCAGCGCCAAATAGGCGTCCACCAAAACCCTGTATCCCCACTCATCGCACTCGTCGGCAGCAATTAGCGCTTCCGCGTACGCGAGGACCTCGGTGTGGTTGCCCTCTTGTTGAGCGCGCTCAATGAAAAATTTGGCGAAGGTGCGCTGGCATTCGCTGATCCGGAAGTCGACCAGACCGAACCAATCATGCGTGAGCAGATGCGGCCACGACCGATTTTGCACCGCGTCGTACGCCTCTTGAATGAGGTCCGGCTGGGCGTCTTTGGATCGCAGTATTTGGTTTGCGAGCGATTCAACGTGCCACACATCGACAAATACGCCGTCGGCGATGGCGTATGCGTTCCCGGCGCTTCGAACCAAATCGACGTTGCCGCTGCGCTTGCGCAGCCGGTATACCAAGCTATAGAGTGAGTCGCGCTGCGCGTTCGTCTATCTCGGCCAAATGGCGTCTTGAATCTCTTCCCGCGTCGAGGGAATTCGCTGGCGTGCGATATATTAATTTTTTTTTTTTTTTTTTTTTTTTTTTTTTTTTTTTTTTTTTTTTTTTTTTTTTTTTTTTTTTTTTTTTTTTTTTTTTTTTTTTTTTTTTTTTTTTTTTTTTTTTTTTTTTTTTTTTTTTTTTTTAAAACGGCTTGCCGCAGCGCGAATCAATTGCGGATTTGAATCCATGCGCCTGCGTATGTTGCACGACATCGCGGGCCCGTTTGAAATATCCCGCGCTGTAGACGGGATCCGCGCTCGCGCGTGCCAAGAAGGACAGCGCTTTGATAAATGCGGGCGCGCGCTCGAGGACGCGTTGAGTTTTTCAAAAAGCGCGGCGCGTTCGGCGGCGTCCGACCTCGCTATCTTTATAAGAAACAGTTCAACGCCGAGCGCCTGTGGAAGAAGAAGGTCTCCGCTCGTGAAATCGCCCGTTACCGCGTCAATGTCGACTGACGAGAAGTCAATGCGCGCGCCGATTTCCCGGCTGCACATATTGAGCGCTTCGGCAAACGAGAAGCCGGTACAGTAAGTCTGTCAGCTCGCCGGGCGCGACGAGTTGTTCGCAATTTTCCAGCATGATCAGACTGCGCTCGACGGCCCGTGTCCACACTTCTTCGAAGATCGCAAGCATCGCCGGTTCGTCGGCGGCAGTAATAAGGTTCAGCCGCGCATGCACGAAGGCCGTGCCCTTCTCGCCGCGCGCCAGCGCTTCAAGGACGTTGGAGAGAAACTCCGCTAGGCTCGTAACCTCGCCGCAGTCGCACCGCGAGACACAATCAAATTCTTCACTGAACGATTCTGCAGCCGGCGTTTTTCCGTAACCCGCGGGCGCAATAAGGCGTATCACCCTGGCTGTAGATTTCTTCATCAAAGCCAGGACGCGCTGATTGGATACACGGTTCCTAAGACCGACCGCTACATCCACGTAAGCCTCAAAAGACAGCCGGAGTGTCCGGCAGCTCTACATTCTACGTAGGCATCGGTTGGTACTTGCGTTTCGGTGAC
This sequence comes from uncultured Actinomycetota bacterium, assembly GCA_963818785.1. Classification (GTDB taxonomy): domain Bacteria; phylum Actinomycetota; class Actinomycetes; order Mycobacteriales; family Mycobacteriaceae; genus Mycobacterium. Next base: position 1,344 of record CAWFTT010000030.1, on the reverse strand, counting down.
TCACTTTGCCGTGCGGGCGACCGGCAACACCATCTCGTCCCACTGGACGCCTTCGATAACGGTTGGTGATGGACGCGGCAAACGCTCGAGCGCCTCCGCGTCCGAATCACCGCTCGAATGGATCACGACATTGCCCGGACCTTGGTGATAACCCGCAGCGCGGGACCGGCCGCATGTGCCGATGCCTCGAAAAGTAAACGGCGGACGAACATCTTGGGATCTCTGGCCTCAAGTAAGTCGATCACGAGCGCATCGAGCGGCGAATCGCCCGTGATGGCCGAGCGCAGTTGTGCGCTGATACTCGGACTAATCGTGCCTTGAACTCGTATCGAGAGAATGCGAAAGGACATGCTTGAAATATCCACTTGTAGACCCGTAACGCAGCCCCGCCGCGGGTCGTTCCGCCAAACGAATTACATGCCGAACCGCAACAGCCGCCCACAATGTATACTATACGACAGTCCTGGTTTCGATGGCCGCCACAGCCGCACCATGCTCTCGAAGATAGGCCAAATGGACGCTAAATGCGTCAACTCAAGAATCTTTTTGACCATCGTTTCGGCGGGGCTAATGACGAAGACCGCGGGCGGGCGCCCCTGCGCTCGCCGCACTTTGCCCGTATAGACAAGTTCGTTCAAAAACGTCGCATCGCCGCAGCGAAACCCGCTGAAGTCCAAGATGCAGCGCTCGGCCGTGTGTGCGGCCGTTAACCGGCTCGCACTCGTCGAGGTCGAAAATATCCCGATCGCCCGATAGTGAAATAATCCCGGCATACTCTCCCTCTAGGCATACAAGCATACGTCAGCAGGCAGGCGGTCCGTGTTAATGTACGTCCAGGCGCTCGTTTAGTCTATCTTAATGTCGGGAGGCTAGTCTCTGCGGCGAACGGGTCCTCGCATGAATGCTCCCGGGCTGCGAGCCGCTGACGTCCTGGCGAACGAGCGCACTTTCCTCGCGTACGTGCGAACCGCGCTCTCGTTCATCGCGTTCGGATTTGTGATCGCGCGCTTTTCTTTGTACGTGCGAGAGATATCCGCCCTTACACACGTGATCGTTCCAAACCGGCAAGCCTCAACGACATTCGGCACCGCGATGGCGATCGCCGGCTCCCATCGGCATCTACGGATCGTATCGTTACGTCTCGGCGAACGCCGCACTCAATCGAAACGAAATCAAACCGCTTTCCCCTACCGCAGCAATCATCGGCGGCATCGTCATCACCGCCATCGGTCTAATCGTAGCCGCCAACCTCTTCGCCTTTCACTAACCCCCTCTCTCGCACGACTCAAACGTCCTATCCAAGAGATTGAAAATTGAGGTTCGGGCCATAACATACGACGGATT
>CAWFTT010000029.1:0-28680 GCA_963818785.1 uncultured Actinomycetota bacterium | reverse complement strand
GTCTTACTCGGCCGCATCACCGCGGTCGTCAACTCGGGGTCAGGTGCGTAGTAGCCGCCGATGTCGACCGGTTCGCCTTGCGCCTCACTGAGTTCGGCGACGATGACGTCTTCGTTCTCGCCCAACACGTCGGCCAGCGCTGCAAAGTGTTTCCGCAATTCTTCGTCGTCGGTCTGCGTGGCCAATTCCTGCGACCAGTACAGCGCGAGATAGAACTGGCTGCCCCGGTTGTCGAGTTCACCGGTTTTGCGCGACGGGCTCTTGTCGTTGTCGAGCAGTTTGCCGATCGCAGCGTCCAGCGTCTTGCCCAAGATCTTGGCCCGCTCGTTGCCGGTTTTGATCCCGATGTCCTCGAAACAGGCGCCCAGCGCGAGGAACTCACCGAGGGAATCCCAGCGCAGATGGTTCTCCTCGACCAGTTGGTGCACGTGTTTGGGCGCTGAGCCGCCCGCCCCGGTCTCGTACATTCCGCCACCGGCCATCAGCGGCACGATGGACAACATCTTGGCGCTGGTGCCCAGTTCGAGGATCGGGAACAAGTCGGTGAGATAGTCGCGCAAGATGTTGCCGGTCGCGGCGATGGTGTCCAGGCCGCGGACGAGGCGCTCGAGGGTGTACCGCATGGACCGCACCTGGGACATGATCTGGATGTCGAGGCCGTCCGTGTCGTGGTCGGCCAGGTAGGTCCTGACCTTCTTGATCAATTCGTTTTCGTGCGGCCGGTACGGGTCCAGCCAGAACAGCACCGGCATGCCGGAGTGGCGCGCACGGGTGACCGCCAGCTTGACCCAGTCCCGAATGGGCTCGTCCCGGACGATCGGCATGCGCCAGATGTCACCGGTTTCCACGTTCTGCGTCAACAGCACTTCGTCGGTTTCGAGGTCAACGATGTTGGCCACGCCGTCCTCGGGGATCTCGAAAGTCTTGTCGTGCGAACCGTATTCCTCGGCCTGCTGCGCCATCAGACCGACGTTGGGCACAGTGCCCATCGTCGTCGGATCGAACTGGCCGTTGGTCTTGCAGAAGTTGATGACTTCCTGATAGATGCGGGAGAAGGTGGATTCCGGGTTGACGGCCTTGGTGTCCTTCTGCCGCCCGTCGGCCCCATACATCTTGCCGCCCGCTCGGATCATCGCGGGCATCGACGCGTCGACGATGACGTCGCTGGGTGAATGAAAGTTGGTGATCCCCTTCGCGGAATCGACCATCGCCAGCTCTGGACGATGCTCGTGGCAGGCGTGCAGGTCACGAATTATCTCGTCGTGCTGCGATGCCGGCAGCGCCTCGATCTTATTGTAAAGATCAACCATTCCGTTGTTGACGTTGACGCCGAGCTCGTCGAACAACTGCTGATGCTTGGCGAACGCGTTTTTGTAGAAGACCTTGACGGCATGGCCGAAAACGATGGGGTGGGACACCTTCATCATCGTCGCCTTGACGTGCAGCGAAAACATCACACCGGTCTCGTAGGCGTCTTGCATCTGCTCTTCGTAGAACTCGCACAGGGCTTTTTTGCTCATGAACATGCTATCGATGACGTCACCTTCGAGCAGCGACACTTCCGGCTTGAGCACCAGCGTTTCACCGCTCTTAGTCTCGAGCACCATCTTCACGTCGCGCGCGCGGTCCAGCGTCATCGACTTCTCGCCGTGATAGAAATCGCCGCGTCGCATCGTCGCCACATGGGTGCGCGACGCCATTGACCATTTGCCCATACTGTGCGGGTGTCTGCGGGCGTACTCCTTGACCGCCTTCGGCGCGCGCCGATCGGAATTACCTTGTCGCAGAATAGGATTGACCGCACTGCCCAGGCACTTGGCATAGCGGTCCCGAATCTGCTTCTCCTCGTCGGTTTTCGGGCTCTGTGGGAAATCCGGAACCTTGAATCCCTTGCCCTGCAACTCCCTGATCGCGGCCACCAGCTGGGGCACTGAGGCGCTGATGTTCGGCAGCTTGATGATGTTGGTGTCGGGCAGCTGCGTCAGCCGGCCCAGCTCGGCCAGGTTGTCCGGCACCCGCTGCTCGTCGGTCAAGTGGTCGGGGAACTCGGCCAGGATGCGTGTCGCCAATGAGATGTCGCTGGTCTTGATTTTGATTCCGGCCGGCTCGGCGAAGGCGCGCACGACGGGAAGAAAGGAGTAGGTCGCCAGCAGCGGCGCCTCGTCGGTCAGCGTGTAGATGATGGTCGGCTGTTCGGCGCACACGGTCTTTCTCCCGGCGTCAGTTTTCGGTCGTTTCTTGTCGTTTTCTTGGTCGCTTTTTCAGTCGTTTTTTCAAGGCCCCATGTTTGTATCCGTCGCTGCCACGTTATCAAGGGCTGACGCCCTGAGCCCGGCCTCGACGTCGGAGTCCGCCCCCCGAGTACCCCGCAATCATGCGTTTGATCGCCGTGGCGATCGCCAGCGCGGCGAAGCCGGGCGCAGCGGGTCGCCACAGATCACCGTGGCGATCGCCAGCGCGGCGAAGCCGGGCGCAGCGGGTCGCCACAGATCACCTACACGGCACCCGAGTCACCGGTGGCCGGGCGTCAGTGCTGTGCGATAGGCTGCAGTTCGGTCATGAGCGCCAGCGCGAAGCCCCGGCTTGCTGGCCGGCAACCCTCCAACCGCGGTGGGGTGCCCCGGGTGATGACCAGGTTGAGTAGCCGTGTACCGGCTACGCGGCAAGCGCGGGTCCGCCGTGTCGGGCCCCCGAGTAGACAGGGACACCTGATGCGCACCCTAGTTCTGGCGGTCTCATGAGCGCCGACCACGACTCGCAAGACACCGACAACGATCCGACCGCGCACTGGTCGTTCGAGACCAGACAAATCCACGCCGGTCAGCACCCCGACCCGGCCACCAAAGCGCGGGCGTTGCCGATCTACCAGACCACGTCTTACACCTTCGACGACACCAGCCACGCCGCGGCGCTGTTCGGGCTGGAGATACCGGGCAACATCTACACCCGAATCGGCAACCCCACCACCGACGTTGTCGAGCAGCGCATCGCCGCCCTGGAAGGCGGGGTAGGCGCACTGTTCTTGTCGTCCGGGCAGGCAGCAGAGACGTTTGCGATCCTGAACCTGGCCGCCACCGGTGACCACATCGTGTCCAGCCCGCGGCTCTACGGCGGCACCTACAACCTGTTCCACTACTCGCTACCCAAGCTGGGTATCGAGGTCAGTTTCGTCGATGACCCCGACGACTTGGAGTCGTGGCGGGCGGCGGTGCGGCCGAACACCAAGGCGTTCTTCGCCGAGACCATCTCCAACCCGCAGATCGACGTATTGAACACCCCCGGTGTCGCCGACGTCGCGCACGACAGCGGAGTGCCGCTGATCGTCGACAACACCATCGCAACGCCGTACCTGATCCAGCCGCTGGCGCAAGGCGCCGACATCGTGGTGCATTCGGCCACCAAGTACCTGGGTGGGCACGGCTCTGCGATCGCCGGTGTCATCGTCGACGGCGGCGCCTTCGACTGGAACCAGGGCCGGTTCCCCGGCTTCACCACTCCCGACCCGAGCTACCACGGCGTGGTCTACGCCGAATTGGGGCCGCCCGCCTACATCACCAAGGCGCGGGTGCAGCTGCTGCGGGACTACGGCTCGGCGGCCGCGCCCTTCAACGCGTTTTTGGTAGCCCAGGGCCTGGAAACGCTGAGTTTGCGCGTCGAGCGACATGTGGCCAACGCTCAGCGGGTCGCCGAGTTCCTCGCCGCACGCGGGGACGTCCTATCGGTGAATTACGCGGGCTTGCCCGGTTCGCCGTGGCACGAGCTCGGGAAGAAGCTGGCGCCGAAGGGAACCGGCGCGGTGCTGGCTTTCGAACTCGCCGGCGGGGTGGAGGCCGGCAAGGCCTTCGTCAACGCGCTCAAGCTGCACAGCCATGTCGCCAATATCGGCGATGTGCGTTCGCTGGTCATTCATCCGGCGTCGACCACGCACGCTCAGCTGACCCCTGCGGAGCAGATGACGACCGGTGTCAGTCCAGGGCTCGTGCGGTTGGCAGTCGGCCTGGAAGGCATCGACGACATCCTGGCCGATTTGGAGTTGGGCTTCGCCGCCGCCGCTGAGTTCGGCGGGGCCGGCGCGGCGCACGCCGAGGGTGGCGAACCGCACAGCGACCCGCAAGCCGTGGCTGCGTTCTAAAGGGGCGACGTGACCATTTCTGACGTGCCCACGCAGACGCTGCCGGCCGAAGGCGAGGTCGGCGTCGTCGACATCGGTTCGCTGAAGCTGGAAAGCGGTGCGGTGCTGGACGACGTCGCCATCGCGGTACAGCGCTGGGGCGAGTTGTCGCCGGCGCGCGACAACGTCGTGGTCATCCTGCATGCGCTGACCGGCGACTCGCACGTCACCGGACCGGCTGGTCCTGCTCACCCGACGTCGGGCTGGTGGGACGGCGTGGCCGGGCCGGGCGCACCGATCGACACCACCCGCTGGTGTGCGGTGGCGACCAACGTGCTCGGCGGCTGCCGCGGGTCAACCGGACCGAGCTCGCCGGGCCGCGACGGAAGAGCGCTGGGCGCGAAGTTCCCGCTGATCACCGTCCGGGACCAGGTGGAGGCGGACGTCGCCGCCCTCGCCGCCCTCGGCATCACCGACGTGGCCGCCGTGGTGGGCGGGTCGATGGGCGGCGCCCGCGCGCTGGAATGGGTGGTCAGCCACCCCGACCAGGTGGGTGCGGCGCTGTTGCTCGCCGTGGGCGCACGCGCCACCGCCGACCAGATCGGCACCCAATCCACGCAGGTCGCGGCGATCAAGGCGGACCCGGACTGGCAAGGCGGTGACTACTATGGCAGCGGGCGCGCACCTGACGCTGGGCTGGACATCGCCCGTCGCGTCGCGCACCTGACCTACCGCGGCGAGATCGAGCTGGACACCAGGTTCGCCAACAGGGCGCAGGGTGCGGAAGACCCAGTAGACCCGACATCAGGCGGCCGTTACGCGGTGCAGAGCTACCTGGAGCACCAGGGCGCCAAGCTGGTGTCCCGGTTCGACGCCGGAAGCTACGTGGTGTTGACCGAGGCGCTGTCGCGACACGACGTCGGCCGCGGCCGCGGTGGGGTGGCTGCCGCGTTGCGCCGGTGCCCGGTGCCGGTGGTGGTCGCCGGCATCACCTCCGATCGGCTTTATCCGCTGCGGCTGCAACAAGAACTCGCCAACTTGCTGCCCGGCTGCAGCAGGCTGCAGGTGGTCGACTCGATTTACGGGCATGACGGCTTCCTGTTGGAGACCCAAGCCGTGGGCACTTTGGTGCGGCAGACCCTCGCAATGGCCGGAGGTGAAAATCCCCGGTGAGCGGCCCCCGACACGCCCGTTCGCTGTCCTTCGGACCACAAGCAGCTGCATACGAGCGTGGCCGGCCGTCCTACCCACCGGAGGCCATCGACTGGTTGCTGCCGAGCGGCGCCCGCGATGTGCTCGACCTCGGCGCCGGAACCGGCAAGCTGACCACCCGGCTGGTGGAGCGCGGGCTCGATGTGGTCGCGGTGGATCCGTTGGCCGAAATGCTGGAAGTCCTGCGGCACTCGCTGCCGGACACGCCGGCTTTGCTGGGCACTGCCGAAGAGATCCCGTTGGACGACGACAGCGTCGACACGGTGCTGGTCGCGCAGGCCTGGCACTGGTTCAACCCGGAGCGGGCGCTTCCGGAGGTGGCCCGGGTGCTGCGGCCCGGCGGCCGGCTTGGCCTGGTGTGGAACACCCGCGACGAGCGGCTTGGCTGGGTGCGGGAACTGGGTCGCATCATCGGCCGCGACGACGACCCGGTGCGCAACAAGGTGACGCTGCCTGAGCCGTTCACCGGGCTGGAGCGTCACCAAGTCGAGTGGACCAGCTATCTGACGCCGCAGGCGCTGATCGACCTGGTGGCCTCCCGGAGCTACTGCATCACTTCGCCGACCGAAGTGCGCACCAAAACCCTCGACCAAGTCCGCGCACTGCTGGCCACCCACCCGGCGCTGGCGAACACCGAAGGCCTTGCCCTGCCTTACATCACCGTCTGTGTGCGGGCGACATTTACCAACTAGCAGCTACTGCTCAGTAAGGTACGGTTACTCCATGACTTCGGAGCATTTCGACGTCGTCATCGTCGGGGCGGGCTTCGGCGGCATCGGTGCGGCCATCCAGCTCAAACGGCTCGGATTCGACGATTTCGTCATCCTCGAGCGGGAGGACGATCTGGGCGGCACGTGGCACGTCAACCGTTACCCCGGCCTGGCCGTCGACATCCCGTCGACCACCTACTCGTACTGGTTCGAGCCCAACCCCGGCTGGTCGCGGTTGTTCGCACCCGGTGCGGAACTCAAGCAGTACGCCGAACGGGTGGCCGACAAGTACCATGTCCGCCGCTACATGCGGTTCAACACGACGGTCGAAGGTGCCCGCTGGGACGAGGACGCGAAGGTGTGGCGGCTGGCGCTGGCGGGCAACAGCGGCGGGGAAACGGTGAGCGCACGGTTCCTGATCACCGCGACCGGATTTCTTTCGCAGCCGCACGCTCCGGACATCCCCGGGATCACGAGCTTCGACGGCAAGGTCATCCACACCACGGCCTGGGACGACGACTACGACCCCGCGGGACGCCGCGTCGCAGTGATCGGCACCGGTGCCACGGCGGTGCAGCTGGTGCCGGAGCTGGCCAAGCAGGTCGCCGAGCTGACCGTGTACCAGCGCACACCGATCTACGTGGTGCCCAAGATGGACTTCGCTATTCCGGACTGGCTGCGCTGGTTGTTCACCCGATTACCGCTGGTGCACCGCGCGTTCCGCTTTGTCACCGACACTGCCTTCGAGCTCGGGATGGTGACCGCTGTCTTGCACTACCGCGGCTTCCGGCGGCTGAACATCGCCGCGGCCGACTTCGCCAAGATCGGCCGCTTCATCGCGGTGCGCGATAAGGAGTTGCGCGAAAAGCTCACCCCCGATTACGATTTCGGCTGCAAGCGGCCCACCTGGTCCAATTCCTACTATCGCGCGTTCACCAAGGCGCACGTGCATTTGGAGACCAACAGCATCGAGCGGGTCGAGCCGGACGGCATCGTCACCACCGACGGGCACAAGACCACCATCGACACGTTGGTGCTGGCCACCGGTTTCGATCTGTGGGAAGCCAACTTCCCCGCCATCGAGGTGATCGGCCGGGAGGGACGCAACCTTGGAAAGTGGTGGCGAGACAACGGGTTTCAGGCTTACGAAGGGGTCTCAATCCCGCAGTTCCCCAACTACCTCAGCCTGGCCAGCCCATTCGCCTTCTCCGGACTGTCCTTCTTCAACACGATGGAATACCAGATGCGCCACATGGACCGGCTGTTCGGTGAGTTACGACGCCGGGGCGCAGCGACGTTCGAGGTCACCGAAGACGCCAACGCCCGCTTCCTGGGCCGGATGAATGAGCATCTGCAGAAGACGGTGTTCTACGCCGGTGATTGCGCGACGGCGAACTCCTACTACTTCGACCAACGCGGTGAAGCGACGCTGCTGCGCCCCACCTCCACCCGCAACGCGGTGCGCGAACAGCTGCAGTTTCCGTTGGCCGACTACTCGTTCAGCTGACCTGCTCCGCGGCTACTTGGTTCCCAAGGGGTCGATCGTCCACGCGATGTAGAACATGGTGGCCGCGACGGTAGCCGTCGCCAAAAAATCGCTGCCCTTGCTGCGCACCACCAGAAGCCCGGCGCGCTCGTCGGACAACACCAACCGCAGCACCGCGGCCACCGAGACGCCGATCCCGATCATCAGTGCGCCGCGACGCCAGAAATTGGCCGCCGCCAACGCGAACGCCACCACGAAGACGACGACGACCAGCACCACCGGCCACTGCGCGGCGAAGACCCGACGGGTCGTCTCCCGGATCTTCACCCGTGCGCTCCGAGCTGGGCCTCGGCCAGTTCCACAACGTTGGTCAGCAGGAAAGCCCGGGTAAGGGGGCCGACGCCGCCCGGGTTCGGCGAGACGTACCCGGCCACGTCCCACACGCGCGGATGCACGTCCCCGACCAATCCGGCCTCGGTGCGGCTGACGCCGACGTCGACCACCGCCGCACCCGGTCGCACCATGTCGGCGGTGAGCAGGTGCGGCACACCGACGCCGGCCACGATGATGTCCGCCTGCCGGGTCAGCGCTGGTAGGTCGCGGGTGCCGGTGTGGCACAACGTCACCGTGGCGTTCTCCGAGCGGCGAGTCAGCAGCAGCCCCAGCGGGCGACCCACCGTGACACCGCGGCCGATGACGACGACATGCGCGCCGGCGATTTCAACGCCGTAGCGCCGCAGCAGGTGCACAATGCCGCGCGGCGTGCATGGCAGCGGCGCTGGGTTGTTGAGCACCAACCGGCCCAGGTTGGTGGGGTGTAGCCCGTCGGCGTCCTTGACCGGGTCGACGCGCTCAAGCGCGGCGTTTTCGTCGAGGTGTCTGGGTAGTGGCAACTGCACGATGTAGCCGGTGCACTCCGGGTTGGCGTTGAGTTCGTCGATGGTTTCGTTCAGCTTGGCGGTGCTGATGTCGGCGGGCAGGTCCCGGCGAATCGACGTGATGCCCACCTTGGCGCAGTCGGCGTGCTTTCCGCGGACGTAGGCCTGGGAGCCGGGGTCGTCGCCGACCAGGATCGTGCCCAGCCCGGGCGTGCGGCCCGATGCGGTCAGAGCGGCCACCCGATTCTTGATGTCGACGAAGATCTCGTCGCGGGTGGCTTTGCCGTCCAAAGTGATTGCAGGCACGGCTAAAGTTTCGCACGCTTGCGCATGACACCGATCATGCCGACCCGCCGCGCCCGGCTCCGCCGCGCCTGCGATCGGCACTACACCGACCATGCCGACCCGCTGCGCCCGGCTCCGCCGCGCTTGCGATCGGCACTACACCGACCATGCCGACCCGCTGCGCCCGGCTCCGCCGCGCTTGCGATCGGCACTACACCGACCATGCCGACCCGCTGCGCCCGGCTCCGCCGCGCTTGCGATCGGCATTAAGCTCCCGGGTATGGTCGCCGCCCGGGACGTGTTCGCACCGGCCAGATTGGGGCCGCTGACGCTGCGTAACCGCGTCATCAAGGCAGCGACCTTCGAAGCCCGCACACCAGAGGCCCTGGTCACCGACGACCTGATCGAATACCACCGGCTGCCGGCCGCGGGCGGGGTCGCGATGACGACGGTCGCGTACTGCGCGGTCTCCCCCGGCGGTCGCACCTCCGGTGACCAGATCTGGATGCGCCCCGAGGCGGTCGCGGGGCTGCGCCGGCTCACCGAGACAGTGCACGCCGAGGGCGCGGCGGTGAGCGCGCAGATCGGTCACGCCGGCCCGGTCGCCGACGCCCGCTCGAACAGGGCCACCGCGCTCGCACCGGTGCGGTTTTTCAACCCGATCGGCATGCGGTTCGCCAAACAAGCCACCCGCGACGACATCGACGACGTGCTCGCCGCCCATGCCAACGCCGCCCGACTGGCCGTCGACTCCGGGTTCGACGCCGTCGAAGTGCATCTCGGCCACAACTATCTGGCCAGTGCGTTCCTGAGCCCGCTGATCAACCGCCGCACCGATGAGTTCGGCGGCTCGCTGGAGAACCGGGCCAAGGTCGCCCGCGGCCTGGTGATGGCTGTGCGCCGGGCTGTCGACCAGGCTGGGGCCACTCAGATCGCGGTGACCGCCAAGCTGAACATGGCCGATGGCGTGCGCGGCGGGATCACCGTCGGCGAAGCGCTGATCACCGCCAAGTGGCTGCAAGACGACGGCGGGCTGGACGCCATCGAGTTGACCGCCGGTAGCTCGCTGGTCAACCCGATGTATCTGTTCCGCGGGGAGGCGCCGGTCAAGGAGTTCGCCAGCGCGTTCAAACCGCCGCTGCGCTGGGGCATCCGGATGACGGGTCACAAGTTCCTGCGTGAATATCCCTACCGCGACGCCTATCTGCTGCGCGACGCCCGACGGTTCCGCGCGGAACTGACGATGCCGCTCATCTTGCTCGGCGGCATCACCGACCGGGCGTCGATGGACCTGGCGATGGCCGAGGGCTTCGAGTTCGTCGCCATGGCGCGGGCGTTGCTGGCCGAGCCGGACCTGGTCAACCGGATCGCCGCCGATACCGACGGGCGCGCCGTGCACTCGAGGTGCACGCACTGCAATCTGTGCATGCCCACGATCTACAGCCGGACCCAATGCGTGGTCACCGGTGCACCGGACGCTATCGGCGCCGGGAAACGTGGGTGAGTCTGCCGGCGACATCAAAGGGCTGCTGTGACACCGTGGGACGGCGGCACGCGCTAACACAGTTACCGTAGGTGCGATGAGTCAACCGGCTAAAGTTAACCCGATGAGTCAAGCAGCGCCGCCCGACCTGACCGTTTCTTACGACGGGTCGCAGCGCACCTTCGCGGCCGGGCACGATGTGGTCATTGGGCGCGACCTGCGCGCCGACATGCGGATCACGCACCCTCTGATCTCGCGTGCGCACCTGCTGCTGCGGTTCGACCAGGGCCGCTGGCTGGCTATTGACAACGGCTCACTGAACGGCACTTTCGTCAACGGTCGCCGGGTGCCGGTCATCGACATCTATGACGGACAGTCGATCAACATCGGCAACCCCGACGGGCCACGGTTGACCTTCGATTTCGCCCGCCACTCGGGGACGGCAGGCCGGCCGCCGATGACCGCTTCGATGCGGGTGGCGCAACCGTCGGCAGCGGCCCGGCCCGTCGCCACGCACGCGCCCCCGGCCCCGCATCAGCCGAGTCGGCGCCCGACCGCCGCAAGGCCCGCCGATGCGTCCGCACCCGGGCGCACCGCCGCATGCCGCGTCCGCCCCGCCGATGCGGCCGCCGGCCGGCGGCCAACGCCCACCGACCTATTCGCCAGGTGGACCGCCACCTGCAGCGCCCCGGCACATGCCCGCGGCGCCCGGCGCCCCGGCGACGCAGATGGCGCCGGCCGCGGCCAAGCCAACCGGCGAAACGAACTTGGCGACCAAGATGATGCAGGCGCTGCGACCGGGTTCGGCGGCACCCAACAAGCCGGCCGGCTCGTTGACGATCGGCCGCGCCAACGACAACGACGTCGTCATTCAGGACGTCTTGGCATCGCGGCACCACGCATTTCTGGTCGAGACGGCGATCGGTATGGAGATCCGGGACGCCCATAGCATCAACGGGACGTTCGTGAACGGCGTCCGAGTGGGCTCGGCGGTCCTCAGCGAGGGCGACGTGGTCACCATCGGCAACGTCGACCTGGTCTACAGCGACGGCACCCTGATTCGTCGCACCGAAGCCGCGACCCGCTCTGGCGGTCTGGAAGTGAACAAGGTTCACTTCAAGATCGACGGCAAGGAGCTGCTCAACAACATCTCGCTGACCTGCCGGCCGGGCACGCTGACCGCCATCATCGGCGGGTCCGGCGCGGGTAAGACCACGCTGTCGCGGTTGATCGCCGGATACACCCGGCCCAGCTCCGGGTCGGTCACCTTCGAAGGCCACGACATCCACGCCGAGTACGCCACCATGCGTAGCCGCATCGGCATGGTGCCGCAGGACGACGTCGTGCACCGGCAGCTCACCGTCAACCAGGCGCTCGGCTACGCCGCTGAGCTGCGGCTGCCGCCGGACACCAGCAAGCAGGAGCGCGCCCAGGTGGTGGCGCAGGTGCTCGAGGAGCTCGACCTGACCAAGCACGCCGAGACCCGGGTGGACAAGCTGTCCGGCGGCCAGCGCAAGCGCGCCTCGGTGGCCCTGGAGTTACTGACCCAGCCGTCGCTGCTGCTGCTCGACGAGCCGACCTCGGGTCTTGACCCGGCGCTGGACCGCCAGGTCATGCTGATGCTGCGCCAGCTCGCCGACGCCGGCCGTGTCGTGCTGGTGGTCACGCACTCGGTGTCCTACCTCGATGTCTGTGACCAGATTCTGTTGGTGGCGCCGGGCGGCAAGACGGCGTTCAATGGGCCGCCCGACCAGATCGAGGCGGCGATGGGCACTCGGAACTGGGCCGACATCTTCGCCAAGGTCGGCGCCGAGCCCGACGAAGCCAATCGGCGATTCATGGAGCGGGGCCAGCGCGAATACCAGTCGCAAGTCGCCGGTGCCGGCGAGGCCCCGGCGGACTTGGGCGAGCCGGTGCACACCCACCTGCTGCGCCAGTTGTCCACGATCGCGCGGCGGCAGGTGCGACTGGTCGTCTCCGACCGTCTTTACACGGTATTCCTGGCGTTACTGCCGTTCCTCACCGGCGCAATCGCGCTGACCGTCAAGGGCCCCCACCCCGGACTCGGTCCGGCCGATCCGCTGGGGCTCGCGCCTACGCAACCGCAATACATCATGGTCTTGCTTAATTTCGGCGCCGTCTTCATGGGCACCGCGCTGACGATTCGCGACCTGATCGGCGAGCGCCCCATCTTCCGCCGGGAACAGGCGGTTGGCCTGTCCACCACCGCCTATCTGCTGGCCAAGCTCGCGGTGTTCTTCGTGTTCGCGACCATCCAGGCGGCGATTGCGACCTTCATCGTCAGGCTCGGCAAGGGTGCGCCCACAGCGCATCCCCCGTTCTTCGGCAACTCCACCTTCTCGCTGTTCGTCACCGTGGCCGGCACGTGCGTCGCATCAGCAACTCTGGGGCTGCTCCTGTCGGCGGTGGCGACGTCCAATGAGCAGATCATGCAGCTGTTGGCGGTTTCGATCATCTCGCAGCTTGTGCTCGCCGGCGGGATGATCCCGGTGACCGGCCGGGCGGGCCTCAACCAGCTGTCCTGGTTGACGCCCGCGCGGTGGGGTTACGCCGCCGGTGCCTCTTCGATCGACTTTCCGGACCTGGTGAAGGTCAAGCAGATTCCGACCAATGACTCGATTTGGCAGCACTCGAAAGCACATCTTCCTGCTCGACATGGGGATGCTCGCCCTGCTTTCGTGCTTCTACTCGCTTTATGTGCGCTGGCACATTCGGTTGCGCCATAATTGACCGGTGACGATTACCGTCACCGGAATTCAACTAATCGCCAGTGTCTATTGACGCCGCAGCTGATACTTGTTTGATGAGCTCCATATCGCCAGTGTTGACGGTTCGATCTGACTCGTCGGAGCGCTCTTTCGCCACCGGCCATGATGTCGTGGTCGGAAGTGACCTGCGCGCCGACATGCGTGTCGCCCATCCGCTCGTCACCCGCGCGCACCTGCTGCTGCGCTTTGATCAGGGCAGATGGCTCGCGGTCGACAACGATTCGGCAAACGGGATGTTCGTCGACGGTCGCCGAGTGCCGGTTGTCGACATCCGCGACGGCCAGAGCATCGACATCGGAAAGCCCGACGGGCCGCGATTGACCTTCGCGCTCGGACACCATCAAGGGGTAGTCGGCCAGCTACCGCCAACGGTGAATGCGGTCCCGGTCATCACGCCGCCGGCCGCTCCGAAGCCGTCGCCTCCCCAAGTCCGCGCAGCGCGCCGGCGTGTCCTCGCCCTGCTGCTGCGGGCCGGCCATCCGAGCGCCGCTTCAGCCCACCACCCGACCCGACCAGCCAGCGCAAACGCCGTACACGGCCGGCCGCCCACAACAGGCCGCTGGGCACTTGAGGCAAGCGGTCAGCCCGAGGCAGCCGGGGCAACCGGGCCAGCGGAGCCCGGAGACCGTCACGGCAAACGCTCCTAGGCCCGCCGACGTGCCAGAGCACGAGACCATCAAGGTGCGCACCCTTCGATTCCCGTCCAAGGCCGAGGCACGCCCGGCGAGCTCCACCACGATCGGTCGCGCCATCGACAACGACATCGTCATCGCCGACGTCTTCGCCTCGCGTTACCACGCGTACTTGGCCCCGACTGCCATCGGCACCGAAATTCACGACTCAAACAGCATCAACGGCACATTCGTCAACGGCACCCGGGTAGGGTCGGCGGTTCTGACCGAAGGCGATGTGGTCACGATCGGCAACGTCGACCTCGTGTTCACCGACGGCATGTTGGTCCGCCGCACCGAAGCGGCGACGCGCACCGGCGGATTAGAAGTACGCGAAGTCGGTTTCAGCGTTGACGGCAAGAATTTGCTCGAAAAGGTTTCGCTGACCGCCAGGCCCGGCACGCTGACCGCCTTGATCGGTGGGTCTGGCGCGGGCAAAACGACATTGTCCAAATTGATCGCCGGATACACCTGCCCCACATCCGGCTCTGTCACCTTCGAGGGGCATGACATCCACGCTCAGTACGCGTCGTTGCGCAGCCGGATCGGAATGGTTCCCCAAGACGACGTCGTGCACCGCCAGTTGACGATCAACCAGGCGCTGGGTTACGCCGCCGAGCTGCGCTTACCGCCTGACACCAACGCAGCAGACCGCGCGCAGATCGTCGCCCAGGTAATCGAAGAGCTCGGGCTGACCAAGCACGCCGACACCCGGGTGGAGAAGCTGTCCGGCGGCCAACGCAAACGCGCATCGGTGGCGCTGGAGCTGCTCACCGGGCCGTCACTGCTCATCCTCGATGAGCCCACGTCAGGGCTGGATCCGGCCCTGGACCAGCAAGTAATGATGATGCTGCGGCAGCTCGCCGACGCTGGCCGCGTGGTGCTGGTCGTGACGCACTCGTTGAGCTACCTCGACGTCTGTGATCAGGTGCTGCTGATGGCGCCGGGCGGCAAAATGGCCTACTGCGGGCCGCCCGACCAAATCGGTGAAGCGATGGGAACCACCAACTGGGCGCAGATCTTCGGCAAGGTGGGTGCCGACCCTGACGAAGCCAACCGTCGCTTCCTGGCCCGAGCCGAACCGGCGCTGAGCGTGCCGGAGGGAGAACAGCCGGCCGACCTCGGCGAACCCGCACACACCAGTGTGACCCGGCAATTCATGACCATCGCCCGCCGGCAGATTCGGCTGATCGTCGCTGACCGGGCGTATTTCATCTTTTTGGCGTTGTTGCCGCTCGTGATGGGCGCGCTGGCGCTGACCGTTCCGGGAAACACCGGCTTCGGCATCGCCGATCCAAGAGGTGCCGCACCCGACGAACCCGGATCGATTCTGACGCTGCTCACGGTGGCCGCCGTGTTCATGGGCACCGCGCTGACCATCCGTGACCTGATCGGCGAGCGCCCCATCTTCCGCAGAGAGCAGGCCGTCGGCCTGTCGACGACGGCTTACCTCGGCGCCAAGATCGCGGTGTTCTGTGTATTCGCGATCGTCCAGTCCGTGATCGCGACCAGTATCACCATCCTGGGCAAGGGCCAGCCGACCCGGCCGGCGGTGCTGCTGGGTAACGCCACCTTGGAGCTGTACGTCACCGTCGCGGCGGCCTGTGTCGCCTCGGCGATCTTCGGCCTGGTCCTGTCGTCGCTGGCCCGCTCGAACGAGCAGATCATGCCGCTACTGGTGGTGTCACTCATGGCGCAGCTGGTGCTCTCCGGTGGGATGGTGCCAGTGACCAACCGGATTTTTCTGGACCAGCTGTCCTGGACCATGCCCTCGCGTTGGGGGTACGCCGCGTCGGCGTCAACGGTCGACCTGTGGACGCTGACGCCCGGGCCGGTCGGCTCGAAGGACAGCCACTTCAAGCACGAGCCGGGCACATGGCTGTTCGACATGGGCATGCTGGCGCTGCTGTCAGTGCTCTACGCCGGCTTCGTGTGGTGGCGCAGCCGGCTCAAGCGGCACTGACGACGCGCAGCTAACTCGATGGCGGCGACCCGCTTCGCCCGGCTTTCAGCCGCGCTCGCGATCGCAGCTAGATGAAGTCCAACGCCTCAACCGTCGCGACCGGGCCTTCATGTGTGGGCCGGTTCGCACCGCCGATGCAGTACACGGTGTTGCCGACCGTCGCGACCACCTCAGCGTGACGCGGCGTCGGCATCGGTGGCAGCGTGGTCCACTTCCCGTCGGCAATGGTGTACATCTCGGCCACCCCCAGCACTTGGGTCGGTTCCTCGCCACCGACGGCCAGGATTCGGCCGTTGATGTACGTGGCGCCGTAGCTTCCCCGCGGCGTCGGCATGCCCACCAACTTGGTCCACTTCCCCGATTGCGGGTCGAACCGTTCAAACGCCGCTGAATTCTTGTCCGCGGACAAGAACCTCCCGCCGACCACGTACACGAAAATGCCGTCCGACGCCGCGGCCAGGTGTTCGCGCGGCGTGGGCAAATCGGCTGCATCCTGCCAGGAATTGCCGTCGAAGACTTCCGTCTGCGGGACGAGCTTTTTGGCGTTCTGCCCGCCGACAGCGACAAGTTTGTCGCCGACCACTGCAGCCGCCGGCGCCGCCCGAGCGTGGGTGAGGTTGGGCAACTCCACCCAGTTCCCGCCACGCAAGGCGAATACCTTGTTGGACGCCTGGGCGAGAGTGTCGCTGGCACCCCCGAGCACCACTACCTCGCCGCGATAGGTTGCCGCCGCCGCATGGTGCAGCGGGATGGGTAAGGGAGGCCCAGTCGCCCAGGCGCCGGTGTGCGGGTCATAGCTTTCAACGGTCTGCAGCGCAGCCCCATTTCGCAGACCGCCTAAGACCCAGATTTTGTCGTTCAGCACGGCCCAAGCCATCATCAACCTGGCGGTTGGTGCGTCCGGCAGGGAACGCCACTGCGCTGCCGGCTGGGTTTGGCGCGCCGGCAGCCGCAGCACTTCGGCCGCCGCGGTCACGTCGTTATCGCCTGCGCCGGTCGACCCGCCGATCGCATACACCGCCTTCTCGACCGCATCGACTGCCATACCGTGCCGCGCAGTCGCCATATCCGGCAAGTCGGCCCAGCTTTTCCCGATCAGGTCAAGCACTGCAACACTTTTGAGAACTTGGCCCCGTGACAGTCCACCCACGGCAACCAGACGTTGATCGGCGATTGCCACGCCAAGGTCACTGCGCGGTTGCGACATGTTGGGCAGCGACGTCCAGGTTTTCGCGGCCGGGTCATAGGCCTCCACCGTCGCCAGGTCGGAGTTCCCGTTGGTTCCGCCCACCGCGTACACCAGCTTGCCGTCCGAGGCCGCGGCCAACATCTGCCGCGACGTCGGTATCGGTGCGCCCAGTGTCCAGGAGTTGCCGTCGAACACCTCGGTGGTGTTCAGCAGCGCGCCGTTCGCGTCAACACCGCCGGTGACGACGATCTGGTCTCCCACCACCGCTGCAGCCGCCGCAGCCCTGGGCTGCAACAGATGCGGCAGCTCCACCCAGCGACTGTTGACCACCCGCCAAACCTTGTCGGTGGCCGCTTTGTTGGTCCCGGCCGATTGCCACCCACCGAGGACAACCGGGTTCCCCTGCCACGTCACTGCCATTGCGTGTTGAACGGGAACCGGCAGATCGTCGCCGCCTTTCCAGCTATCGATGACGGGGTCATAACCCTCGTGTAGTCCTGTGACAGCACCGTCGCTTCGTAGGCCACCGAAGATCCAAATAGTGCCGTCAACCTGCGTGGTGGCGGCCGCCTCGCGCGATACCCGCGCGTTCGTAATCGGCTGCCAGTTGACTGGCGCCTGGCTGCTCGGTTGACTGGCGACGCCCTTGTCGGTGCTGCTGCCCCGCGAAAGTGTGTAGTAGATGCCGGCAGCCACCAACAGCAACACCACGGTGGCCGCGGCAGCGACCACCGCTATGCGATTGGGCTTCCTCCCCGCCGGCCCGAACCGTGACGCTAGCGGTTTACCGCCACGAGGCCCTGCCGGCGGCGGCCCGGCAGGGCCGGTCGGCCCATCGGTGCTTGGGGCCGGCCCTCGGCCTGCCGTGCCCGAAAGCTGTGCAGGCTGCTGGTTGCCGTGCCCGCCGCCCAGCACGGTACCTGATTCGAAGAACTCAGTCCGACCGGCAGGTGCTGGCTGCGGCAGCGGTGACGTCCCGCTTACCGGCTCCGGAATCTGTTGGATCGGTCCGGTGGAAACAGGTTGCTGGGTCTCCCGGCCGATTCCGCCCGGCGTGATGGGAGGCGCTTGACCGGTGTCTGCCGGCGGACCTGACAGCGACCCCGAAGCACTACGAACCGCAGTGATCGCCATCGAATCGGGTTTGAGGCCATTGCGGCGCTGTGCGGCCTGCAACTCGCGGCCAAACTCTTCTGCCGACGCCGGCCGTTCCGCCGGGTCCAGCGACATTGCTTTCTCAATCGCCGCACACGCCGCATCCGGAATTCCGTCTGGACGCATATCCGGCACTCCGGTCGAACTGATCCGGAGATACTGAGCCAAGAGGTCTTCGCCGCGGCGACGCTCGTGTGCCGGGGCGCCCGCGATGAGTGCATACAACGTGGCACCGAGTGAGTAAACGTCGGCGGCCACCGTCGCCGGATTGCCGGTCATCACCTCGGGCGCGGTGTAGTCAATAGTGCCGGAGAAAAATCCGACGGCCGTTTCGTACCCACCTTCGATGTGCGCGATACCGAAATCACTCAGTTGTGGCTCGCCGTAATCGTTGACAAGCACGTTTGCGGGCTTGATATCGCGGTGCAAAGTGCCTGTCTGGTGGGCGGTTTCCAGTGCCCCGCACAGCTTCACGCCAATCCGTAAGGCCTCGGGCCATGGCACCGGCCCCTCTCGGCGCAACCGTACCGCCAGGGAATCCGCCGGATAGTACGGCATCACGATGTATGGCCGGGTGCTCTCGGTTACGCCGACACGCAAAATGTTGACGATGTTCGGATGACCGGAGAGTTTGCCCATCGCGTAGCCCTCACGCAAGAAACGCTCGCGGCTTTCATCGTCTAAATGCGATGGCAGCACCTTTATTGCGACGTTTCGTCCCAGTGCGGTCTCGTAACAGCAATAGATCACCCCGGCGCCACCTTTGGCCACCTGGCGGGCATTCTCGAATCCGGCGGCTGCCAACTCCGCAACGATCCCGTTTGGTACCGGCGCCGCGCCGCCAGCACCGCTCTCTTCAGCCATTATCCGGGCGCCTAACTTTTTACGCGAAGGATGATTTCGGGTTAAGCGTAAGCGAACCCGACTGACTCGTCGTGCGGTTCGGGATAACGATCGCTTCCACGAACGGCGTGCCACGGGTAATCGCGCGAGAACAACTGGCCGGCGCTCGAAAACTGCTGTGACTGCGCGGTCTTACTTCGAGAAGTCCAGTCAGCTTCCGGTGGCGCTCAAGCTCTGCAGCGCGTATTCGCTGACCGCGATCAACGCATCCGTCGCTGATTTCCGGTCCCGCGCGTCGACGTTGATCACCGGAATGTGCTCGGGCAGCGTCAGCGCCTTACGCACCTCGGCGACGGGATAGCGGGGAGCGCCGTCGAATTCGTTGACCGCGACCAGGAACGGCAGATTGCGGTGCTCGAAGAAATCCACCGCGGCGAAACTGTCCTGCAACCGTCGGCAGTCGACCAGGATGACCGCGCCGATCGCGCCGCGCACCAGGTCGTCCCACATGAACCAGAACCGGCGCTGCCCCGGGGTGCCGAAAAGGTAAAGCACCAAGTCTTCGTCAAGGGTGATCCGGCCGAAGTCCATCGCAACGGTGGTGGTCTGCTTGAGCGGAGTGGCCTCAAGCATGTCCACCCCCGCAGAGGCGTCGGTAACCATCGCCTCCGTACGCAACGGCATGATTTCCGAAACGGACCCGACGAAGGTCGTCTTCCCGGCGCCGAATCCGCCCGCGATGACGATCTTCGTCGAAACGGCATCGCGCTCCCCCGCACGCGGGCGGTGCCCGCCTTCAGAGTGCTCGTAAGCCACGCAGCGTCCTTCCTATCAGTTCGCGGCGTTCGTCCCGGGTGGAGCGTTCGGTCAGCGTCGCCTGCACCTGAAGATAGCCGGAGGTGACCAGATCGCCGACCAGCACACGCGCGACGCCCAGTGGCAGATCCAATCGCGAGGAGACTTCGGCGACCGACGGAGCGTTGAGGCAGAACTGCACGATCTTGCCCCGCACGTCGTTAGGCGGCCACTGGTGGAACAGGGCCGACTGCAGCGTCTGCAGCGGCGCTTCCAACGGCAGGTCGACGGGGGTGTCGGTTCGTCCAGCGGTCAGCGTGTAGGGACGGACCAGGCTCGCCTCATGCTGCGGAGCCGGCGGCTCTTGTGGGTCCATCGTGAATCACTAATGCAGGGGTGCGCGTCGGGACGACTGCACGACGCCGCCCACTCGTTCAACGAGGATGGCCATCTCGTAGCCGATCTGACCGATGTCGCAGGACGTCGAAGCCAGCGTCGCCAGATGCGAACCGTCACCGACCCGCATCAGCAGCAGGTAGCCGTTCTCCATCTCGACGACTGACTGCAACACCTGTCCGCCTTCGAACAACTGCGAGGCACCCGAAGCAAGGCTGGCCAGCCCCGAGGCGACCGCAGCGAGTTGGTCGGCCCGTTCGGTCGGCAGGTGCTCACTCGCCGCGATCAGCAGACCGTCGACGGAGACCAGCACCGCATGTGCCACGCCGGGAACCTCGCGCGCGAAGTTGGAGACGAGCCAGTCCAACGAGTTGTCGTGACGCGGATTGATAGTCGGATTTGTCACTGCGAATCAGGTCCTTCGGGTGAGTCACGTACCTGCGACCGCGCCGCCCGGACCCCGCCGAAGTGGCTGCTGATCGAAGCGCGGATCGCATCGGGGTCGCGCGCCGGGGCGTGATGCCGTCCGGTATGGAGTCCGCCGTTGGCTGCCAGGCCGTTACGCTCGTCCGCCCCGCGGTGCTTCGCAGCACCGTTGATCGGCTCTGGCGCCTCGGGCGCTTGCGGGTCCGCGGTGCCCGGCACCAGCCGGGCGCCCGGTTCGCGCACGGGCAGACCCTGATCGGTGTGCGCGGCGACGGGCGCGCTCTCGGCTTCTGCTGCCGCCGACCAGCCGTGATCCCAAACCGACTTCCAATCGAGGTCAACGCTGTGTGCGAGCTTGCGCGGATCAACCAGCCACTCCGAAAGCATCCGCTGATAGATCGGGTCGTCTTCGTCGGGCGGCTTGGTTGCTGCGGCCGGAAACGCGGCGACGGCCGGCTGTTCGGGCTGCCTGCCGGCCGCGCGGGAGCGCGACGAGAAATATGCGGTGGTGTTCGCGACGGTCACAGTGGCCGGCGGATCTGGGCACCGGAGCCGGTTCACCGGTGATGCCGCTGGTTCCCGGGTTGCGGCGCGGCAGCAGCGAGACTGTCGACGGGTACGAGCCGTTGCGGTCCGAGCCGGTGGAAGTCTCGGCGAAGGCGTCGTCGGCGTCCTCAGCACCCGCATACGACGTCCCAGCCCCTTCAGCGGCGCCGAATCGGGCCGAGCCGCTCGTTGCCGTCGGCGGCGGCGCGTCCTCTTCGGCGGCGCCGGCGAGCACGTTGGGCGGCAGATACACCTCGGCCGTCGAACCCGAGTCGACGTCACCGGTCGCCGAGCCACGCAAACGCACCCGCAGACTGTGTCGGTCCGCCAGCCGGCCCACCACGAACAAACCCATGTGGCGGGCGTTCTCCGGAGTCACCTCGCCGCCGCCGCGCAACCGCATGTTCGCGATGCGGCGATCACCGTCGGTCATGCCCAGGCCCGAGTCGGTGATCTGGATCAGCACCCCGGCAGCCGACGACCGCACCGCGTCAACCCGGACCGGTGCCGTCGGCGGTGAGTAGCGCAGTGCGTTGTCGATCAACTCGGCGAGCAGGTGGATCACGTCACCGGCCGCAGCACCGATCACCGCCGCGTCGAGCATCTTCACTGTCTCGACGCGCCGATAATCCTCGACCTCCGAGGTGGCGGCGTCGATCACCGTCGACAGCGGAACCGGCCCGCGCTGCCCGCTGGCGAGTTGGGCGCCCGAGAGCACCAGCAGATTGGCGCCGTTGCGCCGCATCCGGGCGGCCAGGTGATCGAGCCGGAACAGGTTGTCGAGCCGGTCGGGGTCCTGTTCGTCGCGTTCCAACCGATCGATGAGCGAGAGCTGCTGGTCGACCAGCGAGCGGTTGCGCCGCGACATGGTCTCGAACATGTCGTTGACGAGAATGCGCAGCCGCGCCTCGTCACCGGCCAGCAGCAGGGCCTGCGTGTGCAGCTCATCGACCGCGTGAGCGACCTGACCGATCTCCTCGGTGGTGTGTACCGGCAGCGGATCCGGCGGAAGTTCATCCCCCGCGCGCACCCGGGCGATTTCCTGTTCGAGGTCTTCGTGGGCCACTTTGAGTGCGCCGTCGCGCAGGATCCGCAGGGGCTGCACCAGCGACCGGGCCACCAGCAAGACGACGATGAGCGCGGCCGCGATAGCGGCGAAGATCAGCGCACTGTCGCGAATGGCGGCTTGCCGCCGGTGGGCGGCCTGGTCGTCCACCGATTTGATCACCGATGCGCTGGTCTGGTCGATGACCTCGCCGGCGATCTGATCGGTGGTTTGAATGGAGCGGAGCAGCTTTGGATTGTCGACCAGCGCGGCGGCCGGGTCGGAAAGGATCGTCATCCGGGTCACGAGCTGCTGCTGGAGGGTTTTGGCATCCGGTGTTTCGACGCCGAGCACCTCGCTCATCCCGAACAGCGTCGACGGCTCGGTGCCGGCCAGCGTGGTCATGGAGTTGCGCAATTCCGGTTCGGGCACATCGGCGCCGCGAGTGACCAGCAGTTGCTGCATCAGCATCTGTCCGCGCGCCCCGAGCGCGCGGCTGAGCCCCTCGGCTTGGGCGCGTATTTTCTCGCTGTCGACGCGCACCGAACCGTTGACGGCGTTCTCGGCGGTGAGCAGGATGGGCGCGTACCCGGCCACCCGCTCCCGCAGGCCGATGCTGTTGGCGGCGACCTTGTCCAGCAACGCCTGGCCGCCGTTCAACAAGTTGTTCACACCGGTTCGCACATCCGGGGCCACGTCAGTGCCGGCCAGTCGCGACTGCAGCTCGTACTTACGTGCGTCGTAATTCTTCCGCGCGCCCTCGACGTCGGCTCCGGTCGAATCGGCGACCAGGGCGGTGTCGAGCGCCGACATGTATTTGGTGATCACCGGGATCATGTCGGCGCGGTCGGCGGCAAGCCGTAACGCACCGGCGTCGGTGACCGCGCTGTAGATGCGCAATCCGCCGAAGACGACGGCGAGCAGCAGCGGAAACAGCGCGATTGCGAATACTTTCCACCGCACCGGCCAATGCCTCATCGACCATCGGGGTGGGCGTTTGGCCGTTACGGCGTGTCCAGCGCCGTCCCCGGCGGTGGAGGCGTCTTGGGCTGCGGGCCGGCCCACCCTGGTCGGGCGGGCGAACATCGTCACGGGGCGGCGGCCGTGCTACCGACCGCTTTTCCCTGACGCAGTGCTAACGCGTCGTTCATTGGACTTCCTGCTTGATTTGCCCGCGCCGGGGGACGGGCGATACCCGCACGGCAATTCGACGAGTATGCCAGTCCTGGCACCCACTGACCACAATTATTACTGAACAGACAGACTGCGATGCGGCGCGAGCCGACTCGGCGGACGCTGCCGAGCAAACTGTCGGCACCCGGCTGTCATGATCGAGAGATGTTCCGGCTGATGTTTTACTCGCCGCGCATCCCGCCCAACACCGGCAACGCGATAAGGACCGCAGCGGCCACCGGCAGCGAGCTTCATCTAGTCGAACCGTTGGGCTTCGACCTGTCCGAACCCAAGCTGCGGCGGGCGGGGCTGGACTACCACGACCTGGCGTCGGTCACCGTTCATCCGTCACTGCAGGCCGCTTGGACAGCGCTGTCGCCGACGCGGGTGTTCGCCTTCACCGCGCACGCCACCTCGTTGTTCACCGAAATCGCCTACCAAGCCGGCGACGTGCTGATGTTCGGGCCCGAACCCAGCGGGTTGGACGCCGCGACGCTGGCTGACGCGCACATCACCGAGCGGGTGCGTATTCCGATGCTGGCTGGCCGGCGGTCGCTGAACCTCGCCAACGCCGCGGCGGTGGCCGTCTTCGAGGCGTGGCGCCAGCACGGCTTCGCCGGCATCAGTCGATGATCACCAGCTGTTCCAGTGCGTGAGGGTTTCGGCGGGCAACCGCTTGGCCGGCCGGAAGTCGGTGCCCTTGGTGTAGGCGATCGGGAACAGCCCCGCCTGGGCGTACTTGTCGTAGGGAATGCCGAGCAGGTCGGCCACCTTCTGTTCACCGTCGCGCAGCAGGTGCAGCGTCGTCCAGCACGAGCCCAGCCCGCGGGAGCGCAGCGCCAGACAGAAGCTCCACGTCGCGGGGAACAGCGACGCCCAGAACGACACACCGCCCAGCGGTGAGTCCTCCGGCCGGCCTTCCAGGCAGGGAATCAGCAAGACCGGCGCCTCGTGCATGTGCTCGGCGAGGTAGGTGGCCGAGTCGCGCACCGCGCCCATTCGCTCACCGCGGGTGTCACCTTCGGGGTACTCCCAGTTGGCCCGGCCGAGATAGCGCCGGGCGTTTTCCAAATAGACGTCGCCGATCGCTTTCTTTTTATCCGCGTCCTCGACGAACACCCACTGCCACCCCTGCGAATTGGATCCGGTGGGCGCCTGCAGAGCCAACTCGAGGCATTCCATCAGCACTTCGTGCGGCACCGGCTTGTCGAAATCAAGGCGTTTGCGCACCGAGCGGGTGGTGGTCAGCAGTTCGTCGACGGACAGGTTGAGGGTCATCTGTGGAGACTATCGGCCGCGCTGGCCGCCGAGTGTGCGGCCAGCCGCACGTTGGGCGCCAAGGGTCACCGGAAATCGCGGGACTTCGATCCCACGGCGAGCTTGATGCCGCCGATGCGTTCGGCGACGACGGTGATCGCACCGCTGGCGTTTTGCAGCTGACCTTTGATCACCAGCGCCGGTGCCGTCTGCGCCAGCTTGCGATGACGGGCCCACACCGCCGGCATACACAGCACATTGACCATCCCGGTCTCGTCCTCGAGGTTGAGAAACGTCACGCCCTGAGCTGTGCCGGGACGCTGCCGGTGAGTCACCGCCCCGGCGATCAGCACCCGATCCCCGTCGGGCACCGACTGCAACT
Organism: uncultured Actinomycetota bacterium; assembly: GCA_963818785.1. Taxonomy (GTDB): domain Bacteria; phylum Actinomycetota; class Actinomycetes; order Mycobacteriales; family Mycobacteriaceae; genus Mycobacterium. The sequence goes on along the minus strand of CAWFTT010000029.1, from coordinate 3,885 downwards.
CCCCAGCTGGCAGCACACCCATCGCGTCGAGGTCAGCCCGTAAAAACTGGGTCGGATAACTGTCTGGGGAAACGCCGGTGGCCCACACGTCGGCGGCGGCCAGTTCCAAGTCGCTCATCCCGGGCAACGCCGGGATGTGCGAGGACGAGCCCACCCCCGGCAGCCGTCCCGGCCGTTGGGTGGCCGCGGCTCCAGCCGCCCACAGCGCCTCCCGCCGCGCGAGCCCAAAGCACCGCAACGCCCCCGCGGTGGCCAGCGCCTCGGTCTGCGGCACGCTCAACTGCATCCGCGACGTCAGGTCCAGCAGCGATTCAAACCGACCATGCGCGTTTCGCTCCGCAACCAGCGCCTGGGCCAGGTCTTCCCCGATATGGCGGACGCTGCCCAGCCCCAGCCGCACCTCCGTACCGGTGTTCTGCAGCGTGGCGTGCGCCAGGCTGGCGTTGACGTCCGGCCCATGCACCACCACGCCGTGCCTACGGGCGTCGGCCACCAACGACTGCGGTGAGTAGAAGCCCATTGGCTGGGCGCGCAGCAGCGCGGCGCAGAACGCCGCCGGGTGGTGCAGCTTGAACCACGACGAATAGAACACCAGCGAGGCGAAGCTCAGCGAATGGCTTTCCGGGAAACCGAAGTTGGCGAACGCGAACAGCTTTTCGTACACCCGGTCGATCACGTCGTCGGGGGCACCATGCATTTGCCGCATGCCCTGGTAGAACCGGTCGCGCAGCCGTCCCATCCGTTCGACTGAGCGCTTGGACCCCATGGCGCGCCGCAACTGATCAGCTTCGGCCGGTGAGAAGCCGGCGCAGTCGACCGCGAGCTGCATCAACTGCTCCTGGAACAGCGGCACTCCCAGCGTCTTTCGCAGCGTCGGCTCCATCGACGGGTGGTCGTAGACGACCGGGTCCAGACCGTTGCGCCGCCGGATGTAGGGGTGCACCGAGCCACCCTGGATGGGCCCGGGCCGGATGAGCGCGACTTCCACCACCAGGTCGTAGAACACCCGCGGTCGCAGCCGCGGCAACGTGGCCATCTGCGCCCGTGACTCCACCTGGAACACCCCAACCGAATCCGCCCGCGACAGCATCTCGTACACCGCCGGCTCCGACAGATCCAACTTGGCCAGGTCCACCTCGATGCCTTTGTGTTCGGCCACCAGGTCGATGGCATAGTGCAGCGCCGAGAGCATGCCCAGGCCGAGCAGGTCGAACTTGACCAAACCGATTGCTGCGCAATCGTCTTTGTCCCACTGCAGGACGCTGCGGTTGTCCATACGGCCCCATTCCACCGGGCACACATCAGCGATCGGGCGATCACAGATCACCATGCCGCCGGAGTGGATGCCCATGTGCCGCGGCAGGTTCTGGATCTGGGTCGCCAGGTCGATCACCTGCTCGGGTATGCCCTCGAGATTCGGCTCGGTGCCGTCTGATTCGCGGGCCAGCCCCGACCAGCTGTGCAGCTGCTTACTCCATGCGTCTTGTTGGCCCTGGGAAAAGCCGAGCGCGCGCGCCATGTCGCGCACTGCGATCCGGCCCCGGTAGGTAATGACGTTGGCGACCTGCGCGGCGTAGTCGCGACCGTGTTTGTCGTAGATGTACTGGATGACCTTTTCGCGCTGGTCGGACTCAATGTCGATGTCGATGTCCGGTGGTCCGTCACGAGCCGGCGACAAGAAGCGTTCGAACAGCAGGTCGTTGGCCACCGGATCCACCGCAGTGACGCCCATGGCATAGCAGACCGCGGAATTGGCCGCCGACCCTCTGCCCTGACACAGGATGTTGTTGTCCCGGCAGAACCGGGTGATGTCGTGGACCACCAGGAAGTAGCCCGGGAATTTCAGGTCGGCGATGACCTTGAGCTCATGTTCGATCTGCGCGTAGGCCTGCCGCGCCTGCATGCGGGGCCCGTAGCGGTCGCGGGCACCGGTGATGGCCAGCTCACGCAGCCAGCTGTCTTCGGTGTGCCCGGGCGGCACGTCGAACGGCGGCAATTGCGGGGCGATCAACGTCAGCGCGAACGCACACTGCTCACCGAGTTCGGCCGCCGCGGTGACCGCTTCGGGACACCACGCGAACAGCCGCGCCATCTCCGCACCGCTGCGCAGATGTGAGCCGCCCAGCGGAGCCAGCCAGCCGTCGGCGGCGTCCAGGGATTGCCGGGCCCGGATGGCGCCCATGGCCATCGCCAGCCGGCCCCGGGACGGCGCGGCGAAATGCGCACCGGTGGTGGCCACCGTGCTCAGCCCGAACCGTGCCGCCAGACCGGCCAGCGCGGCATTGCGTTCGTCGTCGACGGGGTGGCCGTGTCCGGTCAGTTCGACACTGACCCGGTCACTGCCGAACCGATCCACCAGGTCGGCCAACGCCGCCGCGGCGGCATCCGGCCCGTAATCACAAAAGGCTTGACGCACATGGCCTTTGCGACAGCCGGTCAAGATCTGCCAATGCCCGCCCGCCGCTTCGGTCAGGGTGTCGAAGTCAAAGCGGGGTTTGCCTTTCTCGCCGCCGGCCAGATGCGCCGCAGCCAACTGCCTCGACAACCGTCGATAGCCCTCGGGTCCGCGGGCCAGCACCAGTAGATGCGGACCGGGCGGATCGGGCTGGTCGGTGCGCGCGCCGGCGCCCAACGACAATTCGGCGCCGAATACGGTACGCATGTCCAGCTCTGCAGCGGCCTCGGCGAACCGCACCGCGCCGTACAAACCATTGTGGTCGGTCAGCGCTATGGCGCGCAGATCCAGCCGCGCCGCCTCTTCGACCAGCTCCTCCGGGGTACTGGCGCCGTCGAGGAAGCTGAACGCCGAATGCGCGTGCAGTTCGGCGTACGCCACTGCCGAGCGGATCGCCCGATCGTCGTTCTTCTGCCCGGGCGGCTGGTATCTCCCCCGCTTGGCGGACAACGGCGCGTCATCTGCCGGCCCCAGCACCAAGGGCATGCCGGAGCGGCGCGGTTTGCCGTCGAGCACCCGCTCCATCTCCGACCATTTCGACGGTGGATTACTCCAACCCATGCCCAAACTATATCGAATATGTGTTCGAGTGTTGGCAACCATCGTCGCCGGACCGCCTATGTCGGGCAGTTGGCGCGACGGCTTGGTTAACCTGGCTGGTTGTGAAGCCTTCTGACCCCGCGGTCTTCATCGATGCGCGCCGCCACGACGCCGTGCTTCTGGCGGTGAGTGCCGGCGTGCCCGAGGCGGAAACTGAAGGGCGCGACAACCTTTTAGATCACTTGCGCAGCGTCGGCGTGGGTTTTCGAGAGATACCGGACAGCCGCAACGCAGAGCCTGCCACGTTCGCGGAGGAAGCCCGTCGGCTCAACACCCGGCCGGGCCGCAGCGTGGTGCTGGCGGACTCAGCAGCTTCCGTCGCGGCGGCCCGTGCCGGCGGGTTCGCGCTTGTCGTGGGCGTCGACTACTCGGGCGGCGATGACGCGCTGAGCCGCCGGGGCGCCGATATAGTCGTCACCTCGGTGCATGACATCGCGGTCCGCGTCGGTGACCGGCGTATGTCTGAGCTTTCGAACGCCATGGACCTGCTGGACGACGCCGACGATCCAGCCGCGGACCTGCTGGGCGACCGGCAGCCCGCGGTGTTCTTCGACTTCGACGGGACGCTGTCGGACATCGTCGACGACCCCGACACCGCCTACCTGACCGACTGCGCCGCCGAGGCGCTGCAGTCGTTGACCGCACAGTGCCCGGTGGCGGTGCTCAGCGGCCGCGATCTCGCCGATGTCTCACAGCGGATCGGCCTGCCGGGTATCTGGTACGCGGGCAGTCATGGCTTCGAATCCGTCGGACCCGACGGCGAACACCACGAGAACGACGCCGCGGCCTCCGCCATACCCGTGCTGGAAGACGCTGCCGCGAAGTTACGC
>CAWFTT010000028.1:0-40303 GCA_963818785.1 uncultured Actinomycetota bacterium | reverse complement strand
CGCCTTTCTTCTACATCCGAACGATCGTTGTTCCCCTTCTATGGTGACCGCTTCGCGAGGCCTTCCGTCGATTAGGGTTCCTTTCGTGAGCGTGCCGACTCCAGCGCAGCTGGCCGACGGCCGCTCACTGTTGTTCTTCCCGTTGCCCGGGAACATTCCGGCGCCAGTCGCCGATCAGCGGCCGTTGCCGCCCCGCGACGAGCGCCCCTCGCAGCTGCGCTTCGACCGGTCGACCGGGCAGTGGGTCATCATTGCGGCGTTGCGCCAGGACCGCATCTACAAGCCACCGACCGATCAATGCCCGCTGTGTCCCGGACCGACGGGGCTGACCAGTGAAGTGCCCGCCGCCGACTACGACGTCGTGGTCTTCGAAAACCGGTTCCCGAGTCTGGCCGGTGACACAGAATCGCCGCTGTCGGTGCCGGCCGACCTCAGTGCGACTGCCCCTGGATATGGTCGCTGTGAAGTCATCTGCTTTTCCAGTGACCACACCGGGTCCTTCGCCGACCTGCATCCGGCGCACGCCCGACTGGTGGTCGAGGCGTGGCGACACCGCACGGCTGATCTGATGACGTTGCCCGGCGTCGAGCAGGTGTTCTGCTTCGAGAACCGCGGTGAGGAGATCGGTGTGACGCTGACCCACCCGCACGGCCAGATCTACGGCTACCCCTACCTCACCCCGCGCACCGAGGTCATGCTGCGCCAGGCGGTCGAATACCGAAACCGCCACGGCAGCAACATGTTCGCTGACCTCTTGGCCAGTGAGATCGCCGATGGCAGTCGCCTGGTCGCCCGCACCGACCTGTTCACCGCATTCGTGCCGTTCGCCGCGCGCTGGCCGGTGGAGGTGCACATCTACCCGAACCGCTTCGCGCACAACCTCGTTGATCTGACCGCCGCCGAGCTGAACGATTTCACCCAGATCTACCTCGATGTGCTGCGGCGCTTCGACGCGCTCTATGCTGCTCCGCTGCCGTACATCTCGGCGCTACACCAGTTCAGCGACTCCGACGCCCAGCGAGACGGCTACTTCCACGTCGAGCTGATGTCCATCCGCCGCAGCGCAAATAAACTGAAGTACCTGGCCGCCTCCGAGTCGGCGATGGATGCGTTCATCAGCGACGTGACGCCCGAAAGCGTGGCCGAGCGGCTGCGAGAGCTGGCATGACCGTCCGCTACGCCGCGCCGGGACGGGTCAACTTGATCGGCGAGCACACCGATTACAACCTCGGGTTGGCGTTGCCCATCGCGCTGCCTCAGCGCACAGTCGTGACCTTTACGCCCGGCCACGTCGATTCCATCACCGCGCGCAGCGATCGGGGTGCGGGCCAGTGGCGGATTCCGCTGAACACGGCTCCGGGCGAGGTGACCGGGTGGACCGCCTACCTGGCCGGGGTGATCTGGGCGCTGCGGGACGCCGGCCACCCGGTGCCGGGCGGCACCATGTCGATCACCAGCGACCTCGAGATCGGTTCCGGCCTGGCATCGTCAGCCGCGCTGGAGTGCGCCGTCCTCGGTGCGCTCGCCACGGCTGCCGACGTGCACATCGACCGCCTCGAGCAGGCAAGGCTCGCCCAACGTGCAGAGAACGACTATGTCGGCGCGCCAACAGGTCTGCTCGATCAGATGGCGGCGCTGTTCGGCGAGCCGTCGACCGCGCTGCTGATCGACTTCCGCGATCTGGCGGTGACGCCGGTGGAGTTCGACCCCGATGCTCGCCGGATGGCCCTGCTGCTGATCGACTCTCGGGCCACGCATGAACACGTCGGCGGTGACTACGCGGCGCGACGTGAGTCGTGTGAGCGGGCGGCCGCCGACCTGCACGTGTCGTCGCTGCGTGAGGTTCAGGACCGCGGGCGTGCGGCGCTGGACGGGGTGGTAGACGGGCTCGACGCCCGCCGCGCCCGTCATGTGATCACCGAGAATCAGCGGGTGTTGGATTTTGTTGAGGCGCTGCGTAGTTCGAGCTTCATCGAAGCCGGCCGCATCCTGAACGCCTCACACGTGTCTATGCGCGACGATTTCGAGATCAGCACCCACCACATCGACCTGATCGTCGATACCGCAGTGCGGGCTGGTGCCTTCGGCGCGCGAATGACCGGTGGCGGATTCGGCGGCTGCGTGATCGCTCTGGTGCCGGAGGCCCGCGCGGATGCGGTAGGGGACGCGCTGCGACGGACGCTGCCCGCCGCGGGTCATCCCCGGCCGGTCATCATGCGCGTTCAGGCGGGCCAAGGTGCGGGCGTTCTTTGACCGGCGCGACGACCGCTCAGCTCGTCGGCATCAACCGGATGGCGACGAAGTGTTCGCGTTGGGCGTGCTCTGTGAAATCCGACAGCGGCGGCACCTGCTGATTCCGAAATTTCATGCCCAGGGTGCGCTGCGCGCGTTTGGCGCCGTACTCCAGCGACAAGCGGTGCGCCAGATCGGCGACGGTCGCGGGGTCGTCGATGAACTCACCGCGCACGGTCGCTGTCTTGCCGTCGTGCAGCACCTGAGCGGTCGCTCCGCCGCGGAAGTTGCTCTTCCACTGCGCGCCGGTGATGGCGTACAAGCTGTCATCGATGCGGTGGGCGCTCAGCGGAATCGAGTAGCGCCGCCCTGTCTTTCGACCACTGAAGCTCAGCACCATCAGCTCTTTTCCCGCCGGGCCCCGAAGCGGGGTGTGCAGCAGCAACCGAACTACCGGGTTGACAACGCGGAGTACCACCGGGGGTGGGTGCGAGGTGGTGATCGCATGGGTCTCTTGTGCCATGCCAACACGGTAGAGCCGATCGGCGCAGTCTGTGGCGATACGTCATTGTCGCGGGACTTCAGACCCTGACTCGGAACTCTGCCCTTCGAGTGGGCGACTTGCTCCGGTCGGTACTCAACTGGCTGCATTGACGTTGAACTCGAAGAGCCCGCCGTCACGACGTCAACAGCATGCTTCCCGCTATCGGCCCACCGCCCGCAGCGGCAACCGCCACTTCGGGCCGGCGCGCGAGTTGCCGGGCGCCGGCCTGCCCGCGCAGTTGCAGGCACGCCTCGTGCAGGAGCCAGTAGCCGTGCATCCGCCCTGCCGACAGTTGGCCGCCGTAGGTGTTCAACGGCAAGTCACCGTCCAGTGCGATCCGGGTCGCACCTTCGACGAAAGGCCCGCTCTCGCCGTCCTCGCAGAAACCGAGTGCCTCCAGCCAGGCGAGCGTAAGAAACGTGAACCCGTCGTAGATCTCGGCGACATCGACGTCTGCTGGGCCCAGATCGGTACGCGACCACATCTCGGCCGCAGCGCCTACCGACGCCATCTTCGGGAAATCGTCTCGGTGAAACCACCCGCCGGAGCCGTAGGCGCCGCCGACCGCCTCGACGGCGACCGGGCGATTCGGGCAGTCGACGGCGTAGTCGGAGTGTGACACCACCACGGCGATCGATCCGTCGATGGGAACGTCGCAGTCGAGCAGTCCGAACGGTGTCGAAATCGGGCGTGCCGCCAGATAGTCGGCCATCGTCAGCGGCTGGTGGAAAATCGCCGAAGGGTTGAGCGCGGCGTTGCGTCTGCTGTTGAGCGCAAGCCAGCCCAGCTGCTCTTTGGTTGTCCCGTACAGGTACATGTGCCGTTGGCAGTGCATCGCAATCCAGTTCGCGGCCGAATAGGCGTGGGCGGCCAGCAGCTCACCGATGTCGTCGAATGCGCCGATCTGGCGCCGCGTTCCGGGAACGTGCGGCTCGGTCGGGGGGGACGCCAGCGGATTGGGTTCTCGCGAGGCCGGCGCATCGGTCACCGCACCGCCCAACATGAGGACCGTCCGATAAACCAAGACGTGTCGCGCGCGTTTCTCCGCGACGGCGCGACATGCCGACATAACCGGAATCAGCAAGCCGCCGGTGTCGAAGCCGAGCGTGTGGTTGGACGCGGTGATGCCGAGCACGTCCAGGACGTCGGCCGGCGGCGTCTCCCCAAGGGTGGCCACTCCATCGATGTCGTCGACGTCCAGGCCGGCGTCTGCGATCGCCGCTCGTGCTGCCTGCTTCGTCAATTCCAGCCCGGATGTTCCGGTGTGACGGCCAATGGACGAGATGCCGAGACCACTGATGATCGCGTTCTTCTCGAAGTGGCTCACCGGGCAATCGTCCGTTCGCTGTAGGCCTGTCGTGCCGTCACTGCTCTGGAGAATGTACTTTCCCTGTCATGCCTGATGACGCGCCACCCGCGAACCGGCTGATGATCACGCAGTGCAGCAGGTGTGCGCGTTGGGTTCATCCGCCTGCCGCCGGTTGCCCGGACTGTGGTGGTGATCTGGTCGCGCAACCGGTCTCCGGTCAGGGGACGGTGTTCACTTACACCATCAATCACCAGCCGTTCAATCCCGCTGTGCCGGTTCCCTACGCCATCGCGATCGTCGAACTGGTTGAACAGGACGGCCTTCGCCTGGCCGCCAACATCGTTGACTGCGAGTTCGATTCGCTTCGTATCGGTCTGCCCGTCGAGATCCGGATCCAGCGACATGAGAAAGACGGCGGTGTCAATGTCCCCGTCTTCGCCCCGCGGCTGACCAACGACAGCTGAGGCGGGGCGTAGCGTCGACACGGCGCGCTTGGGTAGCGTCGGCGGGGCGACATACCGCCCCGGCGGACGGGGCTGGGGAGGAGGGCAGGGGCGTGGCAAGAACCGACAACGACACCTGGGCGATCACCGAGAGCGTCGGGGCCACTGCGCTGGGGGTGGCGTCGGCGCGTGCGGCGGAGACCGAAAGTGACCGGCCGCTGATCAGCGATCCGTTCGCCCGGGTTTTCCTCGATGCCGTCGGTGAGGGTGTCTGGAACTGGTATTCGGCTCCGCAGCTGCCTGCCGGACTGGTCCAAGCTGAACCTGAGCTGCCGCTGCAGATGCAGGCGATGGTCGGTTACATGGCATCGCGCACCGCCTTTTTCGACAATTTCTTCTCCGACGCCACGCGGGCCGGTATCAATCAGGCGGTGATCTTGGCCGCGGGTCTGGATGCGCGGTCTTGGCGGTTGCCGTGGCCTGACGGCACCACGGTTTACGAGCTCGACCAGCCCCGGGTGCTGGAGTTCAAAGCCGCGACTTTGCACGACCACGGCGCCGAACCCACCTGCAACCGGGTCGCCGTTGCGGTGGATCTACGACACGATTGGCCGAAAGCACTGCAGCAGGCTGGTTTCGATGCTTCGGCACCCAGTGTCTGGTCCGCCGAAGGGTTGATGCCCTACCTGCCGGCGGCGGCACAGGATTTGCTGTTCGAACGTATTCAGGGGCTGACGGTCGCCGGGAGCCGAGTTGCCGTGGAGGCACTGGGGCCGGAGTTCGCCGACCCGCAGCTGCGGGCTAAGCGTCGCGCGCGGATGGACCGGATCCGTGCGTTCATGGCCGATGTCGAGCCGCAGCGCGAGATTCCGCGCACCGACGAGCTGTGGTATTTCGAGGAGCGCGAAGACGTCGGCCATTGGTTCGGTCGTCACGGCTGGCAGGTCAGCGTGACACCGGCTGACCAGTTGATGGCCGGTTACGGGCGCAAAGCCCCCGAAGAGGTCGAAGACGAGGTTCCCGGCAATTTGTTCGTCGCGGCCCAACGGTCATAGGTCAAAGAAGCCGTGACAGGGAGCCGGCTTCTCGGCGCGCTACTGGCAGCGGCGGTCGTCTGGGTGCTGGTCGGCGCTGTCGTGATAGCCCGCGCCGACGAGCCGGCTTTCATCGCCGATCCGGTCGCGCATGTCACCACGCTCATCGGCACCGGGACAGGCGGTGAAGAAGCAGGCGAGATCGACAACTTCCCCGGCGCCGCAGTGCCTTTCGGCATGGTGCAGTACTCGCCGGACACCACCGACACTTACGCCGGTTACAACCACGACAATGACCGTTCCACCGGATTCAGCATCAATCACGCGTCGGCGGGCTGCGCCGCGTTCGGCGACATCCCGGTGCTGCCGACCACTACCCCGATCGGCTCCCAACCTTGGTACGCCTGGGAGAGGATTGCCCACGACAGCACCGAAGTTGGTCTACCCGGCTACTACTCGGTGCGCTTTCCCGAAACCGGAGTAAGCGCGGAGTTGACTGCCACCACCCACACCGGGGTCGGTCGGTTCCACTACCCGGATGACGGTCGGCCGGCCTTGTTTCATGTGCGTTCCGGTGGGTCGCTTGCCGGCAACTCCGCGGCGACAGTGCAGGTCGGTGAGGACAACACAAGCGTGACCGGGTCGGCCACCAGCGGCGGATTCTGCGGCGCCAAGAACACCTACACGGTGTACTTCGTGATGACCTTCAGTCAGCCGTTCACCGCATACGGCACCTGGCAAGGCAATTCGGTGACGCCGAACGCTCGCAGCGCGGCATCCGGTCGCAGCGGCGCTTACCTGCAATTTCCGGCCGGCTCAATGCTCGAGGTGCGGACCGCCATCTCCTACGTCAGCGTCGACGGCGCGCGGGCCAACCTCGCCGCCGAAGGCGCAGCGGGTTTCGACGCTGTTCACCGGGCCGCAGCAACCGAATGGAACACCGCACTGTCACGAATCAAGGTGGCTGGTAACGATAGTGGTGACGTCGAGACGTTTTACACCTCGCTCTACCGGACGATGCTGCACCCCAACACGTTCAATGATGTCGATGGACGCTACGTCGGGTTCGACGGCGCCGTCCACACCGTAGCCGGTGGGCACACCCAGTACGCCAACTTCTCCGACTGGGACACCTACCGTTGCCTGGCCGCCCTCCAGGCGCTGATCTTCCCCGAGCGGGCCGGCGACATGGCGCAATCACTGGTTCACGATGCCCAGCAGAGTGGGTCGTATCCGCGGTGGGCGCTGGCCAATTCGTCGACCGGCATCATGAGCGGCGACAACCCGGTGCCGCTCATCGTCAACCTCTACACCTACGGCGGGAAGGATTTCGACACCAAGACGGCGCTGTATTTCATGCTCAAGGCGGCGACCGACGGCGGTGCGGGGCTGGACGGATATGTCGAGCGCCCGGGTATCGCGGACTATCTCAGACACGGATACGCGCCACAGACCGCCGAGTTCGGCGCCGGTCACGGCACCGCGGGTGCCTCGATCACCCTGGAATGGTCGGTCGACGACTTCACCATCTCTCGCTTCGCCGAGTCACTGGGGGACAGCGTCCTTGCCGCGCAGTTCCGCACGCGGGCGCAGTGGTGGCACAACTTGTTCAATCCGGCAACCGGCTACATCTCGCCCCGCGACGACACCGGTGCCTTCGTTGCCGGACCCGGACCCGTAAACGCCGGATCCGATTCAGGGCAGGATGATTCGGGGCAGGACGAGTTCGGGCAGGAAGGATTCGACGAAGGCAACGCCGATCAATATCTGTGGCTGGTGCCGCAGAACATCGGCGGACTGGTGACCGCGCTCGGAGGCCGGCAAGCCGCGGCCCTGCGGCTGGACCGCTTCACCACGCAGCTCAACGCCGGGCCGAACAAGCCCTATCTGTGGATCGGTAACGAACCGGACTTCGGTGTGCCGTGGTTGTACAACTATCTGGGTCAGCCGTGGAAAACTCAGCAGACCGTCGAGCGGATCCGCAGTCGACTGTTCGGTCCCACCCCGGACGGTGAGCCGGGTAACGACGACCTCGGGGCAATGTCTTGCTGGTACGTGTGGGCCGCACTCGGGCTTTACCCGATCACGCCAGGCACCCCTACCCTCACCGTGACCACACCGCTTTTCGACCGGATCGAAATCGGCTTGGCCGCAGACAAATCGATCCGCATCAGCGCGCCCGGCGCGTCAAGTGGCCAGAAGTACATCGGCGGGCTCAGCATCAACGACCAGCCCACCGATCAGACCTATCTACCCGAATCAATGATCCGCGACGGCGGTGAGCTGTCTTTCGCGCTTTCGCAACTTCCCGACATCTTCTGGGGCAGCTCCGAGACTGCTGCGCCGCCGTCCTACGGCGCGGGCCTCGATCAGTGACCGTCGCCGGCGGCGCTGTCCGAAGGGGCAATGCGGCCGCGGGCATGACTGCGCCACTTGCGATAGCCGTGCCGCGCGGTGAACGCACCGATGACCGCGGTCACGCACCACACCGCGATGGCCGCGTAGGCCAGCGGTGAAGACCGATCCGCGATCGAGGCGCCCAGCGCCGTATAGACGAACGCCCGCGGCACCGACCCGATGAACGCACCGAGCGCCATCTGCCACAACGGAACTCCGAACGCACCGAACGCGTACGAGGCGAGGGCGTCGGAAATACCGGGGATGAAACGCTGTCCGACGACAACCCACAGGCCGCCGCGCTCTATCAGGGAGTCGAGGCGCTCAGCGCGTGCTGTTCCCAGCACTGCGCGCGCGCCGGCGCGGCCCGCCCGGCGGCCGGCGAGGCTTGCGGCCACCGCGGTGCCCACCGTGGCACCCAGCGTCACGAACACACCGAGCAATGGGCCGAACAGGGCACCGCTGCTGGCCGCCAGGATCGGGCCCGGAACGAACGCCGCGCCGAGGACGGCCGAGACCACCACATAAGTCAGCGGTGCGGCCGGCCCCGTCGCCGAGACCGTGCGCCGAACCGCCTCGACGTCAACGACATGACGGACGGCCAGCAGATAGAACAATACGAGAAGAAAGCCACAGAACGCGGCGAGCCGGATGACGTGGCGACGTCGAGACGGCGCAGTGGATTCGATGCTGTCGACCATGGTGACGGTGATTCTCCCGCACAGCCGGCTCACGTAGGGTCGGGTGGCGTGAGAACTGATGACGACAGCTGGGAAATCACCGAGAGTGTCGGCGCGACGGCGCTGGGCGTGGCGGCGGCGCGTGCGGCTGACACCGAAAGCGACAACCCGCTGATCAACGATCCGTTCGCCCGGGTGTTCCTCGACGCCGTCGGTGACGGCGTGTGGAACTGGTATTCCGCCCCGGAGCTGCCCGCCGAGATCGTGGCCGCCGAACCCGATTTACCCCGGCGGATGCAAGAGCTGGTCGACTTCTTCGCCTGCCGCACCGCATTCTTCGACAAGTTTTTCCTCGATGCCGCCGGCGCCGGCATTCGTCAGGCGGTGATCTTGGCGGCCGGCCTCGACGCGCGGTGCTGGCGGCTGCCGTGGCCCGACGGTACGACGGTCTACGAGCTCGACCAGCACCGGGTGCTGGACTTCAAAACCTCGACACTTCAACAGCGCGGCGCTGAGCTGACGTGCAACCGCATAGGCGTCCCGGTGGACTTACGTCAAGACTGGCCGACAGCCTTGCAACAGGCCGGGTTCGACCCATCGGCGCCCAGCGCTTGGTCGGTCGAGGGTCTGCTGATGTATCTGCCGGCAGCCGCCCAGGACTTGTTGTTCGACCGTGTCCAGGGGCTCGCCGCCCACGGCAGTCGAATCGCTGTCGAGGCGCTCGCCCCGAACTTCGCCGACCCAGAGCCCCGCGTCAAGCGGCGGGAGCAGATGGACCGGGTGCGCGCCTTGATAGCCCAGGTCGACCCGCAGCGTGACGTGCCCAAGACCGACGAGTTGTGGTACTTCGAGGAACGCGAAGACGTCGGTGACTGGCTACGCCGCCACGGTTGGCAGGTCGAGGTGACGCCGTCGGCAGAGCTGATGGCCGGCTATGGCCGCGGTCCAACAGAGCTTGAAGACTTCGCCCCGCGACCGTTATTCGTATCCGCGCAGCGGACGGCGAGGTAACGGGTATCAGTTTTCCGGGCGCAGTCGCACCATTCTCGTTGTCGAGCTTTCGTCGAGCTCCACGAGGTCAGCGCGTGAGCGCAGGAAGTCGCTGAAAGATTTGAAGCCGAGCGATTTTTCGCTGAACGACGGATCCATCCGCTTCATCTGCGCCTTGACCGCGGAGTTGTGCAGCCAGTCCACGTCGTCCTTGTCCAGGCCGATTCGCAATGCCCGCGTCAACAGACCCGTTGCCGCAGCCTGCGGATCAGGCGGTTGCGCCTCCGGGGCATCGGCATCTTTGCCGGAGCGGTCGCCGCGCCCCTTCGGTGCCACCGCCGGTTGCGGCTCGGGCACCGGAACGCCGGGCAGCGCGTCGTAGACGACGAATTCATCACAGGCCGCGGCCAACGCCCGGCTCGACGCACCGGCCACGCCGATGCCCACCACATATCGGCCGAGCCGCTTGCACCGCTGCGCTAACGGGATGTAGTCGGAGTCGCCGGCCGCGATCACCACATGGGTCAGGTCGGGCAGCCGGAACATGTCTTCGACGGTGTCCACGGCCAACCGGATGTCGGCGGCGTTCTTGCCGTAGGCCGCTGCCGGGAACAGCTGCACCAGATCGACGGCGCGGCCAACCAGCTGCTGACGGTAGCCGGTGTTCACCTCGTTCGACCAGTCCGCGTAGGCACGGGTGAGCACCAGCGTTCCGAACGACGACGCGAAGTCGATGATGGCGCCGACATCGACAGTGGCCCGAGTCAGCCGATCCGGAAACTCTTCCAGCCCTTTGGCTTTGTCCCGCTGAAACGAACTGCGCCCGTTGACCTGGTCGTAGCGGGAGATGACAATGTTGTCGAAGTCGAGATAGACCGCAACGCGGCCTGCGCCCGGGTCTGCCATCAGCCCGGTCTCAACCGTCGACGCTGTGCTGGACGATGGGCCGTCAACCTTGTTCCCGCTCAGTAGTTGTTGCAGGTGTTGGCAACCTGCACAACGAATCCGGCGTATTCGTTAACGTAGAACGAGGTGTCTGGTCTGCTCTCCAGCTCCTGAGCTATCTGCTGGCGTTGGTCCGGCGACGAGCCGAGGAATCCACGCAACGCGGCCTGCGCCGTCGGCGATCCATTCAGTTCCGCCGCAGCGACCGGCGATTGCGCATTCAGCGCCGCCACCACCTGCGAGTAGCTGCACGTGGTGTTGATGGCCGGACCCAGGTCAGGCTGTGCGCAGGCGACACCGGACCCGGCGGTCAACCAGAAACCCAGAATGCCGGCTGCAATAGGGAGTTTGCTCAACAACAGCCTCACCATGTGAGAAGACCTCCTGGCCGGTGCACTGCCGAACAATATTCGGCGCCTTGCCAGCTTAGCGAAGTAAAACCGCCGACGGTTGCTATCGCTTGGTTATTCGCGTGAGCAGCGGCACCGCCACCGGAGCCGGGATGAACCGCGAGGACCCCAGCGCCAATCGCACCTGCGGCCCACCTGGGATGACGGATGCGCGTCCATTTTCGGCGGCCTTGAGGGCGTCGGCGACGACCCGCGCCGGGGCGACGTGGGTGAATCGCGGTAGCCGGTCGACGAGGTAATCGGCGTCGTTGGTCGCCTGAAACTCCGTCGGCACCGGCCCGGGACAGACCGCGGTGACCGTCACACCGCTGTCGGCGACCTCTGCGTGCACCGCCTCCGACAGCCACAGCACATAGGCTTTCGCCGCAGCGTATCCGGCGTTGTACGGCGCAGGTTGAAATCCCGACACCGATGACAGGTTGATGATTGCGCCACGACCACGCTCGACCATGCCGGGCAAGTAGCGCAACGTAAGATCCGCCACCGCCTCGACGTCCACGCGCAGCAGCTGCAGCTCCTTGTCGCGGCCTTCAGCGCCGAACTTGGTGTAGATGCCGAGCCCGGCGTTGTTGACCAGGACATCGACCTGCGCCCCCAGTTCGTCGATGCGTGCGGCCAGCCGATCTCGGTCTTCTGGCACCGCCAGATCCGTCCCCACCGCGACGGCGTGTTCGTCGCCGCCCAGTTCGGTACACAACTTCTGCAGCCGGTCCTCCCGGCGGGCAGTCACGACGACGCGGTAGCCACGAGCCACGAGTTGACGGGCGAATTGCTCGCCGATGCCTGAGGATGCGCCGGTGACCAGAGCGACCGAACCGGGAGATGGCGGAGGAAGTGTCATGTGGCACGAGCCTAGGCTTGCCGACGGACCATCGCAACGACGCGCCTGACCGCCCGGCGGACAGGCCCCGCGGGTGCGGCCGGCTCTGCTGCCGGAAGTGCCCGAGAAGCGTACGGCCACGGCCGGTTTCGTTCCGGGATGGAAGTGGCCCGGGAAGCTTTCAGCCGTTCCCGCAGATGTTGGCGCAACTGATCCAGCTCGGGATCTGTCCACCGGTTGCGAGACTCCGTGGGATCGGCGGTCAGGTCATACAGTTCCCACTGGTCGTCGAGCGGGCTCATTCGGTATACCTCACCGCCGAGACCGTTGGCCGCGAGGTGACGTACTCCGGGTTCGGTCCAGGTCGCCGGATCGTCGAAGGTGCGCACCAGCTTCCACAGGTGGCCTGCGCCACCGGGAATGTCATCGACTTCCACGACCAATCCCTCGAAGTTGGACGCGACGTGCGCGGGCACTCGGATACGCAGCGGCGCAGGGGGATTGACCGTGCGCTGCAGCCGTCGTGCCAGAAATGAAGCGCCGCTGTCGCCTTCGAGGATGTTGTCGCGGGTCATCAGGTAGACGGCTCGGGTGGCGTCGGCCGGGGCCCCGTCCACGATCGGCATCAGATCTTGACCGGGCAACTCGTGCACCTCGGAGAACGAACCAGCCAGCGTGGCAGCGACTGCCGCGACGTCCACCCTGGCGGCCCCGAGCAGCGTCGGCACCAGGTCGAGGTGCGATGTCGGTGCCGTGACCACCCGGGCAGAGGTGGCGCACTCGCCGATCCGCGCGATCACGAACGGCACGCGAACGGCCTCGTCGTAGAGGTTGAACCACTTCTGGTGCAGCCCGCCGTGCGCGCCGAGCAGCTCGCCGTGATCCGACGTGCGCACCAACACCGCATTGTCTGAGCCTTGGTCGGTGACCGCTCGGCGGACCCGGTCGATCGGCTCGTCGACCTCGGCGTGCAGCCGGTAGTACAGGTCGCGGTAGCGCTGTCCATTCCGGCCATACATCCGTTCGATGAACGGCGCGGGGCCGTAGCCGGAGTAATAGGCCTCCCGGAACGCGATTTGAGCGGCTGGCTTGTTCGACAGATCCTCGTCGGCGGTGGGCGCCGCAGGCACATGCGGCGGATCCAGCGGTGACGGCTGCACGGGGCTGCGGCGTAACCACGCCGGAAAGAGCACGATGTCATGCGGATTGACGAAACTGGCCACCAACAGGAACGGACGCGATGCGGCCCGGTCACCCGCGCGGCGACGGGCATAGCGGTCGGCGAGCCAATCCACGACGCGGTCGGCGATCAGCGGGTCTCGTCGCACGCCGGCATCGGCGAGCGAGGCACCGTGTGGCTCCGGACCCACCCATCCAGAGAAACCATAGGGCTCAAGAGGATCGGCAGTTAAATAACGTTGCACCGCAACCGAGTCGACGACACCGTCACTATCGTTGGTCGCCAACACTTTTCCGCTCTCGTCATGCAGATCGGCGTGCGAGATGTGCCACTTACCGTCGTAATGCGTGTCGTAACCCGCTGCGCGTAACCAGTTTCCGAGTGTTGGTACTTCACCGGAACGCAGCCAGCGCATGCGGGGGTCGGCTGAGGTCTTGCCGATGCCGTCGGTCTGGGTGACGCCGTGTAGGTCGGGGTAGTCCCCCGGCGCGCCAGGGCCGACACAGCACACGTTCGGCGAGCTTTCGCCCTGAGCCAGTGCCTATTTCGACTGTGCTGGTCAACGTCACCAAGGTGTCGCGACGGTGCGCTGGACTCAACGTCCAGCGGTTGGCGACCCGGCGCAGGCGGACCGGTAAACCCTCGATGTCGTAACCCAGCGCATACGGCGGGTCATACTGGGTGATCCGCTCGACGAAGGCGTTGCGGCCGACCTGAACTCGACGGGTGGTGCCGACCAATTCTCCGCCGGCGGCGCGAGTCAACAGGCACGAGTGGTCGACGTTGCCCGCCCAGGCACTGATCGAGCCGAAGTCGGCCAGAACCGACCAGACGTCGGCCAATCCCGCGGCGACCGTACGGCTGCGCTTGATGTCGGCCACCGGCTTACGGTACGCGGTGGCCGCTCAAACACGCGTCGCTACGGAAGTAAGCCCTTGGAAGAATGACCTGAAACTGTGACATGCGGGGTGCAGGTGACAAACGTGCAGTAAGCGTACTAAGTAAACAGCACAGGCGAGTGGGCAGTATCGACGGATTGATTACGTCGAAGGATGTTCATCGCCGACTGGAGAGCGGCATCGCCCTGGCTGAAATAGCCCGCGGCTTGCCGAAGACTCGCCGCATCCTGATTGTGCGCACCGGAGATGCAGTAGCTGAGCCCGACTTGGTAGCTCGCTATCGCCTGCTGAAGAGAGGCAGTCAGCTCCGGATCCGGGCTGGGCATGTGCTGGCGCGAGTTCGTGATCGCGCCACCGGCGGTTTGGCACGCGACAGCGGTCCCGGCGATGTCGTGCCTTGCCGCAGTGACAGCGATGTTGCCTCGTGCGGTGACCAGTGCGTTGATCGACGGCTCGGCCTCGGCGCGCCACGCCTGCAACTGCGCGGACATCGGCATCGAGGCGGCCGAACTCACCGGTGAACTGGCAGCCGCGGCAGCCGCCGTCATCGACCGCGCGCTCGACAAACTGTGGTGGGCCCACATTGCCAATGCGGCGATGATCACCACCAGCATGGCTTCGCTGGCTGCGACTATCAATTGCCTCGGTTCATACCGGCTCGAACCGGCGTGCCTGGCATTCGAGTCGGAATGGCTTTCCGGCGAGATCAGCGCCGGCGCGCGGTGGCTTGTGATCGCCATGGTGCACTCCCTAAGTCTGAGGGGCTGAATAACCGTTATCGGCGTTTCGAAACCGGCCGCGACAATTTGCGCCGCCTCGCGGCCGATGCCCTTGAACACAGCTGACCAAGGAACGGCCACCCCAACGCCAAGCGACTGCTGCGGCTGTTGATACGAGGATCAGACCGACTGCAGCCGTTGCCGCAGCCCGCTCGCTCGCATTGCCCGTCGTCCGACCGCGGCGCGCACGGCAACCTCGGATCCGGCGACCCGGACCTTGCGCTTGGCTCTGGTGACCGCGGTGTAAAGCAGTTCTCGGGTCAGCAGCCGGGAATCCTGCGACGGCAGTAAGACCGTGACTTCGTCTGCTTGGCTGCCCTGCGATTTGTGGATCGTCATGGCGTGCATCGTTTCCACCTCGCTGATCCGACCGGTCGCGAAGTCGAGCGGTCCCGATGCGGACGCGATCACCGCCCGCAGACCCTCGGCCCCGGCCAGCACCACACCGGTGTCGCCGTTGTAGACGCGCAACCCGTAATCGTTCGCGGTGATCAGCAGCGGCCGCCCCACGTACCACTCCGACCACGGTGGCTGACCGGTGTCTTCGGCGAGCCACATCTCGAGCCGTCGGTTCCAGTGCCGCACCCCGTACGGGCCGGTGCGGTGCGCACATAGCAACCGATGCTCGTTCAGCGTTGTCAACGCCTTTCCGGCAGCGCCTACTAGCGCGGCCTGCCGCAACCGCAGTGCGTGCGGCAGAAGGATCGGGCGCAAGGCGTCGCCGGCGTCGTTGGTTTCAACGAACTCGATGTGCTCGTCACCGGACCGCAGCAAAGCCAGCGCCTCATCGGCGTTGCCGACCCGGATGGCCTCGGCCAACGCACCAATGGACTTTCCGAACCGGTGCGTTGTTCGAAGCGCCGCCACTTGCACGTCGGCGCGCGCCATCAGTCCGTCCACCAGATCGGCCAGCACGGCACCGGCTTCGACCGATGCCAGCTGATCGGCATCACCGACCAGTATCAGCCGGGCGTCCGGGCGCACCGCCTCCAGCAGCCGCGCCATCATGGTCAGCGACACCATCGACGTTTCGTCGACCACTATCACGTCGTGCGGCAACCGGTTCGCGCGATCGTGCCGGAACCGCGACGACGAGTTCGGCCGGCTGCCCAGCAGACGATGCAAGGTGACCGCGCGCAACTCACCCAGCCGCGCGCGGTCCGCACCGTCGAGTTCAGCCACCTGCTCTCGCACGGCTTCTTGCAGCCGTGCTGCCGCCTTGCCCGTCGGCGCTGCCAGTGCGATCCGCGGCCGCGTCCCGACGAGCTGAGCTTGCTCGGCGATCACTGCCAGCAGCCGCGCTACCGTCGTGGTCTTGCCGGTGCCCGGACCTCCGGTCAATACCGTAACCGTCTGCGCCAGAGCCAGTTCGGCCGCAGCGCGCTGCTCTTCGAAGCCGGCCGGAAACAATCGCTGCGCAGCTGTGACTGCGGCCGCCGGCCGGGACGCCACCAGCGCGACCAGGTCGTCGCACACCTGCTTTTCCTCGCGCCAATACCGGTCGAGGTAAAGCAGCCGGTCGTCGTAGAGATGCAACACCGGCGGATCAGCCAGCAACGGGCTGGCCCGCACCGCCGCCAGCCACTGTTCCGGCTCGGGCCACGGCAGCCCCTCGACGCCGACCGCCGACGCAACTCCTGACAACTCGATGCACACCGATCCGCCCCGCAGTCCGCGTACCAACAGTGCCACCGCCAAGGCCACCCGCTCGTCAATCTCCCTGCCCAGGAAACAGATTCGCTCGGCCACCCGAACGTCCGCGACATCGAGGACCTCGGCCTCGTTGAAGGTCTGCAGTAAGCCGGCCACGTTGATCGCCAGCTCAGTCACGCCGCCTGCCTTCCCTCGTCGAGCAGATCCGATAGCGCAACCACCAGCTCGGCCGGCGGCTGCCAGCTGAACACGCCACACACCTGCCCGTCGACCACCGGCGTGTCGGCACCGCACATGCCGCGCACGAACAGATACAGCACGCCCCCGAGATGTTGCGCTGGGTCATACCCCGGAACCCGCCAGCGCAGAAAGCGATGCAGCACAACGATGTACAACAACGCCTGCAGTGGATAGTCGGAGTGCAGCATCGCCTCGGCCAACCGCGCTTGGCCGTAGTCGGCCGCGTTGTCGCCCAGGTGATTCGTCTTGTAATCCACCACCAGGTAGCGCTGGTCGGGCAATCGCAGCAACGCGTCAATTGAACCCGCCAAGTATCCGCGCAGCGACTGGCTGCCGAACGCAGCCGACATCAGTCGCCCGGCATAGGGAGCCACTGGATCACCGGCCGGCAGATGCGCGCGCAGCAATTCACCCACATCGGATACTGAAACGTCCGGGACGGCCCCGCGTACGTCACCGCCGGCCAAGGGGATCTCAAAGTCGAATTCCCGCAATCGATCATGCAGACCTATTTGCCGCAACGTCAGCCCGCCCGCCAGTGGTCCCAACGACGTCTCATTCATCGGCACCAACGCTGAGGCCAATTCGGCCGGTGCCACGTCGACCGACCACCACCGAAGCTGCCGTCGCACCTGGGTTTCGAGCTCAGCAACAAAGTCAGCAGCCCCGGGATCGGCGTTTTCCAGCACCGCATGCACCAGCGAACCGAACGTCGCACCCGACGGCAACGCCGCCATCGGCGACGGCTTGTCCGGCCCGGATGCATTTCCGGTTAACAGGATCTCGGCGGTCTCGTCGTCGAGTTCGGTGCTCTCCGGCTCGCTGGTGACCCCGGAAGCCTCGGCGACCCGAACAAGGCTGGAGTAGGAGGTGCGCCGCCAGGCGGTATCGATGCTGCGGTGGAAGTGGCGACTTTCCACCTTCCGGGGCACCGGCTTGGTCGGCACCGGTGGCGCCGCGGCGACCACCGCCTCTTCGATGACCGGCCCGCCCGCGGCCTCCCATTCGCGGAGCCGGGCGATCGCGTCGTCATCGGAGATCTTTGCGGGATCACACCGGTCGCGTACGCACGCATCGCCGGGTCGGCGGTCACGCAACAACCGCGACAGGCCGCCGTTGGGTTCGTCGTGGGCTGGTGACCACCACGCCACCACCTGCGCTTGTGCCCGTGTCAACGCGACGTAGGTCAGCCGGCTGTCGTCGCTGGCGTCCTCGTGGCGGCCTCGTTGCTGGGCGGCGCTACAGTCCGGGCCGTCCTTGCCGCCGATGTACAGGCAGCGCACCCCGTCGTCGTGAAATAACACGATATCCCGCTCGGCGACGTTGCGGTTGAACGCAAACGGCACATAAACGATGGGAAACTGCAGTCCCTTGGCCGCATAGACCGTCATCACCTGCACGGCGGCAGCGTCACTGTCCAACCGGCGGTTGCGTTCGGTCGCGCCGCTGCGTTCGTCGCGTTGCTTGCGTAGCCAATCGCGCAGTCCCGGCAGGCTCAGCCGCTCGCGGTGCGCGACGTCCTGCAGCAACTGCGCAACGTGCGCAAGGTCGGTCATGTGCCGTTCACCATCCTCCCAGGACAGCACGCGATCACCCATTCCCCGCAGTTGCGCGGCTTCGTAGATGGCCGCCACCCCGCGTTCCCGGGCATGCGCGGCCCATTCCCGCAACGTGTCGGCAATCCGGTCGGTCAGCGGTTGACCGCCGGCCGCAAGCGATTCCGCGGTCTCGCCGAAGACCATCGTCGCCGCTGCGGCATGGACCATCCCGGCGCGGTGCGGTTGGTCGAACGCCTCCAGCAGGCACAGCCAGTCGTCGGCGGCTTCCGAATTGAACACATCGGAGTCGCCGGTGTACACCGCCGGAATATTGGCGTGGCATAGCGCCTGGTAGCAGACTCGCGCATCGACGTGCCTTTCCACGATCACCGCGATGTCGCGGGCGCGCAGCGGCTCACCGTCGAAAGTCGCACCGCTGGCCAGCAGCGCGCGGATATCGGCGGCGAGGTCAGCACCGATGTGCTCACGCAACTCGGTGATCGGCAGGTTCGCAAGACCGTTGCGGCCCAACGTCCGTCGCTGCACAACCCGCAACCGGAACGGGTCGTTAAGCGGCGCCCCGGCGAGGCGGTGACCCTTGTGGTGGGCCTCGACATCGTCGACCACGATCGCGGGGTCACCGAGTTGAGCGCCGCGCAGCACCACCTGCAGACGGTCCAGCAGCGCCGCGTCGCTGCGCCAGTTGGTAGCCAGCGTTTTCTGCTCGCCCGCTGTTTTGGCCGCCTCTAGATACATCACGATGTCGCCGCCACGGAACGCGTAAATGGCTTGTTTCGGGTCGCCGATGAGGATGACGGTGGAGCGCCCACTGAACGCGCGGTCGATGACCTGCCATTGCACTTTGTCGGTGTCTTGGAACTCGTCGACCATGACGATCGGCCAGCGCTGGTACATGCGCAATTGGGCGGGAGAGTCGTCGGGCTCCAGCGCGGCCGCCAGTCGGCTCAGCAGGTCGTCGTAGCCCAGGACGCCGAGCCGCCGCTTGCGGAGTTCCAGTTCGGCCACAACCTTTTTGGCAAAGTCGACGCGAACAGCGGCGCACGTATTGGGCTCGGGGTTGCGCGGCCGCAGTTCGGCCGCGGGGTTGTTGACCACCTCGCGCGCCAGATTCAGCGCAGCGCCGTATTGCAACACCGGTTCATCGCGGTCCTGACCGAAGTGGGCGAGGTAGAGATCAGCGACGATCTCGGCCAACAGGTCGTCGAGGCTTTCCAGCAGCGTGACATTGGCGGCGGTGTCACCGGCCACGCCGAGCGATTTGAGCACCAATTGGCAGAATTGGTGTGTGGTGGCGATTGTCGCCGCATCGAAGCCGGCCAGTGCATCGCGCAGCCGCCGCTTGCGTTCGGCACGCTCTTGGTCAGTGCCGGTCAGCAGGCACCCCACTAGCTGGTTGTTGCCTACGGTGGACGGATCCTCGAAAGCCATGACGGTGTCGGCGATTTGGCGGCGCACCCGCTCGCGCAGCTCTTGGCTGGCCGCCCGACTGAATGTGATCAGCAGCATCTGATCCAACGTGGCCGCACCCTCGGCGAGATAGCGGGTCACCAGACCGGCCAACGCGAACGTCTTGCCGGTACCGGCGCTGGCTTGCAACACCGTGGTGGAAGGGTGTGCCGGCAGCGTGCCGAGCAGGTCGAAGCGCTGCATCAGCCCGGGGCGCTTTCAGCGCGCAGCATGGGCACCCAGAGCCGCGCGGAGTAGGCGCCTAGCCGGTTGTCTTCGCTGTCGCACTCCTCGCCCGGCCGCAGCGGTTGCATCAGGTCATCGAGCCGCGCGTCCTTCCCCCACGCCCGCACGTGCGCGGGCTCCGCGTGCTCATATCTCCAGCGAAATCCCGCTTCGCGCAGCGGGTCGTCACCGCAGTGGCGCGCGGCAGCCCACGCGTAGGACGTCTTGACCGGTAGGGGCAGGGGTTCGCGGCGGCCCGCATCGTAGATCGCCACCAGCTCGCGCAGCACCTCCACCGCGTCACCGTCGGGCCGACCAAGCCCCTCTACCCGCGGAGTGGTTCCTCTCTTCGGCCTGCCGATACAGACCGCCGACCAGTCACGTCGAGAATCGTGCGCGAATAACGCCAGCAACGGAATCCACGATTCGAGAAGATGCCTGCCGTCCAGCTTGGAGAAGGTCACCGATACCAGGCGCCCGCCGTACACCGGGGATACCGTGCCGGTGAGCCGTCGCTCACCACCGAGCTTGATGTCGACGTCGTAGGCTTTCCCGTCCGCCGAGCGATGTTGCTGTGCTTCGGCCGCCAGCAGGGCGGCATGGTCACGAATCTCAGCTGCCTTGCGCCAACCTAGTTGGCCGGGTGGCAGCGTGCCGCGGCGCCACTCCGCCTGCCGCGCTTGATCGGCGGTCATGCCGCGCCGGATGTCGTTGAGCATCCGGTCGCCGACCGTCCACTCCTCGAGCGCATCAATGTCGACCGGCATGGCGTCTTGCACACCGTCCACGTCGCGCGGCAACGTGAATTCCAGCGCCCGGAAGAATCCCTTAACCGGGTCTTTGAAGAAGTCAACCAGGTCGGCCAGGATCACGTCAGCGACGGGCAATGGCGGTAGCGGTCCGGAGATGAACCTGGGGTGGTCGCGGCGGTGGCCGGCACTGGCCCGGGCCGCGCGCAGTACGGTCGGGTCGAAGCTGAACGGTACTCTCGGCACCAGCTCGCCGGGTATGACATTGCGAATGTCGAACTGCTGCAACGGATGCTCGACGACGATGCGTCTTCTAATTTTGTCCGGGGTGGTCACGTCGAGGGTGTCGAGCAATTCGGCCAGCGGCACCGCGGGTGGGCGCCGCTGTCCCGAGTACTCGTTCGCTCCGGTGTAGGTAATCACCAGTTTCTCAGTGGCCGCGCCGATGGCGTCGAGCAGCAGCTGCCGGTCCTCGGAACGGATGTCGCGTTCACCGGTCATCGGGTCGCGGGCCAGCACGTCGTCGCCGTCGACGACACCAAGCCGCGGGAACACACCATCGTCAAGGCCGACCAGGCAGACAACTCGGTGCGGCACCGAGCGCATTGGCACCATCGTGCACACGGTCAGGGTTCCGGTGCGGAAGTTGGCTCGGGTGGGGCGCCCGGAGAGGTGTTGGGCCAGCAGTGCCCGGATGTCGGGTAGGCGCAGCCCGGTGTCGACACGAGAACCGGCCTGCTGCAACACTTCGGCGAACTCGCGTTGCAGCTGGCTGGTTTGCCAGGCGTCGGAGTCGCTGATCCGCGTCAACATAGTAATGCCGTCGCCCAGCGCGGTCAGCCAGTTATGCAACGGTCGCGCGCCGCCGAGTGAGTCGGCCACCTCTTGCAGTCGGCAGATGAATTCGGCGAGCCGGCCTGCCAATCCGACGCGGTTGCTGCTGACATCGTCGAGCGGCAGGGTGTTGCCGATCCAGGCATACGCGTCGTCCGACATGGCGACTCCGGCCAATATCCGGTCGATGCCGAATCGCCAGGTGTTGTGCACGTAGTCAACGTGATACGGCTGGCGGTGTTCTTGGTCGAAGCCCCACCGGATGTTGGCCTGCCGCACCCAGCGGGTGATGGACTCCAAGTCGTCGTCGGTGAAGCCGAACCGGGCACGGACCGGCGCTGCCTCGACGAGGTTGAGCACTTCGCTGGCCGTCACCCTGCCGTCGGCCAGCGCCAGCAACTGGGAGGCCAGGCCGAGCAGCGGATTGGTCTGGATCAGTGACCGGTCGGCGAGCTTGACCCGCAGTCGGTGGGCGGGATGCGCGCCGTGCACGACGTCGCCGAGCCCGAAGTCGGCGACGATCAGCGGCGCATACGTTTCAATGTCGGGACACATCACCAAGATGTCGCGAGGTTCCAGCGTCAAGTCGTCTTGCAGCAGGCCCAGTAGCACCTCGCGCAACACGTCGACCTGACGGGCCGGTCCGTGGCAGCTGTGCACCTGGACGGTGCGGTCGTCATCGGCGAGCGTACGTCCCTGTGGCCGAACGGCGTTGGCGGCGATATCGGACTGCAACCAGCCGAGCAGGGTGTCGGGTCGGTCGTCGGTGGTCAAATATTCGTCGGTCTGCAGCTCTGTCGGCAGGCTGCGTTGCAGTTCGCGCAGATCGCGTCCGAGGGTTGCCAGCAGCGGGTTGTCGACCTCACGATGAGTGGTGTCGTCGCGGCGGGGCACGGTGCCGTGGGCGCCGGCGAGTTTCTGCCATAAATTATCGCTGGGGTGCGGCAGCCACAGATGCAGATCGTGATGCGTCGACAACGCTTGCAGCAGTTCGATATCCGTGCACGCCAGCCTAGTGTGGCCGAACAGCGACAGCCGCGCCGGCAGGTCGCTCGGCCCTTCGCGCAGCCGCACCACGGTCTTCTGCTGGCGGATGTGCGGCGAGTCGGCATCGATGTGATTGACCAGCGCCCGCCAAAGGTGAGGTTGCCAGCGGAGATCGACATCGAGGTCTTCGGCGTTGCCGTCCAGCCAGTCGACCAGCAACTGCGGCCGCTGCCGGGCGTAGGAGGCGAACAATCCGGCCAGGCGGCGCGCCACCGAATATCGCCGGCCCCGGCGCAGCTCGGCCTCGGCGTCCGGCAAGCCGCGACCCAGATGCGTTGCCAGCGTGCGACACCACGGCTCACCCAACGAGGAATCGATGACTTTCAGCAGCGGCCAGGTCATCACCTCGGCAGACCACGGGTCACTGTCGAGGGTGCCGGTGATCTCGGCGATCAGCGATGCCGGGCTGCGAAACACCACGCCGGCACACACGCCGTCACCACCGCCTTGCGGTCGGCGACCCAGCCGATGCGACAACCGCTGGCTGAGCCAACGTTCCACGCCGCGCGCCGGCACCAGCACCAGTTCTTCGGCGAACGGGTCGGGCAGCGGTTCGGCCAGCAGCGAGGCGAGCCCGTCGGCTAATAGGTCGGTTCGTTCGGCGCGGTGCACATGAAGCGGCATCGCGGGACACCTTAGACGCCGACACCGACGCGAGTAGGCGTTTCCCGCCGGTCGCCGGTTGCATGATAGACAGGCCAGCGGGAGCTCAGACCCGCGATGCTAGGAGACTGCGATGGAAACCTGGGATGCGATCCGCGCACGGCGAAACGTACGGCAGTACCGGCCAGAGCCGGTCTCCCACGACGACCTGAACCGGATCGCCGAAGCCGGCTGGCGGGCGCCGTCGGCGAAGAACCGCCAGGCCTGGGACTTCATCGTCGTCACCGATCGGGCTCAGCTGCAAGACCTTTCGACGGTGTGGCAGGGCGCCGGACACATCGCTTCAGCGGCCGCGGCGATCGCGCTCGTCATCCCCAAACCGCCGGACGATCGGCGCAGGGTCACTGACCAGTACGACGTCGGTCAGGCGACGATGGCGATGATGCTGGCGGCTACCGACCTGGGCATCGGCACCGGTCACTCGTCGGTGGGCGACCAAGACCGCGCCCGGGCCATCCTCGGTGTTCCGGATGGCTATCTGGTGGCCTACCTGCTCGGTGTCGGCTATCCCGCTGACCGACCACTCGTGCCGATCCGCAAACCGAATCGGCGGCCCTTCACCGAGGTGGTGCACTACGGGCGGTGGTGAGCCGCCCGACCCGGGCAGCCCGCACGCTGTGCGATGCTGACCCGGTGCCGCCAACGTCATCCCGGGCGATGATCGGCTGGAACATCGCCGGGTACCTGCTCTACGCCGGCTTGCTGGCGGTGGGCTTGACCGAGGTGTGGTATTCACTGTTCTTCGGCATGGCCACCGATGCGTGCCACGATTCGGCTTGCGACGCCAGCTACCACGTTCGGCCGACCATGCTCACCATGTGGCTCGGAGTTGGGCTGGTCCTGACTTCGACTTTGATTGTGATGCTGTTGTTCTCGGCGCGCGGCAGAGTTGTGTTCGGCTGGCCGGTGGCCGGTGGCCGGTGGCGGGCTGCTGGGCCTGGGGCTGGTGTTGGTGCTGGCGCTGAAGGTCCTGCACTGAAAGGTTGAGCAGCTGCTATGTCAAGAGATGAACTGACCGAACAGATCGTCGTTGCCCGGCTGCAAAAAGGCCTGACCTGGCAGCAGCTGGCCGACGCGATCGGCAGGCCGGTTGTCTGGACGACGTCGGCGCTGCTGGGCCAGCATCCGATTCCCGCCGAACTGGGCAGAGTCCTCGTCGACTTACTGGGGCTCGACGACTCGGCGGTGCCGGTGCTGGCCCAACCGCCGATGCGCGGTGCGCCCGGGCTGACGCCGACAGACCCGACCATTTACCGTTTCCACGAAGCGCTGCTGGTGTACGGCTCAGCGCTCAAGGAGTTGATTCACGAGCAGTTCGGCGACGGGATCATGAGCGCCATCAACTTCAGTGTCGATCTGCAGAAAAAGCCGCACCCGTCCGGCGACCGCGTGGTGGTGACGTTCGACGGCAAATTCCTGCCCTACGACTGGGTGTCGGCACAGAGCTGACGGTTCGCAGGCTCCCACGGCTGGTGGGCGGCGCGGCTCGTTAGAGGCCGAATTCCGATGCCATCCCGTCGATTCCGGCGCGAATACCTTGCAGTGCCTCTGCGCGTGCGCGCAGCTTGGTTGCGACGTGCGCCTGCTGGTTCAGGTTGGTGAACTCCCGGGCCGCTTCCAGCGCGCGGTCCAGCACCATGTCGGGCAGCACGACCTCGTCGATCCAACCGGCCGCGACGGCCGTCTCGCCGAAGAACGTCTTGGCCAGGCCGGCGGACTGCTGATAGGCCGACCGGGTCAATCGCAGTTTCATGATCTCCAGCGCGGCATACGGGATGGTCATACCGATGGCGACTTCGTTGGCCTGGATGTTGTACGCCTGCGCGGCCACCCGGTGATCCCCGCTGGCCAGTAGGAAAGCACCCATCGCGATGGCATGACCGGTGCACGCCATCACCACCGGTCTTGGATGAGACAGCAACCGGTAGGCCAGCTCAAAGCCACCCTTGAGCATGTCGATGGCCGGCTGGATCTCACCGGAGGTAAGAATCTTCAGGTCGAATCCGCCGCTGAACACCCGGTGGTTGCCTGCGACGACCACCGCTCTGGCGCCGTCCCGGTCGGCGTTGTCCAGCGCGTCGCTGATGGCTTGCTGCATCGCCGGGCCCAGCGCATTGACCTTGCCGTCATCGAGGGTGATCACCGCGATCGGATCGTCGTGCCGATAGTGGACCGGGCCGGTCATGAAGACTCCTTCAATTCGGGAAAGTCCCGCATCGGATCGCTCGTCACACCTGCTGACGATGCCGGGCCAGATCGGCGGCGGCGTCACCCCAACGCACAGCAGCTCCAACTTCTGCTTCTCCCGCTTCGCCCGGTCGTGATTGGTCATCAACTCGATGCGCTGCACCGGCGGCAGGCTGTCCCAGTCCAGCAGAACCGGCGTCTGCAGTGCCCGCCGGGGGCCCTGCCAGAACCGTCGCGCGGGCTCCGGCTCGTCGAAGTAGGTGATGGTGCCGGAGAACCGAGATTCGATGCTGGCGCCGAACTCCGCGCGGTCGAGCGCAGAATCCCACACCGTGCGCATCACTCCTGGTTATATCACAGTGCACGACGCCAGAAATTCGCTGAGACCTGCTTCAGTCCGGGGCGGCTGCTTTGCTGATGGGCAAGAGTTGCCTCGTCAGCGCCATACTGAAGCCGGCCCTTAGCAGATACACCCTTCACATAGCTCGATTGTCCCAGACCGTGCGCTTCTACGAACAATCCGACGAACCAACCCCTCGCTTGGGATTCGGTGTAATTCGCAATATTCAAGTATTTGTCTGGCACGAACGCACAGCCGAGGCTCAAGTGCGCACCGGGTTTTGCGGTTAGAGCAGCGATCCGGGGGTCGGTGTGGCTGCGGCCTTCGTCGTCAGCCGAACTCGGTCGCGAAATCGAATATGTTCGGTCAGTCCGTTACCGGCAAGCCCACCGGGTCGACAGGGTCGACCATGCAGCGCGTCTTGCGGTACCACGAATATCCTGGGGCGGCCGCATAGCCGCAGGCGGCCGCACACAGAAGGATCCAGGTGACCACGCTGGGATAGCCGGGAATCATCCGCGAAACCAGAATAGACGCGAGACACCCGGAGTCGATGATGATCGCGGCGGTATAGATGTTGGCGGTGACGGTGGAGCGGGGGTCGCGGCGCACCACCCGCAGCAGCCGCAACAGGTTAACGAGAAGATAGCCCGCCGCCGCGCACAGCGCCGCCCAGTAGAGGCTCATCCAGCCCGTCACCGGCGCTTTGAGTAGGTCTGGGTAGTGCTTCTTGGGGGTGCCGACAACGAACAGCCCGACCAACAGAGGCAACGTGATCGCCGTGGGCACTTCCAGGTATCGACGCAGAAATAGTTCCGGCTCATCGAGAGTGATCCGATATATAAGCGTGTGGAGAAGTGCGATGAGCCCGGCCAAATAAACCACGTGGCCCAGAAGATCCTCGAGATTCCACAGCCCGGTCACGGCGTGGAGGGGCTTAGACAATGCGAGGGACAGCGCCGGGCCCATCAGGAGAAGGCAGACAAACATTGACGCCGCGACGATGCAACCGCTCAGCTCGAACCGGTAACCCCACGCGCGGCGTCGCACCCATAGGCAGCAGCCGGTGATGACGAGCGTGGCGACGGTGATGACGGTGACCATGCCCGAACAGGATGCTCAGAGGGCGGGGACGTCGGTGCGGGGTGCGGCGTCACGCACCTTAGTTGCTCCTCTGTGGATCGTCCGTGACGCCAAGATCGGGCTCCGACCGCACAAAATCGCTCACCGCCTGGGGGCTCACCAGGTCGAATCGGGTCAACAACTCGATGGGATTTAAGTCGAAGTAGCCGGCCACCCGCAGGAAATTGTCAGCGGTGATTAGGCGGGTCTGCTCTTGCGCCTTGCGGTAGCCCGACCGGCTCAGACCGAACGCGGCATGGATCTCCGCTGCTCGTAACTGGCGGCCCACAAGGAACATGATGACGACCGCCGGGTCCTTCTCCGTGTCTTTCATGGTGGGTTGACGATAGTGCCTAAGTTGGCTCCGCAGCAACGACGGAATTTTGCGGGTTGCCCGTCATTCCCGTTGGGGTGTACAACAGTGACAGGGAGTGCTCCTTTTGGACACATCGGGGGAGTGGTGGTAGCAGTGGTCTCAAGCTCGGTTGCCGGTGCGAGAGGTGCACGGTCAAATACTCAAAGTAGTGGGTTGTAGAGCGACGGAGACCTGCAGGCGGCCCTACGCCAACCGACGTGCCGGAGCAGATGCCGCGCTGGTTGTGCTCGACGCGTCCCAGTGGGTGTGCTTGCGGTCGATCGGGACGGCGTCATTCTGTTCGCGAACGCCGTGTTGGCCGACATGCTCGGCTATACGCGCGACCAGGTGTTGTCGTTGACCTTCGATCAGGTCTTTTCTGCTCTGCTGCCCGCCGATGGATCGACGGTCTCGGCGGTGCGGAGAAACGCCGATAGCCTGGTGGACTTGATCCATGCCGACGGTTCGACGGTACGCGCCCTGATGAGCAAGTCGCTGCTGCGGGGCGATGATGCAGTGGCGCTAGTGACCTTCGATGACCTCACCGAACGACTATGGTTGGAGGCTCCATAGCATCCGGATCCCTCGCTTATGTCACATCGATCCACGACAGATAGCCGATCAAATTCTGCCTGCACATCCATTGAATGTTCCTACTGTTAGCGTTGCCTTTTCTCATACAGGTGACCTCGAATCGGCGGCAGCACGATGTCTTGAGACCGGCGCCACGGCGATATCTAGCTTTTGTGGCTGACCCCGGTTGGAACCTCGCCTCAGCCGCCCATCAACGTTCGCCACTGTTCGAGATTCGACGCCCGGTAAACGTAATTGGAACGTTTGACGTCCGACAGCGACGCGCTGGGCTGCAGCGAGTACCAGTGGCCCGGGAAAACCGTTGGGTCACCCGCGAGTTGGGCGAGCTGTTGCAGGCTGCGATACATCTGATCAGCGTCGCCTCCCGGAAAGTCGGTGCGGCCGCAGCCTTCCAGGAACAGGGTGTCTCCGGCGATCAGCCGGCCGTCGAGCAGGAAGCACTGACTGCCGGGGGTATGGCCGGGCGTGTGCAGCAACTCGAGTTCGATGGCGCCGACGCTGACCTTGTCCCCGTGCTCGTGGGCGGTGAGATCGTTCATGCCGATTCCGGTGACGCGGGAGACCCACAGTGCCTCGTGAGCGTTCACGTGCACCGGCACGCTGGTTCGGTTCAGCAGCTCGGCAAGGCCTTTGAGCTCGAAACCCATCATCGAGCCACCTACGTGATCGGGATGGTGATGGGTGACCAGCACTCCTGACAGCCGCATCCCGTCACCTTCGAGCGCGTCGAGCAGGTCACCGGCCGCGTACGCCGGGTCCACGATCAGACAGTCGCCGGTCGACCGGTCGCCGATCAGATAGGCGAAGTTGCGCATCTGCGTGGCGATCACGTCCCCGCCGGCGAAATCTCGACCGGAGAGCAGTTGGCGGAAGTAGAGCTGCTCCGAATTCGGCATCTCACCAGACTATTGACGTAGTGCTGCCGGCCCCGGAGTGGGTACCGTGATCTGCAGCGGGCCTGCAACGCCGATCAGTTTGGCCAGCTTGCGAGCCAGGTTGTACCCTCTTCTAGGCCCGCGGCACGGATTCACCGGCTGCTTCGGGTGGTGCCCCCTTAGCTCAGTCGGCAGAGCGTTTCCATGGTAAGGAAAAGGTCAACGGTTCGATTCCGTTAGGGGGCTCGGCGGACGCCGAGCATGCAGGCGGTCCATAACAGGGGCCTCAGAAATGAGGCAGAGTGGCCCCGGGGCGATGTAGCTCAGTCGGTTAGAGCGAACGACTCATAATCGTTAGGTCGCCGGTTCGAGTCCGGCCATCGCTACAAGAAAAAACGAAGACACCGAGAAAGAGAAGTGACGTGGCGTCTAGTACTGACGTGCGGCCGAAGATCACCTTGGCCTGTGAGGTCTGCAAACACCGCAACTACATCACCAAGAAGAACCGCCGCAACGATCCTGACCGGCTGGAGCTGAAGAAGTTCTGCCCCAACTGTGGCAAGCACCAGGCGCACCGCGAGACACGCTAGAGCCAACCGACGCAGGTTTGCCGAAGCCAACTAGGTAAGGTCAAGGGTCGTGTCGCTGTCGTCGAACATGGTCGGGATGCATTACCGCTATCCCGAGATTTACGAAGTTGAGCGGGAGAAAATTCGCGAGTACGCGAAGGCCGTCCAGAACCTCGACGCCTTGTTTCACGAAGATGACGCCGCGGAAGAGCTCGGCTACAAAGGCTTGCCGGCACCGCTGACGTTCATCTCGGTGTTCGGCTACCAAGCGCAGTCGGCCTTCTTCGCGTATGCCGACATTGCGATCCAGGAGGCGCAGATCGTTCAGGTCGACCAAGTGCTGAAGTTCCTCCGACCGATTCAAGCCGGTGACCGGCTGTACTGCGATGTGTACGTAGACTCCGTGCGTCGAGCGCACGGCACGGACATCATCGTGACCAAGAACATTGTGAGCAATGAGGCGGGCGAGGTCGTGCAGGAGACGTACACGACACTTGCCGGTCGTGCGAGCGAGGATGGAGACGAGGGATTCTCTGATGGCGCTGCGTGAGTTCAGTTCGGTGCAGGTGGGCGACCAGCTGCCCGAGAAGATCTACCCGCTGACCAGAGCGGACCTGGTCGCCTATGCCGGGGTGTCCGGCGACTTGAACCCGATTCACTGGGACGACGAAATCGCCAAGATGGTCGGACTGGACACCGCGATTGCGCACGGCATGCTGACCATGGGCTTGGGTGGCGGCTTCGTCACCTCCTGGGTCGGCGATCCGGGTGCGGTGACCGAGTACAACGTCCGCTTCACCGCGGTAGTGCCGGTGCCCAACGACGGCAAAGGCGCTGAAGTCATCATCAGCGGCCGGGTGAAGTCGGTGGATCCGGACAGCAAGTCGGTGGTGGTTGCCCTGACGGCGACCACCGGGGGCAAGAAGATCTTCGGCCGGGCGACCGCGACGGCGACGTTGGCGTAACCGTGGCGATCAAGACCGACATCCGGGGCATGGTCTATCGGTACCCGGACTACTTTGTAGTGGGTCGCGAGCAGGTCCGCACGTATGCCAGCGCGATCAAGTGCGAAGACCGCGCTAGTTACGATGAGGTCGCGGCTGCTGAACTCGGCTACGACAACATCGTCGCACCGCTGACCTACGTCTCGATTCTCGCCAAGATCGTTCAGGCGGACTTCTTCCGAAACGTCGACACCGGCTACGAGACCCTGCAGATCGTTCAGGTGGACCAGAAGTTCATCTTCCACAGACCATTGCTCGCCGGAGACAAGCTGTGGGCGACGATGGAAGTCGTCTCGGTGGAGGAGCGGTTCGGTGCGGACATCGTCGTCACCAGGAATCTGTGCACCACTGACGAGGGCGAACTGGTACTCGAGGCCTACACCACGCTGATGGGGCACGAGGGCGACAAGTCGATCCAGTTGAAGTGGGACCTAGAGTCCGGGCAGGTCGTACGAACCGCCTGATTTGGTACCCGGTACCTGCGTCGATGTACACTCGCACCTCGGGGTTTCCCACTACAGCGCGCTGTCCGTCGGTCCGCCGAACTAAAGAGCGCGCGTGTTATGCGCCCCTGAAGGGGCGTAGCTCAAGTGGCAGAGCAGCGGTCTCCAAAACCGCAGGTTGCAGGTTCAAGTCCTGTCGCCCCTGCTGGATGTATCCGTGCGGCGACGATGCGGGCCGAGACGGGCCGAGGAGGAGCCGCACAGAGGGTCCAGCGGCGACGATGCGGGCCGAGGAGGAGCCGCACAGAGGGTCCAGCGGCGACGATGCGGGCCCGGGCGAGGAGGAGCCGGACATAAGATCTGGCAATGGTGGACACTGGACAGTGACCACGAGAGACAAAGGAGCACGCCGTGAGCGATGAGCACGTCGGTGCCCACACCGCAGGTGACGGTGACGACACCGAAAGTGGCGGCCGGACGGCTGTGGTGACGCGCCCGCAGCGGCCCAGCGGCAAGCGGTCGCGGCAGCGCGTCGACGACGACAGCGACGCCGGGGCGACCGCCTCCGTCGCAGTCGACGCTGAAGACGGTGCCGAAGGCGGCGGCGACAGCAGAACCAAGGTCAAGCCCGGCACGAGGGCCAAGAAAACCAGGACCAAGAAGAAGCCGGCCGGCCCGAACCCGCTCGTCTTCGTCTTCAACTACCTCAAGCAGGTCGTCGGTGAACTGCGAAAGGTGATCTGGCCGAACCGCAAACAGATGATGACCTACACCTCGGTGGTGCTCATCTTTCTCGCGTTCATGGTCGCGCTGGTCGGCTTGGCGGATCTGGGCCTGGCCAAACTGGTGATGCTGGTATTCGGCTCACATTCGTGACGCCTATCGACTTGAGTGATACGAGAGAGGACTGAAGACCCGTGACTACCTTCGACGGCGATACGCCCGCGGGTGAAACGGTCGACCTGAAGACGGCAGAAGCAGAGCTGGGAGCTGACGCGACCGTCGAAGCCAGCCCGGAGCCTGCTGAAGAAGTCGACCCTGCCACCGCCCTCAAGTCGGAGCTGCGCGGTAAGCCGGGCGACTGGTACGTCATCCACTCCTATGCGGGTTACGAGAACAAGGTGAAAGCCAACCTCGAGACCCGGGTGCAGAACCTCGACGTCGGCGACTACATCTTCCAGGTGGAAGTGCCCACCGAGGAGGTCACCGAGATCAAGAACGGCCAGCGCAAACAGGTCAACCGCAAGGTGCTGCCGGGTTACATCCTGGTCCGGATGGACCTGACCGACGAGTCGTGGGCGGCGGTGCGCAACACGCCTGGCGTCACCGGGTTCGTCGGGGCGACTTCGCGGCCCTCGCCGCTGTCGCTGAACGATGTGGTGAAGTTCCTGCTGCCACAGGGCGCAGCGAAGAAATCTGCCAAGGGTGCCGCCAGTACTACCGCCGCGGCGACCGACGGCGGCCTGGAACGTCCGGTCGTGGAGGTCGACTACGAGGTGGGCGAGTCGGTGACCGTCATGGACGGGCCATTCGCCACGCTGCCCGCCACGATCAACGAGGTCAACGCCGAGCAGCAGAAACTCAAGGTACTGGTCTCCATCTTCGGCCGCGAAACACCTGTCGAACTGACCTTCAACCAGGTCTCCAAGATCTAAGCCGGCAGGCGCCGGTTCCCAGCTCAGGAAGGAACGTCAACACCTCATGCCGCCGAAGAGAAAGAAAGTCGTCGGGCTGATCAAGCTGCAGATCCAGGCGGGGCAGGCCAACCCTGCGCCGCCGGTCGGTCCGGCGCTCGGCCAGCACGGCGTCAACATCATGGAGTTCTGCAAGGCGTACAACGCCGCAACCGAGAACCAGCGCGGCAACGTGATACCGGTCGAGATCACGGTGTACGAAGACCGCAGCTTCACCTTTGCGCTCAAGACGCCGCCGGCCGCCCAGCTGCTGCTCAAGGCCGCCAACGTGCAGAAGGGCTCGGCCGAGCCGCACAAGACGAAGGTCGCCAAGGTCAGCTGGGATCAGGTTCGCGAGATCGCCGACACGAAGAAGGCCGATCTGAACGCCAACGACATCGACGCCGCGGCGAAGATCATCGCCGGGACGGCCCGGTCGATGGGCATCACCGTCGAGTAAGTGCAGCCGACCCGTCGGATGACGATGCGGGCCGGTTGCGGCCCGAGGAGGAATCGACAGACAGATGTGGGAGGGCCAGCTTCGGCCCGCCGTCGGACGACGATGCAGGCCGCCAACGGCCTGAGGAGGAGTCCGACCAAATTGACCACAACCAACATCAGATTGGATATCTCATGAGCAAGACCAGCAAGGCATACCGCGCCGCCGCCGAGAAGGTGGACCGCTCCAACCTCTACACCCCGCTGCAAGCGGCCAAGTTGGCCAAAGAGACCTCGTCGACCAAACAGGACGCGACGGTCGAGGTAGCCATCCGGCTCGGTGTCGACCCGCGTAAGGCCGACCAGATGGTGCGCGGGACGGTCAACCTCCCGCACGGCACCGGCAAGACCGCGCGTGTGGTGGTGTTCGCGGTGGGCGATAAGGCCGCGGAAGCCGAGGCCGCCGGGGCCGACGCGGTCGGCAGTGACGATCTCATCGAGCGGATCCAGGGTGGCTGGCTGGACTTCGACGCCGCGATCGCCACTCCCGACCAGATGGCGAAGGTAGGTCGTATCGCCCGGATCCTGGGTCCGCGCGGGCTGATGCCCAACCCCAAGACCGGCACGGTCACTCCGGACGTCACCAAGGCCGTCGCCGACATCAAGGGCGGCAAGATCAACCTTCGGGTGGACAAGCAGGCAAATCTGCATTTCGTCATCGGCAAAGCGTCGTTCGACGAGAAGCGCCTGGCGGAGAACTACGGCGCTGCGATCGACGAGGTGCTACGGCTCAAGCCGTCGACGTCGAAGGGCCGCTACCTCAAGAAGGTGACGATTTCAACAACCACCGGTCCCGGTATTCCGGTCGACACGTCGATCACCCGCAACTTCGCCGAGGCGTAGCACTTTTGAAGATCAGGCCGCGGCACCGGGCTTGAGGTAAGTGACCAGGCTGCAGTCCAGCGCTTCGTCGGCGAAGTAGGACTCGCAGCCCCGCAGATACTTCATGTACCGGTTGTAGACCTCTTCGGAGGTGATCTCGATCGCCTTGTCCCGATTGGCCTCTAACGCGTCGCCCCAGATGTGCAGCGTCTTGATGTAGTGCGGGCGCAGTGAAATCGGTTCGCGCACAACGAAACCCGCTTTCTCGCCGTGCTCGACCATCATCGTGGTGGTGGGAATGCGACCGCCGGGGAAGATCTCGGTGATGATGAACTTGATGAAGCGTGCGGTCTCGAAGGTGAGTTTCTTCCCGCGGGCGTGCAGGTCGAAGGGGTGATAGCCGACGCTGCTCTGCACGGTCATCCGGCCGTCCTCGGGCAGGATGTTGAAGCACCTCTTGAAGTAGTCGTCGTAGTTCTCGAAGCCGAAGTGCTCGAACGCCTCGATGGACACGATCCGGTCCACCGGTTGGTGGAAGTCCTCCCAGCCGTGCAGCAGCACCTGTCGTGAGCGGTCGGTGTCGATCGCGTCGAGAAGACGCTGGGCGCGGGCGTGCTGGTTCTTCGACAAGGTCAGGCCAATCACGTTCACGTCATACTTCTCCACGGCGCGCTTCAACGTGTCGCCCCAGCCGCAACCGATGTCGAGCAGCGTCATGCCGGGCTTGAGGTCCAATTTGCCCAAGTTCAGGTCGATCTTCGCGATCTGCGCTTCGTCGAGGGAGATGTCCGGCGGCTCGAAGTAGGCGCTGCTGTAGATCCGCGTCGGGCCCTGGAACAGCTCGAAGAATTCCTCGGAAAGGTCGTAATGAGCCTGGATGTCTTCGGGCCGCGTTCTGCTTCTCGTCCCACTCGGTTCGTCAGGCACTGCGTCCTCCGTTGTTCTCAGCCCACAAGTCGGTGCTCAGCCGGCTCTGAGCCGGTGTTGACCAGTGGGAACCCTACAGGTTGAAAGCGTCCGATCGCACGTCTGCGCCCAGCAAGTCGACCGATCGATTGGTTAATCCGCCTCAGCGAAAGTGCTCGTCAGTTCGCTGATGATTCGATCCCAAAGCTGTTCGGGCAGATCATGTCCCATGCCGTCCACCAGCACCAGCCGGGCACCCTTGATCGCCCGGGCCATCGCGCGGCCACCGGAGGGCCGCATCAACTTGTCCGCCGTACCGTGGATGACCACGGTGGGCGCGGTGATCTGCCGGTCGTAGCGCGACAAGCTGCCGCTGCCCAGCACCGCGCCGAAATGCCGCGCCACGCCCTGGGGGTAGTAGCTGCGGTCGTAAGCCTCGGCGGCCTCGGCGCGGGCCTGCTCCTTCGACGCCCGATAGCGGGGGCTGCCGATGATGTAGCCGACCCGCACCGCGTTGTCGATGATCACCTCGCGAGGCGAATCCGGCGGCGGTCCCTTGAGCAGCGCCAGCAGCTGGCGAGGGCCGGGCGGCGGCAGGAACGCCGAATTGTTGCTGGAGAAGATGACACCGAGACTTCTCGTCCGCTGCGGGAACTGTGCCGCGAATATCTGGGCAATCATTCCACCCATCGACGCACCGACGATGTGGGCCCGTTCGACACCGAGATGATCGAGCACCGCAGCGGCGTCGTCGGCCAGGTCCTCCAGCCTGTATGCGGACCTACTCGGCAGCCCCAGCCAGGACCGGGCCATCCGCGCCACCAGTGGCTGCCCCGAACTTCGGCGCTGGGTTCTGTCGGACAGGCCGACGTCGCGGTTGTCGTAGCGGATCACCCGCAACCCCTCGGCGACCAGCTTTTCACAGAACGCATTGCGCCACATCGACAGTTGCGCGCCCAGCCCCATGATGAGCAGCACCGCGGGGTCGTCGGGATCACCCATGTCCTCGTAGTAAAGGTGCAGATCACCCGAACGTGCTTTGCCCGTACGAATTTCCATAACGCAATGACCTCTTAAACTTCTACGTCCGCTTGGTGTTCGCGGCCGACCTCGACCATGAAGTTCGCGAAATAGCCGGTCAGCTGCGGATCCGACATCATCTGCCACTGCGGCGCCAGCAACTTCATGTACCGCTCGACGTAGAGGAACTGCTTTCCGATGAGCACCAGCTCCCGTGGCAGCTTGACGTCGTAGGCGTCGGCCAGGGTGGACAGCTGCCGGCCGATCTCCGCATAAGACATGTCGCCCAGCGACTTCATCGTCAACGGCGTGGAGAAGGCTTCCAGGTCCTTGGCGGCCTGCGCCTCGGGTTTGACGGTTCCCACAGCGCCCATCAGCACCACGATCTTGCCGGCGGCGGCGTGATCCTTTTTGACCAGCAATGCGTACACCAGCTCGCGCAGCAGCCAGCGGGTCCGCGGGTCGATGCGGCCCATGATGCCGAAGTCGAAGAACACGATGCGGCCCTGTTCGTCGACGTAGAGATTGCCGGCATGCAGGTCGCCGTGGAACAGGCCGTGCCGCAGTCCGCCCTCGAACAGGCTGAACAGCAGCGCCTTGATCAACTCCACCCCGTCGAAGCCGGCTTTGCGGATCGCGGCGGCATTGTCGATGCGAATGCCCTGCACCCGCTCCATGGTCAGCACCCGTCCGCTGGTGAAGTCCCAGTACACCTGCGGCACGCGGATGTTGCGGCCCAGCGGGGAGGCCTGCAGGTGCGAAACCCAGGCCTCCATCGACTGCGCCTCCAGGCGGAAATCCAGCTCCTCGGCCAGGTTGTCGGCGAAGTCGGCGACGACGTCCTGCGCCGACAGTCGGCGACCCAGCTTGGCAAGTTCGACGGCCTGCGCGAAGCGC
This sequence comes from uncultured Actinomycetota bacterium, assembly GCA_963818785.1. GTDB lineage: Bacteria > Actinomycetota > Actinomycetes > Mycobacteriales > Mycobacteriaceae > Mycobacterium. Next base: position 3,920 of record CAWFTT010000028.1, on the reverse strand, counting down.
TTGAGGATCTGCAGGTCGGCAGCGACGCGACGGCGGATGCCGGGGCGCTGGATTTTGACCACCACCTCCTCGCCGGTGTGCAGCGTTGCATAGTGCACCTGCGCGATGGAGGCCGACGCAAACGGCGTTTCTTCCCATTTGGCGAACAGGTCGGCCGGATCGCGGCCCAGGTCCTCCACGAAGAGCTTGTGCACCTCTCGGGGATCGGCAGGCGGCACCCGGTCGAGCAGACCGCGGAACTCCCGGGACAGCTGCTCACCGAAAGCGCCCGGGCTGGAGGCGATGATCTGCCCGAACTTGACATAGGTGGGCCCGAGATCGGCGAAGGTCTGCGGAAGCTCCTTAATCGCCTTTTGTTGCCAGCGGCCCGACCGCGGCAACTTGGAGACGATGCGCGCTGTGGTGCGGACCAGCTGCCAGCCCGTGATCCCGACCCGGGCCGCCTCGACCGGCAAGGGCACCCGATCCAGCTTGGTCACCGCACGATGCTTGGTCGAACTCATTCCAGCAGTGTGCCAAAGGGAGGGTGTCAACTCCCAATTCTGGTGACCTCGGTCACGCCGCCGGCGCGGTGATGCCGAGCCGGTCGATCAACGCGAAGAACGCGACCGCGAAGTCGTTCTCGGCGGTTTCAGTGCGCACCCGGTCCCAGTCGACGCGCTCGCGAACCGCACGCGCGGCCGGCAGGAGCTTGGTGAAGTCGCAGCTGTGCTCGTGCAACGCACAGAGTTTATGCGTCAACACCACCGTCGGTGACAACACCTGCATGCGGATCGCCAGCACCTCGTGGCTCTCGCCGTTCTCGATCAGCGCCGCGTCGACCGAGACGCCGTTGATGGCGTGCAGCACGTCGACGAAGACGTCGTCTAAGTTGGCTTTGAACAGCCAGTCCTCGGGCGGGCGGGTGATGGTGAACCCCGCGGAGTCCAGGGTCACCGTGGCCGCGTCGACGTCGGACTCGGCGATCGCGAAGTCGACGTCGTGGACCGGTTCGGGGCCGCCGTGCACCCACAGCGCGTAGCTGCCCGCCAGCGCGAACTGCGGACCGTGCGCTTTGAGCGCCGAGGCGGCCCGTCGCAGCGCTTCCCGCAGTTTGTCGCTGGACGAGACGACCTCCGCGGATCGTAAGACTGTCATTTCCCTCCTAGTGGGTACGCGTATACCCATGCGGATGGCGACGTTCAACATCTTGCACGGCAGCACCGCGCACGGCGCCGAGGTTGACCCCGGTCAGCTGGCCGAATCTGTACGGCAATTGGACGCTGACGTGCTGGCATTGCAGGAAGTCGACTATGACCAGCCTCGCTCGGCCATGGCGGATCTCACCGCGGTCGCGGCCGAGGCGATGGGCGCGGTGAGTCACCGGTTCGTCGCGGCAATCTCCGGAACCCCGGGAGCCACCTGGATGGCCGCGACCGGTGACGAGCAGCCCGGTGCCGCCGCGTACGGCATCGCGCTGTTGTCACGGTTTCCGGCGCTGAACTGGCAGGTGGTGCGGCTCCCCAGGATCCGGGGACGGTTCCCGATGTATCTGCCCGGGCCGCGGCGGGTGAAGATCGTCGACGAGGAGCCGCGCGCCGCGGTGCTGGCCCGACTGGACACCGACCTGGGCCCGCTCACCGTCGCCAACACCCACCTGTCGTTCGTTCCCGGCTGGAACCGCTGGCAGCTGTACCGGCTGACCCGGGACCTGCGCGGCTTCCCGGGCCCTCGGATTCTCATGGGTGACCTGAACATGACCCCGCCGACGCCGCAGCGCTGGACCGGGCTACGGGCGCTGGCCACCGCGCCCACCTTCCCCAGCGACGAGCCTGAGCGCCAACTCGACCACATCCTCACCGACGACCCGGGGTTGACCGCCGACCCGTGCTCGATGCCCGCGCTGGCGATATCTGATCACCGTCCACTCGTCGTGGACGTATCCCGCCGCTGACCGCCCGCAGCGACCGTAAAGTGCGAGGATGCGGGTCGTTTCGGCGGAATCTTCCGAGCTGTTCGTCGGGCCGCCCGACGCGCCGCTGCAACTGGTGCGCGTCACCTTCACGGACCGTGCCGGCGGCGACGCGCCGGTGGTTGTCCGCATCGACGGCGACGGTGTGGCCGGCCACGCCCGGGTCCTCCCCGGCCAGGCCGTCATCGAGGTGCCGGTCGCGGTCGAGAACCCGGTAGCCGGCCAGCGGTGCGCCGCCCGGGCGCGGGCCGCCGACAGCAGCATCCCGTTCACCTTCGTCGTGGCGGAGCCGGGCTGGACGATGTTCATGATCAGCCACTTCCATTACGACCCGGTGTGGTGGAACACCCAGGGTGCCTACACCAGCGAGTGGACGGAGGACCCGCCGGGCCGTTGCCGGCAAACCAACGCTTTCGAGCTGGTGCATCGGCATCTGGAGAGGGCGCGACAAGACCCCGTCTACAAGTTCGTGCTGGCCGAGGTCGACTACCTAAAGCCGTACTGGGATGTTCACCCGGAGGACCGTGCCGAGCTGCGGCGCCTGCTCGCGGAGGCGCGCGTCGAGGTGATGGGCGGCACCTACAACGAGCCGAGCAGCAACCTCACCGGTCCGGAAACCACCATCCGCAACCTGGTGTTGGGGACCGGCTTTCAGCGTGACGTGCTTGGCGCGCAACCCTCGACGGCCTGGCAGCTCGACGTGTTCGGTCACGACCCGCAATTCCCCGGCATGGCTGCCGACGCCGGCCTGACGTCGAGCGCCTGGGCTCGCGGACCGCACCACCAATGGGGCCCGATGCACAGTGACGGCGGGGTGCAGGGCATGCAGTTCTGCAGTGAGTTCGAGTGGATCGCCCCGTCCGGCCGCGGCCTGCTCACCCACTACATGCCCGCGCACTATTCGGCCGGCTGGTGGATGGACGAGTCGGCAACGCTGGCCGAGGCCGAAGCCGCCACCTACCGCCTGTTCGAGGAGCTGCGGAAGGTCGCGCTCACCCGCAATGTGCTACTGCCGGTCGGCACCGACTTCACGCCGCCGAACAGGTGGGTCACCGACATACACCGGGACTGGAATTCGCGCTACACCTGGCCCCGGTTCGTGTGTGCGTTGCCCCGGGAATTCTTCGCCGCTGTGCGCGCGGAGCTCGAGGCGCACAGCCGCGCGCCGTCGCCGCAGACCCGCGACATGAACCCGGTGTACACCGGCAAGGACGTCTCCTACATCGACACCAAGCTGGCCAACCGGGCCGCAGAGCATGTTGTGCTCGACGCGGAGAAGTTCGCGGTGTTCACCGACGTGTTGGGCGGGTCGAAATACCCCCAGGCAGCGCTGACCAAGGCCTGGGTGCAGCTGGCCTATGGCGCGCACCACGACGCCATAACCGGCTCGGAATCCGACCAGGTGTACCTGGACCTGTTGACCGGCTGGCGCGACGCCTGGGAGCTTGGCCGCTCGGTCCGCAACAGCGCCCTGACGCAACTGTCCGGCGCGGTCGACGGCGACATCGTGGTGTGGAACTCGCAGGCGTTTAAGCGAACCGATGTGGTGACGGCACACTTGGAGGCGCCCGTCGCGCCGGATGTTCGGCTGCTGACCGCCGACGGCGTCGAGGTGCCTGTCCACCTCGAGCACGACGGACGCTCAATCACCTGGCTGGCTGGTGACGTTCCGTCGCTGGGCTGGCGAGCCTACCGGTTGGCTTCTGGTCACGCGACCGCGCCGGACTGGCATCAGGTCGCCGGCTACCAGATCGCCAACGAGCAGCACCGGCTCACGGTAGACCCGGCTCGCGGTGGGGCGGTGACGTCGTGGCTGCATAACGATCGGGAGATGATCGCCGACGGCCGGGTGGGCAACGAGCTCGCCGTGTACCAGGAGTATCCCGGCCACCCCACCGGCGGCGAAGGTCCCTGGCATCTGGTGCCGCATGGTTCGGTGGTGTGCTCGTCGGACACCGCCGCCGATGTG
>CAWFTT010000027.1:0-23672 GCA_963818785.1 uncultured Actinomycetota bacterium | reverse complement strand
CAGCCTAACACCTCCGATATCGGCGCCGCGGCGGCGATTTTGGCGCGAGTCTTCATGACCGGGCCCGGCTTGCCGCCGCCGACGACGCCTACGACCACACCGTCGCGCTCGTAGAACGCCAGGAACTTTCGGCCGTCGTCCTCGACGAGATGCACGATGTCGGTGGCCTGCGGCTCGCCGAGGCACTGAATTTTCACGTCGTACTGGTCGCTCCAGAAGTAGGGCACAACGACGCTCGACGGCAGGTCTTTGCCGAGCATCGCGGGCACCACCACCCGCGCCTGCTCGGCGATGTTGCTCCAGTGTTCGACGCGCGCCTGGTGCCCCCGGGCGTGACGCCAGGAGGCTACGTCACCGACCGCCCACACATGCGGTGCACTGGTACGTCCGGCCGCGTCGCACACCACGCCGTTGTCCACCCGGACGTCGCTGCCCTCGAGCCACTCGGTCGCCGGCCGGGATCCGATGCCGACCACCACCAGATCGGCCGCCAACTCGTTGCCGTCGGTCAACACGACGTTGTCCACCCGGCCTTCACCGCAAACCTGCTTCACCGCGATTCCGGTGCGAACGTCGACGCCCTCGGAACGGTGCAGGCGCGCCACCAGATCACCGATTCGGGTGCCCAGCACCGACGCCAGCGGCGCGGGTTGCGGCTCCACCAGCACGACGTCCACCCCGAGGCCGCGCAAACTGGCCGCCACCTCGCAACCGATGAATCCGGCGCCGACGATGACGGCGCGGCGGGCCTGTGAAGCGTGTCGACGCAACGCGAGGCTTTCGTCGAATGACCGCAGCACCCGGATACCTTCCAGTTTCGGAAATGCCGGAATACGTTTGGGCACAAGGCCGGTGGCAATGACCAGTTCGTCGTAGCCGAGTTCGGTTCCGTCGTCGAGAGTCACCGTCTGCGTGGCGGTGTCGAGTCCGGTCGCCGCAGAGCCCAGCCGCAGAGTGATGTGGTGTCCGTCGTAGAACTCGCGCGGTTTGAGGGTCACATCGTCGACCTGGTTGCGCAGAACTTCCTTGGACAGCGGCGGCCGGTCGTACGGGAGATGCACCTCGTCGCTGACGATGGTGATCGGCCCGGTGTAGTCAGCCCGGCGCAACTGCTCGGCAGTCCGGGCGGCCGCCAGGCCCCCGCCGACGATCAAGATTCCCTTTCCGGGTCCGTTGCCGTTTGTGCGAGTGGTCACGGGGAGTTCATACACGATGCCGGGACTTGCTGTTCAACGGCCCGTGCCATCGGCCCTAGTACTTCAGCACACCCTTGTCGACAGGTATCTGAGCGCCCGACAGGGTGCCCGACCCGTCACCGGCCAGCCATACGACGACATCGGACACCTCGTCGGGAGCCATGAATCCCTTCGGCTGCAACGGCATCGGCGGGAAACTGTGCATGAAACTGCTGTGCTTGCCAAGCAGTTGGATCAGTGCGTCGGTCTCGATCATCGGAGTGTCGACAGAATAGGGGTGGATGGAATTCACCCGAATGCCGAACTCGCCGAGCTCCAACGCCAGCGTGTTGGTCAACCCCACCAGACCGTATTTCGTCGCGGTGTAGTGACCGTTGCCCGGTGTGGCTTTGACTCCGGCTGCCGAGCTGACCACCACGATCGACCCGCCGTTGCCCGCGTCGATGATTGCCGGAATCGTCGCGCGTAGCGTGCGCCAGGTGCCGGTCAGATTCACCCCGATGACGGTGTCCCACTGTTCGTCGGTGAGTTCCCAGAGCCGCCCCCAGCCCAGCACACCGGCATTGGCGATCACGATGTCGAGCCGGCCGAACTGTTCGACACCGTCGGTCACCAACTGACGCAACGCTGCATCGTCGCGGGTGTCGACTTGTCGGGCCAACACCTTGCGGCCCTCGGCTTCCACGGCGCGGACGGTTTCGGCAAGGTCCTCTGCGGTGGCGGCCGGGTAGGTGATGGTCGGGACGGGCGAACAGATGTCCAGCGCAATGATGTCCGCACCCTCGCGAGCCAGCCGCACGGCGTGCGAGCGCCCTTGGCCGCGCGCGGCGCCGGTCACGAATGCCACTCGCCCCTGCAGACTTCCCGACTGTGCCGACTGTGCCGTCACTACCGCCCCTTTCGCTGACTGCCGATCAGGCTAGCAGCGAAACTGAAACGTGTTTCAGCCCGGCGACGATGCAGAGCGAAGCGATGAGGAGGAGGCGGGCCATCCAGCCAGCCCGGCGACGATGCAGAGCCGCAGCATCATTCTCCCGGCTACCGCGGTGTCGGTGACACTGGAGCCAAACGCAAAACGGCGCTCACCCTTTCGGATGAGCGCCGTTTCGGCCGATCGAATTACTTGTTGATCTTGACGACCCGGCCGGCGCCGACGGTGCGGCCACCCTCGCGGATCGCGAACCGCAGCCCCTCGTCCATCGCGACGGGCTGGATCAGCTTCACCGAGATATTCGTGTTGTCGCCGGGCATCACCATCTCGGTGCCCTCCGGCAACGTCACCACACCGGTCACGTCGGTGGTGCGGAAGTAGAACTGCGGACGGTAGTTGTTGAAGAACGGCGTGTGCCGGCCGCCCTCGTCCTTGGACAGGATGTAGACCTGGCCTTCGAACTCGGTGTGCGGAGTGGTGGTGCCGGGCTTAGTGACGACCTGGCCGCGTTCGACGTCCTCACGCTTGATGCCACGCAGCAGCAGCCCGACGTTGTCGCCGGCCTGACCCTGGTCGAGCAGCTTGCGGAACATCTCCACACCGGTGACGGTGGTCTTGGTGCTGGTCGGCTTGATGCCGACGATCTCGACTTCCTCGTTCACGTTGATCTTGCCGCGCTCCACCCGGCCGGTCACCACGGTGCCGCGGCCGGTGATGGTGAAGACGTCCTCGACGGGCATCAGGAACGGCTTCTCGGTCTCGCGGACCGGGTCCGGAATCGACTCGTCGACGGCGTCCATCAGCTCCTCGACGGACTCGACCCACTTGGCGTCGCCCTCGAGCGCCTTGAGCGCGGACACCCGAACGACCGGTGCGTCCTCGTCGAACTCCTGGGCGGCCAGCAACTCGCGGACCTCCAGCTCGACCAGCTCGAGCAGCTCCTCGTCGTCGACCATGTCGGCCTTGTTCAGCGCGACCAGGATGTAGGGCACCCCGACCTGACGGGCGAGCAGCACGTGCTCACGAGTCTGCGGCATGGGGCCGTCGGTTGCGGCGACCACCAGAATCGCACCGTCCATCTGGGCGGCACCGGTGATCATGTTCTTGATGTAGTCGGCGTGACCCGGAGCGTCGACGTGTGCGTAGTGCCGCTTCTCGGTCTGGTACTCCACGTGCGAGATGTTGATCGTGATACCGCGCTGACGCTCCTCGGGCGCATTGTCGATCTGGTCGAAGGCGCGCGACTCGTTGAGGTTCGGGTACTTGTCATGCAAAACTTTGGTGATCGCCGCGGTGAGGGTGGTCTTGCCGTGGTCAACGTGACCGATGGTCCCGATGTTGACGTGCGGCTTCGTCCGCTCGAACTTCGCCTTCGCCACTTCTGTGTCCTCCTGGACTTGTTGGTGCTGGTTACAGCAGGTTTGATTTCTTCAGTTGTGCCGCGGTGGTGACCGGGAAAGGGTACTCCGCGCCGCTGTGCCCGATCGCTACTGGCCTGTCGCCTTGGCGATGATCTCCTTCGACACGTTCGCCGGCACTTCGGAGTACGAGTCGAACACCATGGAATAGTTCGCCCGGCCCTGAGTCTTCGACCGCAGGTCGCCGACGTAGCCGAACATCTCCGACAACGGCACGTGCGCCTTGACGACGCGAGCACCGCTACGCTCCTCCATAGCCTGGATCTGGCCACGGCGGGAGTTCAAGTCGCCGATCACGTCACCCATGTAGTCCTCGGGCGTGATGACCTCGACAGCCATGATGGGCTCCAAAATGACCGGTTGCGCTTGCTGCGCAGCCTTTTTCAAGACCTGCGAACCCGCGATCTTGAAAGCCATCTCCGACGAGTCCACCTCGTGGAAAGCGCCGTCGAGCAGGGTGACCTTCAAGTTCACCAACGGGTAGCCGGCAAGCACGCCGTACTGCATGGCGTCCTGGGCGCCGGCGTCGACCGAAGGGATGTACTCCCGCGGGATGCGACCACCGGTGACTTTGTTCTCAAACTCGTAGGTGGCGCCGTCTTCGCCGTGGAAGGGCTCGATGCTGATCAGCACCTTGGCGAACTGGCCAGAGCCACCGGTCTGCTTCTTGTGGGTGAACTCGACCTTGTCCACGATCCGCTTGATGGTCTCCTTGTAGGCGACCTGCGGCTTACCGACGTTGGCCTCGACTTTGAATTCGCGGCGCATCCGGTCCACCAGGATGTCCAGGTGCAACTCGCCCATGCCACCGATCACGGTCTGGCCGGTTTCGGAGTCCAGATGCACCTTGAAGGTCGGGTCCTCCTCGGCGAGCTTCTGAATCGACAGGCTCAACTTCTCCTGGTCGCTCTTCGTCTTGGGCTCGATGGCCACCTCGATGACCGGGTCGGGGAAGGTCATCGACTCCAGCACGATCTGCTGGTTCGGGTCGCTCAAGGTGTCACCAGTGGTGGTGTCCTTCAGCCCGATCACCGCGTAGATGTGACCAGCCGAGGCCCGCTCGACCGGGTTCTCCTTGTTGGAGTGCATCTGGAACAGCTTGCCCAGCCGCTCCTTTTTGCCTTTGGTCGCGTTGATGACCTGGCTGCCCGAATCGACGGTGCCGGAGTACACCCGGACGTAGGTCAGCTTGCCGAAGAAGGGGTGCGTGGCAACCTTGAACGCGAGCGCAGAGAACGGCTCATCCGTCGACGGGTTGCGGGTGATCAGCTGGTCCTCTTTGCCGGGCACGTGACCTTCGGCGGGCGGTACGTCCAGCGGCGAAGGCAGGTAGTCGATGACCGCGTCCAGCATGGGCTGTACGCCCTTGTTCTTGAACGCGCTGCCGCACAGCACCAGGTACGCCTCGGAACTGATGGTGAGCTTGCGCAGCGCACCCTTAATCTCCGCGATCGAAAGTTCTTCGCCCCCGAAATACTTCTCCAGCAGCGATTCGTCGGTCTCGGCGACCGCCTCGAGCAACTTGGTGCGGTATTCGTCGGCCTTCTCGGCCAGTTCGGCCGGGATGTCGACGGTGTCGTAGGTCTCGCCAAGCTTCGTCTCGCCGCGCCAGACCTTGGCGTTCATCTCGACCAAGTCGACGACGCCTTCGAAGTCACCCTCCGAGCCGACCGGCAGCTGAATTGGAATGACGTTGGCGCCCAGGCGCTCCTCCATGGTGCGCACGGAGAAGTAGAAGTCAGCGCCGATCTTGTCCATTTTGTTGACGAAGCAGATCCTCGGCACGTCGTACTTGTCGGCCTGCCGCCAGACCTGCTCGGATTGCGGTTCGACACCTTCTTTGCCGTCGAACACCGCGACGGCACCGTCGAGCACGCGCAGACTGCGCTCCACCTCGACGGTGAAGTCGACGTGGCCCGGGGTGTCGATGATGTTGATCTGGTTGTCTTTCCAGAAGCAGGTGGTGGCCGCGGAGGTGATGGTGATCCCCCGCTCCTGCTCCTGCTCCATCCAGTCCATTGTGGCGGCGCCGTCGTGCACCTCACCGATCTTGTAGCTGATGCCGGTGTAGTAGAGGATGCGCTCGGTCGTCGTCGTCTTGCCGGCGTCGATGTGCGCCATGATGCCGATGTTGCGGACCTTCGTCAGGTCGGTCAGCACGTCCTTCTGTGCCACAGAAGTCTTCCCACTCTTTCAGTTGCTTAGTTAGCTGTCGGTTGCGCCCGGCGCTCTTCAGTGAGGCCGTTGGCGGCTCTCACCAGCGATAATGCGCAAAGGCGCGGTTCGCCTCGGCCATCTTGTGGGTGTCCTCGCGTCGTTTGACGGCGGCCCCCAGGCCGTTGCTGGCGTCGAGAAGCTCGTTCGCCAGGCGCTCGATCATGGTCTTCTCCCGGCGCTGCCGCGAGAATCCGACCAGCCAGCGCAGCGCCAGCGTGGTCGACCGGTCCGGGCGCACCTCGACGGGCACCTGGTAGGTCGCCCCACCAACACGACGACTGCGCACCTCGAGAGCCGGCTTGACATTGTCCAGAGCCCGCTTGAGCGTGATGACGGGATCGGTGCCGGTCTTGTCCCGGGCTTGTTCGAGCGCTCCATAAACAATGCGTTCGGCCAGCGATTTCTTCCCGCGCAGCAGCACTTTGTTCACCAGTTGGGTGACCAGCTGCGAGCCGTACACCGGGTCGTTGACCAGTGGACGTTTGGGCGCGGGCCCCTTGCGCGGCATCAGCCCTTCTCCTTTTTGGCGCCGTAACGGCTGCGGGCCTGCTTGCGGTTCTTGACACCCTGGGTGTCCAGCGATCCGCGGATGATCTTGTAGCGCACACCGGGCAGGTCCTTCACCCGGCCACCACGCACCAGCACCATTGAGTGCTCCTGCAGGTTGTGACCTTCGCCGGGGATGTAGGCCGTGACCTCGACCTGACTGGTCAGCTTGACACGCGCGACCTTGCGAAGCGCCGAGTTCGGCTTCTTCGGCGTGGTGGTGTACACGCGAGTGCACACACCACGGCGCTGCGGGCTGCCCTTGAGGGCCGCGGTCTTGACCTTGGCGACCTTGTCGCGGCGACCCTTGCGGACCAGCTGCTGAATGGTTGGCATCTACCGGCTTCCTGTGTCGCTGTCTACGTCTGCGTACTGCTGTTTCGCCCAGCCGCAGTACCCCGCGGCCGGGTGTGTCGCATGGGTCCGCCGCGGGTCATCCGTAGCGTGATGGACATGCAAATTGGCCCGGCGAACGCGCCTAAGGTCACCGCAGGCGCCTCGAGCCGCCAGGCACAAGCCTTCACAATACCCGCCGCCGGTTGCGCAGGTCAAAGCGGCGAAGACGCCGCCGCCGTCGGGCCCTCGGTGTCCGGCCTCACCTAGCCGGAGTCGGCTCGCGCGGCGGGTGGGCTGCGGAGCTGCAGCCCCGCCGCCAGTCGCAGCACCATGTCGGAGAACACCGCATCAGTGTCGACGTCGTCCATCACCCCGGTCATCTCCAAGAGGACGAACCCGTGCAGTGCCGACCAGAACTCCAGCGCCGCATGGAACGCCTCTTCGCCGTCGAGACCGTAGGAGGACAACACCGAGATCACCGGTGCAGCCGCCCCTTTGGTTGCGGCGGTGTACTCCGGGTCGTCGCCGCCCAGAGGCATCCGGGTGAAGGCGGAGTACCGGCCGGGATGGTGATGGGCGTAGCTGCGGTAGGCGCCGGCCATCACCAGCACCGCGTCGTCGCGGGCGCGGCCTTCCCCGGCGCGCTTGAGCATCGTGATGATGTCCTCGATCACCCGCATCCGGACCGTGCGGCGCAAGTCATCCAAGCTGTCAACATGGTTGTATAGCGACGGCCCCTTGGTGCCCAGATGCGTCGCGAGCGCATTGATCGTCAACGCGTCCCACCCTTCGCGGTCCAGGAACGTCAGGGCGGCGTTGACGACGACGTCGCGGCTCAGCTTCGCCGGGCGGGCGCTGGCGCGTCCGCCTGCACGCGAGCGACCAACCGGGGGTTCCGGCTCAGCTGCCATGGCGATCGCCCTTCGGTTGCGATGACCGGCTGGGTCAACACCGCTTTCTCACTGTTGACTGAGGGTCAGCGAAGAACTCTAGTTGAAGCCCGCGGCGCGAACGCGCCAGCTGTCGGGCGGCGGCGCCGACAAATGGCCGAACTGTGCCATCGCTTCGGCGAAGTTACGTAGGCTTCCCTCCAGCGCTGGGCGGCGATGGTGCTCTCCCCTACGGCGACCCCTTCGTACGGGACCGCGGCCGCGAACCGGGGATGACCACCCGCCTGATGCGCACCCCGGCGTGAGCCGGGCGAACCGATAGCGAAGAAACGAGGAAACATGCGCATCACCGCCTCTTCCCGACTGGCAAGCGGAGTCGCCGTGCTGGCAATCGCTCTGGCGCCGGCGGCGTTGGGAGTGGCGGGCTGCGCCAAGAAAAGCACCACCGGCAGCCCGGCCACCTCGTCGTCGGCGAGCAGCTCGACCGCGGCGACGACTTCGTCGACCCCGGAGAGTTCCACCGCACAGATCCAGATCGGCAACACGCTCAATTACGGATCGTTCGGCACGACGGCCGACCTCGACTGTGCCGACGGCAAAGGCTTGAACGTCGGTGGGTCCAACAACACGCTGACCGTCAAAGGCACCTGCTCGAATGTCAGCATCGGCGGCGCCGACAACAAGATCACGTTCGACAAGGTCGACAAGCAGATCACCGTGGTGGGGCTGAACAACAGCATCACTTACAAAGACGGTGACCCGAAAGTCGAGAACCTCGGCCAGGGCAACACGATCAACAAGGGCTGATCAGGTCATATCGCCATGGCGGCCCGCGCCGGCCGTGAACCGTCCGGCACCTTCTCTTGCTTCGTCGGCGACCCGGGCGATGCTGGCGAACTCGAAGTCGAGGGCCTCGGCCTCCAGCCTGCCCCACTGGTGCATCAGCGACGACCGGTCTGAGCGCAGGCACTGCTGCGGCAGCGCGGCCAGTTGCGCCGCCAGCTCTTCGGCATGCCGGCGGGCCTGGCCCTTGGGCACGACGCGGTTGGCCAATCCGATCGCCAGCGCTTCGTCGGCCGCCACGGCACGCCCGGTGAGGATCATGTCCGTCGCGCGGCTGTGGCCGATCAGCCGCGGCAACCGGATGGTGCCGCCGTCGATCAGCGGCACCCCCCAACGCCGGCAGAACACGCCGAACACGGCGTCCTCTTCCACGACGCGCAAGTCGCACCACACGGCGAGCTCGAGACCGCCGGCAACGGCGTAACCGCTGACCGCGGCGATCACCGGTTTACCCAGCACCATCCGGGTGGGCCCCATCGGTCCGGGACCGGTCCGGTGCACCGCGTTGGCCTCCGGCGTACCGAACGCCTTCAGGTCAGCTCCGGCGCAGAACGTCCCGTGGTCACCCCACAGCACCGCCACGCTCGCGTTCTCGTCACCGTCGAACTGCTCGAACGCCTCGTACAGGGCGGCCGCAGTGGGCCGGTTGACCGCGTTGCGTGCTTCCGGTCGGTCGATGATGACAGTGGTCACCGCGCCGTTGCGTTCTACCCGCACCGGATCGCTCATTTCGCCTCCACTAGTTGGATCTGGTCGCGCCGCCCGGTCAGTTCGGTGGCGAAGTCGGTATATGCGGCACGCAGCCGCGCGCCCGGCCAACCGGCCGGCAGCAGTTCGGCGGGCAGCATCGGGTCGGTGAGCAAATGGCGCACCATCGCCGCGGCGACCACGAATCGGCCGGGAATGTCTGAGGCGACCGCCATCTCGTCGAGCAACTCCTGACCTGCCAGCGCCCAGCCCGGCAGATCCCACAGCAATCGGGCCAACTCAACCGGCGCTTCGTCGCGGGCCCGCAGCAGCCGCACCCGGTCACCGACCTCGGACGCCAGGTCGGTATCCAGATTGTCCGGTCGCATCCACACCCCTTCGCGCAGTTCCCCGAAGCGGTGCTGGCGCAGCGTGGTGCGCAGTGCCGCCCGGGTGCGCGCGTCGGTGCCGACGCTGGTCACGATCACGGTCGTCCAGTCCCCGCGCCAGGTGTGTACCTGTGGGCGCATGGCGTCGTCCTGACGGCGCTGACGGGCCAGCAGCCGGTCCGACAGCCGGTATCCGTCGGCGGACCGGATCAGGTCACCGGCGCTGACCATCCGGGTCAGTGCCACCCGCAACGTCGGCTCCTTGATACCGAAATCCGCAGTGAGCCGGATCAGCTCCCCGGCGCCGGCTCGCGCCGGGTGAGCCCCGAGCAGCACGCTGAGCACCACCGACCGAGCGGTCATGCGCTTCAGCGGTCGCGGCATCGCTACTAGCCGCTCACACCTGAGGCCCGGCGACCGTAGTCGCCGAACGGCTCGTCGCGGTGGCGCACCGCCTCGCGGAATCCGTGCTCGACCGCGTCAGCGACGAACTCGTGCCCTTCGGGGGTATGGCGGGCGATGCCGTCGAAAACCGTGCTGACCATCCTGCTGGTCGCCACGCCCTGCTGGAGCAGCGCGGAGTTGAGCGCCAGCTTGACCATCACCAACTGGTTGACCGGCACCGCGGCGATCCGCTCGACGAGACGCTCGGTGCGCTCGTCGAGGTCCTCGGCTGCCGGCGCCTCGACCGCCAGGCCCCACTCGGCGGCCTGTGCGCCGGTGATGCAGTCGCCGGTCAGCAGCAGTCGTTTGGCGCGCTGATCACCCAACCGGTGCGCCCACAATCCGGCGGCCGGCACGCCCCAGACCCGGGTCGGCGGGTAGCCGATCTTGGCGTCCGCGGCGGCGATCACCTGGTCGGCGTGCAGCGCGATGTCGGTACCACCGGCCACGCAGTACCCGTGGATCTTGACCACGGTCGGCTTGTCGGCGTGCATCAGGCTGGAGAAGCCACGCACGAAGCGGCTCATCATCTGATAGTCGATGACCGGATCCCACGGCTGATTCGGCAGGTGATTGACCGCCTGTGTCTTCCCGTCCAGCACGGTGCCCCGGTAGGCGCCGGTCCCGCCGGCCGAGGAAGTACGGTCCGCGTAAGCCGACAGGTCGAAGCCGGCGCAGAAGCCTTCGCCGCGCCCCGACACCAGGATGACGTGGACGTCGGGGTCCAGATCGGCACGCTCGACCAACGCCGACAGCTCCAGCGGGGTGTCGGCGACGATCGCGTTGCCTTTGTCAGGCCGGTTGAACGTGATGCGGGCGATCCGGTCGGTGACCTCGTAGGTCATCGTCTGGAGGTTGTCGAAGTCGACTGGCCTGATGGCGTGGGTCATTGGCGCCGCTCCTCCTCATTGGCGCCCCTCCTGCGGGACACGGTCGGGTCGCCGGCGCGCGTCATGCCTTGACGAGCGCCCGCTCGAGGATCGTTGCCAGGTCCAGGCCGGTCGGCATGGTGCCGAATGCACCGCCCCACTGTCGGTCGAGGCGAGTGGCCAGGAACGCCTCGGCCACCGCGGGATGCCCGTGCCGCACCAGCAGCGAGCCCTGCAACGCCAAACAGATGTGCTCGGCAATGGCGCGCGCCCGGTACTGAATCGTCTCCAAGTCGCCGAGCTGCGGGCGTAGCCGCTCGACGTGCACGTCCAGCCGTCGATCCTGACCGTTAGTGCGGGCCAGCTCGTCAAACAGCACTTCGATGCTATTCCGGGCGGGTGGCCATCGCGCGCAGCGTGTCCAGCGCGCTGACATTGCCGGAGCCTTCCCAGATGCCCATCAGCGGCGCCTCGCGGTACAGCCGCGGCATGCCGGAGTCTTCGATGTAGCCGTTACCGCCCAGGCATTCCATCGCTTCGGCGGCGTGCGGTGTAGCGCGTTTGCACACCCAGTACTTGGTGGCCGCCAGGCCGATGCGACGCAGCAGCCCCTCGGTCTCGTTGCCGCGCACCGCGTTGTCGGTGGCGCCGGCCATCCGCATCGCCACCACGGTGGCGGCCTCGGCCTCAACAGCCAGGTCGGCGAGGACGTTGCGCATCAACGGCTGATCGATCAGATAAGCACCGAACGCCTTGCGGTGCTGGGCGTGGTGCATGGCCTGGGTGACGCCGGTGCGCATGCTGGTCGCGCTGCCCAGCGCACAGTCGAGACGGGTCAGGTTGACCATCTCGATGATGGTCGGCACACCGCGGCCCTCCTCGCCGACCAGCCATGCCGTGGCGCCGTCGTACTCGACTTCGCTGGAGGCGTTGGCGTGGTTGCCGAGTTTGTCCTTGAGCCGCTGCAGGAACATCCGGTTGCGGCTGCCGTCGGGCAGTACCCGCGGCACCAGGAAACACGACAACCCGCCCGGGGCCTGCGCCAGCACCAGGAAGATGTCGCACATCGGCGCGGAGGTGAACCATTTGTGGCCGGTCAGGCTGTAGGTGCCGTCGGCGTTGCGGGCGGCGTCGGTCGTGCCGGCCCGGACGTCGGAACCACCCTGCTTCTCGGTCATCGACATCCCGGCGGTGATACCGAGCTTCGTCGCCGGAACCTTCAGCTCCGGATCGTAGTGGCGACTGGTCAGCAGCGGTTCGTAGACGGCGGCCAGTTCAGGGTTGCAGCGCAGCGCCGGGACGACGGCATAGGTCATCGAGATGGGGCACATGTGGCCGGGCTCTGCGGTCCACACCGACGTCTTGGCGGCGCGGACGACATGCGCACCGGGCCGGTCGTCGGCCCACGGCGCGGCGTGCAGCCCATGCTCGATCGCCGCGCGCATCAGCTCGTGGTAGGCCGGGTCATAATCGACTTCGTCGACGCGATGGCCGTAGCGGTCGTGGGTGCGCAATATCGGCTGGTTGCGGTCGGCCAGCTCACCCCAGCGCTGAGTTCGGCGGGACCCCGAGATCGCGCCGACCTCGGTCACTTCGTCGAGGCCCCACTGGCCTCCTTCGCGGATCAGTGCCTCGATGAGCACCGGCGAGGACGCGGGATTGTAATTCTCCAGCAGCGGAACCTGATTGGTGACGACATGGGTGTCTGACATGCCCATGATGTTACATTTATTCGACAGCCGCACAAGTGCTGTAACGCTAGTCGCTGAGGTGCTCGCGCAAAAAGGCAATGTCGTCTTTACGGCCTTCGTCGGCGGTCTCGCAGATCACCGGCGCGTCCGCCGCCCTGACCACCGCCACCAGCAACTCCGGATCGATCTGACCTTTACCCAGGTTCGCGTGGCGGTCAGCGCCGGAGCCGGCGGCGTCGCGCGAGTCGTTGCAGTGCAGCAGGTCGATGCGGCCGGTGATGCGCTTGATGCGGTCGACCGCGTCGATCAGCGCCTCCCCCGCCGCCCAGGCGTGGCAGGTGTCGAGGCAGAAACCGATGCCGGTGTCGCCGATGTTCTCCCACAGCCGCGCGATGGTGTCGAAGTGACGAGCCATGGCGTGATCGCCACCGGCGGTGTTCTCCAGGTACACCGGCACGTCGGTTTCCAGCCGCTGCATAGCTTTACGCCAGCGCTCGCAGCCGGCGTCGATGTCGTCGTCGTCGGCGTGGCCGCCGTGCACGATGACTGCCGTGGCACCGATCTCGGCGGCCGCGTCGCAGGTGTCCTGCAAAATCTTGCGCGACGGAATCCGCACTCGGTTGTTCGCCGATGCGACGTTGATCAGATACGGCGCGTGCACGTACAACGGCACAGCCGAATGCCACAGTGCGGCAGCGTCGTCCCGGGGTTTGGGCTTCTTCCAGCTCTGCGGGTTGCCGAGGAAGAATTGCACGACGTCGGCGCCGTCGGCCTGCGCCGCGGCGAGCGGGTCCTCTGTTCGCACGTGTGATCCGATCAGCACGGCGGCCAGTCTAGTAAGCCCGGCCGCGATCGCGCTTCCCGCCGGAACGCGCGGGCTCGCGCACGCTCCGGTTCGACGTATGTGACTGACTTTCGCCGCAGCCGGTGTCCAATAAACTTCGCCGTGTGGATCAACTGCGTGTGGATACCTCTGCTGTGCAGGCGATGGCCACCCGTTGGGTCGCCGCAGTCGGCGAGCTCAGCGTCTCGGTGCCTCCGGCTGGGCTTGGCCTGCCGTGTCAGGAGAGTGCTGCCGCAGTCGATGCGGCGCATATCGACACCGCGGCCTTCACTGCTTCCCTAAGGGCGCGAGTGGGCACTCACGCGACCCACCTCGGAAAGACAAACACCGCATACTTGGCCAATGAAGGCGAGTCGGCCCACCAGCTGGCAGGCGTGGCCCCTCGGATGATCGGCGGGTAGTCGTGGCCGCGGTCGCGGGATGCCCCGACCTCTCTCAGCTGCTGGCTTGGCCCACGGAACACCTCACCGAGGCGGCGGACCATTGGGAGACCGTCGGCGGGCGAAATTACGGGCTAGCCAACCAGGTCTGGCGTGATGCGATGTCAGTCGACTGGCAGGGCAGGACCGCCGAGGCGCTGCGCACCGTTACGCACGCCGACATGCTGGCCACCGCTGCCGTAGCAGACCGGATGCAAGCGGCCGCAAAGGTAGCCCGCGGTGGGGCCTCAGACCTGTACACGTCGCGATCGCGGCTGCGTTATGCCGTGGATGACGCTCACACCGCCGGCTTCGATGTCGGTGAAGATATGTCAGTTACTGAGCGCTCTGCAGTCACGTCGGCCGCGCAACGCGCCGTCCGGCAGGCTCAGGCGGAATCCCTCGCCGCCAACATCCACCAGCAGGCCGCACTGTTGGTGGCTCTTGATCAGCAAGTTGCCGGGAGGGTTACCGCAGCGGTTGCCGGGATCCGCGACACCTTCCCGCAGAACTCCGCGCCGAAGACGCCGCGAGAGCCCAAGGTACAAAGCGTCGACAACCACACCTTCAAACGGGACCCGGCGCCGCCCGATCCGGGCGCAGAACCACCATGGAAAGACTTGCCGCCTCCAAAGACACTTGATGACGTTCGGGAAGCATTGCGGCAACTGCGCAGAGGCAATAACCGGCCACACCGGCAGTTAGAGTCGCCTGACGAGATCCGAAGATTCTATGAGTGGCTGACGAAGGGCTCGGTCCAGACTTTGCCGCCGTTCGAATTTCCGAGACAAATGCTCCCTGACGGAACCGTGATTGAAATGCGTCCCGACAGCGGTTCTGGGGGGCCGGTCGTCGAGATCAAACCCCCCGGTGCCAAACAGGGGCCGAAGGTTCACTTGCCGCTGGCCCCATTTGTAGACGAACCACCGGAACTTCCAGGCTTCGGCGACCATCCACCGACCGAGCTGCCGACGCCGCCGAACGGCCATCCGGCGCCCAGTGTTCTCCCACCCATGCAGTTGCCCCATCCGGCTGACCTACCGCCGTGGTTGCACAATCCTTCGCCGCCGGGTTTCACCGTTAGCCCGGACCAGCGGCCTCCTGTGTTTGGCTGGGACCAGCCGAACATACCGGCACCACCGGTGCCGCTCCCAGCGCCGCCACCGCCGGGTAGCCATTCGTGGCTTCCAGACGTTGGCCACAACCTCGGTGAAGGAGGTAAGGCAGTGTTCGGCTGGGTGGTGGTCGGCGGAGTTCTGGTGTGGACGATCTTGTCCGGCGGAGAGCAGGGTAGTGAGGCGGCCGCGCCATGAACGCGTCATCTCCATCAGAGCGCTGGCATGTTCTGCCGACATCTCCACTTCTCGATGTTCTGAAAGAGGACGAAGACGTCGAAGATGTGGTCGTTCTATCGGCGGCGGAGTTGCCGAACTGGCTGCAACAACTGCGCATGCCAACAGACTGGCAACTTCTCCCGGTGCCCGACTCCGAACCGCCGATGGCGCGGATTGCACTGTACGGACCACTTGGTGACGGCGAATGGGAGGCCGCCGAAACCATCACCGTTTGCGGATACACGGGCTGGCCCGTCTTCTACGACGTGTTCCACAGCGCCGATGGCATCTTGCGCGCACTTCAAGCCGCGGGCGTCTCCGTCAAGGTGCTGCGCGTTCCTCCGCTCCAACGGACGGCCGCCATCCGCAGCAGCGGCTTCGCCGTCGTCGGTGGCCGAAACGTATGGGTCCAGCAAAGCCACTACCTAAGCGGTTCCGAAGAACCGCATGCGAGCCGCCTTTTTATTCAGACCTTGTTTGTCGAAGCCGCTCGTCGGGCTTGGCTGACCGAGGACATCAACAGGCTCAGTGACGCGGTGTATCACGGTTTTACTGCTGCGCTCGTAAACGAGTGCGGCTCCGCCTAGTCGTCGCTGGCGACCACCAGTGCCACGCTGCAAGCGCGGCGGTCTATCAACACGAACTCGAAGTAGCCCGTCACCGAGCCCACTGACGAGCCCCACCCTTCGTCGTGCTGGGCAGTGTCGCGTAGATCCGCCAATTGATATCGACTGGTGGCTGTGCGGATCCGCGGATAAAACTCCCGCTCCATCTCTTCGCGGCGGCCGTCCGGCAGCGTTGCCGCATACTCGGCCCACGTTCGGATCAACGCTTCGACGTCGGACGCAGAGACAGGCGAGAACAGTTCCGGTGTAATCGCGAATAACCAATACGGTCCGTGAATGGTCTGCATGTCCCTATCGCCGGTGCCGTTATAGCTGTCGCGATAACGGACGTGGCGGATCAACGAAGCCAACACCTCGTAGTCGTCGGCGTCGGGCGGTAAGGCGAACAGTTTGATGCTGACCCACTGATAGGTCTGGTTGCGGAAATTGATGAACACCTCACGGTCGTACACCAACCGATCTTCCGCGGGCACGACTTCAGCCTCAACACCGCCCGGCTCCTCCATACATTCCACCTCCTCCGCTGCTAACGCATAACAGCACACTCACAGTGTGGACGAGAAGCAAGCCACCAACTGCAAGCTCCGGCCCGATGTGCGGCCAGCCGCTCCCTCGGCGGTGAACGTGCGGCGGGCCGCACACTCGGCCGCGCGGCGCACACGAAAAAGCCCCGGGCGAACCCGGGGCTTTTCCTCGTGCACCGATCGGTAGCGGGGACTACCGGTAGTCCGAATATCCGTAGTCGTCCAGTGGAACCGCAGCCCCGGTGGCCTGACCGAAGTCCGGGCTGTAGTACTGATCCTCGTACGACGGGATCGTGTACGCCGCGGCGCGGGCCTCCTCGGTGGGCTGAACCTGGATGTTGCGGTACCGGTTGATGCCGGTACCGGCCGGGATCAGCTTACCGATGATCACGTTCTCCTTCAGACCGTTGAGCTTGTCGCTGCGGCAGTTGATCGCCGCATCGGTCAGCACCCGGGTGGTCTCCTGGAACGACGCCGCCGACAGCCACGAGTCGGTGGCCAGCGACGCCTTGGTGATCCCCATCAGCACCGGACGACCGGCGGCGGGCTCGCCGCCCTCGGCCACCACTCGGCGGTTCTCCGCCTCGAACTCCGCACGGTCGATCAGCGAGCCGGGCAGGAACTCCGTCGAGCCCGAGTCGATGATCGTGACGCGGCGCAGCATCTGCCGCACGATCACCTCGATGTGCTTGTCGTGAATCGACACACCCTGCGCCCGGTAGACCTCCTGGACCTCCTTGACAAGGTGGATCTGCACCTCGCGGGGACCCTGCACCCGCAGCACCTCGTGCGGGTCGGCGGAGCCTTCCATCAGCTGCTGGCCGACTTCGACATGGTCGCCGTCGGTGAGCAGCCGCTCGGTGCCGTCCTCGTGCTTGAACACCCGCAGCCGCTGACGCTTGGACAGCTTGTCGTAGACCACTTCCTCGCCACCGTCGTCCGGGACGATGGTGATCTTGAAGAAGCGCTCGTCGTCCTCCAACCGCACCCGGCCGGAGACGTCGGCGATCGGCGCCTTACCGCGCGGCACGCGGGCCTCGAACAGCTCCTGCACCCGGGGCAGACCGCCGGTGATGTCCTCACCGACACCACCCTGGTGGAACGTCCGCATGGTCAGCTGCGTACCGGGCTCACCGATGGACTGGGCGGCCACGATCCCGACCGCCTCACCGATGTCGACCAGCTTGCCGGTGGCCATCGAGCGCCCGTAGCAGGTGGCGCACACGCCGGTACCGGTCGTGCAGGTCAGCACCGAACGCACCTTCACCTGCGTGATACCGGCCGCCAGCAGCGCCTCGATCTCCGGGTCACCCAGGTCGTGTCCGCGCGCGACGACGACGTTGCCGTCCCCGTCCACCGCGTCGGTGCCCAAGGTGCGGGCATAGGCCGAGGTCTCGATGAACGGGTCGCGGATCAGCGTGCCGTCCGGCTGACGTTCGGCCAGCTCGACGACGATGCCACGCTCGGTCTGGCAGTCGTGCTCGCGCACGATGACGTCTTGGCTGACGTCGACCAGACGACGGGTCAGGTAACCGGAGTCAGCGGTCCGCAACGCGGTGTCCGCCAGACCCTTGCGGGCGCCGTGGGTGTTGATGAAGTACTCCAGCACCGTCAGGCCTTCGCGGAACGACGACTTGACCGGACGCGGGATGAACTCACCCTTCGGGTTGGTCACCAGACCCTTCATGCCGGCCAGGGTGCGGGTCTGGGTGAAGTTACCCGTGGCACCGGAGTCGACGATCGTGATGATCGGGTTGTCGACCGGGTAGTGCTCGCGCAGCGCCTGACCGACCTCGTCGGTGGCTTCCTTCCAGATCTCCACCAGCGCCTCGTTGCGCTCGTCGTGGTTCAGCGCACCGCGTTGGAACTGCTTTTCCACCTTGTCGGCGCGGGCCTCGTAGGCGTCGAGGATTTCCTTCTTGCGCGGCGGGACCAGCACGTCGGCCATGGACACCGTGACGCCGCTTCGGGTCGCCCAGTAGAAACCGGCGTCCTTCAGCTTGTCGACGGTCTGCGCGACCACGATCATCGGGTAGCGCTCGGCCAGGTCGTTGATGATGGCGGCCTGCACCTTCTTGTGCATCTGTTTGTTCACGAACGCATACCCCAGCGGCAGCAGCTCGTTGAACAGCACCCGGCCCAGCGTGGTCTCCGCCAACCAGGCATCGCCTGGCTGCCAGCCGTTGGCACCGAACAGTTCGGCCTCGAGCTCGGTCGGCGGACGCAGCTGCGTCAGTCGCACCTTGATCTTGGCCCGCACCGACAGCACGCCGCGGTCAGAAGCCATGATCGCCTCGGCCGGCGAGGAGTACACACCGACCTCGGGTTGGCCGTCGACGGTCGGCTGGTACTCGCCCTTGTCTCCCGCGACCTCGGTGGTCAGGAAGTACAGCCCGGTCACCATGTCCAGTCGCGGCATGGCCAGCGGACGGCCCGACGCCGGCGACAGGATGTTGTTGGAAGACAGCATCAGGATCCGGGCCTCGGCCTGCGCCTCGGCACTCAGCGGCAGGTGCACCGCCATCTGGTCACCGTCGAAGTCGGCGTTGAAGGCCTCACACACCAGCGGGTGCAGCTGGATCGCCTTGCCCTCCACCAGCATCGGCTCGAAGGCCTGGATGCCCAGCCGGTGCAGAGTGGGTGCGCGATTCAGCAGCACCGGGTGCTCGGCGATGACCTCTTCGAGCACATCCCACACCTGCGGACGCTGACGCTCCACCATTCGCTTGGCGCTCTTGATGTTCTGCGCGTGGTTGAGGTCGACCAGCCGCTTCATCACGAACGGCTTGAACAGCTCGAGGGCCATCAACTTGGGCAGACCACACTGGTGCAGCTTGAGCTGCGGACCGACGACGATGACCGAACGGCCCGAGTAGTCGACGCGCTTACCCAGCAGATTCTGCCGGAACCGGCCCTGCTTGCCCTTGAGCAGATCGCTCAACGACTTCAGCGGACGGTTGCCAGGTCCCGTAACAGGCCGGCCGCGCCGGCCGTTGTCGAACAGCGCGTCCACCGACTCCTGGAGCATCCGCTTCTCGTTGTTGACGATGATCTCGGGCGCGCCCAGATCGATCAGTCGCTTCAGCCGGTTGTTGCGGTTGATCACCCGGCGGTAGAGGTCATTCAAGTCGCTGGTGGCGAACCGGCCGCCGTCGAGTTGCACCATCGGACGCAGTTCCGGCGGGATCACCGGCACGGCGTCGAGCACCATGCCCATCGGCGAGTTGCCCGACTGCTGGAACGCCGCGACGACCTTGAGCCGCTTCAGAGCCCGAAGCTTCTTCTGCCCCTTGCCGTTGCGGATCACATCGCGCAAGATGTCGGCCTCGGCGTTGATGTCGAAGTTCTCGATGAGCTTCTGGATCGACTCCGCGCCCATCGCGCCGGTGAAGTACTCGCCGTAGCGGTCCTGCAGCTCGCGGTAGAGGTTCTCGTCGACAATCAACTGCTTGGGGGCGAGCTTGGTGAAGGTGTTCCAGATGTCTTCGAGCCGGTCCAGCTCCCGCTGAGCGCGGTCGCGCAGCTGGCGCATCTCCCGCTCGCCGCCGTCGCGGACCTTGCGCCGCGCGTCAGCTTTGGCGCCCTCGGCCTCCAGTTCGGCCAGGTCGGCTTCCAGCTTCTGCGCGCGCGCCTCCAGGTCGGCGTCGCGCTGGTCCTCGACCGCCTTGCGCTCGACCTGCATCTCGGCTTCGAGCGTGGAGAGCTCGTTGTGCCGCAACTCGTCGTCGACGGCGGTGATGACGTAGGCGGCGAAGTAGATGATCTTCTCGAGATCCTTCGGCGCCAGGTCCAGCAGGTACCCCAGCCGCGACGGGACACCCTTGAAGTACCAGATGTGCGTGACCGGTGCGGCCAGCTCAATGTGGCCCATCCGCTCGCGGCGCACCTTCGCGCGGGTCACCTCGACGCCGCAGCGCTCACAGATGATCCCCTTGAAGCGCACGCGCTTGTACTTGCCGCAGTAGCACTCCCAGTCGCGAGTGGGTCCGAAGATCTTCTCGCAGAACAGGCCGTCCTTCTCCGGCTTCAGCGTGCGGTAGTTGATGGTCTCCGGCTTCTTGACCTCGCCGTAAGACCACTGCCGGATGTCGTCGGCGGTGGCCAGGCCGATACGGAGTTCATCGAAGAAGTTGACGTCGAGCACGTAACTTCCTTTCCCCTTGCGGGTTTAGTGACACTGTGTTGAATGGCGACTCGCGCAAGCGCTCATCGCTGGGTTGTGGCTATGCCAAATCCTCTACAGATGCAGATTCGTTGCGGGACAGGTTGATTCCCAGGTTGGCCGCTGCCCGCTCCAGGTCCTCGTCGTCGCCGTCACGCATCTCGATGGCAGCGCCGTCGCTGGACAGCACCTCGACGTTCAGGCACAACGACTGCAGCTCTTTGAGCAGCACCTTGAACGACTCGGGGATGCCCGGTTCGGGGATGTTCTCGCCCTTGACGATCGCCTCGTAGACCTTGACCCGGCCGACGGTGTCGTCGGACTTGATGGTCAGCAGCTCCTGCAGCGTGTACGCCGCGCCGTAGGCCTGCATGGCCCAGCACTCCATCTCGCCGAACCGCTGACCACCGAACTGCGCCTTACCGCCCAGCGGCTGCTGGGTGATCATCGAGTACGGGCCGGTGGAGCGGGCGTGGATCTTGTCGTCGACCAGGTGGTGCAGCTTCATGATGTACATGTAGCCGACCGTCACCGGATACGGGAACGGCTCACCGCTGCGGCCGTCGAACAGCACCGCCTTGCCGTCGCCGTTGACCAGCACTTCGCCGTCCCGGTTGGGCAGGGTGGAAGACAGCAGGCCCTGCAGCTCGTCCTCCTTGGCGCCGTCGAAGACGGGGGTGGCGGTCCGGGTGTCCGGCTCCGAGGTCAACAGTTCCTCGGGGAGGCGTTGTGCCCAGTCCGGTACCCCACCGGCGACGTCGACGTTCCAGCCGCTCTTGGTGACCCACCCCAGGTGGGTTTCCAGGATCTGGCCGATGTTCATCCGGCGCGGCACACCGTGGGTGTTCAGGATGATGTCCACCGGGGTGCCGTCCGGCAGGAACGGCATGTCCTCGGCGGGCAGGATCTTGCCGATCACGCCCTTGTTGCCGTGCCGGCCAGCCAACTTGTCGCCGTCGGAAATCTTGCGCTTCTGGGCCACGTACACGCGGACCAGCTCGTTGACGCCGGCGGGCAACTCGTCGTCGTCTTCGCGGGAGAACACCCGGATGCCGATCACCTTGCCGGACTCGCCGTGCGGCACTTTGAGTGAGGTGTCGCGGACCTCTCGGGCCTTCTCCCCGAAGATGGCGCGCAGCAAGCGCTCCTCCGGCGTCAGCTCGGTCTCCCCCTTCGGGGTGACCTTGCCGACCAGGATGTCGCCGTCGCGCACCTCAGCCCCGATGCGCACGATGCCGCGCTCGTCGAGGTCAGCGAGCACCTCGTCGGAGACGTTCGGAATGTCCCGGGTGATCTCCTCGGCGCCTAACTTGGTGTCGCGGGCGTCGATCTCGTGCTCCTCGATGTGGATCGAGGTGAGCACGTCCTCTTCAACCAGCCGGTTGGAGAGGATGATCGCGTCCTCGTAGTTGTGGCCCTCCCACGGCATGATCGCCACCAGCAGGTTCTTACCCAGCGCCATCTCGCCGTTGTCGGTGCACGGACCGTCGGCGATGACCTGACCGGCCTCGACCCGCTCGCCGGCGTCCACGATGGGCCGCTGATTGGCGCAGGTGCCGTGGTTGGACCGGGCGAACTTACGCATCCGGTAGGTGCGCCGGGTGCCGTCGTCGGCCATCACCGTGATGTAGTCGGCGGACACCTCTTCGATGACCCCGGCCTTATCGGCGACGACGACGTCACCGGCGTCGATGGCCGCCCTCAGCTCCATGCCGGTACCGACCAGCGGCGCTTCGCTGCGCACCAGCGGCACCGCCTGGCGTTGCATGTTGGCGCCCATCAGCGCGCGGTTGGCGTCGTCGTGCTCGAGGAACGGGATCATCGCAGTCGCCACCGACACCATCTGGCGCGGCGAGACGTCCATGTAGTCCACCTCGGACGAGGACACGTATTCGACCTCACCGCCCTTGCGGCGGACCAGCACGCGTTCCTCGGTGAACCGGCCGTCGTCGTCGATCGGTGAGTTGGCCTGCGCCACCACGTGGCGGTCCTCCTCGTCGGCGGTCAGGTACTCGATCTCGTCGGTGACGACACCGTCGACCACCTTGCGGTACGGAGTTTCGATGAACCCGAACGGGTTGACCCGCGCGTAGACCGACAGCGACCCGATCAGGCCGATGTTCGGCCCTTCCGGGGTCTCGATCGGGCACATCCGGCCGTAGTGCGACGAGTGCACGTCCCGCACTTCCAGCCCGGCGCGCTCGCGGGAAAGACCACCCGGACCCAGCGCTGACAGGCGGCGCTTGTGGGTGAGCCCCGACAGCGGGTTGTTCTGGTCCATGAACTGCGACAGCTGGCTGGTGCCGAAGAACTCCTTGATCGCGGCGACCACCGGGCGGATGTTGATCAGGGTCTGCGGCGTGATCGCCTCGACGTCCTGAGTGGTCATCCGCTCGCGGACCACCCGCTCCATGCGCGACATGCCGACCCGGATCTGGTTCTGGATCAGCTCGCCGACCGTGCGCAACCGGCGGTTGCCGAAGTGGTCGATGTCGTCGGTCTCCACCGGCACCTCGACGCCGCCTGGGACCGTCATAGTGCCGGGCTGCCCGGTCTGAGCAGCAAGGTGCAGGCGCACCAGGTATTCGATGGTCGCGACGACGTCCTCTTCGGTCAGCGTCGTCGAAGTGGTCTCAGCCGGCTGCGCGCTCAGGCCGAGCTTCTTGTTGACCTTGTAGCGGCCGACGCGGGCGAGGTCGTAGCGCTTCTCTTTGAAGAACAGGTTCTCCAGCAGGGTCTGCGCCGACTCCTTGGTCGGCGGCTCGCCCGGGCGCAGCTTGCGATAGATGTCCAGCAGCGCCTCGTCGGTGCCGGCGGTGTTGTCCTTTTCCAGCGTCGACAACATGATCTCGGAGAAGCCGAACCGCTGGCTGATCTGCTCGTTGGTCCAGCCGAGAGCCTTGAGCAGCACAGTGACCGGCTGGCGGCGCTTGCGGTCGATGCGTACACCGACGGTGTCGCGCTTGTCGACGTCGAACTCCAGCCAGGCACCGCGGCTCGGGATCACCTTGACGCTGTGCAGCGTCTTCTCGGTGGACTTGTCGATGGTCTCGTCGAAGTACACGCCGGGCGAGCGAACCAGCTGGCTGACCACCACCCGCTCGGTGCCGTTGATGATGAACGTGCCCTTCTCGGTCATCATCGGGAAGTCGCCCATGAACACCGTCTGGCTCTTGATCTCACCGGTGTTGTTGTTGATGAACTCCGCGGTGACGAACAGCGGCGCCGCGTACGTCATGTCCTTGTCTTTGCACTCGTCGACGGGCGCCTTGACCTCGTCGAAGCGCGGGTCGGAGAAGGACAGCG
>CAWFTT010000026.1:0-464897 GCA_963818785.1 uncultured Actinomycetota bacterium | reverse complement strand
AGTGATCTCGGCGCGCTTGCATGGTGATATCACCCGTGAGACCACTTTGCACACGGCACTGATGCTCTTGTTACGCGTCCGCTGCAACTGCTGCGCGGCGGCGGCGACGGCGGTTATCGCGCGGATCGGCTGCTAGCCAACCAGCGCTACGAAACGACCAGACTGTTCCTGGACAACGGTGTCCCGAAGTAGCCGACATCCGGGTCGACGACCACCCTCTTCGATTGGCCGTTTCGGGCCACCACGTTCCGAGCCATCTGCTCGAACGTGATCTTCTCCGGCCCGCCGACGTTCTCGATACCGCCCAGCGGCGTGCCGCCGGCGACCCGGGCGACCTCGACCGCCAGATCATCGGTGGCGATCGGCTGAATCAGTGCATCCGGCACGCGCACCTCGTCACCCACGGTCATCGTCGCCGTGATGGCGTCGGTGAACTCGGCGAACTGAGTCGCGCGCACGATCGAGTAAGCCATGCCCGATTCGGTAACAAGCTTTTCCTGGGCGACCTTCGCTCGCAGATACCCGCTTGCGGGTAATTCGTCGGCGCCCACGATCGAGACCACCACGTAGTGCCCGACTCCGGCTGCCTTGGCGGCAGCCAACAGATTAGCGGTCGCCGTCGTGAAGAAGTCCATCACCGGCTCGTCGTCGAAGGACGGCGAGTTGGCCACGTCGACAACGACGTCCGCATTGGTCAGCACATCCGCAAGACCTTCCCCGGTAAGCGCGTTGACTCCGGTGCGAGGTGACGCGGGGATCGCATCGTGACCGCGGTCCGTCAGTGTTTGAAGCACTTTGGACCCGAGCACCCCGGTGCCACCGATGACGACGATCTTCATGGCTTCCCTCTTCACATTCCGGCATGCGCAATTGTCGTGTCCTCATCAGTATCGTTACTTGCCGGATCGCCCGCGCGGCTTCGTCGAAAGCTCAACGGCACCGTTGATTGGGCTTCCGGCCCGAACGGCCACACAGATAACGGCGACACGCAGTGCACCCGCCACCACAAACTCAGTTTCGTTATGCCACAACTAATTAACTTTTCCGTTGTCAACTAACCGGCGGGTAAGTGGCGCAATACGCATGCGGATAAACCTGCTGAGGCGCACACTAAGCACGTGTGGACGGCCGACCCCGGCCTGCCGCCGACACTCCTCTAGTTCAACAACGTAGCTAGGAGTACCCAATGAAGTACGTGATGGCATGGACCAGCCGCATCAACAGCTCCGGCAGGGAGAACGAAGAGGCGGTGCAGCGCGCCTTGCAACTGTTCTCCAAATGGCAACCGTCCGCCGGAGTGACGTATCACCAGTTCGTGGGACGGGTCGACGCGGAAGGCGGGTTCGCGGTGGTGGAGACGGATCATCCCACCGAGCTTCTGAACGACACTGCGAAGTTTGCCCCGTACAACGTGTTCCAGATTTATCCGGTCGTCGACGTCAACGAGTGGGCGCAGCATGCCCAGGACGGTGTCGAGTTCCGGGAGTCGATCAGCTGACCGGAAATCAGCGGCTTAGGTCCCACTGCCCGTAATCAGCCGCCAGGACGTCGTCGAGGTCGACGTTGATTCCACCTAGCGAAATCCCGGGGTTCGACGGGCTGTCGACCACAGCCTGATAGAGCACGGCCCGAGGGTCGCGCTCGCCGTGCGACCATGCGCTGGTCTGCCATGCCCAGCGATGGCCGGCGGTGGTGGAGTGCCCGATGACGCCGTCGTCGACTGCCCATCCACATGCCCGGGAGTGGCCGTAGATGCCGGTGCGCTCAACACCCAGCACTGAATTGAGGCCACGAAACCATTCCAGCGCAACGCTTTTCCACGTATTCAAATCGATGTCGTCGTCCACGCTGAAGAAGATGGGCGCTGAGTCCGGGCCACCGGCGGCGGCATGCAGCTGTCGGGCTGTCCGGGCGTCGGCGACGCCGCCGTCGTAACCGCGGGTGTAATCCGAGGGGTCCGGCCAACCCGGCTTGCCGTACTGGTAGTTGCTCACCAGGTGTAGACCCGCAGCGCGCAGCGCATCCGCGTAGTCGCGGGTGACGGGTTTCGCCTCGAAGTTCGCGCCCGGCCGGGACTCGGACACCCACACCACCACCCCGTCGTAGCCAGCGGACTTGATCTGGTCCGGCGCGATCTTTCGCTTCGCGAAATCGATCACCTTGCTGTCGGCCGCGGTCGCGCGCGAGCTGCCCAGCGTCCCGAGACCCAGCAGCATCGGTGTGGCGACGGCGTAGCCGAGGGCTTGCCGCCGAGATATGTACCGCAGGTTGCCGCGGCCCTCCGGCGCAGGCTTGTGATGCACCGCACGATCCTAACAAGACGCCCACCACCGGCAGCGTCGCCGAACTGTAACCGGACGCCGCAGCAAGCTACCGCATACTGGACACCATGGGCGGTCAACGACCACCGCAAACAGCGACGGGTGGGCCAAGGGGCATCGAGCTCGTGGTGGCAGACGCTGAGCGGCCCGGAGGGCGACACCGCCACCGGGCAGTCCGCCCGCCGTCACGAACCCGCCGCCGACTGACCCGCGGTGCCATGGCGCTGATGTCGATGGCGGCGGTGGTCGCCACTGGGGCCGGGTGGTGGGTCGCGCACGGGGCGCTCGGCGGTATCACCGTCTCGTCTGCGCTGGGGCCAGACGAACCCCGTTCGAGCGGCAACGAAATGAACATCCTGCTGATCGGACTGGACTCCCGCAAAGACCAAGACGGCAACGACCTGCCGTCAGCGATCCTGAACCAACTACACGCCGGCGACAGCGACGCCGGCGGTTACAACACCAACACTTTGATCCTGGTCCATGTCGGCGAAGACAACCGCGTTGTCGCGTTCTCGATCCCCCGCGACGACTGGGTACCGTTCAACGGGGTTCCCGGGTACCGCCACATCAAAATCAAGGAAGCGTACGGCCTTACCAAACAGAACGTCGAGCAGAAACTCATCGACCAGGGTGTGA
Source organism: uncultured Actinomycetota bacterium (assembly GCA_963818785.1). GTDB lineage: Bacteria > Actinomycetota > Actinomycetes > Mycobacteriales > Mycobacteriaceae > Mycobacterium. The sequence continues at coordinate 461,937 of CAWFTT010000026.1, read as the reverse complement.
GCAATCAACGACAACTGGAGACGCGCGGCCGTGAGGCAGGCCGGTCGGCCACGTTGAAAGCGGTCCGTAGCTTGACCGGCGTACCGATCGACTACTTCGCCGAGGTCAACCTGGCCGGTTTCTACGATCTGACCGAGACCTTGGGCGGCGTGAAAGTATGCCTCAAGCACGCCGTCTACGACTCGTATTCCGGCGCCGACTTTCCTGCCGGGCGCCAGACGCTCAACGCGGCACAAGCCCTCTCGTTCGTGCGACAACGCCACGGTCTGGAAAACGGCGACCTGGACCGCACTCACCGCCAGCAGGCTTTTCTGGTCTCGGTCATGCACCAGCTGCAGGACTCCGGGACCTTCAGCGACTTCGGCAAGCTCAAGAGCCTGATCGCGGTGGCGCGCAAAGACGTTGTGCTGTCAGCCGGCTGGGACGAGGAGCAGTTCCAGCGGATGGCCGCCCTTGCCGGCGGCGATGTCGAATTCCGTACTTTGCCGGTGGTTCGATACGACCAGATCGACGGCCAGGACGTCAACATCATCGACTCCGCCGCCATCAAGGCCGAGATCGCGGCCGCGATCGGCGACACCACGTCGACCACCGCCGTCGAGTCGACCACCGTGCCGCCCAACCCCACGACCGTCGTCGATGTCGTCAACGCCGGAAGCGTCTCCGGACTGGCCACGCAGGTGTCACGCACCCTCAAGCAACACGGCTACACCATCGGCGAGGTGCGTGACCGCACGGCCGCCGACCCCACCACAATGGCAGTCGCCTATGGACCCGGTATGGCAACGGATGCGCAAAACCTCGCCCGCCTCTTGGGTATAGACGTTCCGGCGCAGCAAGTTTCAGCCGTCAAAGCCGGCCACATCGAAGTCGTCGTCGACGACAACTACTCGGCGTCGTCGCAGGACGACACCAGCACTACTACCACGACGACTACATCCAAGTCGTACTACGGGACAACCTCTACGCTGCCCACCCCGGACCGGGGCGCGCCGATCATCGACAGCGGCGGGGTGCCCTGCGTCAATTGACTCTCAGGCGTGCGTACCGCCGTCGATACGAATCTCCGTGCCGGTGATGAACGCACCGTCATCGGACACCAGCATGGCCACCACGCCGGCGACCGCCGCGGGGTCACCCATTCCGGCTCCGCTGGATTCCAAGGTGGTCGGCAAAATGGGCGACAGCCTGCCGAACAGCGCCCAGTCAGCATCGGCGGGAATGTAGTTCGCTGTGTTGTCGGTGATTCCGGACTTGATGCTGCCGGGCGCGACGCTCACCGCACGCAGCCCCTGACTGGCGTACTCGAGGGCAAGCGCATGGGTGAAGGACTGAATCGCCCCCTTGCTCGCCGCGTAGGCCGCCATATAGGGATGGGCGAACGAGGCGGAGGTGGAGCTGAAATTCACGATCGTGCTTCGCGGATTCTTCAACAGCGCCGGCAACGCCTCGCGTACCACGAGGAAGGTGCCGGTCAGGTTGACGCCGATGATCCGATTCCACAGCTCGAGGCTGGTCTGATGAGTGTGCGCAGCGCGCAGCATGCCGGCGGCGTTGACCACCGCGTCCAATCCGTTCAATCTGTCCACCGCTGAGCGCACGCCGTCGACCACCGACGTCTCCTCGGCGACATCGAGTTCCACGGTGGCAAGCCGGTCGCCGGTTCCGACTTCCTCGGCCAGTGCGCGCGTCTTGTCCAATGTCGCAATATCGGCGGCCGCAACGACGGCGCCTTCGTCCAGCAGTCGCAGGGCAGTGGCCTGCCCGATGCCGGACGCTGCGCCGGTCACCAAAACCCGGTTGCCCTCGAGTCGATTCATTCGTTCTCCCGTCTGCGCCGGTTTTCCGACATCTTTCACCAACCCGGCACAGAAATGCGCGGCATGGTGGATGTCATGGACATCGGATTCATCGGACTGGGAAACATGGGCCGGGGCATGGCCCTCAACCTCGTCAAGGCCGGTCACCGCGTCACTGTCTACAACCGTTCGGCCGAAAAGTCGGAGCCGGTCGTGCAGCAAGGCGCGTCGCCGGCGAGCTCGGTCGCCGAGGCCTGCGGTGCAGAGGTCGTGATCACCATGCTGGCTGACGACTCGGCGGTCCACAGCGTGACGTTCGGCGAGCAGGGCGTGCTGGCCTCGCTGCCACCGGGTGCGACGCACGTCTCGGCCAGCACCATCAGCGTCGACTTGTCCAAGCAGCTGGCGGCAGCGCATGAGGAGGCCGGTCAGCGGTACGTCGCCGCGCCGGTGTTCGGCCGGCCCGAAGCGGCTGCTGCGGCAAAGCTATTCGTCGTCGCTGCGGGTGATCCGCAGGCGGTGCAGGCACTGACCCCACTGTTCGACGCGATCGGCCAGCGGCACTTCGTGGTGTCGGAACAACCCGAGGCCGCCAACCTGGTGAAATTGTCCGGCAACTTCCTCATCGCGTCGGTCATCGAGTCGCTCGGCGAAGCGGTCGCGTTGGTCGCCAAAGGCGGAGTGGACCCCGCGCAATACATCGAACTCCTCACGTCCACTCTGTTCAGCGCGCCGGCCTACCAGACCTACGGCGGGCTGATCGCACGCCGCGAATTCGAGCCGGCCGGCTTCGCCGCGGCGCTGGGTCTCAAAGACATCCGCTTGGTGCTCGCCGCCGCCGAGAACATGCAGGTGCCGTTGCCGTTGGCCAGCCTGCTGCGAGACCGCTTCCTCACCCTGCTGGCCGGCGGTGGCGGAGCGCTGGACTGGTCGGCGATCGCCACGCTGGCATCCCGGGATGCCGGCGCCGCGTTGGATCCGGCGTCACACCACTCCGCGTAGTCCGTCGGCGCCGAAGACGGGTTCGAGCATCACCGAGTAGTCCGGCCCCCGTCGCAAGATGAGCCCGCCGTCGACGTTGATGACCTGCCCGGTGACATAACTGGCGGCGTCGCTGAGCAGGAACATCGCCAAGTTGGCGACGTCCTCCACCTCACCTGGCCGGGGCAGCGGCGTGCATCGCGCGTAGTCCGCGCTCAGTTCCGGTGAATCGATAACGGGCGCAACGAGTTCGGTGCGGATGAGACCCGGGCGGATACTGTTGACCCGCACCCAGGACGGGCCCAGCTCGTCGGCGGCCAGCTTCATCATGTGGTCCACCGCCGATTTGCTGACTCCGTAGGCGCCGAACCAGCGGTGTGTGTTGCTCGCGGCGATCGAGGAGATGCCCACAAACGAACCCCCGCCCCCGCGCACCATTTCGCGGGCGGCGTGCTTGAGCACGTACATGGTGCCGTTGACATTGAGGTCTACGGTGCGCCGCCAGGCCGGCGAGTCGATCTGGGTAACCGGGCCGATGGTCTCCGAGCCACCCGCGCAGTGCACCACCCCGTGCAGCCGGCCGTGCCACGCGGTGGCGGCCGCCACCGCCTGTGCGGTCTGGTCCTCGTCGGTGACATCGGCCGGCTCGTACCTGATGGCACCGCGGGTCCCGCTGGACTCGATGGCTTCGGTGGTGGCGGCGAGGCGGTCGGCGTTGCGGCCCACGATGACGACGGCCGCGCCGGCCGCCACCAGCCCCGCGGCGACGCCCTTGCCGATACCGCTGCCGCCGCCGGTCACCAGGTAGGTTCGGTCCTCGAACGAAAGCTGCATGCGCCGGTCCTGCCGTCTCAGGGCTCGTCGCGGCGCGCGACCTTCGACCCCTTGGCAGCGCGCCAATCTTCGACGTCCGGAGGTAGCCCCACCGGGAAACGGTTCTCGTTGTGCGCCGCCCAGTGCGCGTGGCCCAGCTCGTGCACGTGGAAAGCGTGCCGCAGCGCCTCGGTGAACCCCATGGCGTCGGCGGCCGCGTTGACGGAGTCTTTGATCAGTAACGCCGCCATGGTCGGCCGTCGGGCAATGCGCTTGGCGAATTCCAGCGTCTTGTCCTCCAGCTCGTCGCGCGGAAAGACTTTGGACACCATGCCCAGTCGGTAGGCCTCGTCGGCGTCCAGCGAATCACCGGTCAACAGCAGCTCTTTGGCTTTGCGGGCGCCGAATTCCCAAGGGTGAGCGTAATATTCGACGCCGGGCATGCCCAAGCGGACACCGACGACGTCGCTGAATTTGGCGTTGTCGGCGGCCACGATCAGGTCGCACGCCCAGATCAGCATCAGCCCGGCCGAGATTGCGTTGCCTTGGACTTGCGCGATGGTGATCTTGCGCAGATCCCGCCAGCGGCAGGTGTTCTGGAAGTAGTAATGCCACTCCTGCAGATAGGTCTTTTCCATCACCGCCTCGCGGGTCGCGCCGTTGAACCGGAACGTCGGGTGCTGTGCCGGTCCGGGCGCCCGCTCGGCAAGCGCCGCTTCGGAACCCAGGTCGTGGCCGGCGGAGAAGTTCCGACCGCGGGCGGCCAGGATCACGACACGAACGTCGTCGTCGGCCTCGGCTCGCAAGAACGCCTCATCGAGTTGCACCAGCAACGTGCGGTTCTGGGCGTTGTGCGCCTCAGGCCGGTTGAGCCAGATCCGGGCGATCCGGCCGTCGTCGAGCGTCTCGTAAGCCACCAGCTCATCGGCCTGCGCGCCGAGCGCACCGGTGCTCACATCGTCGTGGACTGCCATTCGCCACCTCATTTGCGTTCGCGGCAGGTCGCCGTCTTGCACATTACGACTCGTCCGTCGCCGTCTGCGCGGTGGGTCCGGCGCTGGTCACCTCCTGAAAAAGCCGCTTCGCCTACAGTGATGTCATGCCCGCTAAATCAGACCCAGCAGAACTCGGTGACGTCGAACCGCTGACCGACACCACCGCAAGCCAAGCCAGGCGCGTGGTCGCGGCGTACGCGACCGACGCCGACGAGTGCCGGATTTTCCTGTCGATGCTCGGCATTGGACCGGCGAAACTCGAGACCTAAGTGGGTGCCGGGGGCTCCGCGACGGATGAGTCGGTTTCCGGGGCGAGCCCGTCGACAGCGGTCGAGGCCCGCAGTTCGGATTTCGTAGTGGTCGCGAATCGCCTTCCGATCGACATGGAGCGTCATCCCGACGGCACCATTACCTGGAAGCGCAGCCCCGGCGGGCTGGTCACCGCATTGGAACCGCTGTTGCGCCGCCGGCGCGGGGCCTGGATCGGCTGGCCGGGGATCACCGACGGCGACGAAGACCCCATCGTCGAAGAGGGCCTGCAGATTTATCCGGTGCGGCTGAGCGCCGAGGACGTCGCCGAATACTACGAGGGCTTTTCCAACGCCACGCTGTGGCCGCTGTATCACGACGTCATCGTCAAACCGATCTACCACCGGGAGTGGTGGGACCGCTACGTCGATGTCAACCGCCGGTTCGCCGAGGCCGCTTCGCGCGCCGCTGCCCCCGGTGCGACTGTCTGGGTACAGGACTACCAGCTGCAACTGGTCCCTAAGATGCTGCGGGAGCTCCGGCCGGATCTGACCATCGGTTTCTTTCTGCACATCCCTTTTCCGCCGGTCGAGCTGTTCATGCAGATGCCATGGCGCACGGAGATCGTCGACGGACTGCTCGGCGCCGACCTGGTCGGGTTCCATATGGCCGGCGGTGCGCAGAACTTCCTGATCTTGTCGCGGCGTCTGGTCAACGCGGAGACGTCGCGGGGTTCGGTCGGTGTGCGGTCCCGGTTCGGTGAGGTGCGAGTCGGTTCCCGCACCGTGCGGGTCGGCGCCTTTCCCATCTCCATCGATTCTGGGGAACTCGACCACAAGTCCCGCGACCGGGAGGTGCGTCGGCGTGCCAAAGAGCTGCGGGCCGAAGTGGGCAATCCGCGCAGAATTCTCCTTGGTGTCGACCGGCTCGATTACACCAAGGGCATCGACGTTCGGCTGAAAGCCTTCTCGGAGCTACTCGCAGAGGGCCGCGTGAAACGCGATGACACCGTCCTCGTCCAGCTGGCCACCCCGAGCCGGGAGCGGGTGGAGAGCTATCAGATCCTGCGCTCGGACATCGAGCGCCAGGTAGGTCACATCAACGGGGAGTACGGCGAGGTGGGCCGTCCGGTGGTGCACTACCTGCACCGGCCGGTGCCGCGCGACGAGCTCGTCGCGTTCTTCGTGGCCAGTGACGTCATGCTGGTCACGCCGCTGCGCGACGGCATGAATTTGGTGGCCAAGGAGTACGTCGCCTGCCGCGGTGATCTCGGCGGCGCGCTGGTGCTCAGCGAATTCACCGGCGCCGCAGCAGAACTCCGGCAGGCTTACCTGGTCAACCCGCACGATCTCGAGGGTGTCAAGGATGCGATCGAAGCAGCCCTCAACCAACCGGTCGAGGAGGGGCGGCGACGGATGCGCGCGCTGCGGCGCCAGGTGCTCGTCCACGACGTGGACCGCTGGGCCCGGTCGTTTCTCGACGCACTTGCCGACGCGAATCCAGCTCGGGAGCACGTGTGAGTTTTGCCGAGGAAGACTTACGTCTCCATGACACCGGTCGCGGCGAAGCTGGACTCTGGGTCGCGGTCGGCGAAGTAATGATGCAGCGTTGCGCTTAACTCCGCCGGATCCCATGCTGCGGCTTCAGCGCTGAACTGGCGCTCTACCGTCGGCGCCGACAGCAGCGTCACCCGGGGACCGTAGACGATGAAGACCTGCCCGTTGACCGCTTCGGCGGCCGGCGAGGCGAGGAAACGCACCAAGGTGACGACATGCTCCGGGGAAAGCGGATCGACACCGCCTGAGCCGTCGGCCTCGGGCGCCGCGCCGAAGACGTCGGCCGTCATCGCGGTGCGCGCGCGGGGGCAGATCACGTTTGCGCACACCCCGTAGCGACCCAACGCCCGGGCCGCTGACAGGGTCAGCGCGGTGATGCCCGCCTTAGCGGCGCCGTAGTTGGCCTGTCCGACCGGCCCGACCAGGCCCGCTTCCGAGGACGTGTTGATGATGCGGCCGTAGATCGATCCGCCGGCGTCCTTGGCTTTGGACCGCCAGTAGGTCGCCGCGTTGCGGGTGACGAGGAAGTGCCCGCGCAAGTGCACCGCGATGACGGCATCCCATTCGTCGTCGGACATGTTGAACAGCATGCGGTCCCGGGTGATCCCGGCGTTGTTCACCACAATGCTCAAGCCGCCCAGCGCGTCGGCGCTGCTGATGAGTTCGTCGGCGGTGCTGCGCTGGCTGATGTCACCGATGACTGCGACGGCTTTGGAACCGGCCGCGCCGATTTCGTCGACGACATTGGAAGCGTCCATGGCGGCGGCGATGTCATTGACGACGACGGTCGCCCCGGCACGGGCCAACCCGACGGCCTCCGCACGCCCCAGGCCGGCGGCCGCGCCGGTCACCACCGCGACCTTCCCAGATAGATCCGTCGGGTCCGAGTTGTCAGTCAATTTATGAATACCTCTAGTCTGTTGGGCGGCGACCCGCTGCGCCCGGCTTCGCCGCGCTTGCGATCGCCGCGTCTGTTAGGCGGCGACCCGCTGCGCCCGGCTTCGCCGCGCTTGCGATCGCCGCGTCTGTTGGGCGGCGACCCGCTGCGCCCGGCTTCGCCGCGCTTGCGATCGCCGCTAATCTTCGCGGGTTATGGCGGCGCGAGGGCATTCGGCGATCGCCTGCTCGGCGGCCGCTTCCTGATCGGCCGGCACCGGATCGACTTTCACAACGGCGTAATCGTCATCGTCGAGGTCGAAGAGGTCCGGTGCGATTCCCATGCACACCGCGTTACCTTCACATCGGTCGTGGTCCACTTTCACCCGCACGGCACTCTCCTTCTTCGTGCGCGACCTTCACAGCCCGAGGATTGGCCGGAGGGCCCGGAATTCTGCCTCATCACCATACGACCCGGCGGGGAAGATGTCGCCGCTGGACCCTCCGACTAGAACGTGTTACAACCTCAGATGGCGGATCGGAAGCCGTTGGCAGACGAAGGGCGGCTGGAATGCGAATCAGTTACACCCCCGAGCAGGAGGACTTGCGTCGCGAACTGCGGTCGTACTTCGCCAAGCTGATCACCCCCGAGCGCCGGGAGGCGCTGGGTTCGACGTCGGGTGAAGTCGGTGAAGGGAACGTATACCGCGAGACGGTCGCGCAGATGGGCAAGGACGGGTGGCTCACCTTGAACTGGCCCAAAGAGTACGGGGGTCAGGACCGTTCCCCGATGGACTCGCTGATCTTCACCGACGAGGCCGCCGTCGCCGGCGCCCCGGTGCCGTTCCTCACCATCAACAGCGTCGCGCCGACCATCATGGCGTTCGGGACCGAAGAGCAGAAGAAGTTATACCTGCCCAAGATCGCCTCCGGTGATCTGCACTTTTCAATCGGGTACTCCGAGCCCGGTGCCGGCACGGACTTGGCCAACCTGCGCACCACGGCAGTGCGCGACGGCGACGACTACATCGTCAACGGGCAGAAGATGTGGACCAGCCTGATCGCCTACGCCGACTATGTGTGGTTGGCGGTGCGCACCAACACCGAGGCCAAGAAGCACCGCGGTATTTCGATGTTGATCGTGCCGACCAGCGCCGAAGGCTTCTCGTGGACACCGGTGCACACCATGTCCGGTGTCGACACCAGCGCTACCTACTACCAGGACATCCGGGTGCCGGTCGCCAACCGGGTCGGCGAGGAGAACGGCGGCTGGAAACTGGTGACCAACCAGCTCAATCACGAGCGGGTCGCGCTGGTGTCGGCGATGCCGATCATCATGGCGCTCAATCAGGTCCGCGAATGGGCGCAAAACACCAAGGACTCCAGCGGTGCGAGGCTGATCGACTCGGAATGGGTGCAACTCAACCTGGCCCGCGTGCACGCAGGAGTCGAGGTGCTGAAACTGATCAACTGGGAACTCGCGTCATCTGATTCTGCATCGCCCTCACCAGCGGACGCCTCAGCCGCCAAGGTGTTCGGCACCGAACTGGCCACCGAGGCCTATCGCCTGCTGATGGAGGTGCTGGGCACTGGCGCCACCGTGCGCCAAGACTCCCCCGGCGCGCTGCTGCGCGGCCGGGTCGAGCGGATGCACCGAGCGTGTCTGATTCTGACCTTCGGTGGCGGCACCAACGAAGTCCAGCGCGACATCATCGGCATGGTGGCGCTGGGCCTGCCCCGAGCCAACCGCTGAACGAATTCTGGAGCGCTGATGGACTTTTCGACAACCGAAGCCGCGCACGACCTGGGCGGGCTGGTCAGCACCATCGTCGACGCGGTGTGCACGCCCGCACATCAACGCGAGCTCGACGGCCTGGATCAACGATTTGACCGGGCGCTGTGGCAGAAGCTGATCGATGCGGACATCCTGAGCGCCGCGGCCCCCGAGTCGATCGGTGGTGGTGGCTACGGTGTGCTCGAGCAGACCGCGATTCTGGTGGCGCTGGGTCGTCAGCTGGCCGCTGTGCCGTACCTGGAGTCGGTCATGCTCGCCGCCGGTGCGCTGGGCAGATTCGGTTCGGCTGACGTCCAGCAGCGTTGGGCTGCGCCGGCAGTCCGTGGAGACAAGGTCCTGACAGTTGCGCTGGACGGTGAGCCCGGCGACGGGCCCGTGCAGGCAACCCGGTCGGACGACCAGTACCGTCTGCACGGGTCGCGCACCCAGGTCCCGTTCGGCCCGGTCGCCGACGCTTTCTTGGTACCCGCCGAAACAGACACCGGCACAGGCTGTTTCGTAGTACCTGCCGACGTTGCCGGTATCTCGGTAACGCCGTCGCAGACCACCGGTCTGGGTAGCGTCGGACATCTTCAACTACACGGTGTCGAGATAGCCGACCCGCCGATAGCCGGCACAGACGATGTGGTCGACTGGCTTCGCACGCTGGCCACACTGGGCCGCAGCGCTTTTCAGCTCGGTGTGCTCGACCGGGGGCTGCAGTTGACCGCGGAATATGCCCGCACCCGTGAGCAGTTCGACCGCCCGATAGGCAGCTTTCAGGCGGTGTCGCAGCGCCTGGCCGACGGTTACATCGACGTCAAGGCTTTGAGGCTGACGCTTACCCAAGCGGCCTGGCGACTCGCCGAACAACTGAGCGCCGACACCGAGGTGGCGACCGCGGCGTTTTGGGCCGCCGATGCGGGCCACCGAGTGGCGCACACCATCGTGCACGTCCACGGCGGCGTTGGCATTGACGTCGACCATCCGGCACACCGTTACTTCCTGGCGGCCAAGCAGAACGAGTTTGCGGTGGGCAGTGCCACCGCACAGTTGCGCAGAATCGGCCGCGAACTGGCGGACACCCCGGCCTGACCGTGACCCAACGGCCACCGACCGTCACCGAACTGCTCAAACCGCTTGCTGCTGTGCAGGATCGGGGAGTTCGCTTTGAAGACTCCTTCACCTGTTGGCAAGACCATCTGAGGCACGGTGCCGCGGTGGCGGCGACGCTGCGTGAACGCCTCGACCCGACGCGGCCACCGCATGTCGGCGTGCTCGCCGAAAACACGCCGTTCTTCTCGGCGGTACTCGTCGCCGCGGGGCTGTCGGGGATCATCCCGGTCGGGCTCAACCCGGTGCGGCGAGGTGACGCGCTGGCCCGCGACATCGACCACGCCGACTGCCAACTGGTACTCGCCGACTCCAATTCTGCTGCGGTGCTTGACGGCATCGCGCACCTGAACGTCGACTCCGCCGCGTGGGCCGATGAAGTGGCCGCGCACAGCGCCGCCGAGCCCGGCTTCCAATCAGCCGACCCTGCCGACCTGTTCATGTTGATCTTCACTTCCGGCACCAGCGGTGAACCCAAGGCAGTCAAGTGCAGCCACAGCAAAGTGGCGATCGCCGGCGTGACGATGACCGAGCGTTTCGGCCTCGGTTCCGAAGACGTGTGCTACGCGTCGATGCCGCTGTTCCACTCCAATGCGGTCTTAGTGGGCTGGGCGGTGGCCCTGGCGTGTCGTGGCAGCCTGGTGTTGCGCCGCAAATTCTCTGCTTCCCAATTCCTTTCGGACATTCGCCGCTACGGCGCCACCTACGCCAACTATGTGGGCAAGCCGTTGTCCTATGTGCTCGCCACGCCAGAGCGTCCAGATGATTGTGACAACCCTTTGCGCGCGGTGTACGGCAATGAGGGCGCGCCTAATGACATCGAGCGGTTCGCCCGCAGATTCGGATGTGTGGTCATCGACGGGTTCGGGTCCACCGAAGGTGGGGTGGCGATCAGCCGCACTCCGGACACTCCATCCGGTGCGCTCGGCCCGCTGCCCGACGGCATTGAGATCCTCGACCTCGACACCGGCAAGCCGTGCCCGCCCGGGGTAATCGGTGAACTGGTCAACACCGGTGGTCGGGGCCGATTCGAGGGTTACTACAACGATGCCGCGGCCGATGCCCAACGCATGGCCGGCGGCGTCTATCACAGCGGCGACCTGGCCTATCGCGACGACGCCGGCTACGCCTATTTCGCCGGCAGGTTGGGTGACTGGTTGCGAGTCGACGGCGAGAATTTGGGCACCGCTCCCATCGAGCGGGTGCTGCTGCGTTACCCCGGCGTCGCCGAGGTTGCCGTGTACGCGGTGCCGGACCCCGCCGTCGGTGACCAGGTGATGGCGGCACTGGTGCTGGCCGGCGGGGCCGACTTCGACGTCGACAAATTCAGCGCCTTCCTGGCCGAACAACCAGACCTGGGACGAAAGCAATGGCCGTCGTTCGTGCGGATCAGTAGCGAGCTGCCGCGGACTGCGACCTTCAAGGTGCTCAAGCGCCGGCTGTCGGCCGACGGTGTCGACTGCACTGATCCGGTATGGCGTCTCTCGCGGTAGATGACTGCCTCGTGAACGGCTGGCGAGAACTGGTTCCGCCGGTTTCGGCGGCCGACGGACGGCACCCGACGGTTCGAATCCGCCCGCGCGGAGCCTCGCACGGGGGATGCTGTGGTCATGACACCTTCGGTACTTCCGGGCGGCTTTGATCCGTTTCGCCCAATCGACATGCTGGCCTCGCTGTGGTCATCAGCGTCCGCGCTTCCGCCGGTTTCCGCGGCCGCGGAAGCCGGCTACCGGACGCTGTTCACCACGCTGCGCCGGCTGATCGTGGGCCGGACGTTGTCCGTTCAGATCGAAGAAGGCGAACTGTCACTCACCGTCACGGAATTCGACTCCAACCTCGACATGCTGGGACTGTCGGTAGGCCAACTCGGTGATGTCCGCATCGTCGCCAAGGACTTATGTTGGGACACCATCGAATTCGACCACGCGGTGGCCACCTTGCACAACGTGCACTTGCGACCCGGAACACCGCCGGTCCTGGTGGCCGCCCCGGTCGAACTGTCGCTGGACTTGCCGGCCTCCATCCTGCAAGAGCTGATTCGATGGACCATGCCGACGTTCGTCGGCGGAGTCGGTGACGACGGAGTTGCCCGGCTACATTGGGCGCGCCGACCCGGCCTGGCGAACCTGGAGGTCGACGCTCGCCTCGACGGCTCCACTTTGTGGCTCAAGCCGCGTGGGTTCGCCGTGCTGCGCCGCAGGTTGCCACTACCGGCTCGCGCCCCCGCCTACCCGGTGCGTCTGCCCAAACTGCCCCACGGTCTTCAGCTGACCGGCGTCACTTTCGATGCGGGCGTGCTGCATGTCTCCGGCACCGTGCCGGAGTGGCGCATGGACATTCCACGGGCGCGGGTCGAAGACATCATCAACCAGCTGAGCGCGATGAGTGGAGCGCTGAACCTGACAAAGCCTTCTCGGTGGCTGTGACTATCCCATCAGGGACGGCACCACGACGTCGATGAGATGCGGTCCCGGGTCGGCGAAAGCCAAGCGCAGGGCGTCGGCGAATTCCTCGGCGGTGGTGACTCGGCGGGCCGGCACCCCCATTCCTTGGGCCAGGTGCACGAAGTCGAGCGCTGGACGGGTCAAGTCCAGCAACTGCTGAGCTTTGGGGCCCACCGCGGTTTCGGCACCCACTCGCTGCAACTCGATCCGCAGGATGTCGTAGGCGCCGTTGTTGTAGACGACGGTGGTGATGTCGAGGCCTTCTCGCGCCTGGGTCCACAAACCGGAGATCGTGTACATCGCCGACCCGTCGGATTCCAGACAAAGCACCGGGCGGTCGGGAGCGGCGATCGCCGCGCCCACCGACGCGGGGATGCCGTAGCCGATGGCGCCGCCGGTCAGGGTCAGCCAGTCGTGGGCGGGTGCCCCCGCGGTGGCCTGCGCCAACGGCAGGCCTGACGTGTTCGACTCGTCAACGACGATGGCCCTTTCCGGCAGCAGCGCGCCGATCACGTCGGCCGCCACTGCGGCAGACAGCGGTCCGCTGGGCAACGGTGGACGCGACAGCGTTGCGAGCGGGGCAGCGATTTGCGGCGCGACCGCCTCTGCCAGCGCGTTCAGGGTCGCCGCGGCGCCGCGGTGGGTGGCGAGCAGATGCACTTCGCAGCCCTCCGGCACCAAATCGCTCGGCTTATCCGGATAGGCGAAGAACGACACCGGCGACGCCGCACCGGCGAGCACGAGATGTTTGGTGCCGGCGAGTTGGCCGGTGACGGCTTCGGCGAAGTAGGCGATCCGGTCGACAGCGGGGATTCCGGCTCCGCGTTCGAGGCGCGTGGGGAACGTCTCGCAGTACCAGCGTGCCCCGGTGGCCGCAGCGATCCGGGCGGCCGCCGTCAAGCCCGGTGCGGTGGTGGCGTCACCGCCGACGAGGATCACCGACGGTTCGCTCGCCCGCAGGATTTGGGCAACCGATTCCACGGCGTCCACATCGACGTCGATTCGGCGTGGCGGCGCAGGCTTCAGCCCGGCAGTCTCGGTCTGAGTCCAGGACACGTCGGCGGGCAGGATCAGCGTCGAGATCCGCGACGTGTCGCGGCTCACGGCGATGGCCTCGGTGGCATCGGCAACCAGGTCATCGCTGTCACCGGTGCGCCGCAGCCAGCCCGAGACACTGCCGGCCAGCGCGTCGATATCGGATTCCAGTGGAGCGTCGTACTTCTTGTGATAGGTGGCGTGGTCGCCGACCACGACGACCATCGGAACCCGCGCGCGGCGGGCGTTGTGCAGATTCGCCAGGCCGTTGCCCAATCCAGGTCCAAGGTGCAGCAGCACCGCGGCGGGTCGACCGGCGATGCGGGCGTAGCCGTCGGCGGCCCCGGTGGCGACTCCCTCGAACAGCGTGAGCACGCCGCGCATCCGCGGAACGGCATCCAGGGCGGCGACGAAGTGCATTTCTGAGGTCCCCGGATTGGCGAAGCACACGTCGACGCCGCCGTCGACCAGAGCATTCAGCAGGGCGCGGGCACCGTTCATGTCCGCACCTTCGGTTGCGCGAGTCCAAAGACGCGTTCGGCGTTGCCGCGCAGATAATTCCGACGTGCGTCCTCGGTAAGCCCAAGCTCATCCAGCCCGGCCAGCGCGTGGCTGTGCCGAATCATCGGATAGTTGGTGCCGAACAGTACTTTGCGCTGTCCGGTACCGGTTTTCATGAACCGGCGAAGCTCTTCGGGCAACCGCTTGGTGGTGTAGGCGGAGGTGTCGATGTACACGTTCTCGTGTTTTCGGGCCACCGCCACCATCTCCTCTGTCCACGGGTAGCCGACGTGCCCGCAGACGATCACCAGCTCGGGGAAGTCCAGCGCGACCTGATCGATGTAGGGGATCGGACGTCCGGTTTCCGACGGGCGAAGCGGACCGGTGTGACCTACCTGGGTACAGAACGGGACGCCGAGTTCGACGCATTGAGCGAAGAGCGGATAGTAGCGACGGTCGGTCGGCGGCGCGTTCCACAACCAGGGCACCACCCGCAAGCCGACGAAGCCGTCCTCATGAACCCTCCGCCGCAATTCCCGGACCGCCGCCATCGGGTGATCCAGGTCGACGGTGGCCAGTCCGGCGAACCTGTTGGGCTCTGAACGCATCCAGCCGGCGACTTCGTCGTTGGAGATGAGGTCCATGCCTTGCGGACCGCGCCACGCGCTGATCAGACCGAAGTCGACGCCGGCTTCGTCCATGGCGGCCAAGGTCGCCTCGACCGGTATCTCGGTGTCCGGGATGGTGTCGCCCGTCCAGCGTCGCAACGAGGCCAGCATGTCGCTGTTCAGGAACCGCGGCGTCGGATGCTGCATCCACACGTCAATGGTCATCGCGATTCGACACTAGCCGCGAGCGTAACGTCAACGCGAACTTTCGAGCCGCGACCTTCCCAGCAGCGATACGCTCGGCACGGCTGCGATCAGACGTCCAGCGCCGCACGGGCGGCGGCGTCCGTACGCCGCACATACCCGCCGCCGAACAACACCACATGAGCGAGCAGCGGGAACAACTGATGCAACCCGATGCGGCTACGCCAACCCGGTGTCAGCGGTCGGACCCGCTGGTAGCCGGTCAGGATGGCTTCGTAGTGCGGGCAACCGAATAGCGCAAGCATGGCAAGGTCAGACTCGCGATGACCGCCGTAAGCAGCCGGGTCGATCAGCACCACGCCGTCGGGTGTCCACATCACGTTGCCGCTCCAGAGGTCGCCGTGCAGCCGCGCCGGACGGTCCTCGTCGTCGAAATCGCCTGTGCGGCAACGCTCGGCAACTGAGTCGATGGTGGCGCGGGTAGAGGCCGCCAGTTGACCGGCCGCCAGTTCGGCCATCGGCATCAGCCGCTCCTCGGCATAGAACTCACCCCAACGGCGGTGGGTTTGCAGCGACATCGGCAGCGGTTGCGAGAGCGGCCCGAAGAATCCGGCACCATCCCACCCGTCGGGCCCCGCGCCGAACGCCTCAGCGCCCGCGTCGTGAGTCACGGCCAGTCGGCCACCGAACTCTTCAGCCGCCTCGGCCGTGGGGGCGATCGAATCGATGCGGCGCAACGTCAAGCTGGTCGGGTCCGCGGACACGATCTGCGCGCACGGCGCACCTCCGTCGACCGCCGAAAGCCACCGCAGCCCAGCGGCTTCCCAGGCGAAGAACCCGATGGGCGCATCAGCGCGGTGCTTGACGAAGTCGGTCACGCATTCACGTGCTTGGCGTGCACCTCGTCAGCCGGCCGTATCTGCGTCTGCTCCTTGGCCCAGCGGTAGTCCGGCTTGCCGGCAGGTGAGCGTTTCACTTCGTCGACGTACCAAAGAGCACGCGGTACTTTGTATCCTGCGATCTCACTGCGCACGAACCGGTCGAGGTCGCCCAGGGCCGGTCGGGCTCCCGGCCGCGGGTGCACCACTGCCGCCACGCACTGGCCGTACCGCTCGTCAGGCACTCCGACGACCAGCGCGTCGAAGACGTCCGGGTGCCCTTTGAGCGCGGCCTCGACTTCCTCGGGATAGACCTTCTCACCGCCGCTGTTGATGGACACCGACCCGCGACCGAGCATGGTGACGGTGCCGTCCGCTTCCACCTGCGCGTAGTCACCGGGGATCGCGTAGCGGACGCCGTTGATGACCTTGAACGTGGCCGCCGACTTCTCTTCGTCTTTGTAATAGCCGACCGGGACATGGCCACGTTTGGCGATGACGCCGCGCACCCCCGAGCCCGGCTGAACCTCGTTGCCGTCGTCGTCGAGGACGACCGTCCACTTGTCGATGGTGACCCGAGGACCGCCGGTGTGCGCCTCACCCTTGGCGACGACGCTGGTGCCTCCGAAGCCCGTTTCCGAAGAGCCGATGGAGTCGGTGATCACCCGATTCGGCAGCAGCTCGACCAATTTCTCCTTGATGCTCGGTGAGAACAACGCCGCGGTGCTGGCCAGCAGGAACAGCGACGACAAGTCGTAGTCGTCGGCGCTTCCGCGGGCGGCACTGAGTGCGTCCAGAAGGGGCCGGGCCATCGCGTCACCGGTGAAGAACAGCAAGTTCACCTTGTGCTGGTGCACGGTGCGCCACACCGCGTCGGCGTCGAATTCCGGTGCCAGCACGATCGTTCCGCCGGAGAACAGTGCCATCCAAGTTGCCGACTGCGTGGCGCCGTGGATCATCGGCGGAATCGGGAATCGGATCATCGGCGGTCCGGCGGCGGCCTGCTTGGCCAGGTCGTACTCGTCTTTGACGTACTCGCCGGTGGCGAAGTCCGTTCCGCCCAACAGCACCCGGTAGATGTCCTCGTGCCGCCACATCACGCCCTTGGGGAATCCGGTGGTGCCGCCGGTGTAGAGCAGGTAGATGTCGTCTGCACTGCGCGCACCGAAATCTCGCTCCGGAGAACCTTGCTCGATTGCGGTGTAGAACTCGACGCCGCCGTAGCGGTGGTAATCCGGCCCCGGAACATCCGAGCCGTCCTCGACGACCAGCACCGTCCTCACGTTGGGTGTTTCCGGCAGTACGTTGGCGACGCGGTCGGCGTACTGGCGCTCGTGTACGAGCGCGACCATGTCGGAATTGTCGAACAGATACCGCAGTTCGCCTTCCACATAGCGGAAGTTCACATTGACCAAGATCGCGCCGGCCTTCACTATGCCGAGCATCGCAATGACGATCTCGATGCGATTCCGGCAGTACAGCCCGACTTTGTCGCCTTTCTTGACGCCCTGGTCGATCAGGTAGTGCGCAAGGCGGTTCGCCTTGTCCTCGAGTTCGGCGTAGGTCAGCTGATCGTCGCCGCAGATCAACGCGACGCGATCAGGCACGGCGTCGATGGCATGCTCGGCGAGGTCGGCGATATTCAGGGCCACGAAGCCTAAATTAGAACGTGTTACATTTTCTGACAAGTCTGGGCCCAACGGGTGTGGGTCCGACAGGCGGGAAGGCGGACACCGGTGAGCGAGTCTGACAAAGCAGCGGACGCTCTTGTCGAGCAGCGCGGACGCACCCTGATCGTGACGCTCAACCGCCCGGAGCGACGCAACGCGCTGAGCACCGAAATGATGCAGATCATGGTCGAGGCCTGGGACCGCGTCGACAATGACTCCGACATCAGGTGCTGCGTCCTGACCGGTGCCGGCGGCTACTTCTGCGCGGGCATGGACCTCAAGGCCGCGACCGCCAAGCCGCCCGGCGAGTCGTTCAAAGACGGTAGTTACGACCCCTCGCGGATCGACGCGCTGCTCAAAGGGCGGCGGTTGACCAAACCGCTGATCGCCGCCGTCGAGGGCCCGGCGATCGCCGGGGGCACCGAGATCTTGCAGGGCACCGATATCCGCGTCGCCGGTGAGAGCGCCAAATTCGGTATCTCGGAAGCGAAGTGGAGTTTGTACCCGATGGGCGGGTCAGCGGTGCGCCTGGTCCGGCAGATCCCCTACACCGTGGCCTGCGACTTGCTGTTGACCGGGCGGCACATCACCGCGGCCGAAGCCAAGGAGATCGGGTTGATCGGGCACATCGTGCCCGACGGGCAGGCCTTGACCAAAGCGCTGGAGATCGCCGAGGTGATCGCCGCCAACGGGCCGCTGGCGGTGCAGGCGATACTGCGCTCGATTCGGGAGACCGAAGGGCTGCCGGAAAACGAGGCGTTCAAAGTCGACACCCAACTGGGCATCACCGTCTTCTTGTCCCAGGACGCGAAGGAGGGACCGAAGGCGTTCGCCGAGAAGCGCACTCCGGAGTTTCAGGGCCGTTGATGCGCTGCTAGTTGCGCCGAACGTGTACTGGGTGTGAAATTTCGCCGGCGGATTCAACGCAGTGGATGCACGTTCGGCGAAGACGATTCAACGCAGCGGCGGCGTCGGCGTGAAGACGACCGGCATCGACTCCAAGCCGCTGACGAAGTTCGCCGGACGCAGCGGGAGCACGCCATGGTCGACCAGGCGCACGTCGGGCAAGCGGTCCAAGACCCGGTCGGTCATCAGCCGCAATTCCAACCGGGCGAGTTGATTCCCCAGACAGAAGTGGGTTCCGAAACCAAAAGCCACATGGTTGTTGGGATCTCGACGGATGTTGAAGTGCTCAGGATCGTCGAACACCGATTCGTCGAAGTTCGCCGACTCGAACAGCAACATGATCTTCTCGCCCTCATGCAGCTGGGTACCGTGGAAATCGACGTCGGCAGTCAACGTCCGGCACATATTCTTCACCGGCGATGTCCAGCGCAGCATCTCTTCGATCGCCCCGACCAACAGTGACCGGTCGGCGATCAGCGCGTCCCACTGGTCGCGGTGTCGCAGCACCTGTTCGGTGCCCCCGGACAAGGTGTGCCGCGTGGTCTCGTCGCCGCCGATCAGGATGAGCAGGGTTTCCATGACGATCTCGTCGTCGGACATTCGCTGCCCTTCGACTTCGGAGTTCACCAGGATGGAGAACAGGTCGTCGGTCGGCTCGGCGCGACGCTTGGCGATGATGTCCATGGTGAACTCGGTGTACGCCGCGAAAGCGTTCATCACGGCCTGGAACTCCAGCCCGGTGGGGTCAATATGTGAGCTCAGGCCGGTCACCAGATCGTCCGACCACTTCAGCAGCATGCTGCGCTCCTCGGGCAGCACGCCGAGCATGTCACCGATCACCGCCATGGGCAGCGGAGCCGCGATGTCACGAACGAAGTCGCACTCACCCCGTTCGCAGACGGCGTCGATCAGCGTGTCGCACAGTGTGGCGATCGACGGCTCTTTTTCTTGCACGCGCTTACGGGTGAAGCCGGCGTTGACCAACTTACGGCGCACCAGGTGTGCCGGGTCGTCCATGTCGATCATGTAGGGCATGCCCGGCTGGTCGGGACGGATGCCTCCGGTGTTGGAGAACAATTCCGAGTTGCGTTCGGCGTCGATGATGGCCTGGTAGGTCGTTGCGCCGGCCAAGCCGTTGCAGTCGCGGAACACCGGCTGGTTGGCCCGCATCCAGCGGTAGGCCTCGCGCGAAGTTCGGCGGTCGGCGTAAAAATTGCCGTCCGCCAAGTCGACGTTCCGGATCGTTTCCGGGATGGTTTCGCGAAAAGAAGACGTCATCGACCGAGCCTCCGTAGTTCTGTTCGTCGCATCATCAGCGGATTACAGTGGCCGAATGGCTGTTTCCCAACACACCGTCGCCGGGACGGTTCTGACCATGCCGGTGCGGGTGCGCCGGGCGGACGTGCACACCGCGATGTTCTCGGTCGACGCCGACGCGGCGCAACGACTCATCGACTACAGCGGGCTGCAGGTGTGTCGGCACCGCCCCGGCCGCGCCGTGGTCAACCTGATGCTCGTTCGCTACATCGACGGTGACCTTGGGCAGTATCACGAGTTCGGCACAGCGGTGATGGTCAACCGTCCCGGCTCGCACGCCCGCGGCCTGCGGGCCCTCGGCGCGGCCGCCGCGTTCATTCACCACTTGCCGGTCGACCAGAGCTTCACCCTGGAGGCCGGGCGCAGCATCTGGGGTTTCCCAAAGATCATGGCGGACTTCACCGTTCACGAGTCGGATAAGTCCGGCTCGTTCAGTTTCGATGTCGGAGCCGACGGACGGCAGATCGTCGGCATCGATTTCCGCCGCGGACTGCCGGTGCCGTCGTTGCTCACTGCGCGACCGCAGGTGCTCAGGACTTACACCTACGCTGACGGCACCACCCGGGAAGTGCCGTGGCAGATGACGGTGAGCGGGCTGCGCGCCCGCATCGGCGGAGCCGCGCTGCGTCTCGGTGACCACCCGTTCGCCGCAGAGCTGGCTTCGCTGGGTCTGCCCCGGCGGGCGATGGTGTCGGGATCGGTCGCCAATGTCGAGATGTCGTTCGGCGACGCGCAAGTTCTCCTCTGACCGCCCGAACTGGCGTCGATTGCCCGGCTCCTCCTCATCGCGCTGCGCGCTCTGCGTCGTCGCCGGGCGTGTCATCCGGCTAATCTATCGTGTGGCGACCCGCTGCACCCGGCTTCGCCGCGCTTGCGATCGCCACATCTAGAACCTGTTCTAGCTCGCCGCAAGAACCGGATCAGATCAGCGACGCCAGCTCTCGGACCTGCTCCGTACTGCGGCCGGACACCACCATCATGGTGACGCCCGCGGCCTCCCAGGCCTTGATCTGCTTACGGACGTAGTCTGCGTCGCCGACGATTGCGGCGTCGTCGATGACTTCGTCCGGGATGACTGCCGCGGCCTTTTCCTTCTGGTTGCTGCGGAACAGCTTGGTCACGTCGTCGACCACCTCGGCGTAACCCATCCGGCGGTAGACGTCGGCGTGGAAGTTGGTGTCCTCCGCACCCATACCACCCATGTAGAGGGCTATGTAGGGCTTCATCGCAGCGAAGGCGGCGGCGCGGTCATCGGTGATGACGATGTTGGCGGTCGCGCAGATTTCGAAGTCCTCGCGGCTACGTCGCGCCCCTGGCTTGGCGAACCCCTCGTCCAGCCACTCGTTGTACGTCTCGGCCAGTCGCGGGGTGTAGAAGATCGGCAGCCAGCCGTCACAGATCTCGGCGGCCAGCGCGACGTTCTTTGGTCCTTCGGCACCGAGCAGGATCGGGATGTCGGCGCGCAGAGGATGGGTGATGGGTTTGAGCGGCTTGCCCAATCCGGTTGTCCGGTCACCGGTCAGCGGCAGCGGGTAGTGCGGGCCGTCGTTGGTGACAGGCTGCTCGCGGGCCCACACCTGACGGATGATGTCGACGTATTCCCGGGTACGCGCCAGCGGTTTGGGAAATGGCTGGCCGTACCAACCTTCCACCACTTGCGGACCGGAGACGCCGAGGCCGAGCGTGTGCCGGCCGCCGCTGAGGTGGTCGAGGGTAAGGGCAGCCATCGCACAGGCCGTTGGGGTGCGGGCGGACAGCTGGATCACCGACGTGCCCAGGCGCAGCCGTCTGGTCGATGAACCCCACCAAGCCAGCGGCGTGTACGCGTCAGAACCCCAGGCTTCCGCGGTGAAGACCGCATCGAAGCCGGCGTCTTCGGCTGCGGAGACCAACTCGCCGGCGTGCTGTGGCGGCTGAGCACCCCAGTAGCCCAACTGCAGACCCAGCTTCATCACCACTCCTTGAAACCCTAGTTAGAACCTGTTCTACTCGATGCGTGACAGCCAGCTCAAGTCGACTACCGCTGACCGAACAATCGCAACCTCCCCTTTCTGCACCGCTGAACCTGTCCTTCGACTACACCCGTTCAGTCGGCCCGATCCTGAGCGAGTTCTTCACGGCACTGCGAGAACGCCGCATCCTCGGAGCCCGCGGATCGGACGGAAGAGTGCATGTGCCGCCCGCCGAATACGACCCGGTGAGCTATGAACCGCTCACCGAGACGGTGGAGGTTTCCGGCGTCGGCACCGTGGAATCGTGGGTGTGGCAACCGGATCCACTACCCGGGCAGCCGCTGAAACGCCCGTTCGCATGGGCGCTGATCAAGCTGGATGGTGCCGACACCGCTCTCCTGCACGCGGTCGACTCGGGTAGCGCGGAGGGGGTTCACGCAGGATCGCGGGTGCACGCGCACTGGACGGAAGAGCCGGTCGGCGCCATCACCGACATCGCCTACTTTTCCCTTGGTGAAGAACCGGAGCCGGCGTTGGCTGCCGGCATCGATGACCGCGATCCGGTGACCATGGTCGTCACGCCGATAGCGTTGGAGCTCCAGCACACCGCGTCGCATCCGGAAAGCGCCTATCTGCGGGCGCTGCAGAAGGGCAAACTGCTGGGTGCTCGCACCGGCTCGGAGGGCAAGTTGTATTTCCCGGCGCGAGAAGCGGATCCGGCCACCGGGCTGGCTCTCGACAATTTCGTCGAATTGCCCGACACGGGCACGGTCACCACGTTCGCGATCATCAATATCCCGTTCGCCGGCCAGCGCATCAAACCGCCTTACGTCGCGGCCTACGTCCTGCTCGACGGTGCGGACATCCCATTCCTGCATCTCGTCTCCGAAATCGATGCACACGAGGTCCGGATGGGCCTGCGGGTGGAGGCGGTGTGGAAGCCGCGCGAGGAGTGGGGCCTGGGCATCGACAACATCGAATACTTCCGTCCCAGCGGCGAACCCGACGCGGATTACGACACCTACAAACACCACCTGTAAAGGGCTGATCTGCAATGAGCATTCGCAATGTCGCAGTGGTCGGCTTCGCCCACGCTCCGCACGTACGCCGCACCGACGGCACCACCAACGGCGTGGAAATGCTGATGCCGTGTTTCGCCCAGCTTTACGACGAGCTGGGCATCGGCAAGGCAGACATCGGTTTCTGGTGCTCCGGATCTTCGGACTTTCTTGCCGGCCGGGCCTTTTCGTTCATCTCCGCGATCGACTCGATCGGGGCGGTGCCGCCGATCAACGAGTCCCACGTCGAGATGGACGCCGCCTGGGCCTTATTCGAGGCCTACATCAAAATACTCACCGGTGAAGTTGACACCGCCTTGGTGTACGGATTCGGCAAGTCCTCGGCCGGTGTGCTGCGCACCATCTTGTCCCGGCAGACCGACCCGTACACCGTGGCGCCGCTGTGGCCGGACTCGGTGTCGATCGCCGGCCTGCAAGCCCGCTTCGGCCTGGACAGCGGTAAGTGGACTGCCGAGCAGACCGCCCAAGTGGCGCTGGACTCCTTCGCACACTCCGCGCGAGTAGATTCGGAGAAGCCCGCCAAAAGCATTGACGAGTTGCTGGCCCGGCCGTATTTCGCCGACCCACTGCGGCGCCACGACATCGCACCCATCACCGACGGCGCTGCTGCCATCGTCCTCGCCGCCGATGACCGTGCTCGAGAACTTCGCGACAACCCGGCGTGGATCACCGGAATCGAACACCACATCGAGACGCCGGTGCTCGGCGCCCGAGACCTTACGGTGTCCCCGTCGACAGCGGCGTCAGCGCAGGCGGCCAGCGGCGGCGACGTTGCTTCCGTTGAGATCGCCGAACTGCATGCGCCGTTCACTCATCAGCACCTGATTTTGGCTGAGGCGATCGGACTGCCAGATTCGACGCAAGTCAATCCGTCCGGCGGTGCGCTGGCCGCAAATCCCATGTTCGTCGCCGGCTTGGAGCGCGTCGGGTTCGCGGCGCAACATATCTGGGACAGATCCGCACAGCGGGTGCTGGCGCATGCCACCAGTGGGCCGGCCCTGCAGCAGAACCTGGTGGCGGTGATGGAAGGACAACACTGATGAGCAAACGGCTCGCGGCGGTCCTGGGAACCGGACAGACGAAGTACGTCGCCAAGCGTCAAGACGTTTCGATGAACGGCCTGGTGCGTGAGGCCATCGACCGCGCATTGGCCGATTCCGGTTCGACCTTCGACGATATCGACGCGGTGGTGGTCGGTAAGGCGCCCGACTTCTTCGAAGGCGTCATGATGCCGGAACTGTTCATGGCGGACGCGCTGGGCGCCACCAACAAACCCCTCATCCGGGTGCACACCGCCGGATCGGTGGGTGGGTCTACCGGCGTGGTGGCGGCCAGCCTGGTCCAGGCCGGCAAGTACCGACGGGTGCTAGCCGTCGCCTGGGAAAAGCAGTCGGAGTCGAACGCCATGTGGGCGTTGTCGATTCCGGTGCCATTCACCAAACCGGTCGGTGCGGGCGCAGGTGGCTATTTCGCTCCGCACGTGCGCGCCTACATCCGTCGCGCCAACGCTCCGACTCACGTCGGCGCGATGGTCGCGGTGAAAGACCGGCTCAACGGCAGCCGCAACCCGTTAGCCCATCTGCAACAGCCCGACATCACCCTGGAGAAGGTACTGGCGTCGCAGATGCTTTGGGATCCGATCCGTTTCGACGAAACCTGCCCGTCCTCCGACGGTGCCTGCGCTGTGGTGATCGGTGATGAGCAGACGGCTGATCAGCGGGTCGCCGACGGTGCGCCGGTGGCGTGGGTCCATGCCACCGCGCTGCGCACCGAACCCCTGGCCTACGCCGGACGTGACCAAGTCAGCCCGCAAGCCGGGCGGGATGCGGCCGCAGCGCTGTGGAAGGCGGCCGGCATTGCCAGCCCGCTCGACGAGATCGACGCCGCCGAGATCTATGTGCCGTTCTCCTGGTTCGAACCGATGTGGTTGGAGAACTTAGGTTTCGCTGCCGAGGGAGAAGGCTGGAAGCTGACCGAAGCCGGTGAGACTGCTATCGGCGGCCGGCTGCCGGTAAACCCGTCCGGCGGTGTGTTGTCGTCCAACCCGATCGGTGCTTCCGGTTTGATCCGATTCGCCGAAGCCGCAATTCAGGTGATGGGCAAGGGCGAGGCGCATCAAGTCCCGGGTGCCCGTAAGGCGCTTGGACACGCCTACGGCGGTGGCTCGCAGTATTACTCGATGTGGGTGGTAGGAGCTGACAAACCGTGACCGATCGGCTGAAGTACACCTGCAGCATTGCGATGGGCCCGGTCGGCCAGCTGGTCGATATCGCCAGAACCGCTGAGGAAGTCGGATTCGACGCGATCGCGCTGCCGGATTCGCTGTTCTACATGGAGAAGGCGGCCGCGGACTATCCCTACACGCCGGACGGGTCGCGAATGTGGGACGAGAACACGCCCTGGGTCGATCCGCTGATCGCCGCCGCGGCGATGGGTGCCGTTACGTCGACGCTGCGGTTTTACACCAACGTCATGAAGCTGGGATCCCGCAACCCGTTGTTATTGGCGCGGCAGGTCGGTTCGGTGGCTAACCTCACCGGCAACCGGTTCGGCTTCGGAGTCGGAATCGGCTGGGCACCCGAGGAGTTCGAGTGGTGCGGGGTGCCCTACCAGCGCCGCGGCGCCCGCGTCGACGAGATGATCGATGTCATCAAGTTGGTGCTGGCCGGCGGAATGGTGGAATACCACGGCGACTTCTACGACTTCGACCGACTGCAGATGAGCCCTGCGCCCAGCCAACCGGTACCTTTCTACGTCGGCGGGCACACCGACGTCGCGTTGCGGCGGGCCGCCCGGGTCGGCGACGGCTGGACCAGTGCGATGATGACCCGCGACCAGTTAGCCGAAACGATCGGCAAGCTGAATGAGTATCGCGCCGAATACGGCCGGTCGGACGTACCGTTCGAGTTTCAGGCGGTGTGCATCGACAAGTTCGGTGTCGACGGTCACCGCGAACTCGTCGAGGCCGGAGTCACCGACAACATCGTCATCCCGTGGGTCTTCGACGGCTTAGGCTTCGACGCGCCGCTGGACAAGAAAAAGGATTCCCTGAAACGCTTCGCCGACACCTATATTCACTCCGGATGGCAGGACGCATGACCAACACCACAACAAGAACCGAGCATCCCGCACACGTGGCCGGGCATCGCTCCCGGGAAGCCGTGCAGGCCAGGGACAAAGCCGCGTGGCTGAATGTGTTCGCCGACGACGCCATCGTCGAAGATCCGGTCGGTCCGTCGGCTTTCGACCCGGAAGGTAAGGGCCATCGGGGGCGCGACGCGATCTCCGCGTTCTGGGATAAGGCGATCGCCACCACCGACCGCATCGAGTTCAACTTCCGCGACACGTATCAGTGCGGCAACGAAGAGGCCAACGTCGGCAACATCGTCATCACCATGGGCGGTCATCAGATCACTGCCGAAGGAGTCTTCACCTACCGGGTCAACGAGGCCGGCCAGTTGGTGGCGCTGCGGGCCTATTGGGAGATGGACCGGGCGGCAGCGACAGCGCGGCCGGTCTGACCAACCGCATCAACGCTGAAGACCCCGACCCTCGACGCCCGACTCTGCGACCTGGCCGCATCGGCAGCCGCCCTCGTTGCACCACCCCGGGCGAAAACTGTAACGTGTTCTAGTCAGAAGCTGACGAAGTTGGAGGCGGCATGGCTACCGAAACGGCCGGCGTTCGAGAAATCGACGCCGGCACCCTACCCGGCAGGTACGCGCGCGGCTGGCATTGTCTGGGCCCGGTTAAGGACTACCTGAACGGGAAACCGCACGCCATCGAAGCGTTCGGCACCTTGCTTGTCGTCTTCGCCGACTCACACGGTGACTTGAAGATCCTCGACGGCTACTGCCGGCACATGGGCGGCAACCTGACGCAAGGCACCATCAAGGGTGACGAGATCGCCTGCCCGTTCCACGACTGGCGCTGGGGCGGCGATGGGCGGTGCAAGCTGGTGCCGTATGCGAAGCGGACTCCGCGGCTGGCCCGCACCCGGTCTTGGACCACCGACGTGCGCAGCGGACTGCTGTTCGTGTGGCACGACCACGAAGGTAACTCACCACCCCCCGAGGTCCGCATACCGGAGATCCCGGAGTTCGGCAGCGGCGAGTGGACCGGCTGGCGGTGGAACTCGATCCTGATCGAAGGCTCCAACTGCCGCGACATCATCGACAACGTCACCGACATGGCGCATTTCTTCTACATCCACTTCGGTTTGCCGACCTACTTCAAAAACGTCTTCGAAGGTCACGTCGCCTCGCAGTACCTGCACAACGTCGGCCGCCCAGACGTCAACGACCTGGGCACCTCCTACGGCGAAGCGCACCTGGATTCCGAAGCCTCCTACTTCGGCC
Organism: uncultured Actinomycetota bacterium; assembly: GCA_963818785.1. Classification (GTDB taxonomy): domain Bacteria; phylum Actinomycetota; class Actinomycetes; order Mycobacteriales; family Mycobacteriaceae; genus Mycobacterium. The sequence goes on along the minus strand of CAWFTT010000026.1, from coordinate 434,829 downwards.
CGTCGTTCATGATCAACTGGCTGCACAACTCCTACGGCGACTACAAGGCCGAGTCGATCCTGATCAATTGTCACTACCCCGTCACGCAGAACTCGTTCGTGCTGCAGTGGGGTGTCATCGTCGAAAAGCCCAAGGGCATGGACGAGGCGATGACAGAGAAATTGTCCAGGGTCTTCACCGAAGGAGTCAGCAAGGGCTTCCTGCAGGACGTCGAGATCTGGAAGCACAAGACCCGCATCGACAACCCGCTGCTGGTCGAGGAGGACGGCGCCGTCTACCAGATGCGCCGTTGGTATCAGCAGTTCTATGTGGACGTAGGCGACGTCACGCCTGAGATGACAGACCGCTTCGAGATCGAAGTGGACACCACCATGGCCAACCAGAAGTGGCACGTCGAGGTCGAAGAAAACCTCAAGCGGCGGGCTGACGAGAAGGCCGAACAGCCCGCGACATGACCTCGCCGGACCAGCCGCCCGACGTCGATCGGTTAGCCCGCTCGATGCTGAAGCTGCATGGCGACGACGACGAGCACCCACCGCCGGCGGACACAGTGGGTGCGCCCAACCGATCGTGGTCCAAGTCAACGGGTTTCGCCGAAGATCCGGAACGTGCTGCGGCAGTGCGTGACGCTACCCGGGCCGACCGGGACCGCTACCTGAGGTCGGGCCTGCAACCCGTCGACTGCCGGTTCTGTCACGTCACTGTCAACGTCAAGAAGCTGGGACCGGGACACACTGCGGTGCAATGGAACAGCGAGGCGTCACAGCGCTGCGCCGTCTTCGCCGAACTGCGGGCGTCCGGCGGCGACAGTGCGCGCACCAGGGCCTGCCCGAAGCTGGCCGACAGCATCGAACACGCGATCGCCGAGGGCTGTTTGGAGGCGGTCTCGACCGCCCCTCCCCCCGGCGACGGCTGATCAAATTCTGGCCGCCAGACGCTCGCGTCGACACGCCATGATGAAACCGATTTAACGTCTGCTCGCCACGAGGAAATCAGAGTCCGGCGAACCGCGCCCTGACCGACTCGGCGGTCAACCCGTAATCAGCCAGCGAGTAAGTGTGCTTGGGTGCGCGCGGACCCGTGCGGCTTTCCGCGTGGCTGTCGGCCATCGCCTGGCGCGCCTGATCGGTCATCGCCAGACCGAAATGACGGTAGATATTTTCCACGGTGCCCAGCGGATCAGCGATTAGCTCGTGGTAGTCCACGTCGTAGAATTGCGCCGGGTTGTGTTTGGCGCGTTCAGCATTGAACCGCTCGAGTCCCCGCGACCAGGTCTCCATCGAGTCTTGGCCGATTTGTGCACCCACGTAGGTGCTCGACCATCCGGCCGCGGTGTGCTGAGCCAGTGAACACATCGACGGCATGATCGTCTCGACCGGTCGGTGGGTCTGCACGACGAGCGCGTCGGGGTAGGTTGCCATGAGTGCGTCCAAGGCGAACAGGTGGCTCGGATTTTTCAGCACCCAGCGCTTGTCGGCGTCGTTGAGCCCGATCAGCTGTAGGTTCCTGCGGTGCCGTCGGTATGCCGGTGTCCAGTCCTGCCGCGACAGCCACTGGCTGTAACTCGGCAGATGCGCCAACGTTTCGTATGACACCGAGTGAAACGACTGCCGCAGCAGCTGCCAGCATTCCTCGAGTTCGTCGGCAGCCATGAAGTGCAGGCCGGTGTACCCCGGATTGTCCGCGTGGTGCTGGGTGTACTGCGCCTCGAGCTGGCGGTAAACCGGGTCCTGCGGCCAGGATTCGCGCGGCGGCCTGGGCTGCGGGTACTCCGCCAGCCACATGTGCAGACCCTGGTGTGCCGGGTCGGCGCCCAGTAGTCGGTGCAGCGCGGTCGTGCCGGTGCGCACCAGCCCCGTGACGAAGATCGGCCGCTTGACCACCACGTCGGCGTGTTCGGGATACCGTTTCCAAGCCGCCTCGGACAGCAGCCGGGCCACCAGTGCGCCGCGCAGAAAGAAGCGATTCATCTTGCTGCCCAACGGCGTCAGGTTCGCCTCGCGCCGATAGGAGTTGAGCAGCACGCCCAGCGCCTCGCGGTAGTTGTCATCGTCGGAGCCGAAGTCGTCGAGTCCGATGAATTTCACCGCCGAGGCGTGCAGGTCGTCGACGGTGCCAACGTCGGTGCGCTCAGGTGTGGCCGTCACGCTTTGTACTCCCCGCAGTTGACGTCGAGAGTCTGGCCGGTGATGCCGCTCGACAAATCGCTGGCCAAAAACAGGATCGCTGAAGCGACTTCGTCTTCGGTCGGCAGCCGCTTGAGGTCAGAGTTGGCGGCGGTCGCGGCATAGATCTCGTCCACCGAGGTACCGTACTTGCCGGCCTGGTGACTGAAGTAACCCTTCAGAGTGTCGCCCCAGATGTATCCCGGTGCAACGGAATTTACCCGGATGCCTTGCTCGCCCAATTCGGTTGCCAAGGATTGGGACATCGCCAGCAGCGCCGACTTCGCCATCTTGTAAGCGCCGTACTTGGCCTGCGAATGCCGAATGACCATCGAGTTCACGTTGACGATGGAGCCCTTGGTCTCGGCAAGTGCGGGCGTCAAACCCTGAATCAGCCGCAACGCGCCCAGCACGGTCAGTTCGATGGCGTCGCGAATGTGCTGAAACGTCGTGCCGGCCAACGGCCGCATCGACGGCACCCGGAACGCGTTGTTGATCAGCACGTCGATCCTGCCGTAGGCCGCCAGGCCGGCCTCGACAAGATTTTGCACCTGCTCGTCGTCGGTGATGTCGGTGGTGACCGCCACCGCACGCCGTCCGGAGTCGGTGATTTCTTTGGCGACGTCATCGAGCCGCTCAGCGGTGCGCGCAGCGAGCACCAGGTCGGCACCGTCGCGCGCACATCGGCGCGCCAGCGTGGTGCCGAGCGCAGGACCCACACCGCTGATCAGCACCACCTTGCCATCGAGCATCCCGGTCATCGCTACCCCAGCATCCTGTTCGCTATTTGATTCTGCCGCTGAACGATTCGGGCGCGCCACGCGTCCTCGGAAATCTTGTTGTGCTCGTAGAACGGCAGGGCGGCGGGCACCGCATCGATGTCGACGAGTTCGACGCTGGGCCCGTCGGCGTCGGTGAGTTGCCGTGCCACCCGCTGCCAGCGGAACTGCAGAAAGCCACGGCGATGGGCGAGCGTTTCCACCCAGTTGGTGATGCCGGGATTCTGATCGGCGACGACGATTCGGATCTTCCCATCTGGATCCGCCTGCGCCTGAGCGGCATTCAGCGACGTCTGATGGTTGATGTAATCCAGCGAGATGTACCACAGACTGCCCAACTGGAAACCCAGGTAGGGCGCGTCGGTCACCGGCAACGTGATGACCAGCGCCTGGTCTGGCTGCAGCTCGAAGTGGCCGACCGAGGAGAACTGCGTCGCCAGACCACCCGGGGTTAGGCGCGGCGGCACCAACGTGTTGACCGGGATATCGAGATAGAACCACTGCGGGAACTGCAACCAGGTCTTCACCCGGTTAACCAACTGTTTGGCCGTTGTGACATAACGTTTTTCAATTACTCGACGGGTCAGTGGCGGCGGCGCGGTACCTGCGGTGTCCAATCGCCGGACCGCCACGGTGCCGCGCTGCTGCGCCCAGTCACCGTAGACCTCGCGGATCACCAGTTGGCCGGCGCTGGTCGGCCGCACCTGCCATTGAAAGCTGCCATCGGGAGCGACTTCCAGCTCGCGGTCGTCGAAAGCCGCTTGGCTGGCCGGCACGTTGTCGTCGGTGTACTCACCGCCGAGCAGCTGAAAGCTCAGATCGGTGGTGGTGCCTCGAGTCCCGGTAACCAGATAGTCACGCTCGGGCTGCACACGACAGCCGAAGTACAGGGTGTCCGGGTTGTCCAACCCCATTTTGGTGAACGGCCCCGTTCCCGAGAGCAGAAACGGGTGGTCGCGTTCGTAGTCGAACACCATGTGGGTGCACGCCGCCACGCACCCGGCAAGGTACTGCAGTCCTTCGAGCAGGTCGGCCTCGGTCTCGATGTGCGGTGCGGCGGCGACCAGTTTCTCAGCCTCGGCGATCGCGGACGTCAGCGGCTCGGAGAACAGAGGAGCAGACACGCCTAGACGCTAGAACGTGTTCTAATTTTCGTCAACAAGCGAGCATTCGCGCGCGTCCGCCGCGGCGTTCAGAGACGAGGCTGACTCACTAGGGTGGGCAACTGTGGGACAGGTCGATCAGGTGCTGGCGTACGTCGGGATGCCGATTCAGGTAGTCGACGACGTTGCCGCCGTCGCCTTCGGCCTGCGACTTGGCGATCAGCTGCTGGTGGAGGTCGGGATGCTGCTGCAGGTACGAGTCGATGGAACTACCGACGTCCTGATTACACCCGGGATCTGCGTACGCGGCCGGCAGCATGAACAACGTCGCGGCCGAAGCTGTGAGCAGCCCGCCGGCGAGCAGGCCGCCCAGTCCGCCGCGACGGGCGACTGTCTTCGATGTCGTACTCATGGCAGTCAGATTACTCGCGATAGTTATGCGGGGCCTATGCGTTTGCCACGAGTCAACGCGGGGCTGCCGCGCCGCTCTTTTGCTCGCGCTTGATCTCCAGTGCGATGTCGATCAACTGGTCCTCCTGGCCGCCGATCAGCTTGCGCTGACCCGCCCGGTGCAGCAGCTGATGAGCCGGCACGTCGTAGCGTTCGGCCTGGCGAACCGCATGCTTGAGGAAACTGGAGTACACGCCGGAATAACCCATGATTAACGCGTTGCGGTCGAGCAGGCACTCGGCCGGCATCGCCGGGCGCACGACGTCCTCGGCGGCATCGGCGATGTCGAAGAAGTCGATGCCGGTCTTGACGCCGATCTTGTCGAAGACCCCGATCAACGCCTCTACCGGGGCGTTGCCCGCCCCGGCGCCGAAACGGCGCACGCTGCCATCGATCTGCTTGGCGCCGGCGCGGACCGCTTCGACGGAGTTGGCGACTCCCAGACCGAGATTCTCGTGGCCGTGAAAACCGACCTGGGCGTCGTCGCCGAGTTCGGCGACCAACGCGGCGACCCGGTCACGCACCCCGTCGAGCACCAACGCGCCGGCCGAGTCGACGACGTAGACGCACTGACATCCGGCGTCGGCCATGATGCGGGCCTGGGCGGCCAACTTCTCCGGCGGGATGGTGTGCGCCATCATCAAAAAGCCAACCGTCTCCAGCCCCAACTCTCGAGCCAGGCCGAAGTGCTGAATGGAGACGTCGGCTTCGGTGCAGTGCGTGGCGATCCGGCAGATCACTCCGCCGTTGTTCTGCGCTTCTTTGATGTCCTCTTTGGTGCCGACGCCGGGCAGCATCAAAAACGCAATCCTGGCTTCGTTGGCGGTGTCGGCGGCCAGCTTGATCAATTCCTGTTCGGGCGTCTTAGAGAAGCCGTAGTTGAACGACGACCCGCCCAATCCGTCACCATGGGTGACCTCGATAACCGGCACGCCGGCGGCATCGAGGGCGGCCACGATGGCGCGTACCTCGTCCTTGGTGAACTGGTGGCGCTTGTGGTGCGACCCGTCCCGCAATGAGGTGTCGGTGATGCGGACGTCCCAGATCGGGTTGAAGAACACGTCAGTACTCATGCTTGCGCTCCCTGAGCCGTCGCGGACAAAGATTCCCTGGCGATCTCCTCGCCGACCTTGGTGGCTGCCGCAGTCATGATGTCCAAATTCCCCGCATAGGGCGGTAGGTAGTCTCCGGCGCCTTCCACCTCGATGAAGGTGGTGACCAACGCCTGTCCGCCGGAGTTGATCGACGGGTCGTCGAACTGCGGGTCGTTGAGCAACCGGTACCCCGGCACATAGCTCTGTACGTCGGCGACCACGTCGTGAATGGACGCAGCGATCGCGTCGCGGTCGGCGTCCTCAGGGATGGCGCAGAAAATGGTGTCGCGCATGATCATCGGCGGGTCGGCCGGGTTGAGAATGATGATGGCCTTGCCGCGCCGGGCGCCGCCGATGGTTTCCACACCTTTGCTGGTGGTTTTGGTGAACTCATCGATGTTGGCCCGGGTGCCCGGCCCGGCCGATGCCGAGGCCACCGACGCGACGATCTCGGCGTAGGGCACTCCGCCTTTATCGGCCAACGCGCGAGAGACCGCGTAAACGATCGGGATGGTGGCCTGCCCGCCGCAGGTGATCATGTTGACGTTGGGCGCGTCGAGGTGAGCCCGCAAATTGGCGGGCGGAATCACCGCCGGGCCCACCGCCGCCGGGGTCAGGTCGATCGCCCGAATACCTGCGGCCTCGTACTTCGGCGCCGCATCCCGGTGCACGTACGCGCTGGTCGCCTCGAAGACCAGGTCCGGCTTTTCGCCCTGCGCCAGCAGCCAGTCCACCCCTTCGTGGGTGGTTTCCAGACCGAGTTTGCGCGCCCGTGCCAGCCCTTCGCTCTCCGAGTCGATGCCAACCATCCAGCGCGGTTCCAGCCAGTCCGATCGCAGCAGTTTGTAGAGCAGGTCGGTGCTGATGTTGCCTGACCCGACGATCGCCACTTTCGCCTTTGACGGCATTCGACGCTCCTTGACTATTCGAAAGACAACCGCACGGACCCCAGGTCGGCAAACTCAGCGACGAAATCGTCACCGGGCCGCGCGTCGATCGCGCGCGTGCAGGATCCGGGAAGCACCACGTCGCCGGCTCTGAGCCGCACCCCGAAGCTTTCCACTTTGCGGGCCAGCCAGGCCACCGCGGTCACCGGGTTGCCCAGCACCGCATCGCTGCGGCCCTTGGCCACCACCTCGCCGTTGCGGGTCAGCACCGCGTCGATCGCGGTGATATCGACGTCGGCCGGCGCGACCCGCGCGGCACCGAGCACGAAGCCCGCCGACGAAGCGTTGTCGGCGATTGTGTCGCACAGCGCGATCTTCCAGTCGGCGATGCGAGTGTCGATCAACTCGATGGACGGGACGACAGCCGCCGTCGCCGCCAGCACGTCGTCTTCGGTGCAGTCCGCGCCGGGCAGGTCCTCGGACAGGACGAAACCCACCTCCACCTCGACACGCGGGTACAGGTATCGGGCTGCCGGAACCGGCATGTCCTCGAACACCTGCATCTCGTCCAGCAGGTGTCCGTAGTCCGGCTCATCGACGCCCATCATCTGCTGCATGGCCAGCGACGACAGGCCGACCTTGTGGCCCACCACCCGGGCGCCCTCGGCCACTCGCTGCCGGATGTTGATCAGCTGGATCTCGTAAGCGTCGACCACGTCGATCCCGGGCTGCGCAGCGGTCAGCGGGCTGATCGGCCGCCTGGCCCGTTCAGCCTCCGCCAATTCGGCGGCGAGCTCATCGCGGATGGCGCTGTCGAGCATTCCGGCCGAAGTCCCCTCGTTGGTGTGACCGGTGCGGTAGCGCCCGGCGTGGCCAATTCTATAACGTGTTCTACATGGCCAGTCAGGAGTACGACGTCGTCGTGGTCGGCAGCGGAGGCGCGGGCATGGTCGCTGCTCTCACTGCCGCTCACCGGGGTCTTTCGACCATAGTCATCGAGAAGGCTCTGCACTATGGCGGTTCGACGGCGCGCTCCGGCGGTGGCGTGTGGATCCCCAACAACGAGGTGCTCAAGCGCTACCACGTCCGCGACACCGCCCAGGCTGCCCGCACATATTTGCACGGGATCATCGGTGACGTCGTCGAGCCGGAACGCATCGACACTTACCTCGAGCGTGGCCCCGAGATGCTGTCCTTCGTGCTCGAGCACACGCCGCTGAAGATGTGCTGGGTGCCCGGCTACTCCGACTATTACCCTGAGGCCGACGGCGGGCGCCCGGGCGGCCGGTCGATCGAGCCCAAGCCGTTCGACGCCCGCAAGCTTGGCGCCGACGAACCCGGACTGGAGCCCGCGTACGGTAAGGTTCCGTTGAATGTTGTTGTGATGCAGCAGGATTACGTTCGGCTGAACCAGCTGAAGCGACATCCTCGCGGCGCGCTGCGCAGTCTGAAGGTTGGCGCCAGGACCATGTGGGCCAAAGCGACCGGCAAGAACCTGGTCGGAATGGGACGAGCGTTGATCGGGCCGTTGCGAATCGGGCTGCGGGAAGCCGGCGTTCCCGTGCAACTGAACACTGCGCTGACCGATCTCTACCTCGAAGACGGCACGGTACGCGGTGTGTACGTCAGAGACACCGGCGCCAACGTCTCGGTCGAGCCCACGCTGATCAAAGCACGGCGCGGCGTGATCCTGGCGTCCGGCGGGTTCGAGCACAACGAGCAGATGCGGGTGAAATACCAGCGGGCCCCGATCACCACCGAGTGGACCGTGGGCGCCAAGGCCAACACCGGAGACGGTATCCTGGCGGCCGAAAAGGTCGGTGCAACATTGGAACTCATGGAGGACGCTTGGTGGGGGCCGACCGTGCCGCTGGTCGGCGCGCCGTGGTTCGCGTTGTCGGAGCGCAACTCCCCCGGTTCGATCATCGTCAACATGTCCGGCAAGCGATTCATGAACGAGTCGATGCCTTACGTCGAGGCCTGTCACCACATGTACGGCGGAGAGTACGGCCAAGGGGCAGGCCCCGGAGAGAACATCCCCGCCTGGCTGGTCTTCGACCAACAGTATCGCGACCGCTATATTTTTGCCGGACTGCAGCCCGGGCAACGGATTCCACGTAAGTGGCTGGAGTCCGGCGTCATCGTCCGCGCCGACACCATCGGGGCGCTCGCAGAGCAGACCGGGCTACCGCCCGACGATTTGCTGGCAACGGTTCGGCGGTTCAACGGGTTTGCGGCCGCCGGTGTCGACGAGGATTACTACCGCGGGGAAAGCGCCTACGACCGCTATTACGGCGACCCGACCAACAAGCCCAACCCCAACTTGGGGCCGATCAGCCACCCGCCGTTCTACGCGGCGAAACTGGTGCCCGGCGACCTGGGCACCAAGGGCGGGGTGCGCACCGACGTGCACGGTCGCGCGTTACGCGATGACGGGAGCGTCATCGACGGGTTGTACGCCGCCGGTAACGTCAGCGCCCCGGTGATGGGACACACCTACCCGGGTCCGGGTGGCACCATCGGGCCGGCGATGACGTTCGGTTATCTCGCGGCGCTGCACCTTGCCGGGCAGGCGGACTGACATGCCGATCAATGTGGACGTCGCAGTCGGTGCGGAATTCGGAGCTACTGAGTTCTCTTGGACGGCAACCGATGTGCAGCTCTACAACCTGGCGTTGGGTGCCGGTGCCGACCCGACCGATACCCGTGAGCTCAACTACGTCGTCGACAAAAAGCCGCAGGTACTGCCCACGTTCGGGTGTGTCGCCGCGACGTTCCATCACGTCGAGCCGCCGACAGTCAGCTGGCCCGGTGTGGAGATCGACCTGGCCAAAATTCTGCACGCCTACGAGCGGGTGACGGTACCGGCGCCGCTACCGGCATCGGGCAGTGCAAGCGCGATCAGCCGGATCGTCGACATATGGGACAAAGGCAAAGCCGCAGTGGTGGTGCTGGAGACCTCGGTGACCGCTGACGACGGCACCCTGCTGTGGACCCAGCATCGGTCCATCTTCGCCCGCGGTGAAGGAGGATTCGGCGGATCGCGCGGTCCATCAGGGGGCGGGTCCTCAGATAACGCTCCGGAGCGGGCGCCCGACGTGGAAGTAGCGATACCGGTGCTGCCGCAGCAGGCGCTGCTCTACCGGCTCTGCGGAGACCGCAACCCGCTGCATTCAGACCCGGAATTCGCTGCTGCCGCAGGCTTTCCTCGCCCGATCCTGCACGGGCTGTGTAGCTACGGCATGACTTGCAAGGCGATCGTGGACGCGGTGCTGGACTCCGATGTCAGCGCCATAGGGTCTTTCGGCGCACGGTTCGCCGGTGTCGCCTATCCCGGCGAGACGCTGCAAGTCGGCATCTGGAAAGAAGACGGTCGACTTCTGGCCCGCGTGGTCGCGCCGCAACGCGACGACGCGGTGGTGCTGTCGGGTGTGGAGCTGGTGCCGGCGTAGCTTTTAAGCGCTGATCCGACCCACTGAACGCCTTGCGCGTCTTAGGCTTGCCGCTCGTGAGACTGGACTCCGGCACGCTGGGTGCCCTCCTCGGCGGCACGGTCGTGACCACGCTTCTGCTGGCCGCGCAGGGCTCTGGCCACCCTCTGCAGAAAACGACCTGGATTCTGTGCGGTGTGGCGTCGAGCATGCTGACACGCGGATACGGAGCGCACGTCTCCGCCCACGAGCAAGTGGGTGGAGTGCGCTATGTTGTCGGTTTCATCCGGAATGTGGCGGGTGGCTGGCCTATCGCCGTCGCGTGCCTACCCACAGTGCTGTTGCTGCTGATCGCCGCTGCTTTCGATTGGCCGGATGATCGGGTGGACCCTGGCGACAAGGTGACGATCGGCTACACGACGATCGGGTTGAACATCAACGTGGTGTTGCTGTTCCTGCTGGGCGTCATGGCGGCTCGCCGCGCAGGGCTACCTCGGGTGTGGAGGTTGCTGATTGGCGTATTCAACGCCTTATTGGGATGGGGCGTCGTCGCAGTCAACCTTGCGCTGAGCTGAGGCGCCGGGCCGAAGCCGGCCCCCCAAGCGAGTCAACTCAGGATCAAGCCCGACGTCGGCACCCCGGTACCCGCAGTGACGAGCACGTGCTCGACGTCGGGCACCGGGTTGACCGAGGTGCCGCGCAGCTGCCGGACGCCCTCGGCGATGCCGTTCATGCCGTGGATATAGGCCTCACCGAGTTGCCCGCCGTGGGTGTTGATCGGCAGTCGCCCACCGACTTCGATCGCACCGTCGGCGATGAAGTCCTTAGCTTCACCCCACCCGCAAAAGCCCAACTCCTCCAACTGAATCAGAGTGAACGGGGTGAAGTGGTCGTAGAGCACCGCGGTCTGGATGTCGCTGGGCCGCAGTCCGGACTGCTGCCACAACTGCCGGCCGACCAGCCCCATCTCCGGCAGGCCGTCGAGCTCTGGCCGGTAATAGCTGACCATGGTGTACTGGTCGGGGCTGGAACCCTGCGCCGCCGCCTCGATCACCGCGGGCCGCTGCTTGAGGTCGCGGGCCCGCTCCGCCGACGTCACCACCAGAGCGACGGCGCCATCGGTCTCCTGGCAGCAGTCCAGCAGCCGCAGCGGCTCGGCGATCCACCGCGAATTCTGATGGTCGTCAATGGTTATCGGCTTCTCGTAGAAGTACGCCTTCGGGTTCTTCGCGGCGTGCTTACGATCGGCCACCGAGATGGCGCCGAAGTCGCGGCTGGTGGCCCCGGAAAGGTGCATGTAGCGCTTGGCGATCATCGCCACCTGCGCTGCCGGTGTGCTCAGACCGTGCGGATAGGAAAACGAGTTGTCCACCCCGGTGGAGTCGGCGTTCTCGGTCAGCCGGGTCTGCACCTGACCGAACCGCATACCGGAACGCTCGTTGAATGCTCGGTAGGCGACAACCACGTCGGCGACCCCGGTCGCGACGGCCATCGCTGCCTGCTGAACGATGGCGCAGGCCGCACCCCCGCCGTAGTGAACCTTCGAGAAGAATTTCAGCTCACCGATCCCCGCCGCCCGTGCCACCGCGACTTCAGTGTTGGTGTCCATCGTGAAGGTCGTCAACCCGTCAACGTCGGCGGCGGTCAGCCCGGCGTCGTCCAGCGCGTCCTGCACTGCCTCAGCCGCCAGCCTCAGCTCGCTGCGACCGGAGTTCTTGGAGAAGTCAGTGGCGCCAATGCCGACGATCGCAGCTCTGCCCGACAACATCAGGCCGCAGCCACGGTCAAGGTGACGGTAGCGATGACGTGATCGCCAAGGCGGTTGCGCCCGAACACTTTCACGGTGACCAGCCCGTCGTCCACCGCGGTCACCTCGCCCGAGAACGTCACGGTGTCGTAGGCGTACCACGGCACACCGAGCCGCAAGCCGATCGACTTGATGATCGCCGACGGACCGGCCCAATCGGTAATGTAACGCTCGACCAGGCCGGTGTCGGTCAGGATGTTGACGAAGATGTCCTTGGACCCCTTGGCCTGCGCCTTATCCCGGTCGTGGTGCACATCCTGGAAGTCGCGCGTGGCCAGCGCCGTCGACACAATGAACGTCGGATCGCCATACAGCTTTAATTCGGGCAGCGCAGTGCCCACCTCGATCACCGGCGCGCTCATGCGTCCGGCTCCCACGCGTACAGCGTCCACGCCGGCCCGGAGGCGCTCTCCGGGAAGTCGAGAAAGGTTGCGTGTACTGGTAACCCGATCTCCACGGCCGCTGGGTCGACGTTGCGCAATTCACCGAGCATGCGCACCCCTTCTTCCAGTTCGACAAGCGCGATGACGAACGGCAGGCTGCGGCCCGGCACCTTCGGCGCGTGGTGCACCACGAAGCTGAAGACGGTGCCCTTGCCGCCGGCCACCACATAGTCGGTCGGTGTCTGTTTGTCCTGCCACACCGCCGGCACGGGCGGGTGCTGCAGGCTACCGTCGCCGCGCCGCTGGATGCGCAGTTCGTGAGCGTTGACGCCGTCCCAGAAGAACTGGGTATCCTTCGACGACGACGGGCGCATCAACGCCGAGGGGTCGAGGTCGCCGGGCGTCGCCGGCTTGTCGGTGTCGCGGGGCCGGAATTTCAAGATACGCCAGTTCATCTCGGCGACGTCTTCGTCGCCCACTTGCCAGCTGATGTGCTGGTTGATGAAGTAGCCTTCACCCAGCGCGGTCTGCTTAGGACCGGTCACGTCAGTCAGTTCTGCGCTGACACTGACCGCTTCACCCGGCCGCAGATAGCGGTGATAGATCTGTTCGCAGTTGGTGGCCACCACGCCGACGTAGCCGGCCTCGTCGAAGAGCGTGATGATTCTGCCCAGCGGGTCATCGTCGGGCCGGACGCCGCCGAGGCCCATCATCGTCCACACCTGAATCATCGCTGGAGGCGCGACTACGCCGGGATGACCAGCAGCGCGTGCCGCCGCTTCATCCACGTAGATCGGATTGGCATCGCCCATCGCGTCGACCCAGTGGTGAATCATGGCCTGATTGACCGGATCTCGGCCGAAACGGGGCTTGCTCTTGCCCGCTGCCTTGACCTGTTCGACGGCGCTCTGAAAATCAGTCACCGGGGCACCCTCGGCACCTTGAGGCCAGCGGCCGCGATCATCTCCCGCATCACCTCGTTCACGCCTCCGCCGAAAGTGATCACCAGATTGCGCTTCGTCTGGGAATCCAGCCAGTCGAGCAGTTCAGCGGTGTCCGGCTCGGTGGGATTGCCATACCTCCCGACGATCTCTTCGGCCAGCCGGCCGACGTACTGCACCCGTTCGGTACCAAACACTTTGGTGGCAGCGGCATCCGCGACATTGATGTCCTCGCCGGCCGCGGCGACTTGCCAGTTCAGCAGTTCGTTGATGCGCCAGATCGAATGGATCTCACCGAGGGCGCGCTTGACGTCGTCGCGGTCGATCGGAGTTACGCCGTCGCCGCCGGGCTTGGCAGCCCACCGCCGCACCCGGTCGTAGATGCTCGCAAAGCGGCCGGCCGGGCCGAGCATCACCCGCTCGTTGTTGAGCTGGGTGGTGATCAACCGCCATCCACCGTTCTCCTCGCCGACCAGCATGTCCGCCGGCACCCGCACATCGCTGTAGTAGGTGGCGTTGGTGTGGTGGGCGCCGTCGGACAAGATGATCGGCGTCCACGAATAGCCCGGGTCCTTGGTGTCGACGATGAGGATGGAAATTCCCTTGTGCTTCAAGGCGTCCGGGTCGGTGCGGCACGCCAGCCAAATGTAATCCGCGTCGTGAGCGCCGGTGGTGAAGATCTTCTGGCCGTTGACAATGTATTCGTCGCCGTGGCGCACCGCGGTGGTCCGCAGCGACGCCAGATCGGTGCCGGCTTCCGGCTCGGTGTAGCCGATCGCGAAATGCACCTCTCCGGCCAGGATGGCCGGCAGAAACTTCTTTTTCTGCAACTCATTGCCGTAGACCTGCAGTGTCGGTCCTACGGTCTGCAGCGTCACGGCCGGCAACGGCACATCGGCCCGGTGCGCCTCGTTGACGAAGATCTGCTGCTCGATGGTGCCGAAGCCGAGGCCGCCGAACTCCTTCGGCCAGCCGACACCCAGCTTGCCGTCCTTGCCCATCCGACGGATCACCGCCCGGTAAGCGGCGTTGTGGCGGTCTTTCTCCATCGCCTTCATCTCGTCGGACGAGATGAGATTCGAAAAGTATTGCCGCAGCTCGGCTTGCAGCGCTCGCTGTTCGGGTGTCAGGTCGATGAACATAGTGCTCCCACCAGCTCGAGACGATGCGACGGCCCGCCCAGCAGCCGGGTCAGGTCTTTGATCGTGGAGTAATACCGCGGCATGGGGTAGGTGATGTCCATACCCATGCCGCCGTGCAAGTGGTGGCAGATCTGCATCGCCGGCGGGGCCTGCGAAGTGATCCAGTAACCCAGCACGTCTAAGTCGTCGGTGGCGTCCCGGTCTTCAGCCAACCGCCACGCAGCCGACTTTGCGGCCAGATCAATTGTGCGGGAAGCGATGTACACCTCGGCCAGCTGGGCTGCCACGGTCTGAAACGTCGAGAGCGGCTTGCCGAACTGGTGGCGATTGGCTACATAGTCTGCGGTGAGCCGCAACGCCCCGGCGACCAGCCCGTCGGCGTAGGCACCGATCATCATCAGCGCCATTTGGTTGACCCGGTCGGCTTCGGCACCGGTTAACACATCGTGGTCGGGGATCGCGACGTCCGCGAATGTGACCGTGTACTCGTCACTTCCGTTCGATGTCGGGGTGCGCATCAACTGCACTCCGTCGGCTTTCGGTGACACAACGACGACCGCGCTGTCCGCGGTGACCAGTAACCACTGTGCCTGTTGGGCATTCGCCACACCGATTTTGGTGCCGGACAGCCGACCGTGCACGAACGTCGTCGCGGGACGGTCCGGCAGCGCGATGCCCGGTTCGTTCAGCGCCGCACCCAGCACACCGCCTTTTGCCACCTCTGCCAGATAGCGGTCCTGTTGCTCGTCAGACGCCAGATCCAGCAGCGGCACCACACCTAAACCCAGGGTGGCCAGTGCCGGTGTGATGGCGCCGTGGCGGCCGACTTCGCTCAGCACCGTCGCCACCTCGAGCAGGCCCACACCGTCGCCCCCGAGGCGTTCCGGCACCGGCAGGGCCGTCACCCCTCCGCCGACCAGCGCTTCCCAGCTGATGTCTCGGTCGAGTACGGACGTAACCACATCGGCTACCGCTTGCTGCTCCGCAGTGAGACCGAAGTCCATCGTCGCTTTTGGGTCTGTCACTGGGCGACCGGGCACTTGCCCGTGTAGTCGACCTGCCAGTGCTTGATGCCGTTGAGCCACCCCGAGCGCAGCCGCTCCGGCTGGCCAATCGGCTTGAGGTCCGGCATGTGGTCGGCGACCGCGTTGAAGATGAGGTTGATCGTCATTCGCGCCAAGTTCGCGCCGATGCAGTAGTGCGCGCCGGTGCCGCCGAACCCGACGTGCGGATTCGGATTGCGGGAGATGTCGAATTTGAACGGGTCCTCGAACACCTCTTCATCGAAGTTCGCCGAGCGGTAGAACATCACCACCCGTTGGCCTTCCTTGATCGGCACCCCGGACAGCTCGCAGTCCTGCAGAGCGGTGCGCTGAAACGCGGTGACCGGGGTGGCCCAGCGGACGATCTCATCGGCCGCGGTCTCGGGGCGTTCCTTCTTGAACAGCTCCCATTGGTCAGGATTGTCGGCAAACGCAATCATGCCGTGCGTGATGGAGTTCCGCGTCGTCTCGTTGCCGGCGACAGCGAGCATCACCACGAAGAAACCGAATTCGTCGTCGGACAACTTCTCGCCGTCGATGTCGGCCTGGATCAGTTGGGTGACGATGTCTTCGCCGGGGTTGTTGGCCCGCTCCTCGGCCATCTTCATCGCGTACATGATCAGCTCGACTGACGACGTGGCCGGGTCGATGTGGGCGTACTCGGGATCTTCGTTACCGGTCATCTCGTTGGACCAGCGGAACAGCTTGTCCCGGTCATCTTGTGGGACACCCAACAAACCGGCGATAGCTTGCAGCGGCAGCTCGCACGACACCTGCTCAACGAAGTCGCCGGAGCCGGCCGCGGCGGCAGTCTTCGCGATGTTCTGCGCCCGGGCGTCCAATTCGTCGCGCAGCCGTTCGATGGCACGTGGGGTGAAACCGCGGGAGATGATCTTGCGCAGCCGGGTGTGGTGCGGGGCGTCCATGTTGAGCATGACGCTGCGCTGCAGATCGATCTGCTCGCGGGTCATCTCCTGTGGCCAGACCGGAATGGCACAGTCCTGCTGACTGGAGAACAAGTCGCTGCGTTTGGAGATCTCCTTGACGTCCTTGTGCTTGGAGATCGCCCAGTAACCCTTGTCACCGAACCCCCCGGTTCCGCCCGGCACGTCCACCCAGAAGATGGGCTCCGACTTGCGTACTTCAGCCAATTCCGCGACCGGCAAGCCCTTGACATTGATGTCAGGATCGAGGAAGTCGAACCCACGCGGGATGTTCGGGGCGTTATCGGAAAGGGCCATCGGCGCGCTCCTGTCTACAACGTGTTCTAGTGTCAGTAAAACATGCCTTTACCGCAGACAAAAGGCGCGATGCGTCGTCGCTTGTCAGAGTAATGAAACGTGTTCTAGCCTGGCCGCATGGGTAACCCGGTAATCGTCGCAGCCACTCGCAGCCCCATCGGCAAACGTAACGGGTGGCTGTCTGGACTGCATGCAACTGAATTATTGGGCGCGGTGCAGCGGGCTCTGGTGGAGAGTGCGGGCATCGACGCCGGCGACGTCGAACAGATCATCGGCGGCTGCGTGACGCAATACGCCGAGCAGTCCAACAACATCAGCCGTACTGCGTGGCTGACGGCCGGCCTACCTGAACAAGTCGGTGCCACGACCGTGGACTGCCAGTGCGGCAGCGGACAGCAGGCCAACCACCTGGTCGCCGGTTTGATCGCCGCCGGAGCCATCGACACCGGCATCGCGTGCGGCGTCGAGGCGATGAGCCGGGTCGGACTGGGCGCCAACGCGGGCCCCGACCGCAACTGGCGTGCGGAGTCGTGGGACATCGACTTGCCCAACCAGTTTGAGGCGGCCGAGCGGATCGCCAAGCGGCGCGGCATCACTCGCGACGACATCGACGCCTTCGGTTTTCAGTCCCAGCAACGCGCCAGGCGGGCTTGGAATGAGGGTCGTTTCGACCGGGAGATCTCACCGATCGAGGCGCCGGTGCTCGACGAGCAAAAGCAGCCCACGTCCGAACGCCACTCCGTGGGCCGCGATCAAGGTCTGCGCGATACCACCCTGGAAGGCCTGAGCCAGCTCAAGCCGGTGCTGGAGGGTGGCATTCACACGGCAGGCACGTCGTCGCAGATCTCCGACGGCGCGGCGGCGGTGTTGTGGATGGACGAGGACAAGGCGAAAGCGCAAGGCCTAACGCCCCGGGCCAGGATCGTCAGCCAGGCGCTGGTCGGCGCTGAACCCTACTACCACCTCGACGGCCCGGTGCAGTCGACAGCGAAGGTGTTGGAGAAAGCCGGCATGAAGATCGGCGATATCGACGTTGTCGAGATCAACGAGGCGTTTGCGTCGGTGGTGTTGTCTTGGGCGCGGGTGCACGAGCCGGACATGGAGCGGGTCAACGTCAACGGTGGCGCCATCGCCCTGGGGCATCCGGTGGGCAGTACCGGCAGCCGGCTGATCACCACCGCGCTGCATGAGTTGGAGCGCTCTGATCAGAGCACCGCGCTGATCACCATGTGTGCGGGTGGCGCGCTGTCCACCGGCACCATCATCGAGCGGATCTAGGGTCGGAGTGCCCGTCACTGACACCGACCGCATCGCAGCCGCTCAGGCCTACATCGACGCGCTGGTCAACCACGACGGTGCCGCGGTCCCCTTCGCACCCGGCTGCGTCCGTATCGAACAAGGCATCAAAACCGGATTCTCCGGGAATCACCTGCGGCGCAGCCTGAGACGCGGACCGCAGTACCGGATCATCAAAGCGGCCACCCGACCCGAGTACACGGTCAGCGGCGATGAGGTGCGAGCGGTATTCGACATCGTGACCAAGACCGGCTTTGCCGGGCGGCGGGTGGCAGCACATGTCGACGAGACGTTCGTCATCCCGGCAAGCGACGGGCTGATCCATCACATCACCGTGAAATTGCAGCCATTCATTCACCGAGCCTCCCGGATCTAGGATTTGCACATGGCATCGAAATCACCCCCACGATTCTTGAATTCGCCGCTGACGAACGTCCTTATCAAATGGATGTCCCGCATCAACACCTTCCTGTATCGCCGTGGCGGCGGCGAGGGACTCGGCGGCACGTTCGGCAAGGCCCCGGTTGCGTTGCTGACCACGACGGGTCGCAAAACCGGTCAGCCCCGGGTGAGCCCGCTGTTGTACCTGCGGGACGGGGATCGTGTCGTGCTGGTGGCGTCGAAGGGCGGTTCACAGCATCATCCGATGTGGTATCTCAATCTCAAGGCGAATCCCAAGGTGCAGGTGCAGATCAAGAAGGAAGTGCTCAACTTGACGGCGCACGACGCCACCGACGAAGAACGCGCCAAGTACTGGCCGCAACTGGTGAAGATGTACCCGAACTACGACAACTACCAGTCCTGGACCGACCGCAAGATTCCCGTCGTCATCTGCGATCCGTAGCGGTCAACTCCCAGCGGCGCGAGGCTGCATCCATGCCGTCGGCGCAGGCCGACTAGGCTGGAATCGTGACCGAGCAGGGGGGCATCCGTAACTCGCGTGTTCTGGCGGTGGCACTCAAGTATTTTGCGCGCGGCCATATCTGGGTGTACCGGCGCACCAATGGCCGCCTCGGCTCCAGGCTGCTGTGGTTTCCCGCGGCGCTGCTGACCACCACCGGCCGCAAATCCGGTGAGCCGCGAACAACGCCGACGCTGTATCTGCGTGACGGTGACCGCGTCATCCTGCCGGCGTCCTTCGGTGGTCGTGCCGAGAACCCGGTGTGGTACCTCAATCTCAAAGACAATCCTGAGGTGCAAGTGCAGATCGGCGGGCAGCAGCTGCAGCTGGTGGCGCGCGACGCCACCGATGAAGAGCGCAAGCGGTACTGGCCGCCGCTGATCAAGATGTATCCGCCCTACCGCGGGTACCGCGAAGCCACCGATCGGGTGATCCCGCTGGTGGTCTGCGAGCCGGCGTAGATCCCTGCGGGGATTCTGCGGGTACCGCGGCTAATCTGCGGTAGCTTGCCCTATGCGGTTGCGCCACGTCACCATCGGGCTGCTGTCGGCTTTTCCGTTGTGTCTCGGTACAGCGACGGCGTGGGCTGACGGCGGGATAACGCTGGACTTCGTGCGACACGGCGAGTCCGGCGACATGTCGGCGATCAACACGCTGGTGCCGGGTCCCGACCTCACGCAGGCGGGTGACGAGCAGGCCAACTCGATCGCCCAGACGCTGGCGAACGGCGGCATCCAGGAGATCTACGCGTCGACGATGGTCAGGTCGCTCGAGACCGCAACGCCGCTGGCGCAGTCGCTGGGCTTGCCGATCGAACAGCTGGCCGGTCTCAATGAGATCGACGCCGGCATCTTCGAGGGTGCGCCAGTCGATGTCGGTGGCCTCCCCGTTGGCGGCGCGCTGTACCTGTTGGCCCCGGTGCTGTGGACGCTGGGTCTGGACTTCGTGCCAGAGCCGGGCTCCTCCGACTTCGACGGGATGGCGTTCGAAGACCGTGTCGACGGCGCGGTTCAGACGATCTACGACACCAGCGTCACCAACGGTGACAGCACCGACGCCGTCTTCTCCCACGAGGGAACGATCGCGATCTGGACCCTGATGAACGTCAACAACCCCGACTTCCAGTTGGTCCTCGACGAATTTCTGAAGACCGGGGAGCTGCTGCCCTACACCGGCACAGTCGAAGTCCAGGGTGATCCAACGGCCGGCTGGACACTCGTCGATTGGGACGGCCAACCGGTCCCGCAAGACCCCGGATTGGCCACTGACCTGTTCGTCGACGTGCGGCACCTGATCACGGCGCCGCAGATGGCGGCCTATCACATCGGGGAGGCGATCAGCACGGGTGATTCGACGTCGATCACCGAAGCGATCCAGACCGGCCTCGGCGAAGTGGACACCGCCGCAGCGCAATTCCCCCAAGCGGTGTTCGACAACCTTGTCGACGCGTCGCATACCGCCTTCTCGGAGCTCGGCTCAGGCGACCTGGCCACCATGATTCTGACAATCTTCTAGCCGCGGCGGGCCAGCCAATCGCGTTGCCGGCTCACGAAGCTGGCGTCGACGACGCGTCCGTGTCCCGGGACGTACAGCGCGTCCGGGCCGCCGGCCGCCAGCAGGCGATCAAGCGTGCCCGGCCAGGCCAGAACATCAGAATCGCCGTCGATCACCGGGTCGCCGGATTCTTCGATCAGATCACCGCTGAATACAACCGCTGGGCCGCAGCGGACGGCCCGCACCGTCACGACCAGATCAGCGTTCGTGTGCCCGCGACCCAAGTGCGCGATGCTCACTTGCTGGTCTCCGAGTTCGACGACAACGTCGTCGACGGCATGATTGGCGGTCGTAGCGCGGATGGCGCGGTCTATTTCCTCGGTGGAGCGTAGGTATGGCGTCTGAGCAGGTGTCGGTGTCGAAAGATATTTTGATTTTATGATAGTGAATAAAGTGGCCGCAGGAGGTGACGTCACGACAGATCAGGTTCGTGTGCCCGCGACCAAGTGCGCGATGTCATTGCTGGTTCCGAGTTCGACGACAACGTCGTCGACGGCATGATCGGCGGTCGTAGCGCCGCGATGGCGCGGTCTATTTCCTCGGTGGCAGCCCCGTAGCGTATGGCGTCCTGACGCAGGTCGTCGGTGCTCGACAAGAGATATTCGACGACTGCCGGCGCGCAATACAACTCAGCATCGGCGAAGACCCCGGAGCCGAGAACGTGATCGAAGTGCTTGTGCGTCAACACCACATGTGTCGCGCGTCGCCCAGCAATTTCAGCTACATCCGCGTCGAGCGCCGATGCTTCGCCCAGCGTGCTACCGGTGTCGACGAGCAGCGCTGCGGTGCGGCCCAGCACCAGGCCCACGGTGACATCCAGGAACGGCAGGCGACAACGCTGCACGTTGTCGGTCAACCGCTCCCAGCAGAAGTTCACCCGGTCAGGAGCTTGCGCCGTACACCGGCACCGGAGGGCGGCCCTTGGCCAGCAGATCACCGACCACCGGCCCTAATTCAGCCGGGTCCCATTTGGCGCCCTTGTCGACCTGTGGCCCGTGCGCCCAACCTTCGGCGACGCGGATCACCCCGCCTTCGACCTCGAACACTTTGCCGGTGACTTCGCGGGATTCGGCACTGCCCAGCCACACCACCAACGGCGAAATGTTCTCCGGAGCCATCGCGTCGAAACCCTCGTCGGGTCTGGCCATCATCTCGGCGAACACCGTCTCGGTCATGCGGGTACGCGCGGACGGTGCAATGGCGTTGACCGTCACACCGTAACGGCCCATCTCGGCGGCGGCGACAAGCGTCAGCGCCGCGATGCCGGCCTTGGCCGCGCTGTAATTACCCTGCCCGACACTGCCCTGCAGCCCGGCGCCCGAACTGGTGTTGATGATCCGCGCGTCGACGCTGTTGCCCTCTTTGGCCCGTTTGCGCCAGTATCCCCCGGCGTGCCGCATGGTGGCGAAGTGACCTTTGAGGTGTACCGCGATCACGGAGTCGAACTCA
Organism: uncultured Actinomycetota bacterium; assembly: GCA_963818785.1. Lineage (GTDB taxonomy): Bacteria > Actinomycetota > Actinomycetes > Mycobacteriales > Mycobacteriaceae > Mycobacterium. The sequence continues at coordinate 413,163 of CAWFTT010000026.1, read as the reverse complement.
TCCTCACTGGTGTTGGCCAGCATCCTGTCGCGGACGATGCCCGCGTTGTTGACCAAAACATCCAGGCCACCGAAATTCTCGACCGCGGTCGCGATCAAGCCGGCCGCCTGTTCCCAGTCCGCCACGTTAGAGCCGTCGGCGACGGCTTCCCCACCGGCGGCGGTGATTTCGTCGACCACACCTTGGGCCGCACTGCCCCCACCGGCCGGTGATCCGTCCAGGCCGACGCCGATATCGTTGACCACAACCCGAGCCCCTTCAGCGGCGAACGCGAGGGCATGTGCACGCCCAATTCCGCCGCCCGCTCCGGTCACGATGACCACCCGGCCGTCGACGATTCCCATTAACCACCCATCCTGTCTTCGCTACTTGATGGCGCTCGTGGCGGCCAGATAGTGCGGCGGCTCTCCGCCGCCGTGTACCTCCAGCGCCGCTCCGCTGATGTACGACGCCACGTCCGAGGCCAGAAACGCTGCCGCCCAACCGACATCGTCGGGGGTGGCAAGCCGGCCGAGCGGCACCTGGGCTGAGATGGCGGCGATGGACTCGGCGTCACCGTAGAACAGTTCGGCTTGTTCGGTCTCGACCATCCCGACGACGAGGGCGTTCACCCGCACCTTCGGGGCCCATTCCACCGCCAAAGTCTGCGTGAGACTTTCGACGCCCGCTTTGGCTGCCCCGTAGGCAGCGGTGCCGGGCGTCGGCCGACGGCCACTGACGCTGGTGATGTTCACGATCGACCCGCCGTGCTGCTGACTCTGCATTTTTTCGTTCGCGTGCCGGGAAACCGACAGAGTGCCAAGCAAGTTGAGTTCGATGATCTTGCGGTTGAACTTCGCACTGGAGTCGCCGGTCAGCACATAGGGCGAGCCCCCGGCGTTGTTGACCACGATGTCGAGCCTGCCGTGCCGGTCGTAGATCGCGTCGACCATCGCTTTGACTGCGTCGTCATCACGGATGTCGCACGAGTGAAATTCGTAGGGCAGATTGTTCACCGACCGCCGCGCACAGGTGACCACGGTGGCGCCCTGCTCGGCGAACACCGCGCTGATACCGGCACCCACTCCCCGAACACCGCCGGTCACTAACACCACTCGGGAGGTCAGTCCGAAGTTGACGGAGTCGGCTCCGGCCGCGCGAGTCACTGTGCTAGCGTACCAAGCAAGTGCTTGCTTAGGTAACCGACCTTCTTTCCGAGGACGTGCGAATGACGATTACCTCCGAGACCACCGAACCGGGCATCGTGGCGGTGACCGTGAATTACCCGCCCGTCAACGCTATTCCGTCGCGCGGCTGGTTCGAGCTTGCCGATGCGTTGACCGCGGCGGGCGACGATCCCGCGACGCACGTGGTGATCCTGCGCGCCGAAGGCCGCGGCTTCAACGCCGGTGTCGACATCAAGGAGATGCAGCGGACGGAAGGTTTCACCGCCCTCATCGACGCCAACCGCGGCTGCTTCGCCGCGTTCCGTGCGGTCTACGAATGCGCGGTTCCGGTGATTGCCGCAGTCAACGGATTCTGCGTCGGCGGTGGTATCGGCTTGGTGGGCAACGCCGATGTCATCGTCGCGTCCGACGACGCGGTTTTCGGACTGCCCGAAGTCGAGCGTGGCGCCCTGGGTGCAGCTACCCACCTGTCCCGGTTGGTGCCACAGCATGTCATGCGCCGGCTGTTCTTCACCGCGGCGACCGTCGACGCTGCGACCCTGCAGCACTACGGTTCGGTGCACGAAGTGGTGCCGCGTGCCGAACTCGACGAAGCCGCTTTGCGCGTCGCGCGCGGAATCGCCGCGAAAGACACCCGAGTGATCCGGGCCGCCAAAGAAGCGCTGAACTTCATCGACGTGCAACGCGTCAACGCCAGCTACCGAATGGAACAGGGATTCACCTTCGAGCTGAACCTCGCCGGGGTGTCCGATGAACACCGCGACGCTTTCGCCGGCACGGCGAAGGGCAAACGGGAATGACCGACAAGAGAACCACTCTCGATGATGCCGCGGGTCAGCTGCGCAGCGGTATGACCGTAGGGATCGGCGGCTGGGGATCACGAAGAAAACCAATGGCCTTCGTACGGGCCATGCTGCGCACCAACATCACCGACCTGACAGTGGTCACCTACGGCGGACCTGACGTCGGGCTGCTGTGCTCAGCGGGCAAGGTGAAGCGTGTCTACTACGGCTTCGTCTCACTCGACTCGCCACCGTTCTACGACCCCTGGTTCGCCCGAGCGCGCACCAGCGGAGCGATCGAAGCTCGCGAAATGGACGAAGGCATGCTGCGCTGCGGCTTGCAGGCGGCCGCGCAACGATTGCCGTTTTTGCCGATCCGCGCCGGGCTCGGCAGCTCCGTTCCTGACTTCTGGGACGGCGAACTGCAAACGGTCACTTCGCCTTATCCGGCCCCGGGCGGCGGCCACGAGCGGCTGATCGCGATGCCGGCCCTGCGCCTCGACGCCGCTTTCGTGCACCTCAATCTCGGTGACGCGGCGGGTAATGCGGCCTACACCGGCATCGACCCCTACTTCGACGACTTGTTTTTGATGGCCGCAGCCAAGCGCTACCTGTCCGTGGAGCGGATCGTCACGACCGACGAGCTGGTCAAGGCAGTGCCCCCGCAGGCGCTGCTGGTGAACCGGATGATGGTCGACGCGGTGGTGGAGGCACCCGGCGGCGCGCATTTCACCACCGCCGCACCGGATTACGGGCGAGACGAGAAATTCCAGCGACACTACGCTCAAGCCGCGGCGTCGGACGACTGGGCTCAATTCGTGGCGACATATCTGGCCGGCAGCGAAGCCGACTACCAGGCAGCGGTGCGCAAGTTCGGGGATGGCGCATGAACGACACCGTCAGCCGCGCCGAGATCTGTGCCACTGCGTGCGCGGACTTGTTCCGTGACGCCGGCGAAATCATGATCAGCCCGATGACGAACATGGCGGCCGTCGGCGCCCGACTCGCTCGGCGCACCTTCGCACCGGACATCTTGCTCACCGACGGTGAAGCGCAGTTGCTGGTGGACACGCCCGCTTTGGGCGCGTCGGGCAGGGTCGAAGGGTGGATGCCGTTCGGCCGGGTGTTCGAGACGCTGGCCTGGGGCCGGCGCCACGTCGTAATGGGCGCCAACCAGATTGACCGCTTCGGCAATCAAAACCTGTCCGCATTCGGCCCGTTGCAGCATCCCACCCGGCAGATGTTCGGTGTGCGGGGTGCACCGGGCAATGCGATCAATCACGCGACCAGCTACTGGGTCGGCAACCACACCACTCGGGTGTTCACCGAGGTCGTCGACGTGGTGTGCGGCATCGGCTACGACAAGGTGGACGCGGACAACCCCGCCTTCCGGTTCACCAACGTGTATCGCGTGGTGTCCAACCTCGGGGTGTTCGATTTCGGCGGACCGGAGCGCACGATGCGGGCGCTCACCCGGCACCCCGGGGTGTCGCCGCAGGACGTTCGTGACGCCACCTCTTTTCAAGTGGACGGCTTGGACGTCGCCGGCGAAACCAGGCTGCCGACCGACGACGAACTGCGTCTGATCCGGGAAGAGATCGACCCGAAGTCGCTGCGGGATCGAGAGATCCGATGACCAGGCTGCGCACGCCGCTCACCGAGTTGGTCGGCGTCGAACATCCCGTGGTGCAGACCGGGATGGGTTGGGTGGCCGGCGCCCGACTGGTGTCGGCGACCGCCAACGCCGGCGGGCTCGGCATCCTGGCCTCGGCGACGATGACACTCGACGAATTGGCGACAGCGATCGGGAAAGTCAAGGCCGCCACCGACAAGCCGTTCGGAGTCAACATTCGCGCCGACGCCGCCGATGCACCGGACCGGGTCGAGCTGATGATTCGCGAAGGCGTCAAGGTGGCGTCGTTCGCTTTGGCGCCCAAGCCGGAACTCATCAGCCGGCTCAAAGAAGCCGGCGCGGTGGTCATTCCGTCGATCGGTGCGGCCAAACACGCACGCAAAGTGGCCGGCTGGGGCGCCGACGCGATGATCGTGCAAGGCGGAGAAGGCGGTGGCCACACCGGCCCGGTCGCCACCACGCTACTGCTGCCGTCCGTGCTGGACGCGGTTGCGGGCACAGGCATCCCGGTGATTGCAGCGGGCGGCTTTTTCGACGGCCGCGGATTGGCGGCGGCGTTGTCCTACGGCGCGGCCGGCGTCGCCATGGGCACCCGGTTCTTGCTGACGTCAGACTCGACCGTCCCGGAATCTGTCAAAAAACGTTACCTGGAAGCCGAACTCAACGGGACCGTCGTCACCACCCGCGTCGACGGCATGCCGCATCGTGTCCTTCGCACCGAGTTGGTCGAGAAATTGGAGTCGGGCTCCCGGGCCAGGGGTTTGACCGCTGCCGTGCGCAACGCCGCGAAGTTCAAGCAGATGTCGCAGATGACTTGGCGGTCCATGGTCAAAGACGGGCTGGCCATGCGCCGCGGCAAGGAATTGACTTGGTCGCAGGTTGTCATGGCGGCGAACACGCCGATGTTGCTGAAAGCCGGCTTGGTCGAGGGCGACACCGGGGCCGGGGTCCTGGCGTCGGGGCAGGTGGCCGGCATCCTCGATGACCTACCGTCCTGCGCGGACTTGATCGAGTCGATCGTGCGCGACGCGGTCAATCAGTTGAAGGCGGCGGCTGCGTTGGCTGAGGACTGATTTCCCCCACGAAGAACCGCCCCACAACCCACATTTAAGCGTATAGGTTAATGCCGCGCTGATTAAGTTATAATCTTCATATGACTGTGGTGAAGTTAGAAGCTTCATCGCGCGCCACCGTGATCGGTGACGTCGTGGGATCTCGACGTGCCGACGACCGGACTGCGCTGCACCGACGGGTCGCCTTAGCCCTGCGCGAAGTCGCTGACGGTGCGCTCGACCCGCCGGCCTTCACCATCGGTGACGAGTTTCAGGGCAGCTATGCCACCGTCGGTGCCGCGATCGACTCGGCGCTGAGGGTACGACTGCTGTTGGCGCCCGAGGTCGACGTCCGGTTCGGGATCGGGTGGGGTGCCGTCACCGTGCTGGATGCTGCTACCGGAATCCAGGACGGGCCGGGTTGGTGGACCGCTCGAGCGGCGATCCAGCACACCGCGGAAACTCAGCGACAGGCCGGGTTGACGCTGGTACGCACAACGTTCCGGGCTGACGACACCCGCACCGACGTCGCCGCAGTCAACGCGGCCCTGATCTGTCGGGATCACCTGCTTGGATCCCTTGATGGAAGATCGGTACGGATTTTGAGGGGGCTGATGACTGGCCAGACTAAACGGGAGCTGGCCACGACCGAGAGCATCAGCCCGTCAGCGGTGTCTCAGCGGGCGGCTCGCGACGGTCTCGATCTGATCGTGCTGGCCTCGCAGTATCTCCGAGGTCTGCCGTGAGCGCCGTGGCGGTCTTCTTGATAGCGGTCGGACTGGCTGATCTCTGCCGACGGGCGGTGCGTGCCGCGTGGCCGTCGTTGGCCGTCGGGCCGATCGCGGTCGTGATGTGTGCGGCGCTGGGCGGCCTGTGGCATCTTGGTGACCTCTGCTTGCTCGCGTCGGCGGGCGCTGCCGTCGTGGTGTGGGAGTGGCTGTGCCGACGCAGCGAGGACAGCAGCGCCCGGCAGCCAGCGCCGTTGGCCGTCTTTGCCGGTGCGTTGGTGCTGTTGACCTTGGCGTCCGGATGGTCCTCGGCGGTGAGCGGCGTTGTCGCGCGGTGGTCGGTGTGGGCGCACCTCCCCCTACAACACGTGCCGGCGACGCGCCTGTTGACGATCGTCGGCGTGGTGTTGGTGCAGTTCGCCACCGGGAACCAGGTGGTGCGCCTCGTTCTCGGGTCGGTGGGTGCGATACGTCCTGCCGGTGAACCGCAACCGTCCGACCGGCTGAAGGGCGGCCGGCTGCTGGGCCCGATGGAACGTCTACTGATCCTGAGCCTGGGCGTCGGCGGTCAGATGGCTGCGGCCAGCGCCGTCGTCGCCGCCAAAGGCATCATCCGCTTCCCCGAACTGAGCGCCCAGAAGAACCGCAACGGCGGGATCGGCATCGACGAAGTGACCGAGTACTTCCTGGTCGGCAGCTTCACGAGTTGGCTGCTGGCTCTCGGTGGAATCGCGCTGGTCCTGGCTGCCCGCTGAGGCCCTACAGCCGTTCAATGATCGTGACGTTGGCGGTGCCGCCACCTTCGCACATCGTCTGCAACCCGTAGCGGCCGCCGGTACGCTCCAACTCGTTGAGCAGGGTGGTGAACAGCTTTGCACCGGTGGCGCCCAGCGGATGCCCGAGGGCGATCGCGCCGCCGTTGGGGTTGACCCGCTCCGGGTCCGCCTTGATCTCCTTGAGCCAGGCCAGCACGACGGGCGCGAACGCTTCGTTGATTTCCACGACGTCGATGTCGTCGATCGACAGACCGGTCTTCTCCAGCGCGTAACGGGTAGCCGGGATGGGCCCGGTCAACATGAACACCGGGTCGGCGCCGCGGGCGCTGATGTGGTGGATGCGGGCACGAGGGGTCAGCTTGTGGTCTTCAACGGCCTGCTCGGAAGCCAGGAGCACCGCGCTTGCGCCGTCCGAAATCTGACTAGCCAGCGCAGCGGTCAGCCGGCCACCGTCTGACAGTGGCGCGAGCGCGGCCATCTTCTCCAGCGTCGTGTTCCGGGGCCCCTCGTCGACCGCGAAACCATCGACCGCGACGATCTCGTTGTCGAAGTGTCCCGCATGAATTGCCGCCAGCGCCCGCTGGTGGCTGGACAGCGCGAACCGCTCCATCTCCTCCCGGGGCAGGTTCCAGCGCTCGGCGATCAGCTCCGCACCGCGGAACTGCGAGATTTCCTCGTCGCCGTAGCGGTGCTGCCAGCCCTTGGACTCCCCGGTCGGCGAGGTGAAGCCGAGCTGCTTGCCGACCTCCATGGCCGACGCGATCGGGATCTTGCTCATGTTCTGCATGCCACCGGCCAGGATCACGTCCGCCGTGCCGGACAGGATAGCCTGCGCGCCAAACGAAATGGCCTGCTGACTGGAGCCACATTGGCGGTCGACGGTGACTCCGGGAACCTCTTCGGGGTAACCGGCCGCCAGCCACGTTAGCCGGCCGATGTTGCCGGCCTGACCGCCGATGGCGTCCACGCAGCCGACGATCACGTCGTCGACGGCGGCCGGGTCGACGTCGAGACGGTCGAACAAGCCGTGGAACGCAGCGACGCCGAGGTCGATCGGATGGACACCGGCCAAGCCGCCGTTGCGCTTGCCGACCGCGGTGCGCACAGCGTCGATCACGTAAGCCTGCTTCGTCATTGTCATTTGCGTCGCTCCTCATCACTTAGTTCTGCATCGTCGTCGACGCGTGTCACTGTCGAACTCCTGTGTTGTTCGCGGTGATTCCGCCTAGGACGATCGCCAGATACTGTTCGCCGACCTGCCGGGCGGTCAGCGCACCGCCTGGTTGGTACCAGCGCACCGACACCCAGGTGGTGTCCCGGATGAAACGGTAGACCAGGTCTACGTCGATGTCGGGCCGGAAGTAGTCCTCTTCGATGCCTTGATGCAGCACGTCGACCCACATTTTCCGTTGCCGCTTGTTCAGATCCTCGATGTAGGAGAACCGCGGCTGCGCCGAGAGCCGCTTGGCTTCGTCCTGGTAGATGACGACGTGGGCGTGCCGGTGTTCGATCGCGTCGAACGACGCCATGAACAATCCCTTGAGCCGCTCCAGCGGATTCGGCTCGGTGTCGATGATCTCCTGGTAGCGGCCGAACAGCCAATCCAGGAACCCCCGCAGCACCTCGTCGACCATCTCCTCCTTGGAGGCGAAGTGGTGATACAGGCTGCCCGAGAGGATGCCGGCTCCGTCGGCGATGTCGCGGACAGTGGTTGCGCGCAAACCGCGTTCGGCCATCATTGCCGCGGCCAGTTCCAGGAGTTCCGCACGCCGGTTCATGGGTGCTGACTCGATATCGATATGACTTCTCCGGTCAGATAACTGGAGTAGTCGCTGGCCAGAAACGCGATGGTGGCCGCCACTTCCCACGGCTCGGCGGCGCGCCCGAACGCCTCACCGGCCGATAACCGGTCGAGCAGCTCAGCGGAGGTGGTCTTGTCGAGGAATTTGTGCCGGGCGATGCTCGGTGAGACGGCATTGATGCGCACCCCATGCTCGACGGCTTCCATTGCGCTGCAACGGGTCAACGCCATCACGCCGGCTTTGGCGGCGGCGTAGTGCGACTGAGAGTGCTGTGCGCGCCAGCCCAGCACGCTGGCGTTGTTCACGATGACCCCGCCATGGTCGGCATCCCGGAAATAGCGCAGCACCGCCCGCGTGGCGCGGAACACCGATGACAGCGTCACCTCCAGCACCCGGTCCCATTCGTCGTCGGTCATGTCGACGACCGGTGTCTGTCCGCCCAGGCCCGCGTTGTTGACCAGGACGTCGATGCGACCCAGCCGTGCCGTCGCCGACGAGATCAACGCGTCGATCTGGGCGGTCGAAGTGACATCACACAGCACACTTTCCACCCGGCCCAGGCCCAGGGCGGACAGCTGGTCGCGGGTTTCCCCCAGCCGTCGCTCATGATGGTCGGAGATGACGACGTCGGCACCCTCGACCAGCGCCCGCCGGGCCGTCGCCGATCCGATTCCGGTGCCCGCCGCAGCTGTGACGATCACCACCTTGCCGGTCAGAAGACCGTGCCCGGCAACCTCTTTCGGCGCGACCGCTAACGTCACCGGGCCTCCCTGGGTAGGCCGAGCACCCGCTCGGCGATGATGTTGCGCTGAATCTCGTTGGATCCGCCGTAGATCGTGTCGGCGCGGGTAAACAGATACAGTCGCTGCCAGTCGTCGAAATCGCCGCCGGCGGTGACCAGCCCGGCCTTCCCGACGACGTCCATCGCCAGCTCACCGAGGTCGCGGTGCCAGTTGGCCCACAACAGCTTCGATACGTTGTCCTGGCCGGGCTGCTCGGAGTCCATCGTGGCCAGGGCGTAGGAGCGCATTCTCCGCAAGCCGGTCCACGATCGGGTGAGCCGCTCGCGAATCAGCGGATCGTCGGCAGCACCGTTGGCTTGAGCAAGCTCGACCAGGCGAGCGAGTTCTCGGGCATATCGGATTTGCTGTCCGAGGGTGGAGACACCCCGTTCGAAGGTGAGCGTGCCCATCGCGACCCGCCACCCGTCGCCCGGTTCGCCGACCACCAGATCGGCATCGGTGCGCGCGTCATCGAAAAAGACTTCGTTGAATTCCGATGTGCCGGTGAGCTGTACGATCGGCCGGATCTGCACGCCGGGCTGGTTCAGCGGCACCAGCAGATAAGACAGTCCGGCGTGTCGGGTGGAACCCTTTTCGGTGCGCGCCACGACGAAACACCACTGCGACAGGTGCGCCATCGAGGTCCAGACCTTCTGCCCGTTGATCACCCACTGATCCCCGTCGAGCGCAGCGGTGGTGGCGACGTTGGCCAGATCGCTGCCGGCGCCCGGCTCGGAGTAACCCTGACACCACATTTCGGTGACATCGAGAATCTTGGGCAGGAACCGTTGCTGTTGTTCGGCTGTGCCGTAGGCGATCAGCGTGGGCCCGAGCAGTTCCTCGCCGAAGTGGTTCACCTTGTCCGGGGCGTCGGCGCGGGCGTACTCCTCGTAGAAGGCCACCCGGTGCGCGACCGCGAGTCCCCGACCGCCGTGCTCGACCGGCCAACCCAGACAGGTCAATCCGGCTTTGGCCAGGTGCTGATTCCAAGCAAGCCGCTCGTCGAACGCCTCGTGCTCGCGGCCCGGCCCACCCAGACCTCGCAGCGCAGCGAACTCGCCGGTCAGATTCGCTGTCAGCCAGTCGCGGACCTCGGCCCGGAACTCCTCGACGTCCTGCACCCCTGTAGGCTAACCTACCAAGCACTTGCTTTGTTAGCCCTGGGGCCTCATCCCCGCCGCAGAGCCGCGGAGGAGCCGCATTGATGTCCAGCGATCCGCAGACCACTCCTGCGGTGTTGGATCGCATCGCCGGCGAGTTGCCCGACCACAACGCGGTGGTCAGCACCGACCGCACGTTGACCTTTTCACAGTTGCACCGGGAAGTTCGCCGGGCCGCGGCCGCAATGGTCAGCCTCGGCGTCGCGCAAGGCGACCGGGTGGCGATCTGGTCGCCGAACACCTGGCACTGGGTGGTCGCCTGCCTGGCCAGCCAGTACGCCGGCGCGACGATGGTTCCGCTCAACACCCGCTACACCGCGTTCGAGGCGGCCGACATCCTGGCCCGCACCGGCGCCCCGCTGCTGATCGCGATGGGCCGATTTCTGGGCGCGGACAAAGTCACCGACCTCGACCGCAGCATCCTGCCCAAGCTGCGCCACATCGTGCGCGTCCCGCTCGACATCGACGACGGCACCTGGGACGACTTCACAGCAACCGGTTCGGAAAGCACGGCCCTTGTGGCCGCCGACCAGCGCGCCGCGGCCGTCCGGCCCAACGACGTGTCGGACATCCTGTTCACCTCCGGAACCACGGGGCGCAGCAAAGGGGTCCGGTGCGCGCACCGCCAGTCGCTGGCCGGCTCGGCGGCTTGGGCCGCGTGCGGCAAGATCACCGGCGACGACCGCTACCTGTGCATCAACCCGTTCTTCCACAACTTCGGCTACAAGGCAGGCATTTTGGCCTGTCTTCAAACGGGCGCCACGCTGTATCCGCACCTGACGTTCGATCCAGCGGAGGTGATGCGCGCGGTCGCCGGGCATCGGATCACCGTGCTGCCCGGGCCGCCGACCATTTACCAAACATTGTTGGACCACCCGGCTCGCGCCGATCACGACCTGACGTCGCTGCGGTTCGCGGTCACCGGCGCTGCGACTGTGCCGGTGGTGCTGATCGAGCGCATGCAGATCGAACTGGACATCGATGTCGTGCTGACCGCCTACGGCCTGACCGAATCCAACGGGTTCGGCACCATGTGCCGCACCGACGACGACGCGGTCACCGTGGCTACCACCTGTGGGCGGCCGATCGCCGACTTCGAGCTGCGCATCGGCGATGCCGGAGAAGTATTGCTGCGCGGACCCAACGTGATGCTGGGTTACCTCGACGACCCGCAAGCCACCGCGGACGCGGTCGACGCTGACGGCTGGTTGCACACCGGCGACATCGGACGGCTTGACGCTGCCGGCAACTTGCAGATCACCGACCGGCTCAAGGACATGTACATCTGCGGCGGATTCAACGTCTATCCCGCCGAAATCGAGCAGGCGCTTTCCCGTCTGGACGGGGTGCTCGATGTCGCAGTGATCGGGGTGCCCGACGAACGACTGGGTGAGGTGGGCCGTGCCTACCTGGTGGTCCGTTCCGGCCTTCGTCTGGATGAGCACAGCGTGACCGAATACGCCCGTCGGCACCTGGCCAACTTCAAGATCCCCCGTTCGGTGCGGTTTGTCGATGCGCTGCCCCGCAACGCGGGCGGCAAAGTGGTCAAACCGGTACTGCGAGAGTTGGATTGATGGATCTGGATTTTGACGACGACACGCTGGCGTTCCGCGACGAAGTGCGCGACTTCTTGGCCGTCAACAAGAAGTACTTTCCCACCAAGTCCTACGACACCGCGGACGGTTTCGCCCAGCACCGACGTTGGGACAAAGTGCTTTCCGACGCCGGCCTCTCGGTGATCACCTGGCCGCGCAAATACGGCGGCCGCGACGCCACCCTGCTGCAGTGGATCGTGTTCGAGGAAGAATACTTCCGGGCCGGTGCTCCTGGGCGGGCCAGCGCGAACGGCACGTCGATGTTGGCGCCGACCTTGTTCGCACACGGCACTGAGGAGCAGTTGGACCGGGTCTTGCCGAAAATGGCCAGCGGCGAAGAGATTTGGGCGCAGGCATGGTCTGAACCGGAGTCCGGCAGTGACCTGGCATCGTTGCGAAGTACGGCGACCCGCACCGAGGGCGGCTGGCGACTCAACGGGCAGAAGATTTGGAGTTCGCGGGCCCCGTTCGGTGACCGGGCTTTCGGGTTGTTCCGCTCAGACCCGGCGGCCGACCGACACCGGGGGCTGACTTACTTCATGTTCGACTTGAAAGCCGACGGCGTCACCGTACGACCCATCGCTCAGCTCGGCGGCGACACCGGTTTCGGTGAGATCTTCCTCGACGAGGTGTTCGTGGCGGATCGTGACGTGATCGGCGGGGTGCATGACGGCTGGCGGGCGGCGATGAGTACGTCGAGCAATGAACGTGGGATGTCGCTGCGCAGCCCGGCGCGTTTCATGGCTGCAGCGGAACGGCTGGCTCAGCTGTGGCGCGACAGCGGCCCGAACGGATTCGGGGACTCGGTCGCCGACGCATGGATCAAAGCGCAGGCCTACCGGCTGCATACGTTCGGTACGGTCACCCGGATTGCAGAGGGCGGCGAACTGGGCGCCGAATCGTCGGTGACAAAAGTGTTCTGGTCTGACCTCGACGTGGCACTGCATCAGACGGCGCTGGAGCTCCGCGGCGCCGACGCCGAGCTCGCCGACCCCTGGAGTGACGGGCTGCTGTTCGCACTGGGTGGCCCGATTTACGCGGGCACCAATGAGATTCAACGCAATATCGTCGCCGAACGACTGCTGGGTCTGCCCCGGGAGAAGGCAAGATGAAATTCGCGCTCGCCGCTGAGCAGCGCGACTTCGCCGCCAGCATCGACGCCGCGCTGGCGGCGGCCGATGTGCCGGCCGCGGTGCGCGCCTGGTCAACCGGTGACACCGCACCCGGGCGCAAAGTGTGGGCGCAGCTGGCCGATTTGGGTGTGACTGCCCTGACAGTGCCGGAAAAGTACGACGGTTTAGCAGCGCATCCGGTGGATCTGGCGGTTGCGCTGGAACGGCTCGGCCGGTGGTGCGTTCCGGGTCCTGTCGTGGAATCCGTTGCGGTAGCGCCGGTCTTGCTTGCTGACGACGAGCGCGCGGCGGCGCTCGCGGCCGGTGAGCTGATGGTGTCGGTGGCTCTGCCGCCACAGGTGCCGCGAGCCCTTGACGCCGACAGCGCCGCGCTGGTGCTCTGCGCGGACGGGGGTGGGCGGGTCAGAGAAGCAGGCGTCGGCGAGCAACATGAGTCGGTTGATCCCAGCCGTCGCCTGTTCGACGTCACACTGAGCGCAACCGGGTGGGATGCCGACGTGCAACGGGCCTACGAATTCGGAGCACTGGGTATCGCCGCTCAATTGGCCGGCGCCGCGCAGGCGCTGCTGGACGCGTCGGTGGACTACGCGAAGCAGCGCGCACAGTTTGGCCGGGTGATCGGCTCTTACCAGGCCATCAAGCACAAGCTGGCGGACGTGCACATCGCGATCGAACTGGCACGCCCCTTGGTTTACGGAGCCGCGTTGTCACTGGCGGATACCTCACCGGACATCGCCCGGGACGTGAGTGCGGCCAAGGCGGCGGCAGCCGATGCCGCGCTGCTGGCGGCGCGTTCCGCCTTGCAGACTCACGGAGCGATCGGGTTCACCGCGGAGCATGATCTGTCGCTGTGGCTGTTGCGGGTGCAGGCGTTGCGACCGGCCTGGGGTGACCCCGCCGCGCACCGGCGCCGGGTCTTAGCGGCGCTGACCGCCGGCGACGATGCAGAGCGAAGCGATGAGGAGGAGCGGCGGCATTGAGGACCGCCGGCGACGATGCAGAGCGAAGCGATGAGGAGGAGCGGCGGCATTGAGGAACGGCCCTTCAGACGAACAGCAACTGCTGCGCGAGACTGTCGCGGCGCTGGTCGTCAAACACGCGTCACCTGCCGCGGTACGCGTGGCGATGAAATCACCACGCGGCTACGACGAGTCGCTGTGGCGGTTGCTGTGCGAGCAGGTCGGGGCGGCCGCACTGGTAGTGCCTGAGGAATACGGCGGCGCCGGCGGTGTACTGGGCGATGCGGCCGTCGTCATCGAGGAACTGGGCAAGGGTCTGGTTCCCACGCCGCTACTGGGAACGACGCTCACCCAGCTGGCCCTGCTGGCTGCCGAGGATCCGGACGCCGAGGCGCTGGAGCGGTTGGCCGCAGGCGAATCGATCGGCGCGGTCGTCTTCGATCCGGGCTACGTCCTGAACGGCGACGTCGCCGACATTGTCGTCGCGGCCAACGGTGACAAGCTCACCCGCTGGACCGCCTTCACCGCCGATCCTGTTGCGACGATGGACCCTACCCGCAGGCTGGCGCGGGTCGCGCCGCAAAGCAGCCTCCCCTTCGGCGCTGACCCCGGCATCGCCGACTTGGCGGCGATCCTGCTCGCCGTCGAACAGATCGGCGCGGCTAGCCGCTGTCTCGAGCTGACCGTCGACTACACCAAAGAGCGGGTGCAGTTCGGCCGGCCGATCGGCAGCTTTCAAGCGCTCAAACACCGGATGGCCGATCTCTATGTCCTGGTGCAGTCCGCCCACGCGGTGGTCAGCGACGCTGTTGAAGAGCCGTCGGCAACGTCCGCTTCGCTGGCCCGGCTCGCTGCCTGTGAGGCGTTCAATGCCGTTGCCGCCGAGAGCATTCAGCTGCACGGCGGTATCGCGATCACCTGGGAGCACGACACGCAGCTGTATTTCAAACGCGCACACGGCAGCGCGCAACTGCTTGGTCCACAGTCAGAGCACCTGCGGCGTCTGCAGCCAACGGTGTTCGGCGTGGTTACCGAGCGGGCCGAGAAGGACCCCGGCGAACTCCTCTAGCCTTGGCAACATGAACTCCTCCGTCGCGCTGCGCGCCGGGATCCCGCCGTTCTACGTCATGGACGTGTGGTTGGCCGCTGCTGAGCGTCAGCGTAGCCATGGTGATCTGGTCAACTTGTCGGCAGGACAACCGAGCGCAGGGGCCCCGGAGCCGGTGCGGGCCGCCGCTACAGCGGCCCTGCAACGCAACCAACTCGGCTACACCGTGGCGCTGGGCATCCCGGAGTTGCGCGCCGCCATCGCTCGTTCGTATGCGCCCCGGTACGGCGTGCAGGTCGACCTTGACGACGTGGTGGTCACCACCGGATCGTCGGGCGGTTTCTTGCTGGCGTTTCTGGCCAGCTTCGACGTCGGCGACCGGGTTGCCCTGAGCAGCCCGGGATATCCGTGCTACCGCAACATTTTGTCTGCGCTCGGCTGCGAAGTGGTCGAGTTGGAATGCGGTCCGCAGACCCGCTTTCAGCCCACCGCACAGATGTTGGCGGCGCTCGACCCGCCGGTGCACGGCGTAGTGGTGGCCAGCCCGGCGAATCCGACCGGAACGGTGATCCCGCCCGACGAGCTGGCGGCCATCGCGTCCTGGTGTGACGACTCCGGAGCGCGTTTGATCAGCGACGAGGTGTATCACGGCCTGGTATACGAAGGCGCACCACGAACCAGCTGCGCCTGGCAGACTTCGCGAAACGCGTTCGTAGTCAATAGTTTCTCCAAATACTTCGCGATGACCGGCTGGCGGCTGGGCTGGCTGTTGGTGCCCTCCGAGCTGCGCCGCGCGGTGGACTGCCTGACCGGCAACTTCACCATCTGCCCGCCGGTCTTGTCGCAGTACGCCGCGGTGGCGGCGTTCACCGCGGAGGCAGTGAACGAAGCTGACGGTCATCTGCACCAATATGCGGCCAACCGGGCGTTGCTGCTCGATGGGCTGCGCTCGCTCGGTCTGGACCG
Organism: uncultured Actinomycetota bacterium; assembly: GCA_963818785.1. Lineage (GTDB taxonomy): Bacteria > Actinomycetota > Actinomycetes > Mycobacteriales > Mycobacteriaceae > Mycobacterium. The sequence continues at coordinate 397,581 of CAWFTT010000026.1, read as the reverse complement.
GCTGGCACCTACCGATGGCGCCTTCTACGTCTACGCGGACGTTTCCGACTTCACCGCGGATTCGATGGTGTTCTGTTCGAAGTTGTTGACTGACACCGGTATTGCGATCGCACCAGGGATAGACTTCGACACGTTACACGGTGGCTCGTTCGTCCGGCTGTCTTTTGCCGGGCCGCAGTCGGACATTGAAGAGGCGCTGCAGCGTCTGGACCCGTGGCTGAAAGGTGTTGACGGGGAGGATTGACCGGGCTCACGATGCGAGATTTTACGGCGCACCCGAACCGCCCGTCGATGGCTGCGGTGTGATGTGCTCGTTGCTTGAGTTTAAGGTCTAGAGATGCAAGCAACCGGTTGTCCGTGCTGCGCGTACCAGCAGCCTTCGGCGGCGCCGCGCCTTTTCAGCCGGATAGTCGGCAGGCGGGAATCCGGCAGCGGCACCCGAAGGCCGATCGTCGGGGTGGACAATGCGCTGCCGCGCACACTGGTGCTCGACGGCGGATGCATCATCGATCCCCGCGACGGCAGCGCGGCCGGCAACATGAGCATTCGGATGCGAGGCGGGCGCATCGTCGAGGTGTGTCCGGACGCAGCAGCCCGCGAAGATCCGTCCGCTGACCGAATCGATGTGACGGGCAAGTTCATCGTGCCGGGCTACAACGACATGCATTCGCACGCATTGAACCTCGATGATCCGTCGGGGAGTCTGGTCTTGATGCTCGCTGAAGGCGTCACCGGGTTCCGGCAGATGTCGGGTTCGCCTGCGTTGCTCAAGCAACGGCGCGACGACGCGCTGCCGATCGGTCCGGCGGCACCGGCCCTGCTCGAGACACCCGGAGCCATCCTCACCCCACTCAATGCCGGGTCACGCGAAGCTGCCGCGGCCGAGATCCGCCGTCAGCACGCGCAGGGGGCCGACTTCGTGAAGATCGTCCTGGCGAATCCCGACGTGTTCATGGCGGCGATCGAAGAAGCTGTCGCCGCGGGGATTCCGATTCTGGGTCACCTTCAGGAGGGCGTCGATCTGATGGCCGCGTCCCGGGCCGGCTTCCGATCCGTCGAGCACCTCGGGCCAGGGTCGCCGGTGTGGGCGTCCTGTTCCACCCTCGACGGAGAATTACGCCGGCAAGCCGCTCAGCGACCGGTCGTCAAGGCCCCGCCTTTCAAGATTCCCTGTCTGGAGCGCATCGTCGCCTGGCGGATGCAGAAAATGCTGGTCAATCCGGCCGCGTTCACCGATCCCGTCGACGTCATCCGCATTCAGCGCGCGGTGGACACCTTCAGCCCGGACAAGGCCGCCGGCGTGGCCGCACAGCTCGCCGAGCACAGCACCTGGCAGGTACCGACGTTGGTTCGGCTGCGCAGCATGCAGTACGCGGGCGCAACGGAATACGAACACGACGAAATGCTGACATATCTGCCGGTGAAGAACATCAGGAGATGGCGCAAGGTAACGGAGAAATTTCTGGCGCTGCCCGCCGAAACGATTGCGACGTACCGGGCGCTCTACGCGCGCCAGTTGAGCCTCACCAAGCTCTTCGCCGAACACGGCGTGCGGATGATGACGGGCACGGACGGCGGATCCATGATGGCGCCGGGCCTGACACTTCGTCAGGAGTTCGTCGAGCTCGGGAAGGCGGGCCTCTCACCGCTGAAAATACTGCAGATGACCACCATCGAACCCGCCTCCTATCTCGGGCAGCAGGACACTATGGGGACCGTCGAGCCGGGTCGCCACGCGGACTTAGTGGTGCTCGACGCCAACCCGCTCGACGGTGTCGAGAACCTGCATCACATCAGTGCCGTCGTCAGAGCCGGAAAGCACTATTCTGCAGCTGATCTGGTCGCGCTCAAGGCCAAAGTAGCCGCTGCGGCGGGACACCAGCGATGAGCTTGGGGCGCACGCCGCAGTGCAGCAGCGCCTGACGGAAGGAGAATTCGAACGCATGCCGTTCAACATCCTGATCAACGGTGGTGGTATTGCGGGGCCCTGCCTGGCCTACTGGCTGACCAAGCGTGGTCACGCGGTGACGATCACCGAACAGTCCCGCGAACTGCGCATCGGCGGACAGGCCGTCGACTTTCGCGGCCCGTCGATCGAGGTGCTCGACAGGATGGGACTGCTGGAAGAGGTGCGCGCCAACGCCACCAACATGGGGCCGCTGATCCTGGTTGACGAACGGGGCGAGGAGGTCGGCCGACTACCCGCCGAAGTCTTCAGCGGCGAACTGGAAATTTTCTGGGGTGACCTCGCCCGCATCGTCCACGAAGCCGTGCGCGACGTGGTGGACTTCCGATTCGGCGTGCGTGTCACCGCGCTCGCCGACCACGGTGACCGGATCGAAGCGACGCTCAGTGACGGTTCGAGGGCCGCCTACGATCTGGTGATCGGCGCCGATGGCCTGCACTCCGGCGTGCGACAGCTGGTGTTCGGACCCGAAGAGCAGTACGTCACTCAACTGGGTCAGGTATTCGGATTCTTCGATATCGAGAACCGCCAACGCCTCGACCACCGGGGCATGGCCGCCATGCTGCCGGGCCGGACTGCTGTGTTGCAGGCCACCGACCCGGATAAGCCGGCTCGCGCCAGCTTCTATCTCACCGACTCGAACATCCACTTCGATCACCGCGACACCGAACGCAACAAGCAGTTGTTCGCCGAGCGCTTCTCCGGGATCGGCTGGGAGGTGCCCAACTTCGTTCAAGCGTTGACCGAAGCCGATCCGGTGTACTTCGATTCGATCGCCCAGGTTCACCTGAACTCCTACGCACGCGGACGGGTGTGTCTGATCGGGGACGCTGCGTGGTGCGCCTCGCCGCGCTCCGGAATGGGCACCAGCCTCGCGGTGGTCGGGGCTTACGTCCTCGCGCACGAATTACAATCCGCCGGAGGCGACTACGCGACTGCGTTCGCCAGGTATCAGCAACTGCTGGCACCGTATGTCGCGCGGTGCCAGCAGCTGGCCTTGATGAGCTTGAAGATGGACCGGTTCTCGTCAGGATGGATCGGCCGGGTGCGGAACTTCGGCCTTCGGTTTCTGCGCATTCCGGCTTTGCGCAACCTCGTGATCAGGCAATCGCTGGCCGTCGGAAGGTCTTTCAGCCTGCCCAGCTACTGAACGCCACGTCAATGACCGCGGCCACCGACTTCCGCAGGCAGCGGCGGTGGCAACGGTTTCGACGGGGTTGGCGTCGCCGCCGGAGCCGGAGTCGCGGCGGGCGGGGTCGCCTTGGGTGCCGATCTGGGCGCCGGCGCGGAAGGTGTTCCCGGCTCGCGGAACTCGACCATCGATTCCTCGCGGATCGTCTGCTGGCCTTGGCTGACAATCAACGAGTGTGCCGTCACGTTGTAGGTGATTCCGTCGTCGGTGGCGACGTATCCCCCGTCGTTGGACTTCGAGGCGGGCAGAATGAGCTTGGCGCCGTCGCGCACCCGCACTCCGCGGTACTGATATTGACCGGCCGGCGTCTTGCAAACCGCCACCCGCGAGCTGTCGGTGCTGCCGAACGCCACCGCGGTGTCCGGACTGGCACAGCGCGCCGTCGAGTCGACGTAACCCTGACTGTCGGCAGTAGGCCCCGCGCCGGCCGTCGGCGCGCAGACAGCGAACAGCACCGAGCACGCCGCGGCGGCGGCACTCAACCCGGTGAAAGCACTTCTGGCGTAGGACATCAACCTCCACCAGACACCATTCGGTCCGCAACGGTCCGTCGACATGAGCGCCGATACCGAAACACAGCGGAATCGTTACAGCCAGGTGTCCTGCGTCGTCGTCGTCAGGAACGCCTCCAGGTCGTCACGCCACTGCGCCGGCGTCGTCTTGTCGGGTTCGATGCCGGTGTAATCGCCGCGATAGAACAACAGCGGCCGCGGTTTGATCATCGGCACCTCCGACAGCGACTGCACCGCGCCGATCACCAGATAGTGGTCGCCACCGTCGTGGACCGAGGCCACCGTGCAGTCGATGTAGGACAGCGAACCGTCGATGATCGGCGATCCCAACGGTGAGGCACTCCAATCGATGCCGGCGAACTTGTCGGGCTCCCTCGAGCCGAATCGCGCCGAGACGGGTTTTTGCGCCTCGGTAAGCACATTGACACAGAATTTGCCGCTGGCCTCGATCGCTCGCCATGACCGGGACACCTTCGTCGGGCAGAACAACACCAGCGGTGGCTCGAGCGACAAAGCCGCGAACGACTGGCAAGCGAAGCCGACCGCCACATCGTCGTGCACGGTGGTGATGATGGTGATTCCGGTGCAGAACTGGCCCAGCACATTTCGGAACGTGCGCGAGTCGATCGGCTCAGGCATAGCTCCGCCGCGGCTAGCCGCGAAAGCCCACAGAGAAGTCATGACCCCACAGGCTTACCGCGGTGCTCTCCCGCGCGATCCAATCGATGTCGTCAACTCGCCTTCCCTCACAACCGAACTCAACGTCGAAGCCGCTCGGCGTCTTCATGTAGAAGGACAGCATCAGGTCGTTGACGTGGCGACCCAGCGTCGCCGACATCGGTACCTTGCGGCGCAGCGCGCGGTCTAGGCACAGGCCGACGTCGTCGGCCTGCTCGACTTCGATCATCAGGTGCACGATGCCACTGGGCGTCGGTGCCGGCATGAAGGCCAGGCTGTGATGGCGCGGGTTGCACCCGAAAAAGCGCAGCCACGCCGGCGCCCCGTCGGCGGGCCGGCCCACCAACTGGGGCGGCAACCGCATCGAGTCGCGCAACTTGAAGCCAAGGACATCCCGGTAGAAGTGCAGCGACTCTTCGTCGTCGCGGGTGGACAGCACCACGTGACCTAGACCCTGCTCGCCGGTGACGAATTTGTGCCCGTACGGGCTGACGACACGGCGGTGCTCCAGCGCGGCACCGTGGAAGACCTCCAGGCAGTTGCCCGACGGGTCGTGAAAACGGATCATTTCGTCGACCCGTCGGTCGGCCAGTTCCGCCGCGGTGGCCTCTTTGTAGGGGGTGCCCTCGACGTCGAGTCGGTTGCGTATTTCTTGCAGCCCTCCGGCGTTCGCGCACTCCCAGCCGGCTTCGCTGAGCCGGTCGTGCTCGCCAGGAACGATCACCAGCCGGGCCGGGAAGTCATCCATCCGCAGATACAGCCCGCCGTCGGTCGTCCCTTTGCCTTCGATCATGCCAAGGACTTTGAGTCCGTACTCGCGCCAGGCGGCCACATTGGTGGCCTCGATGCGCAGGTAGCCCAACGAACGAATGCTCATCGCGCACCTCCCAAGAAATCGATGGTCAGTCTGTTGAATTCGTCGAACTTCTCCACCTGCGCCCAGTGCCCACATTGCCCGAATACGTGCAATTGTGCGCGGGGGATGGTCTTCAGCGCGACCAACGCGCCGTCCAGCGGGTTGACCCGATCCTCGCGTCCCCAGATCAGCAGAATCGGCTGCCGTAGCCGGTACACTTCACGCCACATCATGCCGGCCTCGAAATCGGCTGCGGAGAACGACTTTCCCATCGCAATGGTGGCCGCAATCGATTCCGGTGTGCTGGCCAGCGCGAAACGCTGATCGATCAGCTCCTGGGTGATCAGCTTCTGGTCGTAGACCATCACCCGCAGAAACGCTTCGAGGTTCTCCCGGGTGGGTTGCATCGAGAATTTCCCGAGCCGCTTGACGCCCTCGGTGGGATCGGGTGCGAACAGGTTGACGCTCAACCCGCCCGGACCCATCAGTACCAGTCGCCCGGCCCGGTCCGGATAGTCCAGCGCGAACCGCACCGCGGTGCCGCCACCCAGTGAATTGCCCACCAACGGAACGCGGCCCAAGCCCAGCTGGTCGAACAGACCTTTCAAAGCTGTTGCGGCGTAACGGTTGAACTGCCCGTGCTCGGTACGCTTGTCCGAGTGGCCGTAGCCGGGCTGGTCGACGGCCAGGACGTGGAAGTGCTCGGCCAGCACAGCGATGTTGCGCGAGAAGTTTGTCCAGCTCGACGCGCCGGGTCCGCCGCCATGCAACAACACGACGGTCTGCGGGTTGCCTATGCCGGCCTCGTGATAGTGCAGTCTGAGCGGACCCTCGACGTCGACCTGCGCGTAGCGCGATGTCGACTCAAAGGTCAGTTCTTCAATCGCGGTCAATTAAGCGCCGCTCCTCCTCATCGCTTGCTCTGCATCGTCGCGGGCGGCATCACACCATCGTGTCGCCGGGCGGCAACCCGAACTCGTGATTGCCGAAGATGACGTATGCACGCTCGGGATCGTTGGCGGCGTGCACCCGCCCGGCATGCGCGTCGCGCCAGAACCGTTGCACCGGCGCGTCATTGTTCAGCGCCGTAGCGCCGGACGCTTCGAACAACCGGTCAATCGACGAGATGGCCCGCCCGGTGGCCCGAACCTGATCCCGTCGTGCCCGGGCGCGCAGATCGAACGGGATCTCCTTGCCGGCGGCCAGTGTTGCGTATTCATCGCTGACGTTGCCGATCAGCTGCCGCCAGGCCGCGTCGATGTCACTGGCTGCCTCGGCGATCCGCACTTTCGCGAACGGGTCGTCTTTGGCTTTCTCGCCGGCGAACGCCGCCCGTACCCGCTTGCCCTGGTGCTCGACGTGCGCCTGGTAGGCGCCGTAGGCCATGCCGACGATAGGCGCCGAAATGGTCGTGGGATGCATTGTGCCCCAAGGCATTTTGTAAACTGGCGCAGTGTTGGTCCGGAACCCCCCGGCGGTCCCGTCGTTCATCGCCTTGTAGGACAAAAACCGGTGCCGGGGCACGAAGACGTCCTTGACCACGACGGTGTTGCTGCCGGTACCACGCAAACCGACGACATGCCAGACGTCGTCGATGCGATACTCGCTGCGCGGAATCAAGAAACTACCGAAGTCGACCGGCCGGCCGTCCTTGATGACTGGGCCGCCCAGGAACGCCCACGTGGCGTGATCGCAGCCAGACGACCAGTTCCACGCGCCGTTCACCAGGTAGCCGCCGTCAGTGACGACACCGGCACCCATCGGGGCATACGAGGACGACACCCGCACCGTCGGGTCCTCGCCCCAAACCTCTTCTTGGGCCTGCTGGTCGAACAGCGCCAGATGCCAGTTGTGCACGCCGATGATCGAACTGACCCAGCCGGTGGATCCGCACGCACTGGCGATCCGGCGCACCGCCTCGTAGAACAGTGCGGGATCGCACTGCAGACCGCCCCACTGCTCGGGCTGCAGCAGAGTGAAGAAACCGACCTGGTCGAGGGCCTTGACCGTCTCCTCGGGCAGCCGCCGTAGATCTTCGGTCGACTGGGCACGCTCCCGCAACTGGGGCAGCAGATCGTCGATACCGGCTAGGACTGACTGCGCGTCACGTTGTTGAATGGACGTCACTGTTCCTCCAGGAGTGCGGGCTTAACAAACGAGACTAGAACACGTTCCGATTTGTGTCGAGCAGCGTATTCCTGCACCTGGTAGCGCTGGGGAGACGCTTTTCTGTAACCTGTTCTAGTTGTGACAGGAGAGAGGGTCTGGTGGTGACCGACGCCGTTCCCGACGAGCCGCTCGGCAGCCACGTGCTCGAATTGGAGGTCGCCGACGTCGTCGTCGAGACCGAAGACGCGCGGTCGCTGGTCTTCCAGGTCCCAGGCGGTCCGGAAGGGCCGCTGATACCTGCGGAGCGGTTGCGCTATGCGCCCGGACAATTCCTGACGCTGCGGGTCCCCAGCGACCGCACCGGGTCGGTGGCGCGCTGCTACTCCCTGTGCAGCTCGCCCTTCACTGATGACGCGTTGACCGTCACGGTCAAACGGACCGCCGACGGCTACGCGTCGAGGTGGCTGTGCGACAACGCCCGCCCCGGCATGCGCATCCATGTGCTCGCGCCGTCAGGCACCTTCGTGCCCAAGACACTCGACGACGACTTCCTGCTGCTGGCCGCCGGCAGCGGGATCACCCCGATCATGTCGATCTGCAAGTCCGCGCTGTCGCAGGGCGGCGGGCACATCGTGCTGGTCTATGCCAACCGTGACGACCGCTCGGTGATATTCGGCGACGCCCTGCGCGAGCTGGCCGCCAAGTTCCCCGACCGGCTGACCGTCGTGCACTGGCTGGAGTCACTGCAGGGCCTGCCCAGCGTGGCGGCGCTGACCAGACTGGCCGCTCCCTACGCCGACCGGCACGCCTTCATCTGCGGACCGGGGCCGTTCATGGTGTCCGCGCGCGACGCGCTGGAAGCACTGCACGTGCCCGCTGCGCGGATCCACATCGAGGTGTTCCGGTCGCTGGATACCGATCCGTTCGCGGCGGTCAGAATCGAAACATCCGAAGGTGACGAGCCGCCGGCGACCGCGGTGGTGGAACTCGACGGAGAAACTCACACGGTGTCCTGGCCGCGCGCCGCCAAACTGCTCGATGTGCTGCTCGACCGCGGACTGGACGCGCCGTTCTCCTGCCGGGAGGGCCACTGCGGCGCCTGCGCGTGCACCCTGCGCAAGGGCCGGGTGCAGATGGAAGTCAACGACGTCCTCGAGCAGCAGGACCTCGACGACGGCCTGATCCTGGCCTGCCAGTCCCGTCCGCAAACCGATTCCGTCGAAGTGACCTACGACGAATGACCGACCCGCGAAGTTAGCGCGGCAGGCCCAGCAGCCGTTCAGCGGCCACCGTGAGCAGAATTTGCTCGGTGCCACCGGCGATCGTCAGACACCGGGTGTTGAGGAAGTCGTGTACCAGCTCGTCCTCGACCGCACCGGCGCCATCGGAGATGTCCATCCGGTACTCGGCCAGCGCCTGGCGGTACCGTACGCCGATCAGTTTGCGCACGCTGGATTCTGCGCCCGGGTCTTTGCCGCCGACCGCCAGTTGCGCGATCCGCTGGTCGAGCAGCGCCCCGGTTTGCGCGGTGACGATCAGCTGTGCCAGACGGTCCTGTTGGGCTGTGTCCAGCTCCCCGCCGGTCGCTTCAGAGATCTGGGCGAGCAGCTCTTCCATCGGATTGCCCAGCGCGGTGCCGGCCGCCATCGCCACGCGCTCGTTGGCCAGCGTGGTGCGCGCCAGCCGCCAGCCGTCGTTCACGGCGCCGACCACCAGCTCGTCGGGCACGAAGACCTCTTCCAGGAAAACCTCGTTGAACAGCGCATCGCCGGTGATTTCCCGCAGGGGCCGGATCAAGATGCCCGGCGAGCTCATGTCGAGCAGGAAGTAGCTGATGCCTTTATGTTTTGGAGCGTTTGGGTCGGTACGGGCCAGGCACACACCCCACTGCGCCTTGTGCGCCGACGACGTCCACACTTTCTGCCCGGTTAGCTGCCACCCGCCGTCGACGCGCACTGCTTTTGTTCGCAGCGACGCCAGATCCGAGCCGGCCCCCGGTTCGGAGAACAGCTGACACCAGAAGATCTCGCCGCGCAGCGTCGCCGGCACGAAACGCTGCACCTGCTCGGGTGTGCCGTGCTCGAGGATGGTCGGCGCGGCCCACCAGCCGATGACCAGGTCCGGGCGTATCACCCTGGCAGCCGACAACTCCTGATCGATCAGCAGCTGCTCAGCGGGTCCGGCGCCGCGCCCGTACGGCGGCGGCCAATGCGGTGCCAGCAAACCCGCCTCGGCCAGCGCCGGCTGGCGCTCCGCTTCCGGCAGCGCGGCGACCCGGGCAACCGCTGCGGCGACCTGCGGGCGCAGTCCGTCCAGGTCGGGCAGGTCACGAAGATCAAAGTCCAGCCGGCGACGGACACCGTCGCGGGTCAGCGCGGCGGTGCGTCGCAGCCAGCGCGCCGACCCGCCGAGGAACTGCCCGATGCCGTAAGCCCGGCGCAGGTAGAGGTGGGCGTCGTGCTCCCAGGTGATGCCGATGCCGCCGAGCACCTGGATGCAGTCCTTCACGTTGGCCTTGGCCGCCTCGATGCCGAGGCTCGCGGCAATGGCCGCCGCTATGGACAGCTGCCGTTCGTCCGGGTCGGCCGCGGCACGGGCGGCGTCGGCGGCCACCACCGCCGCCTGCTCGGCGCGGCACAGCATCTCGGCGCAGATGTGCTTGACCGCCTGAAAGCTGCCGATCGGTTTGCCGAACTGCTCGCGAACTCCTGCGTAAGCGACGGCGGCGTCCAGCGCCCAGCGGCTGATACCGGCCGCCTCGGCAGCCAGCACCGCGGCCGCCAGATCCTCCACCCGGCCCGGCGACGCGGTGACCACGCCGGCCGGCGCCGACCGCAGCACCACCCGGGCCAGCGGCCGGGAGAAGTCGGTGGCTTTCAGCGGCTCGATGCTGACACCGTCGTCAGCTGCGTCCACGATCAGCCACTGCCCATCTGCCGGGAGCAGCAGCACACCGTCGGGCGCGGCGCCCGCCACCCACGGCACCGTCCCCGACGCGGTGGACGCGGCGGGATCGAACCGAATGTTCGCGGCTCCCGGCAGCGCCACACCGGCTACCCGCGCACCGGAAGCCAGCGCGCCCAGCAGCGTTGTGTCGGAGATCACCAAGGTCGCCAGCGCGGTGGTGGCGACGGGACCTGGCACCAGCGCCTTGGCGGCTTCGTCGACCATGGCGCAGAGATCTGCCGCGCTGCCGCCGGCGCCACCCGCTTCTTCCGCGACGGCCACGCCGAAGGTCCCGAGCGCCGCCAGCCCCTCATACACCGGCCGCCAGGCCTGCGGCTTGCCTTGTTCGACGTCGCGGATTGCGGCGGTGGCCTGCGAACCAGCCGCCCAGTCACGCACCAGCCGGCGCGCCGCAAGCTGTTCGTCGGTGATGGTCGGTGCCACAATCGACTCCTCAGAAGTGGTCTGGCCTCCGTGCGACAAGTCGCCGCCCGGCACTGAACCGCTGATCGGGACTAGAACGTGTTCTAATAGTGCCAGCGATCGACGGTCAAGTCGAACGCATCGCAGCAGCACAACCCAGTTGCCCGGCGGCACGGAGGTGAGAAATCCATGCTCGGCTTGCGTATCGTTTCGGGGTATCCGGTGGCGACCCGCTGCGCTCGGCTCCGCCGCGCTTGCGATCGCCACGGGGTTGGATAGTGGCGACCCGCTGCGCTCGGCTCCGCCGCGCTTGCGATCGCCACGGGGTTGGATAGTGGCGACCCGCTGCGCTCGGCTCCGCCGCGCTTGCGATCGCCACGGCGAAATCGCAATACGAAGGAGCTGTTCCCCAGATGTCGTCGCCAGCGAATGCAGAGTCGGGCCGCGTGTCCAGCGCGCAACCGCGTGAGGTCATGAACGTGGCGGTTTTGACGGAATCCGAACTCGGCTCCGAAGCTCAGCGCGAGCGGCGCAAGCGCATCCTGGACGCCACGATGGCGATCGCCTCCAAAGGCGGGTACGAGGCGGTGCAGATGCGCGCCGTGGCCGACCGCGCCGATGTGGCGGTCGGCACGCTGTACCGGTACTTCCCGTCGAAGGTGCATCTGTTGGTGTCGGCGCTGGGCCGGGAGTTCGAGCGCATCGACGCCAAGACGGACCGCTCTTCGCTGCCGGGCGGAACGCCGTATCAGCGGCTGCACTTCATGGTCAGCAAGCTCAACCGCGCCATGCAGCGCAACCCGCTGCTGACTGAAGCGATGACGCGGGCCTATGTCTTTGCCGACGCCTCGGCGGCAAGCGAGGTCGACCACGTCGAGAAACTGATCGATTCGATGTTCGCGCGCGCGATGAGTGACGGTGACCCGACCGAGGACCAGTACCACATCGCGCGGGTGATCTCGGATGTGTGGTTGTCGAACCTGTTGGCCTGGCTCACCCGGCGCGCCTCGGCGACCGACGTCAGCAAGCGGCTCGACCTGGCGGTCCGGTTGCTGATCGGCGACGGGGCCGCCCCGGCGGAATGACGCCTCAGGCCGGCGGGCCCGCGGTACGTCCCCGGATCAGCTCGGTGGGCAGCTCCTCATCGACCGGTATGCCCGAGCGCGGCGGTTTCTGCAGCAATTCGCCGGCCCGGCGGCCCTTTTGCAGGCTGGACTGCGCGACCGTGGTCAGACCGCGGCTGATCGCCGCGGACACACCGTCGAAGCCGGTGACCGTCATCTGACCTGGCGCATAGATTCCGCGCGAGCGTAGGTAATCCATCGCCGACAGCGCCAAGACGTCGGCAGTGCACATCAAAGCGGTGATCCGCGGATTCGCTGCCAGCGCCACCGCCGCGGCGCTGCCGCCGGCATCCGGCCCGTGCTCATAGCTTTCAACCACCGTCAGCGCTTCCGGATCGAGCCGGGCGGCGATCATCGCATCGCGGACACCCTTGATGCGTTCGCGCTGCACATGGAATTTCGGCGACTTCAGCCGTTCGGCGTCGACAAGCCCCTGCCGCCGGTCCCGGCTCAACCGCATCGTGAGCAAACCGATCTCCCGATGACCCAGTCCGACAACGTGATCGGCGAGCTCACGCATCGCCTTGCGGTCGTCGATCCCGACTCTGCACACACCTGCGACGTCTTTGGGCTGGTCGACCACCACCACCGGAAGCCGCCGCTGCAGCACCACTTGCAGGTAGGGATCGTCCTCGGACAGCGAGTACACCACGAAACCGTCGACACCGGACGCCAGCACAGCCGCCGTCCCGTCGGCGACGCTGCGGCTGGGCCCGACCGCGACCAGCAGCAGTCCCTGGCCCAACTCCTCACATGACTGCGCCACTCCGGCAACGAAATCCAGTGCGGCGGGGTCACTGAACGAATATGTCAGCGGTTCGGTCGTCACCAGACCGACCGCCCCGGCCTTGCGGGTGCGCAATGATCGAGCCACCGGGTCCGGACCGGGATAGCCCATCCGACGCGCCGTGGCCAGCACCCGTTCGCGCAGGTCCGCCGAAAGCTGGTCCGGCCTGTTGTAGGCGTTCGAGATGGTGGTGCGGGATACCTTCAGTTCGGCGGCCAGCGACGCGAGGGTGGCGCGGCGTCGCGGCGTTGCCTTCATGCCCGGTGAGGCTACCGTTCGCCACCTGTCGTCGCGAAAATGATTCGGTACCGGCGTCAGGACTCCAAGGGGAAGTCTGCTTTGAAGAAAGTTGGAGAGATGCAGTCAGTCACCCTGCTGTGGTTGTTCCCGTTCATCGCCCTCGGGGGGTGCTTCAGGCGATCGGTGTGCCGATGAACGCGGTATTGCGCACTTCTCTGGTCAACCCGTGGCTGGCTTCACTGGTGTCGTTCGGGTTGATCGTCGCGGTCTTTCTCGTTGTTGCAGCGGTCTTTCCCCGACCGCTGCCCTCTGCCGCGTCCGTCGCGGCGATGCCATGGTGGGCGCCGTTGGGCGGCGTCGTCGGGGCAGTCGCCGTGCTGGCCGGTCTGCTGTTCGTCGACCGGGTAGGTGCCGGACCCTTCGCGGCGTTCACTGTCAGCGCGAACGTCATCACGTCGGTGGTCATCGACCACTTCGGCTGGCTGCACGTGCCGCAGCACGCAATCACACCAGCGCGTGCACTGGGCGCGGTGCTGCTGCTCGGCGGAATCGCGCTGGTTACGTTGTTCTGATCGGCCCAGTTGGCCGGCCTCCCGCGCCTATAAGCTAACGCCTGTGGCCTCCGTCGACCTGAACGCCGATTTGGGCGAAGGCTTCGGTGTCTGGCGACTCGGTGACGACGACGCCATGCTCGGTGTCGTCACGAGCGCCAACGTCGCGTGCGGTTTTCACGCCGGCGACCCGGCCGGCCTGTTGCGGGTCTGCCGGGCTGCCGCTGAGCGGGGCGTGGCCGTCGGCGCCCAGGTGAGCTACCGGGATCTGGCCGGGTTCGGCAGACGCTTCATCGATGTCACCACCGAAGACCTGATCGCTGACGTCGTCTATCAGATCGGTGCCTTGCAGGCGCTGGCGCGGGCCGTCGGTACCACGGTGTCCTACGTCAAGCCTCATGGAGCGCTGTACAACACGATCGTCGCCAACCGGGAACAGGCGGCCGCCGTCGCCGAAGCAGTACAGATGGTGGACCCGGGGCTGCCGGTGCTGGGTCTGGCCGGCTCGGTGTTTTTCCACGAGGCCAGCGCGCGCGGGCTGCGCACAGTGCCGGAGGCCTTCGCCGACCGCGCCTACCGGCCTGATGGCCGGCTGGTGTCGCGGCGCGAACCGGGTGCGGTGCTGCACGATCCGGTCGCCATCGCGGAACGGGTGGCGGCCATGGTGACCGGCGGGCAAGTTGTGGCCGCCGACGGGTCGCAAATCGCGGTGACGGTGGAATCGGTCTGTGTGCACGGCGATTCGCCCGGTGCCGTCCAGATCGCCGCGGCGGTGCGGGATCGGCTGGCAACCGGCGGAGTGGAAGTAAAGGCGTTCCGCTGATGCGGATCAAACCCGGGCGTCCCGAGTTGAGCCAGTACTCGGACCGGTTCGATGTTCCTGCCGCCACCTCGGGCACACCCTGCGGGTGACCTGGCTGGGGGTGGCCACGCTGCTGCTCGACGATGGCTCGGCCGCGCTGATGACGGACGGCTACTTCTCCCGCCCCGGCCTGCTGCAGGTAGCCGCCGGCAAGGTGTCACCGTCGGAGCCGCGCGTCGACGGGTGCTTGGCCCGCGCCCAAGTCACCCGGCTGCAAGCCGTCGTCCCGGTGCACACCCACATCGACCACGTACTGGACTCTCCGCTGGTGGCTGACCGCACCGGAGCGCACCTGGTCGGTGGCGAGTCGGCGGCGAACGTCGGCCGCGGTTACGGCCTGCCCGAAGACCGGCTGATCGTGGCTAAGCATGGTGAGCCGATCCGGTTGGGCGCATTCGATGTGACGCTGCTGCAGTCACAACACTCACCGCCGGACCGGTTTCCCGGTGTGATCGGCGCGCCGGTGAGGCCGCCGGTCAGGGTGTCGGCCTACCGGTGTGGCGAAGCATGGTCGACGCTGATCCATCACCGGCCGTCGGAGCGTCGGATGCTTATCCAGGGCAGCGCAGGATACGTCAAAGGTGCACTGACCGGTCAACGCGCCGAGGTGGTGTATCTGGGTGTCGGCCAGCTCGGTGTGCAGCCGCGCCGCTACATCGCCGAGTATTGGGCCGAGACCGTGCGTGCCGTCGGCGCTCGCCGGGTGGTGTTGATCCACTGGGACGACTTCTTCCGGCCGTTGTCAAAACCGTTGCGGGCCCTGCCCTTCGCAACCGATGACCTGGACGTGTCGATCCGCGTCCTCGACGAGCTGGCCGCCCAGGACGGGGTGGCTCTGCACCTGCCGACGGTGTTTCGACGCGAAGACCCGTGGGGCTGACTTGACCCTGCTGCTGGCTCTGGCGTTGCTGGCTGTGGTTCTCGGGTTTGCCGTCGCGCGCCCACAAGGCTGGCCCGAGGCGTTCGCCGCCGTCCCGGCCGTCCTGATCCTGATCGCCGCGGGCGCCATCTCAACGCACGAAGCCCTCGTCGAGGCCGCCCGGCTGTCACCGGTCGTCGCATTCCTCGGTGCGGTGTTGGTACTGGCCAAACTGTGTGACGACGAGGGCCTGTTCGAGGCGGCCGGGGCGGCAATGGCCCGGGGTCGCCCGGACTCGCACGGGCTGCTGCGCCGGGTGTTCGTCATCGCCGCCGTGATCACCGCGGCACTCAGCCTTGACGCCACAGTCGTGCTGCTCACACCGGTGGTGCTGGCCACGGTTCGCCGGCTGCGGGCGCCGGTGCGCCCGCACGCGTACGCCAGTGCGCACCTGGCCAATGCCGCCTCGCTACTACTGCCGGTGTCGAACCTGACGAACCTGCTCGCCTACCACACCGCCGACTTGTCGTTCACCAAGTTCGCCTTGCTGATGGCGCTGCCGTGGGTTGCCACGATCCTGACCGTGTACGTGGTCTTCCGCTGGTTCTTCGCCCGCGACCTGCGTGCGGCGCCCGAGCCGGACGCCGGACCGGCACCACGTCCACCGGTATTCGTTCTCATCGTGGTGACATTGACGTTGATCGGTTTCGCGGTCGCCGAGGCCGTCGGTATCGCGCCGGCCTGGGCGGCGCTGGCCGGTGCGTCGGCGCTGGCCGTGCGCAGCCTGCTGCATCGACGCACCACCCCGCCGCAGATCCTGCGGGCGGTCAACGTGCCCTTCTTGTTGTTCGTCTTGGCGTTGGGCGTGGTGGTGCAGGCCGTCATGCGCAACGGCCTGGCCGGCGGCATGCACGCGGTGGTTCCGGCCGGCTCCGGATTGCTCGCGTTGCTGGGCTATGGCGTCGGGGGCCGCGGTGCTGGCCAACATCGTCAACAACCTGCCCGCCACCTTGGTGATGCTGCCGCTGGTGTCGGCCAGCGGGCCGCTGGCCGTGCTGGCGGTCCTGATCGGGGTGAACATCGGCCCCAACCTGACCTACGTGGGATCGCTGTCCAACCTGTTGTGGCGTCGGGTACTGCGCCAGTACGACGTCGACGCGAGCGTCGGCGAGTACACCAGGCTCGGGCTGTGCACTACGCCGCCGGCACTGGTGGTCGCGGTGCTGGCGCTGTGGGCCGGCGCACGACTGATCGGCATCTAGCTGCGGTGGTATGCCGGCGGCAACGGCATCCCGAGATCGGCCAGCACGGATCGCAACAACGCAGGGTAATCGGTGATGATGCCGTCGGCGCCGTCGGCGATCTGCTCGCGCATGGCCGCCGCGTCGTCGACAGTCCACGGAATGACTTGCAAACCCAACGCGTGCGCGTGATCAACGAACGGCCTGCCGGTGACCAGGGTGTAGTCGGGCGAAACGGTGCCGGCCCCGACCATCGTCGCGCCGACCACCGGGTCACCGACGACGCTCGGGTCCACACCGGCCAGCCACGGCGAGCCCGGCGCCCAAGTGTGCCGATTCCACAACGCTACCAACGGAATCGACGGGTCAGCCTGTCGGACCAACCGCAACGTGCGCCAGTCGAAGCTTTGAATCTCCACTCGGTCGGTCTTGCCCGCCGACCGGACGGCCGCCAAGATGACATCGACGAACTCCTGCGGGCCGGCGGACAGCTGCGGTTGGTCGGCCTGCAATTTGGTTTCGATGTTGTAGCGAACGTCGGCGCGGTAGGAGTCGGTCAACGCGAACACCTCGTCCAGTGTGGCAATCCTGTTGCCCGACACCACCTCAGCGCGGGGGAACGCAGTGTCGGGCTTCCCGCAGTCCAGGGTGCGGATCTCAATTACGGTCAGATCGTGCACGGCTTTTCCGACATAGGGGTACTGCGGATCGCCGGGGAACGCAGGCCCGGTGTCGTCACACCGGTCCGGCGCGATCGTCGGGTCGTGCCAGACCAGAGGTTGATGGTCCCTGGTGATGTTGATGTCGAATTCCAGGGTGCTGACGCCGAGCTCGAGGGACTTGGCGAAGGCCCGCAACGATTCTCCCGTCGCCGCTCCGCGGCCGCCGGCATGCGCCTGAAGATCGAAACTGTCCGCTGCGCCCAGCGCAGCCGGGGGCGCCACCACAATCGCGATGCCGGCCAGCGCCAGCGCCGCCACTCGGGCCGCCCGGCTGGACAGGTTGCTCAACTGCGGCGCTGGCGGGCGATTTCGGCAAGCACCACCCCGGCGGCCACCGACGCGTTCAACGATTCCGCCGAACCCGCCATCGGGATCGACACCACCGCGTCACAGTTCTGGCGCACCAGTCGCGACAGCCCTTTCCCTTCGGACCCCACGACGACGACCAGCGGGTCGGTGCCGTTCAACTGGTCGAGCATGGTCTCACCGTCGGCGTCGAGCCCGACGATCTGCAGACCGCGGTCAGCCCAATCCTTCAGCGTTCGAGTCAAATTGGTGGCGCGCGCGACCGGCAGCCGGGCAGCGGCGCCGGCGCTGGTGCGCCAGGCCACCGCAGTCACCGATGCAGAACGTCGCTGAGGGATCACCACGCCGTGGCCGCCGAAGGCGGCCACCGACCGCACGACCGCACCGAGGTTGCGAGGATCAGAGATGTTGTCCAGGGCGACGATCAACGCGGGCGGCGACTCCTGGGCCGCGGTCAGCAGATCGTCGGGGTGGGCGTAGTCGTACGGCGGCACCTGCAACGCGACGCCTTGATGCAGGCCGTTCGCGGTGAGCCGGTCCAGATCGGTGCGCGGCACCTCCAGGATTGCGATACCCGAGTCCGCGGCGCGAGAGACCGACTCGGTCAGCCGTTCGTCGGCTTCGGCGCCGAGGGCGACGTACAGCGCAGTGGCCGGGACTCCGGCGCGCAGGCATTCCAATACCGGGTTGCGGCCCAACACGTTCTCGTGCTCGTCGCTGCGTTTCGCGGGCCGGTGCGGCTGAGATCGGGCCCGCTTGGCCGCGGGGTGCTGGGGCCGCAGGTGCGCCGGTGGTGTCGGGCCACGACCCTCGAGCCCGCGGCGACGCTGGCCGCCCGAGCCGACCGTGGCGCCCTTCTTGGTACCGGGTTTGCGTATCGCCCCGCGGCGCCGCGAGTTACCGGGCATCGGTTTGGCTGCTGCCTTGAATGCCCAGCGACCACTGCGGTCCGTCGGCGGTGTCGGTGACCTCGATCCCCGCGTCTTTAAGGCGGTTGCGGATCTCGTCGGCCAGTGCCCAGTCGCGCTGCTCGCGGGCCTGCTCACGGCGCCGGATCTCGGCTTCCACCAGCACATCCACCGCTGCCAGCGCCGCCGAGGTTTCGTCGCGAGACTCCCACCGCTCGTCGAGGGGATCACAGCCCAAAACGGCCATCATCGCGCGGATGGCCTCAGCGCTGTGCAGGGCCCCCTCATGGTCACCGGCGTCGAGCGCCCGGTTGCCGTCCGCGCGTGCGTGATGAACTTCGGCCAACGCGATCGGCACAGACAAGTCGTCGTCGAGCGCTGCGGCAAACCGCGGCGTCCAGTGGCCGGAGGCCACCGCGCCGACGCGGCTGCGCACCCGGTGCAGAAAGTCCTCGATGCCGGAGTATGCGTTCACCGCGTCATGCAACGCGGCTTCGGAGAACTCCAGCATCGAGCGGTAATGCGCGCTGCCCAGGTAGTAACGCAGTTCGCTGGGCCGCACCCGCTCCAGCATTGCCGGTATCGACAGCACATTGCCCAGCGACTTGCTCATCTTCTCGCCGCCCATGGTGACCCAGCCGTTATGCAACCAGTACCGGGCGAAGGCGTCTCCGGCGGCTCGGCTCTGAGCGATCTCGTTCTCGTGGTGCGGGAAGATCAAATCCATGCCACCGCAGTGAATATCGAACTCGGCGCCCAGGTAGGTGCGAGCCATCGCCGAGCATTCCAGGTGCCAACCGGGACGCCCGCGGCCCCACGGTGTCGGCCAGGACGGCTCATTGGGTTTGGCGCCTTTCCAGAGAGTGAAATCACGCTGATCGCGTTTCCCGGTCGCGACGCCCTCGCCCTGGTGGACGTCACCGATCTTGTGCCCGGACAGCTGGCCGTACTCGGGGTAGCTGAGCACGTCGAAGTAGACGTCGCCACCGCCTTCCCGAAGATCTGTGTAGGCGTGGCCGGTGTTGATCAATCGCTCGATCAGCTCAACCATCTGGGTGATGTGACCGGTGGCCCGCGGCTCGGCTGAGGGGGGCAGCACCCCAAGTGCGTCATAGGCGGCGGTGAAGGCACGCTCGTAGGTTGCGGCCCATTCCCACCAGGGTCGGCAGGCGGCAGCGGCTTTGTTGAGGATTTTGTCGTCGATGTCAGTGATGTTGCGGACGAACGCGACATCGCAACCACGCGCGGCCAGCCAGCGGCGCAGGATGTCGAAGGCTACCCCGCTACGGACGTGACCGATGTGCGGCAGACCTTGCACGGTGGCGCCGCACAGGTAGATAGATACGTGCCCGGACCGTACCGGAACGAAATCACGCACGGCGCCGGTTGCCGTGTCATGCAGCCGCAGCTGAGCCCGATCGGTCACGACGTGCCAGCTTACCGGCGGGGACGGGTTCGCCGCGCCCGACTAGATCTCGACCACCAAGGCGGTAGCGATGGCGGCCAGCCCTTCGCCGCGGCCGGTGAGCCCGAGGCCATCGGTGGTGGTGGCTGACACCGACACCGGGGCGTCCAGCAGGTTCGAGAGCAGCTGTTGGGCCTCAGCGCGGCGTGGGCCCAGCTTCGGCCGATTGCCGATCACCTGTACGGCGGCGTTGCCCGGCCGCCAGCCGTTGCTCCGCAGCAAATCGCGGACGTGGCGCAGCATGTCGGCACCGCTCACGCCGGCCCAGCGCGGATCGCCGACTCCGAATACGCCACCAATATCGCCCAAACCGGCCGCCGACAGCAGCGCGTCGCACAGCGCGTGCACGGCCACATCACCGTCGGAATGGCCGCTGCAGCCGTCGGCGTCGGAGAACAGCAGGCCCAGCAGCCAGCAGGGTCGGCCCTGCTCGATCGGATGCACGTCGGTGCCCAGACCGATTCTCGGCAGCGCGGTCAACGGTCGACGATCGCTTGGGCCAGCTTCAGATCCAGCGGGTGAGTGATTTTGAAAGCCAACGGATCCCCGTCGACTACATACACCCGTCCCCCGAGGTGCTCGATCAGCGACGCATCGTCGGTGAAGTCGGCCCTCCCGGCGCACTGGTAGGCGCGCACCAGCAGGTCGGCGGCGAACCCCTGCGGCGTCTGGACGGCCCTGAGCGCGGCCCGCTCCGGGGTGCTCACGACCATTCCGTGGGCGTCGACAGCTTTGATCGTGTCCGGCACCGGCAGTGCCGGCACCACCGCCTCCTGGCCGGCGGCCAGCGCTTCGACCACCCGGACGATCAGCTGCGGCGGCGTCAGCGCCCGTGCCGCGTCATGAACGAGAACGAACCGCGATTTCCCGGCGACTGCCAGACCGAGCCGTACTGATTCGCGGCGGTCCGCTCCGCCGGCGACCACCTCGGCCGTATCGCCCAGGGCCAGTTTGGCCTCGTCGAGGCGGTCAGCGGGCACAGCGACCACGACGTGGTCGACGACACCGGACGCCACCAAGCCGTCGACGGCCCGTTCGAGCAGCGTGCGCCCGTGGAGACGGTAGAAAGCCTTTGGTATACCGGCGGCTAACCGCTCACCCGAACCCGCAGCCGGGACCACCGCAGTGACGGTGTTTACTCCCCCGACCACTCGATCCTCAACGCGTCAGGAAGCGGCGGCCAACACCTCGTCGAGGATGGTCTCCGCCTTTGCGTCGTCGGTGTTCTCCGCCAGAGCGAGCTCACCGACGAGGATCTGCCGGGCCTTGGCCAGCATGCGCTTCTCGCCGGCGGACAGACCGCGCTCCTGGTCACGACGCCACAGGTCACGCACCACCTCGGCGACCTTGTGCACATCGCCGGAAGCCAGCTTCTCCAGGTTTGCCTTATAGCGGCGGGACCAGTTGGTCGGCTCCTCGGTGTGCGGGGCCCTCAGCACCTGGAAGACCTTGTCCAGGCCCTCCTCGCCAACCACGTCACGGACACCGACGTACTCGGCATTGTCGGCGGGTACTCGAACGGTGAGGTCTCCCTGGGCCACCTTCAGGACGAGATATTCCTTCTGCTCGCCTTTGATGGTCCGAGTTTCGATAGCCTCAATCAACGCAGCACCGTGATGTGGATAGACAACGGTGTCTCCGACCTTGAAAATCATCTGATTCGAGCCCCTTTCGATACTCCATCCTAACACGCGCCGCGACTGCGCGGGGACCAACTATGCAGGTCAGAGGCACCGGCGAGGAAGAAAGGGGGTTGACATGCGAGGAAATCCATGCAAGAGGCCAAGCCTGTGGTGCTCCGGCCCGGGCGCTCATCGCACCCCGCAACAGACCCTTGCGCACTGTGGGCCAGCCCACTTGCCGCCCACTTCAACGCCTACTTCGGGGCCTACTCGAGGCCTATTTCGGGGCCCTCGGCTACCGCCGCGCCGGCCCTCCTACTACTGTGCATAGTCGAACCGCAGTGGCCAAGCAGAAGGCCGATCAGGAGGCTTCTTCAGTGATCCGCTTCAACAACCGCCTGCCGGTGCGTCGCCGGATCATGGCGGTGGTTGCCGGCCTCGCCGCAACCACCTGCGTGTCGGCGGTGAGCGGCTGCGGCGCCGGCCAGATCGCGCAGACTTCCATGCAGGAACCGGCCGTCAACGGTGCGGCTGGACAGGTCGGAGCGCTGGCCCTGCGCAACGTGTATCTGCGCGCCGAGCAGACCAGTGATTTCCTGCGGCCCGGCCAACCCGTCGAGCTGGTGTTCGAAGCCACCAACCAGTCACAGGATGTCCCCGACAAACTGACCCGCGTCACCAGCGACGTTGCCACGGTGACGCTGACCGGTGACACCGGATTGCCGGCCGGTGGTGCGCTGATCGTGGGCGACCGCGCCGGCCAGGACATCAAAGCGCTTGACACCGCAGAGGCGGCCACTGCATCCAAGGCGACCGTGGCGCTGACCAAACCCATCACCAACGGCCTGACCTACCCGTTCGTGTTCGACTTCGAGCGTGCCGGCAGCGTCAGCCTCAACGTTCCCATCGCAGCCGGCGAAGCGGGATCAGCAGGACAACGGCCGGCACCGGCCCCGCATCGTTAACAATCCGGCTGCTCGACGGTCGGCTTGTCGTCGGTCGGCTTGTCGTCGGTCGGCTTGTCGTCGGTCGATTTGTCGGACCCGCCCGTTACGGTCACGGCGTGGCCAAAGCGCGCTCTGAATACCGCTGCTCGGAATGCCGGCACGTCACCGCTAAATGGGTGGGCCGCTGCCTGGAATGCGGCACCTGGGGCACTGTCGACGAAACGACGGTAGTGGCTACCTCCCGCGGTGCTGTCCGGCCTGGCTCGCCGGCGGTCTCACTCAACTCCGTCGCGCCGCACCAGTCTCGGCACTGCCCGACCGGGATCGGTGAGCTTGATCGGGTGCTCGGCGGCGGATTCGTGCCCGGCTCCGTGACACTGCTGGCCGGCGATCCCGGAGTGGGGAAGTCGACGCTGTTGCTCAAGGCGGCACACCAGTGGGCCGAAGCGGGACGACGCGCGCTGTACATATCCGGTGAAGAATCCACGGGACAGATCCGGATGCGCGCCGACCGGACTGGGTGCAGCCACGACGAGGTTTACCTGTCGGCTGAATCGAACCTCGACGCGGTCTTGGCCCACATCGAAGCGGTGCGGCCGACGCTCGTCATCGTCGACTCGGTGCAGACCATCTCCACGACCGAGGTCGACGGTGTCACCGGCGGGGTCACCCAGGTCCGTGCTGTCACCACTGGGCTGACCGCTGCCGCCAAAGCCGGCGCGGTCGCCATCGTCCTGGTCGGTCATGTCACCAAGGACGGCGCCATCGCCGGTCCGCGCTCGCTCGAGCACCTCGTCGACGTGGTGCTCCATTTCGAAGGCGACCGCAGTTCCGCGCTGCGGATGGTTCGCGGTGTGAAAAACCGGTTCGGTGCCGGTGACGAAGTCGGCTGCTTCGTACTTTCCGAAACTGGCATCGAAGAGGTCACCGACCCGTCCGGACTGTTCTCAGAACAGCGACCGCAGCCGGTGCCGGGCACCGCGATTACGGTGACGCTCGACGGGAAGCGTCCCCTCATCGGCGAAGTTCAGGCGCTGCTGGCCACTCCGGCGGGCGGGTCCCCGCGCCGAGCGGTCAGCGGTATTGATCACGCCCGCGCAGCGGTCATAACCGCCGTGCTGGAAAAGCACGCCCGGCTGCCAGTCGGAGTCAACGACATCTACCTGTCCACCGTCGGCGGCATGCGGCTGACCGATCCGTCGACGGACCTCGCGGTCGCGGTCGCGCTGGCTTCCGCTTACGCCGATACGCCGCTGCCCACCACTACGGTGGTCATCGGTGAGGTCGGTCTGGCCGGAGACTTGCGGCGGGTAACCGGCATGGAACGCCGGCTGACCGAGGCGGCTCGGCAGGGGTTCACCACAGCACTGATTCCGTCCGGTTGCGGCGCGGTGCCCGCCGGGATGCAGGCGTTGGAGGCGGCCAACATCGTGGCGGCGCTCGAGCACCTGCTGCAACCCGCTGATCGTCGTCCGCAGCGGCCACCCCCGCTGTATCTGGTGGGACAGGCTGCCCGCGGCGCCGGCAAAGCGCACAATGATGGGCGATGAACCCGGCAGTCACGACTAGTGCGAACGGCGCCGCGCCGATCGCCCGCCCGACGTTGCGTGAAACGGTCAGCCGCCTGGCCCCGGGCACCGCCTTGCGCGACGGGCTGGAGCGCATCCTGCGTGGCCGCACCGGCGCCTTGATCGTGCTCGGCTACGACGACAACGTGGAAGCGATCTGTGACGGCGGTTTCTCGCTGGATGTGCGCTATGCGCCTACCCGGCTGCGCGAGCTGTCGAAAATGGACGGCGCCGTCGTGCTGTCCACCGACGGCAGCCGCATCGTGCGCGCCAACGTGCAGCTGGTCCCCGACCCGTCGATACCCACAGACGAATCGGGCACCCGGCATCGTTCGGCCGAACGAGCCGCCATTCAAACCGGTTATCCGGTGATCTCGGTCAGTCACTCGATGAACATCGTGACCGTCTACGTCGCCGGTGAACGGCACGTGGTGGCCGATTCGGCGACCATCCTGTCCCGAGCCAACCAGGCCATCGCCACCCTGGACCGTTACAAAGCACGCCTCGACGAGGTGAACCGCCAACTGTCGCGGGCCGAGATCGAAGACTTCGTCACGCTGCACGACGTGGTGACGGTCGTGCAACGGCTTGAACTGGTTCGCCGCATCGGCTTGGTGATCGACAGCGATGCGGTCGAATTGGGCACCGACGGGCGTCAGCTCCGGCTGCAGCTCGAGGAACTGCTCGGCGGAAACGACACCGCGCGCGAGCTGATCGTGCGCGACTACCACGCGAACCCGGATCCGCCGTCGGCGGAGCAGATCGCGGCCACGCTCGACGAGCTGGACACCCTTTCCGACACCGACCTGCTCGACTTCACCTTGCTGGCTAAGGTTTTCGGATATCCCTCGACGGCCGAGGCTCAGGATTCGGCGCTGAACGCGCGCGGCTACCGTGCGATGGCGGTGATCCCACGCCTGCAGTTCGCCCACCTCGACCTACTGGTGCGATCGTTCGGCTCACTGCAGGGTCTGCTGGCGGCCAGCGCGACCGATCTGGAGTCAGTGGACGGCATCGGCGCCATGTGGTCCCGGCATGTGCGCGAGGGTTTGTCGCAACTGGCGGAATCGACGATCACCGACCCACTCAGTTGAGTGTTGGGGCAGTCGCGGCTCAGTTGCCGGGCTGCATCGGCGGCGACGCCTGGGGCGGAAGCGGCGGCGGCGCGATTCCCGCTGGCGGCGGCACGCCCGGTGCGGATGCATCAACCATTATGAACGGCACGGGTAGCGATCTCAAATTGCCCAGCTGCACAACCAGGTTGTAGGTGCCGGCGCCGATGGGCTGGCGCGGCAGCGGACATTGCGGAGCCGAACCCATACCGGTCCAAGTCACTGCGGTCGTCACCTGCTCACCCGGCGAGAACGTCTTCACCAAGGTCTCGTTGGACGGTGCGCAGTCCAGGTTCGACCACAACCGCTTGTTGTCCAGCGAATACACGTAGGCCGCCAGCACCGCTGCCCCGACGTCACGCTTGCAGCCCACCAGCCCGATGTTGGTTACGACCATCACGAATTTCGGCTGGTCACCGATGGCGTACTGGGGCTGATTGGTCAAACCCTTGACCGCCAGCGTGGAGTCGGGGCAGTCATCGCCTTCCTTGAGGATCGGCGGCGGCTGCACCGCAGCGGTGGGTGTCACCGGCGGCGCCTGCGCATCAGGGGCCGGCGCGGGAGCCTGCACCCCCGGCTGCACGATTGGACTGTGCGCCTGGGCCGTCGGGGCGGCCTGCTTGCCCCCGCTGGTGTTTGCGCCGGCGCTGCCGCCGAAGACGGCGACGATGATTGCGATGATGATTCCGATGACGACGACCGCAATGCCCAACGCCAATCCGCGGCGTCGCCAGTAGATCTCCGGCGGCAGAGGGCCATGCGGTTCAAGATCCAGCACAATCACACGGTAAGCCCAGGTCATTGCTGGGCGGCCGACCGCTGTCGGCGTGTCGCGTGCCAGAGTCAGGCGGCTGAGCCGATGTCACCGAAGTGGTCGTGCAGCACCACCCGGCCGTCGGCCAGGTCGTAAGTGGCGCCGACCACCGCTAAGGTGCCCGCCGCTACGTTTTCGGCGATGGTCACCGACCGGGCCAGCAGCTGCGCCGCCGTTTCGGTGGCGTGCCGGGCCTCGAACTCCTCCGGGGTGGTGAGGCCGTCGCGGCGGCCCGCCAGCACCGACGGCGTCACCCGTTCCACCAGATCGCGCACGTAGCCGCCGGGCATGTCACCGCCGTCGACTGTGGCCAGCGTTGCTTTGACCGCACCGCAACTGCGGTGACCCAACACCACGATCAGCGGCACCTGCAAAACGCCGACGCCGAATTCCAACGACCCCAGCACCGCGGCGTCGAGCACCTGACCCGCGGTGCGGATGACGAAGAGGTCACCCAACCCCTGGTCGAAGATGATTTCGACCGGTGCTCGGCTGTCCGAGCAGCCCAACACCGCGGCGAACGGCTGCTGGCCGGAAGTCAGGCCGGCACGATGCTCGACACTCTGGTCGGGATGCTCTGCGGCGCCTGCGATGAAGCGCTCGTTACCCTCTTTGAGTGCTTTCCATGCGGTCACCGGGTTCCGATCGGCCATGGTCGTCATCTTGCCCTACCGGCCGATGACTGTCTGCCCCAGTGAGCTTCTGGGCTGGTACGACCGGGCGCGTCGGGACTTGCCCTGGCGCGCTTCCGGTGTCAGCCCTTGGCAGGTCATGGTGAGCGAATTCATGCTGCAGCAGACGCCGGTGGCCAGAGTCTTACCGGTGTGGAAAGACTGGGTTGCGCGCTGGCCAACAGCGTCGGCGACTGCTTGCGCCAGCGCGGCAGATGTGTTGCGTGCGTGGGGCAAACTGGGCTATCCACGACGCGCCAAGCGCTTGCATGAGTGCGCCATCGTGATCGCGCGAGATTACGACGACGTGGTTCCCGATGACGTCGACACTCTGCTGACCCTGCCTGGTGTCGGCAGTTACACCGCAAGAGCGATCGCATGTTTCGCCTACCGTCAGGCGGTTCCGGTGGTGGACACCAACGTTCGACGGGTGGTGGCGCGATCGGTGCACGGCCGCGCCGACGCCGGTGCCGCGTCGGCGGTGCGCGACCACGCCGACGTGATTGCGCTGCTGCCCGACGACCCAACGGCGCCGCAATTCTCCGCAGCACTCATGGAGCTGGGTGCAATCGTGTGCACCGCACGCGCCCCCCGCTGCGGCCTGTGTCCGCTGTCCCGTTGTCGTTGGCGGGACGCCGGTTACCCGCCGGCCACCTCGCCGGGCCGGCGTCTCCAGCGCTACGCAGGTACTGACCGGCAGGTGCGCGGATGCTTGCTGGACGTGTTGCGCGCCAGCCCAATTCCAGTGACAAAGGTGGAGCTCGATGTGGCGTGGCTCAGCGATACCACGCAACGGGAGCGGGCGCTGGATTCGTTGTTGGCCGACGGCCTGGTTGCGTTGACGGCCGACGGCCGGTTCGCGTTAGCCGGCGAAGAAGGCTAATGCGTTGTGATGAAGGATTCGACGGCGGCCTGGTAGTACTGCGGCGCCTCATCGTGAACGAGGTGCCCCGTATTCGGAACCTTCAAATACGCTGTACAGTAACCGCGTTCGTGCATCTGACGCATCTGCCCTGCTGGGGTGACGGATTCGTCCGCCTCGATGAGCAGCGTGGGCACCCGTGCTTCCCGCCACTGGTCCCAGTAGTCGCGGGTACCCCACTCAGCGGCGATCTCGATCCACCGCGCGGTGTGGCCGTGCAGTCGCCAACCGGTCTCGGTCCGATCGAACGCTTCCAAGAAATATCGCCCGGCAATTTGGCCGAACTCAGCGAAAACCTGTTCGGCAGTGTGGAATTCGTCGGGCAGGCTGCGCAGCCAGGGCTCCCACGGGCCGGTGGTGCGGCCGCGGAAATTCGGCGCCATGTCCTCCACCACCAACGCCGAAACCAAACCCGGACGCTCAGCGGCCAGGCACCAGGAGTGCAGCGCACCCATCGAGTGTCCGATCAACCGAACCGGCTTCTCGAGTACGTTCACCGCGTCATTCAAGTCGGCGACGAAGCGTTCGGTGCTGATCGGGTGTGGATCGGATACGTCGCGACCGCGGTGCCATGGCGCGTCGTAGGTGTACACCGCTCCCAGCCGGGTCAGCCAGGGGAGCTGACGCGTCCACGTGCTGCCCCGGCCCATCAGCCCGTGCACCAAGACCAGTGGGTCACCCTCTCCTCCCCGATGGGTCAGCAGTTCGGTGAGCACATCGGGCACGGTAACCTAGCCGCATGCCAGTGGTGAAGATCAACGCAATCGAGGTGCCGCCGGACGCGGGGCCCGAATTGGAGAAGCGCTTCGCTCATCGCGCGCACGCCGTTGACAGCCAGCCGGGCTTTCTCGGCTTCCAGTTGCTGCGCCCGACCAAAGGCGAGGACCGCTACTTCGTCGTCACTCAGTGGGAGTCCGAAGAGGCGTTTCAGGCGTGGGCCACCGGCCCGGCCATCGAGGCGCACGCCGGCCACCGGGCCAACCCCGTGGCCACCGGCGCGTCACTGCTGGAATTCGAGGTTGTGCTTGAAGTTGCCGGGACCAAGCCGACGGCCTGATTCGCAGCGGGATCCGCGCCGGCTCTTCGCGATGAGTGCCGCAACGGCACTGGTCGCCGCCCTGGCATCCGGCTGCGCCACGCCCCCTGCCCCCTCGGCCAACGCCGCGAACCCGGGGCCGCGGATCGACATCAGAACTCCGCCCGGCTTACGTGCCCAGCAGACGGTGGACATGCTCAATTCCGACTGGCCTATCGGCCCGGTCGGTGTTCGCACTCTGGCCGCACCTGACCTGGTCGATTCAGTTGACCACACGATGGAGGAGCTGTGGTGGGACCGCCCGTTCGCTGTGAACGGTGTCGACGTGAGCGCCGGCGCGGCGACGCTGCACCTCACTAGTTCCTATGGTGCGCGCCAGGACATCAGGATCCACACCAACGACGACACCTTGGCCGACCGATTCGACGTCACCACCGAGACGCCGAAGATCTCGTCTTGGCGCGACGTCGACGCCACCTTGGGCAAGACGGGCGCCCGCTATGCCTACCAGGCCGCCCGGATCGATGACGGCCACTGCGAACGGGTAGCCGGCACCAACGCCGGCCTATCGCTGCCATTGGCTTCCATCTTTAAGCTGTACGTGCTCTACGCCGTGGCCGAAGCAGTCAAAGCCAGAACAGTGTCCTGGGACGACGAGCTCCTGGTCACCGCAAGGGCGAAGGCGGTGGGCTCCTCAGGCCTGGACAGACTGCCAGAGGGCGCCCATGTTTCGGTGCGCACCGCTGCCGAGAAGATGATCGCGACGAGCGACAACATGGCCACCGATCTGCTGATCGGCAAGGTGGGCACCGAAGCCGTCGATCAAGCGCTCGTCGCGACCGGTCACCACGACCCGCCCAGCATGACGCCGTTTCCCACCATGCATGACCTGTTCTCCATCGGCTGGGGCCGGCCAGACCTGCGCCAGCAGTGGCAGAAAGCCGGACCGGCCGAGCGCGCAGAACTGCTTGCGCGAGTCGATTCGGTTCCCTACGAACCCGACCCGACCCGGGCTCATGTGCCCGCCTCCGGTTACGGCGTGGAGTGGTACGGCAGCGCCGAGGATGTGTGCCGGGTGCACGCAGCACTTCAGCGCCTCGCGGTGGGCGAAGCTGCGCCGGTGCGTCAGATCTTGGCCGCAGTACCCGGCATCGACCTCAATCGCAACGAATGGCCCTATCTCGGCGCTAAAGCCGGTGGACTGCCCGGCGATCTGACGTTCAGTTGGTACGCCGTGGACAAGACGGGCCAGCCGTGGGTGCTGAGCTTTCAGCTGAATTGGCCACGGGATCACGGACCCAAAGTGACCGGCTGGATGCTGCAGCTCATCAAACAGGTTTTCGCACTGCTGCCCGCCGAACGCTAGGCCGTGGCTGTGCGCAGCAGGCTGTCATCGACGTGGAATCGTCATGACCGCATCGAGATCGGTGTATTGCTCGGCGTGATAGCGCTGATGCACCTACTGGGTTTCGCGACCCTGACTCTGGTGATCGCGCCGCAGCACTTCCGGGCCGGCAGCCAGATCTTCGGAGTCGGATTGGGCGCGACCGCTTATCTTTTCGGCCTGCGGCATGCATTCGACGCCGACCACATCGCTGCGATCGACAACACCACTCGCAAGCTGATGACGCACGGTGACGATGCGGCCCGAAGAGGACTGCGGGGTGCGACGAGCAAGCCGAATTCGGTCGGGTTCTGGTTCGCGATGGGACATTCCACCATCGTGCTGGTGCTGGCCCTGCTGGTCATCGTCGGTGCTCATGCGGTCCGCACTCTGGTCGATGACGATTCACCGACGCGGCATGCCCTCGGCTTCGCCGGAACGCTGGCGTCCGGCCTGTTCCTGTACCTCATCGCGGTCATGAACATCGTTGCTCTGGTCAGTATCTGGCGGGTGTTCACTCGACTTGGGCGCGGCTCCTACTCTGAAGAGGAGCTGGAAGCAGCGTTGAACGGCCGGGGATTCCTTGCCCGCCTGCTGCGGCCCTTCATGGACCGCATCAAACGCCCGGCGCACATCTACCCGGTAGGGCTGTTGTTCGGCCTCGGGTTCGACACCGCCACCGAGGTGGCGCTGTTGGCGCTCGCCGGCACCGGCGCTGCGGCCGGCTTGCCCTGGTACGCCGTCCTGGTGCTGCCGTTGTTGTTCGCGGCCGGTATGAGTCTGATGGACAGCCTGGACGGCCTGCTGATGACGGTCGCTTATGACTGGGCGTTCATGCAGCCGCTGCGCAAGATCTATTACAACCTCGCGATCACCGGGTTGTCGATCGCGGTAGCGGTGTTGATTGGGTCGATCGAACTGGTGTCGATCCTGCACGACGATCTGAAGTGGAATGATCCGGTCACCGCATGGATCAGCGGCATCAACCTGAATAATGCCGGCTTGGCGATCGTCGGCTTGTTCGCCGCGACATGGCTCGCGGCGATAGCCTACTGGAAGCTGGGCGGTGGATCGAATCACGTTGGCAGGCAAACCAGTCCGGCGACTGATCGAACGGACGAAAAAGGCGGCCACCCGTCGCCGGGTGACCGCCCCTTTCTCGTTGGCGTTACCGCCCGGTGGACGCCGAGCCACCAGCGGCGTGGGCGCCGGCGCTCGCCAGCGGCTCAGTGGGATCGGCAGGCTTGCGGGATCCGGTGAAGGTGAACACCGCATCCTCACCGGCGCTTTCGCCGTCCCAGTTGTCCACGTCCACCGTGACCAGCTGTCCGGGACCGACTTCATCGAACAAAATCTTCTCCGACAGTTGATCCTCGATTTCACGCTGGATGGTGCGCCGCAACGGACGGGCACCCAGCACCGGGTCGAAGCCGCGCTTGGCGAGCAACGCCTTCGCCTTCTCGGTCAGCTCCATCGCCATGTCCTTGGCCTTGAGCTGTTTCCCGACGCGCTCGATCATCAAGTCGACCATCCGGATGATCTCGTCCTTGGTCAGCTGGTGGAAGACGATGATGTCGTCGATGCGGTTGAGGAACTCCGGGCGGAAGTGCTTCTTCAGCTCGTCGTTGACCTTTTGCTTCATCCGCTCGTAGTTGTTCTCACCGCCACCCTGGGTGAAGCCCAGGCCGACCGGCTTGGAGATGTCGGAGGTGCCCAGGTTCGACGTGAAGATCAGCACGGTGTTCTTGAAGTCGACCGTGCGCCCCTGACCGTCGGTGAGCCGACCGTCTTCCAAGACCTGCAACAGGCTGTTGTAGATCTCCTGGTGGGCCTTTTCGATCTCGTCGAACAACACCACCGAGAACGGCTTGCGCCGCACCTTCTCGGTGAGCTGGCCGCCCTCCTCGTAGCCGACGTAGCCCGGCGGGGCACCGAACAACCGCGACGCGGTGAACCGGTCGTGGAACTCGCCCATGTCGATCTGGATGAGCGCGTCGTCGTCACCGAACAAGAAGTTGGCCAGCGCCTTGGACAGCTCGGTCTTACCCACGCCGGACGGGCCGGCGAAGATGAACGAACCGGACGGACGCTTTGGGTCCTTTAGCCCGGCACGGGTACGCCGGATGGCCTTCGAGACAGCTTTGACCGCATCCTCCTGGCCGATGATCCGCTTGTGCAGCTCATCTTCCATGCGCAGCAGACGGGTGGTCTCCGCCTCGGTGAGCTTGAACACCGGAATGCCGGTCCAATTGCCCAGCACCTCGGCGATCTGCTCGTCGTCGACCTCGGCGACCACATCCAGATCACCGGACCGCCACTGCTTCTCCCGCTCGGCGCGCTGACCGACCAGTTGCTTCTCCCGGTCGCGGAGACTGGCGGCCTTCTCGAAGTCTTGGGCGTCGATTGCTGATTCCTTCTCCCGACGCGCCTCGGCGATTTTCTCGTCGAACTCACGCAGGTCTGGCGGAGCGGTCATCCGGCGGATCCGCATCCGCGCACCGGCCTCGTCGATCAGGTCGATCGCCTTGTCCGGCAGGAACCGATCGTTGATGTAGCGGTCGGCCAGGGTGGCCGCAGCCACCATGGCGCCGTCCGTGATCGACACCCGGTGGTGAGCTTCGTAGCGGTCACGCAAGCCTTTGAGAATCTCAATGGTGTGTTCCACCGTCGGCTCGCCGACCTGCACCGGCTGGAAGCGACGCTCCAGGGCGGCGTCCTTCTCGATGTACTTGCGGTACTCGTCGAGGGTGGTGGCGCCGATGGTCTGCAGCTCGCCGCGGGCCAGCTTGGGCTTCAGGATCGACGCTGCGTCAATCGCGCCCTCGGCGGCGCCCGCACCGACCAGCGTGTGCAGCTCGTCGATGAACAGAATGATGTCGCCGCGGGTGTTGATCTCCTTGAGCACCTTCTTCAGGCGCTCCTCGAAGTCACCGCGATAGCGGGAGCCGGCGACGAGCGATCCCAGGTCGAGGGTGTAGAGCTGCTTGTCTTTCAGCGTCTCAGGGACCTCGCCGTGCACGATCGCCTGCGCCAGGCCCTCGACCACGGCGGTCTTGCCGACGCCGGGCTCGCCGATCAGCACCGGGTTGTTCTTGGTGCGCCGGCTCAACACCTGCATCACCCGCTCGATTTCCTTCTCGCGGCCGATGACCGGATCGAGCTTGCCTTCCATGGCCGCCGCGGTCAGGTTGCGGCCGAACTGGTCGAGGACCAGTGACGTAGACGGAGAGCCAGACTCTCCGCCCCGGCCGCCGGTTCCCGCTTCGGCGGTTTCCTTGCCCTGGTAGCCCGACAGCAGCTGGATGACCTGCTGACGCACCCGGGTGAGCTCAGCGCCCAACTTGACCAGCACCTGCGCTGCCACACCCTCACCCTCGCGGATGAGGCCCAGCAGGATGTGCTCGGTGCCGATGTAGTTGTGGCCGAGCTGCAGGGCCTCACGCAACGACAGTTCCAGCACCTTCTTGGCGCGCGGCGTGAACGGGATGTGCCCCGACGGCGCCTGCTGGCCCTGGCCGATGATCTCCTCGACCTGGCTGCGGACGCCTTCCAACGAGATTCCCAGCGACTCGAGCGACTTCGCCGCGACGCCCTCGCCTTCGTGGATCAGCCCCAGAAGAATGTGCTCGGTTCCGATGTAATTGTGGTTGAGCATCCGGGCCTCTTCCTGAGCCAGGACGACGACCCTGCGGGCACGGTCGGTAAATCGTTCGAACATCGGTACCTGCTCTCCCTCACATCGGTACTTTGGTCGGCCTCGAAGCGGTCCTGCTCGGCCCCGGTGTACCTGCCATCCACTGTAATGGTCGGCCGCCCGGCGGCACTAACCTTGCGGTGCACACCCCCGCACTTATCGCGGGGTTAACGCAGCCGCAATAGACCAACGTGGGAGATCTGCGAGAGTATCCCGGCGCGGGAGGTCGATCGGTTCGCCACGAGCGAAAGCTGAGGGCGCGGCAGACCGCCCCGATTCAGGTCGCGGCGTGGAAAGCGTCGATGACGTCGGCAGGGATACGCCCGCGGGTCGACACGTTATGGCCGTTGCGCCGGGCCCATTCCCGGATGGCCGCGCTCTGCTCGCGATCGATGGCGCCTCTGCCGCGTCCCGAGTTGGACCGGCCGCGGCGCCGGCCCCCGACTCGACGCCCCGCTTCGGCCCACTTCTTCAGGTCGTTGCGCAGTTTCGCGGCATTCTTACTTGAAAGGTCAATCTCGTAGGTCACTCCGTCTAACCCGAATTCGACCGTTTCGTCGGCTGCGCCTTCACCGTCGAAATCATCGACCAAGGTGACGGTCACTTTTTTAGCCACTAGCCCACCCTCGCGTTTCTTCCTGTGCTGTCACTGTGAAAACCGATTGAGAATCTGCCGACGTAACCCGTCAGAGAAACGGTGTCATTAGAACTCGCGCTTCCGATACTAACACTGCGCATAACACGTCAACTGTTCAGTGGCTGTACGGCCGAACAATCGGGAACAAAACGGTCTCCCTAATTGACAGGCCGGTCAAGGCCATCAACAACCTATCTATACCCATTCCGGTTCCCGTACATGGCGGCATCGCAAACTCCAGCGCCGCCAAAAAATCCTCATCGACTGCCATCGCCTCGTCGTCTCCGTCCGCCGCGGCGCGTGCTTGTGCAACCAGCCGCTCCCGCTGCACGACGGGATCGATCAATTCCGAGTAGCCGGTGGCCAGTTCGATGCCGCGCACATACAGATCCCATTTCTCGGTGACGCCGTGAATGCTGCGATGCTGTCGGGTCAAAGGCGTTGTCTCCACTGGGAAGTCCTTGACGAAAGTGGGTGCGTTCAGCGTGCGGCCCACGGTGTGTTCCCAAAGTTCTTCGACCAGTTTGCCATGCCCGTAAGCGCGGTCGGAAACAATCTCGACTCCCAACCGCTCGGCGATGGCCCGCAAGTGGTCAACCGATGTGTCGGGCGTGAACTGCTCTCCAAGTGCCTCCGACAACGACGGATACATTTGTATCGACGGCCATTCTCCGTCGATGTCATAGACGCTGCCGTCGGGGAGCGGGACTTGTCTGGTACCGATCGCCTCATCGGCGACGCGTTGAATGAGCTCGCGAGTGACAACGGCCGAATCCTCATAGGTGCCGTAGGCCTGGTAGGTCTCGAGCATGACGAATTCTGGAGAATGGGTGGAATCGGCGCCTTCGTTTCGAAACACCCGATTAAGTTCGAAGACTCTGTCAAACCCGCCGACGACACAACGCTTGAGGAACAGTTCGGGCGCGATCCGCAGGTAGAGATCGATGTCAAGAGCATTGGAGTGAGTGACGAACGGTCGTGCCGCGGCGCCACCCGCCAGAGTTTGCAAGATTGGCGTTTCCACCTCGAAGAACCCGCGCCGTTCTAACTCCGACCGTATTGCGCGGATGACAGCGATCCGCTGGCGGGCCACGGCGCGCGCCTGGGGGCGGACGATCAGGTCGACATAGCGCTGGCGCACCCGTGACTCTTCGTTCATCTCTTTGTGGGCGACGGGCAGCGGCCGTAACGACTTCGACGCCATCAGCCAGGAGTCGGCGAGCACGGACAGTTCACCGCGGCGCGAACTGATGACCTCCCCGTGTGCGCAGACGATGTCGCCGATATCGACGTCTTCTTTCCAGCGCTTCAGCGCGTCTTCACCGACGCTGGCCAGGCTGAGCATCAGCTGCAGCTGGCTGCCGTCGCCGTCTTGCAATGTGGCGAAACAAAGCTTCCCGGAGTTTCGGACGAACACCACGCGGGCGGCGACGCCGACGACGTCACCGGTCGTGGAGTCCGCCGGCAGATCCGGATAGGCCGCACGGATCTGCGCCAAGCTGTGGGTGCGCTCGACGGCGACCGGGTAGGGATCATGTCCCTCCGCCAGCAGCCGCTCCCGCTTGGCCCGGCGAATGCGGAATTGTTCAGGAAGATCCGCCACGGGGCCCGGGGAATCGGCAGAGCTCACGACGTGCCAGCTTAGACGAGCCGTTTGCTGACAAGTCCAGTGTGCGGTCAGCGCGCGGACTTCAACCGGCCGCGCTGATTGTCGCGGTTTCGTTCGAAGACGAGTCGCAGACCGTGCAGGGTCAGGTGCTGGTCATACCGGTCGACCGTACGCAGTTCGGGCAACAGCAACGGGGCGGTGTGGCCAGTTGCGACAACAGTGACCGGATTGTCCGGGCCGCCGGCGAAGCCGTCGACGTCTTCGCGGATGCGCCGCACCAGCCCGTCAACCAATCCGGCGAAGCCGAAAACCGCGCCGGCCTGCATGCATTCGACGGTATTCTTACCGACCACCGAACGCGGCCGGGCTAACTCGACCCTGCGCAGTGCGGCCGAACGGGCGGCGGCGGCATCCGAGGAAAGCTGCACCCCGGGCGCGATCGCGCCACCCAAGAATTCTCCTTTTGCCGACACCACGTCGACACAGATCGACGAGCCGAAGTCGACCACGATGGCGGCCGTGCCGTAGATGTGAAAAGCAGCCAGGCAGTTGACGATTCGGTCTGCACCGACTTCTTTGGGATTGTCCACCAGCAGCGGGATACCGGTTCGCACGCCGGGTTCAATCAGAACGTGTGGTATTGCGGGCCAGTACTGGGCGAGCATGAGGCGCACTTCGTGCAGCACTGACGGGACCGTGGACAACGCGACCGTGCCGGTGAGCCGCTCGGAGTCGTCACCGATCAGGCCGTCGATGGTGAGTGCGAGCTCGTCCGCGGTGGCCTCCGACTCCGTCCGGATCCGCCACTGCTGCACGACCGTCGCATGCTCCTTTGATCCGGACAGCAGCCCGACGACGGTGTGCGTGTTGCGAACGTCGATCGCCAGCAGCACAGTTACCGCACACTCGACCGTGGTGAGAACAACTCAGGCGCTCCCGACAGCTGCAAGGCGGGCACGAAAGCCGGGTCGTGCCCCAAGTCGACCGGCCGATTGCCGGCGTCGACGAAGACGATTCGCGGCCGGAAGGCGCGTGCCTCGGCGTCCTCCATCGTCGCGTAGGCGATCAGAATCACCAAATCACCCGGATGCACGAGATGCGCTGCCGCGCCGTTGATTCCGATGACACCGCTGCCGCGCTCCCCGGTGATGGCGTAAGTGACCAGCCGGGCGCCATTGTCGATGTCGACGATGGTCACCTGCTCGCCCTCAAGCAGGTCGGCGGCGTCCATCAGATCGGCGTCGATAGTCACCGAGCCCACATAGTGCAGATCCGCATGGGTAACGGTGGCACGGTGAATCTTCGACTTGAGCATGGTGCGCAACATCAGTTCCTCCAATGCGTTTCGCGAGATGCTTCGGACCCGACCACTGCCCGCGGCTGCCTGCGGGGGGAGTCGCCGATGTCGATGGCCACGTTGTCGAGAAGTCGGATTCGGCCCAGTCGGCCCGCGACCAGCAGACGGGCCCGTCCCTCAGGGGGAGCGGGGCCCAGCATGACGTCGCGGACTTCCAGGTAGTCGACGTCGATGGCCGGCACGGCGTCCAGCACCGCCCGCGCCATCTGTACTGCTGCGTCTGCGCCCGAGGGCGCGGCGTACGCGCCGGCAACCAGCGCCGCCGACAGCACGGCGGCCGCCTCGCGTTGCTCGGGATCGAGGTAACGGTTGCGCGACGACATCGCCAGCCCGTCGGCCTCGCGGGCGGTTGGCACGCTGACCACTCGCACGTCGATGTTGAAGTCGTCGACCAACTGCCGCACCAGCACCAGCTGTTGATAGTCCTTCTCGCCGAAGAACACCTGGTCCGGCTGCACAATCTGCAGCAGCTTGAGCACAACGGTCAGCATGCCGGCGAAATGCGAAGGCCGCGCTGCCCCTTCGAGCTCCGATCCCAGCGGGCCCGGGGTGACCGCGGTTCGCGGCCCTTGGGGATACATCGCCGCGACCGTCGGGGCGAAGGCAACCTCGACCCCTTCGTCGCGCAGCCGCGCCAGGTCGGTACCGAGCACCCGGGGATAGGCGTCGAGATCTTCACCGGCAGCGAATTGCAGCGGGTTGATGAAGATCGACACCACCACAACCGCACCGGTGACTCGCTTGGCCGCCCGGACCAACGCGATGTGCCCGTCGTGCAGTGCGCCCATGGTCGGCACGAGCATCACCCGCCGACCGGTGCGCCGCAGTGCCCGGCAGACGTCGGAGGCATCACGCGGCGTCGCATAGAGGTTGAGTTCGCCGGGTAGAAACTTCGGCGGCTTGGCGGCGGTCACCGGGCCAGCACCTCGAAGACGTCGGCACCGGCGCGGGCGCGTTCGGCTGTCCGCAAAGCGTTGACTCGATAAGCCTGCGCCAGCCGCGGGTCGACCTCCCTCAGCGCGGAAAGGTGTTCGGCCACCGCCGCGGCGTCCCCGCGGGCGATGGGACCGGTCAGTGCGGCCGGACCGCGCTGCAGCGTGTTTTCCAGCGCCGCGCGCGCCAATGGCCCGAGGATTCGTTCGGGGATACCTCCCGGCTGGTCGCCGACGAGCTCCTGGCCCAACAGTTCCTGACCGCGAAGCGCGGCGCGCAGGGCTTCTGCGGCGTCGGAGAGCACGGTGACCAGGTGATTGGCGGCGTGGGCCAAGGCAGCGTGATACAGCGCACGGGCGTCCTCGCGCACGCGGAACGGCTCGCCGCCCATTTCCAGCACCAACGACTGGGCGATCGCATAACCGACCTCGTCGGCGGCGGTGATACCGAAACACGTGCCGGGCAGCCGGGCCACGTCTTCATCCGAGCCGACGAACGTCATCGCCGGATGAATGGCCAGGGGCGTGCAGCCTTGCCGGGTCAGCGGCGCCAGAATTTCGACACCGTTGGCACCTGATGTGTGGGCAACGATCGTCTGAGGCCGTACCGCCGCGGTTCCGGCCAAGCCGGACACCAGGCCGGCAAGTTCTGTGTCGGTGACGGCGAGCAGCAGCAGTTCGGCGCCGGCAGCGACATCAGGAACCGGAGCGATCGGGGTGTCCGGCAGGCGGTGCCGGGCCCGCTGCCGAGACGCATGGGAGATGGCGCTGCACGCCACGACGACGTGGTCGGCCCGCTCCAGCGCCTGCCCCAGCGCGGTTCCCACCCGGCCGGCCGAGATGATGCCGACCTTGAGCCGAGCGGGACGCAAACCGTCGAACTGCACCATCGCAGACGACCCTCGCAAGTCTCTTAGTACGTTCCAGTCCCGCTAACTCGGGTACCGGACGGTCCCTGTGACTCTACAGCTAACCGCGCAGCGCGACGATGCGGGTCACTCGCAAGACCGGCTCACTCCTCCCGGCGCCGACGGCGACCACCGCCGGCGGGCTCCATCTGAAAGCGCGCCAGCAGGTCCGCGACCGATTGCCCACCGGTCGGCGGACCGGCGTCGGGCTCGCGGTCCTCGAGCTCCGCCAGGCTTCGGTGGCGTGCCGCCGGTTCGGGGGCCGACGCCTGTGGCGGTGCAGGCACCGGAGGCTCGGCGGTGACGCCGCCGCGGTCCACCGAATGACGGGCCGCCGCCGGCTGCTGCACCGCAATGCTCGGTTGAGGGGCTTCGTATTCGGCGTCGTCCGAACTGGAATGTCGACCGCGCCGCGTCGGTGGTGTGGGCGGCTCCGGCGGCTGTGGCTCCGGCGGTTGTGCGCGCGGCGGGGCCAGGCCGTTCAATCGAGGATCAGTGACCGGCGAGTCGTCGTCGAGGATAATCCGGTGATCCGTCTGACCAGCGGCGGGGGCGCGCCGCCGGTCGGAATTCATTGGTTGCCGCTGCGGCTCCGGTTGGGGCGAGGTTTGCGGTTCAGGTTGCGATTGAACCCGCACGTCCTGATATTCCGCGCGCGGCTCCGCCTGAGCCGGTGCGGGCTCGGACGGACGCCGGGCATGGCGCTGCAGGCGGCTGTCCGGTCGCTCCGGCCCTGAACGGTCGTCGTCCACCGGACGCGAGTGCGAGCCTCGATGAAATTCGCGGAACTCCTGCGACGGCCGGTATGCCTCGTCACCATCGACGGTCCCCGCGGCTTGGACGAAGGCCGGCCGCGGCACCGGCTCCTCCGGCACATCGATGATCGAGCTTTCCTCGGTCCGGCCGGAGGTGGTTTCCGCCCGAACCGAGGTCACCCGATTGCTGGACACCCAGTCGGCAGTTGCGCCGTCGCCGGTCCCCGACCACTCACTGTAGCTCCGGACGGTAGGCCGTTCGGTTTCCAGCGCAGGACGCTGGTCCAGCTCGGTCTCGAACAAAATCTCCAGATTGGTGCGCAGGGCAGCCAACTCCGTGCGCAATGCGGCCACTTCGTCGGCGGCCTGGGCACGTAGCTCAGAAGCCAACTCCCGGCGCAGCTGCGATTCCACGGTCAGCTCGTATTCCCGACGAGCCGATATCTCGCGGTCCAATTGCAGGTCGTAAACGAGTTTCAGGTCCCGCACCCGGGCTTGGTCCACATCACTTTGCCGGCGGTAGATCACCGACACGAACGCAGCGATGACGGCGGCCCACAGCGCCAAGATCACCGCGAGCTTGAGCAGTTCCACCCGATTGGTGAAAACCAGTCCGGAGCTCGCCCCGATAGCGAGGACCAGCAACGCCGTCAACAGCAGCCAGCCCGGCCTGCGGCCGCCGCGCCGTACCCGGGCGCCGCGGGACAGAACGGTCATGGCCTGACTGTACCGGGCCGAGGTCACTCCCCGTGTCGCTGCACACCGGCGATTCGCAGGGCTGTTAACCCTCGGCGCCCTCACCCTGATCGGTCGGATCTGACGGTGATTTACAGCAATGTTGGAGCCATAGTGCGGCACCTGCCAGAGCCAGCGCGCTGATCGCTGCGACCGCCGCGCCGGCGGTGTCCTCGGCGGCCACCCGCATCGTCGATCGGCGCGGCAGCAGATACACCAGCACCGCCGCCCACCAACCCAGCATCACCGCCCCCATCCATGCCGACGCTTTGGCGGCCAGCAAGCTGCGGGCCACCGCCAACGGGTGCAGCCGGCCGGGCCCGTCACCGATTTCACCGTCGCTGATTTTGGTGCGGACCTGGCGACCCCATACCGCCTCGAGCGCGGCGACTGCGGCCAGCGAAGCCCCGGTCCATATGGTGATCGGCGGAAACCACCGGTACAACAACGTCACCAGCAGGTAGCCGATCACCGCAACGCAGCAGACGGCGACCGTCAGGTCCCGCCGCCGGGTCGGCCGCATCAGGGTCCCGACGCCCGGGTCCACCTGTCACCGGTGGTCGGCCGCGCAATAAGCGCAAGGTCAGTCAGTCGCACACCGCTGCGGTCAGCGGGGTTGAGCTCGGCCAGCAACTCCGCGACGGCCCGTGGCTTGCCGGCCACGGTGAGCTGAGCGTCGGGTTCCACCTGCAGCCACGGGATCATCACGAAAGCCCGCAGGTGGGTCAGTGGGTGCGGCAACGTGAGGCCCTCCTCTCGCGACGTCAACTCACGGCCGCCCTGCGAGCACCGGATCAGATCGACGTCCAAGGAGCGCGGACCCCACCGCTGACCGCGGACCCGGTCAGCTGCCTGCTCGAACTCCTGGGCCCGGCGCAACCAGCCCTGCCCGTCCAGAGCCGGATCCTCGGCGAGCACTACCGCGTTGAGGAACGGCCCCTGTTCGATCCCACCCCAGGGATCGGTCTGGTACACCGGCGAAACCGCCCGCACGGCGTCGGCCAGACCGTCGAGGACGGACTGCAGCCGGGCCAGTCGGTTGCCCAAGTTCGATCCGATCGAGAGCACGACCTCAGTCATCGCCGCCTCATGTGCTGCTGCCTCCGGCGGGGATCACCGAGCCGTGACCGCCGCGACGCGACCGTCGCGCCACGACGGCGACATCGGCGAAGTTCTGCGGGATCGGCGCCTGTGGCTTGTGCACCGCCACTTCGACGGCGTGCACCCGTTCGTCGTTCATCACGTCCTCGGCGATTTCACCGGCCACCGTCTCGATGAGTTTGCGGGGTGGCCCGGCGACGATCCCGGCCGCCCGCTGCGCCAGGGCGCCGTAGTCGTAGGTGTCCGACAGGTCGTCGGTGACGGCGGCCCGGGCCAGGTCGATCCACACGGTGATGTCGATGACGAAGTCCTGACCGGCGGCGCGTTCGTGATCGAAGACGCCGTGCCGACCGCGGACTGTCAAGCCGCGCAATTCGATGCGGTCAGCCATCGTTACCGGGAACTTCCGCTGCAGTCCATGCCGCCACCACCTTCAGTGCATCGACCGTGGCTTGCACGTTGTGCACCCGTACCCCCCAGGCACCGTGCAGCGCGGCCAACGCAGAAACCGTCGCGGTAGCCGTCTCGCGTCCGTCCGGCGGTCTCACCTCACCGTCGGGGCCGGCAAGCAACCGGCCGAGGAATCGCTTGCGCGACGCCCCGATCAACACCGGGATTCCGGTGGCGACCAGCTCGGGCAGCGCGTGCAGCAGCGCCCAGTTGTGTTTCGCTGTCTTCGCGAAGCCCAGGCCGGGGTCGATCAACACATTCGCCGGGTCGACGCCGGCGGCTACCGCTTCGTCGACGCTGGCCAGCAACTCGGTGCGCACCTCAGCCACGACGTCGCGGTAGGCCGGCACTTGATGCGGCTGATCGGCGGACACCGACCGCCAGTGCATCAGTATCCATGGCACACCCGCCTCGGCCAGTAGCTTGGCCATCTTCGGGTCGGCACGCCCGCCGGAAACGTCGTTGACGATGCCCGCACCGTTTTCCAGCGCCACTCGGGCGACCTGCGCGTGGACGGTGTCGATGCTGACCATTACCCCTTGTGCCGCAAGGGCTTTGACGACGGGTGCCACTCGGTTGCTCTCCAGCTGCGGGTCCGCGCGCACGGCGCCGGGCCGGGTCGACTCGCCGCCGACGTCGATGATCGCGGCCCCCTCGGCAGCCAGCGCGAGCCCGTGCGCGACGGCGATGTCGCGATCGAGATAACGCCCGCCGTCGGAGAACGAGTCTTCGG
Organism: uncultured Actinomycetota bacterium; assembly: GCA_963818785.1. Taxonomy (GTDB): domain Bacteria; phylum Actinomycetota; class Actinomycetes; order Mycobacteriales; family Mycobacteriaceae; genus Mycobacterium. The sequence continues at coordinate 354,847 of CAWFTT010000026.1, read as the reverse complement.
TGACGTTGACCACGCCCATCACCTGCACGCGGCTCGCACTCACTTACGCAGTATGAGTTCGAGCGCCTCAGCCCGGGATGCGGAGTCGGTTTTGAACTGTCCGCGCACCGCCGAAGTCGTGGTGATCGCGCCGGGCTTGCGCACGCCGCGCATCGCCATACACAGATGTTCGGCCTCCAGCACCACGATGACCCCGCGCGGATCCAATTTGCGCATCAACGCATCCGCTATCTGCCCGGTCAACCGCTCCTGCACCTGTGGCCGTCTGGCGTAGAGGTCGACCAGTCGCGCGATCTTCGACAAGCCGGTCACCCGCCCCTCCTCGCCGGGGATGTAGCCGACGTGTGCGACACCGTGAAAAGCCACCAGGTGGTGTTCGCAGGTGGAGTACAACGGTATTTCTTTGACCATCACCAATTCGTCGTGCTGTTCGTCGAACAAGGTGTTCAGCACGCTGTCGGGCTCGGTGTACAGCCCGGCGAACATCTCCCGGTAGGCGCGGGCCACCCGGGCCGGTGTGTCCTCCAACCCGTGCCGGTTGGGGTCTTCGCCGATTGCCCAGAGCAATTCGCGAACCGCGGCTTCAACGCGGGCCTGGTCGAACACCGGCACATGCTGAGCCGGGCGGCGAAGATCCGGCTGCGCCATCGAAGCCTCCTTCGTCAGCCCTGCGCCGGCGGGTTGGGCCGGCGCGCGTCGTCGCTCTGCCGATCCGGGGACTTGTCGGCATCCGGCGCTGGCTGACCCGGCGCGGACTGACCCAGTGGCGGATACGGCGGGTAGGGCTGACGCGGATAGGACTGCTGAGGCTGCGGCCAGTGGTTCGGCGGTGCTGCGTTCTGCGGCGGCGGATACCAGTGGCCGGGCGGCTGCTGCGGCGGCCAGCCGGGAGCGTGCCAGCCCGCCGGCGCCCCGTAATCGGGTTGGGTGGGGCGACGATCGGCGCCGGCACCGCCCGAGCCGCCGGGTGCGTTGCGCGAACCGTTGGTGCCGTTGGTGGGGCGGTCAGTCTCGGCCTGGGCGGCGGCCTGGCTGGCCTGCGCGATCGCGGCTTTGAACGCGGGCTCGGGCGCGGGTTTGGGCCACGGCTCACCTCGCTCGATGGCCAATTCGCCGGGCGTCTTGATCGGCGGCTTGTCCGACGGGATCCGGCCGCCGAAGTCGTCGAACACGGTGAGCCTGGGCCGCTTTTCCACGTCGGCGAAGATCGCCTCCAGTTCGGCGCGGTGCAGCGTCTCCTTCTCCAGCAGCTCGCCGGCCAACGTGTCGAGCACGTCGCGGTATTCGGTGAGAATCTCCCACGCCTCGGTGTGGGCGGCCTCGATCAGCTTGCGGACCTCTTCGTCGATCTCCCGCGCCACCTCGTGGGAGTAGTCAGCTTGGTTGCCCATAGTCCGGCCGAGGAACGGGTCGCCGTGTTCGGTGCCGTACTTGACCGCACCCAGTTTGGAACTCATGCCGAACTCGGTGACCATTGCGCGGGCTACCTGAGTCGCCTTCTCGATGTCGGACACCGCGCCGGTGGTTGGCTCGCGAAACACCAATTCTTCGGCGGCGCGGCCCCCCATCGCGAAAACCAGCTGGGCGATCATCTCCGAGCGGGTGCGCAGGCCCTTGTCTTCCTCCGGCACCGCCACCGCGTGCCCGCCGGTGCGGCCGCGCGCCAGGATCGTCACTTTGTAGACCGGGTCGATGTCGGGCATCGCCCACGCCGCCAACGTGTGACCGCCCTCGTGGTAGGCGGTGATCTTTTTCTCCTGCTCGCTGATGATCCGGCCTTTGCGGCGCGGTCCACCGATCACCCGGTCCACCGCCTCCTCCAAAGCAGGACCGGTGATGACTGTCCCGTTCTCACGTGCGGTGAGCAACGCCGACTCGTTGATCACGTTGGCCAGATCAGCGCCGGTCATGCCGACGGTCCGCTTGGCCAATCCGTCCAGGTCCGCATCCGGGGCGATCGGTTTGCCTTTGGCGTGCACCCGCAGCACCGCACGTCGGCCAGCCAGGTCGGGGTTGCTCACCGGAATTTGGCGGTCGAAACGGCCCGGGCGCAGCAACGCCGGATCCAAGATGTCGGGCCGGTTGGTGGCCGCGATCAGGATGACGCCGCCGCGGGGGTCAAAGCCGTCCATCTCGACCAGCAGCTGGTTGAGGGTCTGCTCGCGCTCGTCGTGCCCGCCACCCAGTCCGGCGCCACGCTGGCGACCCACCGCGTCGATCTCGTCGACAAAGATGATGCACGGGCTGTTCTGTTTAGCCTGCTCGAAAAGGTCCCGAACCCGGGAGGCGCCGACCCCGACGAACATTTCGACGAAGTCCGAGCCGGAGATGGTGAAGAAGGGAACACCGGCCTCCCCGGCAACGGCCCGGGCCAGCAAGGTCTTGCCGGTGCCCGGCGGTCCGTACAGCAGCACGCCGCGCGGGATTTTGGCGCCCAGCGCCTGGTAACGGCCGGGGTTTTGCAGGAAGTCTTTGATCTCGTAGAGCTCCTCGACCGCCTCGTCGACGCCGGCGACGTCGGCGAAGGTGGTTTTCGGCATGTCTTTGGAGAGTTGCTTGGCCCGCGATTTACCGAAGCCGAACCCCATCCGGGCGCCGCCCTGCATGCGGGAGAACATCATGAACAGTCCGACCAGCAGCAACAGCGGCAACACGTAAATCAGCAGCGAGCCCAGAATGTTGCCCTGGTTGACGACGGTGCTGACTTGGTCGTTCTTGCCGTTGAGGGCGTCGAACAGCGGGACGGCGTAACCGGTGGGGTACTTGGTGATGACCTTGGCGGAGCCGTCGGTGTCGTGGTTGCCGTCTTTGAGCGTCAACCGCAGCTGCTGTTCGCGGTCGTCGATCTGGGCGCTTTTGACGTTGTCGCTCTTGATCTGAGCCATCGCCACCGACGTGTCGACGGGCTTGTAACCGCGCGTGTCGTCACTGAAGTAGAAGAATGACCAGCCCAGCAACAGCACGACACCTATCGCCGTGAGTGTGCGGATCACGTTTTTCCGGTTCATCAAGCATCGGCCGTGGTCGGCCAGGTCCTTCCCCGATACACCGCTGGAATAGTTCAGGCTACCGCTAGAGCAACGAAGTATTGTTCCCGGCGGCTTTCCGGCGGGACCGCCGAACCGGTCTCGGCCAGGTCCGACGTGTGCTTTTGTGAAAAGGTGCCTGACACTGTCCCGTCCGCCGAACGGTTCGTCGAAACCAACGGTGTGCAATTGCACACAATCGAGGCCGGTGACCGTGGTGCCCCCGTCGTCGTGCTGGCGCACGGCTTCCCCGAACTGTCCTATTCCTGGCGGCACCAGATCTCGGCGTTGGCGGCGGCCGGCTACCACGTGCTGGCGCCCGATCAGCGTGGGTACGGCCGCTCCAGCAGGCCGGAAAACGTATCCGACTACAGCATCGACGAACTTAGCGCCGACTTGGTGGGCCTGCTCGACGACGTGGGTGCACAGCGGGCCGTCTTCGTCGGTCACGACTGGGGCGCACCGGTGGTATGGGCTGCTGCGCAGTTACATCCCAATCGGGTCAGCGCCGTCGCAGGGTTGAGCGTGCCGCCGGTGCCGCGCGGGAAGGTGCCGCCCACGCAGGCATTCCGCGCCATCTTCGGACAAGCGTTCTTCTACATGCTCTATTTCCAGGAACCCGGTGTCGCCGATGCCGAACTCAGCAGCGACCCCGCGCGAACCATCCGGCGAATGATGGGCGGTCTGCGACTGGGTGGCGACCAGGCGGCGGCGATGCGGATGATCGCACCGGGTCCGGAAGGGTTCATCGACCGGCTTCCCGATCCCGACGGCCTGCCGGACTGGATCAGCGCCGACGAGGTCGACCACTACGTCGCCGAGTTCACCCGGACCGGCTTCACCGGGGGGCTCAACTGGTACCGCAACCTCGACCGGAACTGGCAGATCATGGCCGAGGCGGTGAGTCCCACCATCACGATGCCCGCACTGTTCGTCGCCGGCGGCGAGGACCCGGTGCTGGGCTTCACGCCCCGCGACCGGGTGACCGAATTGGTCACCGGTCCCTATCGCGAGGTGATCCTCGACGGCGCCGGGCACTGGCTGCAGCAGGAACGCCCGGCTGAAGTCAACGAACTTCTGCTGGACTTCCTGGCCGATGTGAACACACGTCAGCACTGATGCGCGCTTCTGTGCTGCGCGACGGGCGCATGGTGGTGCGCAACGATGTGCCTGAGCCGGTGCCGGGACCGGGTCAGGTCCTGGTGGCGGTGCGGTGCTGCGGAATTTGCGGCACTGACCTGCATTTCGCGGCACACGGCGCCGAGGTGCTTACGTTGACCGAAGAAATGTCGGGACGCCGCGGTGGCGGAGTCGACCTGCAGCGCGACGTTTTCATGGGCCATGAGTTCAGCGCGGAGGTGCTCGAGGCCGGGCCCGATACCGAGACCCACCCGGCTGGGACGCTGGTCACGTCGATTCCGGTGCTGCTGTCCGACAGGGGTTTCGAGCCGATCGTCTACTCCAATAGCACTGTTGGCGGCTACGCCGAACGGATGCTGCTTTCGGCACCGCTGTTGTTGGCCGTGCCGAACGGTCTGGACCCGACCCGCGCCGCGCTGACCGAGCCGATGGCGGTCGGCCTGCACGCTGTCAACAAGTCCGACATTCAACGGGGCGAGGCGGCGTTGGTGATCGGCTGCGGTCCGATCGGCATCGCGATCATCGCCGCGCTCAGGGTCCGCGGCGTGGAGACAATTGTGGCGTCGGACTTTTCACCGATCCGACGAGAGCTGGCCAGCCGCATGGGTGCGCACCAAACGGTCGATCCCGCGCAGAATTCACCTTTCGAGACCACCCGCCCCGCGGTGGTGTTCGAAGCCGTCGGCGTCCCCGGCGTCGTCGACGACGTACTGCGGCGGGCCAGGCCGGGCACCCGACTGGTTGTCGCCGGTGTCTGCATGCAGCCCGACACCGTGCATCCTTTCTTCGCCATTGCCAAGGAGATCAGCCTGCAATTCGTTGTCGCCTACGACCCGGCCGAATTCGCCGAATCGCTGCGGGCCATCGCCGATGGGGACATCGACGTGACTCCGGTGATCACCGGCGAGGTGAATCTCGACGGCGTCGGCGCAGCGTTCGACGACCTCGCCGACCCGGATCGGCACTGCAAAATCGTGGTCACACCCTAGGACCCGCTAAACCGCATTCAGGCCGAAGCGCAGTCCGACCAGTTCATCCGCTTACCGCCGCCAGCTGTCCTAGCTTGCGTAACGACGAAGCGATGATCTCACGCTGCATCTCCAATCGCGCGGCCTCGGCTTCGGGGACATCGACGTGTACGGAAATTGTGGTGCCACCGCCGTCAGCAGGCTCGAGATGCCATGAAACACCAGTCGGACACCATGCAGGAAATGGTGACCCGTTTGTCCTGGGGTCGGGCGTCCAGGGTCTGCGGCATGGCGAAGTCGGGATAGCCTTCCACGAACATGGTGTAGTTGTTCTCATCGCTGCCCGCGGTGGTCGACACGATGCCGCTCCACCATTCGGGAAAGCGCGCCGGGTCGTAGAGCAGCATCCAGACGTCTTCTGGTCCGGCCGAGCTTCGCGTCGAATCATCAAAGCTCGGCATGTCTGCTCCTGGTGTCGAGTTGGGATAGTTCGGAGAGCACCGTCTTGAGTTCATCGGCCGGACAGATCTGTCCAATTACCGGCCGCCCGAGGTCAGCGAGCGCCGCAGTCGACCCAGTGGCGTCCACGGCGGTGGCGCGACGGCGCCAACCCGCGGCGGCCCGCTGCAAATGACGTTGCGCATCTTCGCGTTCGCCCTTGGCGGCGGCGATTTTCCCGCGCACGTAGGCCATTCGTGCGACGAGCGTGACAGGCCAGTCGGCCGGCCCGACTGGCTCAAGGACCGTGGCCGCCAGCTCCTTTTCGGCTTCGGCGAGTCGGTCCAGCCGAGTCAACGCCTCTGCGCGTTGCAAACGCGCCGAAGGCCTTCCAATTGAGGCGCTTTCGAAGGTCAGGGCCCGCGCGAGTAGCTCGGCCGCTTCGTCGTAATATCCGGCGCGCAACAGGATCCGGCCCGTTTCAGCGTCGGCGGTCGCGGCGAGTTCGTGGCCACCGATCCGTTGCGCCACTCGTTGGGTAGATCTGGCGACGCGCAATGCCTCTTCATGACGGCCGAGTCGAGACATCAGCCACGCACGCGCGAGCTGCACGTCGGCGTCGACAGCCAGCGGCAGGACGGCACCGCCGGGTACGGTTCCGATTTCATCCAAAGTTGCAGGGCCTCCGTAGCTGCCGGTCGAGGCGACACCGGAACAGGTTCATCAATGATCCATAAACCAGTCAACGCGGCCGACCGAGCGAGCGATCTCCGCGGCTGCTCGCCCTTCATCGGCGACCTCCTGGAAACGGCCTTGTCGAATGTGGGCCAGTGTGCGGGCGATATGACGGCGGACATCACGGATCGGGTCGATGGGCAGTCGCCGGCACTGTGCGACGATTCTGTCCAGAAGCTGCTCACAAGCAGCCGGGTCTCCGGCCATCGCCTCGCACAGTGCCAGAAAAGCTTGGGCCTGAAGCCGCAGCGGCAAGGCCGAAACGCCCTCGGCGTCCAGCAATTCCAGTGCTGTAGCCACCGCGCTTCGGGCGACGAGGGGGCGGCACAGTGGGCCGGTATTCCACTCCGCCCAGCGGATATGGGCACTCGCCAACCCGAGTCGGTCGTCGGCGGCTTCGAGCGCCTGAGCCGCGGCTTGGAAACGCGCTTGAGCTTGGTCGACGATCCCCCGGTGCGCCGCAACACCGGCGAATTCCAAGGCCGTGTTGGTGTTGGCGGGCTGCAGCGCCAACGCCTCGGTCGACAAGTCTTCGGCGCGGGTTAGTGCCCCGAGCGACATCGCGTGGTTTGCCGCCCGCACCAAAAGCCGCGCCGACCGTCCCGATCACCGGCAGTGAGGAGATGCTAGGCGGCCTCACCGGCCAGTTCGGGGCCGCAGTTCTCGTCGAGATCGCGCGCCGCAGCGGCGTGCAGCCGGATCCGGAGCAGTTGCGGTAGGTCGGCGTAGTAGGCCTCGCGCACCAGGGCGTGCCGGAAATCAATTGTGCCATCGACGATGTGCAACAATCCGGCATCGGAGGCCGCCTCGAACATGGCGTCGAATTCGGGACCGACAAACGCCTCGGCCCTACGCAGCGACCTCAATCTCACAACGCGTCCGGCAACCGCCATGACCTCGCACGCCGTGCTGTTGATGGCGATGGTCGCGCGGGCCCGCACAGTGAGCGCAACCTTCGGCGAGGCCGATGTCAGCAAGCGAGGTGGAGAGGCCTCGGAGATCAAGAGCGCATTGCCGTCGGCCGACGCGACTACGGTGCGGATCGTACTGTCATCGGCCAGTCCGGCATGACGCGCGATCTCTGCGATTTCGGCATCCGCAAGGGGCTCCAGGTTGACATCGGCGAGCACCGACGCGCAGTGTCGCGCCTGATGTTCGGCGTCGGCCAGCGCGGCGGTCAATGGAGGTTGCGCCGCGTCTAGACCAAGAGCACTGGCATCGTCTGCACTCGCCGGCAGGCTCGGGCGAGTACGACTGCGCTGGCCTCGTGCAGCGTGTACATCTTCGAGGACGGCCAGCACCGGTGCCTGTGCCGACGCGTAGGCCAACAGATCCAACAAACCCTCGGTGATCCGGGCTGCTCAAATTCGGGCGAGCCAGGTGCGCGGCTGATCAAAGTGGGTAGCAGTGGAGCCAACACCGTGGTGAACGGCTCGCCATCGGGAACGCCCACTAGGCCGAGTAGCAGCGCACTGCCCAACTCGGCCCACGGCCAGTACGGCGGACAGCCGATCGCTGACGTAGTGCCCAACGCGGTCAGGCCACCGGTGTTGTTGGCCAATTCAGTCAGCTCGGCGATCAACCGCGTTTTTCCGAGGCCAAGTGCGCCGCGGACAATGGCCGCTCCGCCTGCGCCCGAACGGGCGCAGCGCCAGGCTCGCGCGACCGCTTCCAGCTCTGCGTCACGGCCGACTAGTGGAGTCGTGGCCAGCCGGCGCAGTTCATTGCCGGCGCGGATATTCGGGTGTTGACTTCGCTTGCGGCTCCGGATCTTTTCGGCCAGCTGCCAGGTTTCGTCCGCGGGAGCGATCTTCAGTTCATGGCGGAGCCGCTCGACGATACGCGTGTAAACCGCGAGGGCGCGCGAGCGATCGTCGGTTTCGTCGTAGCGGCGCATCAGCAGGCGGGCGCAAGTTTCGGAGAGCGGGTTCAACTCCAGCGCGTGACGTGCCCGCTCAATCGCCAAGGCCGAATCGCCGTTCGCGGCGGCTTTCTCCGATTGGTCTCTGAGCAGTTCAATTATTTTGTCGCGGTGAGCTTCTCGTGCGAGAATCGCCCATTCGTCGGCAAGGCCGGCAAGCAGATCGCCCGAAGAGACGGCTAGCGCTTCGTCGATGCAGCCGCGGGCCAACAGGTCGTCGAAATAACCAAGATCCACTTCGACATTGCGCAGTCCGATGCGGTTGCGTGAAGTGTCAAGCACCGTGTCGGCGTGTTGACCGAACGCGCGGCGTAGCGCCCACAGTGCGGTGCGCACGCTGCTGCGCGCGGCGGCATCTGAAACGTCAGGCCACATCGCCGAGGCGATTTCGGAGCGGCTGCGCGAACCGGGATGAGTGGCCAACCATCCCAGCAGCGCCACTGCCCGCGTGCTTTCCGGCAGCGCGATCGTACTGCCGTCGACCTCGACGCGTATGTCCCCAAGCACACGAACCGAAACCGACACGCCTGATCGGTCGGTGGTCATCGTCTCTCCTGGTCACCGTTTGCGCAGGTCAATGGTAACAGTGGGCGTCCCGAAATGGTGGCTGCCGATCGGTTGACGCTGGCTTGACGGTCGCTTTCCGACACTTGGTCGTCACGTTGACAGCACTGAGCAGGAGATTCACCATGCCTCACCTAACAACCGCCCCGGTTGCGACTGCGCGCACCGCGTCGGTCCCCCGCCCAGCTTCGTGCGCTCCGCACAAGAACGCACCGGTCCTCATCACGGAGGCGGAGCTCCTACTGAGCACCGCCGCAGCCGTACCGGCACCCTCGGCCCGTCGTCATTGGCCGAGCATGATGTCAAGACCTCGCCTTGAGCGCATGCGGACCGCGTTCGCGCAGCCCCGACCGCATTGCCCACGCCGCGAGCCGGTCTACTTCGAGACCGCCCGGATGGCACGGGCGATGGACCGACTGTGATGGCGGGGGCGCCGTGCCCGGCCCATGCGCTGGTACTGGGCGCCAGCATCGGCGGACTTTTGGCCGCCCGTGTGCTCGCCGACTTCTACCAGCAAGTCACCATCGTGGAACGAGATGTCCTGCCCGTCGCGCCGGTCAACCGGCGAGGCGTCCCGCAGGGCAGGCAAATACACGCCATTCAGGCCCGCGGAACCCAGATCCTGGACGAGCTTTTTCCCAACTTCGTTCACGAATTGTGCGCCGCCGGCGCCACCAGCTGGGACGACGGTGACTTGTCGAAATTGCACATCTCGGTCGCGGGACATACCGTCGTCCGGTCCGGCAAAGTATCACGCGCGCAGTTGATGTCGATCACCTTTGCCAGCCGGCCACTTCTGGAATGGCATGTCCGCCGGCGCGTGCGGGCCATTCCGAACGTGCGTTTCCTCGAGGGCCACGACGTGGTCGGATTGACTGCAACGTCGGATCGTCAACGGGTGACCGGGGCCGTGGTATTCAGCCGGGAAAGTATCAGGAGAACAACGCTTTCGGCTGACCTTGTGGTTGACGCGACGGGCCGCGGTTCTCGGGCACCGAACTTCCTGGAAGAACTCGGCTACGGCCGGCCTCCGGAGGACGAGCTCACCGTGCAGCTGGCCTACGCCTGTCAACTGCTCCGCCTGAAGCGCGGGGCCGTCGATGAGCATATGATCGGGTTGTTTCCGGTCCCCGGACGGCCGAAGATGTTTGCTTTACTCAGGTACGAGAACGACACGTGGATGTTCGGTGTCGGCGCCATGGCTGGATCACAGCCACCAAGCGATCGGTCCGAGATGCTCGACTTTGCAGCTGATTTCGCGCCAGCTCATATTCTGCAGGCCATTCGAGCCGGCGAACCGCTCGGTGACATCGCACGCCATCGCGTTCCGTCCAACCGCTGGCGGCGCTACGACAAGATGCGCCGGACACCCCTGGGACTACTGGTTTTCGGCGACGCGATCTGCAGCTTCAACCCCATCTACGGGCAAGGCATGACAGTTGCCGCGATTGAAGCCACCGTGCTCCGGGATTGTCTGCGCGGCGGACAGCAAGGTTTACCGCGACGCTTCTTCCGCGCCAGTGCCCGCAACGTGAGGGTCGCTTGGCAGACAGCAGTCGGCTCCGACCTGGCCTTGCCGGAGGTTGCCGGCCCGCGATCTACGTCGATGCGAATCAGCAACGCCTACTTGGATCGGGTGATGACCGCCGCGGAGACCGACCCTGCCGTCGCCGGTCAATTCATGCGGGTGATCGGAATGATCGACTCGCCGGCTCGACTGCTGCGTCCCTCGGTTGTGCTACGCATAGCGCAAGCCGAAAAAAGACGGCGAACTGACCGGCGTGAGCGCATGTCGACGGCCGCGGAGCCGCTGCCAACACCGCAAGCAGCAACTCGGCCAGTGCAACCGAGGATGTGCGCTGCGCCGGCTAGGGTCTACAGTATGCCTTCGCCACAGCGGGTCTCGGTTGCGCTGCTGTGCGATGGCTGCGTTGACCGTGGCGCTGATTTCCGGATGCGCCGCCGAGGGCGAAGACGATGTTGCGCGGCAGGTGACGGTGATCGGATCCGGGCAAGTGCAGGGCGCCCCGGATACGTTGACCGCCGACGTGGGTACCGAATCTACTGCGGCCGATGTCACCTCGGCGACCAACCAGAGCAATCAACGGCAGCAGGCCGTCATCGACGCCGTTGAACACGCCGGCGTCGAACGCAACGATGTCCGGACCATCGGCTTGTCGGTGCAACCGCAATACGACGGCACATCGGCAGCGGTCACCGGGTACCGGGCGGAGAACACCGTCGAGATCAAAATCCGCAAGCTGGACTCTGCTTCGCACGTCCTCGCCGCGGTAGTAACGGCCGGCGGCGATGCCGCCCGGATCAGCTCCGTGCACTATTCCATCGAGAACGATTCGCAGTTGGTGAAAGACGCGCGTGCCCGAGCTTTCCAAGACGCCGAGAACCGCGCCCAGCAGTATGCCCGGCTGTCGGGACTGCAACTGGGACAGGTGGTTTCGATCTCCGAAGCGCCGTCGATGACGTCGCCGACAGCGTCGCAGCGGGCACCGATGGCCACCGACATTCCGCTGGAACCGGGTCAGCAGACGGTGAGCTTTGCGGTAACCGTGGTGTGGGAGCTGTTCTCCGACACCTACTCCTGGTAGACCTTCGGGTCCAAGGTGCCGATGTAGGGCAGATCGCGGTAGCGCTCCTCGTAGTCGAGGCCATAGCCCACGACGAATTCGTTGGGGATGTCGAAACCCACGTAGGCGATATCGACGTGGGCGCCGACGGCGTCTGGTTTTCGAAGCAGGGTGCAGACCCGCAGCGAGCGAGGACGCCGGGTGGCCAGGTTGCGCAACAGCCAGGACAGCGTCAGCCCGGAGTCGACGACGTCCTCGACGATCAGCACGTCGCGGTCGTTGATGTCACGGTCGAGGTCTTTGAGGATGCGCACCACACCCGAGGACGACGTTGACATGCCGTAGGAGCTGACGGCCATGAATTCGAACTGGGTGGGCAGCGGAATGGCGCGCGCCAAGTCGGTAACGAACATCACCGCACCTTTGAGCACGGTGATCAGCAGCAGGTCCGGACGGCCGGCGGCTGCCAGGCCGCGATAGTCTGCGCCGATCTGTGCGCCCAGCTCGGCGATGCGCTGTTGAATCTCGGATTGGGTGAGCAGCACCGACTTGATGTCCCCGGGATACAGCTCGGCCGATTCCCCTGCCACGACCACAGCGTGCCATGTTACGGCGCGGACAACCAACGCGGCCGGCCCGCCTACGGCAACACCGGCTCGGGCCGCAACGTCAGGACGCCGTCCCGCCGGTCGACGAACAGCCGCTGATTGCGCAGAGTTGATCCGACCGCCACGCCGCCCTGCCCGCGCCAGCCGGTGACCAGGGTGTCGACGCCGCGGATCTGCTTGTCGGTCAGACCGGTGGCACCCGCGGCCAGCAGCCAGCCACGAATCACCCTGCGGCGTACGGGATCCGGCAAAGCGGTCAACGCGCCGATGTCCAGACCCGCAGTGTTGGTGGCGGCCGCCAGCGCCTGCCCCGCCAGCGTGTCGAGCAGGTCGGTGTCCTCACGTAACGCCGTCGCGGTGCGGGCGAGGGCCTCAGCGACCCCGCCGCCGAGCACCTCCTCCAGCAACGGCAAAACTTCCCGGCGCAGCCGGGTGCGGGTGAACCGGCGGTCGGTGTTGTGCGGATCTTGCCAGGCCTGCACCGACAACTCCGCGCACGCCGCGTGGGTCACGCTGCGCCGCACCGCGAGCAGCGGCCGACACCACGGCCAGTCGTGCGGTCGCATACCGGCGATCGAACGGGCGCCCGATCCGCGACCCAATCCCAGCAAGACAGTCTCGGCCTGATCGTCGAGGGTGTGCCCCAACAAGACCGGACGGTCCTCGCGCGCGGCGCCCAACGCGCGGTAACGCGCAGTGCGCGCCGCCGCCTCGGGGCCACCGCCTGGCCCCACCTGCACGCGCAGCACCTCTGCCGCGACACAGCCGAGCTGCAGCGCCTGCTCGCGGGCTGTGGCGGCGACGAGAGCGGAGTCGGCCTGCAGGCCGTGGTCAACGACCAGCGCGATAGTGGGCCGCACCCGTGCCGCTACTGCGGTGAGCGCTAACGAGTCCGGCCCGCCGGACAGCGCCACACACCAGCGATCCGCATCGGCCACGTACGTCCTGGCGTAGGCCGTGACGGTCGCCGACAGCTCGGCTACAGCACCCGGTCGATCCATCGCTGCGGGTCTTCGATCTCAGCGGGCAACGGCAGCGTTTCGGGCGACGACCAGACCGTGTTGAAGCGCTGCATGCCGACCCGGTCGACCACCTGGTCGACGAATGCTTTGCCACGGGTGTACTGGCTTAGCTTGGCGTCGATGCCCAGTAGGGCGCGCAGCAGCCGCTGCAAAGGCGGTTGCTTGCGTTGGCGACGCTCCTCGAACCGGCGGCGGATAGTCGCAACCGACGGCACCACCATCGGCCCGACGGCGTCCATCACGTGATCGGCGTGGCCTTCCAGCAAGGTGCCCAGTACCAGCAGCTGATCGAGGGCGTGGCGCTGCGGCTCCGACTGGACGGCGCGCACCAGACCCAGAACTCCCGACGAATGCGCCTCCGGGCTGCCGTCGGAGGAGCCGCGGCCGCGGACGTACTCGGCGAGCCGGCTCACCACTTGGGTGACGTCGTCGCCAGGCTCCCGGGTCAACACGCCCAGCGCCTGTGACATGTAGCCGGTCAGCCAGGTGTTGGCGGTAAATTGCACGCGGTGCGTCACCTCGTGCAGGCACACCCACAGCCGGAAGTCGGACGGCTGGACCCGCAGTTGCCGCTCGACGGCGATGACGTTCGGATAGACCAGCAGCAGGCAACCGCCGTTCTCGGCGAACGGGTCGTACTGCCCGAGGATGCCGGAGGAGACGAAAGCCAGCAGCGCACCGGTCTGCGCGCCGGTGATGCGTCCGCTGATGACGCCGCGCGGGCGGTCCGTCCCGCCCGTCATCACCCGCATCGATTCGGCCGCCGCCTGGATCCACTGGCGCCGGTCCACAATTTTTGCTTCGGGCACGCTTCCGTTGGTGTCCAGACCGGTCACATCCCGCACCCGCGGTTCGGCCGCCTTGGCGGCACCAGTGAGGTCGTCGATCGCCCGGCGCCGGGTGTATTCCGAGGACGGCGGCGCCGGACGGGCCAGCCGCTGACCGACGGTGGCGGCGAACCCCCAGTCGACGGCGCGGCCCACGGTTAACTCTGGCGATTCCGTCATGTCAGGCACCCGCACGACCACAGCGTGAAGGCCAGGGCATCGATCGCGGTGCGGCCGCTCGGGCCGGCGTCGTTGGAGATGAAGGCAAAGGTCAACACCCGTCCGCTGCGGTCGGTGACCACGCCCGCCAGCGAGTTGACGGCGGTCAGCGACCCGGTTTTGGCCCGTAACCAGCCCGCCGCCTGGCCGTTGCCGTGCGGATCGAGGAAACGGTTGGACAGCGTTCCGCTGCCCCCGGCGATGGGCAGCACGTCGAGCAGCGGACGCAGCGCCGGCTGATCTGGTCCGGCCGCCGATTGCATAACGTCACCGAGCGTCTGTGCGGTGACCCGGTCGTCGACCGACAGTCCGCTGGAATCCCTCAGCGTGTCGCGGCTGGTGTCGACGTGCGCCAACGCCAGCCGGTTGGTCACCGCATCGACGGCACCGGCGAAGCTGAGCGGCCGGTGCATCGCCGCCGCCACTTCTCGGCCGATGCATTCGGCCATCACGTTGTCCGAAGCGTTCATCATCTCGCCCAGCCGCTCGATCAACGGCGCCGAGCGCACCGCGGCCACTTCGCGGGCGTTGGCCGGGGCGGCAGCGATCGTCACCGTGGCCGGGTTGACCCCCAGCGCGCCTGCCAGTGCCCGCCCGGCGTCTAAGGCGGGAGTGCGCGAGCGGGCGGACTGGTCGGTGGCCGGCTGGATGCGGCCCGCGTCGAGCATTACCGATTCGATGGGGGCGATGTCGCCGCCGTCGATGTCGCCCGGGTCCCAGCCCGGCGCCAGAGTCGGACCGCTGAACGCGAAGGTGTCCACCTGCACCGCGGTGGGCGTCACGCCGCTGCGCCGCACCTGGTCGGCAAGGTCGCTGAGGCGGGCCGCACCGTGATACCAGGTGTCCTGCCCGGGCGGCGCTCCCGACAAGGTCGGGTCACCGCCCCCGACCAGGACGATCACCCCGGGTTGCGTACCGGCGACGACCTTGGTCGTCACCCGTGAGTTGAGGTCCACCGCGAGCAGCGCCGCGGCGGCGGTCAGCGCTTTGTTGGTCGACGCCGGCTTCAGCGGTAAGTCGTCGGCCCGCTGCCAGAGCTGTCTTGCGGTCATTGCGTCGGTGATCCGGCCGCCGAAGACGCCCAGGTTGGGGTCGTTAGCCACCGCAGTCAGCGTCGCGGCCAACCCGGCATTGGTCGGCATCGGGGCGGTGTCGAGGACTGGAACGATGCTCGGCCTCGCCGTGGCTGCCGGCGGCGCGGGCACGGTCTGCGCGCGGGAGGTGCCGTGATCACTTCTGTTCAAGATCGCGACGACGGCCACCACTGCGGCCACCAGCGCGAGCACACCAATCCCGACGATCGCGTGGGTTGACCGCCGCCACCGGGTGGGGCGCATGACTCTCCTGCCTGTCCCTGACTGTCTGGCCCATTCTGCCGAATCGGTCGCGGATCTACCGTCGCGGTCGGCAACTGTTCTGTGCAGGCTAGCGCTCCACTAGGGTGGACTTCCGACGTCAGCAGACGATCCGTGACCCGTGAAGGAGCTTCAGACGGTGCAATTCGACGTGACCATCGAAATTCCGAAGGGGCAGCGAAACAAGTACGAGGTAGACCACGAAACCGGCCGCGTCCGGTTGGACCGCTACCTCTACACCTCGATGGTCTACCCCACCGACTACGGCTTCATCGACGACACGTTGGGTGAGGACGGCGACCCGCTGGATGCTCTGGTGCTGCTGCCCGAGCCGGTGTTCCCGGGCGTCGTGGTGGAGGCGCGTCCGGTCGGGATGTTCCAGATGACCGACGAAGCCGGCGGCGATGCGAAAGTGTTGTGCGTCCCGGCCAAAGATGTTCGGTGGGAGCACATCACCGACATCGGTGACGTTCCGGCCCTGGAACTGGAGAAGATCAAACACTTCTTCTCGCAGTACAAGGCGCTGGAGCCAGGCAAGTTCGTGGAAGCCGCGGAGTGGGTGGGCCGGGCCGACGCCGAGGCCGAGGTGCAACGCTCGTTCGAACGGTTCAAGACCGACGGGCACTGACCGCTCAAGCCACCGCGCGCAGCGCTTCCGGCGTCAGGTCCCTGAGCGAGGGGTAACCGTCGACGGCCATGATCAAGTCGGCTTCGGCCAGCAGCGAACGCAGCACGTGCACGACGCCCTCGACACCGCCGAGCGCCAAACCGTAGGCGTAGGGACGGCCGATGCCCACGGCCGTCGCTCCCATCGCGAGCGCCTTGATGATGTCAGCGCCACTGCGGACTCCCGAGTCGAACAGCACCGGCAGCCCTTCGGCGGCCTCGAGCACTTCAGGCAGGCAGTCCAGGGTCGGCAGGCCGCCGTTGGCTTGCCGGCCACCGTGGTTTGAGCAATAGATGGCGTCGACGCCGAGGTCTTTTGCGCGGCGGACGTCGTCGGGGTGACAGATACCCTTGGCCATCAGCGGCAGGCTGGTTTCGGCGCGCAGCCATTCCAAGTCCTCCCACCTGAATGGGCCACCGAAGATGGGCAGGTTCCGCACCGCAGCCTCAGTGGGGTCTTCGCCCGCTTTGAGCTTGGCGAGGAAAACCGGATCCGAGGTGTAGTTGCTCAGGCATCCACTCGGCACTTGCGGATAGTTGCCGCCGCTCAGGTCGCGGGGGCGCCAGCCGGTGACCCAGGTGTCCAAGGTGACCGCGATGCCTTTGACACCGGTGGCTTCGGCGCGGTGCACGAGGCTGGCGGCCATTTCCCGGTCCGGGGGTGTGTACAACTGAAAGAAGCCGGGCGTCGCGCCGAGCTGCGGAACGACCTCTTCCATCGGGTCGGACGTGAGGGTACCGACGAAGAACGGCACCCCGGTGCGGGCAGACGCCCGGGCTGTGGCGAGGTCTCCGTGACCGTCCTGCGCACACACCCCGATCACTCCGATGGGGGCCATGAAGATCGGGCTGGGCAGCCTGATCCCGAACAGTTCGACCGACAGGTCGCGTTCGGCGGGCGCGATGCCCATCCGCGGATACAGGCCCCAGCGTTTGAATGCCTGGCAGTTGGCCCGTTGCGTGTGCTCGTCACCGGCGCCGCCGGCGACGTACCCGAGCACTTTCGGTGGCATCGCCGCGGCTGCCTTGGCCTCTAAGTCGGCGAAGTTGAACGGGAAGGGGGGCTGGCGGCCGGCCTGCCCCTGCTGATACAGCTCGTCTTGGTACTCGGCGAACGCCATGGCGCGCGCATACCCCACAGTGAGTCCACCGAATCGGCTGCGGAGCCGGGTTACGGGATGCACCCCGCGGCTTCAGTCCACACGACCATGGCGCACCGCCTCCACCGCGGGACAGAGGATACGGCTGGAACGACGGACCGCCGCCGGGTAGTCCGCCACCCAGCTGGGACGGACCGCCACCTCCCGGTGGTTGGAACGGTCCGCCCCCTCCCGGTGGCTGGAACCGCAGGTACGACGGGCCACCCCGCGACATCGCCGTGGTGCGAAACGACTTCGGCCGCTTCGGTTACGACGGTTTCACCGCGATACCGGTGTTCAACCCGACGTTCGGTGGGTGGGGGTTCTGGTACTTCGGCGACTGGATCCCGCTGTACTGAGGCAAGTCGGCCAGCGCCGGGCCTGATCTACGGGTCCGGCGCCGGCCGCCGCTCACCGGTTGCCGGCCCGCTCAGCGGGCGTCGGCGTGCTGCGCACGGTGGCACACACACTGGCGATCGCCGTGATCAACAGGGTCACGACGATGACGCCGAGACTCAGCACCGTCGAGATCTCAGGTACGTCGACGCGGACACCGCCGTTGACGAACGGCAACGTGTTCTCGTGCAGCGCGTGCAGCACCAGCTTCACTCCGATGAAGAACAGCACGACGGCCAAACCCTTCGACAGGTAGACCAGCCGATTCAGCAGGCCGCCCAACAAGAAATACAACTGGCGCATGCCCATCAACGCAAAGACGTTCGCGGCGAACACCAAATAGGCCTCGCGGGTCAGTCCATAAATAGCCGGAATAGAGTCGAGGGCGAACATGAGATCAGTCGCGCCGAGCGCCAGGACCACGATCGCGATCGGCGTCAGCCCCCGCCTGGACCCGTCCCGGACAAAAAATCTCATGCCGGTCCAATCCTGACTGGTTGCCAGGCGGTCACGGGCGAACCGGGTGACCAGGTTGTCTGCGCCGCCGGCATGGCCGTTTCCGGAGCTGCGAGCCAACCTGACCGAGGTGTAAAGCAGGAACGCGCCGAACACATAGAACACCCATGAGAACCGTTGAATCGCCGCCGTTCCAAGCGCTATCAGCGCACCCCGGAGGATCAATGCAATCACGACGCCGAAAAACAGCGCTCTGAGCTGGTACAGCTTCGGCACGTTGAAACCCGCCATGATGATGATGAACATGAACAGGTTGTCGATGGACAAGCTGTATTCGGTCAGCCAGCCGGCAAAGAATTGCAACCCGAACTGCTGGCCGTGATGCAGCCAGATCCACGCACCGAAGACCGCGGCCAACCCGACGTAGCCCGACAACGCCACTGCGCAACGGCTCAATGTGGGCGCGTGCGGCCGGCGCGCGATGACGACCACGTCAAACCCCAGCACCGCGCTGGTCAGGCACAACGTGGCGATCCATTCGAGCGCGGACACATGCAACGGACAACCTCCGGCCGTGAGACGAACCAGAGGTCTCTTCCGCCGTCGAGTGCACCGGCCCGCGGCGCCGGTCGTCCGATGACGGGCGACGTGATGACGACACCGCGGTGGAGGAATACTCCCCTCTGCCGCTCAGTCTTTCAGATACTGGCCGCAGCCTCCGGCACCAGCGCGCTGCCTCTTAGTATTTTCAAAACTGTGGAGAAGCCTGTGGTCCCGGCCCGCCGGCTGCCGTCGACGTGACCGAGGTCGGCGGCGCTTCGGCTTCGATGCCTCCACTTCCGTCCAGCGGAGCCTCGACCGGACCGATCGCGCGCAGCAGCGTCGCACGCGTCGGCGTGGCGACGGCGGTCTCTGCGCTGTGCGGCTACGCGGTGATCTACCTGGCCGCCCGAGATTTGGCTCCCACCGGTTTCTCGGTGTTCGGGGTGTTCTGGGGCGCGTTCGGTCTGGTCACCGGTGCCGCGAACGGCCTGCTTCAGGAGACCACCCGAGAAGTCCGCGCCGTGCGCTACACCGAGATTGTGCCCGGCCGCGGTGAAGCAAGAACTAATCCCCTGCAGGTGGCCGCGCTGGTCGGTGTGGCGGCCGCCATCGTGATCGCCGCCAGCTCACCGCTGTGGAGCGGCCGGGTGTTCGGCGGCCCTATCGGTCTCTCGGTGGGGCTGCTCAGCGCCGGGCTTGCCGGATTCTGCCTGCACGCGACCCTGCAGGGCATGTTGGCCGGCACCAATCTGTGGACCCAGTACGGTGCCCTGATGGTGACCGACGCGGCGATCCGGGTCGCGGTCGCGCTCACCACCTTCGTGGTGGGTTGGGGCCTGGCCGGCTTCCTGTGGGCGACCGTCGCCGGCGCGCTGGCCTGGTTGATGCTCATCCTCGCCTCGCCGGCGACCCGGGTGGCGGCGCGAATGCTGACACCCGGGGGCGCCGCGACCTTTCTACGGGGAGCAGCGCACTCCATCACCGCAGCCGGCGCCAGCGCAGTTCTGGTGATGGGCTTTCCGGTGTTGCTCAAGGCCACCTCCGCCCAGTTAGGTGCCGAGGGCGGCGTCGTGATTCTGGCCGTCACCCTGACTCGCGCGCCGCTGCTGGTGCCGCTGACGGCCATGCAGGGCAATTTGATCGCACACTTCGTCGATGAACGCACCAATCGGCTGCGTGCGCTGCTCGCGCCGGCGGTGCTCGTCGGTGTGATCGGCGCGGTCGGCGTGGCCGCCGCAGCGCTGCTGGGTCCGTGGCTGCTGCGGGTCGGTTTCGGGGCGGACTACCACGCCAGCGGCGCGCTACTGGCGTGGCTGACCGCCGCGGCGGTGGCGATCGCCATGCTGACGCTCACCGGGGCGGCCACCGTGGCCGCTGGGCTGCACCGCGCGTACGCCCTGGGCTGGGTCGGTGCGACGGTCACCGCGACGTCACTGCTGCTGTTGCCGTTGCCGTTGCAGGCCCGCACGGTGATCGGTCTGCTGTGCGGCCCGGTCGTCGGAATCGCTGTCCATCTGGGCGCGCTGGCACGGCCGCGCACCTGATCAGCGTGTAATTTGTTGGGAATCGCCATGGAATTCTCCGACGTGTGGATCGTCATCCCAGCCTTCAACGAAGCCGGCGTTATCGGCGAGGTTGTCGCCGACGTCCGCTCGGTGTTCGACCACGTCGTCTGCGTCGACGACGGCAGCAGCGACGACACCGGCGAAATCGCGCTGCGGGCCGGGGCGCATCTGGTGCGTCACCCGGTCAACCTCGGGCAGGGCGCGGCCATTCAGACCGGCGTCGAATACGCCCGCCGTCAACCCGAAGCCCAGTTCTTCGTCACCTTCGATGGCGACGGTCAGCACCGGGTCAAAGACGTCGTCGCAATGGTCGACCGGTTGAAGGCCGGCGACGCCGACGTGGTGATCGGAACCCGTTTCGGCCGAACCGGATTCAGCAAGCCGCCGCTACTCAAACGCGTGGTGCTGCAAACCGCGGCCCGGCTAAGCCCGCGCGGTCGCCGGCTGGGACTGACCGACACCAACAACGGGCTACGGGTGTTCAACAGAACCGTCGCCGACGGGCTGGACATCACCATGAGCGGCATGAGCCACGCCAGCGAATTCGTCGCGCTGGTTGATGAAAACCACTGGCGCGTAGTCGAGGAGCCCGTCGAGGTGCTCTACACCGAATACTCGAAGGCCAAAGGGCAGCCGCTGCTCAACGGCGTCAACATCATCTTCGACGGGTTTCTGCGACGACGGAGGCGACGATGAACTGGATCCAAGTACTGCTGATCGCCGCGGTCATCGCGCTGCTGGTGTACCTGCTGCGCTCCCGGACCAAAGCCCAGTCGCGGGCCTGGGTCAAGGTCGGCTACGTGCTGTTCGTGTTCGCGGCCGGCTATGCGATCCTGCGTCCCAACGACACCACGGTGGTGGCGCACTGGGTTGGTGTGGCCCGCGGCGCCGATCTGATGCTCTACGGGTTGATCATCGCGTTCGTGTTCACGACGCTGAGCGCCTACCTACGCTTCAAGGACCTCGAATTGCGGTATGCCCGGCTGGCGCGCGCGATCGCACTCGAAGGGGCGCGAACACCGGACGACGCGAATCAGGCCTGATGCGCTTGGCGGAAGTACTCGACGGTGCGCTGCACACCGTCGGCCAGGGCAACCTGCGGTTGCCAGTGCAAGACCTTGTGTGCCAAGCCGATGTCCAGGCACGAGCGTTTCAGATCACCCAAGCGCGGTGGGTGGAACTCCGGGTCGTCGGGCGCCCCCACGGCAGCCGCGACCGCCGAATGTAGCTGCCGGTCTGAGGTTTCCACTCCGGTGCCGACGTTGAACCGTTGACCGCCGCCGTGCGGGCCCGCGGCGCGCACGAATGCTTCCACTACGTCGTCGACGTAAACGTAGTCCCGGGTATTGGATCCGTCCCCGAAGACCCTGGTCGGCTTGCCCGAGAGCAGCGCCTGAGCGAAGATCGCCACCACGCCGGCTTCGCCGTGCGGATCCTGGCGCGGGCCATAAACGTTGGCCGGCGCGATGTGCGAACACTCCAGGCCGTACAGGTGTCGAAAGGTGTTGAGGTAGATCTCGCCGGCAACCTTGCCCGCGGCGTACGGCGACGCGGGATCGGTCGGCACCGTTTCTGCGGTCGGAAACGTCGACGGAGTGCCGTAGATCGAGCCGCCCGACGAGGTGTGCAGAATTTTGCGCACGCCTGCGCTGCGCGCCGCCTCGGCCAGCCGGACCGTGCCGAGCACATTGACCGAGGCGTCGAACTGCGGGTCAGCCACCGAGCGGCGGACGTCGATTTGTGCGGCCAGGTGAAACACCACCTCCGGCCGGTACTCGTTGAGGATCACCGACAGGTCGGCCGTCACGATGTCAGCTTCGACGAAGACGAAGTCGGGCTGCTCGGCCAGCTGCTCGAGGTTGGTCGCACGGCCGGACGCGAAGTTGTCCACGCCGACGACGAAGTGGCCGTCGCCCACCAGGCGGTCGACCAGCGTGGAGCCGATGAACCCGGCTGCGCCGGTGACCAGTGCGCGCACCGGATCACCATACCGGCGACCCTGCGGTGCCGGGCCTACCGACCGGCGACGCTGCGAGACTGTATGAACGGACATATGTCCGCCCAGCCGACTCGTATCCCCCGAGTCGCACTGGCCGCGGGGGCGCTGATCGCGCTGCAGCTGGTGGTCCGCGCGGTGCTGGCCTTCGGTGGCTACTTCTACTGGGACGACTTGATCCTGATCGGCCGGGCGGGAACCCACCACCTCTTGTCGGCGTCCTACCTTTTCGACGACCACGACGGGCACGTCATGCCGGCTGCCTACCTGGTTGCCGGGGTGATCAGCCGGCTGGCGCCGCTGAATTGGGTAGGGCCGGCTATCAGCCTGGTGGTGCTGCAACTACTGGTCTCGTTGGCGCTGTTGCGGACCCTCTACGTCATCCTGGGCTGGCGGCCGGTGCTGCTCGTACCGCTGACCTTCGCGCTGTTCACCCCGCTGGCGGTGCCGGGCTATGCGTGGTGGGCCGCCGCGCTGAACTCGCTGCCGATGCTGGCCGCGTTGGCCTGGGTGTGCGCCGATGCCGTCCTGCTGGTGCGCACCGGCCGGCAGCGCTACGCGCTCACCGGTGCGCTGGTCTACTTCGGCGGATTGCTGTTCTTCGAGAAAGCTGCGGTGATCCCGTTCGTGGCGTTCGCCGTTACCGCGCTGCTGTGCCACGTGCGGGGCGAGCCGGCCGCGTTGCGGACGGTGTGGACGGCAGGTCAGCGGCTGTGGACCGCCGCGCTGGCGCTGACCGCCGCGTGGGTGGTGGTCTATCTGAGCGTGGTGGATCAGCAACGGTGGAGCACCGACCTGGTGATGACCGCCGACCTGTTGCGTCGTTCGGTCACCCACGGCATCGTTCCCGGCCTTGCGGGCGGACCTTGGACCTGGGCCAGGTGGGCACCGGCGTCGCCGTGGGCCACCCCGCCGGTCGCGGTGCAACTGCTCGGCTGGCTGGTGTTGGCCAGCATCCTGGCCCTGTCACTGGCCCGCAAGCAGCGCCTGACCTGGGTGTGGCTGACCGCCGCCGGGTACGCAGTGGCCTGCCAGGTGCCGATCTATATGATGCGGTCGTCGCGGTTCACCGCGCTGGAACTGGCGCAGACGCTGCGTTATCTTCCCGACCTGGTCATCACGCTGGCGATTCTGGCCGCGGTCGGTCTCTGTGCGCCGAACCGGCCGGCCGGCCGGAATTGGCTGCGCCGGCTGGACGCGTCGGTGACGCGCACCGCGGCGACCGCGGTGCTGGCGGTGATGTTCGTCATGAGCAGCCTGTACTCCACGGCGACGTTTGTGCGGTCCTGGCGCGACAATCCGGCTCAGCCGTATCTGCAGCACGCCCAAGGGGCGCTGGCCGCTGCCCGCGCCGCCTCCCGCGAGCCACTGCTTGATCAGGAGGTCGACCCACTGGTGCTGCAACGGGTGGCCTGGCCGGAGAACCTGGCCAGCCACATGTTCGCGCTGCTGCGTGACCGGCCTGACTTCTCCTATTCGTCCGACGAGCTGCGGGTACTGGACGACTCCGGCCGGTTGGTCGACGCCCGGGTGGCCTGGGTGCGCACGATCACCCCGGGGCCGGTGCCGCACTGCGGGTATTTCGTGCAACCCGACCGTCCGGTACGCCTCGCCTTGGATGGACCGCTGCTGCCCGCGGAGTGGACCGCCGAGATCAACTATCTGGCCAACACCGACGGCTCAGTCAGGTTGTCGCTGTCGGAGGGGCCGACGGTCAAGGTTGTCCTGCATCCCGGACTCAGACGGGTCTACGTCCGGATTCCCGGCGCGGGCGACGCCGTCACCGTGCAGGCCGACACCGCTGCGCTGGCGGTGTGCCTCGCGGCCGGACCGGTGGGGTTTGTGGTGCGGCGGTAGCGCTCACCGGCAGGCCCAAGGCGGTGCCAAGTGTGAGCCACCTAGGAGAATCGAACTCCTGACCTGCTCATTACGAGTGAGCCGCTCTGCCGACTGAGCTAAGGTGGCCTGCCTTGATGGGCGGCCTGAGTCTACGGCAGTGACGGGGTCAACCGCGCAGGGCCTGACCGATGGTGGCGACCATCGCGTCGACGGCGAACTTCGGTTTGACGTTGACGGCCAGCGCCTCCCGGCACTGCAGCACCGCCTCGATGCAGCGCAGCAGCCGCTCCGGGTTGCCGTGCGCGGCCATCGCGGCGACCCGGTCGGCCAGGTCCGGATGGTTGGCCCGCACCCGCCCGGCGCCCGCCGACACCACCAACGCGTCGCGGAAGTAGGTGGCCAGGTCGATCAGCGCGCGGTCCAGCGCATCCCGCGACGCGCGGGTCTGCCGCGACTTCTGCCGTCGCTCCAAGTCCTTGATCGCGCCTGCGGCGCCGCGCAACGCTCCCGCCGCGCCCTTGCCGGTGCCACCAGCCCCCAGCGCGATGCGCAGTTCCTCGGTTTCGGCCTCGGCACGCTCGGCGGTCAGCATCGCAGCTTCGGCTTCGGCAGCTGCCACCAACTCCTCGGCGGCGGCGTAAGCGCGCGATGGTGTGGCGGCGTCGCGGGCCAGCCCCAGCGCGTGCTCGCGACGGCGGCGGGCGTCCGGGTCGGTGGCCAGCCGGCGCGCGCGTCCCACATGACCGCCGCTGACCGCGGCCGCCCACTGCGCGGTCTCCCCGGTCAGACCGTCGCGCTCGACCAGCACCTGAGCGATCGCCGCCACCGACGGGGTCACCAACGAGGTGTGACGGCACCGGGACCGCAGCGTGATGGCGATGTCCTCCGGGTCCACCGACGGTGCGCACAACAGGAAAAGCGTCGACGGCGGCGGCTCCTCGACCACCTTGAGCAGCGCGTTCGCCGCCCCTTCGGTCAGCCGGTCGGCGTCTTCGATCAACACGATCTGCCAGCGGCTGGTGCTGGGGCGGCGCGAGGCGATTTGCACGATGGCGCGCATCTCATCGACGCCGATGGAAAGACCCTCGGGGACCACGCGCCGGACATCAGCGTGCGTACCGGCCATCGTCGTGGTGCAGGCACGGCACTCACCGCAACCCGGCAGCCCCGCAGCGGTGCACTGCAGAGCCGCGGCAAAGCACAGCGCAGCAACCGAACGCCCCGATCCTGGCGGCCCGGTGAAGAGCCAAGCGTGGGACATGACCGCATCGGAAGCCGGGTTGTGAGCCGAATCACCGCGCGCCGCTTGCGCGGCCGCTACCAGCTCAGCTTCGACCTGTTCTTGGCCCACGAGCCGCGCAAACACCCGGGACACAGCGGCAACACTACTGGGTACCGCCGACGACGACGGACCGTCAGCGTCCAGGGAACCGTGTTTTCGGCTGCTTCGGGGTCAACCGCGCCGATACGGTGGGCGAGTGAGCACTACCGTGGCACTGAGCGGGCGAATCAGCGGATTTCTCCGCTGGCTCGTGCGCACGCCGTGGCCGGTGTTCTCGCTGAGCATGGTCCAGGCCGACGTGATCGGCGCTTTGCTCGTGCTGGGCTTTCTGCGCTATGGCCTGCCGCCCAAGGACCGCATCGAACTGCAGGATCTGCCGCCGACCAATCTGGCGCTGTTCGGCCTGGCGCTGGTCATCCTGTTCGGCACCGGGTTCTCGTTGAGCCTGCGCCTGCTGGTGCCGGTTTTCCGCTGGCAGCGCCGCGACGGGCTGCTCACCGACACCGACCCGGCGGCAACCGAACTGGCCCGCTGCCGTGCGCTGCGGATGCCGTTCTACCGCACCTTGATCAGCCTCGGGTATTGGAGCGTGGGCGGTGTGGTGTTCATCGCGGCCAGCTGGCCGGTGGCCAAGAACGCGGCGCCCGTTGTCGCCGTCGCAACCGCGTTGGGCGCGACCGCGACCGCGATCATCGGCTACCTGCAGGCCGAGCGGGTGCTTCGCCCGGTGGCTGTCGCCGCCCTGCGGGCCGGGCTACCCGAGAACGTCAGCTCCGCCGGGGTGATCAGGCGTCAACTGCTGACCTGGGCGTTGTCGACCGGCGTACCGCTGGTGGCCATAGTGCTCGCCGTCGTTGCGGACCGGTTCTCGCTGCTGCACCCCTCACCCGATCAGCTGTTCGGCCCTATCCTGCTGCTGGCATTGACCGCACTGTTGATCGGCTTCGCCAGCACTCTGCTGGTGGCCATGTCCATCGCCGACCCGCTGCGCCAGTTGCGCTGGGCGCTCGGTGAGGTGCAGCGCGGTAACTACAACGCGCACATGCAGATCTACGACGCCAGCGAACTGGGCTTGCTGCAAGCCGGGTTCAACGACATGGTGCGCGACCTGTCCGAACGGCAGCGGCTGCGCGACCTGTTCGGTCGCTACGTCGGCGAAGACGTGGCCCGCCGGGCGCTGGAGCACGGTACCGAACTGGGTGGCCAGGAGCGCGACGTCGCGGTGTTGTTCGTCGACCTCGTCGGCTCCACACACCTCGCGGCGACCCGGCCACCGAGCGATGTGGTCAACCTACTCAACGAATTCTTCCGGGTCGTGGTCGACACAGTGGGCCGGCACGGCGGTTTCGTCAACAAGTTTCAGGGTGATGCCGCGCTGGCCATCTTCGGTGCCCCCATCGAACATCCCGACCCGTGCGGCGGGGCGCTGGCGGCGGCCCGCGAATTGCACGACGAGCTGATCCCGGTGCTCGGTTCGGCGGAATTCGGCATCGGGGTATCGGCGGGGCGCGCGATCGCCGGGCACATCGGCGCGCAAGCCCGTTTCGAATACACCGTGATCGGCGACCCGGTCAACGAAGCGGCCCGACTCACCGAACTGGCCAAACTCGAAGAAGGCCACGTGCTGGCGTCGTCGATCGCAGTCAGCGGCGCCTATGACGCCGAGGCGTTGTGCTGGGACGTCGCCGAGGTCGTATCGCTGCGCGGTCGCACCGCACCCACCCAGTTGGCCCGCCCGCTGAATCTGGCCACGCCCGAGCAGCTTTTGAACTAGCCCTCCAGACGGTCAGCTGCGCTTGACCGCTTTCTTGGCGGGCGCTTTACGGGTGGTCTTCTTCGCGGTTTTCTTCGCCGCCCGTTTCACCGGCCCCCGCGCGCGCCGGTCGGCGAGCAGTTCGGCGGCCCGCTCATCGGTGATCGACAACACGTCGTCGCCTTTACGCAAGCTGGCGTTGGTCTCGCCGTCGGTGACATACGGGCCGAACCGGCCGTCCTTGATGACCATCGGCTTGCCGGAAGCCGGGTCGCTGCCGAGCTCACGCAACGGCGGCGCGGAGCCGGCCTGCCGCCCACGGCGTTTCGGCTCGGCGTAGATCTTGCACGCTTCTTCGAGGGTGATGGTGAAGATCTGGTCTTCGGTCGCCAGCGATCGGGAGTCGCTGCCGCGCTTCAGATATGGGCCGTACCGGCCATTCTGTGCGGTGATTTCCTCGCCGGTTTGCGGGTCGACCCCGACGGTGCGCGGCAATGACAGCAGTTTCAGCGCGTCCTGCAAAGTGACGGTTTGCAAATCCATGCTGCGCAACAGCGATCCAGTCCGCGGTTTGGGACCGGTCGGCTTCTTTGGCCGCTTCGCCTTCTGATCGGACCCAGTGCCGTCCTCGCCGTCATCGGGAGGCTCGGGCAGCACCTCGGTGACATAGGGACCGTAACGCCCGTCCCTTGCGACGATCTCGTGTCCGGTCTCCGGATCCACCCCGAGGGTCCGGCCCTCCTGCGGCGTCGCGAAGAGTTGTTCGGCGAGTTCCAGCGTCAGTTCGTCGGGTGTCAGCGCGTCGTTGAGATTGGCCCGCTGCGGTGACAATTCACCGTCCTCACCGGCGACCATGCGTTCCAGATAGGGTCCGTTCTTACCCACCCGGACGTACACGGCGCGGCCCTGAGCGTCGTCAAAAAGTTTAATGGAGTTGACTTCCCGGGCGTCGATGCCCTCCAGGTTGATGCCGACCAGCTTCTTCAGGCCACCGGAGCGGGCCACCGAGTCCTGCACGCCGTGGTCGCCGCCGAAGTAGAAGTTGCTCAACCAGTTGGTGCGATGCTCGTTGCCGGAGGCGATCGCATCCAGTTCGTCTTCCATCGCGGCGGTGAAACCGTAGTCGACGAGCCGGCCGAAGTGCTGCTCGAGCAGGCCGGTGACCGCGAACGCCACCCAGGACGGCACCAGCGCGCTGCCCCGCTTGTGCACGTAGCCGCGGTCCTGAATGGTCTTGATGATCGAGGAATAGGTCGACGGCCGACCGATGCCGAGCTCTTCGAGCGCCTTGACCAGCGACGCTTCGGTGTAGCGGGCCGGCGGATTGGTCGAGTGGCCGTCCGGCGTCAAGTCGATCGCGCTGAGCCGCTGTCCTTCGGTCAGCTGCGGTAGCCGGCTTTCGGCGTCGTCAGCTTCACCGCCGGCCAACTCGTCGACGGTCTCCACGTAGGCCTTGAGGAACCCGGCGAAGGTCAGTGTGCGCCCGCTGGCGCCGAACACCACCTGCTGATCGCCCGCACTGCCGGCGATACGCAGGCTCAGCGTCGTCCCGCGGGCGTCCGCCATCTGGGAGGCGACAGTGCGCTGCCAGACCAGCTCGTAGAGCCGGAACTCATCACCGTCGAGTTCGCGGCGCACCGCGTCCGGGGTGGCGAACGTTTCACCGGCAGGCCGGATCGCTTCGTGCGCTTCCTGGGCGTTCTTCACCTTGCGGGTGTACTGACGCGGGGACGGGGAGACGTACTCCTCGCCGTAGAGCTGGCGGGCCTGCGTGCGTGCCGCGTCGATCGCCGACTGCGACAGCGTCGTCGAGTCGGTTCGCATATAGGTGATGTAGCCGTTCTCGTAGAGCCGCTGGGCGATGCTCATCGTCCGCTCCGACGAGAACCGCAGCTTGCGGCCTGCCTCCTGCTGCAACGTGGATGTCATGAATGGCGGGTACGGGCGGCGGGTGTAGGGCCGCTCCTCCACTGACGCCACGGTCAGCGACGCTCCGGCCAAGCTACTGGCCAGCGCGCCGGCCCGGGCCTCGTCGAGCACTGTCACCTCGGCCGGCTTGCGCAGCGAGCCCAGCGAGTCGAAGTCGCGGCCGCTCGCAACTCGCAGGCCGTCGACGGTGGTCAACCGAGCGGTGAAGGTCGGCGGAGAGGCAGCCGGATCCGAGACGCTGGCGTCCAACTCGGCGACGACGTCCCAGTATGCGGCGCTGCGGAACGCCATCCGGTCCCGTTCGCGCTGCACGATGATTCGTGTCGCCACCGACTGCACCCGGCCGGCCGACAGCTTGGGCGCCACCTTTTTCCACAGCACCGGGCTGACCTCGTAGCCGTACAGCCGGTCCAGGATGCGTCGGGTTTCCTGAGCGTCCACCAGGTCGATGTCCAGGTCGCGTGGGTTTTCGGCGGCCGCGCGGATGGCCGGCTCGGTGATCTCGTGAAACACCATCCGCTTGACCGGGATCCGCGGCTTCAGGGTTTCCAGCAGGTGCCAGGCGATGGCCTCGCCTTCGCGGTCACCGTCCGTTGCCAGAAACAGCTCGTCGACGTCTTTGAGCAGCCCTTTGAGCTCGCTGACCGTGCTCTTCTTCTCCGGGCTGATGATGTAGAGCGGCTCGAAGTCGGCGTCGACGTTGACGCCGAGCCGCGCCCACGGTTCGGATTTGAATTTGGCAGGCACATCGGCCGCGGCGCGCGGCAGGTCGCGGATATGTCCGCGAGACGACTCGACGATGTAGTTCGAGCCCAGGTAACCGGCCAGTTTGCGCGCCTTGGTCGGCGACTCCACGATGACGAGTCGCCGCGCCGCGCCATTGCCCCTGCTTTGGGGGCCAATAAGACTTTTAGGGTCCTTCAATTTAGGCTCAGCCAACTGCGCTTACGCTCCGCTTCTAATCACTCTTACGGTCCCGAGCAAGCACCATCCCCGCTCGACGGGCGCCCCTGTGGACCACAGAACCACAGACAATGTGGCACCCTAGGCGAGCCGACGCAAACCGACCCCCCGCCGCCTGGTGGTATGCCCAGCGCTGAAACGCTTGGCCGGCTCCTTCTCACCCCACTGCGCGGGCCGCACTTTCGCCAGGCTAGACACGGGGCCACAAGGACAACGCGGCAGCGTCTGGAGGTGGTTCCCCCACGCTTTCTACCAGGCGCGACAGCCGGCGCCGACCGCTGATCCGCAGTGCGGGCCGACTCCCGCGAGTGCCGATCAGGGTGGGCGCGATACCCACCCGCATCAACGCCGAGGCCAGCGGCGAGTGGGTGTCCGGCGCGTGCGGGTCCAGACCGAGCAGATAACGGTCGGCCTCCGGCAGGCCCGCGGCCAGCGTCCACGCCCGCAGCTCCCGCGGACCCGGCAGCCACGTCGGAGGAACCGTTTTGACCGCCCCGCGGGTCCATTCGGCAGCGACGACGCGCAGCCGGATGTCGACGGCCGTTCGCACCAGCGGAGTGCGCTCCTCGGTCCGGGTTATTTCCGGCATCAGGCCGGCGTCGGCGATCATGTCAGCCAGCGCGCTGGCTCGCCACTGCTGGTCGACGACGACGGAGAGCCGGGCCCCGCCGCCCACCACTACGACCTGGCCGGCAGCCGCCAAGACTCCAGTCAGATCGGCTACCGCTGGCGGCACCGACTCCGCGGAGAAGAAGGACAGCTGGCTCACGTCATCGACAGTAAGCCAGCAGGCTGACCGGCACCCCTACGTTGGCGCGTGCCGGGTCAACCCGACAAAAGCGAAAACCCCCCGGCTGGCCCCGATAGAACGGGCGCACGGGGGGTTCTCGTGAGATCAGTCGCTCAGATGGAGCGGACGCCGGTGGCCTGCGGGCCTTTGGGGCTCTGACCGACCTCGAACTCGACCCTCTGGTTCTCCTCAAGGGTGCGGAAACCCGACCCCTGAATCTCCGTGTAGTGGACGAACACGTCGGCGGAACCGTCCTCAGGGGCAATGAAACCGAACCCCTTTTCCGCGTTGAACCACTTCACAGTTCCCTGTGGCATCTCTAGATCTTTCCTTCTCTTCTTAGGTGCGGTGCACCGTCTTCGGTGCCCGGGCCCGCCGTGACCGCCGGATCCTCGGAGATGCCGGAACTTCCCCGACCCAACCCTCGCAGGACGTGCGGCCGCAACGAAAGATCCTGCGAAAGTTTGACACGAACACAGAAGCTGCGACCGCCCAACAGTCAATCATGTCCACCGCTTCGGCGACAGCGTCTCACGAGCAAATCAGTACGTGGGTGTTGAAGAATTCACTTGTACGCCCAGATACCATCCGGGCTGGCAGTCGGTTCGGAGGAAATTGTGGCGACTTTCGGCAGCGAACTGCTCGCCGCTGCCGTCGCCGGCGGTGAGCCCGGTGAACATCCGCTGCGTCATGTCATTGAAATACCGGCCCGCCCCGGCCGATCGCACGGCTGGCCGGCGTGGGCGGAGCCGCAAGTCATACACGCGTTCACCGAGCGTGGCATCGCCGCCCCATGGTCGCACCAGCTCGCCGCCGCCGAACTGGCACACGCGGGCCACCACGTCGTGGTCAGCACCGGCACCGCTTCCGGCAAATCGCTGGCCTACCAACTGCCGATCTTGCAGGCGCTTTGGACGGATCCGCAGGCGCGAGTCCTCTATTTGTCGCCGACCAAAGCGTTGGGGCATGACCAATTGCGTGCCGCGCATGCACTGACCAGTGCGGTGCCGCGGCTGCGCGATGTGGCGCCCACGGCCTACGACGGTGACAGCCCGGCCGAGGTACGCCTGCTGGCAAGACAGCGCTCACGGTGGCTGTTCTCCAATCCGGACATGGTCCACCTGTCGATGCTGCGCAATCATGGGCGCTGGGCGGTGTTCCTGCGTTCACTTCGGTTCATCGTGATCGACGAATGTCACCACTACCGTGGGGTTTTCGGCTCGAACGTGGCGATGGTGCTGCGCCGGTTGTTGCGGTTGTGTGCGCGTTACTCCGCCCCTGACGTAGAGCCGACGGTCGTCTTCGCCAGCGCGACAACGGCCGCGCCCGCCGCGACGGCGGCTGAGCTCATCGGCCAATCGGTCGAGGAGATCACCGACGACGGCTCCCCGCACGGCGCCCGCACGGTCGCATTGTGGGAACCTGCGCTGCGCCTTGATCTGCTCGGGGAGAACGGCGCACCGGTGCGGCGGTCCGCCGGAGCCGAAGCAGCGCGGATCATGGCCGACCTGGTGGCGCAGGGCGCGCAGACGCTGACCTTCGTGCGTTCCCGCCGGGGTGCGGAGTTGACGGCGTTGACCGCTCGGGCGCGACTGGACGACGTCGCGCCCGATATGGCCAAGCAGGTGGCGTCTTACCGCGCCGGATATCTCGCCGAGGACCGCAGCGCTCTCGAACACGCACTGGCTGAAGGACATCTGCGCGGTTTGGCCGCCACCAACGCACTGGAACTCGGTGTCGACATCGCCGGGCTCGACGCTGTGGTGATCGCCGGATTCCCGGGCACCGTCAGCTCGTTCTGGCAGCAGGCCGGCCGGTCTGGACGGCGCGGCCAAGGTGCGCTGGTGGTGCTGGTGGCGCGCGATGATCCGCTGGACACCTTCCTGGTGCATCATCCGGCGGCCTTGCTTGACAAGCCGATCGAGCGGGTCGTCATCGATCCGGCCAACCCCTACATCCTCGGACCTCAGTTGCTGTGCGCGGCAACTGAGATGCCACTCGAGGATGCCGAAATTCGGACGTTGGGCGCCGAGCAGGTGGCCGCGTCGCTGGTCGACGACGGGCTACTGCGGCGCCGGTCGGGCAGGTATTACCCGACGCCTGGGCTGGCGCCGCACGCCGCGGTGGAAGTGCGCGGACCCACCGGTGGTCAGGTCGCAATCGTGGAAGCCGGTACCGGCCGCCTGCTCGGCACGGCCGGCGCCGTGCAGGCACCGGCATGTGTTCACTCGGGCGCGGTGTATCTGCATCAAGGCGACAGTTATGTGGTGGAGTCGCTCGACCTCGACAGCGGCATAGCGTTCGTGCACGCCGAAGACCCTGGATACGCGACGTTCGCGCGGGAAACCACCGACATCGCCATCAGCGGACCCGGCGAGCGTGCGGCCTTCGGTTCGGTCACGCTTGGTCTGGTGCCCGTCACCGTCACCAGCCGGGTCGTCGGTTACCTGCGCCGCCGGCTCACCGGCGAAGTGCTCGATTTTGTCGACCTCGATATGCCGGCGCAGACTCTGCAGACGGTGTCCGTCATGTACACCGTCACACCAGAGGCTCTGCACTGCAACGAGATCGATGCGCGCCGTATCCCGGGGTCGCTGCACGCCGCCGAGCACGCAGCGATAGGGCTGCTGCCCTTGGTGGCCAGTTGCGACCGCGGCGACATCGGTGGACTATCCACCGCAGTGGGCTTGGATTCGACGGCCCCGTTGCCCAGTGTCTTTGTCTACGACGGGTATCCGGGGGGCGCCGGTTTCGCCGAACGCGGTTTCCACCAAGCGAGCACCTGGTTGGCCGCTACCGCCTCGGCAATCGAAGCTTGTGAATGCCCGCGCGGCTGTCCGTCGTGCGTGCAATCTCCTAAGTGCGGCAGCGGGAACGAGCCGCTGGACAAGGCGGGCGCTGTCGGCGTGTTACGCCTGGTCGTCGATCAGCTGAGACGAAGCGGGAAATGAGCTTGTCGGCTGATGGCGACCGACCCCTCGACGGTCGCCTTTGCCTCTCACATCTCCAAAGCCTCACTTGGCGACTTCTGCGGCGACGCAACGCTTGGCCAGCCGAAGTGCAGCAGAAAATTACCTGACGCTTTCGACGCCGCGCAAACAGCCACGTCGAGAACAGTCCGACCAACCGGAGCGGGCAGCGGAGATGTCAGACACACAGTCTGGCATACGGCCGGGTCGATAAAATGTGGTATGACCCACGACTGGCTGCTCGTGGAGACGCTCGGCGACGAACCTGCCGTCGTAGCGCAGGGATCCCAACTGAAAAATCTCGTCCCGCTGACCGCGTTCTTACGCCGTAATCCGCGGCTTGCGGCGATCCGGACGGCGATCGCGGAGTCGGTGCAGACCGGTCAGAGCCTGGCCAGCATCACACCCAAGAAGGATCGAGTGATCCGCACCGAGCCGGTGCTCATGCCGGACGGGCGGGTGCACGGTGTGCACGTGTGGAGTGGCCCTGCCCACGCCGACCCGCCCCAGCGCCCGATGCCCGGCGCGTGCAAGTGGGATCTCACCGTCGGCGCGGCCACCGACACCCGGGAGTCGTTGATCAACAACGGCAAAAACCCCGACGTCGAAAACACCCGGGGGCGGGTGTTCGCCGAGAATTGGCCGCCTCGCGTGCTCAAACCCAACGAAGGCAAAGTCCTCGCCAGAGTGGTCAAGCCGGAACCCGGCCAAACCCTGTGCATCGCGTGGGACGCCAGCGACTGGCACGGCAACCCCATCACGGTGGGCTTCGTCGCTCGGCACTGCCTGGAATGGGGGCAGGACGGCCTCGACCACCTCGTCGCGCGGGGGATGAATTGGCGGGTGGACCGGGATGATGCCGCAGAGCCTGACGAGTGCCTCGCGCAGAAGGTGCTCAACGGTTTGGCCCAACCGGGCGTTCACCGTGCGCTGTTCGACCTCAACACCTGGCTCCTGCTCAAGTGGCTTGACGAGCCTTGTCCCTTCTACGACTGGCGCAACGCGACCGGCTCGTCGCGGGTACACCCCGACGACGAACCACTGATGCGGTCGATGACAACGGAGTTCGCGCACGGTGCTACCGCACGGGTGCTGCGTCTGCCTGCCGCCGGCGGCTCGTGGGTGCCGGTGCACGTGACCGTCAGTCGGGTCGAAGTAGAAGAGCAGACGTTCGCCGGGCTGATCTCGCTGCGGTTGCCCACCGACCAGGAACTGGCCGACGCGGGATTGCCGCCGGTAACCTGAACGCTTCGGCGGGTCAGGCCGGTCCGGCCCGTGCGGCCGCCTGCGCATTGAACCGTCCGACTGCTGGCACTGCCATTCGTACGGTCACCACCACATCCAGGCCGTCGACCGCGCAGTCGGCGTCGTCGGCGCGCATCTGGCGGGCCAGTTCCGCCGCCCATGCGCACGCGCTTACCGGGCCGGCCGGTAGGCGCGACGCAGCGGCCAGCGCGGCCAGGTCGGCCGCCGCCTGGGCCCGGTGCCGGGCTACCACGACCGAGCCGAAGGTTGTTCCGCCGCCGGTGACCGCGAGCAGCGCGGCGACCATCGCGGCGGCGACGACGGTGGCCGAGCCGCCGTCACCGGTGAGGCTCCGCGGCCGAAACGCCCTTCGCTGCGATCGCCAGCGCAGGCAACAGCTTGGGCCGCACGGTGACGGTGGCGACGATGACTTGGCCGTCGTGGCGAAGCTGAATCTGCGCCCCACCCGGTGCCACGCGCCGCGCGACGTCGACGGCCGAGCGCTCGTCGCCGCGCGCCGCCAGGCGGGCCGCTTCGCGGGCGGCGTCGACGCAGCGGACTTGCATCGACACGGCGCTGATACCGGCCAGGCACAGCACCAGCACGAACGCCAAGGTGGCGATGCCCAGCGCCGCTTCGACGGTGCTCGCGCCCGCGTCACCGGCTGACCGGGTTACGTCTTGGTGTTCAGCGCGCGGGCAATGATGTTGGTCAGCGCAGAGACGATCGAATCGCCGGTGACGACGGTGTAGAGGATCGCCCCGAAGGCGGCCGCGGCGATCGTGCCGATGGCGTATTCGACGGTCGACATTCCCGTCTCGTCCGCCAGCAGCACAGCTATCCGGGCATTCCAGTCGTGAAACGAATTGCGCGACAATATGTTACCTCCTCGTTATTCCTACCCGCCAATCACAGCAGACCGGATTGCAGTACTTCGCCGGCCAGACCCGCCACTACCGGAGCAATGCCCAGACAGACGAACGCCGGAAGGAAGCACAAACCCAGCGGACCCGCGATCAGGACCGCGGCCCGCTCGGCGGTTGAGTCGGCTTCGTGTTCAGCGTCATGCCGGCACTGCGCGGCAAGCTCGGCGACCCCTTCGGCAAGCGCCGCACCCGAAGCCGCCGAGCGGCGCGCCAGCCGCAGCAGGGCATCGGTCGCCTTATCGATCGACGACGCGGCCACGCCTGGTGGTGGCGACCACGCGATGGCCGGGTCAGCACCCAAAGAGAGCAGATCCGCCGCCCGGAACAGGGTTTCGGCGAGATATGGCGGCGCGGACGCCGCCGTCGCGGCCGCAGCGGCCGGCACCGCCATGCCGGCGGTCAAGCAGACCGCCAGGACATCCAGGCTCGACGCGACCGCCAACGGATCCTGGCCGCTCCGCGACCGCGGCCGGCGCAGCTCCTTCGGCGCCGACATCCCTGCGCGCGCTCGCGATTTCGATGGGCCGACGCCGGCCAGTAGAGCAGCAGCCAGCAACACCGCCACTGTTGTCATCGGCGCCACTCCTCCACCCCGGCACAGCCGGCGTCATCGTCGTCGGCGCGTGTCATCGGCGCCACTCCTCCACCCCGGCACAGCCGGCGTCATCGTCGTCGGCGCGTGTCATCGGCGCCACTCCTCCACCCCGGCACAGCCGGCGTCATCGTCGTCGGCGCGTGTCATCGGCGCCACTCCTCCACCCCGGCATCACCGGCGGCGCGACTCAGGCCAGCACCCGTTCGGTGATCCGGTCCGCCCACAGCAGACCACCGCACGCCAGCATGGTTCCCGTCACGAGCACCCAGCCACCCGCATGACTGCCGAACAGGAACAGCAGCGGCTGAGCGCCGATGAGCTGACCCAGCAGCACACCCAGCACCGGCAGCACCGCCAGAATGGTGGCGGTGGCGCGGGCACCTGCCAGCTTTGCGGTCACACGCGTCGAGAAGCGTTGTCGCGCAACAATGTCTCGCTGTGCAGCACGCATCAGAATCGCCATGCTCAGGCCGTGCCGAGCCGCCAGCTGCCAACAAACCGCAAGCCGATCCCACTGCGCCGGCAACGCCGAGCCCTCGCCGGCGCTGCGCAGGCCGGCGTCGACATCGGCGCCCAGCC
Source organism: uncultured Actinomycetota bacterium (assembly GCA_963818785.1). Taxonomy (GTDB): domain Bacteria; phylum Actinomycetota; class Actinomycetes; order Mycobacteriales; family Mycobacteriaceae; genus Mycobacterium. Next base: position 317,808 of record CAWFTT010000026.1, on the reverse strand, counting down.
CGGCGCGCGCAGCCACCGCCCGGCAAGCGACGGCGACCGAGCCGTCGGCCTCCGCGGCGGCCACCGAAAACGCCCGCACCGGATGGGCGCCGACGCGTAATTCACCGACCAGGACGTCGAGCGCGGACTGCAGGGCTCGACTCTCGACGGCCGACCGCAGCCGGCGGCAGCGGCGGCGGTAGCGCAGTATCACCGTCGCAGCCACGATAATGAAGGCCAAAGTAGTTGGCAGCGGCAGGAATACAGTGCCCAGGAGGCCAGTGCAGCCGCCGGCCCACCGGGCGGCAGTGCGGTATCGAGGCCGACGGTGAGCGATCCCGACCGGCGCGAGTCGACGGCGTGGCACCGACGGCAACGCTGCCACCGCCAGTGCAAGGATCAGCGCCACGGCAGCCGTCCCGCTCATGCCGCCACCCGGCTGCGCAGCAGACGACGCAGTGCGGCCGCTTCGTCGGTGAGACCGGTGTCGGCGTGCCAGGCCCGGACGGCGTGGACGTGCCCACTCTGGCTGCGGCGCAGCAATGCGATTTCGCTGAGCCGGCGACGGCCGGCACCGTCCCGCGCGACATGCAGCAGCACCTGCACAGCTGCGGCCAGTTGGCTGTGCAGCGCGGCACGATCCAGCCCACCGAGCGCGCCCAGCGCCTCCAGCCGTGCCGGGACCTCGTCGGGGCTGTTCGCGTGCACGGTGCCCGCGCCGCCGTCATGCCCGGTGTTGAGCGCCGCCAGCAGGTCGACCACTTCGGCGCCTCGGACCTCACCGACCACGATGCGGTCGGGCCGCATTCGCAGCGCCTGTCGCACCAGCTGGCGCACCGTCACTTCGCCGACCCCTTCTACGTTGGCCGACCGCGCGACCAGCTTCACCACGTGTGGGTGCCGGGGAGCCAATTCGGCGGCGTCTTCGACGCAGACGATGCGCTCGTTCGGCGCCACCGCGCCCAGCAGCGCGGCCAGCAGCGTGGTTTTACCGGCCCCGGTACCGCCGGACACTAGGAAAGCCAGCCGGGCAGCGATCAGATCCGCGAGTAAGTCGGCGCCTTGCGGCGCGATCGCACCTGCGGCGGTCAGTGCGGCCAGGTCCTGCGTCGCGGGCCGCAGTACCCGCAACGACACGCAGGTGCCTTGAGCGGCGATCGGCGGCAGCACGGCGTGCAACCGCACGGCGAACCCGCCGGCGCCGATACCGGTGAGCTGGCCGTCCACCCAAGGTTGTGCGTCGTCGAGACGCCGGTCCGCGGCCAACGCCAACCGCTGAGCCAGGCGCCGCACCGCAGCTTCGTCGGAGAACCGGATCGAGGTGCGCCGCAGCCCGTCTCCATCGTCGACCCACACCTCGTCCGGCGCGGTGACCAGAACGTCGGTGGTGCCCTCAGCGCACAGCAGTGGCTCGAGGATGCCCGCACCGGTCAACTCTGTTTGCAACACCCGCAGATTGGTCAACACCTCGGTGTCGCCGAGCACGCCGCCGGACTCCGCCCGGATCGCGGCCGCAACGACATTGGGCCGCAACGGTGTCGACTCTGCGGCCAACCGCTCGCGGACGCGGTCGATGAGCGAGTTGCTCATGCGGCGCGGTCCGGTGCCGTCACAGCAGAGCGCGCCGGCAGCACGGCGAGCACCCGACGCGCCGCTGCCGCCAACGCCGATCGCCGTCCCAGCCGCAGCCCGCCGTGCTCGAGCTGATCGGCGATCCCGGGTTCGGCACGCACTGAGGCGAGCAGCGTTATGCCGGCGGTTGCGGCGACGTCGGCTGCGCGCAAGCCGCCCGGTGCCGGCCCGCGCACCACCAGCCCGATGTTCGGGTTGACCGAGGACAACACCGGCGCGATGGTTGCCGTCGCAGCGCAGCTTCGCACATCGCACGGACTCACCACGACTACGAGGTCAGCGACGTTCAACGTGGTCTGCACGGCATCCGTCAACCGGCGGGGCAAATCACACACCACCGTCGCACCACCCCGGCGGCCGGCGTCGATGACGGCCTCCACCGGCCCGGACCCGAGTTCCACCGCGCAGCGGGTGCCGGACAGCAGACTCACCCCGCGGTGCCGCGGCAGGGCCTCTCGCACCGCCGACCAGTTCAGCCGGCCGCTTTGCAATGCCAGGTCGGGCCAGCGCAGCCCAGGCGCGCTTTCCCCGCCCAATAGCAGATCAATGCCGCCGGCCCACGGGTCGAGGTCAACAAGCAAGGCATCGGTCGCCGTCTGCGCCAGCGCAGCCGCGAACACCGATGCACCGGCGCCGCCCCGTCCACCGACGATGGCGACCACCTCGCCGCATCGCCGGCTGTCGCGCGCGGCCTCCCCGGCGTCGGCCAGCGCCCGAACCAGCTCGCTTTCCTGGGCCGGCACCATCACAACATGCTGGGCACCGATCGTGATTGCGGCCGCCCAGGTGGCTGGCGTCGGTGCTGCCGCGCTGACCAGAACGACGTGTGAGCGTCGCGGCAGCGCCGCCTGACTACATCGACCGGCGGCCGTCTCGTCCAGCACCACCGCTGCAGCCGCCGACCACGTCTTCATGCTGACCGGGATGGCCGACGAACCGGCCGCACAGTGCACTACCCGGAGGCCGACGGCAGCGCCGACGCGGTCCACCTCTTCGCGCAACGAGGAGTCCGCCACAACTGTCAGCACACCCGGCGATGTCACCGCCCTACCGTGGCGCACCGTGCCTGTTGGCCGCCAGGCCGCAAATGACGATTTGTGGATTAACGGAGAGCTGTGCATAAATAGGTAGCGAACACCGGTTCGGTATACCGACATTGAATAACCCGGTGCGAATAACGGCCCGCCCACGCCAACGGCAGAAGATTCTGCTGGAAAAAAGAACCCCGGAAAAGGGACGACCCCCGCCAGGGGGGGAGGAGGCGAGGGTCGTCGTGTATCAGCCCCGGGGGGTCGGGCTGATACACCCTCGGCACAGGCCGAGTGCTCATTACTATACACACGACAGCGCTTCTCGGCGCAAGAGTTTGATGGGAACGGAACGCGGAACAACCGAGGAAAATCTGCTCGGAGAACGCCTTGCGACGGCTACTGCATCAGGTGTGTTCGGCGCCGGTCGCAGCACCGCAACCGCACACCGGGGCACCGTCGCCCTATGCTGAATCGGTGACCGTCTCCGACTCGGCCGGCCCGCAGGAAACGCCATCGCAGACGCCGGCAACTGCCGGTTCGGCCGCCCGCACCGCCGCTTTTTTCGACCTGGACAAGACGGTCATCGCCAAGTCGAGCACGTTGGCCTTCAGCAAACCGTTCTTCGATCAGGGACTGCTGAACCGCCGCTCGGTACTCAAGTCAAGCTATGCGCAATTCCTGTTCACGCTGTCCGGTGCTGATCACGATCAGATGGACCGGATGCGCATCCACCTGACCAACATGTGCAGCGGCTGGGATGTGGAACAGGTCAAGTCAATCGTCAACGAGACCCTGCACGACATCGTCACCCCGCTGGTTTTCGCTGAAGCCGCGAACCTGATCGCCGGTCACAAGCTGTGCGGCCGGGACGTCGTGGTGGTATCGGCCTCCGGTGAAGAGATCGTCGCGCCGATCGCCCGCGCTCTGGGCGCCACGCACGCGATGGCAACCCGGATGGTGGTGGAGGACGGCAGATATACCGGCGAGGTGGGGTTTTACTGCTACGGCGAGGGCAAGGTGCAGGCGATCCGGGAACTGGCCGCGCGCGAGGGTTATCCCCTCGAACACTGCTACGCCTACTCCGACTCCATCACCGACCTGCCCATGTTGCAGATCGTCGGTCATCCCACCGTGGTCAATCCCGACCGGGCGCTGCGCAAGGAGGCCACCGCCCGGGACTGGCCGATCCTGGCGTTCTCCCGCCCGGTATCGCTGCGCGACCGGATTCCGGCGCCATCGAGTGCGGCGGTCGCGACGACGGCCGCAGTGGGGGTCAGTGCGCTGGCCGCCGGGGCGCTCACCTACTCGCTGCTGCGCCGCTTCGCGTTCTGACGCCGCCCCAGCAAACTCCCGGCGCTTTCGATTCCAAGTTGTACCGGAATTAGGCCTTGATGTGGTTGGGGTCAAGTAGTACAAAGGAGTCACGGAAGCCCGGGGAAGCCAAGATCGGACCGGAAGAGAAGGTTCGGTCTCCCGAACCGGGCGGCCCAGCACGGTACCCGGCACCCACGCGGAGCCACAGCCGCTATTAAGGCAGAAGTGTTGCGGGCCTGCGAAATTGCGAAGAGCGAACGGTCTCGACGGCCCTTTGGGTGGGGCCGCATCCGGACGCAGCGCAAGAGCGCCGAGGCCACCCACGCATCCACCGAGTTGCACGCTTGGTAACCGGGTCCGCCGTGCTAGCGGGCGGCGAGCCGAACTTGTTCGGATCGTCGCCCGCTTCGCATGTCGCCAAACAACTTCGTGCCGTCGCAGCTAAGAAGCCACTCAACGGTTGGACATTGTCTCGGCGATGGTCAGCGCCTCCTGCGCGCCGGTCTGCAACGCGCGGCAGCACAACGTCAACCACGACTGCACTCCGGCCGGCGTGCCTGCGGCGAATGCCTGCGCGGCGGTGCGGTATTCCGCGGCACGCCGCATCCAGTACACCTCAGGCACGCCCAGGCCGTGGGGATCCAGGCCGCTCGCGATCGTGACCAAGCGGCCCACTGCGCGGGCCACCACACCATCCGCGCTGCCGAACGGTGCAAGCGTCAACAGCTCGCCGTGCGCCACAGCCGACACCACCGGTGCCGGGGCGGCAGTGCCGCCGCCCACCAATCCGGCAAGCAGCTCGAGGCGGGGTCCCACCTGCGGGTCGGTGCGCGGCCGGCCCAGCCGGTCCTCCCCGACTTGACCTGCGGCCGCCAGCGTGTGCAGCCGCGCCAGCGCCTGCAACGGCGCCCTACGCCACACCCCCAACAGGTTGCCCTCGCCGCCTTCCAGCGCCTGCGCCACTCGCAGCGCACCGGCGAACACCGGATCGGAAGCGGCGGCGTCATCAAGCCGGATGGGGCCGCCATCGAGCACCGACGACGCCCGCGCTGCCCGCAGCGCCGCCTCGGCGGCAGTCACCGGCCAGCCGCGTAGGTTGGCGCGGTGGCGATGTGCCCGGCCCAACGCCTCACGGGCCTGGTCACTGGCGGCTGCAACGCCGGGCAACTGGGTGAGCGGAGCCAACGGATCGGTCTGCACAGCTGCCAACCTAATGCGGGCGGTGGGGGCGGGCACCGGGCACGGCGTCCAGCAGTTGACGGGTGTACTCGTGCCGGGGTTGAGCGAATACCTGTGCGACCGCGCCATGCTCGACCAACCGCCCGGCTCGCATCACCAACACCTCGTCGGCGATCTGGCGGATTACCCCCAGATCGTGACTGATGAACAGATAGCTCAATCCGAGCCGCGCCTGCAGGTCGGACAGCAACGCCAGGATCTGGGCCTGAACGACGACGTCCAAGGCGGAGACGGCTTCGTCGCAGACCACCACCTCGGGCCGCAGCGCCAGGGCTCGGGCTATTGCAACGCGCTGGCGCTGACCGCCGGACAGTTCGCGCGGCAGCCGGTTGAGCACCGTCGACGGCAACGCCACCTGGTCGGTTAGTTCACTGACCGCACGCCGGCGCTGCCGGCGGTCGCCGATGCGGTGGATGCGCAGTGGCTCCTCGATGGCGCGGAAAACCGAGTAGGTGGGATCCAGGCTGCTGTACGGATTTTGGAACACCGGCTGCACGCGCCTGCGGAAAGCCAGCGCCCTAACTCTGTCAAGCGCTGCGACGTCTTGGCCGTCGAAGAAAACGGTGCCCGAGGTAGGCCGCAACAGCCCGAGCACCATCCGGGCCAGCGTCGATTTCCCCGATCCGGATTCGCCGGCGATCGCCAGAGTGGTTCCCCTGCGCAGCCGGAAGGACACGTCGTCGACGGCTCGAAGCTCCGCCCGCCGCCACGGCGCACCCGTGAACTGCCGGTAGAACTTGGTCAACCTGGCGACGGTGATCAGGTCCCCGGCGGCGGCAGGTTCCGGATCAGCGGCCGGCACGCCGGACGGCGCCAGTGACGGCACCGCGGCCACCAGCTCGCGGGTGTAGTCGTGCTGCGAATCGCGCAAAACGTGTTGCGCTGGGCCGGATTCGACGACGAGGCCGTCGCGCATGACCACCACGCGCTGAGCGCGTTCGGCGGCCAGCGCCAGGTCGTGCGTGATCAGCAGCATCGCTGTACCCAGTTCACCGGCAAGGCGCTGCAGATGATCGAGAATCTGGCGCTGCACCGTGACGTCGAGTGCAGAGGTCGGCTCGTCGGCGATGAGCAGCCGGGGCCGTCCAGCCAGCGCGATGGCGATGAGGACCCGTTGGCACATGCCCCCGGACAGCTGATGCGGGTATCGCTTGGCCTGGGCACCGGCGTCGGTCAGCCCCGCCTCGGCGAGCAACTGCACCGATCGTCGGCGCGAATTATCGAGATCGTGCGCGCGCAACGCCTCTCGGACTTGGAATCCCGTCTTCCACACCGGGTTGAGGTTGGTCGCCGGATCCTGCGGCACGTAACCGATGCCGGCGCCGCGGATGGTGCGCATGCGGCGCGGATCCGCTGCGGTGATGTCGAGACCGTCGAAAAGAATTCGGCCGCTGGTGATCCGGCCACCCGGCGGCAGGAGGCCGAGAATTGCGGCCGCAGTGGTGGACTTCCCCGACCCGGACTCGCCGACCAACGCTAAGGTCTGACCGCTGGGCACGGTGAAGTCGACGCCGCGGAGCGCCGCCGCGCCGCCGAACGTGACGTGCAGCCCGTGCACCGCCAGCAGCGGCGCCTCAGATCCGGTCACGATCGCCACCTCTGCGATACGGATCCAATGCGTCGCGCAAAGCGTCACCCATCATCATGAAAGCCAGCACCGTGATACCGAGCGCACCGGCGGGATAGAACAGGATTGGTGAGCCGGCCCGCAGCCGGGTCTGGCCCAGGTTGATGTCACCGCCCCACGACACCACCGACGGTGGCAATCCCACCCCGAGATAAGACAGGGTGGCTTCGGTGACGATGAAGGTCCCGAGGGCGATGGTGGCAACCGCGATCACCGGGCCGACGGCGTTGGGCAGCACGTGCCGTGCCAGGATCTGAAAGTTGTTCAACCCAATCGCCTTCGCGGCCAGCACATAGTCGCTGCCGCGAACTTCGAGCACCGCACCGCGGGCTATTCGGGCCAGCTGCGGCCAGCCGAACAGCGCCAGGATCGCGATGACGGTCCACACCGTGCGCTCACGCATAACCTGCATGAGCACGATGGCCGCCAACAGCAGCGGTATCCCGAAAAAGACGTCGGCGACACGCGACACCAACGCGTCGAACCAGCCACCGTAGAAACCGGCCAGGGCACCCAGTGCGCCACCGACGAGGAACACCATCAGGGTGGCGCCCACTCCGACGGTGATCGAGGCCCGGGCGCCGTAAATGGTGCGCGCATAAATGTCGTGGCCCTGCAGGTCGGTTCCGAGCCAGTGCACCGCGCTGGGCGCAAGCGAGCTTTGATTCGGGTCGGCGTAAGTCGGATCCATCGCAGTGAACAGGCGAGGGCACATCGCCACCACGGTGACGAACGCGATGAGCGCCGCGGCGACGACGAATTTCGGCCGGCGGCACAAGCTGCGCACCAGATTCCGCCAGAACCCGTGCCCCCCGTAGGAATCCCGCTCAGCCATAGCGGATCCGCGGGTCCAACGCCGCGTACAACACATCGACGAGAAGATTGGTGAGCAGGTAGACGACCACCAGCACCGTGACCACCGAAACCACGGTCGGCGCCTCCTGCCGGGTCACCGCTTGATACAGCACACCGCCGACACCGTGGACGTTGAAGATTCCTTCGGTGACGATCGCTCCGCCCATCAGGGCACCGAAGTCGGCACCGAGAAACGTCGCCACCGGGATGAGGGAATTGCGCAGAATGTGCACAGCCACAACGCGCGGCCGAGACAACCCTTTAGCGGTGGCGGTGCGCACATAATCGGCATGGGCGTTGGCGGCGACCGCCGACCTGGTCAGCCGCACCACGTAGGCGAACGATACTGCGCCAAGTACCAAACCGGGCAGCATCAATCGCGGAAAGGTGGCCTGATCACCCACCGTCACCGGCGCCAGCCCGAGCCGCACCCCGAAGACGAATTGGGCCAGGAAGCCCAGCACGAAGATGGGCACCGCGATGATGGTCAAGCTTGCGGCCAACACGCCCGCGTCGAAAATTCCACCCTGTCGCAGACCGGCGACCACGCCGAAACCGATACCCAGCACCGCCTCCACCGTCAGCGCGATCAGCGTCAACCGTAAGGTCACTGGGAAAGCTTGAGCGAGCACGTCTTTCACTGGGAGACCGGAGTAGGCGCGACCGAAGTCGCCGTGCAGTATGCCGCTCAGGTAGTGCAGGTACTGCCACCAGAACGGGTCGTCGAGGTGGTATTGAGCGCGCAGCTGCGCGGCCACCGCGGGCGTCACCGGCCGGTCCCCACCCAATGCCGCCACCGGATCACCGGGCAGCACGAAGACCATGCCGTAGATCAGCAGCGTCGCGCCGAGGAAAACCGGAACCAGGACCGCGACGCGCCGTGCGAAGTACCAGCCCATATCAGCCCTTGACGATGTGCTCATAGTCGGGCAACCCGTTCCAGGTCATGACGACGTTGCTGACTGCCGGCGACCGTCCGGCGACGGCTACCGTGTACCACAACGGGATAGCGGGCATGTCGTGCAACAGGATTCGTTGCGCATCACTGGTCAGCGCATAAGACTGCGGCGGCGTTGGCGCCGCTTCGGCGCGAGCCAGCGCGGCATCGAAAGCCGGGTTGGTGTAGCCGACGTAGTTCGACCCGGCGCCGGTGGTGAAGAGCGGGTCGAGGAACTCCAGCATCGACGGGTAGTCACCTTGCCAGGCACCGCGGAATGCGGTCGCGATGCTGTGCGCGGTTATCAGGCTGTGAAACCCGGCGAAAGTCGGCTGCGGCGCGCCGACGGCGTCGATACCCAGCGTGTTCTTGATGCTGTTGGCCACCGCGTCCACCCATTCCTGATGGCCCCCGTCGGCGTTGTAGCCGATGGCATATCGGCCGGTCCATTTCGAGATCGCGTCGGCTTGCTGCCATAGCCGGCGCGCGCGGACGGGGTCGAAATTCAGTGCTTGCACACCGTCGATGTCGGGATCGAAGCCGGGCAGCGAGCTGGCGGTGAAGTCCCGGGCCGGGGCTCGGGAATCGATGAAAATCTGCCGGCAGATCTGCGGGCGGTCGATGGCAGCCGACAGGGCGAGCCGGCGCAGCCTGCCTTCTTCGCCGCTGAAGTGCGGCAACCGCAGCGGGGTGTTGAGGGTGTGGTTCAACGCCGCCGGCGCGGTAACCGCCCGCTCGCCCAAGTCACCGCGATAGACCGGCAGCACGCTGGGCGGGATGGTGTCCAGCACATCGAGATTGGCCGACAACAGGTCGGCGTAGGCGGTGTCGAGGTTGGCGTAGAAGACGAACCGCAGCCCCTTGTTGTGCGGAACCCGGTTGCCGCGATAGGCCGGATTGGGCACCAGGTCGATTTTGACGTTGTGCTGCCAGGGATTGCGGTCGACGAGTCGGTACGGGCCGTTGCCGACCGGGTGGGCACCGAATGCGGTCATGTCCTTGAACGCGATCGGTGGCAACGGGTAGAACGGCGAAAAAGCCAGTCGCAGTGTGAAGTCGATCGTCGGCGCCTTGAGCCGCACGGTGAATTCCCGTTCGCTGACCACGTGCAGACCGGCCATGGCGCGGGCGGAAGGCTTGGCGCCGTGCTGATTGCCGGCTACCTCGTCGAAACCGGCGATCGGGCTGAAGAAGCTTTGTTGAAGTTGGGCGTTGGTGGCCAGTGCGCCGTAATTCCAGGCGTCGACGAATGAGCGGGCGGTCACCGGTGAGCCGTCGGTGAACGTCCACCCGGGTTTCAGCGTGATCCGGTAGTTGACGTTGTCGGTGGTGTCGATGCCCTGTGCGACTTCCAGCTGCGGGACGCCGCGGGCGTCGTAGGACATCAGCCCGGCGAACAACCGGTCAATGATGCGGCCGCCGTTGCTGTCGTTGGTGTCGGTCGGGATCAGCGGGTTCTGCGGTTCGCCGCCGTTGACGACGACGGCATCGGTGTTGACGGTACCGCCACACGCGGCGAGCAGCGCGAGCACCAGCACAGCAACCACGACGACAGCTGATCGACGCATACCGCGACCCTAGGTGTCGTTTCACCCGGCGCGCCTTAACACGGGGTTAAGGCAGGTTAAGGCGGTGCCCCGCGCGTCGCGCGCTGGCTAGTCTCGACCCGTGTCCCAAACGCACTCGCCAGCGCCTTCGTCATACCCGCCGCCCGCCGAGTTCGCCGAGCAGGCCAACGCCACTGCGGAGCTTTATGAAGAGGCCGAGCAGGACCGATTGGCGTTTTGGGCCGCACAAGCCAACCGGCTGTCCTGGGCAACGCCGTTCACCCAGGTGCTGGACTGGTCACAGGCGCCCTTCGCCAAGTGGTTTCCCGACGGCGCGCTCAACGTCGCGTACAACTGCGTGGACCGTCATGTCGAGGCCGGCCAGGGTGACCGGGTGGCGATCCACTGGGAGGGCGCGCCCGTCGGCGACCAGCGCACGCTGACGTACGCGCAGTTGCAGTCCGAGGTGAGCAAGGCCGCCAACGCGCTGACCGGCCTGGGCCTGGTTGCCGGTGACCGCGTCGCGATCTACCTGCCGATGATCCCGGAAGCCGTCGTGGCAATGTTGGCCTGCGCGCGGCTGGGCGTGCTGCACAGCGTGGTGTTCGCCGGCTTCACCGCGAACGCGCTGCGGACACGCATCGCCGACGCGCAGGCCAAGCTGCTGATCACCGCGGACGGTCAATTCCGGCGGGGCGAGGCCGTGTCGCTCAAAGACGCCGCGGACGACGCGGTGCAGCCGGAGACCGACGGCGGTAGTTCTTCCAAAAGCCCCGTCGAGCACGTGCTGGTGGTGCGACGCACCGGGATCGATGTCGCATGGACCGACGGACGCGACCTGTGGTGGCACGACGTCGTGGACTCGGCGTCCGAAGAACACATCGCGGCGGCCTTCGAGGCCGAACACCCGCTGTTCTTGCTGTACACCTCCGGAACCACCGGCAGACCCAAGGGAATCATGCACACCAGCGGCGGCTACCTGACCCAGGCGTCCTACACCCATCACACCGTGTTCGATGTCAAACCCGAGACCGATGTGTTCTGGTGCACCGCCGACATCGGCTGGGTGACCGGGCACACCTACAGCGTCTACGGTCCGTTGGCTAACGGCGTCAGCCAAGTGGTGTTCGAGGGAACCCCTGAGTCCCCCACCCAGCATCGTCACTTCGAGATCATCGAAAAGTACGGCGTAACAGCGTATTACTCTGCTCCGACGTTGATCCGGACCTTCATGAAGTGGGGGCGGGAGATCCCGGACGCGCACGACCTGTCCAGCTTGCGGTTGCTGGGGACGGTGGGCGAGCCGATCAACCCCGAAGCCTGGCGCTGGTACCGCAACACCATCGGCGCCGGCCGAACCCCGATCGTGGACACCTGGTGGCAGACCGAGACCGGTGCCGCAATGATTTCCCCGCTGCCGGGAGTGACCACGACTAAGCCGGGGTCGGCGATGACGCCGCTGCCGGGTATCTCCGCCAGGATCGTCGACGACGACGGCAACCAGCTGCAGCCCGGCCCGGACGAAGGTGAGCATGTCACCGGTTACCTGGTCATCGACCAGCCATGGCCGTCGATGCTGCGTGGGATCTGGGGTGACCCGGAGCGCTTCCGGGAGACCTACTGGTCGAGGTTCGCCGAACAGGGCTGGTATTTCGCCGGCGACGGTGCCCGCTACGACTCCGACGGCGCCATCTGGGTAATGGGACGCATCGATGACGTGATGAATGTGTCCGGCCACCGGATCTCCACCGCCGAGGTGGAATCCGCACTGGTCGGTCACTCCGGGGTGGCCGAGGCTGCCGTCGTCGGGGCCAGCGACGACACCACCGGGCAGGCCATCTGCGCGTTCGTCGTGCTGCAAGCCGACCATGCCGACACCGTCGGCGACGACATCATCGACGAGTTGCGCGCGGAAGTGGCCCGCGAGATATCACCGATAGCCCGGCCCCGTGAACTCCACGTGGTGCCCGAACTACCCAAGACGCGCAGCGGCAAGATCATGCGCCGGCTATTGCGCGACGTTGCCGAGAATCGCGAGTTGGGCGACACCTCGACGCTGCTCGACCCCGGCGTCTTCGACGCCATCCGGGCGGGAAGCTGAGAGACGGCTGCTCAGACCGCCGGTTCGGCCGGCACCGGCACGAACCCGGCGCCGGGGCGATTCTTGGCCGCGACGTCGGCCAGAACCGCGTTCATCGACACCACCACCGCAGGGGTGTGCAGCGGGATGTATTTGACGACGCAGGCAGGCAAGCTCTCGCTGAGCGCGCCATGGATCATCCCGACCAGCATGTCGTTGACTGTGACCGGGCCGCCGGAGTCGCCGGGCTGTCCGCACACCTGCATCACGATGGTGCCCGGATCCTGCCCCGGCCCCCAGGTGACACCGCACGAGTTGCCCGTGGTCCTGCCTTGCTTGCAGGCGACGACGCCGAACGCCGGATCCGGACCAAGGCCGTTGATGGCGAATCCGCCTACATTGGCTACCGGTGTCACCTTGGCCGGGTCGAATCTGATGACGGCGTAGTCCAGACCGTCGTTGCCGGCCACCATGGTGCCCACCGGTCCGTTGGTCGGGACTCCGTCTGCGCCCACTTGAGAGCCCGGACCGCCGCAGTGCGCGGACGTGAAGCCGACCAACGCGCCGGTGTTGTCGGTGCCGATGGTCGTCAGCGTGCAGAACGTGTCGCCGTCGATCACGATGGCAGTACCGCCGCCCATCGGGATTTTGTCGTCGGCCCGGGCGGCCGCCTCTGATAAGCCGGCCCACGCGAGCAGCGCAATTAGCAGCGCAGCCGCACACCGGGATACGGTCTGCAAATCAACGCTCCTGTCGACGATCCGGTCACCTGAGCCGGTGCGGCTCGGTTAGTTTACGCGCCCGCCGCGGGTACCCGGTCACCGTCACAGTGTCGGCTGGCCTCGTGTGGCGGTGCGGCTCGTGGCAACATTTACCGCGCTGCCGCTTTAGGCCAGCCAGGGCACTCAACGGAAGGACCGTCTGTGAGCAAGGGTGATCGTAAGAACTCCGCCGCCAACGGCGGCAGGCAAGACGGGGTGCCCAGCACGCTGACCTCGATCCCGCTGACCGACCCACACGCCCTGCCCGCCCAACCGTCGCTGGGCGATCTCGTCAAAGACGCAACAGCGCAAATGTCGACGCTGATCCGAGCCGAGGTGGAGTTGGCCCGCGCGGAGATCACCCGCGACGTCAAGAAGGGACTGACCGGGAGCATCTTCTTCATCGCGGCGCTGGTGGTGCTGTTCTATTCAACCTTCTTCTTCTTCTTTTTCCTCGCCGAACTGCTGCATCTGTGGATCTGGCGGTGGGCCGCCTACCTGATCATCTTCGGTGTCATGGTGGTCGTTACCGCGGTGCTCGCCTTGTTCGGTTTCCTCAAAGTGCGCCGCATCCGCGGCCCGCGGCAAACCATCGCATCGGTCAAGGAGACGCGCACCGCGCTGACCCCCGGCCACGGCGCTGCCGCCCAGCAGTCTGGCCAGCAGGCGCTCACCGCCACCCGCGGCGGGGTGCCCGCCGATCCCTCGGGCTGGTAAATGGCACCGCCCGACCCGTCGGTGACCCGCATCGACGGGCCCTGGCGGCATTCGAACGTCCACGCCAACGGCATCCGGTTCCATGTCGTCGAGGCTCGGCCGGCGGACTCGGCCGGCGAATGGGATGCCGGCACCGCGCCGACGGCGCGCCCGCTGGTCATCCTGCTGCACGGGTTCGCCTCCTTCTGGTGGTCGTGGCGGCACCAGCTGCGCGGACTCACCGGCGCCCGGGTAGTGGCCGTGGATCTACGCGGCTACGGCGGCAGCGACAAGCCGCCCCGCGGCTACGACGGCTGGACCCTGGCCGGCGACACTGCCGGGCTGATCCGCGCGCTGGGGCACTCGTCGGCCACCCTGGTCGGCCACGCCGACGGCGGATTGGTGTGCTGGGCAACGTCGGTGCTGCACCCGCGACTGGTGCGGGCCATCGGGCTGATCAGCTCGCCGCACCCGGCAGCCCTGCGTCGGTCGGTGCTGACCCGGCGCGACCAGAGCCGCGCGCTGCTGCCGTCGTTACTGCGCTATCAGGTGCCGATCTGGCCGGAACGCACGCTGACCAGGTCGCACGCCGACGAGATCGAGCGTCTGGTCCGAAGTCGTGCGTCCGCGAAATGGGCGGTTTCCGAAGACTTCTCTGAAACGATCGGCCATCTGCGCCAGGCCATTCAGATTCCGGCGGCGGCCCACTCAGCGCTGGAATACCAGCGCTGGGCGGTGCGCAGCCAGCTGCGCGACGAGGGCCGCCGGTTCATGAGGTCGATGAGACAGCAGCTCGGTGTCCCGGTGCTGCACCTACGCGGCGACACCGACCCCTACGTGCTGGCCGATCCGGTCGAGCGCACACAGCGTTACGCTCCGCACGGTCGATACATCTCAGTGGCTGGCGCAGCGCATTTCTGCCACGAGGAGGCGCCCGACGAAGTCAACGGCCACCTGATGCGCTTTCTCGAGCAGGTACACGGGGCCCGGCTCAACTGACGCAGGTCCCGGTCGGCACGGCCTGCGTGTCGCCGATCTTCTCGAGCTGTGCGGACACCTCCTTGGCGGTCAGCACAAAACCCGTGTCGTTGTCGTCGACGGCTGCGCCGAACACCACGCCGAGCACCCGGCCGTTCATATCGATCATCGGTCCGCCCGAATTGCCTTGTTCCACAGTCGCTCTGACGGTGTATACCTCACGGGTCACGGTCGCGTTGCGGTAGATGTCCGGACCGGACAGTTGAATGATCTCTCGCACCCTGGCCGGGGTGGCCTGGAAGTCGCCGCCGCCGGGATAGCCCATCACCAGCGCGTCGGTGCCGGTTTTCGCAGTCTCGTCGGCGAAGGCCAGCGGTTGCGCGGAGAGGTGGGGCGCGGCGAGGATCGCAATGTCCACCGACGGGTCATAGGAGACCACCGTTGCATCGTAGGGGTTGCCGTTGACCGCCACGGTGACGGTGTCTGCACCGGCGACCACGTGCGCGTTGGTCATCACCCGGTCAGGGGAGAGCACGAACCCGCTGCCCTCCAACACTTTCTGACAGCTGGGCGCGATGGCATGAACTTTCACCACACTGGGCGCCGTGGCCGCAACGACGGGGTTGCCGGCCAGCGCGCCGTCCGGTGTAGCCACCGCCACGACGGGCGTGCGACTGAATGGCTCGAGCACCGCCGGCAGCCCGGAGGTGTTCAGTAGTGCCGAGAGCCGCCGGGGCACCGTCTTCAGCCAGGGCGGCGCCACGTCGTTAACTTCAGCCAGCACCCGCGAACCCCGCACCGCAGAAGCCAGGGCCGGCTGGTCCTTGGACTGGGTGAGCGGCGTGGCCAACAGCCAGGCCGCGGTCAGCACGACGACCAGTTGCAACGCCATCCCGATGAGCGAGTCGAAAAAGCGCACGCCGTCGCTGCGGATGGCGCTGCGCACCGCCCGGCCAAGCACCACACCGGCGACCTCGCCGACGACCACCAGCGCCAAGATCAGGAAGAGCGCGGCGAACAGTTTGGCCCGCGGAGCGCTGATCTGGTCGACCAGGTGCGGCGCCAACAACACACCGGCGACCGCGCCCAGCAGCACACCGACGAAAGACAGCAGCGAACCCAACGCGCCGGAACGCCAACCCGAGATCGCCGCGACGAAAGCGACTCCCAGCACTGCGACATCCAGCCACTGCGAGGTAGTCATCGCGCCGCCTCGTCCCCGTCACCGACGAGCGCCATCGCCTCATCAAGCTCACGCACGTCGGTAGTGTTCCAGGGCACGCTCCAGCCCGCCACGTCCAGCATCGCCGAAATCACCTGACCAGTGAATCCCCACACCAGCATCTCGTCCAAAAGAAACGCCGGTCCGGCGAAGCGACGGCCGAGGCCGCGGCGGAAAACCATGAGGCGGTTGGCCGGGTTGACGAAGGCCCGCACCGGAACGCGCGCGACGAGCGCAGTCTCGGCCTGGTTGACGACGGCAACCGGGCCGGGATCCGGGGAGTAGGCCAACACCGGGACGACATGAAATCGCGACGGCGGAATGAAGGTCCGCTCCAGCACGGCCAGCGGATACAGCCGACCGGTGTCGATGCCGGTTTCTTCGCAGGCTTCCCGCAGCGCGGTGGCCACTGGCCCGTCATCGTCCGGATCGGCGCTGCCGCCGGGAAAAGCGGCCTGCCCAGCATGGTGGCGCAGCGTTCCGGCCCGGACCGTCAGCAGCAGATCAGCGTCGTCCGGAACAGTGCGGCCGGCCGAGGCCGCTGCGTGCTCTGGTCCGGAGAACAACACCAGCACCGCCGCGTCACGCCCGCCGGTGCGTTGCGCTGCGGTCTCCATCGCCAGGACAGCGGCGGGCAGCCGGCGCCGGAACACCGACGGCACCGCGGCAACGTTGTCGACCAGTGGACGCAGCCATCCGGGGCCGACGTCGGGCACGAGCGGTACCGCCCCGCGCGAGCCCGCGGTGCCCCCTGCGCTCAACGGCTCCTCCTCGCCCTCACCGCGCCTGGTCTCCGACCGCGGCACTGATCTCGTCCGCGTTGGCGAACGGTCGCGGCAGGACCTGCGCAACGCTACCGTTCGAGCGCAACACCACTGTCGCGGGTATCGCGTTGGGTACACCCAGCGCCGCGGCGATCAGGCGGCGACCGTCCTGGAAGGTCGGCAGCCGCACACCCAGGTCTGCCAGCCGTAACAGGCCGGCTGTCTCGTTCTCGTCCTGATGCACGGTCACCACTGTCACGGCGGTACCGACGCGTGCCTGATATGCGGCCATTGCCGGCAACTCAGCCGTGCACGGAGCACACCAGTACGCCCAGAAATCCAACACCACCGGACGCCCGGCCAGCGCTCGGGAGACGTCGACGGTTGCACCGTCGGCGGCGCACTCCACCGTGACGCCGCCCAAGGCGCCCGCCGGCGAAGCCGCGTCCGCCGCGGCAGGGCAAGGCGGCAGGTCGGCACGCTGCCGGGGACCGGCCAGCGCAGCAGGGGTGTCGACGTCGCGGTGTTCCCGGTCGGTGCCCACTGCCTGCGAGCCGGGGGCTGCGCTGTTCGGGCCGGAGGACATCCGGTGCAACTCGACGGCGAACCCGACGATGAGCAACCCGACGATTGCCAACACGGCAAGTGTCCAACGGGTGCTGCGGCGGGCGGACGCGGTCATCGCGGATCAGCCGTCAGTGTCAACACCGGCCAATGCCAGCAGATGAGCGGTTTCCGGGCCTTTCACCAGCGCCGCGGCGATCAGCGGTTCGGTCGGACCGGTGCCGAACGACGGGCAGTCCTTGGCCAATACGCATACGCCGCAAGCGGGTTTGCGCGCGTGGCACACCCGGCGACCGTGGAAGATCACCCGGTGACTGAGCAGGGTCCACTCGCGGCGTTCGATCAGCGCGCCGACGGCATGCTCGACCTTGACCGGATCCTGCTCGGCGGTCCAGCGCCAGCGGCGCGCCAGCCGCCCGAAGTGGGTGTCAACGGTGATTCCCGGGATGTCGAAGGCGTTGCCCAAGATGACGTTGGCCGTTTTGCGCCCGACCCCGGGCAGTGACACCAGCTCGTTCATCGTCGACGGCACCTCGCCGTCGAAGCGCTCGAGCAGCGCCTGGCCCAGACGGATCAGTGAGGTGGCTTTGTTGCGGTAGAAGCCAGTGGGACGGATCAGGTTTTCCAGCTCGTCGCGGTCGGCTTCGGCGTAGTCGCGCGCGGTGCGGTAGCGGACGAACACCGCCGGCGTGGTCAGGTTGACGCGTTTGTCGGTACTCTGCGCCGACAGGATGGTGGCAACTGTCAATTCCAGTGGGTCAGTGAAGTCCAACTCGCAGTAAACGTACGGAAACGCTTGCGCCAGAGCACGATTCATCCGACGAGCCCGCCGCACCAGACCGGTGTGGGTTTCGGCGGACCAGCGCTTCGTTGCAGCGCCGCCCGCGGCGACGTGCTTACCCGCTATCACGCTGAAACAGCGTAGGTTATTCGTGATCCCGCTGAGATCTTCGGCGTGTTTACTTGCGACCTGTGTCGCTATTGGTCGTGGCCTTCGTCCCGGGGCTGATGATGCTGGCCGCCTTAGGGCTGGCTCGGCTGGAAACGAGGCTGACCGGCGAGGCGGTCACCGGTCGCGACGTCGCAGATTTCCTTCGGCAGGCGCAACCTGTCGACGTCGGGACGCTGGCGCGGGTGGGCATGCCGGAAGCGCTGAGCGACCTGCACCGTCGCCGCTCCGAGCGGATAATCGAAGACGGCGTAGTCGGACCAGCCGCAGCGCGACCCCCGGACCGTCCAGGCATTCCCGGGCGAATCGGTAGTTCGGCGACTCGGCGTATCAATCGTGTGTAGCGTTGGCACATCGGGGTTAACGGCTCACCTTTAGACTCAGGTCGGCAACCGTAGATCTGGGAGCTGCCCAGCATCCTGACTGCGGGAGCCGCCCGGGCCTCTGGGCGACAGACCTGCGCTAGTTACATATTGAAAAGCTAAGGGGCAACGTGGACGAGATCCTGGCGAGGGCCGGAATCTTCCAGGGGGTCGAACCGAGCGCCGTCGCCGCGCTGACCAAACAGCTACAGCCCGTCGACTTTCCGCGTGGACACACGGTTTTCGCTGAAGGAGAGCCCGGCGACCGGCTGTACATCATCATGTCCGGGAAGGTGAAGATCGGCCGGCGCTCTCCGGACGGCCGGGAGAATCTGCTGACCATCATGGGCCCGTCGGACATGTTCGGGGAACTGTCGATCTTTGATCCCGGACCGCGAACGTCCAGCGCGACAACGATAACCGAAGTGCGGGCGGTGTCGATGGACCGCGATGCGCTGCGTGCCTGGATCGCCGACCGGCCCGAGATCGCCGAGCAGCTGCTGCGGGTGTTGGCCCGCCGGCTGCGGCGCACCAACAACAATCTGGCCGACCTCATCTTCACCGACGTACCCGGCCGGGTCGCCAAGCAGTTGCTGCAGCTCGCTCAACGGTTCGGCACCCAGGAGGGCGGCGCGATGCGGGTCACCCACGACCTGACCCAGGAAGAGATCGCCCAGCTGGTGGGGGCCTCCCGCGAGACGGTCAACAAAGCGCTGGCCGACTTTGCGCATCGCGGCTGGATTCGGCTGGAAGGCAAGAGCGTACTGATCTCCGACTCCGAGCGGCTGGCGAGGCGAGCGCGCTAGCGGCGCAGGTAATCCAGCTGGGCCTGCACCGACTTCTCCGCGGCGTCCCACAGCTGCTGGTCGACGTCGGTGTAGACATGCTCGACGATCTGGTGGGCGCTGGCCTCCTCGCCCAGATCCGCCAGCGCCGAGCGGACCTGATCCAGCCGCTGCTGCCGATGCGCCAGATACTCTCCGGCGACGGCTGACAAGTCGGCCAGCTCGGGCCCGTGCCCGGGCAGCAACATACGTCGGCCGAGTCCGCGCAGCCGGTGCAACGAATCCAGATAGTCGGCCAGGCTGCCGTCGTCGCTGTCGATGACGGTGGTGCCGCGACCGAGCACCGTATCGGCGGTCAGCACCGCGTCGTCGAGCACGAACGACAGCGAGTCGGCGGTGTGCCCGGGGGTAGCGAGCACCGAGATGCTCAGGCCGGCGGCCTCGATCACCTCGCCGTCGCGTAATTCGGCGGACAGTCCGCGCAGAAACCCGCTGCCCGAAGAACGCACCGGCGCACCGGTGAGCTCGACCAGCTTGTCGATGCCGTCGGTGTGGTCACCGTGGCGGTGGCTGATCAGTATCAGCGCGATGTCTCCGATCTCGGCGACTCGGCCGATGTGCTCGTCGTCGTCGGGTCCGGGATCCACGATCACCGATTCGCCGCTGCCGGGAGCCCGCAGTACCCAGGTGTTGGTGCCCTCCAGCGTCATCAGACCGGGATTGTCGGCCAACAACACCGACGCCGTATCGGTCACCGGTCGCAGACGACCGTATGCCGGGTGCGTCAGCGCGTCACCGGGCATGCCGCGCTACCCAACCTCGACGATCAGCTCGACTTCCACTGGCGCATCCAGAGGCAACTCGGAAACCCCGACTGCCGAGCGGGCATGTACGCCGCTGTCGCCGAACGCCTGGTGCAACAGTTCCGAGGCTCCGTTGAGGACGCCGGGCTGGCCGTTGAATCCTGGTGCGGAGGCGACGAACCCGACCACTTTGACGACCCGCCGCACCGCGTCGATCCCGACCAGCGCGTCCACCGCCGCTAACGCATTGAGCGCACAGATCCGGGCCAGCGCACGCCCCTGCTCTGGGCTGACCGTCAGCCCGACCTTGCCCGTCAACGCCAGCTTTCCCTGCTGCATCGGCAACTGTCCGGCGGTGTAGATCAAGTTGCCGGTTTGCACGGCCGGCGCATATGCGGCGAGCGGCCTGGCCACCTGCGGAAGCTGGATGCCGAGCTCCTCGAGCCGCGCCTGAGCAGACCCAGCACTCACTTCGGCCGTTTGAGGTAGGCCACATGCTGTTCGCCGGTCGGCCCGGGCAGCACGGCGACCAATTCCCAGCCGTCGGCACCCCACTGGTCGAGAATCTGCTTGGTCGCGTGGGTCAACAGCGGAACAGTGGCGTACTCCCAGAGCGTCGGTTGGGTCATGGTGCGAGCTTATCGGTCATCCGATCAGCCATCGGCCGTACTGGGTGCTGCCGGTGTGGTTAGCATGCGAAGGTGGCATCCACATCGGACGACGGCAGCGCTGCCGGCTGGCCGTCGCGCCTGTCGAAGGCCCGGCTGCACTTTGTCAGCGGCAAAGGCGGCACCGGCAAATCGACCGTCGCCGCCGCTCTGGCCCTGACCATGGCGGCCGGAGGTCGCAAGGTGCTGTTGGTGGAAGTTGAAGGGCGGCAGGGCATTGCACAGCTTTTCGACGTGCCGCCGCTGCCCTACCGGGAAGTGAAGATCGCCGCCGCGGAGCGCGGTGGCCAGGTCAACGCCCTGGCGATCAACATCGAGGGTGCGTTTCTGGAATACCTCGACATGTTTTACAACCTCGGCATCGCCGGCCGGGCGATGCGCCGCATCGGCGCCATCGAGTTCGCGACGACGATCGCGCCGGGCCTGCGTGACGTACTGCTCACCGGCAAGGTCAAGGAGTCGGTGGTGCGCGTGAACAAAGGAGCCAAGACACCCGTCTACGACGCGGTCGTCGTCGACGCGCCACCGACCGGACGCATCGCGCGGTTCCTCGACGTCACCAAAGCGGTCTCGGAGCTGGCCAGGGGTGGACCGGTCTACTCCCAGGCTGAAGGGGTGGTGGGCCTGCTGCACTCCCAGCAGACCGCAGTGCACCTGGTCACCCTGCTCGAGGCACTGCCCATGCAGGAGACCATGGAAGCGATCGACGAACTCCAGCAACTGGGGCTGCCGATCGGAAGTGTGATCGTCAACCGCAACATCCCGGCCTACCTGCCCGCCGCGGACCTGGCCAAGGCAGCGGAGGGCGTCATCGACGCCGACGCCGTGCGGGCGGGGCTGGGTCGGGCCGGAATCAAACTGTCTGATACCGACTTCGCCGGTTTACTGACCGAGACCATTCAGCACGCCACCCGGATCACCGCGCGTGCGGAGAATGCCGAGCAGCTCGACGAGCTGCAGGTGCCCCGGCTGCAGTTACCCACGATCACCGACGGCATCGACCTCGGCAGTCTCTACGAGCTCTCCGAAGTGCTTGCCGAGCAAGGAGTCCGATGAGCGTCAGGCCGGAACCGTTGGACATCGCCGCGATGCTGGCCGACACCTCCAACCGGGTCGTGGTGTGCTGCGGGGCGGGCGGGGTCGGCAAGACGACCACCGCCGCGGCGATGGCGCTGCGCGCGGCTGAGTACGGCCGCACGGTGGTGGTGCTGACCATCGACCCGGCCAAACGGCTGGCGCAAGCGCTGGGTATCCGCGACCTGGGCAACTCGCCGCAGCGCGTTCCGGTTGCTCCCGAAGTGCCCGGGCAGCTTCACGCGATGATGCTCGACATGCGCCGCACGTTCGACGAGATGGTGGTTCAGTACTCCGGACCTGACCGGGCTCAAGCGATCCTGGACAACCAGTTCTACCAAACCGTCGCCACGTCGCTCGCCGGCACGCAGGAGTACATGGCGATGGAGAAGCTTGGTCAGCTGCTGGCCGAGGATCGTTGGGATCTTGTGGTGGTCGACACTCCGCCGTCACGCAACGCGCTGGATTTCCTGGACGCGCCGAAACGGTTGGGCAGCTTCATGGACAGCCGGCTGTGGCGACTGCTGCTGGGTTCGGGCCGCGGAATCGGACGGTTGGTCACCGGCGCGGTCGGTTTGGCTATGCGCGCGATGTCGACCATTCTGGGCTCGCAGATGCTGTCGGATGCAGCAAGTTTCGTCCAGTCGCTGGACGCCACGTTCGGCGGCTTCCGGGAGAAGGCGGACCGGACCTACGCGCTGCTCAAGCGGCGGGGCACGCAGTTCGTCGTGGTGTCGGCGGCCGAACCCGACGCGCTGCGGGAAGCGGCGTTCTTCGTTGACCGGCTTTCGACCGAACAGATGCCGCTGGCGGGACTGATCCTGAACCGAACTCATCCGATGCTGAGCGCATTGCCGGTGGAACGCGCCATCGACGCCGGCGAAACGCTCGCCGCCGCGGCCGACTCGGACGAGTCCGCCGCGATCGCCGGCGCGGTGCTGCGGATTCACGCCGAGCGCGCGCTGATCGCCAAACGCGAGATCCGGCTGCTGTCGCGGTTCACCGGGGCCCATCCGCACGTCGCTGTAGTCGGCGTGCCGTCCCTGCCGTTCGACGTGTCGGATCTGGAGGCGTTGCGGACGATCGCCGATCAGCTGACGGCGACGGCCGCGGCGGTCGCCGGGTAGTAACCCCTGCTGCGTCGAGAATTAGCCAGCGCTGCGGTGCTTGCGCTGCCCAGCGAAGAACTCGGCCCACGACACGACGTCGGGGTGTTGCTTGAGCAGGGCACGGCGTTGACGCTCGGTCATGCCGCCCCAGACGCCGAACTCAACGCGGTTGTCCAGCGCGTCGGCGCCGCACTCCAGCATGACTGGGCAGTGCCGGCAGATGACGGCGGCTTTGCGCTGGGCCGCACCGCGCACGAACAGCTCGTCGGGGTCGGTGGCTCGGCACAGCGCTTTGGATACCCACGCGATGCGGGACTCGGCGTCGGCGCGATAAACGGTGTTATTGACAGGTCTGCTGACAGGTGGTGTCGTCGCTTTACGCACCGCGGGCCGTGTTCCTGACACCAGCGCTCCCCTTCGCTCCGGCCGCCTTATGACGGCCCTGACCCTAGGTGCCTCGCGATGCGATCTACGCCACACTATGCACTTCGGTGTTACCTGTATCTCAGTGTGTGTCTAAGTTAGGTGGTCAGATACCAATTGCGCAACTATTTGGTAGAGCCTTTTTGGCACGCCCGTGCAGTCCGATCATGATAACGACCTAATAACCGCGCTCGGAGCGTTGCACTCAATCGAAATCCGGTGCCGTCCAGATCACAGATGAGCCGGTGAGCGGCCGCGCCAGGCTTCGCGAACTGAACGATTTCTGGCTTGACAGGCGGCCTCGCTACTGTAGTAGCCATGTTCGAGCGCCCCGCGACGGGTATCACAATCCTCAAGCTGACGGGTGTCTGCCTGCTGGCCAGCGTCATCGTCGCGGGGCTGATGTTCCCCGTCGCCGGCGGACTCGGGTTGATGTCGAACCGGGCGTCGGAGGTTGTGGCCAACGGCTCGGCTCAACTGGTTGCCGGTGACGTGCCTGCGGTGACCACGATGGTGGACGCCAAAGGCAACACCATCGCCTGGCTGTATTCGCAGCGCCGGTTCGAGGTGACCAGCGACAAGATCGCGAACACGATGAAGCTGGCAATCGTTTCGATCGAAGACAAACGGTTTGCCGAACACAACGGGGTGGATTGGAAAGGCACGCTGACCGGACTGGCCGGCTATGCCTCCGGTGACGTCGACACCCGCGGTGGCTCGACGATCGAGCAGCAGTACGTCAAGAACTATCAGCTGCTGGTCCTCGCGCAGACCGACGCGGAAAAGCGTGCGGCCGTTGAGACGACGCCGGCTCGCAAGCTGCGCGAGATCCGGATGGCGCTCACCTTGGACAAGACTTTCAGCAAACCAGAAATCTTGACCCGCTACTTGAACCTGGTTTCATTCGGTAACAACGCTTTCGGCGTGCAGGACGCTGCGCAGACCTATTTCGGCATCAACGCCTCGGATCTGAACTGGCAGCAGGCGGCGCTGCTTGCGGGGCTGGTGCAGTCGACCAGCTCGCTCAACCCCTACACGAACCCCGAAGGGGCCCTGGCACGGCGAAACGTCGTGCTGGACACCATGGTCGACAACCTGCCCGCCGAGGCCGAGGCGCTGCGCGCGGCGAAGGCCGAGCCGCTGGGCATCCTGCCGCAGCCCAACGAACTGCCCCGGGGATGTATCGCCGCCGGTGACCGCGCGTTCTTCTGCGACTACGTGCAGGCTTACCTGGCGCGCGCCGGGATCAGCAAGGAACAACTGGCTCGCGGTGGCTACCTGATCCGCACCAACCTCGACCCCGACGTGCAGGCGCCGGTCAAGCAGGCGATCGACAGCATCGCCAGCCCCGATCTGAACGGGATCGCCAGCGTCATGAGCGTCATCCGGCCCGGCCGCGACTCGCACCGCGTGGTGGCAATGGCCAGCAACCGGCGCTACGGCTTGAACTCCGACGCCGGCGAGACGATGCGTCCGCAGCCGTTCTCGATGGTCGGCGACGGCGCCGGCTCGATCTTCAAAATCTTCACCACCGCCGCTGCGATGGACATGGGCATGGGCATCAACACCGTGCTGGACGTGCCGGGTAGTTTCCAGACCAAAGGCATGGGCAGCGGGGGCGCCAAAGGCTGCCCGAAGGAAACCTGGTGTGTGGTCAACGCCGGTGCGTACCGAGGTTCGATGAATGTCACTGATGCGCTGGCCACCTCACCCAACACCGCGTTCGCCAAGCTGATCTCGCGGATCGGCGTGCCGCGCACGGTGGACATGGCGATCAAGCTGGGCCTGCGGTCCTATGCTGATCCGGGCAGCGCGCGTGACTACGACCCGAACAGCAACGAGAGCCTGGCCGACTTCATCAAGCGGCAGAACATCGGGTCGTTCACCCTGGGCCCGTTCCAGTTGAACGCGCTGGAGTTGTCCAACGTCGCGGCGACGCTCGCGTCCGGCGGCGTCTGGTGCCCGCCCAACCCGATCGACAAAGTCGTCGACCGGGACGGCAACGAGGTCGCCGTCACCACTGAAGCTTGCGATCAGGTAGTGCCCGAGGGGTTGGCCAACACGCTCGCCAACGCATTGAGCAAGGACGCTCAGGCCGGGGGAACGGCGTCGGGCTCGGCCGGTGCCGCCGGCTGGACCTTCCCGATGTCAGGCAAGACCGGCACCACCGAAGCCCACCGCTCCTCTGGTTTCGTCGGCTTCACCAACCAGTACGCGGCGGCCAACTACATCTACGACGACTCGACCTCACCGTCGGACCTGTGCTCGTTCCCGCTGCGGCGATGCGGCAACGGCGACCTCTACGGCGGTAACGAACCCGCTCGCACCTGGTTCACCGCGATGAAACCGATTGCCACGAAGTGGGGGGACCTCCACCTGCCGCCCACCGATCCCCGGTACGTCGATGGTGGTCCCGGCTCGCGGGTGCCGAGCGTATCCGGGCTGGACGTCGACGGGGCGCGCCAGCGTCTCAAGGACGCCGGATTCCAGGTCGCCGACCAGACCAATTCGGTGAACAGCAGTGCGAAGTACGGCGAGGTGGTCGGGACCGCCCCGAACGGCCAGACCATTCCCGGCTCGGTCATCACGATCCAGGTCAGCAACGGCATCCCGCCGGCGCCCGAGCCGCCGCCGGCTGCCCCGGTGCCGGCTGGGTCGACCGTCGTCGAAATACCCGGCCTGCCGCCGATTACGATCCCGCTGCTGGCACCACCGCCTGGCGACCAACCGCCTCCGTAGCGGTTTCGGCAGTAGGCTCTAGTTCATGTCTGCCGCACTGAAGTCCACTGCAGCTGCTGTCCTCGGCTCGGCTGTCGCCGGAATCGGGTACGCCTCGATCATCGAGCGAAATGCGTTCGTGTTGCGTGAGCTGACGATGCCGGTGCTGACCCCGGGTTCGTCGCCGCTTCGGGTGCTGCACGTCAGCGATCTGCACATGCGGCCCAATCAGCGGCGCAAACAAGGGTGGCTGCGCGAGCTGGCCGGGTGGGAGCCCGACCTGGTCGTCAACACCGGCGACAACCTGGCCCACCCCAAAGCGGTGCCGGCAGTGGTGCAAAGCCTGGGTGACCTGTTGTCGCGTCCCGGTGTCTTCGTGTTCGGCAGCAACGATTATTTCGGTCCGCGCCTGAAGAACCCGGTCAACTACCTGGCCAACCCGGGCCACCGGGTGCAGGGTGAGCCACTGCCCTGGCAGGATCTGCGGGCGGCTTTCACCGAACGCGGCTGGCTCGACCTGACCCACAACCGCCGCGAGTTCGAAGTGTCGGGATTACACATCGCCGCTGCTGGTGTGGACGACCCGCATATCGCCCGCGACCGTTATGACACCATCGCAGGTCCGGCCAGCCCGGTCGCCAATCTGCGGTTGGGGCTGACTCATTCGCCGGAACCGCGGGTGCTGGACCGCTTCGCCGCCGACGGCTATCAACTGGTGATGGCTGGGCACACTCACGGCGGCCAGTTGTGCCTGCCGTTTTACGGGGCCATCGTCACGAACTCCGGTCTGGACCGGTCTCGCGCCAAAGGACCGTCCCGTTGGGGCGCAACGATGCGCCTGCATGTGTCCGCAGGCATCGGCACCTCGCCGTTCGCGCCGCTGCGGTTCTGCTGCCGGCCCGAGGCGACGCTGCTGACCCTCATCGCAGCGCCGACGGGCGGCCGCGATGCGACAAGCAAGCTGGGCCGGTCGCAGCCAACCGCTTCCGTGCGTTGACACCGCAGACCCGGATCGCGGTCCGCAGCCGGTCTCGCTGCTGGACGGACAATGCGATCCGGCTGATCGAGGCGGACGCCCGCCGTAGCGCGGACACCCATCTGTTGCGCTATCCGCTGCCGTCCGCCTGGGGTCTTGATGCCGACGTCGCGCTGTACCTGAAAGACGAGACGACGCACATCACCGGCAGCCTCAAACATCGGCTGGCCCGTTCGCTGTTCCTGTATGCCCTGTGCAACGGATGGATTGGCGAGGGCACCACGGTGGTCGAGGCGTCCTCAGGGTCGACCGCCGTGTCCGAGGCGTATTTCGCCGCGCTGCTGGGTTTGCCGTTCATCGCCGTGATGCCCGAATCCACCAGCGTGGCCAAGATCGCACTCATCGAGTCACGCGGCGGCTCCTGCCGTTTCGTGGCGAACTCACGTGACGTCTACGCCGAGGCGGAGCGGCTGGCCCGGGAAACCGGTGGCCACTACCTCGACCAGTTCACCAACGCTGAGCGCGCCACCGACTGGCGCGGCAACAACAACATCGCCGAGTCGATCTACTCCCAGATGGCCGAGGAACGTCATCCCGTCCCGGAATGGATCGTCGTGGGCGCCGGCACCGGCGGAACGAGCGCGACCATCGGCCGCTACATCCGCTACCGGCGGCACGCCACCGGGTTGTGCGTCGTCGACCCGGAGAACTCCGCGTTCTATCCGGCTTACGCCGAATCCCGCTTCGATATCGAAATGACCGCCTCGTCGCGCATCGAGGGTATCGGCCGTCCGAGGGTGGAACCGTCGTTTCTGCCGACGGTGGTGGACCGGATGGTTGCGGTGCCGGACGCTGCCTCGATAGCGGCGGCGCGTCACGCCAGTGCCGTGTTGGGTCGACGCGTGGGGGCATCGACGGGGACGAATCTGTGGGGTGCCTTCGGCTTGCTCGTCGAAATGGTGGCCGAGGGACGCCGTGGCTCGGTGGTCACGCTGCTCGCGGACAGTGGCGACCGCTACGCCGACACCTACTTCTGCGATGAGTGGGTGGCCGCCCACGGGCTTAAGACGTCTGGCCCCGTTGAGACGCTGACCAGGTTCGAAGGCTCGTGCCACTGGGAGTGATTCCAGGTGTCGACGTCGGCGCCTTCGTTTTCCGGTGCGGTCACCAGCAGCCACAGCACCGCGATCCCCAACAGTCCGCCGAACACCACTGCGCCCAACAACGTCATAGCCTTGCTCCGATCCTTCGCGACAACCCCGTGTGAATAGTTTGCTGAACGCCACCGACAACATGTTTCTTCCGCCGCAGAATGTGGGCTGGTCGTCCTTCACGATGCGGTGTGACCTGCCGCACTCAGCGGCCGGCTTTTCGAGCCGCGGCGCACAGGCGATGCGCCGAGTCGACGCTGGCCAGTTAACCTGCGGACCCTGAGCCTGTACCCCAGACATCGCCGGCTCAATCGCGGTTTGGTCAGCCGGCGGGCCGGTGCGATAGGCTGTCGTCGCTTTAAGCGGGGTGTGGCGCAGCTTGGTAGCGCGCTTCGTTCGGGACGAAGAGGCCGTGGGTTCGAATCCCGCCACCCCGACCCAGTCAGGAGAGTCCGTGACCCAAAGCCGGCGCTGTCGACAGTGGACGCGATGTAGTGTCGCCGCCGCTCTGCTAACAGTCACCGTGTTGCCCGGGCCGGCACCACGCGCCGGGGCAGCACCGGGCATCGCCGGGATGGCGGTGTTTTTGGATCCGGGGCACGGCGGCGCGAACGACGCATCCATCACCCGTCAGGTGCCTAATGGCCGGGGTGGCACCAAGGACTGTCAGACCACCGGAACTGCAGCGGCCGACGGCTATCCCGAGCACAGCTTCAACTGGGCTGTTGTACAACAGGTTCGCGCTACGCTCGAACAGTTGGGTGCGCACACCGAGCTGTCCCGCAGCGACGACAGCAGCGTGGGGCCCTGCGTCGATCAGCGCGCCGCTGCGGCCAACGCGATGCACCCGGACGTGATCGTCAGCATCCACGCCGACGGCGGTCCGCCGGGCGGCCGGGGCTTTCACGTCAATTACTCGAGTCCGCCCCTCAACGAGGCGCAGAGCGGCCCTGCAACGCAGTTGGCGGCCGCCATGCGCAACTCGCTGACGGCCGCTGGCCTGCCGGCCTCGTCTTACATCGGGTCGGGCGGAATGTACGGCCGCGCAGACCTTGCCGGTCTGAACCTGGCTCAGTATCCGGCGGTTCTGGTGGAGCTCGGCAACATGCGCAACGGTGACGATGCCAGGTTGATGGAAAGCGGGGACGGTCGGGCCATGTACGCCACGGCGGTCACTCAGGGAATCGTCGGATATTTGAACGGACGAAGTTCGGCCGGCTGAGCGCGGGTCTGACTGCGTCACGCCGTGGGTATGCACCTGTCTGATTTCAAAGTGAGACAGGGAAGAGGTTTTGTGATGGCCAGCGCCACGGTTGCCGACTTCGTGCTGGAACGACTGCGCGATTGGGGCGTTGAGAACGTCTTCGGTTATGCGGGAGACGGGATCAACGGTCTGCTCGGAGCGTGGGGACGGGCCGAGAACAAACCGAAATTCATCCAGTCCCGGCACGAAGAGATGTCCGCGTTTCAAGCGGTGGGGTATGCGAAATTCAGTAACAAGCTCGGGGTGTGTGCGGCGACTTCGGGGCCTGGTGCGATCCATCTGTTGAACGGTCTCTACGACGCCAAACTCGACCACGTGCCGGTGCTGGCCATCGTCGGGCAAACCGAACGCACCGCGATCGGCGGCTCGTATCAGCAGGAAGTCGATCTGGCGAACCTTTTCAAGGATGTCGCGAGCGAGTACGTGCAGACCGTTACCGTGCCAGAGCAGCTGCCCAACGTTTTGGACCGCGCGATTAGGACCGCGCTGAGCAGGCGGGCGCCCACCGCGGTGATCATTCCTTCCGATGTGCAAGAGCTCGAGTACTCGCCGCCGACACACGAATTCAAGATGGTGCCGTCCAGCCTCGGGTTCGAGTGGCCGATAGCTCAACCGTCTCAGGAAGGTCTGCTCCGTGCTGCCGCGGTGCTCAACGCCGGCAAGAGGGTGGCGATGCTGATCGGATCCGGCGCACGGGGAGCGGTTGCCGAACTGATCGAGGTGGCGGATGTGCTGGGTGCCGGCGTCGCAAAAGCGCTGCTGGGCAAAGACGTTCTGTCTGACGAGTTACCGTGGGTGACTGGCGCGATCGGGTTGCTGGGCACGCGTCCAAGCTACGAGCTGATGCGTGACTGCGACACCTTGTTGACCGTCGGGGCGAGTTTTCCTTATTCGCAATTCCTTCCGGACTACGGTCAGGCCCGTGGTGTGCAGATCGACATCGACCCGACGTTGATCGGTATGCGCTATCCCTATGAGGTGAATCTCGTTGGTGATGCTGCGGCGGCGCTGCAGGCCTTGCTGCCATTGCTCCAGCGGAAATCCGACCGGACCTGGCGGGAAACCGTCGAGAAGAATATGCAGCGCTGGTGGGACACCATGGCGATGGAGGCGGAGGTGGCGGCTGATCCGATCAACCCGATGCGGTTGTTCGCCGACTTGTCTCCGAAGCTGCCCGACAACGCGATCCTCGCTGCCGATTCCGGCTCGGCGGCGAATTGGTATGCGCGCCAGTTGAAATTTCGCGGTGGGATGCGCGGCTCGCTGTCCGGCACGCTGGCCACGATGGGTCCTGGAGTGCCCTATGGGATCGGTGCGAAATTCGCGCACCCGGACCGCCCGGTCATCGTGTTCGAGGGTGACGGTGCAATGCAGATGAACGGCTTGGCCGAAATGATTACGATCGCGCACTATTGGGAAGAGTGGACCGATCCCCGACTGATCGTTGCGGTGCTGCACAACAATGACTTGAACCAAGTCACCTGGGAGATGCGCGCGATGGGCGGCGCGCCGAAGTTCCCGGAATCGCAGACCCTGCCTGACGTGGATTACGCGGGCTTCGCCGCGAGCCTCGGGTTGGCCTCGGCAACCGTGACCGATCCGAATCAGATCGGGTCGGTGTGGGATCAGGCGTTAAGTGCTGACCGGCCAATGCTTCTCGACATGCATTGCGATCCCGACGTGCCTCCGGTGCCGCCGCACGCCACCTTCGACCAGATGAAGGCCGCGGCGAGCGCCGTCTTGAAGGGTGACGAGAACGCGTTCGGCATCATGAAGGAAGGCATCAAGATGAAGGCGCAGGAGTTTTTGCCGCACCGCTAGTGCGGTAGTTGGTTCGCTTCCAATCATCTGTGTCCCTTGCGTTTCGGCCAACGGTTAGTTGTCGGTGGTCGCCGATAGCATCTTGGGTATGGCAGTCAGTAGTCGGGAGGAGATCGTCACCGCGTTCGACGCGTTGCGCGGTGCGGTCTCGGGCGTGGCTGACTTTGTCGTTAGATGCCTTGACCACTCCCGGAGCGGACTGAGGTTGCTGACGCGATTGGAATGTGCTGAGCGCCGGTTGCCGGTAGTGCGCCATGCATTGATCAACGGGGTGCGCCGCGAGTCAGGGGATCAGGCTGGCGAGCAGAGTCGGCAGCAGCGTGCCCAGGTCGGCGCTGAGCGTGCTCAACTGACTGGTGGCCAGATCCGCGCCGACGTTGCCCGCCAGCAGAGTGAGGTCCGCTGGGTTCCCGGCGAGCCCGCCCAGCAGCAGTGCCAAATCGACGCCGGCACCTACGGGTCCTCCCAGGAAGTTGACGACGTCACCGATCTCCGTGCCCCCGTTCGACAGCAACGCGCTCAGATCGGCACCGACATTCGAGCCCATCAGGCCGCCCAGTTCACCCACCAGCGATGCTGGTGCACTGGCCGCGCCTGCCAGCACCGCAGGTGGGTCGAAGTTGTTCGCCAGCGGGCTGTAGTCGAACGCGTCGCCCAGGTTGGCGCCGAAGATCGGTGTGCCAAGAATGCTCAGCCCGAACTGGGGCAGCTGCCCTATGGGAAAGTCTGTCGTCCATCGGAACAAGTCACTCCCGCCTGGGCCAAGAAGGTGGAAGGTGTCGCAGATCAGACAGTTCGTGGCGGTCGGGTCATACCAATTCGCGTACGACTCAATGTTGGTGAACCCGCCCACCGGGGTCAGCCACCCCAACAAAGAGCCGACACCTGGCCATTCACCCTGCGTGGTCCCCATGCTCTCGGCCAGCACATCGAAGAGCGGATTAGACGGTGCCCACTCCTGGATCCCGAGGGGTCCGTCGTTGCCGATGCTGAACCCGAGTCCGTAGTTCCACAGCAGCCAGCCCGGAACCTCGTCGAACACGTTGACCGCACCTGGGATGTTCAGGCCGATGGTCTCTGTCGGCCAAGTCGGCAACAAGTCGAAGATCGCGTTGTAGCCACCCGACGCCGCATCCACCGCAGTGTCGGTGCCATAAGCGGCCAACTCGACCGGCAGCTGCGCCGTTGCTTCCGCAGCATGGTTGACCGGTGCGGACCCGAACGTTATCAACAGGATCAGTGCGGTGGCGGTGGCGGTGGCGGGGCGAGCTTGCACCGAAGGGCACCACGTGGCATTGC
This sequence comes from uncultured Actinomycetota bacterium, assembly GCA_963818785.1. Classification (GTDB taxonomy): domain Bacteria; phylum Actinomycetota; class Actinomycetes; order Mycobacteriales; family Mycobacteriaceae; genus Mycobacterium. The sequence continues at coordinate 285,180 of CAWFTT010000026.1, read as the reverse complement.
GACCTCCTCGAAGCGGGTCCGAGACGGCACGTTCGCGTGAAGCTTAGACGCCACCACGGCGCCACCGCGGCGCGTTAAGCAAATCACAGGTTAATCTTTGGTGGCGTCTCAGCCACGAACACAACCAGGCCGGGCGTGATGCCGGGCGGGTCTCCGCGGGACGGGCCTGCTCGCAGTCATCGCCGTTTTGACCGCGGCCCTGACGATCTGGGTGGACGTGGGATGAGCGTTTGACGATGGCCCGTCGGGCTTACTGGGCAGCGTTTCGTTTGACCGATGCCCGCCCGCGGGTACAGATCAGCGTGACCCGCCAACTGACCGTGGTTGAACCACGCCTTCCGGCGGCGCACGGACCGCTGTCCACGGCCGTCCGGCGCTGTCTCACCGAACCCGCGCCGCGGGATCAGCTCAACCGCATCACGGCCTCTGTGGGTGACTCCGACCCTTACGGTCTCGACCTGCAACTCGCGCTCTACATGTGCTACGAGCTGCATTACCGAGGGTTCGCCGGGGCCGATCCGATGTGGGAGTGGGATCCCGCGCTGCTGCAGCTGCGTGCGCAGTTGGAGCGCGTATTCCTCGCAGGAGTGCAGCGCGACGTCGGGCCAATCGCGCCCGAAGACACCGCGATCGCCGAAATGGACGCGCTGGCCATCGAACCCGCGGACGGCGAGGGCATGTCGTACTACCTCCGCGACAGCGGAACGTGGGAGCAGATGTGCGAATACTTCGTGCACCGCTCGCTGTATCACCTCAAAGAAGGTGACCCGCACGCGTTCGCGATCCCGCGGCTGACCGGGCAGGCCAAGGCCTCTTTCGTCGCCGTCGAATTCGACGAATTCGGCGCCGGCCGGGGAGCACGTCTGCACCAGCAGTTGTTCGCCGACTTGTTGGACGCCGCCGGCCTGGACTCGACATACCTCGGGTACCTCGATTACGTTCCGGCCGAATCACTGGCCGTGGTGAACTTGATGTCGATGTTCGGGTTGCACCGCCGGCTGCGCGGCGCGGCGATCGGACATTTCGCGTCGACAGAAATCACCTCGTCACCCGGCTCGCGCCGCCTGGTCGAGGCGTTGCGACGGCTCGACGCACCACCGGAATGCGTCACGTTCTACCGCGAGCATGTTGAGGCGGACGCGGTGCACGAACAAGTGGTACGGATGGACGTCGTCGCTGACCTGGTGGCACGCGAGCCTCAACTCGACCACGACGTGATCTTCGGTATCCGCGCCAACGCCGTCGTGGAGGACCGGTTGGCGGACGTGATCCTGCAGGCCTGGAAGGCAGGCGAGACGTCGTTACGACGCCCGCTCGGTTGATCGAGCGGGCCGGCACCTGCGGTGGCTGGTGTCGCACAGCGGATACTCCTTACTGCGGCGACAAGTGCAGATCGCGACCATGAACCGGTCGGACTCCACCACCCGTCCACCTGGCATCTCGATGCGCACCGGACCCGGCACCAGCACCGGTCCGTTCGGAACAACCTGAACCCGAGTGGATTCCACGCGGGTCATGGCTTGTCCGCGCGAATCACAACCAGCTGCTCCGCCCGCCGGCCGGTTGGTAGCCGGCCGGTCCGCTCCAGCCACCCTGCCTGACTCGAGAGCACCGGTCCGAAGGGAATCCACTGCGAAGCAATGACTTCGGCGTCCATGCCGGCGTCTCGCAACTTCGTCAACGATCTTTCGGCGTCCGCGAAAGCCGACTGCACCAGCAACATCGAACCGCCATCGCAGAGCAGATCCGGCGCCGCTTCACAGAGCGGGTCCAGGATCAGCCGACCGTCGGCCCCACCGTTCCATGACCATTCCGGGCCGGCCGAAGACGGGATCAGATCGGGATCTGCCTCTGGAGCAATGGGAACATACGGTGGGTTGGAAACGATTAGCTCGAACGGTCCGCAGCTCAGCGCGCCCGTCCATGATCCTTCTCGGACATCGACGTCGACGCCCGCATCCACTGCGTTGCCGCGCGAACACCGCACCGCGCGCGGACAGATATCGAATGCGGTGACGCTGGCGGCACCCATTTCGGCCGCGGCAATCGCCACGAATCCACTGCCGGTACACAGATCCAGCACCCGCCGTCCAGGCACCAGTGCCGTGCGCTCCATCGTCTCGACCAGCAGTTGCGAGTCTTCCTGCGGTGGATACACTCCGTCGACCGCGGATGGACCGCTGGACACCAGATAGGTGATGGTCACGTGAGCCTTTCGACGTCGTGATCGCCGCGGCGATCACGGCTCGTCGTGACTGATGCCCGCAATTAACTTAATTGAAACCGACGTTGTCCGTCGCAGTCAGTGACTCACGAACCTCTGTTTTCGCCCAATTCTTCGACAATAGGGTTGACCGGCCCGACGTCCTTGGCGCTCTGCGCCACGTTAGCCTTATTGTGCACGCGATGTGCTTGAGCTTTCTCCGAGTCGGTGGGGTCCGCATCGTCGGTCAGCGTCACCGACGAGACGATCTCTTCAAAGTTGGCGTACGTCTCGGGTGGAATGGACCGTAGGGCACGATTGGTATCCTCGTCACAACCGTTCCGGTTGGCCGCTTCCAGCAGAGCGTCTTTGTCAGCCGGATAGTCAACGTCGTTGAGGTACTGGCGAAGTCGAGAGCGTGTGGTTGCCGCCGCCATGCTTTCCCCTTACTATCCGCGAATCGAGGCGTTGGAAAACTGGTCCACGATCGTTGAGCAGAACGCCGAGAGATCACGCGGCGAGCGGCTGGTGATCAAGTTGTCGTCGACCACCACTTCTTCGTCGACGACGTTGGCGCCGGCATTGCGCAGATCGGTTCGGATGCTCGGATATGACGTCAGCGTGCGTCCTTTCGCCACACCCGCCTCGACGAGCGTCAACGGCCCGTGGCAGATCGCCGCGACCGGCTTGCCCGAATCGACGAAGTCGCGTACGAACGACACCGCCGAATCATCCAACCGCAGCTTGTCCGGATTCACCGTGCCGCCTGGCAATACGAGGCCGTCGTAGTCGTCCACCGACACTTGAGAAACCTCGCGGTCGACGGGAAAAGTCCCCGCCGGCTCCAGATCGTGGTTGCGCGCTTGAATCTCACCTGATTTCAGCGACAGCAGTTCCACCGTCGCACCTGCTTCTTCTAAGGCGGCGCGAGGTTGTTCGAGCTCAACCTTTTCCACACCGTCTGCCGCCAGGATCGCGACCTTCTTGCCGTTCAGCTGCTGCACTGCCATGACTTGCGCTCCTTCGTCTTATTCCGGCCTAGGGTTTGAGAATGACCTTGGTGCAGTTGTCCTGTTTGTTTTTGAAGATTTCGTAACCGTGCGGCGCCTCATCCAGACTCAAGTGATGGGTGATGAGGAAGGTGGGGTCGATGTCGCCGTTGCGGATTCGATCAAGCAACGGCCGCATATACCGATGCACGTGGCACTGACCGGTTTTGATGGTCAGCGACCGGTTCAGGACCGCACCGATGGGGAATTTGTCCATCAAGCCGCCGTACACGCCCACGATCGAAATGGTGCCGCCGTTCCGGCAACTCATCGCCGCTTCCCGAATGGCATGCGGCCGCTCAGTTTCCAGGCGCGCGGCCTGCTTGACCCGGTCGTAGGCATCGACCACGGTCGATCCGTTGCGGGCCTCCATGCCTACCGCGTCGATGCAGTGATCAGGCCCGCGACCGCCGGTCAGATCGAGTAACTCCTCGAGCACCGAAGTCTCCTCGAAGTTGATTGTTATCGCGCCCTGCTGCTCTGCGAGCGCCAGCCGGTACGGCACCCGGTCGATCACAATCACTTTCGCCGCACCGAGCAGGAAGGCGCTGACGACAGCGAATAGTCCGACCGGGCCGGCACCCCAGACGGCGACGACGTCGGTCGGCTTGATGTCGCACATTTCGGCGCCCATGTAGCCGGTGGGCAGGATGTCGGACAAAAACAGCACCTGGTCGTCGGAAAGGTCGTCCTCGATTTTGAGTGGCCCGACGTCGGCGAACGGCACGCGCGCGTATTCGGCTTGCCCGCCGGCGAATCCGCCCAGCATGTGTGAGTATCCGAATAGTCCCGCCGGCGAGTGGCCCATGAACTTTTCGGCGACCCCGGCGTTCGGGTTGGAGTTTTCGCACAGCGAGTACAGATCGCGCTGACAGGCCGAGCAGGCACCGCAGGCGATTGGGAACGGCACCACGACCCGGTCGCCGGCGGACAAATTGGTCACCGCCTTGCCGACTTCGACTACCTCGCCCATGAATTCGTGGCCGAATATGTCACCGCGCTTGACGGTCGGGATGTAGCCGTCATACAGGTGCAGGTCCGATCCGCAGATAGCGGTCGAAGTAATCCGCACGATAGCGTCCCGGTCGTTGAGGATCTTGGGATCCGGAACCGTCTGCACCTCAACGCTGTTGCGCCCGGCGTATACGGTGGCTTTCATCGGTCCGCTCCTTTCCCCGCCGAATGTGGCTGAGCGGGTTGTTGATGCATCTGCCGTATTGCGGCGGTGCCTTCCGGTGAACCATCGGACCGGAGCACCTGACCGGTTTCGAGCAGTTGCTTCAACCGGCGAAGATCGTCGTTGACTTGCTGTTCCGGTGACTCGCCGAGCAGCGTGGCCACCGCCTTGCCGAGCACGCCGCCGGGAATGTGGTAGCCGATGACGACGCGAATCTCGGTGCCGCCGGCCGGCGCATGAGCGAAGTCGACGCTGCCGCTGTTCTGCACCGCTGAACCAGGCAACGACTCCCAGGCGATGCGGGTGCCCGGTTGGTCGTCGGTGATCTGCGCGTCCCACTGCACCTGCTGGCCGGCGGGCGCGTTGGCGACCCAATGCGACCGCTCCGGAGATTCGGCGGTCACCGACTTGAGGTGGTACATGAACGACGGCAGGTTCTCCAGCTCACGCCAGAACGCGTAGACGTCGTCGGGCTCGCGGTGCACCGTGATCGCCGCGCGCAGAAGGCGGTATCGAGGCGCATTGCCGTGACGACCGGAGCTGCTGTCGCCGCCGGTGCTGCGCAGCGCGGCGTACAGATCGAGCGCGCCGATTCCCGCCAGGGCAATCGCCGACACCGTGCCGCGACCGCGTCGTCCGCGGGGACGTTTGGCGACCCCGGCCAGCAGCACTGCGACGTCAAGGCCGTCACCGGCGACTCTGGTCCACACCAACTTATTCGGGCCGAAGAAAAGGGCCGCGGCATGGCCGCACTCGCGCAGGCCCAACGCCCGGATCACCGACCGGGACCGGTCGGTGTCGTGCACGCCCGCAATTGCGGCGACCTTCCGCGGTGCCAGCACCTCAGCAAGGCCCAAACCCAGGCTGGCGGCACCGAGCCCTTTGACCAGTGCGTCGGTTGTAGTCGCGGGACCTTCAGTCATCGCTACCTCCCTTACTCGAGGCGGCCCGCAGTGCTTCCAGCAGCGGTTCGGCCGCCTCCTTTAGGAACGAATCCTGGGTATCGCCGCCGATCTGGATCAGGGCGATGTCGGTGAAGCCGGCTTCCCAGTAGGGCCGGACCGCCTCGACGATGGCGTCCAGGTCAGGCCCGCAAGGGATGCTTTCGGCGACATCCTCCAGCCGCACGAACTGCGTCGCACCGGCGAAACCTGCGGGAGTCGGCAGGTCCGCGTTGACCCTCCAACCGCCGCCGAACCAGCGGAACTGGTCGTGGGCGCGTTCGATCGCGGTGTCCCGGTCGGGATCCCAGCACACCGGTATCTGCCCGACCGCGCGGCTGTCGCCCGTTGAACCCGCGGCTTGGCGCGCGCTGTGCCAGCCGTCGACGAACGCTTTGGTGGGTTCGACGGCGATCAGGTGATCACCGAGGGTGGCGAATTTCTCGACCGCCTTTTGGCCGCCCACGGCCACACCAATGCCGACGCGCTGTTCGGGCAGATCCCACAGTCGCGCGGAAGACGCCTGAAAGTAGTCGCCGCGCCAGTCGACCAGGCCCCCGTCGAACAAGGCGCGGATGATTTCGATGGCTTCGACCAGCATTTCCTGCCGGCGCTCGACAGTCGGCCAGCCCTTCCCGACGACGTGCTCGTTCAGGTTTTCCCCGGTGCCCAGGCCCAAGGTGAAGCGACCGTCGGCAAGGATCTGCAGCGTCGCCGCCTGCTGCGCGACGATCACCGGGTGATAGCGGATGGTGGGGCAGGTCACGTAGGTGTAGAGCTCGACGCGCTGAGTTTGGTACGCGATGGCACCCAGCATGGTCCAGGCGTTCGGGGCGTGGCCCTGCGACGCCAGCCACGGCGAGAAATGGTCACTGCAGACCTCGAAGTCAAAGCCCCGCTCCTCAGCCGAAACAGCGTATCGCACAAGGTCTTTCGGCGGACATTGCTCAGTCATGAGGGTATAGCCGAACCGGGTCATGCCCACACGGGTACCCCGGTCTCACCGGAGCAAACGGCTGATCAAGCCGCAGATCGGCTAACTGGTCGGCCCGTCAGAGCCGGTTTTTCACCGCTGTCGACAAGCGGGCGCCATCGGCCTTGCCGGCCGCGATCGCGGTGGCTGCTTTCATGACCAGCCCCATCTGCTTCATGCTCGGCCGCTCCCCCAACTGCTCGGCCACCTGGGCCATGGCCGTGTCGACCACATCGGCCAACTCGCCTTCGGTCAGCGGAACCGGCAGGTATTCATCGATGACCCGGGCCTCGGCGATCTCGTTTGCTGCCAGCTCACCGCGGCCGTTCTGGGCGTAGATCTCGGCGGATTCGCCGCGCTTCCGCGATTCTCGGGCCAGCACTTTGAGTACCTCGTCATCGGAGAGCTCACGAGACTGCTTTCCCGAGACCTCCTCGGTCTGAACTGCGGCCAGCAGCATCCGCAGCGTCGCGGTTCGCAACTTGTCCTTGGCCTTCATCGCATCGGTGAGGTCGGCCCGCAGTCGCGACTTGAGTTCGGCCATGGGCAAGACGGTACGCGCCGCTGCCGAGCGGGCGATCAGGTGATTGACATTGCCCCGTTGCGGGACAGGATGGGAACCATGATCCGCGCCGGCGACGACGCAGAGCGAAGCGATGATGAGGAGCGGCGCCCATGAGCACAGACGTCGGCGGCTCGATTCGGTGAGCACGCCGCCGGCCGACTACCCCGAATACCTGCCCGACTTCCCGCCGCCGGGATTCGCCGGGTATGCGTCGCCGGTATGCGCCGCCGCCCTACGGCACCCAACCGCCGAGTTTTGCACCGCCAGCCGGTTATGGGCCTCCGCCCGGCTACGGGCCTCCGCCGAGCTTCGGACCGCCTGTCTACGGACCACCCGGCTACGGACCACCGCCCGGCTATCCGCCTACTTACCGGACACCGCTCAACCCGCCCGGGCCGCCGAAACCGGGCATCATTCCGTTGCGGCCGCTGAGCTTGAGCGACATCTTCAACGGTGCGGTCGGCTACGTACGCGCCAATCCCAAGCCGACGCTGGGGCTCACCGCCGCCATCGTGATAGTCATTCAGCTCTTCGCGCTGATCGGCAAGCTGGGACCGCTGGGCGCCGATTATCTGGCCGTGGGGACCGACACGTTCGTGATGTGGCTGGGCGGCATTCTGCTCGCCGGCATCCTCACCGTCATTGTGGGCCGCGCGGTTTTCGGATCGACGATCACCTTGGCCGAAGCTTGGAGCAGAATCAACGGCCGACTGTTGGCTCTGCTCGGGCTCGCCGCACTGGAAGCCGGCGCAGTGCTGCTGCTGGCTTTAGTCGCGGGACTGATCTTCGCCGTCATCAGGGCCGTGGGCAACGGCGCGGCGTTCGTGTTCGGCCTGCCGCTGGTGCTCGCCGTCATAGCGATGATCGGCTACTTGTACACCGTGCTGTCGTTCGCGCCGGTGCTCATCGTGCTCGAGCGACTCCCGGTCATCGATTCGATCAGTCGGTCGATCACTCTGATACGCAACAGCTTCTGGCGGGTGCTCGGTATTCGGCTGCTCGCCGCCGTCGTGGTGACCGTCATCGGGTCCGCGGTGGCCGCACCCCTTACCCTGGCCGGTCAGCTGATGGTGGCGACGCATTCCAGCGGGCCGGTGCTGGCCGGCACCACCCTCACCACCATCGGCTCGGCGATCGGTCAGATCATCACGACGCCGTTCAGCGCTGGAGTGGTGGTTTTGCTGTACACCGACCGCCGGATACGCGCCGAGGCGTTCGACCTGGTGCTGCAGACCGGCGCGGTGAACCGACCGCAGGCTGCGGCGTCCACCGATTATCTCTGGCTGACCCGGCCGGTTTGAGCACAGGCCGACCTTGCCCGCTATCGACATCGACCGCGATGCCGCGCACGAGGCGGCCAGGCGCGAATTGGCCAAGGCGATTTACCCCCGAGCATCTGTATCGCAGCGGTTGCACGACCTGGTGGATCAACTGATCGAGCGTCTAAAGCGGACGAGTGAGGTGGTGCCCGGCGGCTGGTTGGGCATCCTCGCGCTGCTCACCGTGCTGGTGGTCGCCGTCGCCCTGACAGTTCATGCGCTGCGGCGCATCATCGGGACCCGTCGCGGCGCGGACTTCCCGTTGTTCGACGCAGGCCAGCTCAGCGCCGCGCAACATCGCGCCACCGCCCAGCACCTGGCTGCACAAGGCGACTGGGCTGCCGCGATACGGCACCGACTGCGCGCGGTCGCCCGCGAACTTGAGGAAAGCGGTCTTCTTGACCCGGTGGCCGGCCGCACGGCCGGGGAGCTGGCCCAGGACGCCGGGAACCGCCTGCCTGCGCTGTACGACGAGTTCGCTGGTGCCGCAACTGTATTCAATGACGTCACGTACGGTTCAGAACCGGGCACCGCGGCCGGATATCAGCTGATCGCCGGGCTCGACGACCACCTGCGCTCCCGGCCGCGTGCCGGAGCCACTGGGGCACCTCAGCGGGCCGCCGATCAGTCCTGGTTGCCGGTCCAGTGACATCGGCGGTGCGGCGTCGAGACACCTGGCGGTGGGTGGTGTTGGTTTTGGTTGTACTGGCGGCGCTCGGCGCTGCCGGCGCATATTTGACCGCGGAACGCCCCGGTGGCCGAATGGATCCGAATTCAACAAGCCCCGCGGGTGCGCACGCCTTGGTGACGCTGCTGCGCGGCTACGGTGTGGACGTTGTAGTTGCCCAGACGGTGAGCGATGCCGAACGCGCAGCTCGTCCGGGCACTCTGCTGGTTTTCGCGCAGACGCAGTTGGTGACAGACGATGCGCTGCTGCACCGGTTGGCCGACACTTCGGCTGATCTGCTGGTGGTGGAACCGACGTCGCGGACCAGGGCCGCGCTCACACCGGGGCTGCGCAGCGGCGCCCTCAGCAAGACCGAATTGCAACCCGGTTGCGGGCTGCGCGCAGCAGACCGGGCCGGGTCAGTGCAGTTCGGACCGGGTAACACGTTCACTGCGACCGGGCACCAGGCGATCACGCGATGCTACGACGGAGTGCTGGTCCGCTACCGTGACGGCGCGCGCACCGTCACGGTCGTCGGGAATACCGGCTTCATGAGCAACAGTGGCCTGCTGCGGGCGGGCAACGCTGCGCTGGCTATGAACCTGGCCGGTGACCGTCCCCGCGTCGTGTGGTTCGCGCCGCAGCACCTGCAAGGCGAATCACATCCGGGCACAAGCATCTTCGCTCTCATTCCGCGGAACATCAGCTGGATGGTGTCGCAGCTGTGGCTGGCCGTGCTGCTGCTCGCATGGTGGAAGGGCCGGCGCGTCGGTCCGCTGGTCACAGAAAATTTGCCGGTAGTGGTGCGAGCATCCGAGACAGTCGAGGGCCGAGGCCGGCTCTACCGGTCGCGGCGGGCTCGCGACCGCGCCGCGCAGGCCTTACGTACCGCGACCGTGCAGCGCTTGTTGCCCCGAGTCGGGCTGGCCACCAACGCGACTGCTGCGGCGGTGGTGGCCGCCGTCAGTCAACTCAATGCCGCGGATCCGCGGTCGGTTCACCACATCTTGTTCGGGCCGCCACCGAAGACCGACGACGACCTGGTACAGCTGGCTCACGCGCTCGACGACCTCGAAAGGCAGGTTGCTTACACATGACCCAGCCGGCATCCCCACCCACGCACGCACCGGCCGCGGATTCGGTGCGGCAGGCGCTGTGGGCGTTGCGCGCTGAGATCGCCAAAGCCGTTGTCGGGCAGGAAGCCGTGGTGAGCGGCCTGGTGGTGGCCTTGCTGTGCCGCGGACACGTGCTGTTGGAAGGCGTTCCGGGCGTGGCGAAGACACTGCTGGTTCGGGCGCTGGCCGCGGCGCTGCAGCTGGAGTTCAAGCGGGTGCAGTTCACTCCCGATCTGATGCCCGGCGATGTGACCGGCTCACTGGTCTACGACGCGCGCACGGCCGAATTCGTGTTCCGGTCCGGCCCGGTGTTCACCAATCTGCTGCTGGCCGACGAGATCAACCGCACCCCGCCCAAGACGCAGGCCGCCCTCCTCGAGGCAATGGAGGAGCATCAGGTCAGTGTGGACGGCGAGCCCAAGCTGCTGCCGGACCCGTTCGTCGTCGCCGCCACGCAAAACCCGATCGAATACGAAGGCACTTACCAGCTGCCGGAGGCGCAGCTCGACCGCTTCCTGCTCAAGCTGAATGTGCCGGTGCCCCCGCGTAGATCGGAAATCGCCATCCTTGGTCGACACGCGCACGGGTTCGACCCGCAGGATTTGTCGGGTATCCGTCCGGTGGCCGGCCGTGCGGAGCTGGCTGCGGGTCGCGAGGCGGTGCGTCAGGTCCGGGTTGCCGAGGAGGTGCTCGGCTACATCGTGGATATTGCCGGGGCTACCCGCAGCTCCCCCGCTGTACGGCTGGGTGTTTCACCCCGGGGAGCGACTGCACTATTGGCGACCGCGCGCTCATGGAGCTGGTTATCGGGACGCAACTATGTCACCCCTGACGACGTGAAGGCTATGACCCGCCCAACGCTGCGCCACCGGATTGTGTTGCGGCCGGAGGCAGAACTCGAAGGCGCCACACCAGATGATGTGCTCCACGGGATTCTGGCCTCGGTTCCGGTGCCACGCTAGTGGTCCTGACCGGGCGCGCGGGATTGCTGGCGTTGCTCAGCGCGGTTCCCATCGTGCTGTCACGTTGGCCCGCAACGACATTCGCCAGCTTGCTCGCGGTGCTCGCGCTGGCGACGGCCTTTGACGCCGGGTGGGCGGCCAGCCCGCTGGCACTGTGCGTCACGCGAATACCTCTCCCCTCCACCCGGCTCGGCGCAGAAGTGCACGCCGGACTGCTGATCAGAAACGACGGTCGGCGACGGTTCCGGGGGCAGTTGCGCGACGCCTGGGCGCCCAGCGCCTGCGCCGTCCCGCGCCTGCACGCCGTGGACGTCAGCGCAGGGCATACCCAGCGGCTGGACACCAGACTGCGCCCGGTCCGCCGCGGCGAACAACGCTCAGCCGTCGTGACCGCACGGTCGATCGGGCCGCTGGGTCTCGCCGGACGCCAGCGTTCGCTGCCCGTCCTCGCACAGCTGCGGGTGCTGCCGCCCTTCGTGTCGCGCAAGCACCTTCCGTCGAAACTGGCCCGGTTTCGCGAGATCGACGGCTTGCTGCCCACCTTGACCCGTGGGCAGGGCACCGAATTCGACTCGCTGCGGGAGTATGTCGTAGGTGACGATGTTCGCTCGATCGACTGGCGCGCGACCGCCCGCCGCGCCGACGTCGTGGTCCGCACCTGGCGCCCGGAACGCGACCGTCGGGTGCTGCTGGTTCTGGACACGGGACGCACGGCGGCAGGTCGAGTAGGTGTCGACCCGACCGCCGCCGACCCAAGCGGGTGGCCCCGGCTGGACTGGTTAATGGACGCCGCGTTGCTGCTGGCGGCGCTGGCGTCGCGGGCCGGTGACCATGTCGACTTCCTGGCGCACGACCGGGTCACCCGGGCCGGCGTTTTCGGCGCATCTCGCACCGAACTGCTGGCGCAACTGGTCGACGCGATGACGCCGCTACAAGCGGCGCTGCTGGAATCAGACTGGCGGGCAGCGGTGTCGACGATCAACGGCCGGACCAGGCACCGGTCACTGGTGGTGCTGTTGACGGACTTGAACGCAACAGCACTCGACGAGGGACTACTGCCGGTACTGCCGCAGATGTCGGCCAAACACACTGTGATCTTTGCGGCGGTGGCCGATTCGCGCGTCGACCGGTTAGCCCTGGGGCGCTCCGACGCCGCCGCGGTTTACGACGCCGCCGCGGCCGAACGTGCCCGTAACGATCGCCGGTCGATCGCCTCGCGGCTGCGCAGTGCCGGTGTAGAAGTGGTCGATGCTCCGCCCGAGGAGATCGCTTCGGCGCTGGCCGACCGTTACCTGGCGATCAAAGCATCTGGGCGGCTGTGATCTACGGCCGATCAATGCTTCACCCGACCGGCAGCGTGTCCGGTGCATCGGCGATATCACCGCTTTCGCCCGCCCGCACGGCGCGCCGGCCAAAAACGCCGATGTAGGAAAGAAAAGCGGCTTCGGCGACCACCCCGATCCCGATTCGCAAGAACGTCGGCAACTGCGGTGTCGTCAGCGGCGTCACCAATCCTTCGATCAGTCCGGATACCAGCAGCACCGCGACCAGGCCGACGGCGACCGCGACGACAGCGCGACCCTGTTCGGCGAGCACCTGTCCGCGCGGCCGCTCCCCGGGGGCGATCACCGACCAGCCCAACCGCATACCGACCGCGCCGGCCAGGAACACCGCCGTCAGCTCCAGCAGTCCATGCGGGATCAGCAGGCCGAACAGGACTCCGGATTTGCCGGCCTGAAACATCAGGCCGGCGGACAGGCCGAGGTTAGCGGCGTTCTGGAAAAGCAGCAGCGGGATCGGCAGCCCTAGCAAAATCGCGAACGCGATGCATCTGGCGGCGACCCACGAGTTGTTCACCCAGACGTGCAACGCGAACGCCGCCGCGGGATGCTCGCGGTAGTAGGCCGCGAAGTCGTGATTGACCAGTTCGTCGATGTCTCTTGGCGTTCCGACGGCGGATTGAACGTCGGTGTTGCCGGCGACCCAGCAGGCGATGGTCACCGTGACCGCGAAGAAGATCACCGCCGTAGCCAGCCACCAGCGCCATGCCCGGTAAGCGACGACGGGAAACGACACCGTCCAGAATCGAGTGAGTTCACTCAGAAGTGGTGCGTGCGCGCCGGTGACCACTGCCCGCCCGCGAGCGACCAGTGAGGTGAGCCGACCTATCAGCGCGGAATCCGATGACGCCGAGCGAACTATCGACAGGTGGGTCGAAACTCGCTGATACAGGTCGACGAGCTCGTCGATTTCCTCACCGGCCAGCCGGCGGCGACGCTTGACCAACCATTCCAGCCGGTCCCAAGTGGCGCGGTGGGCTATCACGAACGCGTCGAAGTCCACGCGAGGAAAGTCTACTGACCCCTCGGGCGCAGCGGGCCGAGTAGCGTTTGCGGTTATGCCGGAGGTCGTTACCGGGGACGCCGTCGTGCTGGACGTGCAGATCGCCCAGTTGCCGGTGCGTGCGGTCAGCGCACTGATCGACATCGCGATCGTGGTGGTCGGCTACTTACTGGCACTTATGTTGTGGGCCGCAACTTTGGAGACCCTCGACGACGCGCTGACCGGTGCTATCACGATCATCTTTTCGGTGCTGATGTTCGTCGGGTATCCACTGGCGTTCGAGACGACGACGCGAGGCCGCTCGGTGGGCAAGATAGTGATGGGCCTGCGGGTGGTGTCGGAGGACGGCGGCCCGGAACGCTTCCGGCAGGCCCTTTTTCGGGCGTTGGCGTCCGTCGTCGAGATCTGGTTGCTGCTCGGCAGTCCGGCGGTGATCTGCAGCCTGCTTTCGCCGAAAGGCAAGCGGCTCGGTGACATCTTCGCGGGCACGGTAGTCGTGAGCGAACGCGGCCCACGGCTGCCGCCGCCTCCGATGATGCCGCCGTCGCTTTCGTGGTGGGCGTCATCGCTTCAACTCAATGGACTTCCGGGACACCAGGCTGAGCTGGCCCGCCAATTCCTGGCCCGCGCACCGCAATTGGAACCACAGCTGCGGGAGCAGATGGCGTATCGCATCGCGGGTGATGTGGTGGCCCGCATCACGCCGCCACCGCCGCCCGGGGTGCCGCCTGCGCTGGTGCTCGCCGCCGTACTGGCCGAACGCCACCGCCGGGAGTTGGTGCGGCTGAGCCCGCTGTCCAACCCGCAAGCAAGCGGACCGGGCCGGTGGCAACCTGTGCCGACCGCTCACGCAGCACCGACGACCAATCCCGAAGGCTTTACGCCTCCGCGCTGAAACGCCCGCTGACTATTGCGCCACGGTAGTCGCGACGATGGCGATGTCGGCACCCAGCAACGCCAACGCGATCAGCGGGATCGCGAAGCCCCAGCGGCGCCGTGCGGTGAAGAACGTGATGACGATGGCGACCACGGCCACTACCGGGGCGCCATAGAACAGCACGCCGAAACCGATTCCGTGCGGACCCAGGTTGGGGCACTGCTTGTCGTTGCATGCTGCGGTGCTCATCACTGCTCCCAAAGCGAAGACGAGCACTACCGCCGCAGCCGGGATAGTCAGCAGCGCCAGTACCCAGGTGAGCCACAGCCTCGCTCTGCCGTGTCTATCGGGTGTTTCCGGTTCCGTGGCTGTTTGCTGCGGCGTGGCTGCGGCGCCGACGCCACTGTCGCCGACGGCCGTCAGCTTGGCATTTTCGTCGCTCATTTCTCGGGTGCTACCCCACGGACGCGGTCGGCAAACCCGGCGATCCGCTGATTGTTGCCTACCGATAGATTCCGATATATCGTTGATGCATCGGTAGCGCAACCGGCGTTATCTAAGACAGAAAAGAGACCACCATGCACCATCCATTCAGTGCATTCGGCGACCGCATTCCCGGCCCTTTCCAAGAGGCGCACTGCGCACAACCTGGCATCGGCTTCGGCCCGCAGCAACGGCGGGCTTTGCACGAGCAGCGTCGCCAGGCTCGTCGCGAATTCCGCGATTACCTGCGCGGACACGACACGGGACGGGGCGGTCCGTTCGGGCCCGGCTTCGGCCCGGGGTTCGGCCCCGGCTTCGGACGCGGCTTCGGAACCGGCGGATTCGGCTTCGGTCCGGGCCCGCGCGGCGAGCGCCGCGGCCAGGGTCAAGGCCGCCGTGGCCGGCGCGGTGACGTCCGTGCCGGCATCCTGGTCCTGCTCGCCGAACGGCCGATGCACGGCTACGAAATGATCCAGGAGATCGCCGAGCGTAGCCAAGAACTGTGGCGCCCGAGCCCCGGCTCGGTGTACCCGACCCTGCAGCTACTGGTCGACGAAGGACTGA
Source organism: uncultured Actinomycetota bacterium (assembly GCA_963818785.1). Classification (GTDB taxonomy): domain Bacteria; phylum Actinomycetota; class Actinomycetes; order Mycobacteriales; family Mycobacteriaceae; genus Mycobacterium. The sequence goes on along the minus strand of CAWFTT010000026.1, from coordinate 269,942 downwards.
TTGTCGGTTCCGGAACCGAGGGCAGCAAGCGACTTTTCGAGCTGACCGAGGAAGGACGGGCCGCGGCCGAGAAGGTCGCGACACCGCCGTGGGAGCAGATCACCGAAGACGCCGATCCGTCGCAGATCAATCTGCGGGCCGCGCTGGGTCAGCTGTTCGGCGCCGTGGCGCAGTCCGCGCACGCGGCGAGTGCCGAGCAGCAGCAGCGCATCGTCGACATCGTCAACAACGCTCGCCGCGAGATCTACACCATCCTCGGCGAAACCGAGTGACACCAGGGCCGCAGCGCCGACTCAACTCGTATCGACCCAGTCCATCGCGCGTTGCACCGCTTTGCGCCAATTCGCGTAGCCGGCGTCGCGCTCATCGGTGCTCCACGCCGGTGTCCACCGCTTGTCCTCTCGCCAATTGGCCCGCAGGTCGTGCGGGTCGGCCCAGAAGCCGACTGACAATCCGGCCGCGTACGCAGCTCCCAGCGCGGTGGTTTCGGCGACCACAGGACGTACCACGTCCACGCCCAGCACGTCTGCCTGGATCTGCATGCACAGATCGTTGCCGGTGATGCCACCGTCGACCTTTAGAACGTCAAGGTGCACACCGGAATCGGCTTCCATGGCGTCGACGACATCGCGGCTCTGATAGCAAATCGCCTCGAGGGTCGCGCGGGCCAGATGGGCGTTGGTGTTGTACCGGGACAAGCCGACGATCGCGCCGCGCGCATCCGAACGCCAGTACGGCGCGAACAGTCCGGAGAATGCCGGCACGAAGTACACGCCGCCGTTGTCGGCGACCTGCCGGGCCAGCGCTTCGCTCTGCGCCGCGCCGCTGATGATGCCGAGTTGGTCGCGCAGCCACTGCACCGCCGAGCCGGTGACGGCGATCGAACCTTCCAGTGCGTAAACAGGTGCGGCGTCACCGAATTGGTAGCAGACGGTGGTCAGCAGACCGTTGCGTGACCGCACAATGTTCTCGCCGGTGTTGAGCAAGAGGAAATTGCCTGTGCCGTAGGTGTTTTTCGCCTCACCGCTGTCCAGGCACACTTGCCCGACCATCGCTGCGTGCTGGTCGCCGAGGATGCCCGTGATCGGTACTTCGGCGCCGAGCGGTCCGGTGTCGGAGGTGACGCCGTAGGGCTCCGTCGGTGACGACGATGCGATCGCCGGCAGCATCTCGCGCGGGACGGAAAAGAAGGACAGCAGCTCGTCGTCCCAGTCCAGCGTCTCCAGGTTCATCAGCATGGTACGGCTGGCGTTGGTGACGTCGGTGCAGTGCACGCCGCCTCGCGGCCCGCCGGTCAGGTTCCACAACAACCAGCTGTCGCAGGTGCCGAACAGGGCATCACCGCGTTCGGCCGCGTCCCGCACCCCACCGACATTGTCCAGGATCCACTGCAGCTTGCCACCGGAGAAGTAGGTCGCCGGGAGCAGACCGGCTTTATGACGGATGACGTCGCCGCGGCCGTCACCCTCCAGTGCCGACGCGATGCGGTCGGTGCGGGTGTCCTGCCACACGATCGCATTGTGGTAAGGCCGGCCGGTGCGCCGATTCCAGACCAGCGTCGTCTCGCGCTGGTTTGTAATACCAAGCGCTGCAACGTCTTTAGCCTCCAATTCGGTTGAATTGAGAGCAGAGATGAGCGCCGAGGCGGTGCGCTCCCAGATCTCGACGGGATTGTGCTCCACCCATCCGGCACGGGGCAGAATCTGTTCGTGCTCGAGCTGGTGACGTCCCACTTGGGCGCCGTCCCGATCGAAGATCATGCACCGGGTACTGGTGGTGCCCTGGTCGATCGCGGCTACGAAGTCAGCCACCCGCCCTCCTTACGGTCTCGCGTCCCGAGGCCACTTCCTGCAATCGTCCATGATGGTCTACATGGCCAAGCGAATAGTCGACATCGGGCGGATGCCGCGCGGCGGTCCGCAGGCCTCGTGCCTGGACCGCCGATTGGAAACCAGTCGTCGGGAGTACCTCGACCGAGATGACGTCGACCGTCTGAAACGCACGGTGGTTCGGTCCCTGGACCGGTTGGGAGAAGTTTTCGGCCTGCACGAGCGGTTCGCCGCCATCGCCCTCGAAGAAATCGCCGACGTACCCGACCCCAGGGTGCTCGAGCTTGGATCCGGTCACGGTGGGCTTTCTCGGGCACTGCTGGAAATGCACCCAAGCGCCCACGTCACGGTCACCGACGTCGAGCCGGGGTCGGTGGCCGCCATCGCCGCCGGTGACCTGGGCAGCCACCCGCGCGCCACCGTGCGCGAGATGGACGCCACCGCCATCGACGCACCCGACGGCTCTTTCGACCTCGCAGTGTTCGCCATGTCTTTTCACCACCTTCCGCCTGCGCTTGCCGCGCGCGTCTTCACCGAAGGGACCCGCGTTGCGGACAAACTGCTGATCATCGATCTGGCCCGGCCGCCGGCACCGCTGCACCTGCTGCGACTGGCGTTGACACTGCCGGTGAGCCTTGCTGTCCCGCTCTGCCACGACGGGTTCATCAGTTCGCTGCGCGCCTATAGCCCGTCGGCGCTGCGCGCGCTGGCCCGGCACGCCGACCCGGCCATTACGGTGCAGTTGCGCGGCGGTGGCCTGGATCTGCCGTTCCGCCCCCGGCCGCAGATCGTCGTCGCCACCCGGTTGCACAGCCGTCGCTAACCCTGTTGCATTTGGCGATGTGGGCGAAGAGATCAAGCACATCGCTTACCACCCGGTGGACCGACAGCAGTACCGGCGCAAGGTGCAGCTGTGCCTGGATGTCTTCGCGACGATGCTCGCGCAAACCAGTTTCGAATTCGAGCGCCCGCTCACCGGCATGGAAATCGAATGCAACCTCGTCGACGAGAAGTATCAGCCGGCCATGTCGAACCGGGATGTGCTGGCCGCTATCGCCGATCCGGCATACCAGACCGAATTGGGCGCTTACAACATCGAATTCAACGTGCCTCCTCGTCCACTTGCCGGCCGCACCGGACTGGCACTGGAAGCCGAGGTCCGCGCCAGCCTGAACGCGGCGGAAACCAAAGCCGGTGCCAGCGGTGCGCACATCGTGATGGTCGGCATCCTGCCCACGCTGATGCCCGAACACCTCGCCGCGAATTGGATGAGTGAGTCGGCGCGGTATGCCGCACTCAACGAATCCATTTCCACCGCGCGCGGCGAGGACATCAAGATCGACATCAGCGGGGCCGAACCGCTGAGCCTCTACTATCCCTCGATCGCGCCCGAATCAGCTTGCACCAGCATGCAATTGCACTTGCAGGTCTCACCGGAAAACTTCGCGGACAATTGGAACGCCGCACAGGTGCTGGCTGGCCCGCAATTGGCCCTCGGCGCGAATTCACCGTACTTCTTCGGTCATCAGCTGTGGTCCGAAACCCGGGTCGAGCTGTTCGCACAGGCCACCGACACCCGGCCCGAGGAGCTCAAGGCGCAAGGAGTGCGGCCACGAGTCTGGTTCGGTGAGCGCTGGATCACGTCGATCTTCGATTTGTTCGAGGAGAACGTCCGCTACTTCCCGCCGTTGCTGCCCGAGGTGTCCGACGAGGACCCAGTGGCGGAACTGGCGGCCGGACGCACCCCGCAGCTTTCTGAGCTGCGGCTGCACAACGGCACGGTGTACCGCTGGAACCGGCCGGTTTACGCTGTGGTCGACGGCCGCCCGCATCTGCGGGTGGAGAACCGGGTGCTGCCGGCCGGCCCGACGGTCATCGACATGCTGGCCAATTCCGCGTTCTACTTCGGCATGCTGCGCACCATGTCCGAAGAGGACCGCCCGGTGTGGACGAGAATGGACTTCGTTGCAGCGCAGTCCAATTTCGCAGCAGCCGCTCAGCATGGCATCGACGCGCAGCTGTACTGGCCCGGCTTTGGCCACCTTGGCGTCGCAGATTTGCTGCTGCGCCAACTGCTTCCGATGGCCGACGAAGGTCTGCGCCGGTGGGGGGTGGCCGCCGAGGCACGCGAACGCTACCTCGGCGTGATCGAGGGACGCGCCAGGACCAAACGCAACGGGGCAACCTGGCAGGTGTCCACCGTGCGTGCGCTGCAGGAGGGGGGGACACCGCGTCCCTTGGCACTGGCCGAAATGCTGCGCCGGTACTGCCTGCATATGCACGCCAATGAGCCGGTGCACACCTGGGAGACTGTGGCGCATGTCTGATGCCAAGCTCGTGCTGTGGAAAACCGAACCCGACGACCACGACTATCCCGCAGCGGCTGACTACCTCGCGCTGCTGGCCGATGCCGCCACCGTCAACGCGGTCGTTGACGAGCTCAAGTCCGCTCCGATTGTGTACCAGAAGGCAAAGGACATCCTGCGCGCGTCCCGGCTGCGGCTGTTGCCGGCAGACAACCCGCACGTGCAGTCCGACTTGATGAAGATCCACAAGCCCAAAGCCCTATCGCCGGTCCTGCTGGTCCGCGGCGACCTGCGTGCCGGAGTACCGCTGGAAATCGCCGACGGCTACCACCGGATATGCGCCAGTTACCACGTGGAAGAGAACACCGACATTCCCTGCCGGATCGCCTGAGCTCACGTTATAGTCAGCGCGTGACCAGCGGTGATCCGCTGACCGGGCGCGAGAGCGAACTGGCAAGTATTCGCCGGGTGCTGGGCGGCGTTGGCAAACACACCGGCGTGGTGATCATGGGACCCGCGGGCGTCGGGAAAACCCGGCTGGCCCGAGAAGTGCTGGCGCGTGCACGAGTTTCCGCAGAGCAAACCAGTTGGATCGTCGGCACCGAATCCGCCCGCAGGATTCCCCTGGGCGCGTTCAGCGCGTCGTTGAGCGACGTGCTGTCCGACCCGCTGTCCAGCGTGCGGCGCGTCGTCGACTCGTTCACTGCCCGGCAGCACAACGGCCGGGTGCTGATCGGGGTCGACGACGCTCACCTGCTGGACGGGTTGTCTGCTCACGTGGTGCACCAACTCGCCCGATGCCCCCATGCCCGCGTGGTCGTCACAGTGCGCGCCGGTGCCGATGTGCCCGATGCGGTGACGGCGCTGTGGAAAGACGGTGCGCTCAGCCGCCTCGACCTGGGCCCGCTGTCGCCGGCAGCCACCCGCCGCATGATCGAGGTCGCTCTGGACGGCCCGGTGGACAGCCGCAGTGCCCGACGGTTCTGGAAGCTCACCGGCGGCAACGCGCTGTTCGTGCGTCAACTGCTGCGAGATCAACTCACCGCGGGCCGAATCCGGCAGGTCGCCGGGCTGTGGATCTGGGACGAAGACGTCGCGGTGTCCCCCGACATCGGCGACATCGTGGGTAGGCAGCTCAGCGGTCTCAGTGCCGGCCTCGCCCTGGTCGTCGACACTTTGTCGCAATGCGAACCGCTTCCAGTCGATGTCCTGTGCCATCTGGTGCGCCGCCGCGACATCGAGGTCGCCGAACAGATGCGCCTGATCACCGTCGAGCGCAATGACGGGACGCTGCTGGCTCGGCTCGCACATCCGCTTTTCAGCGAGATTCGCCGAGCCACCGCGGGCGAACTGTATCTGTCGCGGATCCGGGGCCGGCTGGCGCGCCGGCTGGCCGAGCGCGACGACGAGGACATGCACGCCACAGTCCGGCGGGCGCTGCTCACCCTCGAGTCCGACATCGAGCTCGGCGGTGCCGCGCACGCCGAACTGTTCCTGCAGTCCGCGCGATATGCCATGACTCTGCTTGACCTGCAACTGGCCGACCGATTCGCCAACGCCGCCGCCGAAGCGGGCGCAGTCGAAGCCGGTGGCCTGCGGGCGATGAACCTGGTGCTCGCCGGGCGCGGCGAGGAAGCCGAAGCCGTTCTGCGCCGGCTCGACGGGGACCACGCAGGCGGACACCGATGGTCGACTGTGCGGGCCGCCAACCTGATCTGGATGCTCGGCCGGCCCAAGGATGCGTCCGCCATCCTGGAAGGCCTCGCCGGCACCTGCGAGTCCGACGTCGCCCGCGCCGAGCGCGCAGCGGTGGAAGCCTGCCTCGACGCGGTCGCCGCACGATGCGAGCTCGCCGCCGAAAAAGCCCGCGCCGCTATGACATCCGAAAACCTGTCTGACTTCCACGCGATGATGGCTTCGCTGGCGCTGATCATGGCGATGGGCGCACGGGGTGACGTGGACGAGATGACCGGTGTGGCCGCCGCGGCCCTGCGGCGTGCCACGACATCGTTCCAGGCCTCACACATGCGGTTCTGGTTCGGCAGCGTCTACGCCCGCGCGTGCCGGCTGACCGGTCGCATCGACGACTGCGTGCAGTCGGCCAAGCAGATCGCCGAGTCGGCCAGCGACATTCCCGGGCTGGCATACGCGAACCTGGCGTTCCTGCTGGGCTACGCCGAATTGATCCGCGGTGCCGTTTCCGACGCAGTCCAGCTGCTGCGGGAGGCGTTGGCGGGCGCCGAAAGACATGGCGTGACCACGGGCCTGCGGCCGGCGAGCTGCTTCGCTCTCGCCGAGGCTCACGCCAAACTCGGACACGCCGAGGCAGCGAACGAAGCGCTGCGGCTGGCGCGTGGTTGCGTGCCGCCGGACTATTTGTTCATGCAGACCGCCTGGGACCTGGCGACCGCGTGGGCGCTGGCCGCCGGCGGAGCTCTGACCGAGGCGATCGCCACCGCCCGCGCCGCCGCCGAGGACGCGCGTGACCGCCGACAGCCGACCCACGAGCTGGCCTGCCTGCAGGCCGCCGCGCAGTGGGGCGACGCCTCCTGCGCCGACCGCACGCGTGAGCTTGCCGACCTGCTGTCAATTCCGCTGGCCGCCGTCGTTGCCCAGCACACCAAAGCACTGCAGGCCGACGATGGTGAGGGTCTACTGACCGCCTCCGCCCAATACCGCGCGATCGGTGACCGCGCCACTGCCGCCGACGTCGCCGCACAGGCCGCCGTGGCGTTCAGCCGCGGCCAGCAGCGTAAGCGTGCGCTGTACGCGGCGGCGCTCGCCCGGGAACTGGCCGACGCCTGCGGCGGACTCATTACGCCCGCCCTGCGCAACCCGGTGGAGACTCCGTTGACCGGTCGCGAGCGGGAAATCATCGAGCTGGTAGCGACCGGCTTGTCCAACCGCGACATCGCCGACCGCCTCGTCATGTCGGTGCGGACCGTCGAGGGCCACGTGTACCGCGCTTGTCAGCGCGTGGGTGCCCAGTCTCGAGCGGAACTCGCGGCGATTCTGTACGCCGGTCCGGCCGGCCGGCGTCAGTCGGCTACCTCGATGCCGTCACCGCTTGCAGCGGTGCGACCGCGAAGTTCAGCGTCGACTGATTGAACGTCATCGGCAGCGGCCGGGGCGTCGTTATCTTGCGGTGACCCAGCGCCCCTGGCTCTAAACGGCTGCGTCACCGCCTTGCTCGAGCGACCCGGGGTAGCTTGGTTTTCATGCCGAACGAAGTCATGAACTGGGACAGTGCTTATCGTCAGGAAAGCGGCTTTGACGGCCCGCCGCCGTGGAATATCGGAGAGCCGCAACCGGAACTGGCCGCGCTGATGCGCGCCGGGAAGTTCCGCAGCGACATCCTCGACGCCGGTTGCGGGTACGCCGAACTTTCGCTGGCGCTGGCCGCCGAGGGGTACACCGTCGTCGGTGTCGACCTCACCCCCACCGCCATTGCCGCCGCCACCAAGGCCGCACAAGAGCGCGGATTGAACACCGCAACTTTCGAAGAGGCTGACATCACGTCGTTCTCCGGACATGACGGCCGGTTTAACACCGTGGTCGACAGCACGCTGTTTCACTCGCTGGCGGTCGAAGACCGCGACGCCTACCTGCGGTCGGTGCACCGCGTCGCGGCGCCGGGCGCCGGCTACTACGTGCTGGTGTTCGCCAAAGGCGCCTTCCCAGATGAACTGGAGACCAAGCCCAACGAGGTCGATGAAGACGAATTACGTTCTGCGGTAAGCAAGTACTGGGAGATCGACGAGATCCGTGCGGCATTCATCCACGCCAACCCGCCCGGCATACCGCCCCAAGCAGGACCGGTCATGGAGTTTCCGCCGCACGCCAAGGATGAGCACGGCCGGGTGAAGTTTCCCGCCTTCCTGCTGAGCGCACACAAAACGAGCTGAGCGCGCTCCGCATCTCGTCAAGCCAGCGCGGCAGTCGCAGCGGCCAACGCGTCGGCAAAGCGGGTCAGGTCGTCGGTGGTGGCATCGACGTGCGGCGAGATCCGCAGCACCGGCCCGGTCAACTCCAGCGGTGCCCGCTCCGCCGTCGCTGCCGTGGTCACAAAACTTCGCTCCGAGATCAGTTGGCGTCGTAGAGCCGTCGGGTCGGTGCCGTCGACCGGGGCCAAGGTGGTGATCGCGCTCGGCTCGGCGAGCGGTTCGACCACCCGCCAGCCCGCCACGTCGGCCAGCACGGTGCGCGTGTTGCGGCCCACTTCGCTGAGTCGGGCCCGCATCGCGGGCGGCCCGAAAGCCAGGTACTCACCCACTGCTACCGAGAAAGCCACTCGCGCCGCGATGTTCGCTTCGCCCATCTCCAGTCGCTGGGCCACCGGTAAGTCCGAGGACCACTCCGGCGAAGGTAGCCGCGGACGCAGTCGGCGCAACAGATCAGCTTGCACCGCCAGGACGCCCACTCCCCGCGGGCCGGCCAGCCATTTGCGCGACGAGGAGTACAGCGCGTCGGCTCCGACCGCGCAGTCGATGTGCCCCAGCGCTTGGGCGGCATCGACGACCAGCGGCAGTCCCAGTTCTGCGCAGACACCTGCCACTGCCGCGAGCGGCTGCACGACGCCGCGGTGACTGCCCAGTGCAGTAAGGTGCACCAGATCGGGCGGGTCGGCGGCCAGGGCGGTCGCCGCTTCGTCGACCGCTACCCGGCCGGCATCATCGGTAGGCAGTGTGCGCCAACCGAATCCATGCGCGGCCATCACCGCCAAGTTGGGACCATATTCGCCGGGCAGGCACGCCAGCGTCCGGCCGCTCGGCGGCCAGCTGCCCAACAAGAGGTCCAGCGCGTGCAAAGACCCGGTGGTGTACACCACCTCGGCGTCAGACATGCCCGCCAAGGCGCCGACAGCGGCTCGCCCCGCATCCAGCACCGGTGCCGCGGCCTCGGCGGCGACGTACCCGCCCACCTCGGCCTCGTGACGCGCATGCCGGTCGGCCGCGTCGAGTACGGCGAAGCTTTGCCGAGAACAAGCCGCACTGTCCAGGTGCAGGCCGGCAACCGGCGGACGGGCCGCTCGCCAGCCGCCCGCCGGCGTAGCGGCGTCGCTCACCTGACCGCCAGCGACAACCCGAAGTCGCCGGCGGAGTCGGTCCACCAGTGGGTTCGCCGCAGCCCCGCCGCGGCCAGCTCGGACGCCACCGACTCGGCGCGGAACTTGCAGGACACTTCGGTGAGCATCTCCTCACCGGCGGCGAAGTCGACGGTGACGTCGAGGGCGGTGATCCGAACTTGTTGAGCGCGTTCGGTGCGAAGCCACATCTCGATCCGCTGTTCTTCAGCGTTCCAACGAGCGACGTGGGTGAACGAAGACACGTCGAAGTCGGCGTCGAGTTCGCGGTTGACCACCGCCAGCACGTTGCGGTTGAACTGTGCCGTCACTCCTGCGGAGTCGTCGTACGCGCGGATCAGCCGGCTGACATCTTTGACCAGGTCGGTGCCCAGCAAAAGGCTGTCCCCCGCCTGTAACACGGCAGCCAGCGCAGCAAGGAACCGCCCTCGCGGCCCCGCCGTCAGATTGCCGATCGTCGATCCCAGGAACACGAAAAGCCGTCGGCCCCCGTCTGGTATCTGTGCCAGGTGCTCCTCGAAATCTCCGCACACCGCCGCGATTTCGACGCCGGGATACTCCTGTTGAATGGCACTTCCGGCGGTGTGCAGTATGCCGGCGTCGACATCGAACGGTACGAATTTACGCAACGAACCCTGGCGCGCCAGCGCGTCCAGCAGCAGCCGCGTCTTCTCCGAGGTTCCGCTGCCCAGCTCCACCAAGGTGTCGGCGGCGGTGGCGGCGGCGATGTCCGAAGCGTGCGATTGGAGAATCTGGGCCTCGGCGCGGGTCGGGTAATACTCCGGCAGTCGAGTGATCCGGTCGAACAATTCGCTGCCCACCGAGTCGTAGAACCATTTGGGCGGCAGAGACTTCGGTGAGCGACACAGTCCGTCGAGTACATCGCGGCGCAGCGCCCGGAACGTCGAGTCAGCGGCCAGATGGTTGGACAGCGACAGCGTCATGCAGATCCTTTCTCAGCGTTGAGCGAAGTGACAGTGAGGCCGGTTGCGTCGACCTGCACCAGGTGACCGTCCGGCACCTCGTGCCAGCCCGGGTCGTCGTCGTAGGGTTCACTGGCCACCACCACACCGTCGTCGCGGCGCAGCACCGAGAGCGTGTCACCCCAGGTGGTGGCCAACAACCGAGATCCGTTGCCCGCCAGTATGTTCAGCCGAGCCCGCGGATCAGCGGCCCCCAGTTGCCTGATCACCTCACCGAGCGCGTCAAGTCCGCGATCGAAGATGAAAGCGGCGAGAAGCGCGCTGTCACAGACCGATTCAGCCCGCGAATCAGGCGGCAGCACGCCGCGGTCGATGATGCCGTTGTGTGAGAGCAGCCAGGTGCCGTCGGTGAATGGCGCGGTCGCGCTGGCCTCGATCGGCATGCCGACGGTAGCCGACCGCACCGCCGCCACGACGCAGTGGCTGCGCAGCGCGGGCGCGACGGAGGCCAACGATGCGTCCCCCCACAGCGGCGCGGCGCTGCGCCACCGGCGTGGCACGGTGTCGTCATCCGTGGCGTCGAAGAAGCCGACGCCCCAACCGTCGGCGTTCATCAATCCATGTTTTTGCCGACGGGGCGCGTAGGACTGCACCAGCAGACTGTGCGGCGGATCGAGCACCAGTGCGGACAGCTCGACGTCGCGGCCGAGCCAGCCCAGGTGACGGCACATCAGGCAGGTGTCTTTACGTCGTCCCCGGCATCCCAGGCCAACCGCACACCGGCGAAGATCTGCCGGCGATACGGGTGATCCCAGTTGCGGAAACTGGGCCGCAGCACGCCGGAATCGACCGCCCACGACCCACCCCGCAACACCCGGTAATCGCCCGAAAAGAACGGCTCGGAATACCGCTGGTAGATCATCGGTACGAAGCCGGGCCACGGGCGCAGCGGCGAGCTGGTCCACTCCCACACGTCGCCCAGCGTCTGTTCGGCACCGTAGGCCGACGCGCCGGCCGGATACGCCCCGACCGGCGCGGGACGCAGCGCCGCGCCGTCGAGGTTGGCCACGGTTTCTGACGGTTCGTGTCTCCCCACGGGTAGCGGCGGCGGGTGTCGCGCCGGGGATCCCAGGCGCAGGCTTTCTCCCACTCGGTTTCGGTGGGGAGTCGGGCACCGGCCCAGGCGGCGTAGGCCTCGGCTTCGAAGTAGGTGACGTGCTGCACCGGTTCGTCCTCGGGGATGTCCTCGACCCGGCCGAACCTGGTGCGGGTGCCGTCAGCGTTCCAGAACTGCGGTGCGGTCAAATCGGCGCGCTCGCGGTACTCCCAGCCCCGCTTCGACCACCACCTCGATTGGCGATAGCCGCCGTCGTCGACGAAGTTTCGCCATTCACCGTTGGTGACCGGAACCCGCCCGATGCGGAACGCCGCAACGTCTACCACGTGGGCCGGCCGCTCGTTGTCCAGCGAGGAAGGTTCGTCGGCGGCGTCGACGCCCTGTACGAACGGGCCGCCGGGCACCAGCACCGACGTGCCGGCCAACCCGGGCCGGCCCGGCGGCAGCGCGGCGGCGTCGGGCAGCAGCAGCGCGCCGACGCGCAGGTTCAGTGCCTGCAGCATGGTTTCGTTGTGCTGATGCTCGTGGCTCACGATCATCGTGAACGCAAACGCGGCCGATGCCGCCGAGTCGGGGTCGTCGGGCAGTGCGTCGAGTGCGTCCAGCGCCGCCGAGCGCACTTTGTTGCAGTAGGCGCGCGCGTCGCTCGGAGAGAGCAGCGGCAGGTCGACGCGGCTGGCACGGGAGTGCACGAACGCGTCGTAGAGGCCGTCGACATCCGGGGACAGCAGCCCGGGCCGATCAAGCCGGCCGCTGCGCAACAGCCAGAATTCCTCCTGTTGGCCGATGTGGGCGAGGTCCCACACCAGCGGGCTCATCAGCGGGTCGATACTGCCGGCGCAATTCGGCGTCGTCGAGGTCGACCAGCCGCAGCGTCCGCTCCCGCGCCCGCGCCAGATCGCGGGCCAGGGTGTGGCGTGAAATCACGTCTCTCCCTGCGCCAACCGGGCGACGGTCGGGGCGATGCCGTGTTCGATCACCTGGTCGGCGAAGTCGTCGCCGGGACAGCGGCCCTGTTCGACCAGCGCGTGCAGCAGCTGCATGGAATCGGCGAGTTGGGCGCCGCAGGTATCGGGTAGCCGCTCGGCCGCTGCGGCCACGCACTGATTGGCTGCGGTGTGCAGCTGACGGTCGCGCAGACCGATCCGGGCTGCGGTATCCCAGGATGCGGCCACCGGTTCGACGGCCGCCGCAGCGATACCGGCCGCCTCGGCGTCGTCGAGCAACGTCGCCAGTGTGAACACCACCGCGGGCCACAGCTCGTCGGGAACGCTGTCCAGGTAGCGGATTTCCAGCCACTGCCGCGGACGCACCGGGGGAAACAGCGTGGTCAGGTGGTAGTCCAAGTCCTCGATCGTGGGGCGCCGATCACCCAGCAGCGTCCGACCGTCGGCCCAGTCGGTGAACGGCACATAATGCGTCACCGGCACCGCATCCGGGATGTGGACCAGCATGACCGGCGCTTTCAGTGCGTAGCGCGCCCAGTCGGTGCCGGGATCGTCACCGCTGGCAGTCAGGATCGGTCCGCAGCGCGCGGAATCCAGCTGACCCCAGACCCGTTGCCGGCTGGACAGCCAGCCGGTGAATTGGCCACCCAGCAACGGCGAGTTCGCGGCCACAGCGATCAGCACCGGCCCAAGCGCATGCGCCAGCCGCACCCGCGCCGGCCAGCCCCCCTGCGGTCCCGCGTCCAGGTTGAGTTGAATCGACGCCGTCGACGTCATCATGGCCGCACCCGCAGGTCCGGTGTGACTGGCGATGAAGAACTCCTCCATGGCGCGGTAGCGGGCGCCCGGGTTGACTCGCATCGCCGGGCGCAACGGGTCCGCACCCAGTGAGACCAGTCCCAACCCCGCGCCGGCGAATCCCGCCCGCAGCACAGCCTGGTCCTTGCTCATCGCTTCGATTGCGGCCTGCGCTCCGTCGGTGGGCGGGCCGGAAAGCTCAACCGCGCCGCCGGGTTCGACGGTTACCGCACTGCCGCCCGGCATTGCCGGAAGCGACTCGAGGACCTCACTGATCTCCGCCCAGCCCGGCCTGCGCCGGGGATCGCGCGGGTCATAGCAGTGTGCCTCGACTTCCAGACCGACCTGTCCCAGTGGGCCGTCGGCCAAGCAGGTGCGGGCGATGTGCTCGGCGGCAGCCTCCGAACTGGTCAGCTCGGCTTGGGTCCGGGCGCCAGCCTGCTGCGACGCGACAGCGAACGCCATATACCGACCCCTTCGGCACAGACCACGTTGGCTCGGGCCCTGGTTGTGAGCGGTGGACCCCGCCTCGGGTCGACCGCCCACCGATGAGTACTCAGCCTAGCCAACGCGCTGGCCGTCGTATTCCCGCTTCGGCCAGACCGGGTTCGGGGCCGATGTCCGCCGACGCCGTCTCATTGGTCTCACTGGCCGAGCGTGTTCTCCATCGCACCGGCCAACGCGTTGACCGCCGGGCCGCCGTTACCCGACTGGCACACCTTGGCCTGCAACAACACGTTCTCCCGCAGCCGGGTCTGGGTGAAGCAACGCCGATCGGTGCCGGCTTCCTGCTTCGTCCACGCCGCGTCCGTGGCAGTCGCCGGCCCACCGTCGAAGGACCACACTTGGGTCAGCCCGTTGTCGAGGTGCATGGCCGTGGTCTGGCCGGAGCACCCCACCGTGCGGTCGACGACACGGTGAAAAGCGCGTCCCGCGGCGTCGCCGGTGGCGAACACGCCGACTGCCTGTTTCACCAGGTGGGTCTGGTCGTTGGCGGAGGTCTGCGCGGTGGCGCCGTTGAACGACGCCAGGTCGGGATCGTCGTACACCTCGGGCAAGCCGATGTCGGCCCAGTTGTTGCAGACCGGATCGTCGACGTAGTAGCCCTGGAACGGCGCCGTGAACACCGACTCGTCGCGGATCGGGCCGCCGACTATGTTGCCCACCGAACCTTTGCCCAGAACCGCGTAATTCACCACACCCGGGTCCGAGGGTCGCGCCGCAGCGGTTGGGGTGCCGCCGGCTATGCCCGCGACACTCAAGGCCGCCAGCGCGGCCACCGCGTTGCGCATCACCGGGGCAGGGCAGACCTGGGCCGAACAGGCGTGGTGTTCATGGGTCGATCATGCCAAGGAGAGCCTGCGACCGTGTGACTCGGGGTTACCGCGGCGGACCTGGCGGCGGAGGAGGGGGCGCCGGCGGCGCAGGGGGCGCTGGCGGCGCGGGGACCGCTGGCGGCGGCGGAGGAGGGGGCGGTGGCGGCGCGGGGACCGCCGGCGGAGGTGGTGGCGGCGCAGGAGCACCGGGCCCGCCAGACACACCTGGCCCACCAGGCCCACCACCGGGGACCCACACCCAATGCCCGGGACCGGGCGGCGGGCCGAAAGGTCCAGGCGGAACGTCCGGAGGACCACCGGACCGGGACCAGCCGTGCGGTGCATAGTGCGGCCAGTGTTCGTGTCGTGCTACCGCGGCACCGGACCAGAAGATCGCCGACACGATGAACACGATGCCCGCGACGATGACGACCCATGCCGCGACCTGATACAGGCGGCTTGGCGGTTCCGGATAGGCCGCCCGCGGAACAGCTTCGGCGGTCCGCGGCGACGGCTCGGGTATTTCGCTCATCTTCTGATGATGCCCAGCAAGTCAAGGACAGGTCCGGCGGAGACGTTAAGGAGCCCGGCGCCCCCAATGGCGCCGGGCTCGTGGGTGGGGTTCGGTTAGTGGCCGGGAGCGAGCGACGGAGCGACCGACGCCGGCGGTTGACCCGGCCCCGGGACCGCGCTGCCCGGGCCACCGGGCCCGCCCGGTCCGAGCGGCGCACTGGGTCCACCCGGACCGCCGTGCGGACCACCTTGTGGCCCACGGTGGTGGTGAACCATGGCGTTGGGGTGGTGCCGGTGGTGATGGCCGTGATGACCGGCGAGCTTGTAGCCGGCGAAGAAGATCGTCGAGACGATGTACAGGATGCCTGCGACGATCACGACCCAGGCCGCGACTTGGTAGAGCCGGGGCGGTTTGGCCGGCGCCGCGGTGGCGGCGGCCGGTGTTGTGGCGGCGGAGGTCCGCACAGTGGGGGTTTCTGGTATTTCACTCATGCTTTGAATGATGCGCGGGAAATCGATAGGTATAACTATGCGCCGGTTATGTAAGTGCTATGAGGGCGGCCGAACTCGAAGAGGACTGGTCGGCTACTCGGGCTTGTACGGATTCACCACGAACTGGATGACCCGGTAGGGGCCGTTCTCCCGGGGGTTGCTGTTGTGCCATTGGCTGACGAACACCCGCAACTGGTCGAGCGTCGAGCCGGGCGAGATGTAGCCGCCGTACGGCTGGGCCAAGCGGTTGTCATAGGGAGGCGGCAGACTCTCCGACGGTTCCGGCCAATCGCCGTGCTGCACAACGGTCGTCACCGGCGCGGTGCCCAGTGATGTCGGATCGTCGGCGACCCGGACCTCCATGTCTCCGGTGCTGGCATTGAAATAGGACAGCACCGATTTGCCGTCGACCTGCTTGAAGCTCATCTCGCCGACCTTGTCGGGCCACAATGGGGTTGCGGGCTTGTTCCAGCCGCCGCCGGGTCCAGACTGCCACCCCTGCCAGCGCGATCGATCGGTGAAGTCTTGTGGGGTCGCGCGATACAGGTGGACCGGTTGGCTGCGGTCGAAGTCGTCACTGACGATGTACACCCAGCCGCTGCCGGATTCGGCGGTAGGGATCGGGTCGTAGTATCCGCTGATCTGTGACTGGGCTCCGCCCTGGAACGAGCCGGCGCGGCCGGACCCACTGACGGTTCGCCAACGCCCTTGACCGGCTTGCGCTTTCACCAACCGCGAAGTCTGCGGGACCAGCGCAGCAGCGGTAGTCACCAGCAGAAAATTCTGCCGGTTGACCTGCACGACGCCGGCCGGTAACTGGGAGGTGCCCGGCGGCGTCGGATCGGCGAGCAGTGGTTGGCCGACGCCGGTGACGCCGGTGTAACGAACGCCGTCGGGGTCGTCGACCGAGTCGGTGTCGACCCGCAACGCGACCGGGGCGTAGTCGCGACCGAATCCCACCCCCTGCCCGGGGAAACTGTCACCGCAGATCTGTAGGAGTTCGCTCGGGAATTCCACGAACGCACACAAATCGGTGGCACCGACGCCGTAATCGCCGGTGGTGGTCCCGGTTCCGGCTGTCGGCCCGATGCGGATCACTTCACCGGGGGCCAGCTGCGGCAGGATGGGTTGCGGCATCGGCACCGGCGGATCGGCGTGCGCCGGCCAATGGCATTGCGAGACAAGCAGCCCCGCGACGCAGGTGCCGAACAGCGAACGCCGTGCGGCGCGGTGGGGGAAAGCCCAACTCACCCGCGGGTCACAGCTCGGCGGCCAGCAGTTCGGCGATCTGGATGGTGTTCAGCGCCGCACCCTTGCGCAGATTGTCACCGGAGACGAACAACGCCAGGCCACGGCCGTCGGGCACCCCGGGGTCCTGCCGAATCCGGCCGACCAGCGATTCGTCGACACCGGCAGCGGCCAGCGGTGTCGGCACGTCGACCACCTTCACGCCCGGCGCACCGTCGAGCAGAGAGCGCGCATGCTCTGGCGAAAGCGGTTGCGCGAACTCGGCATTGATCGACAGCGAGTGCCCGGTCAGCACCGGTACCCGTACACACGTCCCGCTGACGAGAAGTTCGGGAATGCCCAGAATCTTGCGGCTCTCATGCCGCAGCTTTTGGTCTTCATCGGTCTCACCCGAGCCGTCGTCGACCAGTTTGCCGGCCAGCGGCACCACGTTGAACGCGATCGGGGCGACGTAGGTCTGCGGCGCGGGAAATTGGACCGCGCTGCCAGGGAAGATACCGTGCACCAGCTGTTCGGCGCCGTCGACTACCGCGCGCACCTGCCCGGTCAACTCGGCCACACCGGCCAACCCGCTGCCCGACACGGCCTGATAGGTCGACACCACCATGCGGACCAGGCCGGCCTCGTTGTGCAGCACCTTCAATACCGGCATCGCGGCCATCGTCGTGCAGTTCGGGTTGGCGATGATGCCCTTAGGACGGTGGCGCGCATCCCGCTGGAAGTTCACCTCAGACACCACCAGCGGCACGTCAGGGTCTTTGCGCCACGCTGACGAGTTGTCGATCACCGTCACTCCGGCGGCGGCGAACCGCGGGGCCTGCACTCGCGACATGGTCGCGCCGGCGGAGAACAGAGCGATGTCCAGACCTGCCGGATCAGCCGTCTCGGCGTCTTCGACTTCGATCTCCTGGCCTCGGAACGCCAACTTGCGACCCTGTGAGCGGGCCGACGCGAAGAACCGGACCGTGCTGGCCGGGAAGTCCCGCTCGTCGAGCAAGGTGCGCATCACCTGGCCTACCTGGCCGGTGGCGCCCACTACCCCGATGGACAGACCACGGCTGCCCATCTAACGGCCCGAGCCCGCGTAGACGGTGGCCGTGTCCTTGCCGCCGAGCCCGAACGCCTCGTGCAGCGCGAGGACGGCCTTGTCCAATTCGGTGTCGCGGCACAGCACCGAGATGCGGATCTCCGACGTGGAGATGAGGTCGATGTTGACCCCGACCTCGGCCAGCGCCTCACAGAACGTGGCGGTGACCCCGGGGTGGCTGCGCATGCCCGCACCGATCAGCGACACCTTGCCGATGTGGTCGTCGTAGAGCACTTGGGTGAAACCGATCTCCTCTTTGAGTGCGTCCAACTTCTCCACCGCGGTGCGGCCGGCCTCGCGGGAGCAGGTGAAGGTGATGTCGGTTTTGCCGTCCTCCACTTTGGAGACGTTCTGCAAAACCATGTCGATGTTGACGTCGGCGTCGGCGACGGCCCGAAACACCCTGGCGGCATAGCCGGGGATATCGGGCAGCCCGACGATGGTCACTTTGGCCTCGCTGCGGTCATGCGCGACACCGGTCAAAATTGGATCTTCCACTGGCTTGTCCTCGATCGATCCGGCAACGACGGTGCCCGGTTTATCCGAATAGGACGACCGGACATGCACCGGAATGTTGTAACGCCGCGCGTACTCCACGCAGCGCAGCATCAGCACCTTGGCGCCGCACGCCGCCATCTCGAGCATCTCCTCGAACGTGACAGCGTCCAGGCGCCGGGCGTTGGCCACGATGCGCGGGTCGGCGCTGAAGATACCGTCGACGTCGGTGTAAATCTCGCAGACGTCGGCGCCCAGCGCAGCGGCCAACGCAACCGCTGTGGTGTCCGAGCCGCCGCGGCCCAGCGTTGTGACGTCACGGGTGTCCTGGCTGACTCCTTGGAAGCCGGCAACGAGCACGATCTTGCCTTCATCGAGTGCGGTCCGCAGCCGGCCCGGCGTGACGTCGATGATTTTGGCGTTACCGTGCGTGCCGGTGGTGATCACGCCGGCCTGCGACCCGGTGAATGACCGGGCCTGGGCGCCCAGCGATTCGATGGCCATCGCTACCAGCGCGTTAGAAATTCGCTCACCGGCGGTCAGCAGCATGTCCAGTTCGCGCGGCGGCGGCGCCGGGCACACCTGCTGAGCCAGCTCCAACAGGCCGTCGGTGGTGTCGCCCATGGCCGAGACCACCACGACCACGTCGTTGCCCTGCTTCCTGGTCTCGACGATGCGCTCGGCAACACGACGGATCCGCTCGGCGTCGGCCACCGAAGATCCGCCGTACTTCTGCACGACGAGCGCCACTGTCGTCCTTTTCCGGTCTTGCAGCGTTAAAGGTCCAGAACAGAATACGTGGGGTGGTCGGCGTCGGATTCCCGTCGGCGATGCGGAGTGGAGTTGCGATAGTGGCCGCACCGTCAACCGGGCAGGATTGCTGTTGGTGCGCTGTTTTGCGATCAATACACCGGAGGGCCCATGCGAAGCGCTGACGCCGCGGCGGACTCGAGGCGCGAGGGCGTCGAAGGCTATTTGGGTGACATCACCGGCCCGGGCATCACCCACCACTGGGGGGTGACCGGCACGGACCTCGGCGCCTCGGTGCTCGCACCGGACGGCCACCTGGTATCCGTTTTCGGTGACACGTTCTCCGGCTCGGTCGTCGGACAGGGTGATTGGCGCTCGCCGGTCGTGCTGATCGGCACCGGCGACGCCGACCAACGCATCACTTACCGGATAGCCGGTGGTGCGGATCCCGGTTACGCCCGCCAGCTATGGCCATACGTCCACGACGATGCGCCGTGGAACAGCAGCGGCATCAGCACCGTCATTCCCTCCGACCTTCTGGTCGTCGGGAAGACCATCTACCTGCACGCCATCGTCAACCGTGGTTTCGGTAACGTCGTTCGGACCGAAATCCGGACCTCCGGCGACCACGGCGTCTCGTGGCACTCGATGGGACCTGAAGCGGTGTTTCCCGGGACACTGCACCGCGGCTATGCCCAGCTGTGGTCCTGGGACTTCGACCCCGACGACGGCTGGGTGTACATCGTCTCGACCGGCTTCCAGCGTGACAAAGGCGTCATACTGCGGCGGGTACGTCCCGAACACCTCGGCGAGGCGACGCAGTACTCGGGCTGGGGCCGGACAGGCAGCAGATGGGGATGGGACAACGAGCCCACACCGATCACGCCGCCCAACGAGACCTGGGGCGAGCTCACCCTGCGCCGCCTCGGCACCGGCACGTGGATTCTGGGCGGCTTCCTGTCGTCGGCGTACGCACTGGGATATCGCGTCATCGCGTCACCGACGACCGACCTCTGCGATACGGACGTTCAGACTCCGGTCATCGGAACGAGTTGGGAAAGACAAGATCTGGCGAAGAACCAGGTGGCCCAGCTGTACGGGGGTTACGTCCTGCCCGGCTCTCGACTGGGTGTGAAAGGCGGCGTCGGACTGCTTGTTTCGCAGTGGCACACCGGGGCCGGCTGGCCGTACCGGACGATGCAGTTCAAGGTGACACTGCGCGACACCACAGCCGGGCCCCGCGACGACCCCCTGAAGTAGCGCCGACGGCCCGAAACGGTGCCAGCTCCTCATGCCCAGAGCGGAAGCGGCTTTGGCAGCACCGCTGGAGACGGTAGAGTGCGTGTCGTGCAGTGGGTGCTCCTTCTCGGACGCCGCGGCGGGGTCTGATCCAGACCGGCTTCCCGTCGCGGGCGTCTGCGATGCGCTGGTCTGAAGTCCTTTCACCTCCGGAGCAAACACCGTGACTACTTTCTCGGAACCGCCGACGTCCTCGTCGGACGCGTTCACCTCCGCTTGCAGCATCACCCAGCCCGCGGGCCCGCCTCGGCCAGGGCAACCCGCGTGGAACACCCAACGCGGCTCGGCGATGCCGGTCAGCCGGTACCGCTCGTTCGCCGAAGAAGTGGAGCCCGTACGGCTCCCTGACCGCACCTGGCCCGACCGCGTCATCCAGAAAGCGCCGATGTGGTGCGCCGTCGACTTGCGCGACGGCAACCAGGCGCTGATCGACCCGATGAGCCCGGCCCGCAAGCGCCGGATGTTCGATCTGCTGATTCGGATGGGCTACAAGGAAATCGAGGTCGGGTTTCCGGCGGCCAGCCAAACCGACTTCGACTTCGTCCGGGAAATCGTCGAGCAAGGCGTCATCCCCGACGACGTCACCATTCAAGTGCTGACCCAGTGCCGCCCCGAGCTGATCGAGCGCACCTTTCAGGCCTGCGCGGGCGCGCCGCGGGCTATCGTGCACTTCTACAACTCGACGTCAATTCTGCAGCGGCAGGTGGTGTTCCGGGCAGATCGAGCCGCGGTGAAGGCGATCGCCACCGACGGCGCCCGCAAATGCCTCGAAGAGGCGGCCAAGTACCCCGACACGAAGTGGCGGTTCGAGTACTCCCCGGAGTCCTACACCGGCACCGAATTGGAGTACGCCATGCAGGTATGTGACGCGGTGGGTGACGTCATTCAGCCCACGCCGGACAACCCGATCATCTTCAACCTGCCCGCGACCGTGGAGATGGCGACGCCGAACGTCTACGCCGACTCGATCGAATGGATGAGCCGCAACCTGGCCCGGCGCGACTCGGTGATCTTGAGCCTGCATCCGCACAACGACCGCGGGACCGCGGTCGCTGCGGCGGAACTGGGCTACCAGGCCGGAGCGGACCGGATCGAGGGCTGCCTGTTCGGCAACGGTGAACGGACCGGCAACGTGTGCCTGGTGACGCTGGGGCTGAACCTGTTCTCCCGCGGCGTGGACCCGCAGATCGACTTCTCCAACATCGATGAGATCCGCCGCACGGTGGAGTACTGCAACCAGTTGCCGGTGCACGAGCGGCACCCCTACGGCGGTGACCTGGTGTACACCGCATTTTCCGGCAGCCACCAGGACGCCATCAACAAGGGCCTGGACGCGATGAAGACTGCGGCCGACGACGCCGACAGCGACGTGGACGACATGCTCTGGCAGGTGCCTTACCTGCCGATCGATCCGCGCGACGTCGGCCGCACCTACGAAGCGGTGATCCGGGTGAACTCGCAGTCCGGTAAGGGCGGGGTGGCTTACATCATGAAGGCCGACCACGGTCTGGCGCTGCCGCGACGGCTGCAGATCGAGTTCAGCGGCGTGATCCAAAAGATTGCAGAGGGCACGGGGGGCGAAGGCGGCGAGGTCACTCCCAAAGAGATGTGGGATGCGTTCGCCGAGGAGTATCTGGCCCCGGTGCATCCGCTGGAGCGGATCAAGCAGCGGGTGGATGCAGCCGATGAGGACGCCGGCGTCACCCGGATCGCCGCGACCGTCAAGGTAGATGGGGTGGAGACGGAGATCAGCGGTGCGGGCAACGGTCCACTGGCCGCATTCGTCGACGCGCTCGGCGGCGTCGGGTTCGACGTCGCCGTGCTCGACTACTCCGAGCACGCCATGAGCGGCGGCGAAGACGCGCAGGCCGCGGCCTACGTGGAGGCGTCGATCGATGGCAGGACCGTCTGGGGCGTGGGAATTGCGCCGTCGATCACCACCGCGTCGCTGCGGGCAGTGGTGTCAGCAGTGAACCGGGCCGCGCGCTAGCCACTCAGAAAAGCGCGAATTGGTCGGCTCGCCCTTGGCGGGCGGTCTCTGCGAGCTCTTCGACGCTGGTGCCACCGGCCACCGTGTCGACGCCGTCGACGAACTGCGCGTCGCTGACCACCGGCACACCCAATGCGCGCGCCAGATATCCCTTGCCTTGTTCGGGGCGGGCGTCGTTGCACACCACCAGCGACGTCTCGCCGTCGACGCTGTCGCTGTATGCCAAACCGGCATGCAGTATGCGCTCGACCAGCTCCTCGTGGGTGCGCCGCACTTCAGCGGCCAGTGCCACCCGCATGCCCTGCACCAGCGGCCGGCCTCGAACGAACCGGCCTGGGTTCAGGTATGGGCAGGGCATCCTCGACGCCAGCGCCTTCAGCGGCCGCAGCTCGTCGTGGGTGACCCGGCCGTTCGGCCAGCGGCGTCGTGTCACCGGCCGGACCGGCAGCCACACGTCACGTTCCCGGGCCCGCTGCAGTGCTGCGGCGAGCACCCGAGACAACACCGCGGCGTCGTCGAAAGCATCGTGCGGGCGTAGTTGCGGCACGCTCCAGTGCGCCGCGAGGGTTTCCAGCCGCAGGTTGTCGACGCCCAGGTCGAGGCGCCGGCGCCAGCTCGACGGTGCACATGACGGTGTCCACCGGAAGTTCTCGGTTGGCGATTTCGGCCTCCGCGGCGAGGAAGCCGTAGTCGAAGGCGATGTTGTGGGCGACCAGCGTCCGCCCGCGCAGTAGTTCGACGACGTCACCGGCGATGTCGGCGAACTGCGGCTGGTCTTCGAGCATGGCCGCGGTCAGTCCGTGCACGTGGGTGGGGCCGGGGTCGACGCCGGGGTTGAGCAGGCTGACCACCGACTGCTCCACCCGCCCGTCCGCGTCGAGGGCCAGCGCGGCCAGGCTGATGATCCTGGCGTGTCCGGGCCGGAAACCGGACGTCTCCACGTCGATGACCGCCCAGCCGGAGCCGGGCTGGCGGGCCGGTCGACCCCAGGTGTGGCTCACGTCATGAGAATCGCACGCCGCTCCGACATCGTCGGCTCGTTGCGCGCCGTGTCGCGCGCGCAACTCGACGAGGCCGAGCCGGTCGGCGGCACCACCTTTAAACTGCGCGGGTGATCACCACCCGCGGACGTCTGGCACTCGGTGTCGGAGCCAGCGCGCGGTGGGCGTCGCGGATGACTGGGCGCGGCGCCGGCGCCATGATCGGCGGGCTGGTCGCGATGACGCTGGACCGCTCGATCCTGCGTCAACTCGGCACGGGCCGCCGAACCGTGATCGTCACCGGCACCAACGGCAAGTCGACCACCACCCGGATGACCGCGACCGCCTTGGCGACGCTGGGATCGGTGGCGACCAACGCCGAGGGTGCCAACATGGACGCCGGTCTGGTAGCGGCGCTGGCCGCGAACCGCGACGCCGATGCAGGCGGCGCTGGAAGTCGACGAAATGCACGTCCCTCATGTCGCCGACGCAGTTCGAGCCGGGGTCGATCGTACTGCTCAACTTGTCTCGTGACCAGCTGGACCGGGTAGGTGAGATCAACGTGATCGAGCGGACGCTGCGCTCCGGGCTGGCCCGGCACCCGTCGACAGTGGTGGTCGCCAATTGTGACGACGTGCTGATGACGTCGGCGGCTTACGACAACGCGCACGTGGTTTGGGTGGCAGCCGGCGGAACCTGGTCAGCCGATTCGGTGAGTTGCCCGCGCAGCGGCGAACTGATCGTTCGTGACGGAAGCCACTGGCATTCGACCGGCACCGACTTCAAACGGCCCAGCCCGCACTGGTGGTTCGACGACGACACTCTCTACGGGCCGGACGGGCTGGCCCTGCCGATGCAGCTGCAGCTGCCCGGCGCGGTGAACCGCGGCAACGCCGCGCAGGCCGTCGCAGCCGCGGTGACGTTAGGCGCCGACCCGACGGCCGCGGTGGCGGCAGTGTCCACGGTCGAGGAAGTTGCGGGGCGATACCGCACGGTGACAGTCGGGCAGCATGAAGTGCGGGTACTGCTGGCCAAGAATCCGGCCGGCTGGCAGGAGGCGATGGCGATGGTCGACAAGCAGGCAGCCGGCGTCGTCATCTCCGTCAACGGTCAAGTGCCCGACGGTGAGGATCTGTCCTGGCTGTGGGATGTGCGTTTCGAGCATCTCGACGACACCGCGGTGGTGGCCGCTGGTGAGCGCGGCACCGACCTCGCGGTGCGGCTGGGCTATGCCGGTGTTCAGCACACCCTCGTGCATGACACGGTGGCGGCCATTGCGTCCTGCCCGCCGGGACGGGTGGAGGTCGTCGCCAACTACACGGCGTTTCTGCAGCTGCAGCGAAGGCTGGCGCGGCATGGCTGACTCGGCGGTGCGGATCGGGCTGGTGCTGCCCGACGTGATGGGCACCTACGGCGACGGTGGCAACGCGGTGGTGTTGCAGCAACGGTTGCGGTTGCGAGGTGTCGCCGCCGAGATCGTCGAGATCACGCTGGCCGATCCGGTACCGGAAAGCCTCGACCTTTACACCCTGGGCGGCGCGGAAGACTATGCGCAGCGGCTGGCCACCCGGCACCTCGTGAAGCATCCGGGCCTGCAGCGGGCCGCCGAACGCGGGGCGCCGGTGCTGGCGATCTGTGCGGCCATCCAGGTGCTGGGGCACTGGTATGAGACGTCAGCGGGTGAACGCGTCGCCGGGGTCGGCCTGCTCGACGTGACCACGACACCGCAGCATGCCCGCACCATCGGCGAGGTTGTCAGCAGGCCGCTGCTGGCTGGGGTGGATCAGCTGTTGACCGGCTTCGAGAACCACCGCGGCGGCACAGTGCTCGGCGCGGCGGCGTCACCGCTGGGCGAGATCAAAGCCGGGGCGGGCAACCGTGCCGGTGACGGTTTCGATGGGGCGGTGCAGGGCAGCGTCGTCGCCACCTACATGCATGGACCCTGCTTGGCCCGCAACCCCGAGCTCGCCGACTACCTGCTGGCTCGGGTTGTCGGCGACTTGGCGCCCCTGGAACTGCCGGAGGTTGCTTTGCTCCGGCGTGAGCGTCTGCGCGCTTAGGCGTCGAACTTGTTGTCGACACTTCAACCTCTGCGCGAACACGCCGGTGCGCGTCGCAGCAAATTAAGCCTGGCGGTCATGTCGGTGCGGCGTGCCATCGTCGGACCGTGCATGAAGTCTTCGTGGGCAGTGAAGCTGTCCGGACCGGAAGGCTGAGCGGCTACCAGCTCAGAACAAGATTTCGCGCTGTCTTCCCCGACGTCTACGTCGCTGATCACGTGGCAGCATCACATCGAGTCCGCTCAGTAGCAGCCTGGCTGTGGTCCGGTCGCCGTGGCGTGTTGACCGGTACCGCAGCTGCAGCACTGCACGGGTCTGCGTGGATAGACGACGACGAGCCCATCGAGCTGACCTGCTCCAATCCCAACCCTCCCGTTGGGATAGTGACCCGCAACCAACGACTAGGTGATGACGAAGTCACCAAGGTAGCGGGCTTACCGGTCACCAAACCGGCGCGCACCGCCTACGACCTGGGCCGTCACCTGCCTCGCACTCGTGCTCTAGTTCAATTAGATGCGCTCATGCATGCGACGCCGTTCTCGAACGAGGACGTCTTGCTGCTGGCCAAGCGCTACCGAGGTGCGCGAGGTCTGCGGCAGCTGCGCACGGCTTTGCCCTTGATCGACGGTGGCGCCGCGACACCGAAGGAGACCTGGCTGCGCCTGCTGCTGATCGACGCGGGCCTGCCGATACCCACGACACAGATACCTGTGGTCGACGGGTACTGGCCGGTCGCATTCCTGGATCTGGGCTGGGAGCAGTTCAAAGTGGCCGCCGAATACGACGGCGATCATCACCGCGCGAATCGGCGCCAGTATGCCAAGGACCATCGCCGGCTACGCGACGTAGAACGGTTGGGCTGGATCGTTGTCCGGGTGATCGCCGAGGACAGGCCCGGTGACGTGGTGCGGCGGGTGCGCAGTGCGCTTCTTCGGCGGGGATGCCGCCAGACTTAACCCTCTGCGGCCCAAAGCGGCGTGTCGTCGCTGACGATTAAGTGTCGCGACCGCCGAGTGCCGCGGAACCCAGATTCACACCATGGCGCGGCGGCCGGCCAGCGCCCGGCCCAACGTCAGCTCGTCGGCGAACTCCAGGTCACCGCCCATCGGCAGCCCGGAGGCGATGCGCGTAACGGCCAGGCCGGGGATGTCGCGCAGCATCCGCATCAGGTACGTCGCCGTCGCCTCGCCCTCGGTGTTGGGGTCGGTGGCGATGATCACCTCGGCGATTTCGACCCCGTCGACGCGCTCCCCGATCCGGGTGAGCAGCTCGCGGATCCGCAGCTGCTCGGGCCCGACGCCGGACAGCGGATCCAGCGCCCCGCCCAGCACGTGGTAGCGCCCGCGAAACTCGCGGGTGCGCTCGACGGCCTGCACATCTTTGGGTTCCTCGACGACGCACACCTGCGAGCCGTCCCGGCGCGGATCGGCGCAGATCCGGCAGCGTTCGTCGTCGGAGACGTTGCCGCACACCGCACAGAACCGCACCCCGTCGCGAACCTTGGACAACACCGCGGTCAACCGGTCGATGTCAAGTGGTTCGACCGACAACAGGTGAAAGGCGATCCGCTGCGCGCTCTTCGGCCCGATACCCGGCAGCTTGCCGAGCTCGTCGATCAAGTCCTGGACGGGCCCTTCAAACATGGCGGTACAAGTCAGGACTCCGTTAGGCCCAGCGCGCTGCCCATGCCGCCGGCAACCGAACCCAGCCGCTGCTGTGCCAGCGCGTTGACCTTCCTCGAGGCGTCGGCCAGCGCGCCCACGATCAGGTCTTGCAGGGTCTCGATGTCGTCGGGGTCGACGACCTTGGGGTCGATGGTCACCGCCACCACTTCGCCGCTGCCCTTGACCGACACCTGCACCAGGCCGCCGCCGGCCTGCCCGTGCACTTCGGCATCGGCCAGTTGTTGCTGAGCCTCCATCAGCTGCTGTTGCATCTGCTGTGCCTGCGCCAGCAACGCTGACATGTCCGGCGGGCCTCCCGGTTGCATGACAGTCCCCTTGCGTAATGGTCTCGACTTGGTTTCGCCTGTGGGTAACCGGCGGTTTGAAACACCCAGCGTAGACGGCCCCGGGCTACCGTGGCGCGGTGCACGTACCAGTTCGCCTGCGTGTCGGCATTGCGACGGCCGCTGCCCTGTTGGTGGTCCCGTCGGCACCGGCTACCCCGACTCCTTCCGCATGGGCCGCCCCCGCCTCGATCGCCGGCATGGTGGTGTTCATCGATCCCGGCCACAACGGCGCCAACGACGCGTCGATCAGCCGCCAGGTGCCGACCGGCCGCGGCGGCACCAAGGACTGCCAGGCCAGCGGTACCTCGACCGACAGTGGCTACCCGGAACACACCTTCACCTGGGACACCGCGCTGCGCCTGCGCGCCGAACTGAACGCACTGGGCGTCCGCACCGCCATGTCCCGCGGCAACGACAACGCGTTAGGGCCCTGCGTCGACGAGCGCGCCGAAATGGCCAACGCGCTGCACCCCAACGCGATAATCAGCCTGCACGGCGACGGCGGCCCGGCGAGCGGACGGGGTTTCCACGTCAACTACTCCGCCCCGCCCCTTAACCCGGCTCAGGAGGGCCCGTCGGTGCAACTGGCGCACGTTATGCGCGACCAGTTGGCGGCCTCTGGCATTCCGCCGGCGACCTACATCGGCCAGAACGGCCTTTACGGACGCTCGGATCTGGCCGGCCTCAACCTCGCGCAGTATCCGTCGGTCCTCATCGAGTTGGGCAACATGAAGAATCCGGTCGACTCGCAGCTGATGGAATCCCCCGCGGGCAGGCAGAAGTACGCCGACGCGGTGACCAGAGGCGTAGCGGGCTTCCTCGGAGCGCAGGGGCCCAGCCGCAGCTGAGCTAGCCTTCCAGCTCTTTCTTCAGGTTCTCCAGCACCTCGGATTGAATCTTCTTCAATCCCAGCGGCGCGAACGTCTTCTCGAAGAAGCCCTTGACTCCCCCGGCGCCCGTCCATGTCGTTTTGAGGGTGACGCTGGAACCGGGCCCGGCGGGCGCCACCGTCCAGTTGCTGACCAGGCTGGAGTTCGCGTCTTTCTCGATGACGGTGTGGCCGGCGACGTCGACGCTGGCCTGCACATCGCGCATGCGTGACTTGGTGGCCTGCAGCTTCCACTTGGCGACGGTGCCCTGCCCCTGGCCGCCTTGGAGCACCTGATAGTCGCGGTAGTGCTCCGACAGCACTCTGGGCCGCACGTTCTGGTAGTCGGCAACGGCGGCCAGCACGGTTTTGGGTTCCGCGTTGATCAGGATGGTGTTGGCTGCGCTGACCTGTCCCATCGGGCAAGACTCCTTTGCTGTGGATGTGCTGACGCGGCGTGCCGCGCGGGTGCGTCCGCTGCTGTCGGGGACTAAGGTACATGTGGTGCGTGTTCCTGCGTCCGCACAGACGGCTCACCAGGCGGGCGTCGAGCGGCTGTTGGCGAGCTATCGTTCCATACCCGCGTCGGCGTCCGTCCGGCTCGCCAAACCCACTTCTAACTTATTTCGCGCCCGTGCGAAAAGTAAGGCTCCGGGCCTCGACACGTCCGGGCTGACCGACGTCATCGCGGTTGATCCGGAATCCCGGACCGCCGATGTTGCCGGCATGTGCACCTACGAAGACCTGGTGGACGCGACTCTGCAGTACGGCTTGTCACCGTTGGTGGTGCCGCAGTTGAAAACCATCACACTCGGCGGCGCGGTCACCGGTTTGGGCATCGAGTCGGCGTCGTTCCGCAACGGTTTGCCGCACGAATCCGTGCTGGAGATGGACGTGCTCACGGGCGCCGGTGAGCTGCTCACGGTGTCACCGCACCAGCATGCCGACTTGTATCGCGCGTTTGCCAATTCTTATGGCACGCTCGGCTATTCGACCCGGCTGCGGATCGAGCTGGAGCCGGTCAAGCCGTTCGTGGCGCTCCGCCATGTCCGATTCCGTGCGTTGGCGGACCTGGTGGCGGCGATGGACCGCATCATCGACACCGGCGGCTTCGACGGCCAGCCGGTGGACTACCTCGACGGTGTGGTGTTCAGCGCGGAGGAAGGCTATCTGTGCGTCGGTGTACGTACCGCCACCCCTGGTCCGGTGAGTGACTACACCGGCCAGGACATCTTCTACCGCTCGATTCAGCACGACGGGCACAGCAAAGAGGACCGGCTGACGATCCACGACTACTTCTGGCGGTGGGACACCGATTGGTTCTGGTGCTCAAGGCCATTCGGTGCGCAAAACCGCTGGGTGCGCCGGTTCTGGCCGCGGCGTTACCGGCGTAGCAGCTTCTACTGGAAGCTGGTCGCGCTCGATCGGCGTTACGACATCGCCGACCGGATCGAGAAGCGCAACGGTCGACCGCCGCGCGAGCGGGTCGTGCAAGACGTCGAGGTGCCGATCGAACGGACCCGCGACTTCCTGAAGTGGTTCCTCGACAGCGTTCCCATCCAACCAATCTGGTTGTGTCCGTTGCGGTTACGCGGTCAAGAGGGCTGGCCACTGTATCCGATTCGGCCAGGCCGAACCTACGTCAACGTCGGCTTCTGGTCCTCGGTGCCCGTCGGCTCGACCGAAAATGAGACGAACCGGTTGATCGAGGCCAAAGTCGGTGAGTTCGACGGGCACAAGTCGCTGTACTCCGACTCTTTCTACAGCCATGAGGAATTCGACGACCTCTACGGCGGCGAGGCGTACAAAACGGTGAAGAAGATTTACGATCCGGATACCCGTCTCCTCGACCTCTACGCAAAGGCGGTGCAACGGCGATGACGACGTTGAGGGAGCCCGGAAAAGATGCGGCCACCACGACCGGTCGGTTGAGCTTGGCCGAGATCCTGGCGATCTTCACCAACAGCTGCGATCGGCCGCTGCGCTTCACCGCATACGACGGCAGCACCGCCGGTCCCGAGGACGCCGAGCTGGGCCTGGATCTGCTGACACCCCGTGGCACCAGGTACCTGGCCACCGCCCCCGGCGAGCTGGGGTTGGCCCGTGCCTATGTCTCGGGTGACCTCGAGGCGCGCGGAGTGCACCCCGGTGATCCGTACGACCTGCTCGCGCTGCTGGCCGACAAGCTCGACTTCGACCGGCCCCCGCCGCGTTTGCTGGCCAACATCATCCGCTCGATTGGTATCGAGCATCTGGTGCCGGCCCAGCCGCCGCCGCAGGAAATGCTGCCGCGCTGGCGGCGGCTCGCCGAGGGTTTGCGCCACAGCAAGACCCGGGATGCCGGAGCCATTCAGCATCACTACGACGTCTCCAACAAGTTCTACGAATGGGTGCTGGGCCCGTCGATGACCTACACCTGCGCGGTCTACCCGGACCCCGGGGCGACGCTGGAAGCCGCGCAGGAGAACAAGTACCGGCTGATCTTCGACAAGCTGCGGCTGCAGGCCGGTGATCGTCTGCTCGACGTCGGCTGCGGCTGGGGCGGCATGGTCCGCTACGCGGCACGCCGGGGTGTGCGGGCGATCGGCGCGACACTGTCCGCCGAGCAAGCCGCCTGGGCGCAGCAGGCCATCAAGGCCGAGGGTCTGAGTGGTCTGGCCGAAGTGCGTCACTCCGACTACCGCGATGTCGGTGAGAGCGGGTTCGACGCGGTGTCGTCGATCGGGATGACCGAGCACATCGGCGTCAAGAACTACCCGGCTTACTTCAATTTCCTGCTGGCGAAGTTGCGCAGGGACGGTCTGCTGCTCAACCACTGCATCACCCGCACCGACAACAAGTCCAACTTCCGGGCCAGCAGTTTCACCGACCGCTATGTCTTCCCGGACGGGGAGCTCACCGGCTCCGGGCGCATCGTCTCCGAGATCCAGGACGTGGGTTTCGAGGTCCTGCACGAAGAGAACTTCCGCCACCACTACGCGCTGACGCTGCGCGACTGGTGCCGCAACCTCGTCGAGCGCTGGGATGAGGCCGTCGAGGAGGTGGGCCTGGCCACCGCCAAGATCTGGGGGTTGTACATGGCGGCCTCGCGAGTCGCTTTCGAGAAGAACAACATCCAGCTGCATCACGTGCTGGCGACCAAAACCGACGAGCACGGCAGCAGCAGCCTGCCGCTGCGCCCGTGGTGGCAGCCCTAAGCTTCAACCGTTGTCGATGCGACGGGCGCCGAGTTCAGTTTGTAGCAGTTCGAGTGCGGCTTCTTCCGGATCGCGGCGCAGCACCGAGGGGTCGTCCCCACCGGCTTCGGCCAGCATGCGATCTTCGTCGGCCCGCTGAGCCCGCTCGACGTCGACAACCGGTTCAACCGGTGATTGGAGGACGGCCGGCGCGGGCGCTCCGGTCTCGCACCGCACCCGCCAGTCCACCCCCAGCGCGTCTTTGAGCGCCTCGGCGATGACGTCGGCGTTGCGCTGCTCGCACAGCCGCTTGGCCAGCGGCGCCGATTCGTGCGTCAGCACCAGCGTGCTGCCCTCGACCGCACGCACCGTGGCGCCGGCCAGCATCACCTCGGTGGTGCGGCTGCGCTGTCGCACTTTGTCGCGCACAGTCGGCCACATGGTCCGCACCGCCGCGGCGCCGGGCTCGCCCGGGGCAGCTACCGGCGCGGATGCGTGCGCCGGTGGTGCGGACGCCGATTGCGGCTTGGCGTCGGACGGGGGCGCCGGATCGGGCTCGGGCGTCTTCGGCCGCGCGCTCGGCCGCTCGAACGCGGGCCGCTGCTCCGGCGGTGCCGGGATCGACATGTCAAGGCGGGTCTCGATCCGCTCCACCCGCTGTAGCAGCGCCGACTCGGTGTCACTGGCCGACGGCAACAGCAGTCGCGCGCAGATCACTTCCAGCAGCAGCCGCGGTGCGGTCGCGCCACGCATCTCACCGAGGCCGGCCTGCACCACTTCGGCGTAACGGGTCAGCGTCGCCGGCCCGAGGCGGGCCGCCTGATCGCGCATCCGGTCAAGCACGTCTTCCGGTGCGTCCACGACACCGCGGGTGGCTGCGTCGGGAACGGCCTGCATGACGATCAGATCCCGGAACCGCTCCAACAGGTCGGTGGCGAATCGCCGCGGGTCGTGCCCGGCGTCGATCACCGACTCCACCGCACCGAACAGCGCCGTCGCATCCCCGGCGGCGAGCGCGTCGACGGCCTCGTCGATCAGGGCCACATCGGTGGCGCCCAGCAGGCCGAGCGCGCGCTGGTAGTTGACCCGGTTGCCGTCGGCGCCCGCGAGCAGTTGGTCGAGCACCGACAGGGTGTCGCGAGGCGAGCCACCCCCGGCACGAATGACCAGTGGATACACCGCGTCGTCGACGGTGACACCTTCCTGATTGCAGATGTGCTCGATCAGCGGACGCATCGTGCGCGGCGGCAGCAGCCGAAACGGATAGTGATGGGTGCGGGACCGGATCGTCGGCAAAACCTTCTCCGGTTCAGTGGTGGCGAACACGAAGATGAGGTGCTCGGGCGGCTCCTCGACGATTTTGAGCAGCGCATTGAAGCCGGCGGTGGTAACCATGTGCGCTTCGTCGATGATGAACACCCGGTAGCGAGATTGCGCCGGCGCGTAGAACGCGCGGTCGCGCAGCTCGCGGGTGTCGTCGACGCCGCCGTGGCTGGCGGCGTCGAGTTCGACGACGTCGATGCTGCCCGGGCCGTTGGGCGCCAGGGCGACGCAGGAGTCGCAGACGCCGCAGGGGGTGGCCGTCGGCCCCTGCGCGCAATTCAGCGACCGGGCCAGGATGCGGGCCGATGACGTCTTGCCGCAGCCGCGCGGTCCGGAGAACAGGTACGCATGGTGGATGCGGTGGGCCGACAGCGCAACCGAGAGCGGCTCGGTGACGTGTTCTTGACCCACCACGCCGGCGAAAGACGCCGGTCGATACTTGCGGTAGAGGGCCACGAACAGCCAGGTTACCGAGGCTGTCCGACGGGTGAGGAGTTCAGCAGCGACTCGGTGGCGGCCAGCAACGCACAAGTCGCCAGCCCGTCGATTGCAACCCGCAGGTCATCGGTTGACGGGAACGTCGGCGCTATCCGGATGTTGCTGTCGTTGGGGTCTTTTCGATACGGGAACGATGCGCCCGCCTCGGTGACGGCGATTCCGGCGTCCTTGGCCAGGGCGACGGTGCGCCGCGCTGTGCCCGGCAATACGTCAAGGCTGATGAAGTAGCCGCCTTTAGGCTCGGTCCAGGACGCGATCTTGGCGTCGCCCAGCCGCTTACCCAGGATCTCCAGCGCCATAGCGAATTTCGGCGCCAGCAACTGCTGGTGGCGCAACATCTGCAGTCGCACACCATCGGCGTCACCGAAGAACCGCAGGTGCCGCAGCTGATTGATCTTGTCCGGACCGATGGACTTCTTTGCGGCGTACTGCAGATACCAGGCTATATTGCCCAGCGATCCGCCGAAAAAGCTGACTCCCGACCCGGCGAAGGTGATCTTGGAGGTGGAGGCGAAGACGTACGGCCGGTTGGGATTGCCTGCCTTCGCGGCCAGGCCCAGCACGTCGATCTGGGGCGTGAACTCCAGCGTCAGCGTGTGCACGGCATACGCGTTGTCCCAGAACAACCGGAAATCGTTTGCTGCGGTGCGCATTTGAACCAACCGCCGGACTTTTTCCCAGGAGTAGGTGACTCCGGTGGGATTGGCGAACACCGGTACGGCCCACAGGCCTTTGATCGCGGGATCGACAGCGACGAGTTCTTCGATCAGGTCGACGTCCGGGCCGTCCTCATCCATCGGGACAGGGATCATCTCGATTCCCATCGTCTCGGTGATGCCGAAATGCCTGTCGTAGCCCGGCACGGGACAGAGGAATTTGACGACCGGCTCGTCTTTCCATGGCCGCGGCGAGTCGACGCCGCCGTACAGCATCGAGAAGGCAATGGTGTCGTGCATCAGCTCAAGGCTGGCGTTGTTGCCGGCGATCAGGTTAGGCACCGGAACGCCGAGCAGCTCACCGAAGATGGCGCGCAGTTCCGGCAAGCCGTGCAGGCCGCCGTAATTGCGGGTGTCGGTGCCGTCGGCGTCACGGAAGTCGTCGCCGGGCAGGCCGAGCAGCGCGTTGGACAGGTCCAGCTGTTGGGCCGACGGCTTACCCCGCGTCAGGTCCAGCGCCAGCTTGAGAGCCTGCAGGTCCGCGTAGTCCTGTTGATTTCTGGCGTGCTGGCTGGCCAACTCCGCCGGGCTCAGTGAATGAAACGACACCTTGGGCCTTTCGCCGTCAAACGCCTTCTCCGCAGGGGATCGGTGTGTGCCGGGCCGCCACGCCGGCTGCGAATTTGGGGACCCCGCGCACCCGCCAGAGCCCGTTGACCCTTGCTGCCTTCCGGCCCTGGGGGAGTTCACAGGATGGACGCCGCACGGGGTCCACCGAGAGTGTAGTACCCGAGCCGTCGGCGCCGGACTCCGGTCACACGCCACTGTGCCTCGGCTACCATTGCCGACGGAGGATTCGCCTAGTGGCCTATGGCGCTCGCCTGGAACGCGGGTTGGGTTAACAGCCCTCGCGGGTTCAAATCCCGCATCCTCCGCTCACGGTCCAAGGCGCGACCGGCGACGACGTCCTGCGTCAGCTCGCCCTTGGTCCATCAGATCGAGGAGGCGTATGGGACGCAGAGCGGCCATCTTCTGGCACGCGGCGTTGTCGATCCTCGCCGGTGTCGCCTACTACATCGCGGTCCTGGCCCGCCCGTTCGAGCTGACGGGCGAGATCAGTCACGGCCTCGGGACAACAGGCCGGATCGGCTGCGGCATCCTGGTCGGCCTGGCCGCGCTGCCGGTGGTGTTTGACCTACTGCGGACCCGCAGGCTCGAGTTCGGCACCCCAGCCTTGGCGCTCAATCTGCGGACCGGGTCGATCGCGGCGCATCTGCTGGCCGCCGTCTTGATCGTCGGCACCGCGGTCGCAGAGATCTGGCTGAGTCTCGACGCCGCGGGCCAGTGGTTGTTCGGCATCTACGGCGCCGCCGCAGCCATCGGCGTGCTGGGGATCTTCGCTTTCGAGCTGTCGTTCGTCGCCGAGCTGCCGCCGAAGCCGCTCAAGCCGAAGAAGGACAAGCGGCGCGGGCGCGGGAAGACGGCCGAAGGCGCCGACAGCCAAGCCGACGCCGACACCGAAGCCGATGCGGCGGCGGCCGAAACCGAACCCGAAGACCGCGCAGCCGTCCCCGAAACTGAAGCTGCAGAAACCGAACCGGTCGCCGAGACGGAAGGCGTCGGCGACGATGCGGCCGGCGAAGCCGATTCTGAGCTCGAGGCGCCGGAGACCGACGATCTGCCCACCGCCGAAGACACCGTGGCTGTCGAGGCACCGCGCGGTGGACTGCGCAACCGCCGCCCCAGCGGTAAGTCAGCCGGCTCCCGGCGGCGCAGGCGCTCGCGCAGCGGAGTCGCCTCAGACGATTAGCGCCGGCAGCCGAGTCTGCTCAGCCAGCCGGAATGTTCTGTAATTTGTAGGCTAAATCTGGGCAGTACGTCGTGATCGCGGTGCCCAAGAACTGGTAGGTCTGCACTTGGGTGGTGCCGCGAGGAAGGTTGTGGCTCAGGAAGCGGGAGCTGGCGGCGGCATCCGGGTCAACGCCCTGGTCGAGTCGTCGGCAGGCGATTTTGGCCAGATACGGGTTGTAGTCATGCGGACCGTAGATCCCGTAGGTGTTGATCTGGTGGTCGAAGTCCGTGTCTGGGTCGGCGTATGCCGGGGCGGCCAGACCGATCGCGGTCGCGATGGCGACGACCGCCAACGTCGTTGCCTTCATGGCGTGGATCGTACCTCCGTTGCCGTCTTTCCGATCGTCTGTCGAATTGATGCCTGACTGCCGACTTGCGGCACCTATCGCAGCTGCCATTAGAGTAGCTAAGGTTGTGACAAGCTAATTATTTGGTTCTTCTTCGCCCCCGTGAAGGATGGAGGCACCCAATGACGTTGACCGAGCAGTTGCGGCGGCGCGCGGAGAAGCGCGTCGACGTGCCCGAAGATGTCTCGGGCAAGTTCGCTGCCCAACGCCGGGCCAAGCAACGGCACGCCAAGAAGTCCGTGATCGGACGGGCCGCCCGACGGGTGTGGGTGCTGTTGGTGATCATGATTGTCGTCGCGATCACGGGGTTTTGCGTCTATCGGTTGCACGGCATTTTCGGTGTGCACGGGAACAACTCCGGCAGCGGATCGGCCTACGACAACATTGTTCCGTTCAACCCCAAGGTCGTGGTCCTTGAAGTCTGGGGCTCCCCGGGCAACGTGGCGACCATCAACTACCTGGATGTCAACTCCCAGCCGCAGCAAGTCCTCGATGTGCCCCTGCCCTGGACATTCACCATCACGACGACCTTGCCGGCAGTGGCCGCCAACCTGGTGGCGCAGGGCAACGGTAATTCCATTGGCTGTCGCATCACCGTGGACGGCGTGGTCAAGAACGAGAGGCAAGTCAACGAAGTGCACGCGTACACGTTCTGCCTGGACAAGTCGGCATGACCGAAAACGATCCCGGCACCGAAGTCACTGCGCCGCAGAAGGTTTCACAACCTCTCATCCATCCGGCGCTGCCGCACATGCTCCGCCGGCTCGCGGTGCCGGTCTTGTTGCTGTGGCTGGGCCTGGTCTTGATCACTAACATCGCGGTGCCGCAGTTAGAAGATGTCGGCAAGCTTCGTTCGGTTTCGATGAGCCCGTCCGACGCGCCGTCGCTGCAGGCGATGAAGCGGGTGGGAAAGGTTTTCAACGAGTTCGACTCCGACAGCTCGGCGATGATCGTGCTGGAAGGCGACAAGCCACTCGGCCCCGCAGCTCACCAGTTCTACGACACGATGATCAAGCGGCTCGAGCAGGACAAGAAACACGTCCAGCACATTCAGGACTTCTGGGGTGACCCGCTGACAGCGGCGGGGTCGCAGAGTACCGACGGCAAAGCGGCCTACGTCCAGGTCTACATAGCCGGTAACCAAGGTGAAAGTCTGGCCAACGAGTCAGTCGAATCTGTGCGCAAGATCGTCGACGACACGCCGAAACCCGCTGGGCTGCATGCCTACGTCACCGGCGGAGCAGCACTCACCGCAGATCAGAACCATGCCGGTGATAAGGGTGTCAAGAAGGTAACCGGGATCACCTTCCTGGTGATCTTCGTGATGCTGTTGTTCGTCTACCGCTCCGTTGTCACGGTCATTATGACGCTGGTCATGGTCCTCTTCGAACTGGCGGCATCCCGCGGAATCGTTGCCGTGCTGGGCTATTACCGAATCATCGAGCTGTCGACTTTCGCGGTGAATCTGCTGGTGTTGATGGCCATCGCCGCCGGAACCGACTACGCGATATTCATCCTGGGCCGATATCAAGAGGCGCGCGGCCTCGGCGAAAGCCGGGAAAAAGCCTATTACACAATGTTTCACGGGACCGCCCATGTCGTTTTGGGATCGGGTCTCACCATCGCCGGCGCGATGTACTGCCTGAGTTTCACCCGGCTGAATTATTTCAAAACGCTGGGTGCGCCCTGCGCGATCGGGATGCTCGTCGCCGTCCTAGCGGCACTCACCTTGGGACCGGCGGTGCTGACGGTGGGCAGTTTCTTCGGTCTTTTCGAACCGAAGCGCGAGATGAGGACTCGGGGCTGGCGGCGGATCGGGACAGCGATCGTCCGCTGGCCTGGGCCCGTCCTCGCGGTGACCGCTGGGATCGCGCTGGTCGGCTTGCTGGCTCTGCCCGGATACAAGACGAATTACGACAACCGCAACTACCTGCCGTCCGACACCCCGGCCAACATCGGGTACGACGCCGCGGAGCGGCACTTCTCCAACGCGCGGCTGAATCCGGAACTGTTGATGATCGAGACCGACCACGACATGCGCAATCCGGCCGACTTCCTGGTCCTCGACAAGGTCGCCAAGGCTGTGTTCCACATCCCCGGTATCGCCCGGGTGCAGACCATTACCAGACCGCTCGGAACCCCGCTCGACCACAGCACGCTGGCTTTCGCGATGAGCCAGCAGAACAGCAACCAGATCGAGAACATGCACTACCAGCAGGACCGCGCTCGCGACATCTTGTCGCAGGCGAACGAGATCCGAAAGACGATCGCCGTGCTGCACAAACAATTCCAGGTCACCAAGGATCTCACCGACACCACGCACCAAACTACGCAGATCACCAAAGAAACGGTTGCCATCACCGAGGAACTGCGGGATCACATCGCCGATTTCGATGATTTCTTCCGGCCGATCCGCAGCTATTTTTACTGGGAGAAGCACTGCTACGACATCCCGGTGTGCTGGTCGCTCCGGTCCCTCTTCGACGCGCTCGACGGGATCGACCAACTCAGCGAAAAGTTGGAGCAGCTGAGCGCGAGCCTGGATCGCTTAGATCAGATCCAGCCGCAGCTGCTGACGCTGATCGGGCCGCAGATCGCCAGCCAGGAGAACAATCTGCAGACGACGCTCTCGAATTACGCGACGACCGCCGGAATCAACGACCAGACGGCTGCCCTGAGCGAGAACTCGACCGCCATGGGAGAGGCCTTCGACAAAGCCAAGAACGACGACACGTTCTATCTGCCGCCGGAGGCTTTCAAGAACCCGAATTTCAAGCGAGGCCTCAAGCAGTTCCTGTCAGCCGACGGCAAAGCGGTTCGGCTGATCATCAGCCACGAAGGCGATCCGGCCACACCGGAAGGCATTTCACACGTCGACCCGATCAAGAAGGCAGTGCACGAAGCCATCAAGGGGACCCCTTGGGAGGGCGCCCGAGTCTCCCTTGGCGGCACCGCCGCGACCTATAAGGACATGCGGGACGGCTCCTCTATCGACCTGATGATCGCCGGTCTCGCCGCAGCCAGCCTGATCTTCATCATCATGTTGATCATCACCCGTAGTGTGGTTGCCGCCCTAATAATCGTGGGCACGGTGCTGCTGTCGTTGGGCGCGTCCTTCGGGCTGTCTGTGTTGGTGTGGCAATACATCCTCGGCATCAAGCTGCACTGGATGGTGCTGGCCATGTCGGTGATCCTGATGCTGGCGGTGGGCTCGGACTACAACTTGTTGCTGATCTCGCGGTTCAAAGAAGAAATCGGCGCCGGCCTCAAAACCGGCATCATCCGGGCAATGGCCGGCACCGGCTCGGTAGTGACGTCCGCGGGGTTGGTGTTCGCCGCGACGATGGCGTCGTTCGTCTTCAGCGATATGAAGGTCATCGGCCAAGTGGGGACGACGATCGGTCTAGGGCTGCTGTTCGACACTTTGGTGGTGCGGTCGTTCATGACGCCGTCCATCGCTATGATGCTGGGCCGCTGGTTCTGGTGGCCGCAGCGCGTGCGTGCCCGGCCGGCCAGTCAACTGCTGCGACCGTACGCACCCCGGCCAGTGGCCCGGCGACTGCTGCTGCACGACGCGGAGTAAACCGGGGTCATTCGCGTGGCGTCGGCAGATAGGCGCGCCGCCTCTTAGGACGTGCCCGTAGGCACGCGAGCGTTACTCGACCGGACGCGGCAGTTCGGCGGTGACGGGCTCGTCGCCGCCCACGCCCACGGCGGACCCGACCAGGGAACGCGGTTCGGTGGGCCGACGCAGCGCGCTGGTCGGGCGCGGTCTGACATTGATCGGCCACCAGAACCACCGTCCGAGCAGCGCGGCGATCGACGGAGTCATGAACGAGCGGACGATCAAGGTGTCGAACAGCAGGCCAAGCCCGATGGTTGTTCCCACTTGCCCGATGATCCGCAGATCGCTGACCACCATTGAGGCCATCGTGAAAGCGAAGACCAACCCGGCAGACGTGACGACTTTGCCGGTACTGCCCATCGCTCGGACGATCCCGGTTTTCAGCCCGGCTCCGATCTCCTCTTTGAACCTCGAAACCAGCAGCAGGTTGTAATCCGAGCCCACCGCCAGCAGCACGATCACCGACATCGCCAAGACGAGCCAGTGCAGTTCGATGCCCAGGATGTACTGCCAGACCAGCACGGACAGCCCGAACGAAGCGCCCAAGGACAGCGCGACGGTCCCGACGATCACCAGGGCAGCCACGAAACTGCGGGTAATCACGAGCATGATGATAAAAATCAGACAGAGCGAGGCGACTCCGGCGATCAGCAGGTCGAATCTGGAGCCGTCTTGCATGTCCTTGAAAGTCGCGGCGGTGCCCGCCAGATACATTTTGGCATCCTCCAAGGGGGTGCCCTTGAGAGATTCCTCCGCCGCGGTCTTGATCGGATTGATTCGTGAAATGCCTTCGGGCGTAGCCGGATCGCCCCGATGCGAGATGATCATTCGGACGGCTTTGCCGTCAGGTGAGAAGAACAATTTCATCGCCCGCTTGAAGTCGGTGTTCTTGAAGATCTCCGGCGGAAGGTAAAAAGAGTCGTCGTTCCTCGACGAGTCGAACGCCTTGCCCATGGCAGA
Organism: uncultured Actinomycetota bacterium; assembly: GCA_963818785.1. Classification (GTDB taxonomy): domain Bacteria; phylum Actinomycetota; class Actinomycetes; order Mycobacteriales; family Mycobacteriaceae; genus Mycobacterium. The sequence continues at coordinate 229,394 of CAWFTT010000026.1, read as the reverse complement.
GGCATCGTCGGTCATCTGGTCCATCTGGTCGAACATCCCGGACATTGTGCTGTGCATCGTCAGCATCATCGTCCGCATGCTTCCCATCATCGCGATCATTTGGGGAAACTCCGCGATCAACCGGGGCATCAGCGCGTCGAGGTTGTCCAGGTCTTTGGTGAGATCCTTTAACTTGTCGCTGATCGCATCAACACCGTCGAAGGCGTCGAAGACTGAGCGCAGCGACCAGCAGACCGGGATGTCATAACAGTGCTTCTCCCAGTAAAAGTAGCTGCGGATCGGCCGGAAGAAGTCCTCGAAGTCCGCGAGGTTGTCGCGTAACCCGTCGGTGATCTGCACCATTTCTTTGGTCTCGCCGACCATGTGGTGTGTGGTGTCGGTCAGCTGCTGCATCAGGTGATACATGCGCTGCATCATCGCGATGGTCTGCGCGAGCTCGTCTGCCTGAACCAGCATGTCCTTCATGCGAGCCTTCTGGAATTTCAGGTTCTGGATCTGTCCGGCGTTCTGCATGCTCATCAGGAACGGAATCGATGTGTGCTCCAGCGGCGTGCCCTCCGGGCGGGTCGGCGCCTGCACGCGCGATATACCCGGCACGGCGAAGATTCCCTTAGCGAGTTTGTTGAGCACCAGAAAGTCCGACGGATTGCGCATGTCGTGGTCGGCGACCAGCATCAGAATCTCGGGCTGCATCCGGGCCGCGGAGAAGTGACGTTCTGCCGCCGCGTAACCCAGGTTGGCAGTTATGTTCTTCGGAATGTATTGCCGGTCATTGTAACTCGTCTTGTAGCCGGGCAACGCGATCAGGCCGATCAGGGCGACCGCCAGCGTCGCCGCGAGGATAGGCGCCGGCCAACGCACGATGGCGGTTCCGATCCGTCGCCAGCCGCGTACGCTGACCTTGCGTTTAGGCTCGAACAGTCCGAAGCGACTGCCTACGTTGATGACCGCCGGCACCAAGGTGAGTGCCACCCCGACCGCTACCAGCATGCCGACCGCGCACGGGATGCCGAGCGTTTGGAAGTAAGGCATCCGGGTGAAGTGCAGGCAGAAGAGAGCTCCGGCGATCGTCAGACCGGACGCCGAGACGACGTGGGCGACGCCGCGGTAGGTGGTGTAAAACGCGGTTTCGCGATCCTCCCCAGCCTGCCGCGCCTCTTGGTACCGCCCGATGAAGAAGATTCCGTAGTCCGTTCCAGCCGCAATGCCCAGCGAGACGAGCAGGTTGACGGCGAAAGTCGACAGTCCGATCCAGTTGTGATAGCCGAGGAACGCGACTGCTCCTCGGGCAGCGGACAATTCGATGCCGACCATGACCAGCAGCAAGACGACCGTGACGATCGAGCGGTAGACGAATAACAACATCGTCACAATCACGGTGATGGTTACCAGCGTGATCGTGACCAGCGACTTGTCGCCGCTGTGGTTCATGTCCGCCACCAGCGCGGCCGGCCCGGTGACATATGCCTTCACCCCGGCGGGAGCGGGTGTCCGCGCCACGATCTGGCGCACCGCTTCGACCGAATCGTTGGCTTTGGCCTGACCTTGGTTGCCGGACAAGTTGACTTGCACGTAGGCGGCTTTGCCGTCCGGGCTCTGCGAGCCGGCCGCGGTGAGCGGATCACCCCAGAAGTCCTGAATGTGCTGTACGTGCTCGGTGTCGGCGTTCAACTGCCGAACGATGCTGTTGTAGTACTCGTGCGCGCTGTCTCCGAGCGGCTGGTTGCCCTCCAGCACGATCATCGCCACGCTGTCCGAGTTTGACTCCTTGAAAAGCTTTCCCATCAGCTCCATCGCCTGCACCGACGGGGCGTCTTTGGGGCTCAGCGATACTGACCGCTCTTTACCGATCTGGTCGAGCGACGGGACGGCCATGCTGAGGACGACCACGACACCGATCCAAAGCAAAATCACCGGCAGCGAAAACGTGCGAATCGTTCGTGCCACGAACGGCTGCTTCGCGGAATCGGTGCGCGAGTCTTGGGTGTTCATGCCGCCTTCAATAAGCAGAAGGTGTAAGCGTTGACTTCGTTCGAGATTCGCTCCGCTTTGACGACGCCATCGACCACGATGCGGCAGCCGATGCTGTCGGCGTTGCCCTGCGCGACGATGTTGCCCATGACTGCCGCCTGGTTGGTTGTGAGTTTGAGGGACCAAGGCAGGCTGGCTCGGTCGACTTGCCGCGGATCGGCATTGACGTCGAAGTAGCTGATGTCCGCCACGGTGCCGGCCGGACCGAACACCTCATAGATCAGTGTCTTTGGATGAAAGGGCTTGCTGTCGTCGCTTCCGGCGTCGGCGTACGAGGGGCGCTTCTCGGAGCCGAAGAAACCGTGTAGCCGGGCGACGGTGTACCCCCCGCAGGCGATCACCACCATGATGACCAGCGGTATCCACACCACCTTCAAGACCCTGTAAATCTGAGATCCCCCTCATCGCTTGTACTATCGCAACCAGCCAACGGGTTGCACGTCGTCGCACCCGTCGGGGCGCCTCATCTCTCGACGGGCAGCGCCACGGGTTGGCCGATCGCCGCGCGCGTGTGCTGAGCCCCGGTGGAGTGCGCGACCAGATCCTGACGAGTAAATCATGCCGGTGCCCGGCCCTGTCGGTTCCTTCCGGTACGCTCACGGGATCTAACGCATGCTAAGTGCGTAACGGGACGGTACCGGCTTTGGTGTAGAGCCGCAAATCACTACATGTGCGTTATCCTCGCCCGGTGGTGCAACTGACGTTCCAGCGCGCCCGCACGGACGAAAATAAACGCCAGCGTGCGGCGGCTCTGGTGGAGGCCGCCCGTTCGCTGGCCTTGGAGGGCGGTGTCGCGTCGGTAACGTTGACCGCCATCGCCAGCCGGGCCGGCGTGCACTATTCCGCGGTACGCCGCTATTTCACGTCTCACAAAGAGATGCTGCTGCAGATCGCGGCCGAAGGCTGGGTGCGCTGGTCAGAAACGGTGTGCCAGAAGTTGCGTGAGCCGGGTCCGATGTCCCCGGCGCGAGTCGCCGAGACGCTGGCTCAGGAGCTGGCCGCCGACCCGTTGTTCTGCGACCTGCTCGCCAACCTTCATCTTCACCTCGAGCACGAGGTCGAGGTCGAGCGAGTTCTGGGCTTCAAACACATCACTACCACCGCGGCGATGTCGATCGCCGAGGCGATCGAAGAGGCACTGCCGGCACTGGGGCGTAGCGGCGCCCTGGACACCCTGCTGGCCGCCTACTCGCTGGCCGCACCGCTATGGCAGTTGGCCCATCCACCGAAGGGTGTCACCGACGCCTACGCCGACGAGGCGGACGTCCCGCCGGACTGGGATGTAGATTTCGCGCCAGCACTGACCCGACTGGTGACCGCGACCTGCGTCGGGCTGCTGGCCCGAACCGACTGAACGCTTACCGGCCGCTAGGACCAGTTCCACAGCGACATGTCGCCGCGCGGGTAATTCATGCAGTTTTCGGTCTCCTTCGCGACGACGCCCTTGTTGTTGAAGAAGATCTTCATGTGGTTGGGCCATGCGAACCACAGCGGGTCACCGCCGGAACCCAGCGGGGGATAGAAGTTCTCCGAGTACTCCCGGCGATCCGCCGCGCTCAGCGAGTAAAACCAGTGCGCCTTGTCCTGGGTGGCCTGCTGTACATTCGGGTGATTGTTGTAGTCAATCATGTACCGCTGGTAGTAGACCGGGCTGAAGTCCCTTGCCGCCGCGAGAATCTGCTCGGCGTCGCAAGTGGTTTCGATCATCCTTCGCGGAATCGGGAAATCGTCGGTCGAATCGGCCGCAGCGACCTGAGGGAAAGCCGCCGCGGCGGTGCCCAGAGCGAGCGCGAAGGCGCCCGCACGAAAAATCTGGCGGAGACGTGGTACACGCATAGCAGTTACTATAACGCTCCCGTAACGGCTTAGCGCGGGGTCGCTGAGGGTCCGTTGAGGGTCATGAAAGGCCCACAGCCCGTTCAGGCGGCCACCTTCGCGGCGATCTGGTTGGCGATGTTGACCGCGGTGTCCGCCGGATTGGGGCTGCACGTGTTGACATCGACGACGACGTTGTTCTTGGCCAGCAGCGCACGTCCGCAGGCCCATCCGGGCGCTTTGGCCTCCCGCTCGGTTGTGATGGTGCTCAAGACGCCTTTGTTGTCCGAGATCTGTCCCGCTTCCCACTGCGATCTGGTCTGGATATGGGTGTAGTGGCGGCAGGCCGGCCACTGTTTCGCCGAATTCGCGACGAACGCGGCAGCCAATTTGGCCGTGGGAAACAGCACCACCGCCTGGTCGACGTAGTGCGTGAAGTTGTCGCCGTCTTGCAGCGAAAGGTCACGCTCCGCGGTGAAGCCGCTGCCCGCGTACACCTGAGCCTGTGCGGAGCCGTCGATGGCGAGACACTCCTTCGGCTCCATCGTCGCACTGTCGTCGGACATCGCGTCATGGGTTTTGGTCACCGTCATGTCCTTTGCGCCCATAGCGGCGTTGATCTGGTCGGGGTTGAGCAGCAAACCGTCCAACGCCCGCTCCTGAACGGGAGGCGCGATAAAAGGGGGGGTCGTCGTCGTAGTCGACGTCTTGCCCGCGTGGTTGCTGCTGCCGCAGCCGACTGACAGCGTGCACAGCCCGGCAACGACGAAGGCAGCTACTAACTGACGCATTTGCTCATTCCATTCAGGTGTGTTTCTGCTCGCAAGCCGATCAGCATGGCCGTCCCCTGCCACATCGCCGGTAACTCGTGGATTTCATGCTGTGCAGTATCCCGCCGCTTTCGAAGCTGTCCTGCGGTCTGGGGACCGCTTACTTTGAATTATCGGTGACTATGTTTCAGCATTTCCGTCGGCTTCATTCGGGCGGCTCGGGAGGCTTCGGCAGTTCTTCGGGAGGCACCTGGTTCAGCCACCTCCTGAGCCAGAAAAGCCGGTCGATCACTATGCCGACGCTCACCAGCGCCAGGGTCACCACAACTGCGGCGGTCATGCAGTCCATGGTGGCAGGCCGAGCAGCGTCGTGCCTCTGCCCTGCCGGCGTTGACCCGTCGGCGTCCGCAGTCCTACCTCAGAGATTGGGGCCGGCTCAGGCGGCTTCGACCACTAGTCCCACGTGCACTTTGTCGATGCCGCCGCGCACCAGCGTGTGGGCATAGAACCACCACGCGTGATACCAGTACCGCTTGAGCACGGCGCTGTACACCCGGTGCGTTTCGGATTTCGGCAGCACTCGGGCTGTTGCCACAACCTCGTCACTCTTCGGCTTGCCCAAAGCCCCACTCTTGGCGATCGTCACCCGCGGCGTATTGCGGATGCGCTTGACTTTCCAAGAATTGTCGTCAGTGATGACGAGAAGTCGGTCACCTTGGGGCACGCCCCAGATCGGTGTCGGCTTAGGGCGGCCGTCCTTGGTGAAAGTCGTCAGCAGCAGGTATTTGGATGCGATGACGTCCTTGAAACTCGGGGCCACGCTCTTTCCTTCCTGGTTGGGCGTCGGTGGGTCGCAAAGATTATCCGATGGTTGCCGCCAATTGGGGTCAATCTCAGGCTGGACAACGGGCAGGACGCGGCGGCCGCCCCGCTGCCGCGCTGGCGTGTCGGCCGATTAGCTGGGTATCGCCTTGATTGCGGCTTACCCTGGCGATCAAGCGCGGGGAACACCGCGCGCAGTCGACGAAGACGAGCGCAGATGACTTCTGACTACGAATCCGGGACAACGCTGGACGACCTGAAAACCGATCTGGCGCAGCGATACAAATGGACACCGACCGGCGGCCAGTCGGTCGAGTCAGCGGTCGTCGAAGCCGACCTGGCGGCGCTGGATCGCGACGGCTATGTCATCTTCGAGAAGCTGCTGACCGACGACGAATGCGGACAGATCCGTGACGTTGTGCGGCCATGGCTGGGGCACACCGGCCGCAACACGTTCGAAGGGCGCCGCACCCAACGGGTGTACAGCCTGCTGAGCAGGACGCGGCTCTGTGATCGACTTGTCGACCATCCGCGGGTGCTGGCAGTGCTTGACCGGTTGCTGATGCCCAACTATCTGCTGTCGGCCTTGCAAGCGATCAACATCCAGCCCGGAGAGTCCGCTCAGCTGGCCCATCACGATGACGGCTTCTACCCGGTTCCGCGCCCACGTGACCCACTGGCGGCCGCCACCATCTGGGCGATCGATGAATTCACCGCCGACAACGGGGCGACAGTCCTGGTGCCCGGCAGCCACCGCTGGGGTAAACGTCGACCGGGGCCGCACGACCGGACGCTGCCCGTGGAGATGCCCGCCGGCTCGTGCGTCTTCTTCGTCGGAACCCTGTGGCACGGCGGAGGCGCCAACGTCACCGATCAGGACCGCCTCGCCGTCACCGCGCAGTACTGTCAGCCGTGGCTGCGCCCGATGGAGCCGTTCACGCTTTCCATACCGCGGGACACCGCCCGGGCGGTATCCGACGACATCCGCCGCATGCTCGGTTACAGCATCCACCCGCCGTTCGTCGGCGCGGTCGACGGTCTACATCCGTTGCGATTGCTCGACGAGCCGTAATTGTTACGCGGCGCTGTCAACTCACGATAATGAAGTATGGCGAAAATCAGTGGCAGCGCTGTCTGCACCGCCGGCCTGGCCACGCTGATCGTCGCGGCCTCCTTCGGGCTGGCCCCAGCCTCCGGTGACCCGAACGGTCAAATGTACGGAAACCCCGGTGCCGCCGCCGCTTATTGGCGCTACCAGCACCAGCAAGACTGCGGGTTGATGGCCGTCGCGGACGTGGTCGGCCAGCTCACCGGGAAAGAACCCACTCAAGTCGGCGTCGAGCTGCGCGGTGTCTTCACCAAGAGCGAAGTGCACCGCGGCGCGGTCTACTTCTTCGACGGCACTTCGCCTGAAGACATGGTCATGCTGCTGGGAAAGTACGGCATCCAATCGGATCTCACCACCGGCAATTCCATGACGACAGTCGAACAAAACCTGGCCGGCGGGCACAAGGTGATCGCTGCGGTGAACGCCGAAACAATCTGGAACTATCCGCCGGGCAAAGGGCAGCGGACCAACGCCGACCATGCCGTGGTGGTCACCGGCGTCGACACCGCCGCGGACGTCGTCCACCTCAATGACAGCGGCACCCCTGCGGGCCGCGACGAGCAGATCCCCATGGCCACTTTCACCCAGGCCTGGGCGACCAGCGACGACCTACTCATCGTGACCCGCGGGACGGGCAGCTGAGTCGACGCCGGCGAAAACGGCGAGCTGCATTTGCTGGCAGCGGTGCGCCGTTCGATTCATTTGCACGGTGGCGAGCCGTCCAGTCATCAGGTCGATGAGTTGCTCGACGAACAGCTAGCGCGCCGCGGCCGGGCCGGCGAGGACGCGGCAGTCGACACATAGCGCCGGCCCATAACGATCGCACCGGCGTCGCAGATCTCGAGTCAGTGTTTGCAGTTCCGCTGGGCGCGGGTATACACCAGTCTTTAACTTGAAGGGAGCGTCATGATTGCCGCTGGCGTCGTCCTCCTGCTTATCGGGTATCTCCTACCTTTGGCGGTCCCAGTGCCGCTCGTGCTGGTAACTCTTGCTGTCTGGCTCGGCTGGATCTTGCTCATCATTGGGGTGATCCTCTGGCTGCTCGGCTCAGTCCGCCAGCCGGTCGGCCGCAGACGCCATTTCGGTTCCGTCGGCAGTTGGCCGGTCGGCCGCAGACGCTATTACGGTGCCGCCGGCAGCGAGCCGGTCGGCCGCAGACCCCTATTCGGGTCCGGCGGCAGGTTGCCGTTTGGCCGCAGACGCCGTTACTGGTGAACAGCCGGGGCGCATTGGGGCGGGCACGGATTCCTACTCGACATCGCCCGCACCAGTGCCAGGCTGCCGCGGCAGCAACGCGCTGACCCTGAATGCAGCTTTTCAGCAGCGCGACCAGCACCTTCGCAGCCGCCGGCTGAGAAGACGTTCCTTTGGGTTGTCCAAGATCCGGGCCCAAGGCGACAGCCGTTGCCTCCAAACCGGAATTAGCCTCTCCGACTGGTCACAGCCACAACCAGAATTGCACTTAGCTATCGTGCCATACCTCACCTTTGCATCCATTTGCTGGAATCGAACATTGGCGGTTCAGGTGCTCTCGGCGAAATGGCGAAGGAGCCCTCGACTCCGAATAGCCCCCCTTCAGAGGGTTTGATGTCCTCCACCCAATTCAAGGCTGTCGAGCCCACCCAGGCCGATTCGTCTCCCCTTAGCCACACCATTCGCGCACATCGGGCGGGTACTCATCGAGCGGTCCAACGCAGCGTTGCCCTGGCGGATAATTGACGCGGGAATTCATCAGATCGCAGGGAATGTAGACCTGCTTGCCTTTAGGGGTGCTGCTTAAACACTGCGTCGGCGGCTGAGCATGGGCCTGGGCAGGGGCGATGAACGTCACCGCTACAGCGCCGAGCACCCACATAACACGGCGATAGTTCATGAGAACTCCTTTTGAGTGGGGCTTTAGGAATGGCCAATCTTTGGCCTGCCTAAACGAGAGGACGCATAGCGCTCAACCTTTGCCGGTGACGCGCTCGACCCAGCGCGATCGCTCCCGTTCTTCGGCTATCTGCTCGGGAACGGTGAGCGTGTCGCCTTTGTGGTACGGCTTGCCATCGTGGACGACTCGCCAGCGATCGCTCACCGGCACCTTCACTATCTTCCCGGGCACTGTTTGGTCCTCGTGACCCGCGAAACGGGCAGCTGAGCCGGCGCCGCGCCCAGCGTCAATTGCGCCTGACGTTGTCCCTGCGATCGGTGTCCCGGCTGGGCTGCACCCCGACGCGATACTCGTCGGGCACCACCCGTTGCAGCATTGCCGCGTTCTGGCGGCCCGGCTGCGATCAGGTAGTCGGCTACTCGTGTGGCGGGCGCGTTGCCCCACTTACGGTGCAAGCAGCGACGAACAGTACCGAGTCGGCGCCCATGAGAAAGGAGCGGAGCCCACGATGAAGGTCGTTGTGAAGGAACAAAGGGAAGTCGTCGGTCGGCTACGGCAGTTCACCGCATTCGACAACTTCTCGGACGACGAGCTGGAGCGCCTCGTCCGAGCAGCACGTCGCACCTCAACATCGGCGGCATGGCCGCTGATTCATGAGCAGACTCCGTCGGACGCCTGCTACATCCTGCTCAGCGGGAAGGCAGCGGTATATGTCGGCCGGAATCGCATGGCCGTAGTGGAGCCGGGTGAGGTGATCGGCGAATCTGTGCTCCGCGGCGGGAAACTGCGTAATGCGACCGTAACGACAACCGGGCGGGCCGACGTGCTCATTATCCAGCGGGATAATCTCGCCAGCTTGCTGGATCAGATACCAGCACTGCGTAAAACCATGGACGCAACGGCGGCGCGACACACGGCCGGGATCGGCCAAAGCTGATCCGAATCAACACACGCAACGGGAGCGGGAACAAACTTGGTGTGCGTTAGAGGGCGCGGGCCTCGCTGCTGACGCGCGAATGAGGAGCACCACATCACTTGCGCTTATTGTTCCTGTTCAGATCGGTGTCCCGGCTGGGCTGCACCCGTTTCGGCTCGCCCGGCATCTTCGGGGTGCCGAATGCTTCAGCGTTGTGCTCACCAGGAGAAACGCAGCGCTGTCGGTGACGTTATGCATGGTGTTATCGGGCGAATTTTCGCCTCTATACCGACGTGCAAAGCCTGTTCCACATAATGGGCACGGCTTACGGCTGCCAACAATGGCAGACGTTGCGTCGCCAAGATTCCTGTCGGCTGGTGCTCGCAGCGGTCAGCCGTGGTGGCCGGTATTGCCGGTGCCTCCGCTGCTGCTACGGGCAGCTGGACTGCCTGGTTGGCCGCCCTGCCCGTCGGTGCCGCCGGAACTTTCGGTGCCCCAGATGCCTCCGGTGGCGCCATTGCCTGCCGGCGCAGCACCAACATGACCCAAAACACCAATCAATTGACGTGCGACTATGGCGTGGGTGGCATCCCGCACCGAGGAATCTTGAATCTGCGACAGGCACTTATAGGCCATGAGGTATTTCTCGTCTTGCTCGATCGCCCGCGCAATGTCGGAAAGATTCGCTTGGGCATCCGACTTCGCTCGATTAGCCTGGCGGAACACCAAAGTTGCTGCAACGTCCGCGAGGACGCCACCAATGATGCTGACTGTGCCGACGGGAATGCTCCCGACAAGGGCCAGCCCTATGCCAGCAGACAATAGGGCGAAGCCGATAGTTGCGACGCCCATCGAAAAGTAAAAGTAGGTTGTGCTCTGACGCAGCGCGCTTCCGAAATGCACACACTGAACCTCGTATCGATCATCGACTCGCTCCGCCAGGGCATCCCAGAAGTTGTCCGCCCTGTAGCGGGTACGCTCAGACGCCACCACAACACTGAAGATCTTGGCAATCGATTTGTCATTTTCACGCCGCTCACGCCGCCCGGCGACATACGTCCAGAACGCGCCAGCGGCACTCGCCACCAAGGGCACCGCTACGACGACTGCCACTTCCATCCACATCGCCTCGTGCGTCCTGCATCGCTCCGAACCCTGGGAAGCTCCGGCCCACGCTGCTATGGATAAGAGTCGCACACGACGGGGTCCCAGGGAACCGATTCGCGGTGCAACCATAGGGGACCGCCGACAGCTCGGCCACGGACCACGCGACCCAGGGACTTCGCGAAATGGCAGTTGTCGGATTCTTGTTGGCCTAGCGGCTACTACGTGTGCTTGGCTGACTCTCCACCGCGACCAAATGGCCGCCATCCGAGACTGGCTAACGCAGTGAGGACGACAGCCAGCGCGCCAGCAATTGCGACGATCTTATTCATCCAACCATCAGCTTCACCGCTCGCAAGTGGTGCTGCCGTATTCGGCGACGCCGTGGTGACCGACGCCGTGGTGACCGACCTGGCACCGGCAGGAAGCTGTGATCCATTTGGGACGAAGCACGTGACGCCGCCTACGTACTCCCACCTGCTTCGAGAACAGATCCAGCCGCTGTTTCCTACGTTTGGAACTGAGTTTGAATCTGTTAGCTCGACCCGCGAATATCCCGGCGGAACCTCCACCGACCCCAACGGGCTAGTCGACGTTGATGTCACATCGCCGACGGACGAGTGAAGGGACGAGTGAAGGTCTTGTGGCGGCAGAAAGAATGCCCACCACACTAGGACCGCCGTGAGTGCCCCCGAGACACCCAGAAAGACCAGAAGGGGGATCTTGGCTGCGACTATCCGCTTGCCGAAATTGCGCAGTCCGGAGAAGCGCGAAGGCTTGTCAGCCCCGGGTCGGGTGATGTTGTCCCCCGACGGCGTGTCGTCGGTCATTCCTCGGCCCCTTGCCGCGTCCGACAGCATGCCCACTGTTGCGGCGGTCGGGACCATCCACGACCCATAATTTTCACGAAGTTCGCACTGGCAGATGGACTACATATTCTCGCCGCTCATCGCTCGGCGCAGTCCATGCGATCTCTATGCGAGGCGGATCGTTGGCGGCACCCCATGCGGCTCCAAACGGAGCCTCCACGGATTGACCGTGTGCCATTGACGGCGCCGAAAAGGACCAGTTCGGGTTCCCGAACATGCCGCCGACCGCGGCCCCGCGCAGCTTCATCACCACATCAATTGCCTCGGCTCCCGTCTCGTTGGTCAGCGCCAGCAATCTGCCTCTGCCTTGGTACACAGTCCATGTCATGACGTTTTTTCCCTTCCTCGAGTTCCCGCGGCGCCGGGTCACAAGCCGCGGTCGCACTCTTCATGGTCGCCGGAGTCGAAATCGAGCGGGATCGTCTCGTCGAACTTCGGGTGGATGCGATCCAAATTGCGCTTGAACGATTGCCAGTCGTCGCTCATTTTCATCAGCGTGACAACCGATCCCAGATGCTCACGCAGCTTGGGATAGCCAGTGTTCGTGGTGAGCCGCTGGAATAGACGGTCTTTCGGCTTCCCGGTGCTGCCAATCCGCTGCACCCGCTTGAGCTCGTCGAGCACACCGGGAGCAATCCGCTTATACACAATGTCGTTGGTCAGAACACCGAAATACTGCGGACGCTTCACCGAGTCCGTGGGAAAGTTCAGCTTGCGCAGCCGAAACATCTCACGGTAGTAATCATCCGGGAACGTCTGCACCCAAGCCTGCAACTCCTTATCGACGAACGTCTCGAGGATCTTGGCGAGCGCGTCGCGCGCGCGGATGTCCTGGTAGCCGGTGGCTTCGTCGACGAGTGCGATGATGCCCGTCTGCGCTAGGCCGCGAACGAGGATCTCAGCCTGCCGCGCAATATTTTCCTGGTTCGGTTGCAAAGTCCCGGCCTGGCGTGCCTTGAGGTATAGGTCGCAGACCACGGGCAACAGTTCGGCGCGATACCCATACGCGCGGCCGCCCTTGGCATCGTGAACGGCACGGGTTTGGCGGACTCGATGATCTCTTCGGTGAGGAACGGGCGGATGCTCTGCGCGCGCAAGAAGACCGGCAAATTTTCGCCGTCGCTGTCACCGCGGCCGCCGCCACCACGGCTGCCGCCGGCCCGGCCGATGGCCTTGGTGAACGACGTCTGAGTGATCAGCCGGGTGCCGCCTTCTCTCACATAGCACTCGATGTCGACACCGCCGATGGTGAGAGGGTTGTCGGCGGATGCGGCTATCGCGGGGGGCGCGTCGACGCTCCATCGATTCCTCGCGGCCTTTCGCGCGATGTCTGACCGCCGCTCGGCGCTCAGATTTGTTGACCGCGCCAAGCGCCCTTTACGGCCACTCTCTCGCGGTCCATTGCTTACGGGTTTATGCTTAGCCATACGGGCACTATGCCATACAAACAGAGCATTTGTAGCACCCATGCTTAGCGATCGGCGTGTCGTCACACCGATCCATCGCGATGCGGCTGCAACATGCAGGCAGGCGTCGTCAAGTCGGCGCGGATATAACGTCTCGGTGGTGGAGTGGCGTCGCGACGATCTTCCGTGACTTCGGGGGCGACTTGCTCGTGACCAGCCTTCTGGTGAGGCGAGCGCGCACCGGGCGACCCAAATCTCTCGATAGCGCTGGTAACTGTCGGGTTACCTCTAATCCCCGATTTCCCGAGAGATCAAGAGTGTCAGTCGGTTACGATCCCCGAACCGCTTCTGTTGTTTGGTGTAATTGACGAAGCGAGGGAGATTAGGGATGGCCGTGCGTGTTGTTCTGGCTGCGCGATGAGTGCTTGGAAGGCCTTCGGTGACGGCCTTCGTGAGGGCTTCCAGCGCGACTCGGCGACGCCGGCAGAACCAGCACCGTCGACGTCGCTGCCGGTCGAACCAGCACAGACGCCGACAGCGGATCGCGGCCTCGGTAACAACAAGATCGTCGTCGGGATTGTCGTCGTAGTTGTAGTCCTGTTGCTGGTCGCGCTACTGGTCCATCTGTCCAACAGGCAAAAGGTCGGCAGCACAGACAACCCGCGGGCACAGCAGAAAGCGTTGTCGCAACTTCAAACGATTCCGGTTAAAGGACGAGCGCCAAAAACTGGCTACTCCCGTCTACAGTTCGGACAACCGTGGACCGACGACGTCGATGTCGAGGGTGGGCACAACCACTGCGACACCCGCAATGACATCCTGCGGCGCGATCTGTCGAACGTCGTGCCCGCTGCCGGCTGCATCGTCCAGTCCGGAGTGCTACATGACCCCTACACCGGAAAAGATGTTCAGTTCAATCGGGAAGAGGGCACCGACGTTTTAGTGCAGGTCGATCACGTGGTCGCGCTGCTGGACGCCTGGCAGAAGGGTGCCCAGCAGTGGGACCCGATCAAGCGAGTGCAGTTCGCCAACGACCCTTTAAACCTTCTAGCCGTCAGCGGAAAAGCCAACCGGAACAAAAAGGCCGGTGACGTTGCAACATGTCTGCCGAGCAACAAAGATTTCCGGTGCGCCTACGTAACCAGGGTGGTCAAAGTCAAAGCGAAATATGGCGTATGGATAACCCAGGAAGAACATAACGCCGCGTCGCGCATCCTGACGACGTGTTTATCGCAACCCCTTCCATCCTCGAAAGAAGTTCCGACATCGTCGGGAATTCTGCCGTCGGTGGGAACGCGCTTCCCTGCGCCGTCCCGTACTGCGCCGTTACCGCTGGCTCCCCCTCCACCGCAAACCAGCAACGAATACATTCCGCCGCCACCTGCGCCGTTACCGCTGGCTCCCCCTCCATCGCAAACTAGCAACGAATACGTTCCGCCGCCTGCTGCACTGCCGCCCAGCGGTGGGTCGTCGGTGTATTACCCGAACTGCAAGGCGGCAAGGGCCGCCGGTGCGGCGCCAATCTATGCCGGACAGCCTGGATACCGACCTGGACTTGACCGCGATGGCGACGGCGTGGCCTGCGAATGAAAATCGGAGTCGCCAGCGTCTTATACCGCCGGGCCGGAACGACGCCGTGCCGGCATTTTCGTCACCGCCGCGAGCCGAGATGGCTGGCCTACACCCTATGGCGTGCTCTCCAATCCTGTTGTCTTTCAATCGGTCCGAATTACCGCGATTTTAGGTCTTAATCAATCCAGCTAGAAAAAATCTAAAAAATTGCGGTAGATAGATCGGCCGCGAGCTTCGCTCGCGGGGCACGGCCAGCAAAAAAATGGGGCCTTCGGGATGGTCCTACAGCAAACGGATGGTTCGGCCATTTTGAGTTAGCTGAGGTGGCGTGCCAGCGTATCCCGCACGCCGAACGCAAAGCGCCAGCCCCAGCAAAGAGCTCCACATGGCCGGGGAACAGTACTCGTTCGGGACACCTGGTCGCGGGTAGCCGGGCCGTGGCTCGGTCACGGTAGAAACCTCGCCAGGTATCTCGCCAGGTGTCGGCCGCGTGAGCGCGGCGGTTCGAGGTCGACGACCACCGCGCTATGCACGTCGATTTCAGGCCGGCCCGCATGATGCTAGTTCGGCCTCGGCTTGGCTGGCCAGCGCGGCGGTTTCCCAGTACGTAAACTCCGCGTGCTCCTGTCATGCGGTGGCACAGCAGCGCAGCGCAGCGGTCCATGAGCACGTGGCGGCTCACCGGATACCGATGATGCGGCCGCGCGCCGCCGCATGCTCGACCTGCCATGTGGCCTGGCCGCTGCGGGCAGAGTATGTGGGCGCGGCGAGCGCGCGGTCGATGACGTCGATGATGTATTGGGCGTCGGCGCGCAGCCGGCGCTTTGCGCGTTCGACGCGTATAGCCTGCTCGACGCACTCGGCGCGCTCGGCGCGCTGGGCCTGTTCGGTGGTTACAGCGGCACGGACGCCAGGCCGCGGCGGCAGCCCGTAGATGGCGATGTGTTCCATTTCATGCTTCCTTTGCGGGGCGTGGTCGTGGTGGGCTGAGCGAATAGCCCTCGGACAGACCGGCGAACAGGCCATCGAGACGCCTGCCCTTGCGATCGAGGGTAGCCAGGGTCTCGGCGCCGACCATGACGGCCAGAGCGGATAAGCCGGGATTGGCTTCGAGGAGTTTCTTTTGCGCTGCGGCTATGGCTCTCAGACGGGCATGCCGGGCGTTGCTTTCGGCGGCCATCTCGGCGGCGCGCTTCGCCCAGTCTTCCTGTTCGCGTGCGTGGGCTTCGGCGCGCTCGGTGAACAGTCGGCGGGCGGTGTCGCGGGTGCAGCAGCGCCGGCCGATGTCGTCGAGCACGACATCGTCGCCGAGCTGTTCGGCCAGGGTGTCGATGTTCGGGCCGCCGAACATGCCGTCGCCGAATCCCTCAACGGTCAGCTCGGCAAGTGTTATCAGGTCGGTGGTGTCGCTCATGTTTGTCATTCTCTGCCTTTCTGTTGTGGTGTGGGTTTCCCACGAATCGGTATTTGTCTCAGGTGTTCGTCTACCCCCCGCCCCCCTAATGGGGCGGGGGGTGAGAGAGACGTTGCACCATGCCGTGAGACAGACTGAGACAACGTGAGACAAACTCATTTCATCGCAACCTTGTAGAAGGGGCGTTTGTCAGTCCCGGTATTGATAAGCAAACCGCGTTAACCAGGTCAGAAATTCCGCGATAAACCGTCGGCCTCGACATTCCGCAGACTTCAACCAGCTGTGACGCATACGCGCCCGTACCGGCGAAGTGAGATGCGAAGTGAGACAGAATGATGTCGGCCCGGTCTTTTGTCTCACCCCCCGGTGAGACGTTTTCCAGGATCGCGCTGCCGGTGCTATCAACCGGCGAGAGTTTCAGCCGGTGCGTATCGACTAGCGGCCCATCTTTGCGTTTGGTGCGGTCCAGCACGATCGCCGCGCCGTCCAGTGTCACGGAGTAGACGGTGTCGGCTCCGGCCTCGAATGTCGTCTACCCGCAGAACGTCTTGCCGTCCTTGCCGGTGTGATGCACGCCGAGAATGACACCGCGGCCGCCGGGTGTACGTTCGCGTAGCCGGGTCAGGACGTCGACGACTTCGCCGCAGTCCTTGGCTGAGTTCTCGTCCGCCCCGACCATGCAGCGCGCCAGCGTGTCGAGGACGACCAGGCCGTAGCCGTTCCATTCAATGAGCGCAAGCAGGTTGGCAACGTCGAGCGGGCGTGTGAGATTAACTGGCCGCGGCAAAATATCGAGGGCGCCGTCGGGAATCTCGGTGTGCCAGCCGACCTCCCACGCGTTGGTTCGTCCTTTGAACCCGAACGCGCCCTCACCGGCCACATACAGCGCGTTGCGC
This sequence comes from uncultured Actinomycetota bacterium, assembly GCA_963818785.1. Classification (GTDB taxonomy): domain Bacteria; phylum Actinomycetota; class Actinomycetes; order Mycobacteriales; family Mycobacteriaceae; genus Mycobacterium. The sequence continues at coordinate 212,798 of CAWFTT010000026.1, read as the reverse complement.
TGCTCTGCTTGCCTGCCCTGCCAGGGGCGCCCGGTTGCGACACTGGCGGCCCAATCCTCGGCGATGAACGACTTGCCGGAGCCCCATTTCCCGTAGAGCAGCGCGACGCTGCCTTGGTCGAGCACGTTGTCGATCAGCGGTTCGGGGTCGGGCAGCTCGCGCAGCGCTGAACGGCTGAGCAGGGCGCCGGCCAGGATGGGCGTCTTCTCGCCTTCGCGTTCGCCCGCTGTTGGATCGCTTCGGTTCGGTGCCCAGTCGCCGGCGTGGTGGTCGTCGATGTCGGGCGGTTCGACGAAGAGAACGTCAATGCCGGAGTCCCGGTCGAGTTCGGCAAGGCATTGAGCGACAGCGGCTCGCCGGTCAGCCTCGCGCCGCTCGAATACGGCCTTACCGTATACGGGATCGTTGTGAGCGCTCATGTGACACCGGCCGTCCTACGGTGTACGGCTTCCGCGAGCCTGTGGTAACCGATTCGCCACATCGCCCGGCATGTCCGGTCATCGAGCAGCGCCGGCGTGCCCAGCCGGTTGAGATGGGCCACTGCGGTGACGGCGGCGTGGGCCAGCTGGTCGCTGATCTGGTCGGCGCAGCGGTGCCGGTCGACGTCGGGGTCATGAATACAGCTACACGGCGGCAAAGGCACCATGCGTCGTGACGCGGCAAACCGCCCTGCATTGGCGGGCAGCATGTCGACCGCCGTTGGCGAAATGCGGCTGTTAGGCTTGGCGGCATCGGTGTTGTTTGGAATGGGCCGGTCTGTCGGGGCCGGCCTTTTTCGTGCCCTCATGCGGCATTACCACCTCGGCGCCGCCGAGCCTGCGCCGATTTGAACGCCATGCGCGCGAAGTGGGCTCGGCGCAGCGACTCAGCTCGCTTAGGATCGCCGTCGGCGTCGGCTAGGAATTTATCTTCGAGCGCCTGACGGGCTTTAGCCGTTCGAGCTGAACGGTTTTCAGTGTTAGCCCATGACATATGCGCAGCAATTTGCGCACGCAACTGCTTCTCGGATTGAGACAGCACGAACGACACCCCTTCAGAGGGTGTCGGCGCTCATCTCGACGGGCGGCACACGGTGCGCAAGCCAAAACTCACTGAAGCGGAAGCGGGGTTGCTTATAGCTTCCAGCACAGCATACCAGCAGCGCTGTGCAATCCGTGCTTTGATACGCCTCGCCTGATTATGCCGCCGGTCGTTTGTTGCGCCTCAATAACAGCCCGAAGTGCTTCCCGAGACTTGGCCACGACCCGCACCGACAATTCAGGGGTGCTGGTGTATCGCCAAACGGTTCATCAAGCAGTGGCAGGCGTGGTGACGGGTCTCCGGGCAGCCGTGGCGATGGATTTTTGGGGGACCTGCTGGCCCGAGTCCATTCCGAGATGAAGTCTTTAGTTCCCAAGTATTTCGCTGTGCTGACAAATAGAGGGCCGGATGGCGTTTTGTAAATCACTCCGAGTAAATGACCGTTGCTGCCCTTTCTTTGGCCGAGACACCAGAACTCTGCAATCCTGCGGGCAGGGAGCGTCCAATGATCATCTCTGCGGTCGGGACCGATCGTCAGCTTAGCCAGGCGCTCGTATTCGGCCTGCGCTTGCGTGAAGGCCATAGCTTATATCCGGTCTCCTCGCTTCAGCCGGCGCGCCGCCTCACGCGCCCGATGGTCTGCGGCGCTCGCAGCCGTACCGCTCGAGCATGGTGTCTGAGCGCCAGCCCATCAGCCGTTTGAGGTCGCGCTCCTGGCCGCCGGCCAGCAGGAAGTCGTGCGCGTTGGTGTGCCGGAATCGGTGCGGGTGAATCTTCGCGGGGTCAAGGCCGGCCAGCTCAGCGCGCACCTTGATGCTTTCCCGTACGCCATCGGGTGTGAATCGGCCGCGCTCACCGAGGAACAGGGCGGCGCTGGATGCGTGCCGGTGTTTGGCGCGCTCACGTAGGTAACGGTCGAGAGCCTGCCCGGTGCTTGGCACCGAAGTAGGCCGGAGCGGATCCGTGATCCTTTACCGGTGATGGTTACACCGATTCGCCGTCGAGGTCGAGGTCGACCAGGTCGATACCGGTCACCTCGGAGACCCGTATGTCCGCAGTCGATGAGCAACCGCAGCACGGCCTCGTCGCGACGGTCACGGAAATTTTTGCCCTTGCAGGCGGCGATGAGCGCGGACAGCTCCTCATCGGTGAGGATCGGCACGGGCGGCGGATCCGGTTTGTCGATGGTGATTCCGGCCAGCGGATCGGTGTTGATGATGTCTTCGGCGACCAGCCAGTTGGTGAAGCGGCGCAAGCCGCGCCAGCGGGTGCGGATGGTGCCCGTCGTCTGGCCGCATTCTCGGAGCCAGTCGAGCCATCGCAGCACGTTCGCGCGGTTCAAACTCGACAGGTCGGCCGGCTGGTCGCGTTGCGCGAGCCACCGGCTGAAATAGGTGATGCTCTGTCCGTAGAGGACGAGCGTGCGGTCGGCCTTGCCTTCCACCCGCAGCGCGCGGTTGAAGCTGGCTCGCAGCGAGTCGAGGGATTCACGCCATGTGTCCAGGTTATCGGGCGAGCGCTGCCTTATGCTAGTAGGCGCACCACATCACTTACTCTTGTTTTTCCTGTTCAGATCGGTGTCCCGGCTGGGCTGCACCCGTTTCGGCTCGCCCGGCATCTTCGGGTAATTGGGCGGATACGGCAGATCGCCCAGGCCGCGTTCTTCGTCGGCCGCAACCATCTCCAGCAACGGAGCAATCGACTGCGGCGCGTCGTCCATCCCGGCCCACGGGTCGGCGCGACGCTGGACCAAGTCCGGCACGGTGACGATGGTGTAATCGTCGGGATCGGCATCGGCCAGCTCCTCCCAGGACAGCGGTGTCGAGACGGTCGCGATGGCGGTGCGCCGCACCGAATACGCCGATGCGAAGGTACGGTCGCGGGCGTTCTGGTTGAAGTCGATGAAAATGCGTTGGCCGCGTTGCTCCTTCCACCACGACGTGGTTACCGCGTCCGGTGCTCGGCGCTCCACTTCCCGGGCCAGCGCGATACCCGCCCGCCGCACCGCGATGAAATCCCAGTCGGTCGCGATCCGCAGGAACACGTGGATTCCGCGGCCGCCGGAGGTTTTCGGGTAACCGACCAGGCCCAGCTCGTCGAGCAGGGGACGCAGGACGTCGACCGCGACCTCTTTGGCCTGCTGAAAAGCCGTGCCTGGTTGCGGATCCAGGTCGACGCGCAGCTCGTCGGGATGGTCGGTGTCCGGGCAGCGCACCTGCCAGGGATGCAGAGTGACCGTGCCCATCTGCGCGGCCCACACGACCGCTGCGGGATGGGTGACCTTGAGCGCATCGGCGGTGCGCCCCGACGGAAAGGTGATCCGGCAGGTCTGTAGATAGTCGGGGCGGTGTTGAGGAATCCGCTTCTGATAGATCTCCTCCCCGTCGACGCCGTCAGGAAAGCGCTGGAGGTGGACGGGGCGGTCGAGCAGCGTCGCTAGCATCGGCCCACCGGCCACCGCTCGGTAGTACTCGACCAGTTTGCGTTTGGTGCCGGCGGCTCCGAGCGCCGGAAAAAACACCTTGTCCGGATTAGTGAAGCGGACCGCAATCCCGTCGACGTCGAGCTCTTCTGCTGCAGCAGCCATGCCCCGATTTCAGCACGCGAGGGCAGGCTGCGCAGTCACTGCCGCTCGAGACGCGAGAATGTGCCCATGGACTTGCCTGTCATGCCGCCGGTATCTCCGATGCTGGCCAAATCTGTTCCGTCCATTCCACCGGGCGCGTCCTACGAACCGAAATGGGACGGCTTCCGGTCCATCTGCTTCCGTGACGTCGATGGGGTGGAGTTGGGCAGCCGCAACGAGCGGCCGATGACCCGGTACTTCCCCGAGCTGGTCGCAGCTGTGAAAGCCGAGTTGCCGCGCCGCTGTGTGGTCGACGGCGAGATCATCATCCCGACCGGTCACGGCCTGGACTTCGAGGCGCTGCAGCAGCGGATCCACCCGGCGGACTCGCGGGTCCGGATGCTGGCTGAGAAGACACCGGCGGCGTTCATCGCGTTCGACCTGCTGGCGCTCGACGACGACGATTACACCGGCCGGCCGTTCGCCGAGCGGCGCGCCGCCTTGGTCGACGCTTTGACCGACTCCGGCCCGGCGATCCAGGTGACGCCGGCGACTACCGACCTGCCGACGGCACAGCGGTGGTTCGACGACTTCGAAGGCGCCGGTCTGGACGGAGTGGTGGCCAAGCCGCTGACGCTTCCCTACCAGCCCGACAAACGGGTGATGTTCAAAATCAAGCATCAGCGCACCGCTGACTGCGTAGTGGCCGGCTACCGAGTGCACAAGTCGAGCACCGAGGCGATTGGCTCGTTACTGCTGGGGCTCTATAAGAACGACGGTCAACTCGCCTCGGTTGGCGTCATCGGCGCTTTCCCGATGGCCGAACGGCGGCGGCTGTTCGCCGAACTGCAGCCGCTGGTCACCGAGTTCGGCGATCACCCGTGGAACTGGGCTGCGCATGAAGCCGGCGAACGCACCCCGCGCAAGAACGAGTTCTCCCGCTGGAACGCCGGAAAGGACCTTTCGTTCGTGCCGCTGCGGCCAGAGCGTGTCGTCGAAGTCCGCTACGACCACATGGAAGGCGAGAGGTTCCGGCACACCGCGCAATTCAACCGCTGGCGACCCGACCGCGAGCCGCGGTCCTGCACCTACTCCCAATTGGAGAGCCCGGTGACGTTCCGCCTCGCCGACATCGTTCCGGGGCTCACGCCGCAGGCCTAAAGCGCCGCGTCGGTCAGACGGTCACCGGTAGCGTCGAGAGCCCTCGCAACGTCACGTTCGGTTTGTACTGCAGCTCGCCGGCCAGCTGCGCGTGCGGGAACCGTGCCGTCAGCGCCGACAGCGCCACACCGGCTTCCAACCGGGCCAGCGGCGCGCCGAGGCAGAAGTGTAGGCCCCGGCCAAACCCCAGATGGCGCAACTGTTCTCGATCCGGGTCGAACACCTCGGCCCGGTCGAACTGGGCGGGGTCGCGCTGAGCCGCGGCGAGCAAGAGCATCATGGAGTCACCTTTGACGACGGTGGTGCCTCCGATCGTCATGTCCCCGAGGGCATTTCGGCCGACAAGCTGAACCGGCGGATCGTAGCGCAGAGTCTCTTCGATGACCGCCGCCGCGCGGGCGGCGTCGGCGCCCAGCGCGGCCCACTGACCCGGGGCGCGCAATATCGCCAAGGCGGCGTTGGCGATCAGGTTGACCGTTGTCTCGTGACCGGCGATCAGAAGCAGGTTGCAGGTGGAGACGATCTCGTCTTCAGTCAGCTGGTCACCGGACTCTTCGACGGTGATCAGCAAGGACATCAGGTCGTCGCCCGGGTGAGAGCGCCGCTGCTCGATGAGGCCGCGCAGGTAGTCGCGCAGCCATCGCCCCGCCTGCATGCGTTTCTTGACGACCGCCGGTCGCTCTTCGGCCGCTCCCAGGAACGGGTCGAGGGCCTGCGCCAGCAGCGCCGACGCATGGCTGAACTTCGGCTCGTCGTCCAGCGGCACCCCTAACAGCCGGCAGATGACGGCCACTGGAAGCGGGTAGGCGAGGTCGGTGACGACGTCGAACCCGTCCTGTTCAGCGGCCCGGTCAAGCAGTCCGTCGACCAGCGCGGTGATGTCGGGCAGCAGGGCATGAACCACTTTCGGCAGGAACGCTTTGCTCACCAACCTGCGTAGTCGAGTGTGGTCCGGCGGGTCGAGGAACAGAAATCCCGGCGGGCCGAGCGGGCGCGGCGTTGCCCCGTCGGCGATCAGCCGCTGCGCCACCGTTGAATTGAGCCGATCACTTGATGACGACGGGTGCCGCAGCACCTCGTCACAGTCCTGGTAGGACGAGAAGACGGTGAGGTTGGCCTGCGGCAGCTGGATCGGTCCGCGCTCGCGCAGCCGCTGGTAGAGCGGGTAGGGGTCGGCTCTGCTGGCCGGGTCCATGAGTTCGAGGAGCAGTTCCTGCGGCTCGGCGGTCCCCGACACGGCGGTCATGGTCCTATTGTGCCCGCGGCTCATGGCGCGGTTTTGGCGGCGACGCCGCAGCGCTCCTGGGGTCAGCGCAGAAACTCGACGATGTGATTGGCCAGTTCCTCGCCGGCGTCCTCCTGCAGGAAGTGTCCCGCATCGGCGATCACGGGGTGCTCGATGCCCCGGGCTCCGGGCATCTGCCGCTGAAAGATCGGGGCCATCGCGCCGGTGATGGGGTCACCGTCGCTGAACGCAACCAGCATCGGTGTCTGGCTCGCGGACAGTGTCGCCCACGCCGCGCGGTTGGCCGGGGCGGCCGGGTCGTCCGGTGCCGTCGGGACCAAGCCCGGCATCGCACGCGGCGCGGCGGAGTACCTGTCGTCCGGAAAAGGCGCGTCGTAGGCCGCGCGCACCTCATCGCTCATCGGCCGTCGGCATCCCGCCTGCACGAACCGGCCGACGTCGACCTTCGGCTGACTTTGAATAGCTTCCCTGAACCGCCACCAGATCTCGGGCATCGGGATGTCACCGGTCGGCAGACCGGTGTTGGCGACGACGAGCTTGCTGAAGCGATCAGGGTGCTCGGCGGCCAACCGCAATCCGATCAGCCCGCCCCAGTCCTGGCCGACCAGCGTGACACCGCGCAAGTCCAAAACGTCGAACGCCAGGGCGCGCATCCACTCGACGTGACGTGCGTAGCTGTGGTCCTCAATGCGGGTCGGCTTGTCGGAGCGGCCGAACCCGACCAGGTCAGGGCAGACGACGCGGTGACCGGCACCAGCCAGAATGGGAATCATTTTTCGGTACAGGAACGACCAGGAGGGCTCACCGTGCAGCATGAGCACCGGGTCGGCATCCGCCGGACCGTCTTGTACCCAGGCAACGCGCAATCTGCCACCATCGTCATCCGGTAGCTCGCAATACTGCGGCGGATAGGCGAAATCCGGGAGGTGATCGAACCTGTTCTCGGGTGTCCGCAATGTCTGCATATCCGCAAAGATACCGACGAAGATGAGCGAATGACACAAACTGTCTTTTGGGCATTCGGGCCGCGGAATTGCTGTCGCAAATTGGAAACTTTCCAACGCCGGTCGGGCCATACTTCTAAAACGATCTGTTAATCCGAAGATCGCGACAACTACGGGACCAGAACATTCACGGCACTGTCGCCTGCAACACGGTCGGCGGCAAGATCAACATCGCGATCGGTGACCAAAGCACCGGAATTGGTGCGGTGCTCAGCGATGGCAAATCGCCGCAAGTGGAATTCGTCGGGCTCGGCAACGTCAACGGCGCCGCCCTGGGTTACCCGGCAGGTACCGGACAGGGCAACGCCCAGGCCACGCGGGACGGCAGCAAATACAAGATCAGTGGCAGCGCCTCCGGGGTCAACATCTCCGACCCGATGCGCCCGGTGACCAAGCCGTTCGAGATCGACGTGACCTGCCCCTAGTTCACGGCTCAGCGGCGGGGCGAACCTTTTCGAGCAGCCGATCGACGAAGGGTGCCTGACCCTTCAACAACTTCGTCTTCGCCTCTGCCGCCGAAAACCACTCGACACGGTCAACTTCCGGGAATGTGCGGACCCGGCCCGACCCTCTGGGCCACTCGAGTTCGAAGGTGTTGCTCTGCGCCCCGGTCAGATCGAGCTCGCCGCGGACAGCGAAGACGGTGACGACTTTGCCGCCGGGCTGTTTGTGCGCGCCCAGATCAATGCGGGATCCAGCCGGCGCCGGCAGTCCGACTTCTTCGCTGAATTCGCGCAAAGCGACGGCCCAGGGGTCTTCCCCGACGCTGTACTCCCCCTTCGGAATAGACCAGGCCCCGTCGTCCCTTCTGGCCCAGAACGGCCCGCCGGGATGCGCCAGTAGCAAGTCGAGCACCGCGTCGCTTCGAAAGCGATACAGCAGCAGACCGACACTGAGCTTCGGCACTAGATGCCGACCGCGCGTTCCAGTTCTTTCAGCGCGATTTCCAGGTGCACCAGCAGTCGCTGCAGATGCGGGATGCTGCGTCGGCATCCGACCAGTCCGAAGTCCAGGTTGCCGGCGTTGTTGACGACGGTCATGTTCAACGCCAGCCAGTCGGTGATGATCGACATCGGATAGTTGCCGTCCAGCCGCGCGCCCCGCCAGTACAGCGGCTCGGTGGGGCCCGGCACGTTGGATATGACGACGTTGAAGGGTGGCGGCGCCGACGACACCAGGCCCGGCACCGGCGCAAAGGCCAGCGGCGCGATGTTGAAGGCCGACAACGCCAATGCCTGCAGCTGGGGCAGTTGGGCGAACACCTTCTTGTTGCCACGCATTGATGCGCTGATCGTGTTCAACCGTTTGGCGGCGTCGTCGACATTTGTGGCCAGGTTGCACAGAATGCTCCCCACCAAATTGCCGTCGCCGTCGGATTCGTCTTCGAGGCGCAGGCTGACCGGAACCATCGCCACCAGCGGGGTGTCCGGCAGCGCGTTCTGTTCGATCAGGTAGTAACGCAGCGCGCCGGCACACATCCCGAGAACGACGTCGTTGACGGTGACACCGGCAGCCTGCTTGATGTTCTTGATGCGGTCCAGTGACCAGGACTGGGCGGCGCAGCGGCGGGCGCCGCCGATGCGGACGTTGAGCATGCTGCGGGGCGCGGCGAACGGCAGCGTCAGTTGCTGTTCCAGCACCGCTGCCCGTGCCAGCCCAACGGTCGAAACACCCATAGTGGCGAACGAACCCGCAATCTGGGTCAGCGCTTGGAGCCGGGATCTGCCGGCGGGCCGTTGCCTTCGGGGCAGGTTCCAGACCGCTTTCACCGCGGTGTCGTGCGGATCAGTCGACAACGAACGCTGCATGAGCTTCAGCGCTGAAACGCCGTCGACCAGGGCGTGGTGGAACTTGGTGTATAGAGCGAACCGGCCGTCGTTGAGACCTTCCACGAAATGCGTCTCCCACAGCGGCCGATGACGGTCGAGCAGGCTGCCGTGCAGCCGTGAGGTCAGCTCGAGTAGTTCGCGGACGCGTCCGGGGCGCGCCAGGGCTGAGCGCCGCACGTGGTAGCCGAGATCGATGTCATTGTCGTAGGACCAGCTGACATTGGCGATTCCGCCCAACAGCCTGGCCGGCCGCTTACGAAACGTCGGGGCGAATGCATCGTTCGCCATCAGCGCCTCGTAAAGCTCCCGAAGAAACTCCGGGCCGGCGTCTTCCGGCGGCTCGAACAACTGCAGGCCGCCCACGTGCATCGGATGCTCGCGCGATTCGGAAAGCAGGAACACCGAATCGGTGGGCGCCATCAGATCCATCAACCCATTAAAGCGTCACCGCGTCATGCTCATTGGTCGATGGCGATACCCGTAGCGCAGCGGCGCAGAGAGCAGTGGGCCTGCTGCCCTCTGGTCAGGTCAGCGACGCTTTGTAGATCTCGTCGATGTTGGCCGCGAGTTGTTCGTCGAATTCTTCATCGCTCTGGTTGGCGCTGAGCCCTTCGGCCAATGCCCGGGAGAAGCTGGCGATGAGGTGATGGCACCGAGCCAGAATGGTGACACTTTCCGCGAGGCTGTAACCACCGGATAATGCAACGACCCGCAGCACCCGGGGATGCTCCATCAGCGGTGTGTAGAGGTCGTTTTCGTCGGGCAGGGTCAATTTGAGCATGACCTGCCGCTCTTCAGGCAGTTCGTCGAGCTTGGCGCTCAACGCCGACACCAGCAGGCTGTCGGCTTTCGGCTTGTCCGGGCTCTTGATGCTCACCTCCGGCTCGAGGATCGGCATCAGCCCGCGCTGGGAGATCTTGTCGGCGTACTCGAATTGCTGATCGACGATGGCTTTAATGCCCTGCTCATTCGGTTCCTCGATGAACGAGCGCATTTTGGTGCCGAACACGCCTTTATCGACGGCGCGGTCCAGCAAAGAGTCGAGCTTGTCCATCGGCTTCATGAGCTGCACACCGTTTTCGGCGTCGGCCATGCCTTGATCGACTTTCACGAACGGCACGATGTGCTTCTGCTTCCACAGATATGCCACGGTGTCCTCACCGTCGATGGAGCGGTCCAACGTCTGTTCGAAGAGGATGGTCGCCAGCACCTTTTCTCCGGTGAAGCTCGGGCTGGAAATGAGGCGCTCGCGCATCTCGTGGATGAGGTCGAACATCTCCTTGTCGTTGCTGTACGCGTCCTCGGGAACGTCGTACAGCTTCAGGGTTTTCGGGGTGCTGCCACCGCTCTGGTCCAGCGCGGCGATGAAGCCCTGACCCGACGCCATTATGTTGCGCTGCTCTTCGTTCACTGCGAACCTCCCGTCACTTATCTATCGGGGTCTGTCGTCCGTCACCGGTGCGGCAGTTCCGGCCCGCGTCTAACCTCACACACCGCCACCGTCTGCGGGCGACAATCGGCGTTGACGTTCCCGCCATCGGTAACGGTCAAACGCCCGTGACCCACCCACACATAACCAAAGCGGTCACATCGTGCGTTGCCACCCTGGTCGCAGCGCCGATGTCGGTACTCCGCAATAGGGTCGAGCGCATGCGGCTCCTACCCGTCGGCAGGGTGCTCACCCTCGCGCTGATCGTGACGGGCTGCCTCCACGCCGGGCTGCCGGTAACGCCGCGGGCATGGGCGGCCGACGCGGACTACCAACTGATCCAGGAGCCGGACGCCGGTTACTCGCCCATTATCGGGTTGATCAGTGCAGCGACCCGCTCAGTCCGCATGACCATGTACGAACTGTCCGACCCGGCTGCCGTCGAGGCACTCGTCGATGCACACCGCCGGGGTGTGGACAGCAAAGTGATCCTCGATGCTGCGTTTCACGGTCGTACTACTAACGCGACAGCTTTTAAAGAACTCAGCGACGCCGGTGTAGGCGTGAAGTGGGCGCCCAACGGGGTGATCTACCACCAGAAGACAATCACCGTGGACGACGCCACCGCAGCGGTCGGCACCGGGAATCTGACGCCGCGCTACTACTCGACGAGCCGAGACGCCTGGGTGCTCGACACTGATCCAACCGACGTCGCGGCGATCGCCGCCACGTTCGACACCGACTACACCGCGGCGCCGTCGGGGCGCCCGCCCGCGGCGACGCCCGCGCCGCACCTGATCTGGTCGCCGGCAGCCCGAGCCGCTTTCCTGCAGCGCATCGACGGAGCTGAGCAGAGCGTCGACGTCACCAGCGAAGAATTGAAAGACCGCGCCGTGATCAGTGCGCTCACCAAGGCCGCGCGCCGCGATGTCCGCTGCCGGATCGTGCTCACCCAGAATCCGGCGTGGGCCAACGCCGTAGCCGAAGTCTCGGCCGCCGGGTGTTCGGTGCATCTGCTCCCGGCAAGCAGCACGGCGCTGTACATGCACGAGAAGATCCTGCTCACAGACAGCACGCTGCTGGTCATAGGCAGCCAGAACCTGTCCACCACAAGCCTGGTGGAGAACCGCGAGCTGTCCCTTGCGCTGGATGCGTCAACCGCACCCGACGTCGTCGCCGCAGTGGCTGCCACCTTCGATGCCGACTTCACCGCCCCGTCCTGAACCCGAACGGCCGAGGCAGCCCCCGCGCCTTCACTCAGATACGTCTCAGAAAACCTGTCGTTCCCGTCGGCCGTACGAGGGTCTGCCGGTAAGGTCAGCTCATCGGGATCGTCCATGTGGGGGAGCGTGCCGGGATGTTGCGGACACACGCCCAGAGACTGCGCGGCTATGCGGTTATGCGGCTGAGCGGCGCCTTGCACGCCGGCACCTACCTGCAGGCCCGCGACGCGGTCATCAAGGCGGCGCTGGAGCAGAACACCGCGGTGATCATCGACATCAACGACTTGCACGTTCGCGACGAATACTCATGGGCGGTCTTCACCAGCGCCCGCTGGCACGTCAACGATTGGCCAGACGTGACCATCGCCTTGGCGTGCCGCGACCACACCGTCCGCCGGCTCCTCACCCGACTGTCCATCACTCGCTACGTCCCGGTTTTTGCCTCCGTCACCGCTGCGGCATCCGCGATCGGGTCCGGCCGCTGCCGCTACGAGCGTCGCGCCCGCACGCATATCGAATTCGAACGCTCCAGCGTTCAAGGCGCCCGTGTCTTCGTGCGTGACACCCTCGCGCAGTGGTCGATGACCGACAAGATCCCGGCGGCCACCACGGTGGCGAATATCTTCGTCGAAAACGCGCTGAGGTACACCGGTGATGGCTGCGACCTGCGGCTGGAGAGCACCCGGGACGACGACACCGTCGTCATTGCGGTGTCGGACACCAGCGCCACACCGGCGATCCGTCGCGAGCGTATGCCCGGAAGTCTCCCGGCCGGCTTGGATGTCGTGGCCGCACTATGCGGCCGGTGGGGCAACGTCCCGACGACCACGGGCAAGACCGTCTGGGCGAAGGCCGGCCCGGACGAGGGCATCGGCGGCATCGCTTAGAAGATGTTGTGACTCTACTTACGGCGCTGCCGGTAGCGGCGGCAGGTCGACGAACCACGACTGTGGCGGCGGTGTCTGGTTGGCCTGTGGTGGCGGGTTGCCGAGCAGCTGTGGGCAATAAGCGCTGGCAGCGATTGTGGTGAACTGGGTGGCGCTGGGTGTGGTGAACCCCGGGTTTTCCGATGTCAGGCTGGCGATGACGTCGTTCTCCTGCTGACCCTGGCTCATCAGGTCGCACGCGCGTCGACCGGCCGCGACCGCGTCGGCCGGGGTGCCGTAGGAGATGCCGGCCCTGTTGAGCTCGGCTAAAAAGCTGGTATCAGCGTTCGGGTCGGCCTGGGCCGGTGCGGCCAGCCCAATCACCGCGCCGAAGCAGCCCAGCATCACGAGTAGTCGCATGACGATCATCTTCGTGCACGTCGATATCGGTGCACGGAAATGTTCTGGCAGTTCACCGACTCGTCATGTACCGGGCCGGGCGAGAATCGTGTGACGGTGGCCGAAGAACGGAGAGGTTGCCCGTCGCCAATCCGGTCAGTTTCGGCTGAACGACGTTGGGGCATTCGCGACCCGTGAGCGCACTCAGGCTAGGTCGTCTTCTCGGTATCGCCGCGGTTATAGCGTGCGCGGCCGCGTTGAGTCCCAATGTCCCAGGAGCATCGGCCGAGCCGTGTCCCGACGTCGAGGTGGTGTTCGCCCGGGGTACCGGCGAGCCGCCTGGTGTCGGCGGGGTTGGGCAAGCGTTTGTCGACGCGCTCGGCTCGCGAGTCGGCGGCAGGTCGGTCGGGGTGAATCCGGTCAACTACCAAGCCAGCAGCGATTTCGGCGGAGGTATCGATTTTGCCCGGACCGTCGTCGACGGCATCAGGAACGCGGGCGTTCAAGTCGAGTCCACGGCGGCGAACTGCCCGAACACCAGGGTGGTGCTCGGCGGATATTCGCAGGGTGCGTTGGTGTCCGGCTTTGTCACTTCGGCTGCCGTCCCGAAAGAGGTGCCTGCCGAGTTCGCGTCTTTCGTACCTCAGCCGCTACCGCCGGATGTGGCCAATCATGTTGCCGCCGTCGTCCTGTTCGGAACACCGTCAAACGAATTCCTGCGCGGCGCTGGCGCGCCGCCAATCACGATTGGTCCGCTCTACGCGGCCAAAACCATCAAGTTATGCGCTCCCGGCGACAACATCTGCGACGGCGCGCCGCCCGGGCCACCCGGCATCGAACACACCCTGTATCCGTCGGACGGCCTGGTAGATCAGGGTGCAGATTTCGCTGCAAATCACCTGTAGCCGCATATCTCACTAGGTGGCGTGGCGCGACAGGCAACGAACGAAGCCGCGAGTATGTCCTCGATGTCTCGCGACATCGCCCGGAATATATGGCGGTGGCGGAGGGATTTGAACCCTCGGACGGGGGTTACCCGTCACACGCTTTCGAGGCGTGCTCCTTAGGCCGCTCGGACACGCCACCGCATGGCAGCTTACCGAACTGCCGCCCACTCACCCCAATCGCTGGCGAGCGAAGAATTCCTCCAGCGGCGCGGCGCACTCCTGCGCCAGTACACCGCCCCGCACCGCCGGGCGGTGGTTGAGCCGCCGGTCGCGCACCACGTCCCACAGTGAACCGACCGCGCCGGTCTTGGGCTCCCATGCGCCGAACACCAGCCGCGCGACCCGTGCCAGCACCAACGCACCAGCGCACATCGTGCACGGCTCCACAGTGACCGCCAAGGTGGCTCCTTCCAACCGCCAGCCGTCACCGAGCGCTCGGGCTGCCGCCCGCATCGCCAGGATTTCGGCGTGCGCAGTCGGATCACCGAGCGCCTCGCGGGCGTTGACCGCGCGCGCCAGTTCGGTCCCGTCGGCGGCGAACACCACCGCACCAACCGGCACGTCCCGGGGTCCTGCCGTGGTCGCCACGGCCAGCGCGGCGCGGATCAAACTCTCGTCCGATGTCACCGACCGAGGTTCATGGCGGCGACCCGCCGCGCCCGGCTCCGCCGCGCTTGCGATCACCGACCGAGGCTTATGGCGGCGACCCGCTGCGCCCGGCTCCGCCGCGCTTGCGATCACCGACCGAGGCGGTCGAGCACCGCGGACAACTCCTCGGCGAAGCCCATCTCCCGCGCAATGCGGCCCAGCTGCTCGTCGGCATACAGGTCGGACTCGTCGAGGATGACGCCCAATACCGCGTCGGAAAGTCCGATGTCGGCGAGCAAACCCAGATCGCCCTCCTCGAATGGCTCGGCGTCTTCCAGGTCCTCCGGATCCAGGTCGGCGTCGAGGTTTTCCAGCACTTCGGCGGCGATGTCGTAATCCAGCGCGGCAGTCGCGTCCGACAACAGCAGCCGCGTCCCCGACGGAGCCGGGCGCACAATGACAAAGAATTCGTCATCGATGTCGAGCAGCCCGAAAACAGCGCCGGCGCTGCGTAGTTCGCGCAGCTCCGTTTCGGCGGCCGCCAGACTGGTAAGGGCCTTGGGGCGCATCGCAGCGCACCGCCACTGGCTGCCCTCGCGCACGACGGCGACACCGAAGCCGTCCGGGACTTCCGCGGACGGACCCGGCGCCGAAGCCCGCTGTGCTCCCATGGGCGCCTAGGCTAGTACCTGACCAGCACCTTTGACCAGCAGGTGGCGACACCGCCGGATGTCAACGGAATGGCACGGGCGACACCCCAACCGTCGCAGATGTGCCAACCTGGGAAGGTGGCCAGCCCAGTTTCCAAGACGCCGGTCTGCGTGCTGGGGTTGGGACTGATCGGCGGTTCGCTCATGCGCGCAGCGACGGCCGCCGGTTATGCGGTTTTCGGCTACAACCGGTCGGTGGAAGGCGTGCAGGCCGCCCTTGACGACGGCTTCGATGCCACCACTGACCTCACCGCAACGCTCGAACGCGCCGCCACAATCGATGCGTTGATCGTATTGGCCGTTCCGGCACCGGCACTGCGGCCGCTGCTGTCGCGGATCGGTGATGCGGCCCGCAATTGTGCGCTGACCGATGTGACCAGCGTCAAATCCGCCGTGCTCGACGAGGTCATCGCCGCCGGATTGCAGGAGCGGTTCGTCGGCGGTCACCCAATGACCGGTACCGCGCACTCGGGTTGGGCCGCCGGACGCGCCCGCCTGTTCACCGGGGCGCCGTGGGTGCTCAGTGTCGACGAACATGTGAATCCCGCGGTGTGGACGACCGTGATGAACCTGGCGCTGGACTGCGGTTCGGTGGTGGTGCCGGCCCGGTCGGCCGATCACGACGCTGCGGCGGCCGCCATCTCGCACCTACCGCACCTGCTCGCCGAAGCGCTCGCCGTCACTGCGGCCGAAGTGCCGCTGGCCTTCTCGCTGGCCGCTGGATCGTTCCGGGACGGCACCCGGGTAGCCGGCAGTGCGCCGGATCTGGTGCGTGCGATGTGCGAAGCCAACTCCGAGCAGTTGCTGCCGGCTCTGGACCACAGCATCCATCTGCTCAGCCGCGCCCGAGATGCGCTGGCGCACCACCACTCGGTCGGCGAACTTGTCGAAGCCGGCCACGCGGCACGCATCCGCTATGACAGCTTTTCCCGTCCCGACATCGTCACCGTCTTCGTCGGCGCACCGGAATGGCGCGAAGAACTGGCCGCTGCCGGCCGGGCCGGCGGCGTGATCAGATCCGCTCTGCCAAGCCTGGATAGTCCATGATGAACCCGTCGGGGTCGACGCTCACAGTGGTGTCGGCAACCGGCGAATGCAGCTTGATTCCGTCGCTGCTGTCCGGGCCGCTACTGCTGTAGGTGAGCGTCGCCGAACCCACCGACATGTCCGGCAGGTTGACATAGACGATCGGCAACGTGACCGACTCGGCTCGCTCGTGTAGACCGCAGCGACGGATCGGCAAAGCGTTGAAGAACGGACTGAACACCAAGTCTGCGTCCAGAGCGCCGTCGAAGCCGGCCCGTTTCTCACCCCGGTGGTCGGTCACCAGCCACATGTTTTCTTCGTCACGCGCAACGGAAAGCACCCGTTCCCGCTCAGCGAGCGTGACCGTCAGCCCCAGGCGTTTCGTCGCGCCCGCCTCGTCGGTCTGCAGGTCGTAATAGACGCCGAACGCCGGATGAGTGTCGACGGCCGCGGCGACGATGCGGCCGTTGGCCTTGATTCGATTGCCGGACAACTGCACTCGCACGGATTCCATCCGAGAACCATCGGGGGCCCGCCAGGTCAGAATCGCCGGAAAGGGACTTCTCTTCGCGTCGGGCTCGGCGGGGCTCACCGGGTCTACTCTAGGCGCGCGGCGGCGGGTTCCGCAGCCCAGTGTGACACTGCCGACTCACTATCCCGAGCCGCGCGTCGACTGGGTGGCCGGCCCCTGCTACGACGCCACCGCCCGGTGCCGGGCGTTGACGACCACACCGCAAATGCCAGACCGCCGTCCAGGATCAGCGCCAGGGCTGCCACCAAGAGCGCACCGACCACAGCGATGTGGAATTGCCGCACTGTGATGCCGTCGATGAGCAGCCGACCCAGTCCGCCCAGACTGGCGTAGGCGGCGACGGTGGCGGTGGCTACCACCTGAAGGGTCGCGGTGCGTAGCCCGCCGAGTATCAACGGCAGTGCGTTGGGCACCTCGACGCGCAGCAACACCTGACTCTCGGTCATTCCCATCGAGCGGGCCGCGTCCACCACCGCGGCGTCGACGGAGGAAATCCCGGCGTACGTGCCGGCCAGCAGCGGCGGAATGCCCAGCAGCATCAACGCCGTGATAGGTGGCAGCAGCCCGAGCCCGCACAGCAGCACCGCAAGCAGCAAGACACCCAACGTCGGCAGCGCGCGCAGCCCGTTGACCGCGCTCACCACGATCAGCGCGCCCCGACCCGTGTGCCCGATTAGCAGTCCGACCGGAACCGCGAACAGCGCTGAAACCACCACGGCCGCAGCGGTGTACTGCAGGTGCTCGAGGATCCTGGTGGCCAGTCCGACCGGGCCGAGCCAGTTGTCGGGATCGAGCAGGTAGACGATCGCCTGTGACAGAAAAGTCAACGCGCACCACCCACGATTGGTGTGTCGAGCAGCCGCCGGCGACGGCCAAGGCGTTGGCGCTCCCACGGGGTGGCCAGCCGGCCCGCCAGCATGATCAGCAGGTCGATGCCGATCGCGAGGGTGAAGACCGCGATGATGCCCGCGACGATCTCGTCACTTTTGTCGGCCTGGAAGCCCTCGGTGAACCAACTCCCCAGACCGCCGATACCGATCACCGATCCGACCGCCACCATGGAGATGTTGGTCACCACGACGACCCGAAGGCCGGCGACCAGAACCGGAGTAGACAGCGGCAACTCGACTTTCAGTACCCGGGCGATCGGCTGGTAGCCGATCGCAATCGCTGCGTCCCGAACCGGCGCAGGCACGGCGTCCAGCGCCTCCGGTACTGCCCGCACCAGCAGCGCGGTGGTGTAGAGGGTCAACGCGACAACGACATTGGCCTCGTCGAGTATTCGGGTCGGGATGATCAGCGGCAACATGACGAACAACGCGAGCGACGGAATGGTGAACACAACGCTGGCCGTCACCGTGGTCAGGCGCCGCACCGTCGTGGTGTGCCGCACCAGCACCCCGAGCGGCAACGCAATGAGCAGACCGATCAGTACCGGCAACAGGGAAAGCCGCAGGTGCACCACCATCAGTGCCCACGCGGTGCTTCGATGAGTGAGCAGGTAATGCATGGTCAGCCCCGGCCTTCGGCTTTGCGGGATTCCAACGCAGTCAGCACATCACCGGCCCGCACACCGCCGACGACTTTGCCTGCACTGTCGACGGCGACACCCATCGCGGCCGGTGAAGACAGCGCGCAGTCGAGGGCCTGGCTCAGATTCCCGTCCGGACGCAGCAGCGCCCCTACGCCGGCCATACTCGCAGACAGCGGCGCCCCGGCTCGGTGTCGACGGACGCCGTCGCTGTCGATCCAGCCCAGTGGAGCGCCGCTACGGTCGATCACCAACGCCCACCCGTCGACAGTCCGATCGCCGTCACTGCCGGCCACGTCGGCTTCGCCCACCTGCGGAACGTCGTGCAATTTCAGGCCCGCCAAGTCCATCCGCTGCAACCAGCGGTAACCACGTCCGGCTCCGACGAACTTGGAGACGAACTCGTTGGCCGGGCGCGAAAGCAATTGCGCCACTTCGTCGTATTGCTGCAACGAACCACCGGGCCCGAACACGGCTATCACGTCCGCCAGCCGGACTGCTTCGTCGATGTCGTGGGTGACAAACACGATGGTCTTGTGGAGTTCGGACTGGAGTCGCAACATTTCGCCTTGCAGATCTCTGCGGACCACCGGGTCGACGGCTGAGAAAGGCTCGTCCATCAGCAGTATCGGCGGGTCGGCCGCCAATGCCCGGGCGACCCCGACCCGTTGCTGCTCCCCACCGGAGAGCTGGGCGGGATAGCGATTCGCAAACTTGGCCTCAAGCCCGACCTGTTCGAGGACACGGTAGGCATCGAGCCGGGCGGCTCGCCGGCTCCGACCGCGAAGTACCGGAACCGTCGCGACATTGTCGATCACTCGCTGATGCGGCATCAGCCCGGCGCTCTGGATCACGTAGCCGATGCCGAGTCGCAGCTTCACCGGGTCAACCGTCGACACGTCGGCGCCGTCGACCCGCACGGTGCCCGAACTCGGTTCCACCATCCGATTGATCATCCGCATCGACGTGGTCTTACCGCAGCCGGACGGTCCGACGAAGACAGTGAACGACCCGGCCGCTATCTGCATCGTCAGGTCGTCGACCGCGACGGTGCCATCCGGGTACCTTTTGGTGGCATGGTCGAAGCTGATCAACCTGCGGCCGTCTCTTGCATCACTGCTTCACCGGATGGTCAAAGCCGTTGTCGCGCATCCAACTGCGAGCCGCCTGGTCAGGATCGACACCTGAGTTGCCGGACACCGACGAGTTCAGCTCGGCGAGCGCGGAACTGGTCAGCCGGCCGGACACCGCGTCCAACACGTCTTTGAGGCGATCCGATTTCTTCTGCGAATTAACAAGCGGCACAATGTTTCCGGCCAGGAAGTTGTGTTCAGGGTCGTCGAGGATGACCAGGTGGTGTGCCAGGATGGCCGGTGAGGTGCTGAAGACATTGGCCGCCGTCACCGTATTGTTCACCAGCGCGCGAACGGTGACCGCGCCACCGCCGTCGCTGATCGCGACGAAGTTTCCCGGCCCGATGTCAAGCCCATACCGTTGCCGCAGGCCGACCAGTCCCTCGGGTCGGGTTTGGAAATCCGACGGCGCGGCGAATTTCACTTCGGCTGAATGCGCCGCCAGATCGGCGATCGTCTTCAGGCGCCAGGCAGCGGCGGTCGCGGCAGTGACCGTGACGGTGTCAGTGTCGGAGGCCGGTGAAGGGGTGAGAATCGAAAGATCGCCGGGTAGGCGTTTGTACAACTCCAATTCCACCGCGTCGAGCAGAGTCACCGTGGCGTCGGGTTCGAAGTAGAGCAGCAAGTTGCCGATGTATTCAGGCACCAGGTCGATGGAATGGTCTTTCAATGCCGGCACGTACGTCTCGCGACTGCCGATGCCCAGCCGCCTGCCTACCTGAAACCCGTTCGCCTGCAAAGCCTGTGCGTATATCTCGGCAACTACTTTAGATTCCGGGAAGTCGGCGGAGCCGACGACGATCGACCTGACGCTGGCGTTGTCACCGCCGAGCGGGTTGGCGCTGCCGCAGGACGCGGTAGCAAGCATCGCCATCAATGCGAACAGCGCCGCGCCGCCACGGGCGCGCCGTCGCAGCATCGTCATAGCAGCCGACACTATCGCCACCACGTGAGCAACGCCGCGCCAGTTCAAGCACGCGCCCTTTTCCCGCCGTTCGTGTTTCTTTCCGGCCCGGAAAGGGCAAAGATAACCCTATGAGCACCGAGCACCCCGTATCGCCCGAGCAGCGGGTTCCCACGACGCCGTCCTCGGCGCAGGTGCCTCCCGTGAATGCCGCACCGACGCCCGAAACGGTCAAGTTCACCCGCGCCGCCGCCTTATGGTCGGCGTTGGCCGTGGGTATGTTGATCCTGATCGTGCTGCTGATATTCATCGCCCAGAACACCACCCAGGCCAGCTTCACCTTTTTTGCCGTGCACTGGAATCTGCCGCTGGGCGTCGCGATCCTGCTGGCGGCGGTGTGCGGCGGGTTGATCACCGTGCTGGCCGGTACCGCGCGAATCTTCCAACTGCGCCGCGCTGCGAAAAAGGATTTGCTAGCACGGCGGTGAAGCCGGAGTCGCGCGGGTCACCGCTGGTTGCGGGGCAGCAGATCCCAGACATGTTCGGTGGCATTCACGCCGGCCACCGTGGCGTCCCCGGACCGGGAGAACAGCAGACGAGTCACCGACGCGTAGTCGATCGGGAATGACAGCAGCCTTCTGGTGCCGAGAATCTCGTGCAGCACCACGTTGATCACGCCGCCGTGGCTGAACACCGCGACGGTGTCCTCATGGCCGGATCTGTCCAGTACTTCGGCGACCGCGGCGCCGACTCGTCGGCGAAAGCCGGCCTCGTCGACAGTGCTGGGAAGATGTCCTTGAGTCATCCGGGCCCAATCCGCCGGTCGCTCCGCGCGAAGCTGCTCGACCGGGACGTAGCCCGGCATCTCGCGGTCGTATTCAGCGAAGCGCTCGTCGATCTCAACCCTCAGCTCTCGCGACCTGGCAACTGGCTCAGCGGTTTGAACGGCGCGCCGCTGAGGACTGCTCACCAGCCGAGTAAGAGGGAACCTGGCCAGCGCCGCGGGCAACCGGTCCGCCTGATCGAGCCCGGCACCAGACAGCGCGGGGTCCGCCCCCTGGCCATGTTCGCTGCGCAGCGGCAGTGCGTGCCGGACCAACAGCAGTTGCATGGTCGTAGGTTGTCAGATCACCAAGCCGCCTTCTCCAGGGGATGCTATGAGCAAGACGGTGACCAATAGTTCTGCACCTGAAACAATCGAGGAGACGAATCGGAGGACCGATGGGTGACCGACCTGACGTATCGATGAACGACCAGATCATCGAGGAGTTCCGCGCGAATGGCGGCAAGGTGGGCGGTGATTTCGAAAACGCCACTCTGTTGTTGCTGCACACCACCGGCGCCAAGTCCGGCAAACAGCACGTTAACCCAGTCATGTACTTCGGCAGCGACGGCCGGCTCCTGATCGTCGGGTCCTATGCCGGTGCCGACGTCGACCCCGCATGGGTGCACAACCTGCGGGCTCACCCCCGCGCGCACATCGAGATCGGCACCGACGCTTATGACGTCGACGCCCGCGAGCTACCCCGCGATGAGCGCGATGCCGCATTCGATGAAATCACGAAGAAGGCCGCCGGCTTCGCGGACTATCAGTCGAAGACCGATCGTGTCATCCCGGTGTTCGAATTGCCCAGGGCCTGACGCAGCACGTCAGCGATGTCGCTTGACTCCGTCACGGTGTGACGATATTGAATGCTGGATCGGGTCGATCGAGCACACTCAGAAGAGCTTGCACCGCGCCCGGGTCGCCGGACACCGTCAATCCGAGTGAGTCCAAATCACCCATCGCCGCCGCGAGCAGGCGGACCTTGCCGGTCAGGTGCACCGTCGCATCCGCGGATGCCGGGTCCGCAGAGATGTTGCGGTGCACCAACACACCGTTGCGCAGGGTGAGCCGGTAGTTGGTGGCCAGGTCGGCGAAAACTATGTCGAGGGCAAGGTCGAGGTCCCAGGCCCGGGGCCCGTCGACAGTGACGGCAAGGCCGTCAAAGATCTGCTCCGGGGTCAGCTGCGACAGTAACGACAACGAAGTCACTTGCCCCGCGGTGCCGAAGTTACCGTCGTGCAATTCCATGGCGCCGGACAGGTAGAAGTTGCGCCAGGTCGCATTCTCTGCACCGTAGGCCAGCTGCTGCAGCGTTTCGGCATACAACGTCCGCGCACCGGCATGCGAACTGTCCGCAAACACCGCATGATCGAGCAGGGTTGCCGCCCAACGGTAGTCGCCCTCCTCGAACGCCTCGCGGGCGAGCTGGACGACACGTTCGATGCCGCCGAGGGCTGACACGTACCGGGTGGCCAGCGCCTCGGGCGAATGCGGCCACAGCCGGGCGGGATTTCCGTCGAACCAGCCCATGTAGCGCTGGTAGATCGCCTTGACGTTGTGGCTCACCGACCCGTAATACCCGTGGGTGTGCCACGCCTGCGTCAAAGCGGGTGGAAGCTGCAACGTTTCGGCGATCTCGGCACCGGTGTGGCCCTGGTTGAGCAACCGCAGCGTTTGGTCATGAAGGTAGGCGTACAGGTCGCGTTGCAGTGCCAAAAACTCCCGGATCCGTTCGCGGCCCCAAGTTGGCCAGTGGTGGGAGGCGAATACGACGTCGGTGCGGTCGGCGAAGCTGTCGATCGCCTCGGTGAGATAACCCGACCAGGCGTGCGGGTCACGCACCAGCGCGCCGCGCAAAGTCAGCAGGTTATGCAGGTTGTGCGTGGCGTTCTCAGCCATGCACAACGCGCGGAACTGCGGGAAGTAGAAATGCATTTCGGCGGGGGCTTCGGTTCCCGGCGCCATCTGGAACTCGATCTCGACGCCGTCGATCGTGTGGGTTTCACCGGTGATTTTTACGTCCACGGTCGGAACTATGACGGCCACTTCGCCGGTCGACGGTACCTGGCCCAGTCCGCAACCCACCTGTCCGTCCGGACCGCGTTCGAGGAGCGCCCCGTACATGTAGGTGGCACGGCGAAGCATCGCGGGGCCGGCGTAGACGTTCTCCTGCACCGCATGCTCGACGAAGCCCTCAGGTGCCAGCACCGTGACCTTGCCGGCGTCAACCTCGGCCTGCGACGTCACGCCCAGCACACCGCCGAAGTGATCGACGTGGCTGTGGGTGTAGATCACGGCGACCACCGGCCGGTCACCGCGGTGGGTGCGGTAGAGCGTCAATGCGGCGGCGGCGACTTCGGTCGACACCAACGGGTCGATGACAATGATTCCGGTGTCACCTTCGACGAAGGTGATGTTGGAGATGTCGAAACCCCGAATCTGGTAGATGTCCGGCACCACCTCGTACAAGCCCTGCTTGGCGGCCAACGTCGACTGCCGCCACAAGCTGGGATGCACTGACGGCGGCGCTTCGCCAGCTTCAGGGCCGGTGAGGAACCCGTAGGCGTCGTTGTCCCACACCACCCGTCCGTCGGCAGCCTTGATCACGCACGGTGACAGCGCCGCAATGAACCCCCGGTCGGCGTCATCAAAGTCCGTGGTGTCATCGAGCGGAAGTTCCCTCAAATGCTTTTGGTGGGCTGATTCGATGATGGCGGTCGGCGGCTTGGCGTCCACGGGTTGACCCTGCCACCAAGCTCTTCCCGGCGTAGCGGAAACCGGTTATCGGCAGGCTTGGCAGCGGCCCGTCAGCGCGTCGAAGCCTCCGTTGGCTGGCCGGCACGGCTCGGCTCCCGCTCGGCACCAGAATCAGCCGCCGCCGCCTCTCCGCGCGCCAGCGCCGCCGTCGCAATCACCGTGACCACCATCCCTGCGATGACGAAAAACATCGTTTCTTCCCCAGGGTGCAGGCGCTCACCGAGCACGATGATCCCTAGCAGCCATGCGACCACGGGTTTCGCTACGGTCATCGTCGGAAATGCGGCGCTGAGCGAGCCGGCGCGGAACGCAGCCTGCTGAAAAATCATTCCCAGCACCGCGGTGGCGAGCCAGCCATAAAGCAAAGGCGTGTGCAACGCGGTCGGAACGCCGCGCTCGAGCAGCTTGACCACCCCTTTGGTCAGCACCGAGAACAGCGCCATCAACGAACCCGAGACGAACGCCAGCAGCACCGCGGCCACCGAACCCGACCAGATCCGCGCCGCCAGCACGCACAAACCCAGCACCGGACCCATCACCGCAGCGACTACCCACCACGTCTGCACCGGCGCCCGGGATTGACCCGCCGTCGGGTCACCGAGAACGAGGACCGCTGCTACCGCGCCGGCCAGCAGTAGTGCCCACAGCCACTGCCGACGGGTCACCCGGTGGTGAGACATGTACGCATAGATCGGCAGCGCGAACAGCAGCGCGGTGACCTGCAGCGCCGACACCAGCATCACCGAGCCGAACGCCAGCGCGGCGGCCTGTAACGCGTAGTTGGCAATGGCTCCCCCGCCGCCCAGCCACCACCGGCTGTCCCGCAACGAAAGCCAGAACAACGCCAGGGTGCTTACCGGTTCGTCGGTGACTTCCTTCGCGGACCGCTGACGGACGACACCGCCGAGCGCCGACGCGAGCGCAGCGCCCAGCGCGAGCAATACGGCGAATTCCGCCTTCGTCACGGGCAACCTCCTTAAATGTTGATTGCCGCGCGGTTAGGCGTTTTCAACCATACGGGTACGAATCACACGACACGGTGTTTCCAGCTATCCCGAAAGCTTAAACTGGTCGGCCGCCCGAAGGGCCCAGCGTAGCCCGGTCAGCAAGGTGTGTTTCGCGGCGCGGCAGGCTGACGGTGAATTCGGTGCGGCCGGGTTCGCTGCGCACAGAGATGGTGCCATCGTGAGCCTTGACCACTGCCGACACGATCGCCAGTCCAAGGCCGGTGCTGCCGCCTTTGCGCGAGCGAGACGTATCACCCCGGGCAAAACGCTCGAACATTTCCGACTGCAGCTTTTCCGGGATGCCCGGACCGTTGTCGATCACGCTGAGCTCGGTATGCGTGGTGTCGGTACTCAGCCGGGTCGTCACTACGGTTCCGGGCCCGGTGTGAATGCGGGCGTTGGCGAGCAGGTTCGTCACCACCTGATGCAGCCGGGCCGGATCGCCGGGGACGACGACCGGTTCAGGTGGCAAGTCCAGCTCCCACTGGTGATCCGGGCCGGCTACATGGGCATCGCTGACCGCGTCGACCGCCACCCGCGACAGGTCCACCGGCTCGCGTTCCAGCGGCCGGCCGGAGTCCAGTCGCGCCAGCAGCAGCAGGTCCTCGACGAGATGGGTCAGCCGCTCGGTCTCGGACCGCACCCGGCTCATCGCGTGCGCCACCGCCTCGGTGTCGTTCTGCATCCGTTGCGCCAATTCGGTGTAGCCGCGAATCGCGGCCAGCGGTGTGCGCAACTCGTGGCTGGCGTCGGCCACGAACTGCCGCACCCGGGTTTCACTGGCCTGCCGGGTGGATAGCGCGGCCGCGATGTGGTCGAGCATGCGATTGACCGCCGACCCGAGCTGACCCACCTCGGTGGCAGGGTTTGCGTCCGACTCGGGCACCCGCACAGGCAGTGTTACTTCGCCGCGGTCCAACGGCAGATTGACCACTTCACCTGCGGTTTGCGCGACGCGCCGCAGCGGCGCCAGCGCCCGCCGGATGATCACCAGGCCGGCGGTGGTGGCGGCGGCCAAGGCCACAGCGGTGACCACACCGAAGATCAGCAGCACCCGGATCGTCGTGGCGTCGACATCGGCCATCGACAGGCCCGTCACGATGACATCCCCGTCGCGGTGCGCCGGACGGGCGATCACCCGGTATCGGCCCAGGCCGTTGAGATCAATCGTTTCCGGTGTGTGCTCGTCGGCAATCGCCTGCAGCTGGTCTGTGGCGGCATCGGTCAATGCAGCGCGGGAACCGGTGCTGGTCAGGTAGCCGGCTTCGATGGTGGTGCCGTGGCTGACAACGGCCGCCACCATGCCCGCCGGCTGACCGGGTGCATCGAGGAATCGCGGCCCCGGCCCGGGTGGCAGGGGGCGCAGATGCCGCCAAGGGCCGGGCGGCTGACCGTAGATCGACGAGGAGCGGTGTGAGGCGTCGCCGAGCTGCCTGTCCAGCTGCGCCACCAAATGGTGGTACAGCGCGGCTTCTGTGACCGAGGCAATGCCGACGCAGACGACCGCCAACAAGACGACTTGGCCGACCAGTAGGCGCAGCCGCAGTGACCATGCCCGCCGCGCCCTAACGGGCGGGCTTGAGGACATAGCCGGCGCCGCGCAACGTGTGAATCATCGGTTCGCGCCCGTTGTCGATTTTCTTGCGGAGGTAGGAGATATAAAGTTCGACGATGTTGGACCGGCCGCCGAAGTCATAGCTCCACACCCGATCCAGAATTTGTGCCTTGCTGAGCACGCGCTTGGAGTTGCGCATCATGAACCGCAGCAACTCGAATTCGGTTGACGTCAGCGAGATCTGTTCGCCGGCTCGGGTGACCTCATGGCTGTCCTCGTCGAGCACCAGGTCTCCGACGACGATCTGCGCGCCGCTGTCGACGGTGGTCACCCCGGTGCGGCGCAACAGCGCACGCAACCGCAGCACCACTTCTTCGATGCTGAACGGCTTGGTGACGTAGTCGTCGCCGCCGGCGGTCAGCCCGGCGATGCGGTCTTCGACGGCGTCTTTGGCCGTCAGCAGCAGCACGGGCAACTGAGGAGTCTGCTCGCGCAATTTGTGCAGCACATCAAGCCCGCTCATGTCGGGCAGCATCACGTCCAAGACCACGACATCGGGCCGTTGCGCGCGCGCCGCGGCGATCGCGGACGATCCGTCCGCGGCGGTGGCAATGTTCCAGCCCTCGTAACGCAGCGCCATAGACACCATTTCGGCCAGAACGGCTTCGTCATCGACCACCAGCACGTTGATGGGATCGCCGTCTGCCCTGCGCATTACGACACGCTCAACGGATCTGCCGGACACCGAAGTATTGGACCGAGTCACAACTTCAGTATCCGCCGGCCAATGAGCCGTCGCTGTGCCGTTGCTATGGGCGCGCTGTGGAAGTCGGAGCGGCATCGCCGTTGATGCCGTTGACCCCTATTGGGCTCGCGTCGCAGCAGCGGGCGAGCGCTAGTACCAGTAGCGCCTGCCCGCGACGGGACGACCGACCGCGCCGAGGATCCACAGGATTGCGCCGATGACCAGCAGGATGATGCCGATCGTGTACAAGATGCTGATTTTCAGGACGATCCCGAGTACGAGCAAAATGAGGCCGAGAACGAGCATGACCACTCCTTTTCTGTTGTACGTTCGTTACCGATGACTTGCCCTTGCCTGAACCGTTGACTGCACTCGCTTTTCGCGGTGAGACAACTTGTCAGTACCAATGGCGCCGGCCGCCGACCGGGTGGCCGACCCTTCCGAGGATCGCGAACACCGCACCCATGACCAGTAACACGACCCCGAGGACGAACAGCCACTTGATGGCTTTGAACACCAAGCCCAAGATGATGAGGATGACACCGATGCCGATCATGAAGCCGCCCCCAGCACAATGAACCCGGCCTCGAGACCCGGAAGCTGGGGCATCGAGCTGGGCTGCGGCAAATTGCAGCCGACCTGGGGGTTGACCCCGGCGTAGTTCAACGGCCCAGCTACCACCGTCAAAGCGACGTTGACCGCCGTCGTGCAATTGGCTTCGCCGGTCTTGAAGTAGCCGCGCTGCCAGAGCGCCAGAACGCCAATCAAAAGCCAGACCAGAACGACCGCGCCGATAATTCCGCCATACCGCATGGTGACCTCCGTAGCGTCCGCAGATCGGTGGAAGGTTCTTACCCTCCCGACGATATTCCAAACGAGACAAATAGTGTGCGAGATGGAACGGTCGCGGAGAAGAGTGCTCTCAAGTGTTATTCGTTCGAGTCC
Organism: uncultured Actinomycetota bacterium; assembly: GCA_963818785.1. Classification (GTDB taxonomy): domain Bacteria; phylum Actinomycetota; class Actinomycetes; order Mycobacteriales; family Mycobacteriaceae; genus Mycobacterium. The sequence goes on along the minus strand of CAWFTT010000026.1, from coordinate 184,849 downwards.
TAACGGTGTCCGCCCTCGGCGCCGTCGCGGCCCCGACCGATTCCGAGCAGTCGCAGCAGTTTTTTCGGCAATGACCGGCCCGACCGGGTGACTTTCCCCTGGGTCTGGCGCGCCTCGTCAGCGTAGTCTTTGATCGATTCGTCGCCCTCTTCGGCGCGCATATCAGTGTCTCCATTTCGCGGTGATCGTAGGGAACCTCGGTGGCTGGTGGCTGGTGGCTGGTTTTGATGGCGTCAGCCCGGCGGTTCCTGCGGAGCCGGCTCTGATGGCGTCAACCGGTCCGGCGATTCGGACGGTGTGAGCCGCTCGGGGGGCTCAGCCGGTGTCAACCGCTCGGGCGGCTCTGCCGGTGTCCCTGGCTCAGTCATCTGGCTTGCTGCTGCATCGACCATTGGTCGCCTCCTTCATCGCTACCGCGAGAAGCCGCGGCACGCCTCTTCGCTGCCTACCCGTGGCCGGGTGGGCCGAAACGAGACGGTCGGCGCCCAACGAGTTACCCGATGGTGACGCCGGGTTGTCGTTACGGTGGGTCAGGACGTCGACGAGCGCTCCGCTGAGACGAAAACCGTTGGCGGAGTAACGTCTTCGTCAGGAACCACGCGGCCGTAGCGGGCCAGCATCTCGGCCATGGATGCCGAGGAAACCGACCAACCGTGCGCACGCAACCAGTCCGGCACGTCGGTGCGCTCTTCGGGATACCACAGCCCTTCGACGTCGGGCATCTGCGAGTTGGTCAAACGAGCGGCCGCGACCCGAAATCGCTGCATCTGTTCCCGCTGACGTGCCAGACGGTCGGGATCTATCGCCTCCCTGCTCGGCGCGTTGGTGGCCAGCCACGATCCGACCAGGCTCAGCTCGTTGATCCGCTCGAACAACAGATCCTGGGCCTGCGCCGGCAGGTAGCGAAGCAAACCCTCCGCCGACCATGCGCTTGGTTGCGCCGGGTCAAAACCGGCCTCGCGCAACGCCTTCGGCCAGTCCTGCCGAAGGTCGACGGCAACATTGACCAGTCGCGCGGCGGGTGTGGCCCCCAGCTTGCGCAGGGTCGTGGACTTGAAGTCAAGCACCTGGGGCTGGTCGAGTTCGTACACGGTGGTGCCGTCCGGCCAGGGCAGGCGCCAGGTGCGCGCGTCCAGACCGGCTGCGAGAATCACCACCTGCCTGACGCCGTCGTTGGCCGCCGCCAAAAAGAATTCGTCGAAAAAGGCGGTGCGGACGGCCATGAAGTCGTTCATGGCATGAATCTGCGCCTTGAGGTCGGCATCCAGTTGGTCGTGCAGTGACCGGTCGAGGTACAGATCCCACAGACCCGCACCTGCCGCCTCGAGGAAAGTCCGTGCGAACGGATCGTGGATCAGCGGATCGGAGCTCTCCGTCTCAGCCGCGCGCGCGGCCGCCACACCCAGCGCAGTCGCGCCCACACTTTCGGTGATATCCCAGGAATCGTTGTCGGTGCGCTGCATCTTCAGTTCCCTCGCGTAGCTGCCAAAGCCGGTGGGGACAGTACCCGCGGAAGCTGTGAGTCACCCGAGTAGGTTCACCGGAGTGGAAAACCTGACTGCGGTGGCTGACTGGATGTCCCGGCAGAGTCTCGGCGAAGGCCCGCTGAGCGATGTTCGGGCAATCAGCGGAGGCACGCAGAACGTCATGCTGCGATTCACCCGATCAGGCCGGGAGTATGTGCTGCGGCGCGGACCGCTGCACTTACGTCCGCGCAGCAACAACATCATCTTGCGCGAGACCCGGGTGCTGGCCGCGCTGGCCGGCAGCGACGTCCCACACCCGGGACTCATTGCGACCTGCGATGACCCGACAGTGCTCGGTGACGCGGTCTACTACCTGATGGAACCCGTCGACGGGTTCAACGCCGGTGAGGAACTGCCACCGTTGCACGCCAGTGACCCCGCTGTGCGGTTCGGGATGGGGTTGTCCATGGCCGATGCGCTGGCCCGGCTCGGCGCTATCGACCATGTCGCGGTGGGGCTCGCCGATTTCGGCAGGCCGGCGGGATTCCTGGAACGCCAAGTGCCGCGGTGGCTTTCGGAGCTCGATTCCTACCGCGAATTCGAGAACTATCCGGGACCCGAGATCCCCGGCCTCGGCGACGTGGCCAAGTGGCTCGAACAGGGCCGGCCGGACTCCTGGAAACCGGGAATCATGCACGGCGACTATCACGCCGCCAACGTAATGTTTTCCCGCACCGGACCGGAGGTCGTTGCGATCGTCGACTGGGAGATGAGCACGATCGGCGACCCGCTGCTTGATCTGGGTTGGCTGCTGGCCACCTGGCGGCAATCCGACGGCTCGAGCGTGTTCGGCCACACCCTGACCGAGATGGGCGGACTGGCCGGCACCGAAGACCTCTTCGAGCGGTACGCCCAGAACACCTGCCGCGATCTGTCCCACATCACCTGGTACACCGTGCTGGCCTGTTTCAAGCTCGGCATCGTCATCGAAGGCACCCTGGCCAGAGCCTGCGCCGGCAAAGCGCCCAAGGAAGTCGGCGACCAATTGCACGCGGCGACCTTGCGGCTGTTCGAGCAGGCGCTGATGTTGATGGACGGCGCAGCGCCGGGCTAAGCGACCGATTCGTCAGGGACCCGTCGTATGGGTCAGTCCGCGGTCGAACCCACCGCCGTCAACGCGTCGCTCAGCGTCCGGTACAGCGAGAACATCTGGTCCAAGCCGGTCAGCTGTATCGGCCTGCGGGTAGCGGGATTGTTCGCCACAATGACGACCCGCACCGAATCATCGAGTCGCTCGCGCGCCGCCGCCAGTATGCGGAGGCCGACCGAGGCCATGAAATCCACTGCCGACAGCTCTACGACCAGCACTGTCGGACTTGCCTCGAGAGCATCGCCTATCACGGACTCGAACGCCGGGGCGGTGTTCAGATCGATTTCGCCGCCGACTGTGACAACGGCGACGCCATCGCGGTGAGTCACTGAAGTAGTGATTGCATCCGCAGGTGACAACGGTTGTCCTCCAGTCGGCGCTCTGGTGCTTGGAGACCACGGGCGCAAGGGGGGCGTTCGCCCGGGGTGCAAGCTGAGGAAAGCATACTCGAACGATTTTTGCACCGGTGCCGAGCTAGTCTTAGGCCCAGGCCGATGGATCAGCGCGTCTTGGAGGTCGCATGTCCGATTTGACGACGAATCTGACGTCCAGCGGCGCCGCTACTGCGGTCCCGAGCATTTCGAGCGAAGGTTTGCTGCCTCAGCTGGTCCAGCACCTCAGGCGGAACCGCACCGCCCTGCGAGAGGAGTGGGCGCGCCGGATCACCGAGGCGGAACTGCTCACCGCGATGACACCGGAGGAGTTGTTCTCCGAGGCGACTGCCGTCTACGACAACTACGTCGAGGTGCTCGAAACCGGCAGCGTCGAAGCGCTGCAGGCTTACGCGCGCGACCTGTCCGAGCGCATCATTCCCCGCGGCGTCGAGACCGACGAGGTGGTCGGAATTGTCCTGTTGCTGCGCGATGTGCTGGCCCGGTCGTTGTTCGAGAAGTATCAAACCGATTTCGAGATGCTCAACCGAGTGCTCGACGCCTATGAGCCGGCGGCGAACCGGATAGCCAACACAGTGGCCGTCAGCTTCGTCCAGGAACGCGAACGGATCATCCGACAGCAGCAGGAGGCCATCCGCGAACTGTCCACGCCGGTGCTCCAGGTGCGTGAGCAGTTGCTGATCTTGCCGATCATCGGCGTGCTTGACAGCCAGCGCGCTCGACAGGTCACCGAGCAGCTGCTCAGAGCCATCCGGGCCAACCGCGCGAAAGTGGTGGTCATCGACATCACCGGTGTGCCCACGATCGACTCCACGGTCGCCAATCACCTGGTGCAGACGGTCGACGCGTCGGGTCTGATGGGAGCCAGCGTGATCATCACCGGTTTGTCATCAGAGATCGCCCTGACCCTGGTGACCATCGGTCTGGACCTGTCGAAGATGAACGCGGTCGGCGACCTGCAAGGTGGTATCGAAGAGGCGGAGCACTTATTGGGTTACGAGGTAACCCGCACCGGCGAACAATCCAGTTGACCCCGCGGAAACGCCCACATCCATGCCGGTACCGATCCTCAAGCAGGGGCAGATACTGATCGCCACGGTGCGCGCGGCGCTGTCCGACTCCGATACCGACTTGTTCCGTGAGCGCTTGATGGCCCGGGTGACGCAGTCTCGTGCGCAAGGCATCATTGTCGATGTCACGGCCATCGACGTACTGGATTCGTTCGCCGCCCGCTCACTGCAAACGATCGCACGCATGACACGGCTGCGCGGGGCCGTCACGGTGATCGTCGGCCTGCAGCCCGAAGTCGCCTTCTCGATGGTTCAACTCGGACTCACTTTCGACGACATGCACACCGCGCTGGACCTGGAAGAGGGCCTGGCGCTGCTGAACAGAGAACTGCGACTGAAGAAGTCGCTGACGCCTGGCGGCGACCGTGGCTGATGACATCGTCGTCGACGTGATGAACTCCGACGACATCGTCGCCGCGCGCTACGCCGGCCACCAACTGGCGCGTGATCTCGGCTTCTCACTGACCGACGTCACCATGATCGCCACGGCGATCTCCGAAATCGCCAGGAACATCACCAGTTACGCCGGCCGAGGAGCTATCCGAATCGGGTTGCAGGACCGTGACGGCCGGAAGGCGTTGGTGGTGTGGGCACACGACGAGGGGCCGGGTATCGCGAACATCGAAAGAGCCCTCGAAGATGGGTATTCCACCGGTCGCGGCCTGGGTTTGGGGCTTCCCGGCGCGCGTCGCCTGATGGATCGGCTGACGGTGGATTCCGCGCCGGGCCGCGGCACGGTTGTCGAGATGTGGAAATGGGTGCCACCTGATGGCAATTGAAAGCGGTCGACTCGGGCCGATCGAGTGGGCGGCTGCGGCCTACCCATTGTCAAGTGAGGAGTCGTGCGGGGATCAGTCGGCGGCAATCGACGTGGGCGGCACAGCTGTGCTGTTCGGTGTGCTCGACGGGCTGGGTCACGGTGAAGAGGCAGCGCGCGCAGCGGCCTGTGGACTGGCGACGCTGCGTAGGGACGCCGGCAGGCCGCTGGGCGTTTTGATCCAGCTTTGCCACCATTCTATGCGCGAAACCCGTGGTGCAGCAATGACTCTGGCAAGGATCGACTTCGAAGCCGGCGCAGCAGAGGCCGATGTGCTGACCTGGTCGGGAATCGGGAATGTCACCGCCAACCTCATCGCCAAAGGTGCTACCGGTGTCGGGGTGCGGTCATCGGCGCGCCTCGCCGGCGGTATCGTCGGGTATCGGCTTCCGGACACCATCCACACCCAGACTATTGCCATCCGCCCAGGCGATCTGCTGGTAATCACCACCGACGGGATCTCTGAAAACTACGTTGACGGCATCGACTTCGCTACGTCCGCCACGGTGATCGCCGAGCGGATCCTGAGTCGTCACCGCAAGGAGACCGATGACGCGCTGGTGCTCGCCGCGCGGCATCGAGGGATTTCGCAGTGACGAGCGTTGGCGAATTTCGCCGTGAGTACGCCAATGCGCTGTTTGCCTACTCGACAACGCGTGACGAAGACAGTCTGGCGGTTGGGCACGAACTCGGACGTCGAGCCCTGCAAGAGCAGGTCAGCATGCTCGAAATCATCGAGACTCACTTCCGGTTGCTCGAGGAGATCACCGCCGACGCAGTCCTGGATAGCCGGGCCGCGTTGGAATTCCTGCTGCAGACCCTGGCCGCGCTCGACGTGGCCACCCGCGGATTCGTGGACGGCACAAAGCGTTACAACGAACAGCGCGCACGAGCCGACCACCTCGCCGACCGTGACTCGTTCCGCAGCGCCTTGGTGAACTCTTTGCAGGAAGGTTTCTTCGTCGCCGACCACAGCGGTACGGTCATCGAGGTCAACGACGCGTTCGCCGCCATCACTGGCTACGGCGCCCTAAATCTGCCCTACCACTGGCCGCACCCGTGGATTGTGAATCAGCAGGCGGCGAGTCAGCAACAGAGCCGGCTGTTGAGGGACGGTCACACCCAGTACCAAACGCCGATCCGGGCTCGGGACGGCCACCTCGTATGGGTGGCGGTGAGCATCAACGCGGTCACCGGCCTCAGCGCCGAACACGGCGTCTTCGTCGGAACGCTGCGCGACGTCACCGCCGAACGGGCTTTTGCCGCTCGGGAAACTGCAGTCCTGCGTCTGGCCACCGCAGTGGGCGTCGCCAGAAGTGTCGCTGAAGTACTGTCGATCACCCTCGACGAGTGCCGGCTGGCGATCGGCGCTCAACGCGTCGTGGCAGTGACGTGGGCGGCAGGTGGCGCGGAGCCGACAGCGCAGATGGCCGGTACACCTGCCGCGTCGAGCTGGTCCGATCTGGATCCGTTTCTGCGCAACACCTTTCAGGAAGCTCGGCATCAGTTGCCGCTGACGGTACAGCCGATCGAGCGGCCCGATATACCGGGCAAGTCCTGTGGAATCATCGCGTTGCTGTCCGGCAAGGGCGACCTCGCACTGTGGTTGGAGCTCGCGGAGCCGCGCTGGATCAGCGCCGAGGATCGCCTGCTCGTCACGGTGCTCGTCGGCCACCTCAGCCTGGCGATTCAACACGTCCGGCAGTTCGAAAGCGCCCGTGAGACGTCGATGACCCTGCAGCGTGCGATGCTCCCCTCGATGCAGCCACCGGCAGGTTTCGCCGTGCGGTACGAACCGGCCGTCCCGCCCCTGGAAATCGGCGGTGACTGGTATGACGTGCTTCCGGTGAGTGGTCACCACATTGGCATCATCGTCGGCGATTGTGTGGGACGTGGCCTGCCTGCCGCCGCAGTGATGGGTCAGCTGCGCAGCTCGGCGCGTGCCCTTTTGCTCACCGGTGCAGAACCCGCCCGACTGCTCGAGCAACTCGACACCGCGGCCGCATTCGTCCCGGATGCGTTCTGCACCACGGTCTTTCTGGCGGTGCTGGACACCGAATCGGGGGTCATGCGCTACAGCAACGCGGGTCATCCGCCCGCAGTGCTCACCTCGCCGCACGCCGCACCCAGCTTGCTCACCGATGCACACTCAATGCCGCTTGCCGTGCACCGCGACCGCCCCCGGCCGCAGGCTTCGGTGACATTGGCACCGGGTTCGGCGCTGCTGCTCTACACCGACGGGCTGGTCGAACGGCGTGATTCATCGATCGACGAAGGCATCGCCCGCGTCGCTGATGTGCTGAACGAATCGATGCAACTGCCGATTGATTCCGTTGCAGATGTGGTGCTCGAAAAGCTGGCTCCGGCGGCTGGGTACGACGACGACGTGGCGATGGTCATCTATCGCCGACCGCAGGGTCCGCTCAAAATAGAGACCGATGCAACGGCTGACCGACTGCATGACATTCGCCATGCCATCGCTGATTGGCTGCGGGCCGACGAAATCGACCAAGAACTCATCGCTGACGTGGTTCTGGCCGTCGACGAGGCCTGTGCCAACAGCATCGAGCATGCCTATCGCGACACAGCGCCCGGACCGCTGTGCGTGGAAGCGAAGATCCGAAGCGGCAGACTGCACATTCGCATCGTCGACCGCGGTTGCTGGAAAGCCCCGTCCACCGCTCCGACATTTCGCGGCCGCGGCCTGCCGCTGATCAAGGCGGTAAGTGCGGAGGTGGATTTCGACGGCACCGAGGTGGGGACCACCGTCGAAATGATTTTCCGCTTACCGGCTGCGGCCGTAGCGCAGACAGCCTGAACGGTCGGTAGCCGATCAACCTGGTCAAGCCTGCGTCAGGCACTCCTCGACCGGCCAGCCCAACTGCTCCCACATCGACAGCTTGTTCCAGTCCTTGAAGAACTCGATGAGCTTCCCGTCTTGCACCCGGAACAGGGCCGCCGCCGACCAGCGGGCCTTGCGTCCGGTCGGCTCGATGTCTCCGTGCGGTTGACCCTGGTGCCCACCTTCGGCGGTATAGCGCAAAGCGACTCGGTCACCCGAGCAGAAGAGAACGTCGAAGTCGACGATATGCAGATCATTGACCTGTTCCATGAGCCGGCCGTGGTCCTCCGCGTAGTCCTCGAGGGTGTCCACCCCCGGGAAAGTCGTCGGCGCGATGAAGCGATTGCCCGCTGCGCACAGGTGGGCGACGGCCTCCGCGCTGGCGCGGCCGGGCGTGTAGGAGATCTCGATGTATTCCCGGACCAGGTCCATGTTGCGTTGTTCGTCCGCCGTTGGCATCAGCTACTCCTCGACCGAAATCGCGTCCTACCAGAAACATTCGACGGGCAACTACCCGGTGGCGAAGAAGCGGAAACCGGCATACGGCGACCCGATGCCGAAGCCGGGGAATACCTGGAACAGCCCGTCGAGTTGCGGCCGACATGACTGCTTTCAGCGAGACCGAACGTGAGCGATTCCTCGAAGCAAAACACGTCGCGGTGCTTTCCGTCGCGGCCACCGACGGCCGGCCCCCGACAAGCGTCCCGATCTGGTACGACTACACCCCGGGCGGCGACATCCGTATCAGCACGGGCGCTGGATCGCGCAAAGCGAAACTGATAGAACGAGCCGGTGCGGTGACGGTCGTCGTGCAGCGCGAAGAACCGCCGTACCAGTATGTGGCGGTCGAGGGCACCGTCGTCGACACCACCGAACCTGCCCCGCTGGAAGTCCGCGAACAAATCGCGATCCGCTACTTGGGTGAAGAAGGTGGGCGCGCCTTCGTCGAAGGCATGAAAGAACAGAGCAGCGTGCTGTTCACCATCCGACCGGATCGCTGGCTCACCGCCGACTTCTCCGACGAACTGTAAACCCTGCTCGGAGCCGGCCCCGTTGCGGATCCGTGCTCGCGTTGTCCAATCATCGGGTAGCGGGTGAAGATTGTTCAGTACGGGTCAGCAATATCGGCAGTTTGAATTCGAGCGTTATGGAAACGTCACTACTCGATGAATAGCGCAAGCCACGCGGGGCGTCGCGGACGGCGCCGCCGACGCAAATGGGCGCGCGAAGAAATCCGGGTTTCCGACGCAGCGGAGATGCGTCGGTCCATCCGGGGCACCGCGGTCGGCAACTTCATGGAGTGGTACGACTTCGGCGTCTACGGCTACATCGCTACCACGATCGCGCGGGTGTTCTATCCCGGCAACAGTGTCAGTGCGGTCCACCTCATCGCCACCTTCGGCACGCTGTCGGCGGCGTTCGCGGTACGTCCGCTCGGCGGGTTCGTCTTCGGTCCGCTCGGCGACCGTATCGGGCGAAAGCGGGTGCTGGTGACCACGATCCTGTTAATGACTGTGGGCACGACGGCAACCGGTGTGCTGCCCGGATACCACACCATCGGCATCTGGGCGCCCATCCTGCTCATCGTCGCCAGAATCTTTCAGGGCTTTTCCACCGGCGGCGAGTACGTCGGCACGATGACCTACGTCAGCGAACATGCTCCCGACCGCAGCCGCGGCATGATGGGCGGGTTCCTGCCGTTGGGCAATCTGGGCGGGTATGTGGTCGCCGGGGCGCTGGTGACCGGGCTGCAGACCTTTTTGCCCACCGATAGCTGGCTGACTTGGGGTTGGCGGATTCCGTTGCTGCTGAGCGCCCCGTTCGGGCTGATCGCGCTCTACCTACGGCTGCGGATCACGGAGTCGCCCGCCTATGCGAAGGAGAGCGACGGCGAGGAGGCGTCCGGTGACGGCGGCGGGCAGCAATTCCGACGCACCGTCCTGCAGCAGTGGAAGCCACTATTGCTCTGCATGGGTTTTGTGTTGGCCTACAACGTCACCGACTACATGCTCACCGGGTACCTGCCGACATACTTACAGGCGATTGTGCGTGTCGGTCATACCGCCGGACTGGTGATGATCGTCGCGACTTTGATGATCTTGATGTCCGCCGTGGTATTCGTCGCGAAGTTGTCCGACCGCATCGGCAGAAAACCGGTTCTGTGGACCGGCGCCGGTTTACTTGTCGCACTGTCGATCCCGGCCTTCCTGCTGATCCGGTTCGGCGGCAGCTACCCGGTGATCTTCCTCGGAGTGCTGCTCATCGGGGTGATGGTGCTCTGCTTCGACAGCACGGCGCCAGCGACGCTTCCGGCGCTGTTTCCCACCAGCGTGCGTTACGGCGCGCTGGCCATCGGCTTCAACATCTCGATATCGGCTTTCGGGGGTACCACGCCGCTGATCGCACAGACGCTGATCTCGGCCACCGGTAACGTCATGGTGCCGGCCTACATGCTGATCGTCGCGGGTGTCGTCGGCCTGGTGACCCTGTCATTCATGCCGGAAGTGGCCGGCAAGCGGCTGCCGGGGTCGGGGCCTTCGGTCGAGACTGAGGCGGAGGCTCATGAGATGGCCGACGACGTTGAATGAAAATGCGCGAGGTCGAGAGCGCGCCCGAAGGTGTCTGAGTTCATGACATCGTTCACAGCTGTCTCGGGACATCGTTCACACCCGACGGTAAGGGTTGAGCGATGGGAATGCCGCAGCTGGTGGTCACGGCCGTGCTGGTCGAAGGGCGAACGAAAAGTGAAGTTGCCCGCGAATACGGGGTTTCTCGACGGTGGGTTATAACCCTTGTCCAGCGCTACTTGTCCGAGGGCGAGGCGGGTCTGCAAGGACGCCCACGCAGACCGTTGCACAGCCCCACGCGCACCGGCAAAGACGTCGAAAATGAGGTCATCGCCTTACGCAAGGAACTCGAGCGCGATGGACATGAGGCCGGCGCGGCGACGATCGCTTTTCACCTTCAGAAACGCCACGGTGTCAGCCCGGCGGTATCGACAATCTGGCGGATCCTCTCGGCACGAGGCTTCGTCACCCCCCAGCCGCACAAACGCCCCAAAAGCAGCTACGTCCGCTTCCAGGCCGAACAACCCAACGAACGCTGGCAACTCGACATCACCCACTGGCAACTCGCCGACCACACCGACGTGGAGATCCTCAACATCATCGACGACCACTCCCGGCTGTGTTTAGGCAGCGACACCTTAACGGTATTCAAAGCCCGCGACGTCAACAACAGCTTCAACAAAGCCATTGCCGCATACGGCAACCCGGCCAGCCTGCTCAGCGACAACGGCGCCGTATTCACCGGCCGTTACCGCGGTAGCGGCCGAGTCGCCCTCGAAGTCACCCTGCATGCCCGCGGCATCAGCTTTGGTCACTGCCGCCCCTACCATCCGCAAACCTGCGGCAAAGTGGAGCGCTTCCACCAAACCCTCAAAAAATGGCTCACCCACCACAGCCCGGCACCAACCATCGCGCAGCTACAAGCCCAGCTCGACACTTTCTGCGCCTACTACAACACCGTGCGCCCGCACCGCGCCGTTGGCCGTCACACCCCACAGCAGGCCTACCTCGCCCGACCCAAAGCAACCCCAACTGGCACCCCACTGCATGCCGGCGCTTATCGCATCCGCCACGACCGCATCGACACCAACGGCAAGCTCACCCTGCGCCACAACAGCCGCCTCCACCACATTGGCATGGGCCGCCGCTACGCCGGCACCCACGTCTTGATCCTCGTCCACGACTTACACATCCGAGTTGTGACTACCGACGGCCAACTACTGCGAGAGCTTCACCTCGACCCGACCAGGGACTACCAACCACAAACAAAACCGTGAACGATGTCCCGAGACACATGTGCACGATGTCCCGAGACATCGCAAGAGCGCGCCCGAAGGGATTCGAACCCCCAACCTTCTGATCCGTAGTCAGATGCTCTATCCGTTGAGCTACGGGCGCCCGTTCAGTTGTCTCCGCGGAGGCGAGAGGATTTGAACCTCCGGTCCCCGGTAAGAGGACAACTCATTAGCAGTGAGTCCCATTCGGCCGCTCTGGCACGCCTCCTTGAACCTTCCTGAGGGTACCCGACCACGCCTGGATACCCGAACCGCCGGGAGCACAGCCTATACACGCCTCGGCATATGCTGGCGACGTGACCGCCCGCCTGCGCCCCGAGCTGGCGGAGTTACCGGCTTACGTCCCAGGCAAGAGCGTGCCCGGAGCCATCAAGCTGGCCAGCAACGAGACGGTGTTCGGGCCGCTACCGAGCGTCCGGACAGCCATCGAGCGGGCCGCTGATTTGGTCAACCGTTATCCGGACAACGGTTGCGTCGACCTCAAGTCGGCCTTGGCCAAGCACCTGAACTCCGGCGCGGTCGGCGCCTCGGTGGGCACTTGGGCCGCCGAGCACATCGCAGTCGGTTGCGGCTCGGTGAGCCTGTGCCAGCAACTGGTCCAGATCAGCGCGTCGGTGGGTGACGAAGTGATCTTCGGTTGGCGCAGCTTCGAGATCTACCCGCTGCAAGTCCGGCTGGCCGGCGCTACCGCTATCCAAGTGCCACTGCGTCAGCACACCTTCGACCTGAACGCGATGCTCGCCGCGGTCACCGACCGCACCCGGTTGATCTTCGTATGCAACCCGAACAACCCGACGTCAACGGTCGTCGACCCAGCTGCGCTGATCCGGTTCGTCGAGACGGTGCCGGCGCACATTTTGATCGCTATCGACGAGGCTTACGTCGAATACATCCGGGACGACATGCTGCCGGACAGCTTGGGCCTGGTACGTGAGCGCCCGAATGTCCTTGTATTGCGCACCTTCTCAAAGGCTTACGGCTTGGCCGGGCTGCGGGTGGGTTACGCGGTTGGCCATCCGGAGCTGATCACCGCACTGGACAAGGCGTATGTGCCGTTCACCGCGACCAGCATTTCCCAGGCCGCGGCACTCGCCTCATTGCACGCCGCGGACGAATTGCTGGCTCGCACCGACGCCGTCGTCGCCGAACGCGCCCGGGTCAGTGCCGGACTGCGCGACGCCGGGTTCGACCTGCCGACGTCGCAAGCCAACTTCGTGTGGCTGCCGTTGGGCGCTCGCACGCTCGATTTCGTCGAGCAGGCCGCCAACGCCCGCATTGTGGTGCGCCCGTACGGAACCGACGGTGTTCGCGTCACCGTCGGCGCACCGCAGGAGAACGATGCGCTGCTGCGATTCGCGCGGAGCTGGCGCGCGAGCAGCGGGTTCAAATGCAGCCCAGCGTGACGCCATGGTCGCGCTCGGCGCCGGATGTGACGCCATGGTCACGTTCGGCGCAAGCTCCCTAGCGCGGTTGTCGGCCAGTGAACGCAATGAGCCGTTCAAAACCGTCGGCGTCAGCGGGCGGCTCGACGGGCTCGGCGAATTCTCCCGCCGCGCGACGATCAGGGGTGATGAGTTTCTCGGCCAAACCGAACACGTAGTCGGCCAGCGAGTCGGGAACCTTGATGGGGTGTCCGGTGGCCACGGCGTAGTCCCAGCCATGCACCAGCAAACCGAACGTCAAGACAGCCGCCAGGGTCTTGACCGGAAGGTCGTTGCCGCGCCAGGTCGCAGTGCCTTGCAGGCCGTGCCGGTGCAGGGCGTCGAGCGCGGCCCGGCCGGCCTTCACTACGCGGAGCTCCACTGAGTCGTCGGCACCGAACTCCACGGGGTCGGCACCGACGGCGGCGCCGATCGAGCTGACGTTGTCGACCAGGTGATCGGTCAGTTGGGCGACGTCGAAGTCTCCGCAGGGCGTCTGCAGCGTCAGCTCGTCGCGCGAGACCGGATGCAGCGCTTGTTGCACCACACCCAGCGCCCACTCAGCGCTGTGCAGCTCGTCGGTGGGCGGTGAGTCGGGGCCGGGTCGCAGATCGGAGGACATGCACATAACGCTACGGTCTGGATATGGGCGACTCCTACGAATCCGTCACCGTCGAGGCCAAGGACAACGTCGCACAAGTGACGCTGGTCGGGCCAGGCAAGGGCAACGCGATGGGACCGGCGTTCTGGTCGGAATTGCCCGAACTCTTCGCCGAGCTGGATTCCGACCGCGAAGTGCGGGCCATCGTCATCACCGGCTCGGGACGCAATTTCAGCTACGGCTTGGACCTGCCGGCGATGGGCGGCACCCTTGCGCCGGTGCTCGCTGAAGGCGCCTCAGCGCGTCCCCGCGCGGATTTCCACGCCGAGGTCAAGCGCATGCAGGCCGCGATCACGGCGGTCGCGGACTGCCGTACACCGACGATCGCCGCGGTGCACGGCTGGTGTATCGGTGGCGGCGTGGACCTGATCTCCGCCGTCGATATCCGGTACGCCAGCGCGGACGCCAAATTCTCGGTACGCGAGGTGAAATTGGCGATTGTCGCCGACGTCGGCAGCCTGGCCCGGCTGCCGCTGATTCTGAACGACGGCCAGCTGCGTGAGCTCGCGCTGACCGGCAAAGACATCGACGCCGCCCGCGCCGAAAAAATCGGCCTGGTCAACGACGTGTTCGCTGACGCCGATGCCACCCTGGCCGCAGCGCACGACACCGCCGCCGAGATCGCCGCCAACCCGCCGCTCACCGTGCACGGCATCAAAGACGTCCTGGACCAGCAACGGATTTCGGCCGTCTCGGCGAGCTTGCGTTATGTGGCTGCCTGGAATGCCGCTTTCCTGCCGTCCAAGGATTTGTCCGAGGGCATCTCGGCCGCGTTCGCCAAGCGCCCGCCGCAGTTCACCGGGGAGTAGGCGGCGTGCCCGACAAACCGCGGCGGCCGAAGCTGCCGATGACCCCGGATGGCCGAATTCGTGTTCCGGCCGACCTGGACGCCGTGACAGCAGTCGGCGAAGAGGACCATTCTGGCATCGACCGAGCCGCGATCGAACGGATCTGGCAGGCCACCCGGCACTGGTATCAGGCTGGCTTTCATCCAGCGATTCAGCTGTGCCTGCGGCACAACGGGCGGGTCATCCTCAACCGCGCTATCGGGCATGGGTGGGGCAACGCCCCGACCGACCCTCCGGACGCCGACAAAGTGCCGGTGCGGACCGAAACTCCGTTTTGCGCGTACTCCTCGGCCAAGGCGATCACCGCCACCGTCGTGCACATGCTGGCCGAACGCGGCGTCTTCTCGCTCGACGACCGGGTGTGCGAGTACCTCCCCACCTACACCAGTCATGGCAAGCACCGCACCACAATCCGGCACGTGATGACCCACAGCGCAGGTGTGCCGTTCCCGACCGGACCTACACCGGACCTCAACCGCGCCGACGACAGCAAATACGCCCGCGAACAACTGGGCAACCTCAAGCCGCTGTACCCGCCGGGGATGCTGCACCTCTACCACGCGTTGACCTGGGGCCCGCTGATGCGAGAGATCGTCTCAGCCGCCGCCGGCCAGAACATCCGCGAAATTCTGGCGACGGAGATCCTCGACCCGCTCAACTTCCGGTGGACCAACTTCGGCGTCGCCAAGCAGGACGTCGGATTGGTCGCACCCAGTCACGCCACCGGCAAACCCTTGCCGGCACCGATCGCGGCTGCGTTCCGCCGAGCCATCGGCGGCACGATCCACGAGATGATTCCCGTCACCAACACCGAGTTCTTCCTCACCACGGTGGTCCCGTCGTCCAATCTGATCTCTACCGCCGATGAGCTTTCGCGGTTCGCCGAGTTGCTCCGCCGCGGTGGAGAACTTGACGGTGTGCAGGTGATGCGGCCGGAAACCCTGCGCAGGGCGGTGCAGCAGAGCCGGCGGCTGCGGCCTGACTTCGCGGTGGGGTTGGCGCCGCTTCGCTGGGGCACCGGGTACATGCTCGGTTCGACGCGGTTCGGGCCGTTCGGCCGCAACGCGCCGGCGGCGTTCGGCCATCTGGGCCTGACGAACATCGCGGTCTGGGCTGATCCCGAACGCAACCTGGCGGCCGGGCTGATCAGCAGCGGCAAGCCGGGCCGGGACCCGGAAGCCAAGCGCTACGGCATGTTGCTCAACACGATCACCGCCGCGCTACCACGCTCTGGCGGCCGCTGACCCCGGCAATCCGGCGATTGGGATAGCGGCGGACGGGTAAATAGTTCCCTATGGCTAACTACCGAGTGCTCAACCCGCATGGCGAAGTGGTCGCGACGAAAGACATCGCAAGCGCCGACGACGCGCACGCCTGGTTCGTCGACCAGCAGGCCGACAACAGCGAGCTGGGTTGGCGGATGGAAGTCGAGGCCGACGGTGAGTGGCGCTTCTTCGACGACACCGAGGGTGACCGGGCCTAGCGGCCGAGCGTTTGTCCGCGGATCTGGTGGGCAACTAAGAGGGGCATGGATGCCGACCGCTTTCGCCGATTGCTGACCGCCAAAGGCCCGTTTGCGTCTGTCTACTTCGAGGACACCCACGACACCGAGGACGCCGAGGCTCAGCTCGATCTGAAGTGGCGTGGGGTGCGCGAGGAACTGGTCGAGCAGGGTGCCGACGAGTCGGTAGTTGCCGCAATCGAGGACGCCGTGCGGAATCTGCGCCCGCCGGCCGGCCGCAGCGGACGCGCGGTGATCGCCGGCGCCGACGGCGTGCTCATCAATGAGCACCTGCTGCGCCCTTCCGCCACCCCCATCGTCCGGGTCTCTGAACTGCCCTACCTGGTGCCGATCGTGGAACACAGCTCGGACCAGCCGACGTACGTGCTTGCGAGCGTCGACCACACCGGGGCCGACATCACCTTGCACCGCGACGGAGGCCTCGGCTCGGAAACTGTGGACGGGGGTGGCTACCCGGTGCACAAGGCGGCCGGAGCAGAGAGCGCCGGGTACGACCAACCACAGCGGCGCACCGAAGAAGCCGCCCGTAAGAACATGCGGGCGGCGGCTGACCGCATCGCAGAGCTGGTCGACCAGACCGCGGCTCAAGTGGTGTTCATCGTCGGGGAAGTGCGGTCACGGTCGGATCTGCATTCGGCGCTGCCTCAACACGTCGCCCATCTCGCGGTGGCGCTGGAGGTCGGTGCGCGCAACAGCGGGCACGACTTCGACGAAGTGCAGGACGCCATCGAGGCAGAGCTGGCGAAGCGCCGCAACGCCGCCCTGGAGGACATCGCAGAGAAGTTCGCCGCCGAGCTGAGCCGCCAATCCGGGCTGGCCGCCGAAGGCCTAGGTCCGGTGACCTCAGCGCTGCGCCAAGGCGCCGTCGAGACGTTGATCATCGGTGAACTCGGGGACGCCACCGTCGTCGCCGACGAAGAGCTCACCACCGTTGCCCCGACGCCTGAAGTGCTGTCCGAACAAGGGGCGGCACCGGCCAAGACTTTGCGCGCCGACGAGGCGTTGCCGTTCTTCGCGGTCTCGGTCAGTGCGGCGCTGGTGCGCACCGACGAGCGGATCACCCCGGCCGACGGCGTCGGCGCCGTGCTGCGCTACGCGCCGACGCTGCATTGACGTCCACCGGATTCGGCGACCTCGAATCGCCTGCGCAAAAAGCGGTGGCGGAGGGATTTGAACCCCCGGACGGTTTTAGCCGTCTCTCGCTTTCAAGGCGAGTGCATTAGGCCGCTCTGCCACGCCACCGCCGTAAAGCGTAGCGGCGTAGCGGGCGCCGAGGCACAGCCCACGGGCAGGCTTTCAGTTCCGTCCCAGCCTGGCCGCACGGTCCGAGCGCTTCAGCGCGGTGCTTACCCGCCGGCAGTTCTCCCCCATCGCCGCCATCTGTGCTCGCGACAACTGGCCCAGATAGTGCGACCGCACGGCATGGGCATAGGTCAGCATGGCCTGCCTTGACACGATGCGACCGTCTTCGGTGATGCTGGCGACTACGCCGCGCCGGTCATCGGAGCTGGCGCAGCGCCGCACCAGACCTTGTGCCTCCAGCCGACCGATCTGTCTGGTCAAGCGGCTGGGCAACGACGCCAGCGCCTCGGCCAGATCACCCATCCGCGCGGACCCGTCGGGGGCGTTGCACAGCAGATCCAGCACGCGTACGTCGGTCAGCGACAGCTGGTGTTCGTCGGTCAACCGGCGGTTCAACGCCGCATACAGGCGTAGTCCACAATCCAGGAAGTTCTGCCACGACTTCTGTTCGGCGATGTCGAGCCCCGGCATGTCGCCCGGTGTTCGGCCCGCGATGAGGCCTTCCATGGCGCAATAGTAGAGCGTCGGCCGTCGCCGAACCAGACAAATCCGCAGGTAGTAGCGTATTCCTCATGCGTGCGATCGTCGCCGAATCCGCCGATGAACTGCTCTGGCAAGAAGTGCCCGACGTGCGGCCGGGGCGCGATGAGGTGCTGATCAAGGTCGGCGCCGCCGGGGTGAACCGCGCTGACGTGCTGCAGGCCGCGGGCCACTACCCGCCGCCGCCGGGCGCCAGCGAGATCATCGGCATGGAGGTCGCCGGCGTCGTCGCCGAAGTCGGTGACGACGTTACCGGATGGTCCTCAGGACAACCGGTGTGTGCGTTGCTGGCAGGCGGCGGCTACGCCGAATACACCGCAGTGCCCACCGGACAGGTCATGCCGATTCCCGACGGCGTCGACCTGCACGACGCCGCTGGCCTGCCGGAAGTCGCCTGCACCGTCTGGTCGAACCTGGTCCTGAACGCGCATCTGAGTAGTGGTGAGCTCGTGCTACTTCATGGTGGCGCCAGCGGAGTCGGCAGCCACGCCATCCAGATCGCCAGGGCGCTGGGCGCTCGGGTGGCGGTCACCGCGGGGTCGGCGGAGAAGCTGCAGTTCTGCCGTGACCTGGGCGCCGACATCACCATCTCTTACCGCGATGAAGACTTCGTTGCCCGGCTGCGGGAAGAAACCGCCGGGGCCGGCGCCGACGTCATCCTCGACATCATTGGCGCGAAATACCTGGACCGCAACATCGACGCGCTGGCCACCGACGGCCGGCTGGTGGTGATCGGTATGCAGGGCGGAGTACAGGGCGAACTCAACCTCGGCAAATTGCTCAGCAAACGCGCCCGGGTTATCGGCACCACGCTGCGTGCACGGCCCGCGACTGGCCCGCACAGCAAGAGTCACGTCGTGCAGGCAGTGGTGGAGTCGGTCTGGCCGATGTTTGCTGACGGCCGGGTGCGGCCGGTCATCGGCGCGCGGCTGCCCATCGCCGAAGCCGGAAAAGCACACCAGCTGCTGTCGTCCAGTGGGGTCACCGGCAAAGTAGTGCTGACGGTCGACTAGCCGCACTGGTCGCGACTCTGCTGTTTAATCCGCGACACGCCGGCAGAACCGTACGAATCTGCACTTTCGCGGTCAGCTGTGGGTCTCAGCCCAACGACGCCAGCGCACGCACCAACTGGTCGACCTCCCCGGTCGTCGAGTAGTGCGCCAACCCCACCGTGACCGCTCCGCCGATGTCGTTGACGCCGATCACGTCGAGCACACGGGAACTGGCGTTGGCGATCGCCAGTACCCCGTTGTCGGCCAGCCGCTGCACCACGCGTTCGGCCGGCACGTCGTTGACGGCGAAACTGACCACCGGAATATGCACCTCCGGGCGGCCGATCACCATCACCGGCGGCAACGACCGCAGCGCCGCCATCAGGTAGTCGAAGATCCGAGTCAGATACGAGCTGGCCGATTGCATTGACACCGCAAGACGTTCGCGTCTGCTGCCGCGCGCGGACTCGTCCAGGCATGCCAGGTATTCGATGCTGGCGACGACACCGGCCAGCAGCCCGTACTGATGCACGCCCAGCTCGAGCCGCGCGGGTCCGGTGGCGTACGGGTTGGTCGAGACGGAGCCGAACGAGTCGATCAGCGACGGGTCGCGGAACACCAACGCGCCGATCGGTGGCCCACCCCACGCGACGGCGTTGACCGCCACCACGTCCGCGTCGATCTCGTCGATGTCGATCAACCGGTAGGGCGCGGCAGTGGAATGGTCGACGACCACCAGTCCGCCGACGTCGTGAATCAGCTTGGTCACCCCACGCAGGTCGGTGACCGTGCCCAAAGTGCCCGAGGCGGACGCGACCGCCACCAGCCGGGTCGGTTTGCCGATCAGGCTCTCCCACTGCCATGGGGGTAGTTCACCGGTTTCAATGTCGACTTCGGCCCACTTCACTTTGGCGCCGAAGCGGTTCGCTGCTCGCAGCCAGGGGGCGATGTTCGCCTCCTCGTCAATGCGGCTGACGACGACTTCGTAACCCAGGCCGGCCCGCGATGACGACACGTCGGCCAGCGAAGACAGCAAAACAGCACGGTCGGCGCCCAGGACCACGCCCCGGGGGTCGGCGTTAACCAGGTCACCGACCGCCTGGCGGGCGGCTTCGAGCACCGCGGCACTGCGGCGCGCCGACGGGTGGGGGCCGGTGGTATTGGCGACCGAGCCGCGGAAGGCCGTCGACACCGTCGTCGCCACCGACTCCGGTATCAACATCCCGCCGGGCGCGTCGAAGTGCACCCAGCCGTCGCCCAGCGACGGGTGCAGGCCGCGCACCCGGGCGACGTCGTATGCCATGCCAGCCACCTTAGAGTTTCTGCCAGTTCGCAACTCGCGACGGTAGCGGGGCGACCAGATAAGTCCCGCCGTCCCGAGCCCGGCCACCCGGCCAGCCATACTAGTCGAGTGGGGCTGGGCTTCGGAATCGCAATGGGGTTGCTCGTACTCATTCTGCCGGGAGCTGTCGTCGCCCGCAGCGCTCAGCTAACCTGGCCGATCGCGGTAGCGGTCGCTCCGGCTCTGACCTACGGAATGGTCGCGCTGGCCATCATTCCATTCGGCGCGCTCGGAATCCCTTGGAACGCTTGGACAGCGCTGGCCACCTTCGCGGTGGTCACGGTCGCCATCATGGTGTTGTCGCTGGTGTTGTCGCGCTTCCGCGACCGCGCCGGCGAATCCCATGCCGTCAGCAGGTGGCCGGCGGTCGCGGTGGCCGCAGGGGTAACTCTGGGCGCGCTGCTGATCGGTTACGCGGCGCTCCGCGGCATTCCGCACTGGCAGTCGGTGCCCAGCACCTGGGATGCGGTCTGGCACGCCAACGAGGTGCGGTTCATCCTCGACACCGGTCAGGCTTCGTCGACGCACATGGGTGAGTTGCGCAATGTCGAGACCCACGCGCTGCTCTACTACCCGTCGGCCTTCCACGCGCTGGTCGCGGTGTTCTGTCAGCTCACCGGTGCGGCGCCGACGACCGGCTACACACTCAGCTCGCTGGCCGGCTCGGTGTGGCTGTTTCCGGTAAGCGCGGCGGTACTGACCTGGCGGATGCTGCGTGTCCGCACCCCGATTAGACGGTCGGCCTCCTCAGCCTCGGCATCTAACTCTGCATCGTCGGTCTCCGCCGAGTGGCAGACCGCCGTGCCGTCCGCAGCGGCGGCGGTGCTGTCCGCATCGTTCACCGCGGTCCCCTACGTCGAATTCGACACCGCCGCGATGCCCAACCTGGCCGCTTACGGCATCGCGGCGCCCACGTTCGCGTTGATCACCTCCACGCTGCGGCACCGCGACCGCATCCCGGTGGCGGTGCTGGCGCTGACCGGTGTGTTCTCGGTGCACATCACCGGCGGAATCGTCGTCCTGCTCTTCCTGGCCGCCTGGTGGCTGCTGGAAGCACTGCCGCACCCGGTGCGCGGTCGGTCGGCCGATGTCGTGACCCTCGCCGCGGTCGCCGTGACCACCGGGCTGATCCTGCTGCCGCAGTTCATCAGCGTCCGTCAGCAAGAAGACATCATCGCCGGGCATTCGTTCCTTACCTACCTGAGTAAGAAGCGCGGACTGTTCGACGCGGTGTTTCAGCATTCGCGGCACCTCAACGACTTTCCGGTGCAGTACGCGCTGATGGGGCTGGCCGTCGCCGGCGGGATAGTGCTGCTGTGCCACAAGATCTGGTGGCCGCCGGCGGTCTGGCTGCTGCTGGTGGTGGTCAACGTCGACGCCGGAACGCCGCTGGGCGGCCCGATCGGCGCGGTGGCCGGGGCGTTCGGCGAGTTCTTTTACAAAGACCCTCGCCGGCTGGCCGCGGCGACGACGCTGCTGCTGGCGCCGATGGCCGCAGTGGCGCTGGCGTGGCTCGCCGCCACGTCGGTGGCGTTCCTGCGCGGGCGGTTCGAGCAGCGCACCACCCGGGCGGTCGCCGCGCCGGTATGGGCGGCCGTCACGGTGGTGCTGATCGCGGTGGTCAGCCTGGTCAGCGAATGGCACTACTTCCCGCGGCACCGATTCCTGTTCGGCGACAAGTACGACAAAGTCATCATCGACCAGCGAGACCTCGACGCGATGGCATATCTGGCCGCCCTGCCGGGAGCCAAGCAGACCCTGATCGGCAACGGCAATACCGACGGCACCGCGTGGATGTACGCGGTGGCCGACCTGCATCCGCTGTGGACGCACTACGACTATCCCGTTCAGCAGGGGCCGGGCTATTACCGCTTCACCTTCTGGGCCTACGCGGACGACGCAGACACCAATCCGCGTGCCCGGGAGGCGGTCCGGGTACTCGACATCCGCTACGTACTGCTCAGCGCGCCGATAGTGCGGGGATTCGTCATCCCCGACGGACTAAGGTCACTGGACAAGTCGAAGTCATGGGCCAGGATCTACGACAACGGTGGAGCCACCATTTACGAATGGCGCGGACCCAGCAACGGCTCGGTCGCGACGGAATCCCCCAACAGGCGTTGACCGGCCTGCGGGCCACCGGCTGGAAGAGGCGAAGAAGGAGAGTGACTGAATTGAGTATCGGCAACGGCGACGACGACATCGAGATCATCGGTGGCGACCTCGACCCCCGACTGATTTCCGACCGGGACGACGCCGACTCCGATGACCCGTCGCTGGCCGACCTCGTCGAGCAGCCCGCCAAGGTGATGCGGATCGGCACCATGATCAAGCAACTGCTCGAGGAGGTCCGCGCCGCACCGCTGGACGACGCCAGCCGCAACCGGCTGCGCACCATCCACGCCACCAGCATCCGCGAACTCGAAGAAGGCCTGGCGCCGGAGCTACGCGACGAACTGGACCGGCTCACCCTGCCGTTCGATGAGGACGCTGCCCCATCGGACGCCGAGCTGCGCATTGCCCAGGCCCAGCTGGTCGGTTGGCTCGAAGGGCTCTTCCACGGCATTCAGACGGCCCTGTTCGCCCAGCAGATGGCTGCGCGCGCACAGCTGGAGTCGATGCGCCATGGTGCCCAGGGAGCCCTGCCACCGGGGATCGGGCGGGGCGGCGGCCACGGGCACTCGGGCACCGGGCAGTACCTCTAAGACCTGTTGGCAGAGACAGCGGTGTCGACACCCGGGCCCTACATCGAGACACGCAACGCGTGGGTGGAGTTTCCCATCTTCGATGCCAAATCGCGGTCGCTGAAGAAGACGTTTCTGGGCAAAGCCGGCGGCACCATCGGCCGCAACACCTCCAACGTGGTGGTCGTCGAAGCGCTGCGAGATATCACCATGTCGCTGACGCTGGGCGACCGCGTTGGCCTCGTCGGGCACAACGGCGCCGGGAAGTCCACGCTGCTGCGGCTGCTCTCGGGCATCTACGAGCCGACGCGCGGCTCGGCCACGGTGCGTGGGCGGGTGGCGCCGGTGTTCGATCTCGGGGTCGGCATGGACCCGGAGATCTCCGGTTACGAGAACATCATCATCCGCGGTCTGTTCCTCGGCCAGACGCGGCGCCAGATGCTGGCCAAGGTCGACGAGATCGCCGAATTCACCGAGCTCGGCGACTACCTGGCGATGCCACTGCGCACCTACTCCACCGGGATGCGGGTACGCCTTGCGATGGGGGTGGTGACCAGCATCGACCCCGAGATCCTGCTGCTCGACGAAGGTATCGGCGCGGTGGACGCCGACTTCCTCAAGAAGGCGCAGTCCCGGCTGCAGCAGCTGGTGCAGCGCTCCGGCATCCTGGTGTTCGCCAGCCACTCCAACGAATTCCTGGCCCGGCTGTGCAAGACGGCGATGTGGATCGATCACGGCACCGTGCGCCTCACCGGTGGCATCGAGGACGTCGTGCGCTCCTATGAGGGCGAGGACGCCGCCCGCCATGTGCGCGAGGTGCTGACCGAGACCAGCCGGCCGTTCGCGCGGGGAGCGCTCAGCGATGAGTAACCGGACCGCCGGCGACGATGCAGAGCGCGGGGGCACCCCAGGTCGCGAGGAGACGATGCGGAGGAGCGGCGCATGACTACGATCTGCGCCGTCGTCGTCACACACCAGCGTCCCGACGAATTAGCCAAGTCGCTGGACGTGCTGACCACCCAGACCCGGCTGCCCGACCACCTGATCGTCGTCGACAACGGCGCGGACGAGCGGGTCCGCGACCTGGTCGCCGGTCAACCCGTCCCGACGACATACCTTGCTTCCCGCCACAACCTCGGCGGCGGCGGCGGGTTCGCGCTGGGCATGCTGCAGGCCTTGGCGCACGGCGCCGACTGGGTATGGCTGGCCGACGACGACGGCCATCCGCAGGGCAGCCGGGTGCTGGAAACGTTGTTGGCATGCGCCGAACGGCACGGGTTGGCCGAGGTGTCACCGATGGTGTGCAACGCCGACGACCCGGCCCGGCTGGCATTCCCGCTCCGGCGCGGCCTGGTGTGGCGGCGACTGGTCAGCGAACTGCGCACCGCACCAGGCCAGGATCTGCTGCCCGGGATCGCCTCGTTGTTCAACGGCGCCCTGTTCCGGGCGTCGGCACTGGATGTGATTGGGGTGCCCGACCTGCGGCTGTTCATCCGCGGTGACGAGGTCGAGATGCACCGCCGGTTGGTGCGCTCCGGTCTGCGGTTCGGCACCTGCCTGAACGCGGCGTACCTGCATCCGTGCGGGTCCGCGGAGTTCAAACCCATCCTGGGCGGTCGGATGCACACCCAGTACCCGGACAACCCGACGAAGCGGTTCTACACCTACCGCAACCGCGGCTACCTGCTGGCGCAGCCCGGCCTGCGTAAACTGCTGCCGCAAGAGTGGCTGCGGTTCGGCTGGTTCTTCCTGGTCTCGCGGCGCGACCCCGCAGGCTTGGCGGAGTGGTTCCGGCTGCGCCGGCTGGGGCGTCGCGAACGATTCACCCGACCCGGAGAGTGGCCGTGACGCGCGGTGGCGACAAATTGGCACGAGCGATGAGGTGGGGGCACCTCCCGCTTGCGGGGGAAGGGCGGCGCAGATGACTTTCACCGACGCCGCCGCCCAGTCGAAGACCCTCAATCGGGCCCGTCGCGACCTTATCGACGGGTACCGCCGTCGCGAGCTGTGGTTGCACCTCGGATGGCAAGACATCAAGCAGCGGTACCGCCGGTCGGTGCTCGGCCCGTTCTGGATCACCATCGCCACCGGCACCACCGCGGTGGCGATGGGCGGCCTGTACTCCAAGCTGTTCCATCTCGAGCTGTCGGTGCACCTGCCCTACGTCACGCTCGGGCTGATCATCTGGAACCTGATCAACGCCGCCATCCTCGAGGGCGCCGACGTGTTCGTCTCCAACGAAGGGCTGATCAAACAATTGCCGACCCCATTGTCGGTGCACGTCTACCGGCTGGTCTGGCGCCAGATGATCCTGTTCGCGCATAACGTCGTCATCTACCTCGTCATTGCGATCATCTATCCCAAACCGTGGTCGTGGGCCGATCTCGCGGTGGTCCCGGCGCTGGTGCTGATCGTGCTGAACTGCGTGTGGGTGTCGCTGTGCTTCGGCATCCTTGCGACCCGCTACCGCGACATCGGGCCGCTGCTGTTCTCCGTGGTCCAGCTGCTGTTCTTCATGACGCCGATCATCTGGAACGACGAGACGTTGCGGCAGCAGGGCGCGGGAAGCTGGGCGAAGATTGTCGAGCTCAATCCCCTGTTGCACTATCTGGACATCGTGCGTGCGCCGTTGCTGGGCGCCCATCAGGAGCTGCGGCACTGGCTGGTGGTGCTGGTGCTGACAGCCGTCGGCTGGCTGTGCGCCGCGTGGGCGATGCGCCAGTACCGCGCCCGGGTGCCGTACTGGGTATAGCGCTGCGCTGATGGGTCGACGCCGGCGGAGGCGGTTTGCCACCAGCTTCGATGAGCCGCCGATTGACCACCGCCCAGGACGGGTACGCGAGTCACTGGCAAAGGAGGACTCGCTATGGGTGCGATCGACAAGGTTAGAAACAAGCTTCAGAAGCTCGGTGGGAGAGCGAAAGAAGACTTTGGCCGCGCCAGTGGGAACCGCGATCTGGAAAGTCGCGGCATGGGCGACCAGGTCAAATCAGACCTCAAAGACGCCGGCGAAAAAGTCAAAGACGCGCTAGGTGGCCGAGGCCGCAATCGCGGTCGACGTCGCCGACAGTTCTGACTGCTCGCCGATCAGCGGAAGTCGGCCCCGCCCGATAGTCGTTGAGCCACATCCTGGTCGGCAGCTGCTCGGCCGGAACGTGCCAAGGCCGACGCAGCACACGTCGGTGATCGACGAGTTGAGCGCCCCGAGCACGTAAGCTTCTCGGCGATGGCCCCGATCGCCCCGGCACCCGCGCCCTTGAGCCTTACGACGCAGGTGTGGCGATTCGTCGTCACCGGTGCGCTGTCCGCGATCGTCGACTTCGGGCTGTACCAGGTGCTCGACCTGGTGGCGCACCTGCAAATCGACGCCGCCAAAGCGACCAGCTTCGTGGCCGGCACCATCGTCGCGTACCTCATCAACCGGCGATGGACGTTCCAGGCCGCGCCCAGCACAGCGCGCTTCTTCGCCGTGATGGTGCTCTATGCGGTCACCTTCATCACTCAGGTCGGCATCAACCACGTCTGCTTGCACGCCTTTCACTATCACCAGCACGCGTGGGCGAAGGCGGTGGCGTTCGTCATCGCGCAGGCCACCGCGTCGGTGATCAACTTCATCGTGCAACGCTCGGTGATCTTCCGCTTGCGCTGAGGTCATCTCCGCAGGCGGTACCCTCTGTGACGATGTTGAGCAGCGATTTGACGACCACCACCGTCCGGCTGCACGGATGGAGCCGGACCGCGCCGTCGGTGGCCCAACTGCTGTCCACCCCGGACCCCGAAGTGATCGCGAAGGCGGTCGCACGGGTGGCCGACGCCGGCGGGCGAGGGGTCATCGCGCGCGGGCTGGGCCGCTCCTACGGCGACAACGCGCAGAACGGCGGTGGACTGGTCATCGACATGACCCCGCTGAATTGCATTCACTCGATCAGCGCCGACACCGGACTGGCCGACGTCGATGCCGGTGTGAGCCTGGACCAGTTGATGAAGGCTGCGCTGCCGTTCGGATTGTGGGTCCCGGTGCTGCCGGGCACCCGGCAGGTCACCGTCGGCGGCGCGATCGGCTCGGACATCCACGGCAAGAACCACCACAGCGCAGGCAGCTTCGGCAATCATGTGCGGTCGATGGAGTTGCTGACCGCCGACGGGCAGATCCGCCACCTCACCCCGGACGGCGCGGATAAAGCAGCATCAGACCTGTTCTGGGCCACCGTCGGCGGCAACGGGCTGACCGGCATCGTGCTGCGCGCCACCATCGAGATGACACCGACCGAGACGGCGTACTTCATCGCCGACGGCGACGTCACTCACGGCTTGGACGAGACCATCGCTTTCCACAGCGACGGCAGCGAGGCGCACTACACCTATTCCAGCGCGTGGTTCGACGCGATCAGTGCGCCACCGAAGCTGGGCCGGGCCGCGATCTCGCGAGGATCATTGGCCACGCTGGACCAACTGCCGAAGAAGTTGCAGCGTGATCCCCTAAAATTTGATGCGCCGCAACTGTTTACCTTCCCCGACCTCTTCCCCAACGGACTGGCGAACAAGCTCACCTTCGTGCCGATCGGCGAATTGTGGTACCGCAAATCCGGCAGCTATCGCGGGAAGGTTCAGAACCTGACGCAGTTTTACCACCCGCTGGATATGTTCGGCGAGTGGAACCGGGCCTACGGCTCAGCGGGTTTCGGCCAGTATCAGTTCGTGGTGCCCACCGAAGCGGTCGACGAGTTCAAAAGCATCATGAAAGACATTCAGGGATCCGGCCATTACTCATTCCTCAACGTATTCAAGCTGTTCGGGCCCGGCAACCGGGCACCGCTCAGCTTCCCGATTCCGGGCTGGAACGTGTGCGTCGACTTCCCGATCAAACCCGGGCTCAACGAGTTCCTCAACGAACTCGACCGGCGCGTACTGGAATTCGGCGGCCGGCTCTACACCGGCAAAGACAACCGCACCACCGCGGACGTCTTCCACGCCATGTACCCGCGCATCGACGAGTGGATCGCGTTGCGCCGCAAAGTCGATCCGACCGGAGTGTTCGCCTCGGACATGGCCCGACGTTTGGAGTTGCTCTAGATGGTGCGCCCATGGTTCTAGACGCGGTGGGGAACCCGCAGACCATCCTGCTGCTGGGCGGCACCTCAGAGATCGGGCTGGCGATCTGCGAGCGCTACCTGCAGAATGCGCATGCCCGCATCGTGCTCGCCGCGCTTCCCGACGATCCGGGCCGGGACGCCGCCGTCGCGCAGATGAAGGCGGCCGGGGCGAAAACGGTGCAGCTCATCGACTTCGACGCGGTGGATACCGCCAGCCATCCTTCGGTGATTGACACCGCGTTCAGCGATGGCGGTGGCAGAAGAGATATCGACGTCGCGATCGTCGCGTTCGGCCTGCTCGGTGACGCCGAAGAGCTGTGGCAGAACCAGCGCAAAGCGGTTCAGATCGCCGAGATCAACTACACCGCAGCGGTATCGGTGGGTGTGCTGCTCGGCGAGAAGATGCGCGCGCAGGGTTACGGTCAGATCATCGCGATGAGCACGGTGGCCGGTGAACGGATACGCCGCTCCAACTTCGTGTACGGCTCCACCAAGGCCGGTCTTGATGGTTTCTACCTCGGCCTGGGCGAGGCGTTGCGGCCCAGCGGTGTGCACGTCCTGGTCATCCGTCCGGGACAAGTGCGGACCCGGATGAGCGCCCACATCAAGGAGGCGCCGTTGACCGTCGATAAGGAATACGTCGCGAACCTGGCGGTGACCTCTGCGGCCAAAGGTAAAGAACTGGTGTGGGCACCCGGCGCTTTCCGCTACGTGATGATGGTGCTACGGCATATTCCGCGGCCGATCTTTCGCAGGCTGCCCATTTAGATGCGCAACGCGTTGGGAACCGTCGGCCAGCTGGCCGTCGCGGTAGTGGTGGCCGTCGGGGTGTCGGTGATCTCCCTGGCTGCCATCCAAAGTGTGCAGTGGCCGGCGTACCCGTCGTCGAACCAGTTGCACGCTTTGACCACCGTCGGGCAGGTGGCCTGCATCCTCGGTCTGGTCGGTGTCGGCTGGCTGTGGCGCCGCGGCCGCAAAGCCAGCCGGCTGCTGGCGCAGCTGGGCGCGCTGGTCTTACTGTCGGCGTTCTCGGTGGTGACGCTGGCCATGCCGCTGGGCGCGACGAAGCTGTACCTGTTCGGCGTTTCGGTGGATCAGCAGTTCCGCACCGAATACCTGACCCGGTTGACCGACGCTCCGGCGCTGCGCGACATGACCTATGCGGGGTTGCCGGCGTTCTACCCGCCGGGCTGGTTCTGGATCGGCGGGCGGCTGGCGGCGCTCACCAAGAACCCCGGATGGGCGATCTACCAGCCCTGGGCCATCACTTCGATCACGATCGCGACCGCGCTGGCCCTGGTGTTGTGGTCGCGCATGGTCCGATTCGAGTTCGCGCTGATCGTCACCACCGCCACCACCGCGGTGACGCTGGCCTACAGTTCGCCGGAACCGTACGCGGCCATGATCGCGGTGCTGCTGCCGCCGGTGCTGGTGCTGGCATGGTCAGGTATGCGAGCCGGCCAACGCGCGGCTGTCCGCACACTCGAGGTCGAAGGTGCGCCTGGCAGCACGCTCGGGCATGCCGGCTGGACAGCCGGCTGGGCCGCAGTCTCAGGCACCGGAATCTTCCTCGGCTGCACCGCCACCTTCTACACCCTGCTCTTCGTCTACACCGCGTTCACCCTGGCGCTGATGGCGCTGCTGCTGGCCGCCTCCCGTTGGCGGCAGCACGGAGTTCGCGCGGCGCTGGATCCGCTGGCCCGACTGCTCGTCATCGCCGTCATCGCCACCGCCATCGCCGCCACCACCTGGCTGCCCTTCCTGTTGCGGGCCCGGCACGCTCCGGTCAGCAACACCGGTAGCGCCTGGCACTATCTGCCCGCCGACGGCGCCGAACTGACCTTCCCGATGCTCCAGTTCACCCTGCTCGGTGCGCTGTGCATGATCGGCGCGGTGTGGCTGGTCGTGCGGGCCCGCTCGTCGGTGCGGGCGTCAGCGCTGGCTATCGGCGTGCTGTCGGTGTACCTGTGGTCGCTGCTTTCCATGCTTACGACGCTGGCCCGCACCACGCTGCTGTCCTTCCGGCTGCAATCCACCTTGACGGTGCTCTTGGCGGCTGCGGGGGCGTTCGGCTTCGTCGAGCTCGCCCAAGCTCTGGCGGCACTTATGCGCGGCAGCGACCGGGGTCGGGCCTGGCGCCGCGGCGTGCTGCCGGTCGCCGCCGCGCTCGGGCTGGTCGGAGCGATCGGATTCAGCCAGGACATCCCCGAGGTGTTGCGGCCGGACATCACTATCGCTTACACCGACACCGACGGCCACGGCCACCGGGGTGACCGTCGTCCGCCTGGCTCGGAGAGGTACTACCCCGCTGTCGACACCGTCATCACCCAGGTGACCGGCAGGCCGCGCGACCAGACGATAGTGCTCACCGCCGATTACAGTTTCCTGTCCTTCTATCCCTACTTCGGCTTCCAAGGGCTGACGTCGCATTACGCCAACCCGCTGGCGCAGTTCGACCTGCGGGCGGCGCAGATCCGAAGCTGGGCCAAGCTCAAGACCGCCGATCAGTTCGTCCACGCCCTGGACACGCTGCCCTGGCCGCCGCCGACGGTGTTTCTGATGCGCCGCGGCGCGAACGACTCCTACACCCTGCGACTGGCCGAAGACGTGTATCCCAATCAGCCCAACGTCCGCCGCTACACCGTCGACCTCAAGGCGGCGCTGTTCGCCGACCCACGGTTCACCGTGCAGACCATCGGGCCGTTCGTCCTGGCAATCCGCATACCGGCGGCACCGGACTGATGGCGACGGAAACTGCAGATGGCGGGCAATTACCATCTACCAGCGTGAGCCGCGCCAGCGACAATCCAGCCCGAGCGATGGGGCAGGAGCACCTCCCGCTTGCGGGGGAAGAGCGGCGCACTTTGACCACCGCCGAGGCGAACGCCCAGACCGTCTCAGCCGACCCCGCAGCGGTGACCGACCGACCCGACCGCGAGTATCGGGTCGCCCGGCTCGTCGCGGTCGTCGCCGGGCTGCTCGGCGCGGCCCTGGCGCTCGCCACCCCGCTGCTGCCGGTCAAACAGACCACCGCCGAATTGAACTGGCCGCAGAACGGTGTGTTCGCCAGCGTGCAGGCGCCGCTGATCGGTTACGTCGCGACCGACCTGCGCATCAGCGTGCCCTGCCAGGCCGCTGCCGGGCTGTCCGGACCCCCCAGCGCCGCCCGCACCGTGCTGCTGTCAACGGTGCCCAAGCAGGCGCCGAAAGCCGTCGACCGCGGCCTGCTGATCGAACGGGCCAACGACGACCTGGTGGTCGTCGTGCGCAACGTCCCGGTGGTGGTGGCACCGTTGAGCCAGGTGCTCAGCCCCGTGTGCCGGCAGTTGACGTTCATCGCGCACGCCGACAAGGTGACCGCCGAATTCGTCGGACTGACCCAGGGACCCAACGCCGAGCACCCGGGCGCTCCGCTGCGCGGTGAGCGCAGCGGCTACGACTTCCGGCCGCAGATCGTCGGCGTCTTCACCGACCTGTCCGGCCCGGCGCCCCCGGGCCTGAGCTTCACGGCCACCGTCGACACCCGCTACAGCAGCGCGCCGACCTGGCTGAAATCGGCGGCGATGGCGCTCGGCGTGGCGCTGACCGTCGTCGCGTTGATCGCGCTGCACTTGATGGACCGCGCGGACGGGACGCGGCACCGCCGCTTTCTGCCGCCCCGCTGGTGGTCGATCAGCGGGCTGGACGTGCTGGTCACCGCGGTGCTGGTGTGGTGGCATTTCGTCGGGGCGAACACCGCCGACGACGGCTACATCCTGACCATGGCCCGGGTCTCCGAGCACGCCGGCTACATGGCCAACTATTACCGCTGGTTCGGCACCCCGGAAGCACCGTTCGGCTGGTATTACGACCTGCTGGCGCTGTGGGCGCACGTCAGCACCACCAGCATCTGGATGCGGCTGCCCACCCTGGTGATCGCGCTGACGTGCTGGTGGGTGCTCAGCCGGGAGGTGATCCCCCGGCTCGGCGACGCGGTCAAGCATTCCCGGGCCGCGGCGTGGACGGCGGCCGGTGTGTTCCTGGCGTTCTGGTTGCCGCTGAACAACGGACTGCGGCCCGAACCGATCATCGCGCTGGGCATCCTATTGACCTGGTGCTCGGTGGAACGGGCCGTGGCGACCAGCAGGCTGTTGCCCGTCGCCATCGCCTGCATCGTCGGTGCATTGACGTTGTTCTCCGGGCCGACCGGCATCGCGTCCATCGGTGCCCTGCTGGTGGCCATCGGGCCACTGCAGACGATCATCCGCCGCCGGTCCCGCCAGTTCGGCGTGCTGCCGCTGCTCGCCCCCATCCTCGCGGCGGCCACGGTCACCGCCATCCTGATCTTCCGCGACCAGACGTTCGCCGGTGAAGCCCAGGCCAGCCTGGTCAAACGGGCCGTCGGCCCGAGCCTGAGCTGGTTCGACGAGCACATCCGCTACGAGCGTCTGTTCATGGCCAGTCCGGACGGGTCGGTGGCCCGCCGCTTCGCCGTGCTGGCGCTGCTGGTCGCGCTCGCCGTGTCGGTGGCGATGTCGCTGCGCAAGGGGCGCATCCCGGGCACCGCGGCCGGCCCCACCCGGCGCATCATCGGCATCACGATCATCTCGTTCATCGCGATCATGTTCACCCCGACCAAATGGACGCACCACTTCGGTGTGTTCGCCGGTGTCGCCGGATCACTGGGTGCGTTGGCCGCGGTCGCGGTGACGGCCGCCGCGATGCGCTCGCGGCGCAACCGCACCATGTTCGCGGCGCTGGTGCTGTTCGTGACGGCGTTGTCGTTCGCCAGCGTCAACGGCTGGTGGTACGTGTCGAACTTCGGTGTGCCGTGGTCGAATTCGTTCCCGCAGTGGCAGTTCGGCTTCACCACCGTGCTGCTGGGGCTCACGGTGCTCGTATTGCTGGTGGCGGCCTGGTTGCATTTCGTCGGCGACGGCTTCCTGCCCGGCAAGCCGGGACGGGATTGGGCGCTCACCCAGGCTCTGCACTCCCCGCTGGCGATCGCTGCCTGGGTGCTGGTGTTCTTCGAGGTGCTGTCGCTGACCCTGGCGATGACTGACCAGTATCCGGCGTGGTCGGTGGGCCGTTCGAATCTGCAGGCGGTCACCGGCAAGACGTGCGGGCTGGCCGACGATGTGCTCGTGGAGCTGGATCCCAACGACGGCATGCTCAGCCCGGTCGGGGTGCCGGTAGGAGACGCGTTGGGCGCGGGCTTCGCCGAAGGCTTCGACCCCAACGGCATTCCCGCCGACGTTTCCGCCGACCCGGTGATGGAGCGCCCGGGTGATCGCAGCTTCGCCGACAACGACGGGCTGACCACGAGCAGCGAAGCTGGCACCGAGGGCGGCACCACCGCCGCTCCCGGTATCAACGGGTCCCGCGCCCGGTTGCCCTACAACATCGACCCGGCTCGCACACCCGTCCTGGGCAGTTGGCGCTCTGGTGTGCAGGTCCCGGCCCGACTGCGCTCGGCCTGGTATCGGCTGCCGCCCAGGGCCGAAAGCGATGACTCCGGGCCGCTGCTCGTGGTGTCGGCGGCGGGCCGGTTCGATCCGCGTGAAGTGCAGGTGCAGTGGGCCACTGATCAAGAAGCGGCTGACGGCAAACCCGGCGGAACGGTCAGCTTCGGCGATGTCGGGGCGCAACCGGCTTGGCGCAACCTGCGGGCGCCGTTGTCCGCGGTGCCGCGCAGCGCCACCCAGGTCCGGGTCGTCGTCAGTGACGAAGACTTGGCGCCACAACACTGGATCGCGGTCACCCCGCCGCGGATACCACACCTGCGCACGCTGCAGGACGTGGTGGGCACCAGAGAGCCGGTGCTGCTGGACTGGCTGGTCGGGCTGGCATTTCCGTGCCAGCGGCCGTTCGACCACCGCAACGGTGTCATCGAAGCGCCGAGGTGGCGGATCCTGCCGGACCGGTTCGGTGCCGAGGCCAACTCTCCGGTGATGGACAACAACGGCGGCGGCCCCTTGGGCGTCACCGAATTGCTCGAGCGGGCTACTACCGTCTCGAGCTATTTGAAAGACGATTGGTTCCGAGATTGGGGCGCGCTGCAGCAGCTGACGCCGTACTACCAGGACGCGGCGCCGGCGCGGCTGGATCTCGGTTCGGTGACGCGCAGCGGGCTGTGGAGTCCCGCGCCGCTTCGGCACTGATCTTTCCGCCGGTGAGACTGCGGTGACGGCGCCGAGACGGCGCCGAGATCGCCATATCCCGCCTAATGGCGCGCTCACCGCAGACTCGATCGAGGGATCGGTAGCCGCGTCGGCCGGCCACGGCCCTGCCACAGCAAGACACCTAGCTCGATCGCATACGATCGAGCCTCGTGCCCCAGGACGAAAGTGCGCGATCGGCGCCGCATCTCGCGCGGCTGATCGCCGTCGTCGCAGGAATCGCGGGGCTGCTGCTGTGCGGCGTGGTCCCGCTGCTTCCGGTCAAGCAAACCACCGCGACGATCCTGTGGCCGCAAGGCACCACACCCGACGGCCACGTCACCGGCATCACCGCGCCGCTGGTGTCCGGCGCCCCGCAGGACCTCGACATCTCGATTCCGTGCTCAGCTATCGCCGGCATTCCGGCGGCCGGCGGGCTGGTGCTGTCGACGCTGCCGGCCGAAGGATTCGCGACCGGCAAGAGCGGGTTATTCGTGCGAGCCAATAAGGACACGGTCGTCGTTGCGTTCCGGGACTCGGTGGCGGCGGTGGCTCCCCGGCCGGCGGTCGCCGCCGGAGCCTGCAGCGTGCTGCATTTGTGGGCCAACGCCGGCGGCGCCGGGGCGGACTTCGTCGGCATACCCGGGGCCAACTCCACCTTGGTGACCGAGAAAAAGCCTCAAGTGGGCGGCATCTTCACCGACCTCAAGGTGGCGGCCCAACCGGGGTTGTCGGCCCGCATCGCCGTCGACACCCGGTTCATCACCGCGCCGACCCTGCTGAAGAAGATGGTGATGGCCGCCGGTGTGCTGGCGGTGTTGACGGCGATCGCCGCCCTGGCCGTCTTGGATCGCCGAACCGGCCACCGCCCGCAGCGCAGCACTCGGCGCTGGTGGCAGGTCAGCGGAGCCACCTGGCTCGCCGACGCGTTGGTGATCACCACGCTGGCGGTGTGGCATGTCATCGGCGCCACCTCATCCGACGACGGCTACAACCTGACTATTGCCCGGGTGTCGCACCAAGCCGGATATCTGGCGAACTACTACCGCTACTTCGGC
This sequence comes from uncultured Actinomycetota bacterium, assembly GCA_963818785.1. Taxonomy (GTDB): domain Bacteria; phylum Actinomycetota; class Actinomycetes; order Mycobacteriales; family Mycobacteriaceae; genus Mycobacterium. Next base: position 149,650 of record CAWFTT010000026.1, on the reverse strand, counting down.
ACCACCGAGGCCCCCTTCGACTGGTATCCCGCGGTGCTGGCCCACTTCGCCGCGATCAGCACCGCCGGGGTGTGGATGCGGCTACCAGCCACCGCCGCCGGGATCGGCTGCTGGCTGATCCTGAGCCGGTTCGTGCTGCGACGGCTGGGTCCGGGGCGAAACGGTCTGGCCGCTAACCCGATCGCGGTGTTGACGACGGGCGCGGTGCTCCTGGCCGCTTGGCTGCCGTTCAACAACGGGCTGCGGCCCGAGCCGCTGATCGCCTTCGGGGTGCTGCTGACCTGGGCTCTCGTCGAGCGGGCGATCGCCGGGCGGCAACTGGCGCCGGCGGCGGTCGCGCTGGTCGTCGCGACGTTCACGGCAACGCTGGCCCCGCAGGGGCTGATCGGCTTGGCCGCGCTGCTGACCGGGGCCCGGGCCATCGCCCAGATAATCCGTCGCCGGACGGCCACCGACGGGTTGTTGGCGCCGTTGGCGGTACTGGCGGCGGCGCTGTCGCTGATCACCGTGGTGGTGTTCCGTAATGAAACGTTAGCCACGGTCGCCGAGTCGGCGCGCATCAAATACAAGGTCGGGCCGACGATCGCTTGGTACCAGGACTTCCTGCGGTACTACTTTCTGACGGTCGAGAAGAACGCCGAAGGGTCGATGACGCGGCGCTTCGCTGTGCTGGTGCTGCTGCTCTGCCTGTTCGGGGTGCTGGTGGTGCTGCTGCGCCGCGGCCGGGTCCCCGGCCTGGCCAGCGGCCCGACGTGGCGGTTGATCGGCACTACCGCGATCGGCCTGCTGTTGTTGACGTTCACGCCGACGAAGTGGGCCGTGCAGTTCGGCGCGTTCGCCGGACTGGCCGGCGCCCTCGGCGCGGTCACCGCCTTCATCTTCGCCCGCATCGGTCTGCACAGCCGCCGCAACCTGACGCTGTACGTCACCGCGCTGCTCTTCGTACTGGCCTGGGCGACCTCGGGCGTCAACGGCTGGTTCGACGTCAACAGCTACGGGGTGCCGTGGTACGACATCCCGCCCGTCATCGCCAGCCATCCGGTGACGTCCATGTTCCTGGCCCTGTCGATCCTGACCGGGCTGCTGGCAGCCTGGTACCACTTCCGGATGGACTACGCCGGGCACACCGAGGTCAGAGACAACCGGCGCAACCGGGTGCTGGCCTCCACGCCGCTGCTGGTCGTAGCGACGATCATGGTCCTCGGCGAAGTCGGCTCGCTGGCCAAAGGTGCCGTCTTCCGCTACCCGCTGTACACCACCGCCAAAGCCAACGCGGCCGCGATCGAATCCGGGCTGTCAAAGACCAGCTGCGCGATGGGCGATGACGTGCTGACCGAGCCAGACCCCAACGCCGGTCTGCTGATACCGGCGCCCGGCCAGCAATTCGGAGCCGGGGGCCCGCTCGGCGGAATCAACCCCGTCGGCTTCAAACCCGACGGGGTCGGTGATGACCTGAGGTCCTACCCGGTGGTCACCAAACCGGGAGTGGTGAACTCCGACGCGTCACCCAACAAGCCCAACGCAACCATGAGTGACTCCGCGGGCACGGCCGGCGGCTCGATCCCAAAGGGGGCTCAGGCGGGTTCGAACGGGTCGCACGCGGCACTGCCGTTCGGCCTGGATCCGGCCAGCACCCCGGTGATGGGCAGCTACGGCGAGAATTCGCTGGCGGCCACCGCCACGTCGGCCTGGTACCAACTGCCGCCACGTACCCCGGACCGGCCGCTCGTGGTGGTCTCCGCCGCCGGTGCCATCTGGTCGTACAAAGAAGACGGCACCTTCACCTACGGGCAGTCGCTCAAACTGCAGTGGGGTGTCGCTCGCCCCGACGGCACCACCCAGCCGCTCGGACAGGTGCAGCCGATCGACATCGGGCCCGAGCCGGCGTGGCGCAATCTGCGGTTCCCGCTGGCCTGGGCGCCGCCGGAGGCCAACGTGGCCCGCATCGTCGCCTACGACCCAAATCTGAGTTCCGATCAGTGGTTCGCATTCACCCCGCCCCGGGTGCCGGTGCTGCAAACACTGCAGCACCTGATCGGGTCACACACACCGGTGCTGATGGACATCGCCACCGCCGCAAACTTCCCCTGCCAGCGGCCGTTCTCCGAACACCTCGGCGTCGCCGAACTTCCGCAATACCGCATCCTGCCCGAACACAAACAGACGGCGGCGTCGTCCAACGGGTGGGAGGCCCGCGACACCGGCGGGCCGTTCCTGATCACTCAGGCGTTGCTGCGCACCTCAACCATCTCGACGTACCTTCGTGGCGACTGGTATCGCGACTGGGGATCCGTCGAGCAGTACTACCGATTGGTGCCGGCTGACCAAGCGCCGGACGCCGCTATCGAACAGGGTGTGATCACAGTGCCCGGCTGGAGCCGGCAAGGACCGATTCGGGCCCTGCCGTGAGCGTCATCAATCACGAACAGCAAGCGCCCACCGCGCAGCGGCCCGACGCCCGTCCAGACGTGCGGGTGACGCGCTGGGTCGCGACGATCGCAGGGCTGCTCGGCTTCGTCCTGTCGGTCGCCACACCGCTATTGCCGGTCGTGCAAACCACCGCGATGCTGAACTGGCCTCACATCGAGAATGGGCACGGACAACTGGGCAGCGTGACGGCTCCGCTGATCTCACTGACACCGGTCGACGTGACAGCAACCGTGCCGTGCTCTGTGGTACGCGCCCTGCCACCCGACGGCGGGGTCGTGCTGAGCACAGCTCCCAAGAACGGCAAGGACGCTGCGCTCAACGCGCTCTTCGTAGTCGTCAGCCGCCAGCGCATCAGCGTCACCGACCGCAACGTGGTGATCGCGAGCGTGCCGCGCGACCAAGCGGCTTCTCCCAACTGTCAGCGCATCGAGATCACCTCCACCCACGCCGGAACATTCGCCACCTTCGTCGGGCTGACCGATCCCGCGGGCAAGCCGGTGCGCGACGGCTTCCCCGATCCCAACCTGCGACCGCAGATCGTCGGGGTGTTCACCGATCTGACCGGCCCGGCACCACCCGGCTTGCGGCTCTCAGCGACCATCGACACCCGGTTCTCCAGCACGCCGACCACGCTGAAACTGCTCGCGATGGTGGGCGCAATCGTGTCGACCATCGTCGCGCTGGTCGCGCTGTGGCGCCTGGACCAGCTGGACGGTCGCCGCATGCACCGGTTGATCCCGACCCGCTGGCGCAAGTTCACGCTGGTCGACGCGGCGGTGATCTTCGGCTTCCTGCTCTGGCATCTGATCGGCGCAAATTCCTCCGACGACGGCTACATCCTCGGCATGGCGCGGGTCGCCGACCGCGCCGGCTACATGTCGAACTACTTCCGCTGGTTCGGCAGCCCGGAAGACCCGTTCGGCTGGTATTACAACCTGCTGGCGCTGATGACCCACGTCAGCGACGGCAGCCTGTGGATGCGGCTGCCCGATCTCGTCGCCGGGCTGGTCTGCTGGCTGCTGCTGTCGCGTGAGGTATTGCCACGGCTGGGCCCAGCGGTGACACGCAGCACGGCCGCTAACTGGGCGGCCGGCTTGGTCCTGCTCACCGCGTGGATGCCGTTCAACAACGGCCTTCGGCCCGAGCCGATCATCGCCCTGGGTTCGCTGATCACCTACGTACTGATCGAGCGCTCCATGAGCGCCTCTCGGCTGACGCCCGCGGCATTGGCGGTGGTCGCGGCGGCCTTCACGCTGGGGGTGCAACCCACCGGCTTGATCGCCGTAGCGGCCCTGGTGGCCGGCGGACGGCCGATCCTGCGAATCTTGGTGCGCAGACACCGCCTGGTAGGTACCTGGCCACTGGTGGCTCCGTTGCTGGCCGCCGGGTCGGTCATCCTCACCGTGGTGTTCGTCGACCAGACACTGTCAACGGTTCTGGAAGCCACCCGGATTCGCACCTCGATCGGTCCCAGTCAGGCCTGGTACACCGAGAATCTGCGCTACTACTATCTGATCCTGCCGACCGTCGACGGTTCACTGTCGCGCCGATTCGGCTTCCTGATCACCGCGCTGTGCCTGTTCGCTGCTGTGTTCATCATGTTGCGGCGCAAACGGATTCCGGGCGTGGCCCGCGGACCGGCTTGGCGGTTGATGGGTGTCATCTTCGGCACGATGTTCTTTCTGATGTTCACCCCGACGAAGTGGGTGCACCACTTCGGCTTGTTCGCCGCGGTGGGCGCGGCGATGGCCGCGCTGACCACGGTTCTGATCTCACATGAGGTGCTGCGCTGGTCGCGCAACCGCATGGCGTTCCTGGCGGCGGTGTTGTTCTTGCTGGCATTGTGTTTCGCCACCTTCAACGGCTGGTGGTATGTCTCCAGCTACGGCGTGCCGTTCAACAGCGCCATGCCGAGGCTCGCAGGATTCACGGTCAGCACGGGATTCCTGGTGCTATTCGTGATCGCTGTCGGCTACACGATCTGGCTGCATTTCGCGTCCAGGGACCGCGGCGAGGGCCGGTTGGCGCGCGCGTTGACGGCCGCCCCGGTGCCGCTCGCGGCAGGGTTCATGGTGCTGGTTTTCGTCGCGTCGATGGTGGCCGGCATCGTGCGCCAGTACCCCACCTATTCCAATGGCTGGGCCAACTTGCGCGAATTCGCCGGTGGCTGCGCATTGGCCGACGATGTGCTGGTCGAGCCGGACAGCAACGCCGGCTTCATGTCGGCGGTACCGGACAACTCGGGTTCTTGGGGCCCGTTGGGCCCCTTGGGTGGCGTCAACCCGGAAGGTTTCACCCCCGACGGTGTACCGGAGCGCACCCTGGCCGAGGCGGTCCGGGAGACGGCGGTGCCGCAGCCCGGCACCGACTACGACTGGTACGGGCCGACCAAGCTGTCCGCCCCCGGCGTCAACGGATCCACCATGCCGTTGCCCTACGGCCTCGACCCGGCGCGGGTCCCGCTGGCCGGCAGCTACACCACCGGGCCACAACAGCAAAGCAGGCTGACGTCGGCGTGGTACCAGCTGCCCAAGCCCGACGACGGGCACCCGCTGGTCGTGGTGACCGCCGCGGGCAAGATCGCGGGTAACAGCGTTCTACACGGACACACCTTCGGACAGACCGTCGTATTGGAGTACGGCACACCAGGTCCGGGTGGCGGCTCCCAACGCGGCATCGTGCCGGCTGGGCGGCTGGTGCCCTACGACCTGTACGGCGAACAGCCGAAGGTGTGGCGCAATCTCCGGTTCGCCCGTTCCCAGATGCCCGCGAACGCCACCGCCGTCCGCGTGGTCGCCGATGATCTGTCGCTGACCCCGGAGGACTGGATCGCCGTGACCCCGCCGCGGGTCCCGGAGTTGCGATCGCTGCAAGAGTATGTCGGCTCGTCGCAGCCGGTGCTCTTGGACTGGGCCGTAGGGCTGGCGTTCCCCTGCCAGCAGCCCTTGTTGCACGCCGACGGCGTCACCGAAATACCGAAGTTCCGCATCACGCCGGACTACAACGCCAAGAAGCAAGACACCGACACTTGGGAGGACGGCGTCAACGGCGGCCTGCTGGGCATCACCGACCTGCTGCTCCGAGCGCATGTGATGGCGACCTACCTGTCCCGCGACTGGGGTCGCGACTGGGGGTCGCTGCGCAAATTCGACACCATCGTGGTCGCCCCGCCCGCGCAGTTGCAGTTGGGCTCCACCAGCCGCAGCGGCTGGTGGTCGCCGGGCAAGATCCGGATCGGACCCTGATTTGGGTTGCACCAGCTTGTCGAGGGTCGGCGGCGCGTCGCTGTTGTGTGCTGTCGCGGTGGCCTGCGGCACGACTCCGGCGGCGGACATTCAACCGCTGCGGTATGTCGCGCTGGGTGACTCGGTGGCCGCCGAACCCGGCGTGCCCGATCCCGCGCCGCCGCCGGGCTGCCAGAAGTCGACCAACAACTACCCGTCCGTGCTGGCCCGGCGCCTGCGACCGGTAACGGTCACCGACGTCACCTGCAGCGGCGCCACCTCGGCGGATATCACCAGCCGGACGCAGCTGACAGCGGACGGCGCGGTCCCGCCGCAGATCGACGCCGTGCAACCGGACACCACGTTGATCACGGTCACCATCGGCGGCAACGACGTCAGGTTGGCCGCTGACGCAGCTCAATGCCGGGCCGCCTCGCTCGACTCTCCGCCGTGCGTCGACAAGTTCGTCACCAACGGTGTGGACACCATTTCCGCGGCGATCGACGCGCAGCCGCCGGTGTGGGCGCAGATGATCGACGACCTGCGGACCAAAGCACCGCGGGCACGGATCGTTCTGGTGGGCTACCCGATGTTCATCCGGCCCGGCGGGTGTTTTGCCCAGCAGCCGATCCTGCCCCAGGACGGCGACTACTTCCAGTCGAAAGTCGACGAACTCGACGACCACGAGCAGCAGTTGGCCGCCGACAAGAAAGTCGGCTTCTTCGACACCAGGCCGCTGTCGAGGGGCCACGACATGTGCGCTGCGCCCGATCAGCGCTATGTGGAAGGCTTCAACGTCGCGAACCCCGCAGAGCCGTTGCACCCCAACGCACGAGGCGCCGCCGCGATTGGCAACGGGCTGGCCGCCTACCTCGACGAAAAGCGTTGACCGCCCTTAGGCCAGCGTGAGGGTGCGCAGTTGCACGCGGCTCTCGGCGTGTCTGCGTGCAAACACGCACACTCGTGCAGGGCAGAGGCGCGCAGGGCAGGGGGTGGCAGCGGGGCGTTAGACCGGGAGCAGGCCGTGCTTGCGGCCGACCCGGGTGTACATCTGCTTGTCACGCAGCAGGTGCAGCGACTTGCGCAACAGCAGTCGGGTGTCGTGCGGTTCGATGACCGCGTCGATGAACCCGCGTTCGGCGGCGATCCACGGGATCGCCATGTTCAGGTTGTAGCCCTCGATGAAATCCTTCTTGATCGCCTGCGCTTCCGGCGTGGTGGGATCGGGGAACCGCTTCATCAGCAGCTGCGCGGCGCCTTCGGCACCGATCACCGCAATGCGGGCGGTGGGCCAGGCGAAGTTGAAGTCTGCGGTCAGCTGCCGGGAGCCCATGACGGCGTAGGCGCCGCCGTAGGACTTGCGGATCGTGATCGTCACCTTCGGCACATCGGCTTCCACCACCGAGTACAGGAACCGTCCGCCGCGTTTGATGATCCCGTTCTTCTCCTGCTCCACTCCCGGCAGGAAGCCGGGGGTGTCCACGACGAACACCAGCGGTATTTCGAAGGCGTCACAGAACCGGATGAACCTTGCCGCCTTATCGGAGGCCTCGGTGTCGATCGAGCCGGACATGTACATCGGCTGGTTGGCGATGACGCCGACCGGGCGTCCGTCGACACGGGCATAGCCGGTGATGATTGCCGGCCCGGCATGCGCGGCGACGTCGAGGAAATCACCGTCGTCGAAGATCCGCAGCAGGATCTCGTGCATGTCGTAGGCGGTGTTGTCCGAATCCGGCACAATCGCGTCCAGTTCGAGGTCGGTCGGGGTGACCTCCGGCTCCAGCCCGGGATTGACGACCGGCGGCTTGTCGAAGCAGTTCGACGGCAGAAACGACAGGAAGTCGCGGACGTACTGGAACGCGGCGGCCTCGGACTCCACAACCTGATGCAAGTTCCCGTAGCGGGCCTGCGCGTCCGCGCCGCCTAGTTCGTCGAGGCTGACTTCCTCACCGGTGACTTCCTGGATGACGTCGGGCCCGGTGACGAAGAAGTAGCCCTGGTCGCGCACCGCGACCAGCAGATCGTCCTGGATCGGTGAATACACCGCGCCGCCCGCGCATTTGCCGAAGATCAGCGAGATCTGCGGAACAAGACCGGACAGCGCTTCGTGACGCTTCCCCAACTCGGCGTACCACGCCAGCGAGGTGACCGCGTCCTGGATGCGGGCGCCGCCGGAGTCCTGGATGCCGACGATCGGGCAACCGACCATCGAGCACCACTCCATCAGCCGGGCCACCTTGCGGCCGAACATCTCCCCGACAGTGCCCTGGAACACCGTCTGGTCGTGGGAGAACACCCCGACCGGGCGGCCGTCGATGGTGGCGTGCCCAGTCACGACACCGTCGCCGAACAAAGCGTTGGGGTCGTTGGGCGTGCGGGCCAGTGCACCGATTTCCAGGAACGAGCCCGGGTCGACCAGGGCATACACCCGCGCGCGGGCACTTGGAATGCCCTTCTTCTCGCGTTTGGCGACGGCCTTCTCCCCGCCGGGCTCCTTGGCCAGCTCCAGCTTTTCGCGGAGTTCAGCCAGCAGTTCGGCGGTGGTCTTGGTGCTCATCTACCTGCCTTCAGCTCCTGTTTGAGAGGCGTCGCGATCGCGTTGATCGCTTCGGTCATGTGGGCCCCTACCTTGGCGATGATCGGCTCGTCGATGGCCTGGATGTGCTCACCGCCGATGTGCACCACTTCCAGGTCGGAGACGTACTGGCCCCACCCGCCGTCGGGTTGGCGGAGGGCATACCGCGGCTCGAACATGATCGCATCGTCGTGGTACCGGTCGGCCATGTACAGGGTGACGTGACCGTCGTACGGCTGGATCTCGGCGGTGTCGATGGCCCGGTTGTCCAGGTAGGAGGTGCGCTGGTGTTCGACGATCCCGCCGGGAATCTGCACACCGCTCTGCTGCACTGCCTCCAGGACGAACTTGACCTGACCCTCGTCGTCGAGCTGCTCGAGGTGTTCGTACGGGATCTCCGGGATCTCGACGTTGAACGTCTTCTCGGCGAACCGTGCGTAGCGTTCCCAGCGCTTGCGGATCTCCTCTTTGGTCTGCGGAACCTCTTCGCCGGGGCGCACCGCGTCGATCAGGCCGACCCACCGTACGTCCTTGCCCAACCGCTTGAGTCCAATCGCGCAGGCGTAGGCCAGCACCCCGCCCAGCGACCAGCCGGCCAAGATGTAGGGCCCGTCACCGCAGAGTTCCACCAATTTAGGTACGTATTGGGCGGCGCGCTCCTCGATGGTCCCTTCGACACGTTCCAATCCGTACATCGGGGTGTCCGCCGGCAGCCGGTTGAGCAGCGGCTCGTAGACCACGGTCGACCCGCCCGCCGGATGGAACACGAACACCGGCACCTTGCTCGACCCTTCCGGGCGCGCCCGCAGCGTGCGGACGAACCCGTCGAGTTGACCGGCTTCCAGATACTCGCGCACTGTGCTGGCCAGCGCCTCGATCGTCTTGGCGCCTTTGACGTCCTCGACGCTGATCGGGCCGTCGGCGCGTTCGGAAAGCCGTTGAGCCATCTTGGCCGCGGTGTCGTCGCCCAGCTCGGGCAGCGGGTTGAAGATGCCGCCCGGTGACTTCCCGGTGACGATCGCCCAGGTCGCGTACGTGACGCGCTCGGCGGCATCGCGCGGCGGCACGTCGGAATTCAGCGATTTTGCCACCGCCTGCTGGTTGGCCGCCCCGGCCACCTCGGGCTGGGCGGACGGTCCGGCCGGATCGGTCGGCGGCGGCGGAATCGGTGGACTCTGCGGACCTGAGGGGTCACTGGGCGGCGGCGGGAGCGGCGCCTCCAACCCGGCCGGCGGGGCCGCCGGCTGATCGGATTGCGTCGACGGCTCGGCCTGTGGGTCGGGCGTCGGCGCGACCAGCGATGCCGTGTTGGCGCCGCTGATCAGCTCGGCCTGGACGCGCGCGATTTCGTCGGAGGTCTGCGTCTTCTGGAACTCGTGCAGCTGCTCGACCTCGTCGCGGTGCTCGATCGCGTACTCGATCAGCTTCTCGACGTTGTAGAGGTTCGCGTCGCGCACCGCCGTCAGCTGGATGGGCGGCAGGTCGAAGTCGTATTCGACGCGGTTCTTGATCCGCACCGCCATCAGCGAGTCCAGCCCCATCTCGATCAGCGGCACCTCCCAGGGCAGGTCCTCGGGCTCATAACCCATAGCCGACCCGACGATCAGGCCCAACCGATCGGCGATGGTCTCACCCGAATCCGGTGACCACTTGCCCATGGTGGCCGAGAAGTAGCGGTTGGTCAGGCTGTCGGTCAGCGTGTCCGCCTCCGGCGTCGCCTGCGTTTGCGGCGGTGCTCCGTTGGGCGCCGCGGATCCCGCCGCGATCACCGGCGGCGCTGTCATCGCCGAACCGGCGCCGACTGCCGAGGGAAGAACCCCGCTGTGGCCGGCGCGGGTCGCCAACGCGTCGTACACCAGCGTGAAGGACTCGTCGATCCGTGCGTACACCTGCACCGAGGCGCCACCGGGGTGGCGGGTGATCGTGGTGACCAGATGCGACCCTTCGCCCGGCATCGCGCGCTGCTCGGCAGCCGTTAGCTGCGCGTCCGGAATCACCTCGGCCAGAGCGGATTTCACCAGAGTGGCGAGGTCGGTCAGCCCGCGCGGCGAATATTCGAAAACGTGCCGGCCGTCGGGCAATCCGACGTGTGCTCCGGGCATCACCACCACACTGCTTCCGGTGGAGAAGCTGACGTCCAGCCAGTGCTCTTTGCGCTTGAACCGGGTCGGCGGGATCTTCGCAAAGTCTTCGGGCCGTTGCGGCCCCGAGGCCCGGTTGAACAGTGTCCGGATGTCCAGATCGTGTCCGTAGACGAAAAGCTGGGCCATCGCCGAGATCATCGACTCGACATCGTCCTGCTTGCGGGCCAGCGTCGCGATCAGCTGCGCGTCGTGCAGTCCGGCCGACGCGGTGGTCAGCCCGATCTGCATCAGCGCGACCGGGTTGGGCGCCAGTTCCAGGAAGGTGGTGTGGCCACTGTCCACGGCGTTGCGCACCCCGTGGGTGAAGTAGACGCTGTGGCGCATCCCCTTCTTCCAGTAGTCGACGTCGTGAATCGGCTCCGAGCCAGGCTTGACGTAGCTGCCCTCGTGCACGGTGGAGAAGATGCCGACGCGGGGGCTCTTCGGCTGGATGCCTTGCAGCTCCGCGGCGAACTCCCCGAGCAGCGGATCCATCTGCGAGGTGTGGCCGGCACCCTTGGTCTGCAGTTTGCGGGCGAAGCGCCCTTCCGCTTCAGCGCGGGCGACGATCGCGTCGATCTGCTCGGGCGGCCCGCCGATGACGGTCTGGCTGGGTGCGGCGTAGACGCACACCTCGAGGCCGGGGAAGTCGGCGAAGACTGTCTTCAGCTCGTCGGCGGAGTACTCGACGAGCGCCATGAACCGGATGTATTCACCGAACAGCATCGCTTCGCCCTCACCCATCAGATGGGAGCGCGAGCAGATCACCCGGGTGGCGTCGGCAAGCGACAGCCCCCCGGCGAAGTAGGCCGATGCGGGTTCACCCAGCGACTGGCCGATCACCGCGGCGGGTTTGGCGCCGTGATGCTTGAGCAGCTCACCCAGCGCGATCTGAATGGCGAAGATGACGACGTTGCTGGTCTCGATGCCGTACTCGTGCGAATCGTCGAGGATCAGCTCGAGCACCGAGTAGCCGCGCTCGTCCTGAATCAGCGCGTCGACCTTTTCGATCCACTCAGCGAAGACCTCGTTGCGCAGGTAGAGGTTTTTGCCCATCTTGCGGTGCTGGGCGCCGAAGCCCGCCATCGCCCACACCGGGCCGTTGGTGACCGGCCCGTCGACGCTGAACGCGTTCGGCCGCTGCTTGCCCTCGGCCACCGCCCGCAGGCCCTTGACGGCCTCGGCGTGGTCGTGCGCCAGCACCACCGCGCGGGAGCGGCCGTGGTTGCGTCGCGACAGCGCCCGGCCGACCGATTCCAGCGACGATGCCTGCCCCTCTGGGCCTTCCAGCCAGTCGGCCAGCTCGGCGGCCGCGGCTTTCTTGCGCGACGTCATGAACGACGACACCGCGAGCGGGATCAGGGGCGGGGCGACCTCTTCCGCCGCGAGTTCCTCCAGCGCAATCTCTTTGAGCCGCAGCGCCTCGTCGGTGACGCCCGGCAGCTCGGGCTCGACGTCGTGCTGCGCCGCCGCCAGATATCCGTCGTCCCCGGCTTCGATGAATTCGCCGTACTCGTCGAACCGCACCCCGGCGTAGGCTGCCGCCGGATCCGCTTCGGGCATTGCCGGCTGGGCCGCTTCGGCGGGCTGCGGTTCAGGCTCGGGCTCGCGCTCGACCACGTCGCGGGGCAGCACCTCGCGCACCACCACGTGCGCATTGGCACCGCCGAAGCCGAAGCTGGACACCCCGGCCAGCGCGTAACCGCCGTAGCGCGGCCAGTCGGTGGCCGTGTCGACCACCTTCAGATGCATGTTGTCCCAATCGATGTACGGGCTGGGCCCAGCGAAGTTGATCGACGGCGGCAGCTTGTCGTGCTGCAACGCCAGCACCACCTTGGCCATGCTGGCCGCGCCGGCGGCCGACTCCAGGTGCCCGATGTTGGTCTTGACCGCGCCCAGCAGGGCGGGCCGGTCAGCGGGACGCCCCCTGCCGACCACGCGGCCCAGCGCCTCGGCCTCGATCGGGTCACCGAGCACGGTGCCGGTGCCGTGCGCCTCGACGTAGTCGACGTTGCGCGGGTCGATGCCGGCGTCCTTGTAGGCGCGGCGCAGCACGTCGGCCTGGGCGTCCTGATTGGGTGCGATCAGACCGTTCGAGCGGCCGTCGTGGTTGACCGCGCTGCCGGCGATGACGGCCAGAATCTGGTCGCCGTCGCGGCGGGCGTCGTCGACCCGCTTGAGCAGGAGCATGCCGGCACCCTCGGAGCGGGTGTAACCGTCGGCGTCCGACGAGAACGACTTGATCCGGCCGTCGGGAGACAGCACCGCACCGATCTCGTCGAAGCCCAGTGTCACCGCAGGCGTGATCAGCGCGTTGACACCGCCGGCCACCGCGGCATCACATTCGCCGTTCCGCAGCCCCTGCACCGCCTGGTGCACCGCCACCAGCGAACTCGAGCACGCGGTGTCGACCGCAACCGACGGGCCGCGGAAGTCGTAGAAGTAGGACACCCGGTTGGCGATGATCGACGTGGCCGTACCGGTGATCGCGTAAGGGTGCGCCGTCGTCGGATCGGAGACCGCCATCATCGCGTAGTCGTTGTTGGAGACGCCGACGTACACGCCGACGGGCCGGCCGCGCAGGCTCGACGCCGGGATGCGGGCGTGCTCCAGCGCCTCCCAGGTCAGCTCCAGCGCCATCCGTTGCTGCGGGTCGATGTTGTCGGCTTCGGTCTTGGCCACCGCGAAGAACTCGGAGTCGAAGCCCTTGATGTCTTTGAGGTAACCGCCGCGGGTCCGGGCCCTCGCCATCCGCTCGGCCAGCCGCGGCTCTTCGAGGAATTCCGACCAGCGGCCCTCGGGCAGATCCGTGATGGCGTCGCGGCCTTCCAGCAGCGCCTGCCACGTCTCTTCCGGGCTGTCCATGTCCCCCGGAAAACGGGTCGACAGACCGACGATCGCGATGTCCACGCGCTCGGCCGGGCCCAGCCGCGACCAGTCGCCGCCGTCGGCGTCGTCGACCTCCGCCGATTCCGGCTCGCCTTCGACGATGCGCGTCGCCAGCGACTCGATGGTCGGATGCTGGAAAGCGACCGCCACCGACAGCGTCACCCCGGTCAAGTCTTCGATGTCTGCGGCCATCGCGACCGCGTCACGGGACGACAGGCCGAGCTCCACCATGGGAACCGATTCGTCGATCGAGTCCGGTGACTGCCCGGTGGCGTTGCCGATCCAGTTGCGCATCCACTGCCGCATCTCGGGGACGGTCAGCGCGGTCTTCTCCGCCGGGGCGTCGGCGCCGGCAGCCGGGGCGGTGTTCTCGGCGTCGTGCGGCAGCTCAGTTTCTGTGTCAGCCATAGTTCCTGGATTCAGTCTGTTGCGCCGGCGAACGTCGCCGGCGAGCCGATACCGCTGTGCAGAGTGCCGTCGAGGTAGGCGGCGCGGCACGCGCGGTGACCGATCTTGCCGCTGGAGGTCCGGGGGATCGTGCCGGACTGCACCAGCAGCAGGTCGCGAACAGTGACCCCGTGACGCACCGCGATGGCTGCCCGAATGGCGTCGACGATCGGCTGGTGTTCGAGCTTGTGCGCGCCGGGCGCGCGTTCGGCAACGATCACCAATTGCTCGGAGGTGTCCTCCGGGTCGAAATCCAGTCCCACGTGCGGGTTGTCGAACACCGCCTTCGGCAACTGGTTGGCCGGAACCGAGAAGGCGGCCACGTATCCGGTGCGCAGCGCCTTGCTGGCCTCCTGCGCCGAGAATTCGAGGTCCTGCGGATAGTGGTTGCGACCGTCGATGATGACCAGGTCCTTGATCCGGCCCGCGATATAGAGGTGGCCGTTGAAGTAGGTGCCATAGTCGCCGGTGCGCACCCACAACCCGTCGTCAGCGGCTCCCTCGGCGTGCGATGGGCTGGTGCGCGACTTGAGGATGTTGCGGAAGACCTGCTGGGTCTCCGCCTCCTTGCCCCAGTAGCCGGTGCCCAGGTTTTTCCCGTGCAACCAGATTTCGCCGATGTGGCCGTCCGGCAGCTCGGTCGCGGTGTCCGGGTCGACGATGACCGCCCACTCGTCGACACCGATGACACCGGCGGACACCTGCGCGACCGCGTTGGGTGCGTCGGCGGGAACCTGCACGAAGCGCTGGTTGTTGAGCTCCTCGCGGTCGACGTGGATGACGGTGGGCGCCTGATCCATCGGCGTGGTGGACACGAACAGCGTCGCCTCGGCCAGGCCGTAGGACGGCTTGACCGCGGTCTCACGCAGACCATAGGGCGCGAACGCGTCCAGGAATTTGCGGACCGACGCCGGTGACACCGGTTCGCTGCCGTTCAGGATTGCCTTGACGTTGCTCAGGTCCAGCGGTGGCTCACCGTCTTTAGGTACCCCACGCAGCGCCGCGTGCTCGAAGGCGAAGTTCGGCGCGACGGTGAAGACCTCGCACTCCGGGCCGTCGTCGGGCTTGCGGGCCATCTCCCGGATCCACCGCCCGGGCCTGCGGACGAACGCCGCCGGCGTCATGAAGGTGAAGTTGTGTCCGAGCACCGGTGACAACAGCGCCGTGATCAGACCCATGTCGTGGAAGAACGGCAGCCAGGACAGGCCCCGGTCGCCTTCCTTGCCTTCGAGCCCGTTCAGCACCTGCAGCACGTTGGTGGGCAGGTTCAAATGGGTGATCTGTACGCCGGTCGGGATGCGGGTAGAGCCGGAGGTGTACTGCAGGTAAGCGATCGTGTTCTCGTCGGCTTCAGGCTCCTGCCAGGTGCCGGCGACTTCGTCTGGCACCGCGTCGACGGCGATGACGCGGGGACGTTCCTTGGAGGCGCGCGCCCGGATCAGCTTGCGGACCCCTTCGGCGGCGGCGGTGGTGGTCAGGATCGTCGACGGGCTGCAGTCGTCGAGCACGGCATGCAGGCGGCCGACGTGGCCCGGCTCGGCGGGATCGAACAACGGCACCGCGATCCGGCCGGCATACAGGGCGCCGAAAAACGCGATGAGGTAGTTCAGGTTCTGCGGGCACAGGATGGCGATCCGGTCACCGGGCTGGGTGACCTGCTGCAACCGGCCTGCCACAGCGCGGTTGCGGGCGCTGAAATCCGACCAGACGATGTCGCGGTAGACGCCGTCCCGCTCGGTGGAGAAGTCGACGAATCGATAGGCCAGCTTGTCACCACGAACCCTGGCCCACTTCTCGACGTGGCGAACCAAATTCGTATTGTCCGGAAATCGGATCCTTCCGTTCACGATGAACGGGTTGTGATAAGTCACCGCCGGCATTTCGTCAATCTCCTGTCACGAGCACGTTGTTTGGCTCCGCTGGATTACTTCGCTATCTGTTCATACCGCTGTACCGGCATTGCCGTCTCCGCCAAAGCCGCCCGGACGCCCGGACACCGCTTGCCGGTCAGGTCAAGCACACTAGTCTTATTCTTCTCTTAATGTTAGGGGTAATCGTAAGGGCCGAAGCGGCGGTGACCAAATCTCAAGGTACCGGTTCTCAACCCGAACACCGTGTTGTGGCGGCTGTGTCCACAAAACCAGTTGGCCCAGCACCGGGGCCGCCCCGTTGCAGGGACTCTGCCCGGCCCGATGTCAGCCTCGCCGGACGGTCACCCGTGCTTGGGATGCGGCGCGTTCTCGATCACGTTGTGCACCCAGTTCAAGGTCCACTCGGTGGCAGACTGCCCGTCCCCACTCCAGAACTGCGGGGTGGCATAAAGCGCGTGCACCGGCTGCCCGGCGCCGCCGGCCAGCTGATTCAGGGTGCTGGGCAGGTTGGCGATGCTGAACGCTTCCTGGGGGGCGGCGCAGATGAGGTCGCCCTGCCCGCAGATCTCGTTGGTCCGGTCATTGAGCTCGCCGAACCCGCCCGGGCGCTTGCCGGTCATCGTCAAGCCGAGCTCGGACAGCACCGGCACTTCGTTCAGGGTGATCTCGGCGCCCTGGCCAGGCGGGTCGTTGCCGACGTCCTGACCGACGCCCTGCTGGCGGCGGCCATCGGCGATCAGCGTCACGCCCAGCACCAAGTCCGGGTCGACGGGTCCGCGGCCGTTGCCGATGTCGCTGGCGACGTCCCCGGCGATCACCGCACCTTGTGAGAAGCCGATCAGCACGTAGCCGGTCAGCGGGCATTTAGCCGTCATGTCGTTGAGCGCCTTGATGGTCGCCTGGGTGCCCTCGGCGCGGCTCTGGTCGTATTTCATCTGGTTGTCGTTGGCCAGCGGGTTGCTGAACTGCGCCGTATAGGGAACGGTGTACACCTCGACGCGACTGCTGGGGAACTGATCGGCGATCGGCCGGGTGACGCTGAGCAGCAGCGCCATGGGGAATTGCGACGGGTTCAGGGGGTTGTCCTCCGGCGACGACTCCCAGGTACCGGGCACCGAGATCAGGTCGACGTCCGGGCAACTGGCGTCCTGAAAGGCCGGCCGGGGTTTCTGCCCGGGCTGCCCCCGGTTGCTGGTCGGCGGGACGATGCTGGGCGGCACCGCGCTGGGCGCCGGCTTGGGCCCGCGAACGAAGCCGACCACGATGACGAGAATGAGGCCCACCAGCAGTGCCACCGCTGCGGCGGCGGTCAGCGCCAGGACGCGGTGGCGTCGGCGCTGGGCAGCGGGCCGAGCCTTTTGCCCGGAATTCTTGGCCATCATCTCCTGCCGGCAGAGTCAGTCGGTTGAGCAATGTGGTGCATGCGATCGACGACAGCAGGCGAATCCCCCGACCAGCCGTCGCGCGCAGTCAGGCGATACCGGAACCGACCCGAGGAAGCCGGTTGCGGTGGACGGCCGGAAAACGTAAGCCGTCGCACCGCCTGCTGCACCCCTTTACGGTACCGGCTGGCCGAACGGCATCCCGTCGGCGAAGGGTGGCAGGCGGCGGGTCAGCGGATGGCGCCGGCGATGTCGCCCGACATCGCGGACAACTCCCCCGACCACGACCCCCAGCCGTTGTCCCCGCCGCCGGGAAAGTCGAAGTGCCCGTTGTGGCCGCCGACGTTGCGGTACTGCTGATAGAAGTATCGGGCGGTACCTGCGGCCTGGCCGGCGTCGAGCACTGCGGCGGGATCGCTTGCCCCCGCGCCGTTGGGACTGAAGACCCACACCCGAGAGTTGTTCGCCGCCAGCAACTCTGCGTGCACCCACGGGTCATGCCACTTCCAGCGGCCCAACTGAGGCGCACCCCACATGCCGTAGGGGTCGATCCCGGCGAAGTTCTGGAAGCCCGCGATGATCGCGCCGTTCACAGTGGTCTCCGACGGGTACAGGAAGCCTGACATCGAACCGGCGTAGCCGTACCGGTCGGGGTGGAAAGTGGCCAGCGCCATCGAACCGTAGCCGCCTTGCCCGGCGCCTACCGCGGCGTTGCCGCCGGGAGCTATTCCCTTGTTGGCTGCCAGCCAGTCCGGCAGCTCACTGGACAAGAAGGTGTCCCACTGCTTGCTGCCGTCCTGCTCCCAGTCGGTGTACATGCTGAAAGCGCCGCCGGCCGGCGCGGCCACCGAAATGCCCTTACCGGCCAGGGTGTTCATCGCGTTGCCCGCCGTCACCCAGTTGCTGACGTCGGGATTGGCGTCGAAGGCGTCGAGCAGGACGACCATGTGCGGGCCGCCACCCATGAACGCCACTGGGATGTCGCGGCCCATCGCCGCGGACGGCACCATCAGCGTTTCGTAACCGGCGGCGTGGGCTGAGCCGCTGATCCCGGGAGTGATTGCGCTGACACCGCCCAGTCCCAGTGTGAGCACCGCAGCGCACAGCGTCCGCAGCAGCATCGACAGACCGCTCATCTCCACCTCTCTCGTCCTTACTCGTCTCACGCTGAAACTGGTTACCGACCCGCATAACCCCAGCCCGCAAGGTAGTGAACCACACCGTGCACGACGCCAGGGGCGAAAATGACTAACGGCGACGACCCGGGAGTGGGTCGCCGCCGTCAGCCGCGTTTCGTTTCGTCCGGATACTCAGGTGCCCTGAGCCGGCGCCGCCGCCGCACCGGGCGTCGCGCCGAGGGTCTGCTGCAGGTCACCCTTCATCGCGTTCAGCTGAGCACCCCAGTATTCCCAGCTGTGAGTGCCGTTCTCCGGGAAGTTGAACACCGCGTTGTGACCACCGGCAGCGTTGTAGGCGTCCTGGAACTTGACGTTGCTGGACCGCACGAAGCCCTCGAGGAACTTGGCCGGCAAGTTGTCACCGCCGAGATCCGACGGCTTGCCGTTGCCGACGTACATCCAGATCCGGGTGTTGTTGCTGACCAGTTCCGGAATGTGCAGCGACGGGTCGTTGCGCGCCCAGGCCGGGTCGCTCGACGGGCCCCACATGTCGGCGGCCTTATAGCCGCCCGCGTCACCCATCGACACGCCGATCAGCGTCGGGCCCATCCCCTGCGAGGGGTCGAGCAGGCCGGACATGGCGCCGGCGTAGATGAATTGTTGCGGGTGGTAAACCGCCAGGTTCAGCGCCGACGCCGCGGCCATCGACAGACCGACTGCGGCGCTGCCGTTGGGTTTGACGCTCTTCTGCGACGCCAGGTACGACGGCAGCTCGCTGGTCAGGAAGGTCTCCCACTTGTAAGTGCTGCAGCCCGCCTTGCCGCAAGCCGGCTTGTACCAGTCGGTGTACCAGCTGGACTGTCCGCCGACCGGCATCACCAGTGACAGGCCGGACCCGTTGTACCACTCGAACGCAGGTGTGTTGATGTCCCAGCCGTTGTAGTCATCCTGGGCGCGCAAGCCGTCCAGCAGGTAGACCGCAGGTGAGTTGGTTCCCCCACTCTGGAACTGGATCTTGATGTCGCGGCCCATCCCCGCCGACGGCACCTGCAAGTACTCGACCGGCAGACCGGGGCGAGAGAACGCTGCCGCAGTCGCCGTATTTCCGACGACCCCGATCAGACCCGGCAGCAGCCCCGCACCAACGGCAGCGACAGCGAGGCGGCGCGGCATCTGGCTCACCGCACCACGGAACCTGTCAACCAGCTTCATCCTTTACTTCCTCATCCTTTGTAAGCACGTTCATTTCAGCTTGGTCTGCATGCGGAGCGTCGTTGCCCGGCACAGCAGTGCCCGTGTAGTCAACCACATCAGAACCGTCACACTCTTCTCGAGTGCGTTCGCGGGGTGTCTCAGCACGCCCGGTTGTAGAAAGATGCGCTGTCGTGCGGCCGGCGCGCGGACAGGCTGAAAACGTGTGCTCGCGAAGGGCTTGTCGCCGGTGAGGCGTTGTTTTAAGCGTTGCTGTCGGGAGCGCGCAGGCGTGGTCGCACCTAGCGACGGCAGGGCGTGCAACGATGCGAAAGTTTTCCGCTGAAATCGTCTCAGCAGGCCAGCTCGGGCAGTTCACTTGCCGGTTAGGGGCCTGTGGCGGGAAGGCCGTTGTAGGGCGGCCCACCGAATTCCGGCACCGCCAGACCGCACCGGATGAGCTCGTAGCGCGGCACGCGGTCGATGCGATAGCGGGTGAATTGCACGGCGTGCACCAGATTCGACAGGAAGCGCCGCGGTCCCATCGGTGCCCGTATCGAGCTGAGCACCACCTGGGTGGCGGGACACTTCAGCGCCGCCCTGGCCTGCACGGTCCAAGCCGGGTCCAGGTAGGGCGGAACGTCGAGGAACGGGCCCTCCGCGATAGCCCAGTCCGGGAACAGGTTCTTGTCGTGGCCGATACGGCTGTGCTGCAGGCGTGCGGTGTGCGCGGCAAGCGGGTTGGCCAGCCCGATCTGGTCGATCACCCGCACGTCCAGGCCGACGTTCATGCTCAGCATGCCCAGGTTGGTGAAGAAAACAGTGTGCGGGCCTTTTTCGGGCGCCGTTCCCGGCGGTGGTGCGACCGCAGGCACGATGTCCCACTGATCGTAGTTGCCTGACGGCAGCAGCAGCGCGCCGGCCGGTGTGTTGTTGAGAGCCACCAGCGCTGCGCGCATCCTCGGGTAGTTCAAGTAGTCGGCCGCGGTCAGCGGATGGGCCACTCCGATGGCCTGGGCGTAGAACCGCCGTTCGTCGACGATGCCCGAGTAGGTGACGCGGGTGGCGTCGTCACCCATGCCGGGTGAATTGGCCGCCCACAGCGACCAGCCGGCCACCGCCAGCCACGCCACGCTCACCAGGCCGGCCAACAGGTAGCGCGTTTCCCGTGAGAATCTCTTCCCTTCCGGGAACACGACCGGAATCACCGCGACGGGTGCCAGCAAGCAAAGCAGCGGCACCAGGAGCACCCGACCGTGCATGAAATCGCCGCCCTGGCGTATCCAGTACAGGGCCTGTAACAGTCCGCTGACCGCGATGAAGACCACCACCGTCGACGGGTTCTGCACGGCACGCGTCCGCGCGCTCGGCCGGCCCGGGCTTTGCACTGAACGCGCCGGTGAGCCGGCACGCGGCGGCGTCGAGCGGCGTACCTGCGTCCGGCCACCGAGGGAGATCGAGAGCACCGCCGCCAGCACCGGAACCAGCATCGCGGGCACCCACAACGCGTACGGCCGATCGAAATTCCCGAGGTAGACCAGTCCCTGTGCCCACTTGTCACCAGCAGCGTCTTTGGCCAGCGCGGTGCCGGGCACTATCAGGCCGTAGTAGCCCATGCGGAAGATCTGGTAACTCACCGGCAGCAGGCCGCCCGCCACCACGATCACGGCGCGACGGCGCCAATCCTGCGCCGCGACAAGCATCAAGATCAGGGCCAGTCCGCCGATCAATGCCAGCTCGGGACGAACCAAGACACTGCAGCCGGCCACAAAGGCCAGCGCCACGGTGAATACTTGGCGCTCCGGTCGCGGTGCCGCGGCTTGTGACCAGCAAACCATCATCCACCACAGCAAACCCAGGTAGGCCAGCACCAACCCGTTCTCCAGGCCGGACGTCGCAAAGTCGCGCGCCGGTGGCACCGCAATGTAGATCAAAGCGCCCGCCGGCAGCATCACCGCGCGACGGCCCACTAAACTGGGCGCGTAAAGCCGCCCCGCACCCAGCATCACCAGCGCGATGCCCAGCACGCTGAGCGTCAGCGCTGTCGCGAGCGCGACGTACTCGAGCCGCAATGGGCCGCCCATCGCACCGCCCAGGTAAAGCAGAAACGTCCACACCGTCGAGGTGTTGGCTTCCACCCGCTCGCCGGCGTTGAACACCGGCCCGTTCCCCGCCAGCATGTTGCGCACCGTCCGCAGCACAATCAGGCCGTCGTCGGCGATCCAGCGACGCTGCCAGGCGCCCCAGCCGAACAACACCGCGATCACCGCCACGCTCACCCAGAGACTCACCCGCACCGTGAGGTCATAAGGGAACGCCGGCTGGCGCAGCCAAACCAACTGGGGCGGTACCGACGGAGGCCTGCTCTTGGGTGGCGCGACCTTCCGGCTAACGTCGATCGCCCGCTCCTCCTCATCGCGCTGCGCGCTCTGCATCGTCGGCGGGCTAGGCCTCATCGCCCGCTCCTCCTCATCGCGCTGCGCACTCTGCATCGTCGGCGGGCTAGGCAAACGCAACAGCGACACCGACGGTTCCGATCCAGGCCAGCGCCAGTAGTTGCAGCACCCGGTCCCTCAGCGCGATGTCTTCCGGCTCCCCGGCGAGCCCACCGTCGACGTCCACCGCGTAACGCAGGATGGCGATGGTGAACGGCACCATCGAGACGGCGAACCACGACCCGGAGTGGTGGTCGCGCTCGAACGCCCACAGCCCGTAGCACACCACCACCGCGGTCGCCGACAGCGTCCACACGAACCGAAGGTAAGTGCTGGTGTAACTCTCCAACGACTTGCGGATCTTGGCGCCGGTGCGCTCCGCCAGCTGCAACTCGGCGTAGCGCTTCCCCGACGCCATGAACAGCGACCCGAACGCCATCATCAAGAGGAACCACTGCGAGAGGTAGATGCCGGCGGCCACACCACCGGCGATGGCGCGGATCAGAAAACCCGACGACACGATGCAGATGTCGATCACCGCTTGGTGTTTGAGACCAAAGCAGTAGCCCAGTTGTATGGCCAGGTAGACGGCCATCACCAAAGCCAGATTTGGGGTGGCCAGATAGGAGACGGCCAGTGATGTCACGCCGAGCACCGACGCCAGCACGTATGCCAGCCACTCGGGCACCACGCCGGCCGCGATCGGCCGGAACCGCTTGGTGGGGTGCTCGCGATCGGCTTGGACGTCGCGGACGTCGTTGATTAGATATACCGACGAGGCCGCCAGGCTGAAGGCCACGAAGGCGATGCCTGCCTTGAGCAGCACGTCGTAGTGAAAGTGGACGCCGCCACCTAGCGCCGCCAGCGGCGCGGCCAACACCAGGACGTTCTTGACCCACTGGCGCGGACGGATCGCCTTGACCACCCCGGCGATCACATTCGCCTGGGGCCCGCTCACGTGTACCACTTCCTCACTCATCGGGCCTCACTTCACCGCGCGCTCTTTGCTCCATTGGTCGAGTCGGATGGCAGCGGCCGCAACAGCGGCGCCGACCGCCGCGCCGGCGGCCACGTCACTGGGATAGTGCACGCCCAACACGATCCGGGAGACAGCCATCGGCGGCACCACTATCGCAGGTAGCGGAACGCCGGTGACACGGCCCAGCAGAATTGCGGCGGCCGTGGTCGAAGTGGCGTGCGCCGACGGGAAGCTCAACCGGCTCGGGGTGCCGACGTTGACTGCGACCGCCGGATGGTGCGGCCGCGGTCGGCGAACCAGCCGCTTGATCAGCACGGCAGCAGCATGTGCGGTGAGCGCTCCGGCGCCGGCCAACAACCAAGTCCGGCGGCGTTGGGGCTGCCGGACCGCACCGAGCAGCGACACCGCGAGCCAGCCGATGCTGTGCTCGCCGAAACGTGACAGGGCCCGCGCCGCGGCCAGTACGCCGGGGCGGCCGGCCAGTGCGGACTGCACGGCCACCAACGCCGCCACCTCGCCGCCGGGCGCATCAGGAATACCGTCATGGTCTTGGTCAGCCTCGTAATTAGCCACGGCCCGGCGCGTCGTTTCCGGGTAACAGCACCGTCTCCCACTTCTGCTTGCTGGACAGCACCGGCAGAGCCTCGCGGTAGGCGGTACGCATTTCGTCGAATCGGCGGGCCAGTTCGCGTTGCCGGCGCACTGACTGCCACAGCAACGAGAACATCTTGGCTCGGTCGCGCTGTCGGTAGACCACGCCGCGGCTGTCGGCGGTGGTGACGGTGGCGCCATCCAGCATGCAGAGCAGGAACCAGCGGGCATCCTGGGTCGGGACGTTGCGCTGCGGGCGCCGGTGGTGTGCCGGGTCGGCTTTCTTCGCGTTGTGGGCGACCCCGCGCGCCAGCCGGTAGCCAATGGCCAACGGGTTGACTGGCGGCTTCATCGCCCGGTGCAACTGCGAAGGAGACGGCAGTTCGCTGGCCGCCGGCAACACGACCGCGTCCGGGTACTGCTTGCGCAAGCGGTGTACGTCGGGCAATGCCGTGGCCAGTATGGAGAAGATGTGCTCGGGACCGGCAAGGAAGTCGTCGATTGCCTTGTTCTGAATCGCCACAGTCGAATACTCAAGACACGCAAGGTGTTTGAGGGTGGCTTTGAGGTGACTGCGGATAAGGCCGGAGACGTCGTTGTCCCAGTGCATGGCGGCGACCACCAGCCGGTTGCGCAGGTGGAAATAGGCCTGCCAGTCGATGGCGTCGTCTTTGTCGCTCCACGCCATGTGCCAGATCGCCGCACCCGGCAATGTCACCGTCGGATAACCGTTTTCCGCGGCGCGCAGGCCGTAGTCGGCGTCATCCCATTTGATGAACAGTGGCAGCGGCTGGCCCAACTCCTCGGCAACCTGCCGCGGGATCATGCAGGTCCACCAGCCGTTGTAGTTCACGTCGATGCGACGATGAAGCAGCTTGCTGCGCCAATTGTCGTCCGCCAGCGGATGTCTGGCGAAGTCGTGGTCGTACTCGGCTTGCGGCGCGGCGGTCCACATGAAGTTCTGCCAGTCCACAACCTCGCCCATGATGTGCAAATGCGAGGGCTCCTGCAGGTTGAGCATCTGGCCGCCGACCAGCGTCGGGGTCTTGGCGAAGCGACTCATCGCAAGCACCCGCAGAATCGAGTCCGGCTCGATACGAATGTCGTCGTCCATGAACAGGATCTGCTGACAGTCGGTGTTTTTCAGCGCCTCGTACATCACCCGGCTGTAACCGCCCGATCCGCCCAGGTTGGGCTGGTTGTGGATCGAGAGCCGATTGCCCAGTGGCGCCACGGCCTCGGCGAAATCGGGGTGGTCACGCACCTTCGCGGTACCCTGGTCCGGCACGATCACTGCGCCGACCACGTTGTCCACCAATGGATCTGAGGTCAGCGCGCGCAGTGCGTTTACACAGTCACCAGGCCGGTTGAATGTCGGGATACCGACGGCGATGTTGGCGACACCCGGTGCCGGCACTGCTGAGTACCACCCGGCGCTGCGCAAGGTCACGTCGCTGTCGGTAGTGACGTCGAACCAGATCCAGCCGCCGTCCTCAAAGGGTGCAAGGTCCACCTCGAATTCGACCACCGCGGGGTCCTCAGCGCTACCGCTGAAGCCGCGCCCGTCTACGTAGATCCGGGCTCCGGTGGCCTTGGTGCGATACACGTCGACGCGTCCGGCACCGGTCAATTCGGCATGCAGCACCACCGAAGTCAGCGTCGACCAGCGCCGCCAGTAACTGGCCGGGAAGGCGTTGAAGTAACTGGCGAACGACACCTCGGACTCAGCACCGATCTGCAAAGTGGTGCGGGTCGTCGCGTGCGCGCGACGGGCGTTGGTGGTCGACTCTTCCAGATACAGCTTTCGGACGTCGAGCGGTTCGCCCGGCCGCGGCAGGATGACCCGGGACAGCAGGCTGACGGCGGCTTGGTTCATGCGCCGCTCCTCCTCATCGCTTCGCTCTGCATCGTCGCCGGCGCGAGTCATGCGCCGCTCCTCCTCATCGCTTCGCTCTGCATCGTCGCCGGCGCGAGTCATGCGCCGCTGCTCCCCATCGCTTCGCTCTGCATCGTCGCCGGCGCGAATCATGCGCGGATGCTTTCGTCCAGCGCCGCCCCGTCTCGCAGGTGCGGCGCGAGGGTGTTGTCGTACAGATTCAGTGCGCTCGCGATCGCCATGTGCATGTCCAGGTATTGGTAGGTGCCCAGTCGCCCGCCGAACAAGACCCGCGACGATGCGGTCTCCGCTTTGGCTCGGGACCGGTAGGCGGCCAGTAAGGCACGGTCCGACTCGGTATTGATCGGGTAGTACGGTTCGTCGTCGTCATCGGCGAAGCGGGAGTATTCCCGCATGATCACCGTCTGGCCGGGCGGGTAATTGCGCTCGGGGTGGAAGTGGCGGAATTCGTGGATCCGGGTGTACGGCACGTCGAGATCGTTGTAGTTCATCACCGGGGTGCCCTGGAAGTCACCGCAGTCATGCAGCACTTCTACCTCGAAATCGAGTGTGCGCCAACCTAATCGGCCATCGACATAGTCGAAGTAGCGGTCCAGCGGGCCGGTGTAAACCACGGGAGCCAGTGGGGACTCTGCACGCAGATGCTCGCGCACGTCGAACCAGTCGGTGTCCAGCCGGACTTCGATGTGCTCGTCGGCCGCCATGTTCTGCAACCAGGCCGTGTAGCCGTCGACCGGCAGCCCCTCGTAGGTGTCGTTGAAGTAGCGGTTGTCGAAGGTGTAGCGCACAGGCAACCGGGTGATGTTGGCGGCGGGCAGTTCTTTGGGATCGGTCTGCCACTGTTTGGCGGTGTAGCCCTTGACGAACGCTTCGTAAAGCGGCCGGCCGATCAGCGAGATGGCCTTCTCTTCGAGATTCTGGGCGTCGGCGGTGTCGATCTCGGCGGCCTGCTCGGCGATCAGCCGGCGCGCCTCGTCCGGGCTGAAGTAGCGGCCGAAGAACTGCGAGACCAAGCCGAGGCCCATCGGGAACTGATAGGCCTGCCCGTCGTGCAGCGCGAACACGCGGTGCTGGTATCCGGTGAACTCGGTGAACTGCCGTACGTAGTCCCACACCCGGGTGTTCGAGGTGTGGAACAGGTGGGCGCCGTACTTGTGCACCTCGATTCCGGTTTGCGGTTCGGTCTCCGAGTACGCATTGCCCCCGATGTGCGGGCGCTTGTCGAGGACGAGCACCCGCTTCCCGAGTTGGGTAGCGACGCGCTCGGCAACCGTCAGGCCGAAGAATCCGGAGCCGACGACAAAGAGGTCGAAGCGAGGGGTCATCGGTTGCCTAGGGTATCCGACCCGGCGGCCGGAACCCGCTTGGCGGCGCGGTGAAGTACCGACCGTTCATGACGAGCCTGTGTCGCGATTGCCTCACGATTCGATATCGCCACTCTAGTCACAGCATTAACGTCCGTACCATCGACTCCGTAAGGCCACCACGGTGGCGACCCACCACATCCGCAGTTGAAGATTGAGGAGACTTCCGTGCCGAACCGACGTCGACGCAGGCTCTCGACAGCCATGAGCGCGATCGCCGCTCTGGCCGTCACGAGTCCTTTCGCCTATGTTGCCGTGAACGAGCTGATGTCCGACATCAAACCTGCGCCTCAGCACCGCGAATTCGTGCGCGCGGCCGTGATGGAGGACTTGCCCAACGAGCTGATCTCCGCGCTGTCGCAGGGATTGTCCCAGTTTGGGGTCAGCTTGCCGCCCATCCCCAGCCTGACCGGTAGTTCCGCGACGGTCTCGCCCGGGCTCACCTCGCCGGGCCTCACCAGTCCCGGTCTAGCCGGCCCCGGCCTCACCTCGCCCGGCGCGCTGCCGTCGGCGACGACTCCGGGCCTGACCGATCCGAGCTTGGCCAATCCCGGATTGACCAGCCCCGCGCTGACCACCCCGGGGGCCACCACACCGGGGCTGACCACACCCGGACTGGACCCGGCCGCCCTGAACAGCCCCGCCGGCACCGTGCCGGGTGAGGCGCCGGGAGCCGGACTGGACCCCGGCGCCGACGGCACCTACCCGATCTACGGCGATCCGTCCGTGGGGGCGGCGCCTCCGGCCAGTGGCGGCCTGGTCAGCGACCTGTCCGGTGCAGTTCAGCAGTTGGGCCTCGGACAGGTGATCGATCTGCTCAAGGGATCGATCACGCAGGCTGCTCAAGGTGCGGCCCACGGCGGGGCCCCGGCACTGCCCGCGCCGCCGCCGCCCCCGGCCCCGGTGCCCGGTACCTGACGGGGGGAACAGTAGAACCTGCTGCATGACGGCACCGCAGAGCTCGAAAGTGGCTTCGGCTGGCTATCCGACGGCTCTGCGGTGCCGTGCCGCAATATTCACATCAGTGTCGTGTCGAAACACTGGTAACAGCTAGCGCATACGTAACATCAGGGCGTGCCGCTTCGCCGTCCCGCACCGATGCTGTTCACCGCGATAGCGGCGACCGCCGTCATCCTGCCGTGGGCGATCGACCGCGCAGCCGACTCGCAACCGCCGCGCGCCGGCGACGTGCACATCGACCAGCGGCCGCTGATCGGCCTGACCGGCGGCGTCACAGTGCGCGAAGTCTCATCCTCGCAGCCGTTTTCGATGGTCGCGTTGACCGGCGGCTTGACCGGCACCACCGCCCGCATGCGCGCGAAGCGCGATGACGGCAGCTGGGGACCTTGGTATGAGGCCGAGACAGTGGAGTCCGGCTTAGAAACCGGCTCAGCGCCCGGCGCATCCGAAAGGCCGAGCAGACCAGCTTCCGGTCCCCGCGGTACCGATCCGGTGTTCGTCGGCGCGACCAAAACCGTGCAGATCGCCGTCACCCGCCCAATCGGTGCGGCGGTGACCAAGGCTCCGCCGAGACTCGCGTCCGCGAACAGTGGGCTGGGTTACCGGCCCGCCTCCGTCGAAAAGCCGTTGCCGCAGAACATCTCGGCGGTTTTGATTTCCCCGCCACAAGCCCCGGCCGATACGCAGTGGACTCCCCCGACCGCAGTCGTCACACCGGGCCAACCGCCCAACATCATCAGCCGCGCACAGTGGGGTGCCGACGAAGGCAGTCGTTGCGGTAACCCGGTGTACAACCGCAGTGTTCGCGCGGCCATCATTCACCACACCGCCGGTAGCAACGACTACGCCCCGCAGGATTCCGCCGAGATAATCCGGTCGATCTACGCCTACCACACCCGAACCCTGGGCTGGTGCGACATCGCCTACAACGCACTGGTCGACAAGTACGGGCAGGTATTTGAGGGCCGCTTCGGCGGCATCAACAGACCCGTCGAGGGCTCGCACACCGGCGGCTTCAACCGAGACACCTGGGGGGTCGCGATGCTCGGCAACTTCGACGAGGCGCCACCCACCCCGATCCAGCTCGGTACCGTGGGCCGACTGCTGGGTTGGCGGCTGGGTATGGACGGCGTCAACCCCGAGGGCACGGTCGAACTCGCCTCCGCCGGCGGTGCATTCACTAAGGTCTCCGGCGGCGACAAGTTGGCGTTGCCGACTATTTTCACCCATCGCGACGTCGGCAATACCGACTGCCCGGGCAGCATCGCCTACGGATTGATCGACGAGATCCGCGACATCGCCGCGCATTTCAAGGAGCCGCCCCGTCCCGCAGAGGTGGCGGCGGCGCTGCAGGGCGGCGCGATCTACGCCCGCTGGCAGGACATGGGCGGGATGGACAGCGCGCTGGGCGCTCCGACATCGCCGGAGTCAACCGGCGCGGAGTCGATGCGTTATGCCACCTTCGACAAGGGCGCGATGTACTGGTCACCCGAGACCGGCGCGGAGCCGCTGACCGGTGCCATTTATGCGGCCTGGGGGTCGTTGGGATACGAGCGCGGCATGCTGGGTTTGCCGACCAGCGCCGAGATCCAGGAACCGGAGTGGATCAAGCAGAACTTCCAGCACGGCACCCTCAACTTCGACCGGTCCAGCGGCTCGGTGACCCGGGTCATCGACGGCGTTCCCGAGGAGTTGCCCCCGCCCTCCCCCGACGGGCCGCCCGCGCAGCTGGAGCGCTTCTCCCCCGTCGGCCGTCACTGACCCTGGGCAGCGCCGCATCTTCCCCGGGCGTCACGCCAGCGGGGCACCCGGTGGTGTTCACCGAGCCTGCCCGGCCACCGTCACGCCAGCGTCACGCGCTGGGTGACCAGGAGTTATAGCCACCAGCGTTCGAGCACCCGCGCTACCCCGTCGTCGCAGTTGGTGGCGGTCACCTCGTTGGCCGCAGCCAGCGCGTCGGGATGCGCGTTAGCCATCGCGACGCCCAGACCGGCCCGCAACAGCAACGGCACGTCGTTGGGCATGTCGCCGAATGCGATCACGTCCTCGTCGGTGATTCCCAGCGGACGGGCCACCTGCGCGACGCCGGTCGCCTTGTCGACCCCTCGGGGCACGATCTCGATCAGACCGTTGTTCGTCGAATAAGTGACGTCGCCCGCGTCGCCGACATGCCGATTCAGCTCGGCGGCCATGTCCGCACTGCGGGCACCGGCCTTGCGGATCAGCAACTTGACGGCCGGCGCGCTCAGCAAATCCTCGCGAGAGACCTCTGTGTTGTCGGGATTTAGCCAGGCATGCTCATATCCCGGTGAGCTGACGAACTGCGGGGTCGCCGTGTCGTGCGCGCTGCGCCCGACCCGCTCGACCGCCAGGCCACACCCTGGAATGACCCGGTTGGCCAGTTCGGCCAGCACGCCCAGGGCGTCTGTGGACAACGTCCGCGCCGCGAGCACCCGGTCAGTCGCCGAGTCGTAGATGACCGCGCCGTTAGCGCACACCGCGACCGGCGCGAATCCCAGTGCGTCAACAACGGGATGCACCCACCGCGGCGGCCGGCCGGTGGCAAGCACGAACTCCGCGCCGGCGGCGACAGCGGCACGCACCGCACTTCGGGTCCGCGCGCTGATTCTTTCCTCGTCGTCGATAAGGGTGCCGTCCACATCGCAGGCGATGAGCGCCGGCAGCGTCATCGCTGCGATCTACCTTCGCTGCGCGGCCGGGTCACCAGTGGCGCTTTTCTGGTCTACGGGCTCGCTCGAGTTCCTGTTTGCGGGCCCGCTCGAGCAATTCGGCGGCGCGCAACTGCCTCGAGTCCTCCGGGGACGGCGCACTGCCGCCCAGCCGTCGCGGCACCCAGTTCGCCCCGCGGGGGTGCGGATACTCCTCTTGCACGCGGTACAGCAGCTGTTCCATCTTTCGGCGCAGCACCGAGTTGAGTTGGTCGGCGTCGCCGAGCGGGGCCAGCGGCCGGCCCGCCGCCACGGTGATCGGAACTTTGTTGCGCACCAGATTCTTCGGGTGGTCCTTCGGCCAGATCCGATGGGCTCCCCACACCACCAGCGGAATCAGCGGAACCTGCGCCTCCAGCGCCATCCGGGCGGCTCCGGTCTTGAACTGCCTCAGCTCGTAGCTGCGACTGATTGTCGCCTCTGGGTGCATGCCGATCAGCTCACCTTGTTTGAGTTGCTGCACCGCCACATCAAAGGCTTCGTGACCGTGCTCACGGTCCACCGGAATCAGCCGGGCGTGCTTGATGACGTAGTTCACCGCCTTCACGTCCCCCATCTCCGCCTTGATCATGAACCGCAGCCTGCGACGACGCTTGTAGGCGGCGTAGGACGCCGGTAGCCAATCCAGGTAACTGGTGTGGTTGAGGGCCAGTAACGCTCCGCCGCGCTCCGGGATGTTCTCCAGGCCCTGGAACTGGATCTTGGTGCCATTGGCCGCAATCAACGGCGGCAGGACGACCTCACCAAACCGGACAAAAGGTTCAATCATTCCCGTCGCTCCTGATACTCGGATTGCGCGGCCCGCCGCGTTCACCTACCAGTCTTCCTCACCGGTGTCGCTTCGCGCGCCTCCTGGCCCGTTCAGCGGCATCGAGGACCGTGGCCTCGGCAGGAGACGGGGCGCCACCGCCTAATCGCCGCGGCACCCAATACGCCCCTTGTGGGTGCGGGTACTGCCCCTGCACCCGGTGCAGCAGCGCCGTCATCTGGCTGTGTAGTCGAGCTTCGAGCTCACCGAGGTCGCCCGTCGGAGACAGCCCCGGACCCGCGGCGACGGTGATCGGAATCTTGCGTCGGCGCAGATTGCGCGCATGGTCTTTGGTCCAGATCCGATGGGCGCCCCACACGATCAACGGAACGATTGGGACCTGCGCCTCGAGCGCCATGCGGACCGCCCCGTTCTTGAACTCTTTGAGCTCGAAGCTGCGGCTGATCGTCGCCTCGGGCATCACTCCGATCACCTCGCCGGCCTGCAGCAGCTCGACGGCGTTGGCAAACGCGTCGGCGCCGGCCGCGCGGTCAACCGGGACAGTCTTGGTGTGTCTGATCAGGAAATCAACAACCTTCACCTGCTGCATCTCAGCCTTGATCAAGTAGCGGACGCGCCGGCCGCGCTGATGCGCGGCCAGGGCGGCCGGCACCCAGTCGACATAACTGGTGTGGTTGATTGCGAGCACTGCACCACCGGCGGCGGGAATGTTGTGCAGATCGTGGTAGGTGATCTTGGTGCCGAGCGCTTTGGTCGCGGCTTTCGCAGCGATCTCCAGCGTTCGAAAGACGGGTTCCACCCGCTTACTCCGCTTCTGTAGACCCCGACTGCTGCCGCTCCTCGCGTGCGGCTGCCCGCCGGTCAGCTTCTTCGGCGTCTAAACGCGCAGCATCACCCAGCGACGGAGCACCCCCGCCGAGCCGGCGCGGAACCCAGAAGTCACCGGTCGGATGCGGTCCGTAGCTTTCCTGGACCTGTTCTAGTAAGTGCTGCATCCGGGCGTGCAGCAGCGCGGTCAGCTCCGAGGCCGGCAACGTCGGTTCGATCGGCTCGCCGACGGCCACCGCGATCGGCACCTTGGGCCGCAGCAGCTTTCTCGGGTGGTCCTTGGTCCAGATCCGCTGGGCACCCCACACGATGTGCGGGATGATCGGCACGTCCGCCGCGATCGCCATTCGACCTACGCCGGACTTGAACTCCTTGATCTCGAAACTCCGGCTGATCGTGGCCTCCGGGTACACGCCCACCAGTTCACCGGCCTTGAGCGCCTGGACAGCCGCGTCGAAAGAAGCAGCACCGCTGCCTCGGTCCACCGGGATGTGCCGCAGACGGCGCATGATGGGTCCGGTGATCTTGTGGTCGAACACTTCCTGCTTGGCCATGAATCGCACCTTGCGCCCCAGGCCCTGCTGGTAGGCGGGCAAACCGGCGAAGGTGAAGTCGAAGTAGCCGGTGTGGTTGATTGCGATGACGGCACCGCCGGTGGCGGGCAGATGCTCGACGCCGCTGACGGTGAACCGCAACCCCTGCAGACGCCAAGCGAAGCGGGCCAGCTGGATGATCAGTTCCGTATACCGGTTCCACAGTTGTCAAGCCTAGTGGTCGCTGGCCGTGCGCCTCCCCTGAGCAGAGAATCGGGTGATCATGGCCTATACGCTGCCCGTCGCCAACGTTGACCGCCTGGAGCCTCGTCGTCCACCGGTGTGAGCCCGATAATATGTGCTGCACGTGAAGGAAACCGCGCGCATAGAGGTACCGACATCATCGCCTTGGGCGGCATAAGCGCGACGGCGGCGAGCTGGTATCACCGGCGCTGTTCGAATACGCCGGCCCAACCCGGTGATTGTCAAGGCCTGATTTCATCGCCGGCTTGCGCATGAAGTCTTGGTAATGAGCGCCGGGGTATTGGCCCCGGCGCTCAAGTGGCACCTGTTTGATTGGAGTGCCAACCTCGAACGGTGCGCTACTTCTGTGACCTGCCTGGGTCGCCACTGCGGCCGATGCCGCCGTCGCCATGCGAACCGCATCCGGTCAATCCGAAACCTGCCGACACGACCGAGACGGCAGCACGAGCGTGGCGGCTGCGCGTTTGAGTGACCGTGAGCTGATGTGAGTGCGCATTTTTTCTTCCTTTTCACTGGTTGTTGATTGACAGGATTAGCCCGACATCGCTTGATTGCGTGTCGATCTGTCGTATGTGGTTGCTCGCCGAATGCTCACCGCCGAGCAGCCGCTGACAATTCGGCGGTTGTTCGAGACAGCGACGTTGAGCGATTTGCCGTCGGCGCCACGCCGGCGGCAAATCCGAAGGGTCTTATCTATCGACCGTGTGAACGACCTCGGACTGTGTGCTCGAGGGGCTCATAAATTGGTTACTGACCTTGGGAGGATGTCCGCAGCCGCCCATACCCGTGCCCATTATCAACGCGACTCCGAGCGCCCCGACTACCGGCACGAGGGGCTTGGAGGTGATTTTTTTACTCATTTCTTTCTTCCTATCCACTCCATTGTTGGATGGTGTCCTGAGTTTATCGCCTTTGATCGTTACCAGGGCCGGTTTGGTAGAATTACCAGTGCTTTTTGCGCTATTAGTTGGCGTAGTTGATACCGTCTTACCGGTGGCAGAATTCAGCCGAATTAGTTGGGTGTCGATCTTGCCCGAAGGTGACGTTTTGTCGGGGGCAACCGTATTCAGCGATTTGCCGTCGGCGTGAGACCGACGGCAAATCCGAACGATCTTATTTGACCGCGTGGCCGACTTGGAACTGTGCGCTCGAGGTTGCCGACATCGTGCTGGGCGCCTCCGCGGCGGCTCTGATCGGGCGATGGCCGCAGCCGCCCATCGGTCCCATGAGTGCGAGCGTCAGCGCGAGCGCCCCGGCTGCCGGTTTGAGGAACTTGGAGGTGATGTGCATACGCATTCTTTGCTTCCTTTCTAGTAATTCATCATCGCCGGCTTGCAACGATGAAGTTGAGCGGTGAAGTCGCCGGAGGATTTGCATGCCGGCGCTTACTGGAACCGTGCGTGACAGTTTCCCGTCATACGCAGGGTGAAGTGTGATTCCGAACGATCCTATTTCGCCGTTTGGCCAACATCGAACTGTACGCTCGAGCTTCCGGGCATCATGCTGGAACCCAACACTTGTCGCTCAACGGCGCGCTTACCGCAGCCGGTCAATCCGAAAACTGCCGACGCGACGGCGAGCGCCCCGACTGCTACTTTGAGAGAGGTGGATGTGCTGTGCATTTTTCTTCCTTTCCAGTTGTTATTGCAGGGTCTTCGAACAGCGGGCCGCGTTGGCGGCGGACAATGGCCGAATCTGTCGGCTTGCCGGAATTTTTCGCGGCGCTATCAATTGGGGTGGTTTATTCCGCGACTGACGGGCCCGGGAACTCGTCGGCGCCGGACTCGAACCGGCTGTACGCCGGCGCGGCGTAGCAACGCTTGACTGGCCGCGAGTCGACGACCGTCGCGGCCTCCGCCACAATCGTGACGGCCACCAATTTGCCCGTCCTACCAGAACCGCGATGGCCGGCACTGTGATGGTGCGCACCACGAAGGTGTCCATCAGAATTCCGATCCCGACCACGAAACCGCACTGGATGACGGTGCTGATGCTGGCGAACAGCAGACCGAACATCGATGCCGCGAAGATGAGACCGGCCGCGGTGATCACGCCCCCAGTCGAGCCCACGGTGCGTATCACGCCGGAACGTATGCCATGCGGAGATTCGTCCTTGATCCGAGAAATGAGAAGCATGTTGTAGTCCGCGCCCACTGCGACCAAAATGATGAAGGTCAGTCCGGGCAAGCTCCAATGCAATTCTTGGCCGAGGATGCGTTGAAAGAAGATGACGCCGATGCCGAGTGCGGCCAGGTAGGAAATCACCACTGAACCAACCAAATAGAGCGGTGCGACGAGCGCACGCAGCAGGGCTATCAAAATTAGCAGCACCACCATGACGGTCACGACGATGATGAATCTGATGTCGTGGTTGTAGTAGTCCCTCATGTCTCGAAGCGTTGCGGTGTATCCCGCGATCGACATCGATGCGCCGGCCAGCTCGGTATTC
Organism: uncultured Actinomycetota bacterium; assembly: GCA_963818785.1. Lineage (GTDB taxonomy): Bacteria > Actinomycetota > Actinomycetes > Mycobacteriales > Mycobacteriaceae > Mycobacterium. The sequence goes on along the minus strand of CAWFTT010000026.1, from coordinate 114,599 downwards.
GGTTCAGCGCCTCGCGCGGTCCTGGTGATCGAATTGACCTGATCCATCGCCGCGGTGCTGAACGGGTTGAGGTCGGTTTGTATCAAGTACCGCACGGTGTGTCCGTCGGGTGAGACGAAAGCCGAGGCGGCTTCCTTGAAGTCGTCCGTTCTCAGGACCTGCGGCGGAATGTAGAAGCCGGACATCGAAGGCTTCGACGCGGTGTACTTCATGGCTAACAGAAATCCCGACGCCTCGTTGAGTCCGGCGCCCATCTTTTTGGTTTGCTCGACCAGTTCTTTCACGCCGTCGGCCAACTGCCTGCTGCCTTCGGCGAGTTGATCGGCGCCTTGTCGCAGCTCGGCCAGGCGGCCCCGGATGCCACCGGCATCACCACCGCCCAACGAGTGCATGGCGTTGGTGGCGGTGTTGAGTGCTTCCCGCAACGCCTGCGCCGCCGACCCCAGCGTTTGCGTGTCCTGTGTCGATTGCAGCTGGCGGGCCAGACCGATGACTTTGTCGAAAGCCCCGCTCTGTTGGGCGATGACCAGGCGCTGCAACTGGCTGCGTGAGTTCTGGCAGGAGGGGTCGGCCGCGCAGATGGGGGTGGCATCAAGGGCGGTCAACAGCGGGCCGGCCCAGTCGGAGGCGCCGGCGACATCTGAAAGGGTCACGCCGAGGGCATCACCCAGGCTGCGCATGCTGGTGACGAGTTTGGCGGCGGTGTCGATTTCCTTGAGCGTCTTTTCTCCGCCGAACTGGTTCTGCAGGTAAGAAAGGAGGTCGACAAGACCGCCAACATTCCCCATTGCCTGCATCATCCCGCCGCGAACATCGCCGAGGCTGTCGGCCAGCTGGTTGGCGCCCTTGGTCAGCGTGGTGAGGTCACCTGTGTGATCGGTGATCACGTCGTAGGCGTCGTGGAGCTTGTCGCCGACCATGCCAGCTTGGAACGTCGCTCTGGCCTGTTCTGGCGATTGGCCGGTAGGGCGGGTAATTCCCCGAACCATCGCGACACCGGGCAGCTGACTGATCCGCTGCGCCATCTGCTCCAGGTCGGCGAGTGCCGTCGGCGTTCGCAGGTCGTGCGGGGATTGGATCACGAGGTACTGCGGAATGGATTCATTGATAGGGAAATGACGGTCCATTGCCATATATCCGACGCCGCTCTCGACCCTACGCGGCAACGTCTTGCGATCGTCGTAGTTGTAGCGGGCCAGGCCCGCGCAACTGGCCAAAATGATCAGCACCAGCAAACTGGCGACCAGATGAATCTTGGGCCGGCGCACAATCCGTATTCCCGATCGCCGCCAGAAACGTGTGGTGCGGTCGCGGCGCGGCTTGATCCAACCACGTCGACCGGCGAGCACGAGGATGGCCGGAAGCAGAGTCACCGCGGCCAAAAACGCCACGCCGATCGCGACCGCCAACGCCACACCGACCGACGAGAACACTCCCAACCAGGCGAAGACCATCCCGAGAAAGGTGACGGCCACGGTGGCCGCCGACGCCGCAATCACTTTGCCGATCGACGACAAAGCGTTCTTTACCGCTTCATCCGAATCCACACCGAGCCGCACGTAATCGTGATAGCGACTGATAAGAAAGACGGCGTAATCTGTCCCCGCCCCGGACATCATCCCGCTGAGAAACACAATGGTCTGCGGGGATACGCCAACTCCCAATTGGGCAAGGCCAGCAACAATGGCCTGTGCGGTCACCAGGGATGCACCAATGGTGATCAATGGCAGCATCATGGTGACCGGGTTGCGGTAAATGATCAGCAGGATGGCGGCTAACATGATTGTCAGCGCGAGTTCGATGTTTTCCTGATCGAGCCAGCCGATATCAGTGAGGTCAACGGCGGTGGCCGCGGGTCCCGTCAGGTTCGCGGTCAGCGTGGATCCTGCTGGCTTCTGATTGAAGGTCTGTCTGACGAGGCGCGCGACCCGCTTGTAGGCAATGTAAGCCTGCGCCGTGCGCAACTCGCCGGCAAGGCCCACGGGCAGCATCCAGGCCTTGCCGTCCTTACTGGTCATCACCTCGCGCAAGGGAGGTGTGCTGAGGAAATCCTCCAGCATCACGACGTGTCGAGTGTCCGTGCGCAGTTTGTCGACCAGTGTGCGATAAAGGCCTTCGTCGGCGCGTCCCAGCCCGTTCTCATCGGTCAGGACCACGATCAGGACGTTGTCGGATCCTTTATCGTGAAACGCCTCGGTCATCTGAGCCGTCGTCACCGACACCGGCGAGTTGGTCGGCAGAAAAGCGACTGGATGTTCCTCAATCATGTCGTCCAGAGATGGGCACGTCATCGACAGGACAACCGCGAGCGCCACCCATGCTCCGATGACAACCAGCGGCCGCCGCACCACTACATCGCCTAGCCGTCGGAAAACACCGCCGGTTCGCGACGTGGCAATCCTCTTGAAGAATCGCAGCGACTTGATTTGATGGGATTTCCGGTGGAGCGCCACATGTCCGATCCGGCCGGGCCGCCTGCGCCGACCGTTCCGATGTGCCTGGGGGGCCGCGGCGGCTCCGCGGTTCAAGTCGGACTTGGTTAGGCCGTCGCCCACCGATCGCCGTGAGTCGGGAGGCGCCGCGCCGTCGCATGGCGCTGCGAGGTCTGAGGCGGCAGTACTGGTGCCGTCGTCTCCGTTCGGGTTGGTGGCACCCTGCGATTCACAGTCCTCCGGGCCACGTTTTTCTCGAAGAGACTCTGACATCCATAGACCGGGCAGGCGATGCATCCTTAACTTAGGCAACGACAAATCGCGGGGCCCGGTCGCCCCTTTTTTCAATTCAGGCCGTAAGTCAACCATGTGTGATGTGGCGCGGCGGCATTGCGCCGAGGCCTTGGCCGACGCGTGCGTACAAAGATTTCATCGCAAGTAGATATGAGTTGCCGGGTCGCAGCGGGAAGTCCGGAAAGCTTTCGTGGTTGTTTGCGGGCAACCTGGGCCATGCGCCGACCTGCGGCGATTCTGATGTCGAGAAAGAATCACGGTTCGCGAGGGATGTATCCATTTCGCCTCTTCACAACAACGGCCAAATTGAGTGGTGCGCTGCTTGGATTAAGGCGTGGTACCCGCATGGTGATTTAGCGGGTGCCGACGTCTGAGTAGCTTCTGTTGTGTCCTGTCGGGTGCTTTCGCGCAGTTCTTAGAGCCTCGGTAGTAGGCGTGACTTTATTTCAGGGCATTCAATATCAGAAACCTCTCAGGTAAACCGTGATCTAATCGTGACTGTTACTTGCCGGTACATTAGCTAAGGCCAGCTATACGAATCTCGGCGTGGCAGTCGAAATTGATCATCCGGAATCGCAGCTTTTAGCCCAGGAGGCGAGGTGCGGGGTCCTAGCCACGAACCGCGTCGAGTCGGACCCCCATGCAAGACCGATCGTGACAGGCCCGCACACGGCACTCGAGCGATGCACTCCCGCTAAACTTGAGGCGGCGCCTTACGCTCTCACCTCTTTGAAAGGCTTTTGTGCAGGTCACCAGCGTCGGCCACGCCGGCTTCCTGATCGAGACCAGTGCGGGCAGCGTCCTGTGCGACCCATGGGTCAACCCGGCCTATTTCGGGTCGTGGTTTCCTTTTCCGGACAACAGCGCGCTGGACTGGGTTCGTCTGGGTGAGTGCGACTACCTCTACGTTTCGCACCTGCACCGCGACCACTTCGACGCCAAGCTGCTTGCGGCGCACGTCAACAAAGACGCCGTCGTGCTGCTACCGGACTTTCCGGTGCCCGACCTGCGTAACGCGCTGCAAGAACTGGGTTTTCACCGCTTCATCGAGACCTCAGACTCGGTCAAGCAGCGAATTAGCGGGCCCAGGGGCGACTTGGACATCATGATCATCGCGTTGCGGGCACCGGCTGACGGCCCGATCGGTGATTCGGCGCTGGTGGTTTCCGACGGTCACACGACCGCTTTCAACATGAACGACGCGCGGCCGGTGGATCTCGATGTGCTCGGTTCGCACTTCGGCCACGTCGACCTGCACATGCTGCAGTTCTCCGGCGCCATTTGGTACCCGATGGTCTACGACATGCCGGCGCGGGCCAAAGAGGCGTTCGGGACGCAGAAGCGGCAACGCCAGATGGACCGCGCCCGCCAGTACATCGCTCAGGTCGGCGCCAGCTGGGTGATCCCGTCAGCCGGCCCGCCCTGTTTCCTGGACCCGGAGCTAGGCCACCTCAACGACGACCGTGGTGATCCGGACAACATCTTCCCCGACCAAATGGTGTTCCTGACCAGATGCGAGCGCACGGCCACGACGGCGGCTTGCTGTTGATCCCAGGGTCGACCGCGAAATTCACTGGGCCGCAACTGGAATCAGTGACGCACCCGCTGCCGTCCGATCAGGTGGAAGCCATTTTCACCACCGAAAAGGCGAGATATCTGGCCGACTACGCCGCACGCAAGGAACCGGTGTTGGCGGCGGAGAAAGCCAGCTGGGCTGACGCGGCCGGTGATCCGCTGCTGGAGCCGCTGCGGTCGGTGTTCGAGCCCATCATGCTGGCCAGCGACGAGATCTGTGACGGCATCGGCTACCCGGTGGAATTGGTGCTCGGTCCCGAGACGGTGGTACTGGACTTCCCCAAACGTGTGGTGCGAGAACCCATTGCCGACGAGAAGTTCCGCTACGGCTTCGCGATCGCGCCGCAGTTGGTGCGCACGGTGCTGCGGGACAACGAGCCGGACTGGGTCAACACCATCTTCTTGTCCACCCGGTTCCGGGCCTGGCGGGTCGGCGGCTACAACGAGTACCTGTACACCTTCTTCAAATGTCTCTCCGACGAGCGCATCGCGTACGCCGACGGATGGTTCGCCGAGGCGCATGACGACAGCGCGTCGACCGAATTGGAGGGCTGGCAGATCCAGCGCCGCTGCCCGCACCTGAAAGCCGACCTGTCCCGGTTCGGTGTGGTGGAAGGGCACACGCTGACCTGCAACCTGCACGGCTGGCAGTGGGACCTGCGCAATGGCCGCTGTCTGACCACCCGCGGTCACGAACTACGGTGCGCACGGCTATGAGCGCAGCGCCGCAGCACTACGACGACGGCCTCGTGCAGTTGGACCGCGAGGCGATTACGTTGCGGCGCTACCACTTTCCGTCCGGTACCGCCAAAGTGATCGCGCTGAGCACCGTACGCGGATACAAGGCGGAGCCGTTAGGTGTCTTCATGCACCGGTTCCGGGTTTGGGGTAGTTCGGATTTGCGCCGCTGGCTGCCGCTGGACGTGCGGCGACCTTTCCGCTCTACGCTGATCACACTGGACGTGCCCGGAACCCGGCCCAGCCCGGCCTTCACCCCGGCGAACCCGGAAGAGTTCACTGCGTTGCTCGACGAGCTGTTGCACAACCCCCGCTGAGCCCGCCGCCCATTGCCGTCCCGCGACACGAGACCGTTGCCCGGTGCCGCTTTGCAGCGGTGAAAGCGCAGGGTTGCTGAGGGCCGAGGGGATGTGCGCCCTCCGCGCTCGGCACGACCTACTTAACGATGTGGTTTGCGCGCAGCGGTGCGCTGTAGGCTGTATCGCCGCCGCCGCCGCGGAATCCGCCGCCGCCGCCGCGGAAGCCACCGCCGCCATGCGTGCCGCACGCAGTTAGTCCGAACACTGCCGACACGACGGAAAGCGCCAAGGCCAGTGCCCCGGCGGTCCGCTTGACGGAAGTAGAGGTGTTACGCATTCCTTTTTTTCCTTTCCATTTGTGTTGCGTGCGTCTGCGCGAATCGCCGTAATCGCTGTTGCGCAGCCCCCGCTGAGCCCGCCGCACACTATCGCCTCGCGGCGCGGGACAGCAGCCCGTCACCGTTTGCAGCGGTGAGAGTGCAGGGTGGCTGAGCGCCGAGGAGATTTGCGCCCCTCGGCGCTCAGCAAGACCTACTTAGCGACGTGACCGACGTTGAAGGGTGCGCTGTAGGCCCGCTCACCTTCGACGGCGCGGCGCATGCCACCGCCGTGCGTGCCGCAGGCGGTCAGTCCGAAGACCGCCGACACGACCGAGCCGGTCAGCACGAGTGTTCCGGCTGCCTTTTTGAACGACTTCGGGTTGACGTGCATTTATTCTTCCTCTCCTTAAATTTGCTTCGAATGCCGCCGTCTTCGCGGCGTTGTTCTTTCGGTGGCTGATTCCGCATCAACCCGCGAATTCACTGAAGTGTGTGACCAATCCCGATCGGTGCGCCCTGGACTGGCACGGGATTACCGCCGTCTCCCCTGCCGTGCGTACCGCAACCGGTTAACCCGAATGCGGCCGACACGACGGAAAGTGCCAGAGCAAGGGCGCCGGCTGTCCGTTTGACGGAACTAGAGGTGAGGTGCATTTCTTTTCCTTTCCATCGGTGTTACTTACTTGCGTGCGTCTTATCCCCATCGCCGAATTCACGGGTGCGGGCTATCTGTTGTCTGTGTTTGCGGGGATGCGGGCTTCGTACTCGCCTCTTGTTCTGCGGCTTCGGGGTTGATGGCCATGTCAATACACAGTTTGGTTTCGAGGACGTCGGGAATGGTTTGTTTCCGCTGACCATTCGCACCGGCCACCGCGGTTTCTCGCAAGCCATTGCTGCGCGCCAGCGGCCCGCGGCGTGTAGCAAGTGCGCGTGCCGGTGCCGGCCGCGATATGGGTGCCGTCCGCTGAAGGTCTGCCTCAGGGTCACGCGAGTCTGCGCACCGCCGCTGTGCCCGCTTGTGACGACCACCGGTGCGTTGTCGGGAAAAAATCTCCGGCAGACTTCGTGCGGCCACCTCTGCCATCGAGGGGAACGCCAGCGTCAGAATGGCCGCGAGCAGAATCCAGAACCCGATTACCAGCAGCGGCCATCGCACCGCCAGATTGCCCAACCGTCCGAATACCCCTCCAGGTGCGGCTACGTCAGCTGAGCTCATCCGCGGTGTCCTTCTACCAGCGCGAGGTCCGCGCGGGAAAGCCGGTATCCGACTCGAAAAGACACGCCGCCGGAATCGGCGAATAAATAGCCTGGACGGCTCTAGAAAAGAATCGGTAGGTAGCGAACTGTTCTACCATTTCGCCTCCTCACAGCAACGGCGAAGTCGGTTAACGCGCTGCATGAATCAAGGCGTGGTACCCGCACGGCTGCTTACGGGGTGCCTACGTCTGCCTAAATGTGTTGTGTCGGTGTCGGGCGCTTTAGCGCATGTCATAGGGCGTGTTGTACGAGGAACCCTATGGCACGAGTCGTCGATCTCAGAAAGCTCTCAGGCTGATCGTGACCTGATCGTAACTTTCAACCGGGTTTAGGCATCCAGTTCTAGCTACCTCGATCACAGGGTTCTGAGTAGAAATTCTTTTGATCTTGAATCCGTTTTCTCCCAATTGCGTGCTGAGGCTTGAGCCGCTATTCAAGATCAATCTCACCGTTTTGTCGAGATGACCGGCAGCTGGCGACATGAACGCTGCGCCTCGCCGCCATTGACAGGACGAGGGTTCTCTTCGACACTGCCCAGGTGATCTCGCCGGCGGCGCTCGCAGTCGTGGGGTTGTCGGTGATCGCATGGATCGTCGCGGCTAACCGAAAGGTGTTCATCTCGCCCGAAAGGCGGCCCACCGGTCACGGCGCTGGAATCGGTGTACTACCTCGTCGGAGTCGCCTCGATCGTCTTGGGCTGGTACTTCAACATCCGGTTCGTTCGTGACTAACGCCAGCGTCGGCATAGCGTCGCCGGACCCGACCGGGCGCCGCAGCCGAGCGTCAGCACCTGACCGGTCACCGTGCGGGCTCCAGCACTTCGGTGCCGACGGCTGGCGCCAGGGCATCCGGCACCCGCACGCTCCCGTCAGGACGCTGATGGTTCTCCAGGATTGCCACCAACCAGCGGGTGGTGGCCAGTGTGCCGTTCAGTGTCGCCGCGATCTGCGGTTTACCGGTCGCGTCTCGGTAACGCGTCGCCAGCCGGCGGGCCTGAAATGTCGTGCAGTTCGATGTCGAGGTGAGTTCCCGGTAAGCCTGCTGGGTCGGCACCCATGCTTCGCAGTCGAACTTGCGCGCCGCCGAGGACCCAAGGTCACCGGCCGCCACGTCGATCACACGGTAGGGCACCTCGATCAACGCCAGCATCTGACGCTGCCAAGCCAGCAGGCGGTCGTGCTCGGCTTCGGCGTCATCCGGCGCGCAGTAGATGAACCCTTCGACCTTGTCGAATTGATGGACCCGGATGATGCCTCGGGTGTCTTTGCCGTAACTGCCGGCCTCGCGCCGGAAGCACGACGACCAGCCGGCATAGCGTCGCGGGCCGTCGGACAAGTCGAGAATCTCATCGGCGTGGTAGCCGGCCAGCGGCACCTCGGAGGTGCCGACGAGGTAGAGGTCGTCCGCGGGTACGTGATACACCTCCTCGGCGTGGGCGCCGAGAAACCCGGTGCCGGCCATCACCTCCGGGCGCACCAGAACCGGCGGGATGATCAGGGTGAAGCCGTTGTCGACGGCCAACCGCGCGGCCAGCTGCAGCAGTCCCAGCTGCAACAGGGCCCCACGACCGGTCAGGAAGTAGAACCGGGACCCCGACACCTTCGCGCCGCGCGTCATGTCGATCAGACCCAGCGCCTCGCCGAGTTCAAGGTGGTCCCTGGGGTTTTCGATAGCCGCGGGTTCGCCGACCACGTCGAGGACGGTGTAGTCGTCCTCACCGCCGGCCGGGACGCCGTCGAGGATGACATTCGGAATGGCCATGTGCGCCGCGGTAAAGGCGTGCTCGACGTCGGAGAGCTGGGCTTCGGCGGCTTTGACCTGATCGGCCAGTTCCTTCGCGCGTTGCAGTAGCGCTGGTCGTTCCTCGCTGGACGCGGCGCCCACCTGCTTGCTGGCGGCTTTCTGGTCGGCCCGCAACGAGTCGGCCCTCGCGATCGCTCTCCGCCGGGCAGCGTCGGCGGCCAGCAGGCTGTCCGCCAGGTCCGGGTCCTCGCCGCGGCTGATCTGCGAGCGCCGCACGGCGTCGGGGTCCTCGCGCAGTAACTTCAGGTCGATCACGGGCTGACCTTACTTTCGCCGACCGGCGGCGGGCATCGTCAGGTGCCCGGTACGTCCCCGCGCAACGCAGCACATCTTTCGAAGGGTTGTCGCGCTGCGCGCCCGGCCTGTCAGAATGGGGCCGATGGTGTACGCGCCCGAGCAGGAACATCCGCTTGCCGACCGGCCGACTGAACGGCCGGCGCGGTTCAGGTGGCTGCACACCCTGCGCGCCTCGTCGACCAGGCGGGCTCTGCTGCTCACCGCGCTGGGCGGCCTGCTGATAGCCGGACTGATCACCGCGTTTCCCATCAACGACGGCGCCCCAGGCCGGCTGTCGGGCTACATGAACCCAGTTCCCAGCACCGGCGCCAAAGGCAACGACGCGTTCAACCACGCCACCCGCGGCGACTGCCTGATGTGGCCGGAACGGACGCCGGAGGCCGCGACCATCGTCGACTGCAGAGACGAGCACCGGTTCGAAGTCGCCGAATCGATCGACATGAGCACTTTTCCCGGGTCGGAGTACGGGCGCAACGCCGCTCCGCCGTCGGCCGCCCGCATCCAGCAGATCAGTCAAGAGCAGTGCGAAACCGCTGTCCGCCGTTACCTCGGCACCCGATTCGACCCCAACAGCCGGTTCAACGTCAGCATGCTGTGGTCCGGCGACAGAGCATGGCGCCAGTCAGGTGAGCGCCGCATGCTGTGCGGCCTGGAGTTGCCCGGCTCGGCCAACCAACAGATCACCTTCAAAGGCAAGGTCGCCGATATCGACCAGTCCAAGGTGTGGCCGGCCGGCACCTGCCTGGGCATCGACCCGACCACCAACCAGCCGACCGACGTGCCGATCGACTGCGCTGCGCCGCACGCGATGGAGGTCACCGGTAGCGTCAACCTGGCCGAGAAGTTCCCTGGGACATTGCCGGCAGAACCAGATCAGGACGGCTTCATCAAGGATTCCTGCACCCGGCTCACCGACGCCTATCTGGCTCCCGTCCAGTTGCGTACCACGACGCTGACGCTGATCTACAGCACGGTCTCGTTGCCCAGCTGGTCGGCCGGCAGCCGGGAGGTCGCGTGCAGTATTGGCGCCACACTGGGCAACGGCGGCTGGGCTACGCTGCTGAACAGCGCGAAGGGCGCGCTGCTGATCAATGGGCAGTCGCCAATCGCTCCGCCCGACATACCGCCGGAGCGCCTGAACGTGCCACCGATCGAGCTGCCGGCCGAGCCCAGCCCGCCCGCCGCGCCCCCGCCGGGCGCGGCGACCCAGCCGTCCCAGCAGCCGTCGCAGCAGCCGAGGCAAGGAAACCAGCACCTGCCCAACCAGCCGGGGGCCCCCGCGCTCCCGCAGCCGCCGGCCCCGGCCGCACAGCCACCGGCGGCAGTCCCTGCGCCGCCACCGGGAGCGGATCAGCCACCGGGTGCTGAACCGCCGCCAGGTCTGCCGGGCTTGCCGCCACCCCCCGAAGCTCCGCCGCCGGGCGGCTAGCGGCATGGCTGCGCGGATGGACCCGCAGCGCTTTGAGGAACTGGTCGGCGATGCACTCGATCTCATTCCGCCCGCGCTGTCGGCCGCGCTCGACAACGTCGTCGTACTCGTCGCTGACCGGCATCCCGAGGACAGCGGGCTGCTCGGCCTGTACGAGGGCGTGGCCCTGACCGAGCGAGACTCCAACTACGCCGGGTCATTGCCGGACACCATCACGATCTACCGCGAGGCCCTGCTCGAGTCCTGCGACTCCGACGACGACGTCGTCGATGAGGTCGCGATCACCGTCATCCACGAGGTCGCCCATCACTTCGGTATCGACGACGACCGGTTGCACGAACTGGGTTGGGGCTGAACCGCCCAAGCCGGTGGGCGCGGCAACCCGGATTTGTCGGGGCCGGGTGCTAGAAACGGCGCATGAACACAGGGTGCCGCGACTGCCGGACGGGCTTGGACCACTGCCACGGCACAGTGGTCAATCATTCCCTGCAACGGTCCGAGTGTACTGAGGACGGTTGCACCAACCCCGAGCTCCTTCGCCACGCCTTTGTCATGGACTGCGCAGCAGTGGGGTGCGGCTGCAGTGAAGTGGAGGCGGCCTTGTCGCGACTTACCGACTTTCAACGCCCGGCCTGAACCGGCTGCGATCGGCACTAAGCCGGACACGCCGCGATAGCGCCCGCGCTGATGACTTGATCGCGGGCCAGGCTCCGCTGAGTAATATTCAGCTCCCGCCGCCGGGCCGCCGCCGCGGCACCTGCCCGAGCGGTGCCTGCATCGACTTCACCACGATTGCGCCGGTTGGCGTCGAACTCCGCCGCGATCGGGTCATCGAGCCACCTTCCGCACAATTGCTACGGACGCTCCGCTAACCGCGACGACGCCGGTGAGGACGCGGTGCGGTTCTAACCGTTCCTCTGCGACGCTTAGCGTCACAACCCGTTGCTCGGATTTGTACGCGACTGCGCCAAACATTGGCTAAGCGCAGTGCAATCAACTTCGGCAGCGTGGACCGTACTCCAATCGCTGCAAATCCATCCATTCGGTAATGCTACGGTTTTACCGTTGCGCCCAGATGGATTTCTGGTTGTATACGTAGCACTGTGGGCGCCGGCCCGCGTTGCCGAGAGGATTAGTGATGACGTCAGGGCAGGAACCGACGCAATGGGCACGACCGCCATTACCCACCGCCCCGGTCAACGCCGGGACGCGATTCCGGTCAGCCAGGCAGGCGCTACCGCCGACCCTGAGCGGGTGGGCGCCAGCTACCTTTCCGCCGGACATTGCTGCAGGATGGCCGCCGCGGATTCCTGGCCCACCACCAGGCCAGTACGGGTCGCCCGCCGTCTGGAGGCCAACTGAACCGTCCCCCCGGTCCCACGGGCCGTGGTGGGTGCTCGGGGCGCTGACAGTGGTGGCCGTCGTCGTGTTGGCCGTTACTCTGGCGCTCGCCGCAGGTCGCCACTCGACAAGTCATTCGGCCGGGACCATGGCGTCGACCGCGCCGTCACCCCCGAAGACGACAGCGCCGCTGGCAGTCACTGCGCTTGCTGAGTTGCTGCCCGGGCCCAGTAAGCTTGCCTCCGCAGCCGGAACCGGGCCTCGAGCAGACTTCCGGACGATGGACCGGTTGTTCGTCGACCACATCGTCGATCAGGACTGCTTGGGGGCAGTCAGCACGGCCAGCGATGACGTCTACCAGGGCAGCGGATGGATGGCGGCCCGGGTGGAATCGCTGGTTCCCCCCGGGGACAACACCGACAGCGAACGCGGAACCTGGGTCGCGGTGGTGAGCTACCCCGACGCTCCCGGGGCTTCGGCGATGTACGCCAGATTGGTCGCAATCGAGAACCGCTGCGCCGGTCACAGCGTCAACACCCGGGACACCACCAATCCGGCAGATCACGACTATTTCACCCGGGTGGGCCGGCCCCACGAGCACGACGGCATCGCGGTCGTGTCGAGAACCGACGAAGGCGGTGAAGGCTGGGGGTGTCAGAACGCGACGACAGCACGCAATAACGTCGTGATCACCGCCGGTGTCTGCGGAAACTACGTCGACGCGTCGGTGGTGGAGTCAATTGTCGAGCAGATCTCCGCCAAAGCAGCCGCGCAGACCTGATAGCCGAGTCGACCTCATTGCCCGAGCATGGGCGTACGGGCCGCCGCATCCGGTGTCACAGGCTTTTTGGGCAGGAAAGCTGCCGGAAGGTAGGCCAGCACCGCGAGCGCCACTGCTACCAGGAACACCGTGGTGTAGGCGTGCGACAAGTCGTGAAGCACATTGCCGGGGAACTCCGGAGTCAGCGCTCGCCGCGGGATCGCCGCCGGGTTCGGCGCTAGACCGCGCCTGGCCGCCTCCTGCTGCAACACCTCGATCTTGTTGGCGGCCGACACGTCTTTACTGCGCAGGAACTGGTCGGTCAGCAGCACCGACATGAACGCCGTACTGATCGATCCAGCCACTTGAAGGTTGACGTTGATCAAGGCCGAGCCCCGCGCGATCTGGTGCGGGGCCAAGGCTTGGACCGCGGCGGCCGTCAGCGGCATCGTGGTGCAACCAACGCCCATTCCCACCAGCGCCAACGCCCCGACCAGAACGGGTGCGTAGCCGGCTTGAGTCCACACGCCATAGGCGAAGGTGGCCAGGCCGGCTCCCAGCAGCGTGACGCCGATCACGATGACCTTGTTGGGTCCGCGTCGGTCCATCAGCGCGCCGGCGACCGGAAGGGCCAGCGTCGCGCCTAGCCGTTCTGGGATCATGTGCACACCGGACTGCAGCGGACTTTGGTGCAGCAGTTGCTGAAAGCAGCTGGGCACCAGGAGCAACGCGCCGAAAGACGCTGCCACGGCCAGCAGCATCGCCACGTTGGCGGTAGTGACTTCGCGGTTTCTGAACAGCCGCAGATCGATCAATGGGTGGCCGGTTCGATACAGCGCATGCCACACAAAGCCGCCGATCAGCAGCAGGCCGGCGATCACCGGTATCGAAACGTGGTGGTCGACCACCGTGCCCCAGGTCGGAATCGACGACACGCCGTAAAGCAGCGCCGCGATACCTGGTGAGAGCAGCAACATGCCGACGAAGTCGAATTTCTCCGACTCCGTCGGACGATCGCGCGGGAAGACGACGGCTGCGGCGACGAACGCGACGACGCCGATCGGCAAGTTGAGCAGGAAGATCCATTTCCAACCATAGGCAGCGATCAGCCAACCGCCCAGAATCGGTCCCGTAACGGGACACAACATCATCGGAATGCCCAGCACCGCTATCAGGCGGCCAATCCGGTGCGGGCCGGCCTCCCGGGTCAAGATGGTGAAAGCTACCGGCATCAGCATGCCGCCACCGAGGCCCTGCAGGACGCGGAAGGCGATCAGCAGCGTGATGTTCGGCGCGGTTGCGCAGAGCAGGGAACCTACCGTGAACGCCAGCACTGAGCCCATGAAGAGCCGCTTGGTGCCGAAACGGTCGGCGGCCCAGCCGGCCAACGGGACCACGGTGGCCAGCGCCAGTGTGTAGCCGGCCATGGTCCAGGCGACGACGGCTTGGGTCGACGCAAATTCCGTCCGGAAGGTGCGCTGGGCGATGCCGACGACGGCGGTGTCCAGGATTGCCATGACCACGGCGACGGCGCACACCCCTGCGATTCGCAGCAGGCCGGCGTCGAGGTGGTTTGGATAGCCGGTGAAGTCGGTGGTTGGCCGGGAGCGCAGCGCAACGGCCGAGCCGGCACCGCCTCCTTCAGCGGAGCTTTCAGTGGGTGGTGTCGTCCGAGGGCGCGGGTTCACAGCGGGATCGGGCACGCCGCACAGGGTAGCGACTCAACCTGGTCGAGCGCCAAATCAGTTTGCTGCGGCGATCGCGGGCTGGCCATCGGTGGCGTCGAGTAGGAGGCTCAGCCCTGACTTCAGCTCGGCTAAAAGGGCTATCTAGCTGCGCAAATACTTCACGGTGAGCCGGCTTGCACGGCACGGGCGATAGCTGCAACATACTTAGCTCGCGACAGCCCTGCTAGCCGGCGGAGCCGCTTGACCGGTCGCTGGCACGGTCAACTCGCAGATGCGCCGTAAGCAGGAGCTGGTCGAAAGTCGTGCGGGAACCGAGCGGAGTGTCGTCGACGTCGACGAAGTCTTTGGCAATCTGCCTGGCGAGCAGTTGTAACTTGACGTTGTTTTCCTGCGACAACCACTTCAGCAGGTCGAACGCAGCGGCCTCACTGATCCGGTAGACCAGCATCAGCATCCCTTTGGCCTGTTCGATGGCGGCGCGGCGTTCAGCGATCTCTGCGACTTTGGCAGTGATGGATTGTTCCTGGTTTTCCTCGATTTCCGGCGTGATGTCGATGTAAAAGCCGTAGACACCGGCGACTTCGCCGTCGTCGTCGTGAAATCGGTCGCCGGCGACGATGACGTGGTGTACCGAGCCTCGTGTATCGATGATGCGGTGCCGGGTGCTGAACCCCTGCCGGCTGCAGATCATCTCGTCGATCCCGGCCGCTACCCGGCCACGGTCGTCGGGATGCTTATGTGCCAGCACCTGCTCGAGAGTCGGCCGCGCCAACGTCCCGGGCTGGTACCCGTGCATGCGCTGCACCTGCTCGGACCACTCCCAGCGCAGCTCGGTGAATGAAAACCGGAACCAACCTACAAACTGCGGCGTTCCCCCGCCGAGCGTCTGCTCGACCGCCGGCGTCTGACCGTCTAATCCCCATGCCACAGTGCGTGCTCCGTGAAATGAGTCCTTGGTAAAGCCGGACGATACTCGGAAAGCGGCCTGGCCGCCGAGATTTCCTCCTGGCTCTGCTGACGGATTGCGGCGGCTTCCTGCATCCGCTTGGCCGCGGTGCGGCAGAGTTGTCGGGACCGGTCGACGACCTCCTGAGTGCGGCTGCTGAACACAGCGGTATCGGGAATGGCCGACCTGCGGCCGGAGGAGCCCTGTTCGACCAAATCGCTGAGTTCTGCCATCCGCCGAGCAGTGCGCTCCCGGTGGGCTTTCTGCCGGCACGCCGATGAGCAATACACCGCATCAGCCCGGGCAGAGAAGCTCGTGCCGCACACCGCGCATGTCGCGACACCCATAGGCGTTACGTTACAACTGCTCGGCAGGGCTCGATGCGGCTATCGCCGGTCAGTGAGCAAATCTCATCAGGCCTGGCCTCGTCCGGTCTGCTGCTGCAATCTGTCGATGAGCTCCGATGCCTGAGCTTTGGTCAGGTTCTCGGGGATTTCTTCGCGGGCCTCCCGCGCCAGCGTGCTCAGATAGCTGCGTTGCGGTCCGGTCATCGGCTCGTCGCCGGTCACCCACTGCGACGGGTCTTTTTCGGGGGTCTCGCCCGGAGACTCACGGGGCGCCTGGCCAGAATCGTCGGTCATGCAAGTCTTTATGCCCTGCGGTGACGGGTCTCAAGCAGGAGCGGACGTCACCGATACACCCGTGGGTGTCGGCGGTGCAGCACGCCGTACGGTCGAGATAATGCGGTGGATCGTCGACGCCATGAACGTCATCGGCTCCCGCCCGGACGGCTGGTGGCGGGATCGTCGGCGGGCAATGGTGCGGCTGGTCGACGGGCTCGAGCGCTGGGCCGCGGCGGAGGGCCACCACGTGACAGTGGTCTTCGAGCAGCCGGTGTCCCCGCCCATCGACTCGACGATGATCGCGATAGCGCACGCCCGGGAGCCGGCCCCCGACGCCGCCGACGACGAAATAGTCCGGCTGGTGCGGGCCGATCAGCGTCCGCAGGAGATCACCGTCGTGACCTCCGACTCGACGTTGGCTGACCGGGTACGTGACGTGGGCGCATCGATCTATCCGGCGGCCGGCTTTCGCAGACTCATCGACTCGATGCACCCATGATGCCGACGCCCGTTGACGGGCAGCTGCGGATGCCCACAGTCACGGCTGCAGGCGGCCGACCAACTAACCCATCGGGTCGGCACCAGATTCGACAGCTTCAGCAACCGCCGCGGCATCGGGCGCAGGATAGAACGGCGGCCTCAGCGCACCCCAGTGCGTACAGCTCCAGCGCCCGTCGGTGACCGGCGACAGCACGACCGACTCGGCGTTGGCCAGATGGTGGTCGATCACGAAACCGCCCTCCACACCGGCCAGCACCGCCGCCGCCAGCCGGATCGCCGCGCCATGGCTGACGACGACGATGTCGTGGACCCAGGCGTGGTCGTCGAGGTAGCGCATCCGCAAGTCGGTGAGCACCGGCACGTAGCGGTCCAGCACCTCTTCGCCGGTTTCCCCGCCCGGCAGCGCTACGTCTCGCTCACCGCGGTGCCAGCGCTCGTAGATCGCGTTGAACGCGGCGATCGCCTCGTCGTCGCCGCGGTCCTCCAACTCGCCCACCTGCACCTCGTGAATGCCGACGGCCTCGTAGGTCGGCACCTTCAACTCCACGCCGATCTCCGCTGCGGTCTGGACGGCGCGGGTCGCTACCGAGTGCACGACCATGCCAGGCCGGTGACCGGCAGCGCGGGCGAAGGCGCGCGCCTGCTGACGTCCCAACGGCGTCAGCTCAGTGCCGGGTGGGCGGGTGTCGAGCCGACGCGCGACGTTGCCGAGAGACTGGCCGTGCCGCAGCAGCACCAAGCGGCCGCTCAAGGCGTCGACCATCCGCTCGTCGGCGCCCCGTCGCGCAACCGCTCCACCCAGCGGGCTGCGCTGTCCAGCAGCGGTGGTGTTGCCCCCGCAGGCGCCCCTGTCGGCCACGAACCCAGATATCGCACACCGGCACAACGACGGTGCAGCGCCTTGAGTGCCTCGGCAACGGCGTCGTCGTCGATGTGGCCGACGCAGTCCAGAAAGAACACGTAGGTGCCGAGTTCGACGCGCGTGGGCCGCGACTCGATCCGGGTGAGATCGATGCCGCGGATGCCGAACTCGGTCAGCGCCGACACCAGCGCCCCAGGCATGTTGTCGATGCGCAGCACCACCGAGGTGCGGTCACCCCCGGTGCGTGCCGGCGGCCGAGCCGGCTGACCGACCAGCAGGAAACGTGTGCGGGCGTTGGGTTCGTCGACGACACCTTCGGCCAGGGCGGCCAATGCATAGTGCTCGGCGGCCAGCGGCGAGGTCACCCCGGCGTCAACTTTGCCGTCGGCGACCTGCTTAGCCGCGTCGGCATTGGAGTGCGCCGACCGCAGTTCGGCGGTGGGCAGGTGTGCGGCGAGCCAGCGCCGCACCTGAGCCGCGGCCACCGGGAAAGCCGCCAGCGTCTGCACCGCGGCGGCCGTGCACCCGGGTCTGACGACGATGCTGAATGCCACATCGAGCGTCGTCTCGGCGAATACCTGCAGGGGTGAACTACTCGCCAGGCTGTCGAGGGTGGGGGTGACCGACCCGTCGATGGAGTTCTCGATGGGCACGCACGCATAGTCGGCGTCTCCACCGCGAACCCAGTCGAGCGCGGCCGGCGTGCTGTCGACCGGCAGCGGCTCAAAAGTCTCAGCGATTCGGCCCGGAATCGAGCCGGCAGCGGTCATCTCGCGCAGTGCCGCTTCACTGAAGGTTCCCGCCGGACCGAGGTAAGTGATGCGGGCCACCCTCAAACCTTATCGGGCGGCGCCTTGCACAGTTTGAACCCGCTAGTTAAGTTAGCCTCACCTTACCCAGGAGGCGCCAATGGCACTGGCTGACCCGGCCGACTCCTCTCCTACCGCTCCGAGCGGGGCAGAACGGGTTCGCAGCACCTGTGCCCGCGCGAACGGCGCGCTCCTTGCTGTCGAGCGAGTTCAGCCGGTGACCACCCCGCTGCACCATCTGATGGCCGACGGCTCATTCGCCGTCGCGGTGCCGGTGAGCAGCGCCGCCGCCGCGCAACCGTGCGCGCAGGCGGAGCCGGCGGCGCCCACGCGGTGCTGGAGCTGGCTGACTACGCGCCCCTTCCGCTGCGCGAACCGGTGCGTTCGCTGGTGTGGATACGCGGAAGCCTGCATGAAGTTCCGCTACCGGCGGTAGCTGCGCTCCTCGACCTCATCGCCGCCTACGAGCCGAACCCGGCCCTGTTGCAGGTCGCGACTGCTGGCTCACAGCTGCCCGGCGACGGCGATCTGCAATACAGCCTGCTTCGGCTGAAAATAGATTCCGTGGTGGTGACCGACGCTACCGGCGCCGAGTCGGTCGGGGTGGCGGCCCTGCTCGCCGCTGATCCCGACCCGTTCTGCGCACGGGAGTCCTGCTGGCTGCGCCATCTCGACCGCGCCCACCAGGACGTCGTCGCGCGGCTGGCCGCCCGGTTGCCGGTGCAGCTTCGGCGCGGACAGCTGCGCCCACTGGCCCTCGACCGATACGGACTCTGGTTGCGGGTGGAAAGCGAAGACGGTGACCGCGACGTCCGGCTGCCGTTCGGCGCGCCAGTTCAAGACCTGACCGGATTGAGCCGGGCCCTGCGGCTGCTGCTCGGCTGCCCGTTCGCCAACGGACTGCGCGCCCGACGCTAGGTGTGTTCGGGCGCTTACTCCGACCGGCGCCGGGGATACCGTGTCCGGGTGACTCCGCATCCCGAGGCTGACAGCAGAGGAGACGCGGAGCCTTTGCCGGTCCGCGCGGTGCAGATCGAGATCGCGCTGGTGCTGGCGGTCACCTTCGGTTTGAGCGCGGTCACCGCGATCCTGGAACTAACCGACTCGGTGCTGCGCAACCTGAGCGCCCAGAAGATTCCGCTCAATCCCAAGCGGTCGTACTTCGACCTGATCGACTTGGGACTGAATATTGCGGTCGTCGGGCAGCTGCTCGCGTGGGGCGGGCTCGCCGTCTATCTGCTGTGGCGCAGCGGAATTGGTCCTGCCCGTATCGGTCTGGGCCGGTTGCAATGGCGCTCCGATGTGCTCGGCGCGGTGGCGCTGGCCGCCTTGATCGGCCTGCCGGGCTTGGCTTTGTATGTCGCCGCGCGGAGATTCGGTCTGAACGCCTCGGTGATTCCGTCGAGTTTGCGAGCCTCTTGGTGGCGGCTGCCGATGCTGGTGATCACGGCGTTCGCCAGCGGTTGGGCCGAAGAAGTCATCGTCGTCGGTTATCTGCTCACCCGATTGCGCCGGCTGCGGATGAACAGCGGCGTGGCGCTGGTCTGCTCGAGCGCGCTGCGCGGCGCCTACCACCTCTATCAGGGCTTCGGAGCCGGGCTGGGCAATGTCGTCATGGGATTGGTGTTCGGGTATGCCTGGCAGCGCAGCAGGCGGCTGTGGCCGCTGGTGATCGCCCACGGGCTCATCGACAGTGTTGCGTTCGCCGGATACGCCTTGCTCGCCGGCCATCTGAGCTGGCTTCGCTGACGGGGCGTCGCGGCACGTACGTTATGGGCGTGAACGGCCTTCGACCACCCGACCGGCGACGGTTTATCGTCTCGCAGCCGGAACCGTCGCCAGTCATTCCGCGCGACGGCGGGACCCGTCGGCCACCGCCACCCGATTCCGGGGCCCGCCCGGGTCAACCGGCATCGGCAGCGCCCAGGCAGCCGGCCTCGTTGAGCCGTCGCGGGATCGATGCCGGCTGGCGGCCCGGGCCCGCGGCGCCGCCGCCTGCCGCGACAAAGCGCAGTACGCGCCGCCGGATCCACGTCGTCGCACTGAGCGGGTTGCTCGCCGTCCTGATGGCCGGCGCCGGTGTCCTCGGCAGCGCGCTGTGGCTGGACACCGCGCTGCACCGGGCGTCGGTGTTGACCGACTACCCGGGTCGGCCCGCGCCGGGCAACGGGACCAACTGGCTGGTGGTGGGCTCCGACAGCCGCCAGGGGCTCACCGCCGACCAGGAGCAGACATTGGCCACCGGCGGTGACATCGGCAACGGGCGAACCGACACAATTCTGCTGGTGCATGTGCCGGGATTCGGCTCAGGCGGACGCGCGGCGATGGTGTCCATACCGCGTGACTCCTATGTGGCGATCCCGGGCTATGGCCGCGACAAGATCAACGCGGCGTTTGCCCTCGGCGGAGCGCCGCTGCTCGCCCAAACAGTCGAACAGGCCACCGGGCTGCGGCTGAACCACTATGCGGAGATCGGTTTCAGCGGATTCGCTTCGCTGGTCGACGCTCTGGGCGGGGTGACGGTTTGCCCGACCGCGGCGATCGATGACCCGCTGGCCGGCATCGACCTGCCGGCGGGTTGTCAGCACCTCAACGGCCGCGCCGCACTGGGCTACGTCCGGACCCGAGCTACCCCGCGCGCGGATCTGGACCGGATGATCGATCAGCGCCGGTTCATGGCAGCGCTGCTGGACCGCGTCAGTAGCCCGGCGGTATGGCTCGATCCGTGGCGGTGGTACTCGGTTCCGCACGCGGCGGCCGACGCGCTCAGGGTCGACGCGGCGGACCATGTTTGGGCTTTGGCGCGACTCGGCTGGGCCCTGCGCGACTCCCCCACCGCACTGACCGTTCCGATCGGCGACTTCACCGGCAGCGACGCCGGTTCCGTGGTGGTGTGGGATCACGAGGCGGCCGGGCGGTTGTTCGACGCGCTGGCGCGCGACGCGCCGGTGCCGCCGACCCTGATCGACGCGCAACCCTGAACTGCCACGGCTAGCCCGACGGCGGTGACCCGCTTCGCCCGGCTTCCAGCCGCCCTCGCGATCGCCGCTCTAGTCGCGGCCCGCGCCGGTCAGGTCGTCTTGAAGCCACGCCTTGACCCGGCCGGGATAGTTGGTGGCAAACCAGGCCACTCCGACGTCGCGGCAGAACCGCACGTCGTCGAACGCGTCCACGTTCCAGGTGTAGAGAGCTCTGCCCTTCGCCGCGGCTCGATCCACCAGCTGGGGATGCTCGCGCAGCGTGGCGAGGGACGGGCCGACCGCCGTTGCCCCCACTGTGCCGGCTACCGTCCCGCTCAGGTGGCTGTAGCTCCTGGCGAGCAGCACCGTCGGCAACAGCGGCGCCGCCCGGCGGATCCGCCACATCGCCGTCGCCGAAAACGACATCAGCACAGCGCGGGACCGGGCGGCCGATGCAGGTGTGGCCAGACCGAACCGCTGCAACAGTGCCAGCACCTTGCTTTCCACCAGCGCGCCGTAGCGGACCGGATGCTTTGTTTCGATGAAGATCTTCACCGGCCGACGCCAATCCAACACCAGCGCCACCAACGCATCCAGTGTGAGCAGCCCGGTGTCACCGTGTGTGCCGTCCGGACGCCAGCTGCCGTGCCACACACCGTATTCCAGGTTGCGCATCTGCTGCAGCGTGCTGGTGCTCACCACGCCCGCCCCGCTGGACGTCCGGTCCAGCCGGCGGTCATGCACACAAACCAAGTGGCCGTCGGAGGTCAGTCGGACATCGCACTCGACGCCGTCGGCGCCTTCCTTGAGAGCCAGGTCATAGGCGGCCAGTGTGTGTTCGGGCCGGTGGGCCGAAGCGCCTCGATGCGCAACCACGAACGGGTGCCCGGCGAGCACCTCCTCGGCCCACGACATATTTCTATGCTGCCGGTTCCCGGTCCTTCAACTCAACTGAATCGGCCGATCCGGTTTCGCCGAATTCGTCATCGCCGACGACCAGCCAACGGTGCGCCGGCCGTTCGACAGGTCGGCGTTGGAATCCCTCGACCACCCAGGCGGCCGCCAGAATCGCGAGCCCGGCCAGCAGATATGCGGCGGCCGTCACCGCGGTGTTGTTGGCGATGCCCTGCGCGTCCCGGGCGAACCGGGTCTCGGTGGCGAACACCGCGACCACGCTGCTGATCAGCCACAGCAGCCACCAAACCCACACGGAGGTCGCCACGCGGTCGTACAGGCCCTCCGCTCTGAGCAACTCGAGCATGAACACCAGCGGCCACAACAACGCGATCAGCGGCAGCCAGCCGATGACCAGGAAAACAGCCAGCACCGCCCAACTCGGCTGGTCGAAGGTAGCCAGCCAGGTGGCGAGCCCCAACGCCAGCAGCACCGCTACCGCCGGAGGCAGCAAACAGGCGAGCCACAGCTGGCGCCCGCGTCGGGGCTCGGCTCCGCCGTTGTGGCGAAACGCGGCGCTGCGGCGCGCGATCAGCCATTGAGTCAACACGGCGGTGCAGATCACCACCGCACCTAGAGCCGCCACACTGGCCAGCACGCCCAGCCACAGCGCGACTTTGGCGACCAGCGGGTTCAGCAGGGTGTTGCGGTTGATGATCAAAAGTAGATAGCGCACCAGATGGACCAGCGCCGCGACGCCCAGCGCCACCACGGTTGCCGACAGCGTCCGGCGTACCACCGTCAGGGAAGCGGTCTGCTCCGGCGACGACGCCGCATCGGTGGCTGCGTCGACCCGGTCCACCAGTCCCCAGCGGGGCACGGCCAGATAACGCGGCGTCGGGCCGAGCGGCCGACGCCGTGGTCGTGGTGGCGGCGGTGCGCCTGGACGCACAGCGATCCACCGGTACCCCGGGGGCAGCCGCGTCGACGACTGATGCGCGGTGTTGGTGAGGTGTCCGGACCACGCCCCGGTGGTCTGGGGTTCGGAGACCGACGGCGGCAGCAGCGTTCCCCGGCAGCGGGGACACCACACGCGTTGCCGATCGCGCACGTTCCACCGGGTGCCGCAACCGGAGCACACCTGAATCACGACATCAGCCTAACGTCGGCGGTACCGGCCAACCGGTGATCCCGGTGCGGGATCGTCACACGAGGCCGGGCTCACCCGCGTCTGTGACGACGGGACGGCCGGCGCCGGCCCATGCCAACATCCCGCCGTCGACGTTGACCGGCCGGTACCCGTTCTGCTGCAGATACTTCGCTACCCGCAACGATCTGCCACCCGCGTGGCAGATGACGTACAGCTCGGCGTGTGTGTCGATTTCCCCGAGGCGGGCGGGCACCTGTCCCATTGGAATGTGCAGCGCTTGGGCGGCATGGCCCCGCTGCCATTCGTCGTCTTCCCGAACATCGAGCAACACCGTGTTCGGACCCGATGGCGCCGAACCGAAATCGGCGGGCAGGTCGACGATCTCAGCCCGGGCCACCGGCGATTGGTCGTCCATGTCTCGATCTTGGCACGCGGTTGTACCGTGCGCAGCAAGTCGGTGCCGGCTCAGCTACTCACAGCTATCCACAGTTTCCACAGGTTTATCCACAAGCCGACGACGGCGGGGCCCGGAGTGATGCCCCGTCGCCACGCGTGTCCGGTGCGCGGCTGTGGATAACAGCCGCCCGCGCGGACGTGTCATTGACAGGCTCACCGCTTCCGGAGCGAAATTTATTGACGAGCTAATCACCTGCTGAATCGGTCAGAGTCCCGCCCGCACCGCACCGCGGCACCGACGGCCCGACACCGGTCCAGGACCGTCAATTTTCGTTGAAGATGCAGGTCAACCGAAGTGCGCAAGCACAACTTTCCCGCTTGGTCGCCGAGCGGCTATGATCGC
Source organism: uncultured Actinomycetota bacterium (assembly GCA_963818785.1). Lineage (GTDB taxonomy): Bacteria > Actinomycetota > Actinomycetes > Mycobacteriales > Mycobacteriaceae > Mycobacterium. The sequence continues at coordinate 90,822 of CAWFTT010000026.1, read as the reverse complement.
GAACACTGAAGTAGTTGTGACTTATTTCACGGGCAGGTTCAAGTGCAGGTCAGGCTGGCGTGACAATACAACCGATCGGACCGCGGTCGGCGGGGTCCTCGCCGAATTGGTACCCCGGAGTGGGTGCTTGCAGCCGCTCCTATGTGTTGGCCGGCGTGCGGGCCGGCCTGATCGTTCTGGCCTTACTGGCGGTTCTCGCCATCATCGTGTTGTTCTGAATCAGCACCAGCCGGGTAGACCGACCTTTGCGTCGGCGCAGAGGTTGTTGCGGTGCAAGCACTCATGGAGCAGGGTTGACACGGGTTGACTGAGCCAGGCTGCCCAAGGCAATGACCCTGCGAACGACCCTGGCAATGACGCGGTTGACAACTAACGACCAAGGAAGGAACCCGGTGGCTGACTACACTTTGCCCGATCTGGACTGGGACTACGGAGCGCTCGAACCTCACATCTCAGGGCAGATCAATGAGTTGCACCACAGCAAACACCACGCCACGTATGTCAAAGGTGCCAACGATGCACTCGCCAAATTGGACGAGGCACGCAGCAATGACGACCAGTCCAAAATCCTGCTGAACGAGAAAAATCTGGCTTTCAACCTCTCCGGCCACGTCAACCACACGGTGTGGTGGAAGGTACTGTCTCCCGACGGCGGCGACAAACCGACCGGTGACCTCGCTTCGGCCATCGACAGCGACTTCGGCTCGTTCGACAAGTTCCAGACCCAGTTCAGCGCGGCGGCCAACGGCATTCAGGGCTCCGGCTGGGCGGTGCTCGCATACGACAGTCTCGGCGACCGCCTGCTGACGTTTCAGGTCTACGACCACCAAACCAACTTCCCCCTGGGTGTCGTTCCGCTGTTGCTGCTCGACATGTGGGAGCACGCCTTTTACCTGCAGTACAAGAACGTCAAAGCCGACTACACCAAGGCGTTCTGGAATGTGGTGAACTGGGCGGAGGTGCAGTCGCGCTACGCCGCAGCCACATCCAAGGCCAAGGGGCTGATCTCCGGCTGAACGGCCGAATGTCGAACTCCGGGGCGTCGCGCTGTGCGCGGCGCCCCTGCCTTTTCGGTACGCACAATCTCTTTCAGGGTCACCGCTATGTCGTTTCCGCCGTTGCCCTGTGCGCGAGCTCGTCCTGATCAAACCGATTGGTTGTCCGTGTCGGCTTGCGGGTAATCGATGCCTGCCGCATGCTGGGCTCAGTCGACCCACCGGCGTGTTGTTGTGCAAGCAGGTGTCTTGAGAGGGCGAAATGGACACTGGGTCAGGGCGGGCCGTCGAGGTCTCCCCCTTCCACTCCCGTGGTGCGCTGAAAGGGTTTGTCATCTCAGGGCGGTGGCCGGATTCCACCAAGGAGTGGGCGCAGCTTCTCATGGTGGCGGTTCGCGTCGCGTCCCTGCCCGGATTGCTCTCCACCACAACCGTTTTCGGCGCCCGTGAAGAACTGCCCGAAACCCCGGCGCCCGGAACCGTCGGGCTGGTGCTGGCCGAAGGCACCGTCGTCGGCGAGTCAGCAATCAGCCCAGGCTATTTCGCTGACCATCAGCCGCCGGCCCTGTTGATGCTGCATCCGCCGTCAGAGACGACGCCCTCGCTGCCCGAATGCAGCGGCGCGGCGTCCGGATGCGTGCTGCTGCCCGGGCTGCCCTACCTCGGGCTCGAGCACCGGGCGGCGTGGGTGGAGGCGGAAGCGGACGGCACGATCACCTCCATGGTGAGCCGGGTCGGCGTGGACCCGATCAGCCACCCCGATACAGCAATCCTGGCGATGCTTCTCGCCGCTTGACGCGCAAGATGGCCGGCCAGCTGCCCTGCGATACGAGCGCTGAGCTGCTGTGCCAGCACTTCCGTGACGTTGGATCGAAAGCGTTGCCGTTAAGCGAACACAGCGACCGCCTGGCGGTGCGGCCGTACCAGGCCTGCCGAGCGAGTGCGACCGTGGTCCCAGCAAATGCCCTGTGCCAACCGGGCCGTGCTGAGCCCTGGTTGCCAAGTGCCGTGCGCGATGGGCTACTGCTGAGCAGGGCCGAGCCGACGTAACTGAAGCATTGCGCAGCGCCGCTGAATTTGTCTTGGCGTGTCTCATCTCTGCGTTGTACGCAGTGCTCGGGATCGTTCAGTAGCTCGCAGATGAACTCGCCAACCCATCGCCGCCGATCACCGGCAAAGTTTGCACTTTATTGTCGGCACATCACTCGCTACGATGATCAGCAAATCCCCATTGAAGTCATTCGCTCTCCCGTTGGGTGGAGGTCACTTTAGATGAGCACCACTTTCGCTGCCCGCCTCAACCGCCTCTTCGACACCGTCTACCCGCCGGGCCGTGGCCCGCATACTTCTGCCGAGGTGATCGCCGCGCTCAAGGCCGAAGGCGTCACCATGTCAGCGCCCTACCTCTCTCAGCTGAGGTCCGGCAACCGCACCAACCCGTCGTGGACGACGATGGCGGCGCTGGCCAACTTCTTTCGCATCAAGCCGGCGTATTTCACCGACGACGAGTACTACGAGAAGCTCGACAAAGAGTTGTCCTGGCTGGCGACCATGCGCGACGAAGGTGTCCGGCGTATCGCCGTACGGGCGGTCGGGTTGTCCCCCGAAGCCCAGGAGGACGTGCTGCACCGGGTCGACGAGCTGCGGCGAAAAGAACAACTGGAGGCTTGACGGGGGCGACCGCCGCCGCTTGACCTGCCGAGGTGCGGTCGCGGGGTTCCGATTAGGGTTGGTCAGCAATCGCGCATGCGCCGCGACAGTCGACGAGAGATCGGAAGGCGGCCGGGGATGGGGCTGTTCCGCAAGCGAAAAAGTCGTGCCTTGCGGCGCGCCGAAGCCCGCGCCATCAGAGCTCGCGCCAAGTTGGAAGCCAAATTGGCTGCCAAGAACGAGGCCCGCCGCATCAAGTCAGCACACCAGGCCGAGGCGAAGGCGCTTCGCGCTGAATTGAAGTCCCGGCGGGACAGCGAGCGGTCAGCGCTGAAAGCCGCCGAAACCCAGCTCAAAGCGGTGCGTGAGGGCAAGCTGCTGTCCCCGACCCGCATCCGGCGGGTGCTGACGGTTTCGCGCCTGCTGGCTCCAATCGTGGTGCCGCTGGCCTACCGCGCGGCCACCGCGGCGCGCGGAATGATCGATCAACGCCGCGCCGAACGCCTCGGGGTGCCGCTGGCGCAGATCGGTCAGTTCTCCGGCTACGGCGCCCGACTGTCGGCCCGAATCGCCGGGGCGGAACAGTCCCTGCACATCGTGCAGGAAAAGAACCCGAAAGACGCGGAGACCAGGCAGTTCGTCACCGCAATTACCGAACGGCTCAGCGACTTGTCCGCCGCGGTCACCGCCGCAGAGCACATGCCGGCCGGGCGCCGTCGAACCGCGCATGCGGCCATCTCACGGCAACTCGACGGAATCGACGCGGACCTGATCGCACGACTCGGTTTGAATTGACGATGGCCGCTTGCCGGCAAGCCCCGCCGGTGGTGACCCGCCTGGTGCGCGCCGCGATGGCCCTGCTGGTGGCTGCCGCGCTCGCTGCAGCGGTCGGGTCCGGGTCGGCCTTCGCGCACACCACGCTTATCGCTTCTGATCCTGACCAGAACGCCGTCCTCACCGCCGGGCCGCAACGGGTCAGTGCCACCTTCGACGAGCCGCTGCAAACCACCTTCGCGGCGATGACCGTGGTCGGGCCCGACGCACACCTGTGGTCCTCCGACCAGCCACAAGTAGCCGGAGCGGTGCTCAGCGTAGCGGTCCGACCGCTCGGCCCGGCCGGCACCTACACCGTGCACTACCGGGTGACGTCTGCAGACGGGCACCCGGTGTCGGGTTCATGGTCTTTCCGACTCAGTGTCCCGGGCACCGGCCAGCCCGGTCCCCCGGCTGCTCCCGGTACCACCTCGACCATCGGCAGTGCGGTGTGGCCGTTTGCGGTGGGTGGTCTGCTGGTCGTGGGCGCCGCCGGGCTGTGGGCGGCGCGGCGCCGACGAGCCTGACCCCGAGTCCCGTGCGATCTCCCCCATCGCCTCTCCTGGCATGATGGACCCGACTGGTGCGGTACCCACTGGTGTACCTGACGAGGAACTGCAAAGGAGCGGCCGAATGGTGAACCCGCAGGATCGGCCCGACGCCGCCACGCACGATGCGTCCGGGGCCGCACACAGGCCGCCTGCCGGCGAGCCGGCCCCGCCGCCGACACCCCCGGCCGACAAGGCCGTCCCCTCCCCTCCGCCGCCGCCTACCGAGCACCCGCCGGCCGCCAAGAAGTCCGCCCCAGCCGCCAAGAAGGCGCAGCAGCCGGCCAAGAAGGCACCGGCGAAGAAAGCGCCGGACAAGGCCGCCAAGAAGGTTCCGGCCAAGAAAGCTGCAGAAAAGGCGGCCGCCAAGAAGGTTCCGGCCAAGAAGGCTGAACCTGCCAAAGCCAGCGCGGAGGAAGCTGCCGCCGCCGCCGTGCCACCGTCCGAACAGGCGCCCGCTGATTCCAACGGTCAGGTTGTCGCTGCCGCCAAAGAAGTCGCAGCGCATGCGAAATCGGCGGTCGACGCGGCGGACAACCCGGTTTCGGTGGAGTCGGCGCTGCAGTCAGCAGGCCGCTTCCCGGTACCGCTGGCGGTCGCCGTCGCGATCAGCCTGCTGGCGTTGCTGCTGGTCCGGCAGCTGCGTCAGCGCGGTACCTGAATCACGGTGACCGTGACCTTCCGACCCACCGCCGATCTTGTCGACGACATCGGCGCTGACGTACGGAGTTGCGACACTCAGTTCCGCCAGTTCGGGGCACGGACCGAATTCGCCGGACCGATCAGCACCGTGCGCTGTTTTCAAGACAACGCCCTGTTGAAGTCGGTGCTTTCCGAGCCCGGCGCCGGCCGGGTGCTGGTCATCGAAGGCTCCGGCTCATTGCACACCGCACTGGTGGGTGACGTCATCGCCGAACTGGCCCGCTCCAACGGCTGGTCGGGACTGATCGTGCACGGCGCGGTCCGGGACGCGGCAACGCTGGGCGGGATTGACATCGGCATCAAAGCGCTCGGAACCAATCCCCGCAAGGGCACCAAGACCGGCGCCGGTGAACGCGACGTCGCGGTCGAACTGGGCGGTATCAGCTTTGTGCCGGGTGACGTCGCGCACAGCGACGACGACGGCATCGTCGTCGTCGCTACCGGCTGAGCCGGATCAGGCGATCAGGCCGCTATGGCCGCGCGCTGCTTGGAGAACACCAGCGCCTCGTCGTCGACTTTCCCACGCCGGATCATATTGATGTCCAGCAGGTAGTTCTGCTTGAGCCGCCAAGGCGTCCGAGAACCCGCCTTGGGCAGGTAGTCCAGCGCCCGCAGCACGTAACCGGGGGTGAAGTCCATCAACGGGCGCTCTTCGATGTCGTGGCTGGGTTGTCCGGGAACCACTTTGTCGAAGCCTTTGCTGTCCATGTAGTTCAGCACCCGGCAGAAAAACTCCGACACCAGGTCGGCTTTGAGCGTCCAGGAGGCGTTGGTGTATCCGATCGTGAACGCCATGTTCGGCAGATCGGTCAGCATCATGCCCTTGTAGGCCATCGTGTCGTGCAGGTTGACGGGCTCGCCGTTGCGCCGGATGACCGCGCCGCCGAACAGCTGCAGGTTCAGCCCGGTCGCGGTGACGATGATGTCGGCGGCCAACTCCTCCCCTGACTTCAACCTGATGCCCGTCTCGGTGAACCGGTCGATGCTGTCGGTGACGACGTCGGCCTGGCCCTTCCTGATGGTGCGGAACAGGTCGCCGTTGGGCGCCAGGCAGAGCCGCTCATCCCACGGCTTGTAGTGCGGGCCGAAGTGCTTTTCAACGTCGTAGCCGGCGGGCAGCCGCCGCTTGGCCATCGTCATCAGCGTCTCGCGCATGTATTTCGGGAAACGCCGACTGAACTGATACTGGGCCGTCTGGAAAAGGATCGCCTTCCAGCGGTTGAGGACAAACGCCGGTTTGGACGGCAGCGCTTTGTTGACCCGCTCTGCGAAGGGGTCGGGGTTGGGCAGTGACCCGATGTAGGTGGGTGACCGCTGCAGCATGGTGACATGTCCGGCACCGGACTTGGCCAGCGCGGGGATCAGGGTGACCGCGGTGGCGCCGCTGCCGATCACGACGATCTTCTTCCCGGCGTAGTCCAGATCTTCCGGCCAGTGCTGCGGGTGGATGATGGTGCCTCCGAAACTTTCGGAGCTGGGGAACTCCGGGCTGTAGCCCTCGTCGTAGTTGTAGTAGCCGCTGCACGCGAACAGGAACGAGCAGGTGAGTTCACTCTGCTCTCCGTCGCCCTCCACCGTCACCGTCCATTTGTTGGCAGCGTCGGACCATTCCGCGGCGACCACCCGCCGGCGGTAGCGGATGTGCTTGTCGATGCCGGACTCGGCGACGGTCTCCCTGAGATAGTCCTTGATCGCCGAACCGTCGGCGATCGAAAGGGCCGACTTCCAGGGCCGGAACCGGAAACCCAGGGTGAACATGTCCGAGTCCGACCGGATGCCGGGATACTTGAACAAATCCCAGGTACCGCCGAGGTCGTCGCGGCGTTCGAGGATTGCGTAACTTTTTGTCGGGCAGCGGTCCTGCAGATGCCAGGCCGCGCTGATGCCGGAGATGCCGGCCCCCACGATGACAACGTCAAGGTGTTCAGTCATAACGGTCAAAGTATCAACACTATGTCGACTCAGTCAACACGACGTCGATAAATTCGACGCTGTGTAAAGTATGCGGTGTGACTGCCGCCCGCTCCGCACGCTCCGTTCGCGGACGACGCTCCCCCCGCCCGTCCGGCGATGATCGCGAACAGGCAATCCTGGCCACCGCTGAACGGCTGCTTGAAGAACGGTCATTCTCCGACATTTCTGTCGACGACCTGGCCCGGGGCGCCGGCTTGTCCCGCCCGACGTTTTACTTCTACTTCAAATCGAAGGAATCGGTGCTGCTCTCGCTGTTGGAGCCGCTGATCGCGCGCGCCGACTCCGAGTTTGACGGGGCAGTTCAACGACTGCCCACCGACCCCCGCAAGATCTGGCGTAACGGCATCAAAGCGTTCTTCACCGCGTTCGACTCCCAACGGGCGGTAGCCCGCGCGGGCACCGAAGCGCTGGCCACCAGCCCGGAAGTCCGGGCAGCTTGGTCGAGCTTCATGCAACGGTGGATCGAGAATACAGCTGTCATGATCAGGGCCGAGCGGGCCCGAGGCGCCGCGCCGGAGACCATCCCGGCCGATGACCTGGCGACGTCGCTCAACCAGATGAACGAGCGGATGATGATGGCAACGCTGTCCGCCGAACAGCCGGCGGTGGACAAGGACCGGGTGGTCGAAACGCTGGCGCACATCTGGGTCAGCAGCATCTACACCGAAGTCGACGCGGCTCGCCTCGCCGATTGAGCCCCGAGCGGCGGCGCCGGTCGTGGAAGAATGCGAACATATGTTCGTGCAACCCGACCGTCCGGAGCGCTTGACGGCGTCGATCCTGCATGCCGACCTCGACTCGTTCTACGCCTCCGTCGAGCAGCGCGACGATCCGGCGTTACGCGGCCGGCCCGTGCTGGTCGGTGGCGGGGTGGTGCTGGCCGCCAGTTATGAAGCCAAAGCTTACGGTGTGCGCACCGCGATGGGTGGCGCGCAGGCGCGCCGACTGTGCCCGAACGCGGTGATCGTGCCGCCGCGGATGCACGCCTACATGCAAGCCAGCAATGCGGTGTTCGAGGTGTTTCGCGACACCACACCGGTGGTCGAGCCGCTGTCGGTCGACGAGGCTTTCCTGGACGTCGGAGGACTGCTGCGAGTCTCCGGCACACCCTTGCAGATTGCGGCGCAGCTGCGCGCCGACGTACGAGAACGGGTCGGGCTGCCGATCACTGTCGGCGTGGCGCGGACGAAGTTCCTGGCCAAGGTGGCCAGTCAGGAAGCCAAGCCGGACGGGCTGTTGCTGGTGGCACCGGCGGACGAGCTGGCTTTCCTGCACCCCCTACCGATACGCCGGTTGTGGGGCGTGGGCGCCAAAACCGCGGAGCGGCTGCAGGCTCACGGTCTGCACACCGTCGCCGACGTCGCCGAGCTCAGCGAGTCGATGCTGGCTTCACTGGCGGGCCAAGCGATGGGCCGCCAGCTCTACGCGCTGTCACGAAACATCGACCGCCGGCGCGTGACCACCGCGGTGCGGCGGCGGTCGGTTGGTGCCCAGCGGGCGCTGGGCCGCCGCAGCAATCACATGGCATCCGCCGAGCTCGACGCCGTCGTCATCATGCTGGTCGACCGGATCACCGGCCGGATGCGAAGCGCGGGGCGCACCGGGCGCACGGTCGTCCTGCGGTTGCGGTTCGACGATTTCAGCCGCGCTACCCGGTCCTTGACGCTGCCGCGACCGACGGCGTCGACCCAGTCGATCCTGGTCGCCGCCCGTCGCCTCGTCGCCGCGGCCGCGCCGCTGATCGCCGAGCGCGGTCTGACCCTGATCGGGTTCGCGGTGTCCGACATCGATCGCAGCGGCGCCGAGCAACTGGTACTTCCCTTCGGCACCTTCGGGGCCGCGCATACCGAACCACCGGCCATCGAGGCGACCATCGATCAGGTCCGCCGGCGCTACGGAAAGGCGGCACTGACCCGGGCGGTGCTGGTTGGTCGTGACAGCGATTTGGAAATGCCTCACCTGCCGGATTGACCCGACGTTCGCCCGACGCGTCAGGAGGCGGCCCAGGTCAGCAGCCGGTCCACCGGCCAGGTATTGACGACTCGATCGACCGGCACCCCGGCGTCTACCGCCCGCTGAGCCCCGTAGCCCAGAAAGTCCAACTGCCCCGGCGCGTGGGCGTCGGTGTCGATGCTGAACAGGCAGCCGATCTCCAGCGCCAGGTTCAGCAGCCGGGTGGGTGGATCGCTGCGTTCCGGTCGGGAGTTGATCTCCACAGCGGTGCCCTGGTCTCGGCAGGCGGTGAACACCGCCTCTGCGTCGAACTTCGACTCGGGCCGGATACCGCGGTTACCCGAGACCAACCGTCCAGTGCAGTGCCCCAGGACAGTGACCCCGGGGTTCGACACCGCACGCACCATCCGCCGGGTCATCGCCGCTGAGTCCATCGACAGTTTCGAATGCACGCTGGCCACGACGACGTCCAGCCGCTCCAGCAGTTCCGGCTCCTGATCCAGGTCACCGTCATCGAGGATGTCGACCTCGATGCCGCTCAGCAGGCGCATCGGCGCGAACTGGTCGCGCAAGCCTTCGATCACATCGAGTTGCCGACGTAGGCGTTCCGGTGAGAGCCCGTTGGCGATGGTGAGCCGCGGAGAATGATCGGTCAGCGCGCAATACTCGTGACCAAGCGCCGACGCGGTTGCCATCATCTCCTCGATGGGCGCCGAGCCGTCGGACCAGTTGGAATGCAGATGCAAGTCACCCCGCAGCGCGGCACGGATGTCACCGCCGCCGAGATCAGCGGCCGCTTCCCGCAACTCGACCAGGACGTCCGGTTCGCGGCCCGACCAGGCCTGGGCGATGACCTTCGCCGTCTTCGGCCCGATGCCCGGCAGCGACTGCCAGCTTTCGGCTTGGCCATGCCGCTCACGTTCGGCGTCGTCGAGCGACTCGACGATGTCGGCGGCGTTGCGGTAGGCCATCACCCGGCGGGTGTCTTCGCGAGCCCGGTCCTTGTAATAGGCGATCTGTCGAAGCGCGTTGACCGGGTCCATAGCTTCAGTGTGCCCGTCATGGCAGGTCGTGACCGAGGGCCAGACGCGTTGGAGTTGTCGCGATTAACGTCGAGGTATGCGCTTCGCCTTCAAAACCTCACCGCAGAACACCACCTGGTCCGACATGCTGGCTGTCTGGACGGCAGCCGACGATATCGACGTCTATGAGTCCGGCTGGACGTTCGACCACTTCTACCCGATTTTTTCGGACAGCACCGGACCCTGCCTGGAGGGCTGGACGACGCTGACTGCACTGGCGCAGGCCACCAGCCGGCTGCGGTTGGGCACCTTGGTCACCGGCATCCATTACCGTCACCCGGCGGTGCTGGCCAACATGGTCGCAGCGCTCGACATCATCTCCGACGGTCGCCTCGAACTGGGCATCGGCGCCGGCTGGAACGAAGAAGAATCCGGTGCCTACGGCATCGAGTTGGGCAGCCTCAAGGAGCGCTTCGACCGGTTCGAAGAGGCGTGCGAGGTCCTGACGAGTCTGCTGAGCCAGGAGACCACCGACTTCGCCGGCAAGTACTACCAACTCAAAGGTGCCCGCAACGAGCCCAAGGGTCCACAGCGGCCCCACCCGCCGATCTGCATCGGCGGCAGCGGCGAGAAGCGGACGCTGCGCATCACCGCTCGCTACGCCCAGCACTGGAACTTCGTCGGCGGCCCGCCCGAGGAGCTCGCCCGTAAACGCGAGGTGCTGGCTGTGCATTGCGCGGACATCGGCCGCGATCCGAAAGAGATCCTGATCTCAGCGCACCTCCGCCTCGAGGAAGACCGCAACTATCAGAAGGTCGTCGACGACGCCGCCGCTCTGGCTGCCGAAGGCCTGAACTTGGGCATCGTATACATCCCCACGCCGCACGACCCTGCTGTGCTCGAGCCGCTGGCAGATGTGATCCGGGATTCCGGGCTGCTGGACTAGGCGATCTGCTCGGACGTCCAATACTCGCGCAGTCCGGCGATCTTGTCGCCGATGAAGTCCAAGATTGCGACCTCACGCATCCGCTTGCGGCAGCCGGCCGCCAGGTCGTCGAACCGGGCCTCCCATTCGGCGATCGCGGTGGTGCCGTCGAGGTAGAGGCTGAGCAGTTCGGCTTCGATGTTGGCTTGCTGCGCGACGACCTTGGTCCGCCAGTACTCGCTGATCCCACTGTGATTGCGGATCGGTTCGTTCAACACCCGCTCGTGGTAGGTTGCGGTCGGCGTGAAGACGGTGATGATCAGCTCCGGGTCCTGAGAGACTTAAGCGCGGAGATAAACCGCGACGACGGCGCGGACGTCGGCTTTCGACAGACTCATGGCTCAGGACGCTGTCACGACTCCGCGGGCGCCGGCGCGTGGCCGAGCAGCAAACATTCGCCGCCGGGAGGTGGCAACGCGGGTTGGAGTCACACGCCGAAGCGCAGCAACTCCTCGGCAGTTATCAGGCGCTCATGCCGGGCCGGGAATTCTCGGCTCTTAACCGGGTGCCGAAACCATGACCAGGCGATTCGGCCCATCCGTGACCGGGCAATCGGATTCATCTGCACGGTGATCTCCTGTGGGGGTGGTTCATCAAGCCGGGCCCACATCGCCCAGTTTGATCGACGGGCACCCTTACCGGATTATTAGACACCTCGCTGTTTGGCAAACGAGGTAAGACGCGCCGTCGACTGTAGCAGGTGTTTCTGGAGTGACTGTTGTGACTAGCGCTGCGCTGCTGTCGTCGGCTTGACCGGAGCCGGCAATGCGCTGCGGCCCATCAAAAACCGGTCGACGCCCGCTGCGGCGGCCCTGCCCTCCGCGATCGCCCAGACGATCAACGACTGGCCGCGGCCCATGTCACCGGCAACGAAGACACCCGGCACCGACGTCTGATATTCGTCGTCCCGCGCGACGTTGCCTCGGTCGGTCAGTTCAATGCCCAAGTCCGACAACAACACCGATTTGTCGGGTCCGACGAATCCCATCGCCAGCAGCACCAGGTCGGCTTCGAGTTCGTACTCCGAGCCTTCGACCTTGACGAACTTGCCGGCTTGCATGGTCACCTCGTGCACCTTGAGCGCGGTGACGCACCCGTCCTGGCCGACGAACTCCTCGGTGTTGATCGAGAACACCCGCTCGCCGCCCTCTTCGTGTGCCGACGACACCCGAAACATCAGCGGATAGGTGGGCCAGGGTGTGGATTCTGCCCTGCTGTCCGGTGGACGCGGCATGATCTCGAACTGATGCACGTTGGCAGCGCCCTGCCGGTGCACCGTCCCCAGGCAGTCGGCTCCGGTGTCACCGCCGCCGATGATCACGACCTTCTTGCCCTTGGCCGTAATCGGCGGTTCGCCGTCGGCACCCAGAATGTCGTCACCTTCCTGCACCCGGTTGGCCCATGGCAGGAATTCCATTGCCTGAAAGATGCCCGCCAGCTCCCGACCCGGGATGGGCAGGTCACGCCAGGCGGTAGCCCCGCCGGCCAGCAGCACCGCATCGAATTCGGCACTCAGTTGTTCGGCGGTGACGTCGACACCGACGTCCACGCCGGCGCGGAATTCGGTGCCCTCGGCCCGCATCTGGTCCAGCCGGCGCTCCAGGTGCCGCTTTTCCATCTTGAATTCGGGGATGCCATAGCGCAGCAGCCCGCCGATCCGGTCCGCGCGTTCGAACACCGTAACGCTGTGGCCGGCGCGGGTCAGCTGCTGCGCGGCGGCCAGCCCGGCCGGCCCGGAACCGACCACGGCCACCGTCTTGCCCGTTCGTTCATCCGGAGCCGGCGGCAGCGGCTGTACCCAGCCTTCGTCGAAGGCTTTGTCAATGATCTCCAGCTCGATCTGCTTGATCGTCACGGCGTCCTGGTTGATCCCCAGCACACACGACGACTCGCACGGCGCCGGACACAACCGTCCGGTGAAATCAGGAAAATTGTTGGTGGCGTGCAGCCGCTCGATAGCTTCGCGCCAGCGCGCGTTACGGACCAGATCGTTCCACTCCGGGATCAGATTGCCCAGCGGACAACCGTTGTGACAGAACGGAATACCACAGTCCATGCAGCGGGTGGCCTGGTGCCGCAAGCTGTCGTCGTCGAAGTCTTCGTAAACCTCTTTCCAGTCGCGTAACCGCAACTCCACCGGCCGACGCTTGGGCGTCTCCCGCTGCGTGTACTTGAGGAATCCTGCTGGATCAGCCATGAGCCGCCGCCATCACCGCTTGCCCGACGTCCTTGCCTTCGCTTTCCGCCGCCGCGATCGCCTGCAGTACCAGTTTGTAGTCCCGCGGCATCACCTTGGCGAACCGGTGCTGCTCAGCCGACCAGTCGTTCAGGATGCGCCGGCCGACCGCGGAGTCGGTGGCGTCGACGTGGGCCTGAATGAAGCCGTGCAGCCACTGCACGTCTGCTTCGTCGAGTTGATCCAAGTCCACCATCTCCGAATTCAGGTTGGCCGGGAAGTCGCCGTCCGGGTCGTACACGTAGGCCACCCCGCCCGACATGCCGGCCGCAAAGTTACGGCCGGTGGGTCCGAGGATGACCACCCGCCCGCCGGTCATGTACTCGCAGCCGTGGTCGCCCACTCCCTCGACCACCGCATGGGCGCCGGAGTTGCGGACCGCGAACCGCTCGCCGACGATGCCGCGCAGGAATGCCTCACCGCTGGTGGCGCCGAACAGAATGACGTTGCCGCCGATGATGTTGTCCTCCGCGACGTAGTCTTCCGGTGCGCTATCCGACGGCCGCACCACGATCCGGCCGCCGGAAAGTCCTTTGCCGACATAGTCGTTGGCGTCACCGTAGACCCGCAGCGTGATGCCTTTGGGCACGAACGCCCCGAAGCTGTTGCCCGCTGATCCGTCGAAGGTGATGTCGATGGTGCCGTCCGGCAGCCCTTGACCGCCATAAGCTTTGGTCAGCTCGTGCCCGAGCATCGTGCCGACGGTGCGGTTGACGTTGCTGATGGTAGTAGAAAAGCGAACGGGCGAACCGGAGTCGAGCGCCTCTCGACTCATCACGATCAACTGCTGATCGAGCGCCTTGTCCAGACCGTGGTCCTGACTGGAACTGCAGTACAGGTCTTGATTCATGAACGCCGACTCCGGCTCGTAGAGCACCGGCGTCAAATCCAGCTTGTGCGCCTTCCAGTGCGCCCGCGCCAGTGTGGTGTCCAGCGATCCGACTTGACCGACCGCCTCGTTCACCGTGCGGAAACCCAACTGCGCCATGTACTCCCGCACTTCTTCTGCGACGAACAAGAAGTAGTTCTCCACGAACTCAGGCTTGCCGGTGAACCGTGCGCGCAGCACCGGGTTCTGGGTCGCCACCCCGACCGGGCAGGTGTCCAGGTGACACACCCGCATCATGACGCAGCCGGACACCACCAGCGGTGCGGTCGCGAAACCGAATTCCTCGGCGCCGAGCAGCGCGGCGATCATCACGTCGCGGCCAGTCTTCATCTGGCCGTCGACCTGCACCACGATCCGGTCGCGCAAACCGTTGAGCAACAACGTCTGCTGCGTCTCGGCCAGCCCGAGCTCCCACGGCGCACCGGCGTGCTTCATCGAGGTGAGCGGTGTGGCGCCGGTGCCGCCGTCGTGGCCGGAAATGAGCACCACGTCGGCGTGCGCCTTAGACACCCCCGCGGCGACGGTACCGACCCCGTTTTCGGAGACCAGCTTGACGTGAATCCGCGCCGCCGGGTTGGCGTTCTTCAGGTCGTGGATGAGCTGGGCGAGATCCTCGATCGAGTAGATGTCGTGGTGCGGCGGCGGTGAGATCAGACCGACACCCGGAGTGGAATGCCGAACTTCGGCTATCCACGGATACACCTTGTGGCCTGGAAGCTGGCCGCCCTCACCGGGTTTGGCGCCCTGAGCCATCTTGATCTGGATGTCGGTGCAGTTGGTCAGGTAGTGCGAGGTGACGCCGAACCGGGCTGAGGCGACCTGTTTGATGGCGCTGCGGCGCCAGTCGCCGTTCGGGTCGCGTTCGAAGCGGCTGACGTCCTCACCGCCTTCCCCGCAGTTGGAGCGCCCGCCGAGCCGGTTCATCGCGATGGCCAGCGTCTCGTGCGCCTCGGCGGAGATCGATCCGTAGCTCATCGCCCCGGTGGCGAAGCGCTTGACGATCTCGCTGGCCGGTTCGACCTCGTCCAGCGGGACCGGCGGCCGAATGCCCTCGCGGAACTTCAGCAGCCCCCGCAGCGAGGCCATCCGCTCGCTCTGGTCGTCGACCAGCCGGCTGTACTCCTTGAAGATCTCGAATTGACCGGTGCGCGTGGAGTGCTGCAACTTGAAGACGGTGTCCGGGTTGAACAGGTGGTACTCCCCTTCGCGGCGCCACTGATACTCACCGCCCACCTCGAGCTCGCGGTGCGCACGCTCGTCGGGCCGGTCCAGAAAAGCCAGCGCATGCCGGGTGGCGACATCGGCGGCGATGTCAGCGAGGCTGATACCGCCTGTCGGACAGGACAAGCCGGTGAAGTACTCGTCGAGAACCTTTTCCGAGACACCGACGGCCTGGAAAAGTTGGGCTCCGGTGTAGGACGCCAATGTCGAGATGCCCATCTTCGACATCACCTTCAGCACACCCTTGCCCGCGGCCTTGACGTAGTTGTTCAGCGCGGTGTCGCGGTCGAGCCCGTTCGGACCGCCTTCCAGAACGCCGCGGTCGAGCATGTCCTCGATCGATTCGAACACCATGTACGGGTTGATCGCGGCTGCGCCGAAGCCGACCAGCGCCGCCATGTGGTGGACCTCGCGGGCATCGCCCGATTCGACGAGCAGTCCGACTTTGGTGCGGCTGCGCTCCCGCACGAGGTGGTGGTGCACCGCCGACACGGCCAGCAGCGACGGGATCGGGGCCAGCTGCTCATCCGACTCACGGTCGGACAAGATGATGATCCGCGCGCCGTCGGCGATCGCCGCCGTGGCTCGCGCGCGGACCTCGTCGAGCGCCTCCTTGAGACCGCTACCACCCTTGGCAACCGGGTACAAACAGCGAATCACCTTGGACCGCAGGCCATGCCGACGGCCGTTGACTTCGACGTCGGGATCGAGGTTGATCAGCTTGGCCAGTTCGTGATTGCGCAGAATCGGTTGCGGCAGCGCGATCTGGCGACAGGATTCCTCGTTCGGGTTGAGCAGGTCCCCTTCCGGACCCACGGTGCCCTGCAGGCTGGTCACCACCTCTTCTCGGATGGCGTCCAGCGGCGGGTTCGTCACTTGCGCGAAGAGTTGCTGGAAATAGTCGAACAACATGCGGGGACGCTGCGAGAGCACCGCTACCGGTGTGTCGGTGCCCATCGACCCGATGGGTTCGGCACCGGTGCGGGCCATCGGCGCCGCCAGCAGGTTCAACTCTTCGTAGGTGTAGCCGAAAACCAACTGGCGCAGAACGACTCGGTGACGCGGCATGCGCACGTAGTCGCCCTGCGGCAGCTGCTCGAGCGGGATCAGGCCGTTGTCGAGCCACTGCTGGTAGGGGTGCTCGGCGGCAAGCTCCGCCTTGATCTCCTCATCGGAGACGATGCGGCCCTGCGCGGTGTCGACCAGGAACATCCGGCCCGGTTGCAGCCGCATGCGCCGCACCACCGTCGCGGGATCGAGATCCAGAACCCCGGCCTCCGAGGCCATCACGACCAGGCCGTCCTCGGTGACCCAGATCCGAGACGGGCGCAGGCCGTTACGGTCCAGAACCGCACCCACGATGGTGCCGTCGGTGAACGTCATCGACGCCGGCCCGTCCCAGGGCTCCATCAAAGAGGCGTGATACTGATAGAACGCCCGTCGAGCGGGATCCATACTCGGGTGGCGTTCCCAAGCCTCCGGGATCATCATCAGCACGGCATGCGCCAGAGTGCGCCCACCCAGATGCAACAGCTCGAGCGCCTCGTCGAAGCGCGCGGTGTCCGAGGCGCCCGGAGTGCAGATCGGGAACAGCTTCTCGATGTCGTCGTAGCCGCCGAAAATGTCGGTGCGGATGAGCGCCTCGCGGGCACGCATCCAGTTCTCGTTGCCGGTGACGGTGTTGATTTCACCGTTGTGGGCGATGCGCCGGAACGGATGCGCCAGCGGCCAGGACGGGAACGTGTTGGTGGAGAACCGGGAGTGCACGATGCCCAGCGCGCTGGTCAACCGGTCATCTTGCAGATCGATGTAGAACGCCTTGAGCTGCGGGGTGGTCAGCATGCCCTTGTACACAAAGGTCTGGCCAGAAAGGCTTGGGAAGTAGACGGTTTCACGACCGGGCCCGTCCTGCCCGGGTCCTTTGGTGCCGAGCTCGTGTTCGGCGCGTTTGCGAATCACATAGGCGCGGCGTTCCAGATCCATCCCGGCGGCTCCGGCGATGAAAAGCTGGCGGAAGGTGGGCATCGCGTCGCGGGACAGCGCCCCCAGTGACGAGTCGTCGGTGGGCACACTGCGCCAGCCGAGCACCTGAAGGCCCTCGGCCTCAACGATCTTTTCCACCGCCGCACAAGCCGCCGCAGCGTCTTTGGACGACTGCGGCAGAAACGCCATGCCGGTGGCATAGCTGCCGGCAGGCGGTAGGTCGAAGTCGACGACCGCACGCAGGAACTGGTCGGGAATCTGAATCAGAATTCCGGCACCGTCACCGCTGTGCGGTTCGGCGCCGGCAGCACCTCGGTGCTCGAGGTTGAGCAGCGCGGTGATCGCCTTGTCCACGATGTCGCGGCTGCGACGGCCGTGCATGTCGACGACCATGGCCACCCCGCATGAGTCATGCTCGAATGCGGGGTTGTAGAGGCCCCTAGAGCCCGCGCGGCTGGGCGCCATTCCCACCTTGCTCCTTCACCAAAACTTGCACGGCATTCAGATTGGCTCCGCCGGTGCCGCGTCCCGCAGGTTGCGGGCGAGGCCCCTTCGGTCTTGTCGACGAAGACGTTCGCCGTACGGCGATGATCTGGTCGGGGGAATGCGTCCGTGCAGCGCTGAACGGTGCCCCTTCACCCAGTTTCGACAAGTCGTAAAACGATATGACAAAACCCGCTTGACATGCCAACTTCTTCAATAGTAACCCGCCCTTCGCCCTACCGTCGCGGGCACGAATCGAGCCGCCGGACGACTCACCGGTTGCGCTGTGACGCGCTGCGCAGCGCCCTTGACCACTGTGTTTCGTGCTGGACGTACACCGCGCCGAACCCGGTATGTAACCCAGCTCACCGCAACGGGTGGCCTTCGCGGGCCGGTGCAGGCCGCACGCATGGTGGGGCCGGCGGCCCGCTGCGGACCACCATTGATCAACCGGCGCGACGGTCGCCCCGGCTGATGTTCGATACTTGTCGAGTGATGCCGCTGCTTGCCAGCTTGCCGAGGCGCCGATGAGCGAACGCGACGACTTTCTGCGGGACCGACTGTGGCCCGCACCGCACAGCGGCCCGGGGCGTCCGCCTCAACGGCCGCCACAGATTCCTCCGCATACGCCACCCCCGCACCAAGCGCCGGCTGGACCGCGTTCACCGGCGACGCCCAACCGGCCACCCGGACCACCGCCGCGCCCGCCCGTCTTCCCACACCCTTACCCGCCGCGCGGAGCGCGCCGCTGCGCCCGGCGAGTTCCGCCCGCACCCCGGTGCGCCCGGGCACCACTTCAGGCCGCCGGGCCACCGCCCACAACCGATGCGCGGCTGGCGCCGCCTCGTGCTGGTCGGCACCTTCGGCATGGTCAACCTGGGTCCGTCGGCTCGAGAACGGCAGGAAACCGAGTATGCAGCCGTCATCGGAACCGCGTTGCGCGGCAACTACAAAGTGGGTGTCCTGGGCAAAGGCGGTGTCGGCAAGACGACAGTCGCCGCCAGTGTCGGCTCCCTTTTCGCCCAGCTGCGTCGGCAGGACCGGGTGGTCGCCGTCGATGCGGACACCGCGTTCGGCCGGCTGGGCAGCCGGATCGATCCCCGGGCCAGCGGCTCGTACTGGGAGCTGACCGGCGACACTAATCTGCAGTCCTTCGCCGATGTCAGCGCCCGGGTGGGAACCAACTCCGCCGGCCTCTACGTCCTGGCCGGCGACCCGGCCGTCGGCCAGCGCCGGGTGCTCGACCCGGCCATCTACCGAGAAGCCGCCCTGCGCCTGGATCGGCACTTCACCATTTCGATCGTCGACTGCGGCTCATCGATGGATGCCCCGGTGACGCAGGAGGCGTTGCGGGACCTCGATGCCCTCATCGTGGTCTCGTCGCCGTGGGCTGACGGAGCGTCAGCCGCCGCCCAGACCATGGAGTGGCTGGCCGCGCACGGCAGAACCGGGCTGCTGCAGCGCAGCGTCGTGGTGCTCAACGACTCCGACGGCCACGCCGACCGGCGCACCCGGTCAGTGTTGGCGCGCCAATTCATTGAGCGCGGGCAGCGCGTCGTCGAGGTGCCGTTCGATCCGCATCTGCGACCCGGCGGGGTGATCGACGTGCGCAGCGAAATGGCGCCCGCGACGCGACGGCGTTTCCTTCAGATTGCCGCGCTCATAGCCGGATACTTCGCAACGCGTCCGTCCGACGGGGCGCGGGACCGCCGCTGAAGAGCACGCACCGGATCGGCGCGCGGTATCCGCCGGTTCCGTGCTGTCGTCTCAGCGGCGTCGCGGCTTCGACGGCCGGCGGTGCGCTGAGGCCAGTCGGCTCCGGCTGACCAGCCGGCGAAACGTTCGGGAGCGACGTCAAAGCTACCTGAGTGCCGACTCCGAATGTCGTCCAGCTGGCGCCCGTTAGCACGGCTCGGATGTCCTTCAACTTGCCCAGTGAGGACCGCCCGAAATCCCGCGCGCCGGCAGCATTGTCCAAGTCAGTCGATGGCAGCGGACCTGGCAGCGGCGCACCTGCCCGCAACGTGTTGACCCGCTATGTGCGAATGATTCGGCTCGCGTTGCCTGACGTCACCGCTGTTGACGTCGAGGCCGGTGACCGCCTGCTGTTGTGCAGCGACGGGTCGGCACAGCGTGCTGGACAAAGCATCGCTGTGCGAGATAGTCACTGCGCGGGTAGATTTCGACCAAGCTTGGCGCTCTGGTCGACGCGGCCAAAGCTGCCGGGGCGATAGACGCGGCCGGGAATGACACTCGTTACCGGGGCTGGCTCAAGCAACGCGCGGCTGGTTACCTCCACCACATTGATCCCGCTGCCGCGCAGCAGCTCCAGAAGTCAGCTCAGCAAGACAACAGCTCGTTGCTACGGCCACGTGATGGTGTTGAGTACCGACGACTTAGCAGCCTCGGCGACCAAGCGCGCCAAGCCTCCGATTTTCTGTCTGATTGGTACAAGGATGGGAATGAGCTCACAGTCGGTATCGCTGCCATTCTAGATGATCTGCAGCCCGACCCCGACCAAGCTGCGACTACTCGGTTTTAGCAGGCGATGATGAATCTGGGGCTGCATATCGGTCTGGCTGCCCAGCGCCCGGAGCGTGATACAGGGGAAGGGCCCGATGTTCTTTGGCTGATGGGCGAGCTCAACTACCTGGTCGTCGAATCCAAGAGCGGCGTCACCGCCGATGCAATTTACCGGCACGATTCCGAACAGTTGTCACACTCGATGGATTGGTTCGTGGAGAAGTGCGATCAACGTTGCAGTGCAACACCGGTTCTCATTCATAAGTCGACCCTCCTGCATCATAAGGCATCCGCACGTCAAGGGACGCGGGCCATTACCTTCGGCTGAGCGAACTCCGCGAAGCCGTCCGCAAATTTGTCGCATCGCTCGCTTCCGACAACGCTTTCAAACACCCTGGCGAAGTCGCCAAGCAACTAGCGCCTGGCAGCTGAACAGCAAAAATTCATCGACCGCTGGGGGACAGCCACTCGCAAGCCGTGAGCTTCGTGCGGCCGGCCCTTCTATCCAGCCACTGGTTTCCCGCCGCGATGGCGGCGCTTTTCGATTTGTAGGCCGACTTGCTGTCGTGGTGACCGGCCCACGGCGACGTCCACCGCCAACGCCAGGACTTGCCGTCGCGGAATGCGCTAATGCTCAGATGGGCAGCCATCGGCGGGAAGTCAAGCTGACGAACGCGAACGCCGATGGTCGCAACCAGCCCAAGCCGAACCGCCCTTCGGCCCTCATCTGAACTTGCTTCGCTTGGAACAGCGGGCCGCTCAGGTCGAGCATCACGTCGACCGATTCGCGCACGTAGAGGCGCAGTTTAGACAGTCTGCAAGTACGGCTTTACCTGCCGGAAGGCCGACAACATCACATCGCCGCTTCCGCGCATATGCCAGCCTATGCGGTCGCCGGGCGCGAGCCCGGACCGTTCCATGGTAATCCGAGTGGAAAGTGAGGGCGATTCTTCTACTGCTGTGGTCCGATCGCCTTGAAGGCGGGTCGAGGGCCGTCCATCATCGGCATGGCGGTGCGGCCGTTATCGGCAAGGTATCTATCAGCCAGCGCCGCGGTGATCTCGTAGAGCCGCAGGCGAGTCTTCGCGGTCACCCCGTGGCAGATGTTGATGATGCCGCCCATCGCCAAATGCCGGTCATAGGGCATGAATTCGACTGTGGCGCCGAACCGTGCGAAGCGTTCGGTGAGATAGCGGCGCACGCCGGTATCGTATCGGTTACGGCTGTCGTTGAGGATGACCATGCTGCGGGCCACCAGATCCTGGTAACCCAACGCCCGCAGCATGTCGATCGCCCGCGTCACCGGGAACGAGGTGTCGGCGGTCAACCCCGACACGAATACCAGTGTGTCGCACGCGTCGAGCACTGAAGTCATGGAGGGATGCTCGAAATCATCGCAGGTGTCGATGACGATGACATTGTGGGAGCGGCGCAACCGCGACATCACCTGGGTGAACATCGTCGGCAGCAGCGGCCGGGGTCGGTCTGAGGAGCGGTTGCCCGCTAATATGTCCAACCCAACACTGTTTTGGCCCAGATACTGCCGAATGTCGGCGTAACCTTGAATGTCGTTGTCCTGCAATAGAACCCCGTAGTCGCCCGGCGGAGCCTCGTCGACCCGCCCGGCCAGTGTCCCGAAGCCCGGCACCGCGTCGATGACCACCACGTTGTCGGGCCGGCACTCTCTGAATACCGAGCCGATGCAGGTTGCCATGGTGGTCTTCCCGACCCCACCCTTACCGGAAATCACCCCGACCACATATTGCTTACGGATGTAACACCTTATACGCGTGCGTAATTCACGGTAACGCCGTTCAGAGCGCGACTCGCCGAGATTAATCGTGTGAAAAGACATGTTGTAGAGCAATTTGCGCCAGCCCTCGCCGGGCGGGATGCGCGGAGGAGTCACCATGTCGGAGATGCGCATCGTGCTCGACAACGAGCGCTGGTCGGTGGCAAACCCGCTATGGTCTTCGCGTCGGTGCGACCCTGCCTGCTCAGCGCCGTTGTACGGAGTCATCCGCGGTTCCGTCATGCGCCCGATGGTAGCGCGATCCGCTCAGCGATTAGCGCGTTGGCCAGCGAATCATCCCTGGTTATCACGCGGCGGCTCGATGTGTGCCTCGTCGTGGTGGTGAGTCGGTGCTTGGGCTGCGGCTGGCGTCAGAACGCAGCTACCGTTCTGCCGAACTTAGGAGGCGGCGGCGAATCGCGGCGGGCTAGCGGGAGTTGGCGGGAATCGGCCCGGGGCGGGGACTACTCGGTCGTGGTTGTATTTCGCCGGCTGCGTCTTTTCAGCAGCGGCGAACTATTCGCAAACCGCCATGCGCAGGCGACGGTAAACTCAGCGGGTGGCGATTTTCGGTCGCAGGGTGGCGCGCCAGCGCCTCCGGGACGCGGCGCGGCAATCGCTGCGCGTGCCGGTGTTCGCTGCTCGCATCGACTACTCACTCTGGATCACTGGTGGGCTGTGGCCCAAAGAGCTGTCTACGGTCACCGCGCAGAATGCGCGAATCGCCGACCAACTGCGGGTGGACCTAGAACGCATCACCGACGCCGCGAACGCTGAACTGCACCTAATCCAACACATGGCGAGGTCGTATGCGGAACGGAGAACCCGCGAAGACCTTGTGGTTAGCCGTGCGCGACATCTCGCTGTGCAGCGAATCGAGTCGACCGTTCGGCAGCTGAGCAGAGCGCCGCTTGCACCCCTAGCTGGCGACCCAAGCGTCGGCCAGTCGCTGGACGTGACCGTCGCCGCGGTGTCAGGGCCCGGGGCCAGACAGACAGCCGTCAACCAGGACGACTTGGCGCCGCATCGACTCACGCCCGGGGAGGTTGTGTCCGCTGCGGCCGGTGACGATGGGTTACAAAGTGCTAGGCCCGACACCAAGCGCGATGAAGCCATCGCTGTGGTGGTCACACTGGCTGGAGCCGTCGAGAGCCCGGTGCCGGACGGGCCGTTTCAAGGGCGAAGTGAGTCAGAGCACGATATGGGCGGGCGTGATACTTCGGTTGGGGAGCCGATCGGGGCGGCATGCGCCGGTGTCTCGGCGCCGCGGCCTAACACTACGAGTCCCGACGGGAAGGTGTCGTTGCTGACGTCTGAGCAGGATTTACCGCTGGACGCGACAACTGAACCGACAAAAGACGCGACTGCGGCCGTCGAGGCACAACCCCGTAAGTCTGCGATCGTTGAGCAGGCGGCGGAAGGCCGACATGCGAAGCCGGACGCTGACGGTGCAGCTCACTCTTTGTACAAACAGCCTGTCACAGATCGCGCGACGTTGGCGTGGACGACTCAATTTGCGGTCGCAGACGCAAATGTGGTTCGACAGCTCGAAGCATCTGTTGAGGGCGAGGCGCCGGCACGCTACTTACAACCCGGGGACGACGACGCCTTGGCGGACCCGGTCGATGAGCCCGCTGTCGTTCACGCCGCTTCCCCGGCGGCGCTGCGCCGCCGCGGGGTCCACCCGCACAACAGTGACGAGCGGTTGCGGCTGCTGCTGACGTTCGTGGCCCGCCAGGAACCGGGGCTGCACTGGGTGATCGGCGTCCGGGAGGACGGCATCACAGTCTTGACGACCGATATCGCCTGCGGGTGGATTCCTCCCGATATCACGCTGCCGGCTGGCGTGCAGCTGCTGCCACCCGGGCGGCGCGCCGGCAGCGCCGCTGAAATTATCGGTCCGACAACGCAACTGGAGGCGCGTGCGCCCAGTGATCCGTTGGACTGGTCGGCGGACCTGAGCGGGGTGGAGTCCTCCATTCGGCCGCGTCAGCTGCCCCTGATCCTGGATCTGGCGTGGGAGTTGCGCGAGGCCACTCGTTGGCGCGACGGGCTGCCGAGGATGGTGAACACTTTGGCGGTGGCCGGTGTAGCAGGCACCGGAGTCGCTGAGTCCGAACTCGGTCTGCTGCGCGTGCATCACGACACGGTCCTGTACCAGCTGTTGGCCGACTACCCCGGCAGCGACCCGCCGGTGCTGTCGAACGCTTTGCTGCTGTTTGCCGCGGAAGGCATCGCGAGCGGCAACAGGCTTTCGGCGAACTACCATTTGAGCTGGTTTCGGGCGCTCGACGCGTCGGTCTAGCCCGGCGCTCGACGCGTAGGGCTGGCCACCGACCCCGGCTGGCCGTGACGACGGTCCTCAGCCGTGCTGTGGCGCTGATTGGGCCGTTGCCCACTCGTCGGTGATTCGCGCCGGATCAGGCTGGCCTACTGGTGCGGTGAGCCAGGTCGTCGCGGCGGTCGAGCAACTGTTTGATTTCCCCGTGACCACGGGTCGTGGCGGGCGACGGGCATGTCGGGTTCGCGTAGCGCGGCCGCGCCGCCGCCAACGCGTCGATCGGAATCGGATTTGCCCCAGCTGTCAGCGGTTGCGGGCGCGCGTCATCAGCTAGGGGGCTACCCGGATCGCTGTCTGGCCGCCGGCGTTGAGCAGGTCGCGTTCCAGCCGCGCGGTCAGCGGCGTGATCCTCCACCGCCGACATCACAGCGGCGCCGAACGCGGTGTGCGCCCAGCGCAGCGCCGGAAGGTGACCGGCAACGGCCACCGTCGACCCTATTCGCACACACCGGCACCATCTGGGCGGGAGTGAAGTTACCCGGTGGCCAGTACCGCAAGCGAGAACAACTGGCTCGCGCGCACGACACTTTGCGTCGCATCGCCTCCGGCGATATCAACTCTCGGCAATTGCCAGAAAACGCCGCTCTTCTGACGCGGCGCGAGGGCGACAATGTCCCGGTGACCCGTACGGTGTTTCACCTGGCGGCCAGGCAGATCGGTCCGCGCACCGCCGCCTGACATTCCGACCGCCGTATGGTCTGAAGTGACGCAGCAGGCACCCGTACGCCGCGTCGAAAGGAATGCAATGGCGAACGACAAAACTGGCGCTCCGACGGCCGTCACTGCCGGCGCCGGCAAGTACGACATCGCAGTAGAGGACAGTGTCGTCGGGCACGCCTTCTTCGCCGACCGCGCGAACCAGCGGGTTTTCTACCACACCGAGGTCGACGACGAGTACGGCGGACGGGGCTTGGCCACCATTCTCATCGAGCAGGCACTCAGCAGCACACGCGAGCACGGAAAGCGCATCGTTGCGGTATGTCCGACGGTGGCCAAGGTGCTCGAGAGGCACCCGGAGTTCCGGGAAGTCAGCGACCCGGTGACGCCGGAGCTCAAGCAGTGGGTCCAGACTGCGTCGGATGGTTGAGCGAAACCGCGATTACTTGCCGGCAAGAATGCGGTATTGGGCGGCTATCTGCTGTTTGGCGTCGGTTTCGCGGGCGGAGAAGGCGGTGAAGGCATACCGATCTGCTTGCGCAATGCACTTGTAATGCCACCACAATTGCTGGATCGGTAGCGGGGCTGTGTCGGGAACTGCGCCTCGTATCCGTTCAAAGCACCGCGCCGCAGGAAGGCCGGAAACCGGGGTTCCCCCGGCGACGCCGGGCAGGGAGCGAGTGTTCGCTTCCAATCGGTCCACAACCTTCGCGGCGCCCAACGGGTCGTGCGCACGGTACACCGTCGTCAAAGCCTGGGACACCAGATCGACACCTGCAGCACGGAACAGCGTCGCAGATTCGAGCGGGTCGTCGGAGAAATGCAGCCAGACATCCGGCTGCCATACCCCCATCCCGGCCGGTGAGTCTCTGCTGTCCACCGGAAACAGCGTCCGCGCCGCCAGCCATCCCGACGGGTCTTCCGGCAGATCGGCCAGCTTAGCGGGATCCGTCGGAGCGAAGCGGTCAATTATGCGTTCTTGGTCGTTCAATGTCACCGAGACCAGATCTCGGGCCCGGTACTCCGGCGTGTACAACGGATCTTCTGCTTTGCTCACCCGAGCTTGCTGAAAGAGCACGTAGGGGCCGTGCGCGGTGAAGCTGGCGACGGCCGCGGACTCGGTGCTGGTGCCGTTCAGCGCCGTCGCGGATGCCTCGGGGTGGTCGTCGATCGGGACCGGGTGGGCGTCCGAGTAGCCCAGCGGCGGAGGATTGCCGGCCCTGGCCATTTCAGCGGCCGCCGCTGCGGCTGAATCGGCGTCGGGAAACCGCATCACCTCGTTGGTCAGGCCTTGCCAGGTGCCGGTCAGATAATCGGCCATCGAATAGTCCTGCGGGTTTCGGGCGGTCGAGAATCCCGTGATGTAGCCATGCGCTTCGGCAATTGCCTCGAAATCCCCGTTATGGCCGCCGGACATGAAGTTGAGGTACATCGAGATGTAACCCGGGCTGTTCATCGGCGCCGTGCGAAAAGGATCACGGAAGCGCAGCCGCGAGTCGACTTCCCAGGGCCCGACAACGAATTCGGCCATCCGGTTGGATTCCAGGATGAGGCCACTGGCTGTGCTTCCCGCCCTCCCCAGTGCGGGGCGTGGGGTGGTCGGGTAATTGCCGGTGTCCAACAGGGCCACGACGGCATCGTCAGAACCCGCTGGGGGAGGGGCTTTCACCGCCGATCCGGTGACGACCGAGACGCAACCCGTGAGCAGGCACGCGGACCCGGCAAGGAGGGCGGCGCACCGAATACGGCTCGGAATCCCAATCTCACGTCGTCGCCCGTCGCTGCGCCGCTGACTCAACTTTGTCCGCTCAGCCACGGCACAACACTACAAAGCGCGGTAACCGCTTCGAAGGATTCTTTCGTGCGCTAGCGGGTACGCGAACCGTCAAGACAGTGAAGCTTGACGCTGTATCGATCGCATGCTCTTGAGGGGTAGGGAAATGGCAACGCTGCACCGTGATGTCGCGACCGGCATTCATCGAATCCAACACGCGCATGTCAACTTGTATCTGGTCGAGGGTGACGCGGGCGAATACACCGTCGTGGACGCCGGTCTGCCCGGCGTCTGGTCAAACCTCGGCCCGCTGCTGAGTGAAGTCGGTGCCAGCCCGGACAAAGTGGCCGCACTTCTTCTCACCCATGCGCATTTCGACCATGTTGGCGCGGCGGCCGCGATGCAAAAGGAGTGGCGACTGCCGGTGTGGACCCATTCTGACGAAAAGCAACTTGCCGCCCACCCGTTGCGCTATCGACATGAACGCAACCGGTTCGGCGTCCCGCTGACACATCCCCGATCCCTGCCCATCATCGCGCGCATGACCATGGCCGGCGCGCTCATGGTCAAAGGCGTCAAGGACGTGACCGTGTTCGATGCGGACAACTTCCTCGACCTTCCCGGCAAGCCGGTTCCGGTGTTCACCCCTGGGCACACCTTCGGACACACTGCGCTGCACTTCCCCGACCGCGACGCGATCATCACAGGCGACGCTTTGGTGACGTTGGACCCCTATACCGGTGGGCGCGGACCTCAAATCGTCTCGGGAGCCGCCACCGCAGACAGCGCACAGGCCCTGAAGTCCCTCGCGGCACTGCGTGACACCGACGCTACGGTGGTCCTTCCCGGGCACGGCGACCCTTGGACCGGCGGCATCGCTGATGCCACGGATCTGGCCCAGCGCCGCGGACCGCACTGACAAGTGCGGCCGTCCCGCCATGTTATTACGACGTCTTCACACCTATCGCATCAACGATTTAGCCTGTCTAGCTGTCGAAGCATCCGCATTCATCGAGGCTTAAACGATAAGAGGATCTACGGATGCTCAGAGCATTCGGATCATTGAGACAGAGGCGTGAGCCGCGGTATCGCGAGCAGTATCGCTGGCCCTCTGTAGGGCAGCCAGGATTGAGACACGCGGTGTGCGACATGATATGAAATTCCGCGACCTGGTGCCGCAGACAGTGAAGTGGCAGCGAAAGGCGTGTCGCTTCTCTACTAATGAGACGTTAGCTTCTGCGCTACCGGCGTCAGGCGGTGGTTTCGCGTAGGCAGGTCGGTTCGGTCGGCGTCGGCCCGGTGCACCCGTTGAGGTCGGGGATTAGAAAATTACAGTGCGCCTGGCGCGAAGACAACGGATTCAACAGCTTCGAACAATCGCAGCAGCTCCTGAGCGAACTCATCCGATACCGCGCAGGAACCGCGCCATCTATCGCACCTCCGCGACTACTTCACGCGCACGCCTGAGTTCTCACGTCGGCCCTGCCGGCAGCGCGACGTCATCGGTATTGGTACGCAAGTGGCGGAAATGCGAGCATCTGGTCGGCCTGACGGTGTAATGCTCCAGTAGGCCGGCGAGGCGGCGGTGGTCAGGTCGGCGTTACGCCGGCATGATCACTATGGAAAACTTTACGTCGGCCAGGATAATCGCACGCAGAAACTGTTCGTCACATCTTATGTTGTCGCAGATGTCCTGCATTACCTGAGCTTCTATATTGTCGCGTCGATCAGCGAAGTTCTTTAGTCACCCGACATACCGTGCAAGATCTGGAGTTTAATGGCGCGTATCATGTACCGACCCATCTTAAGCATTTGTCGAAGTCAAGCCCCTGATGACACGCGTCACATCGGCGCGAGCGACCAGCAGACCGCCGTGGAGGGCCTCGTTAATCTGCGCGAATCATGAGACGTCGATCATTGAGTCGTCTTCTTTTCGCGATGACACGCCAGCACGGGCGGGCGCGGGTGACTCAGTGATCACTATAGGCGCCGGCCCGCACGTAAGACCTGCCAGCTGAGCATTCGGAGATCTCATGGCTCGCATACCTGCCGTCGCCGCAGCCAATACGCAGTATCGGCTCGACGGACTGACCAGCCCTCGCACTGCGATACGCAGCAAGTACTTAAAATCTCCTGATATCACATTGAGCTCTCAATCGGTGGGAACTCTCGAATAGGCGTTTGTGGTTGGACACATCATGATTGAGCGCGTCAAGTGGACAAGCATCGTCGGTGCAATCATAGAGGAGACGGTAGATGACCACAAGGCCACTGCAGGAGCCGTATGCTGTGAGGGCGCGACGAAGGAGTTGAGCCTTATCTTACGGAGTGGGTTTACTGCTGCTAGAGCAGTCTAAGTCGACAGGGTTAGGGTAACGCCTCGCCGTTCGCGTCGCAATGCCGATCAGCTCAACTCGCTTACACGTAAGATCATGTTCTATCTCAATAAGGTCGATCGCTCATCTATCTTTTTCGGTGATCACCTTCGGGGCTTCGGGATCGGCGGATTCGGAGAGTTGGTAACTCGACTCGTGGCCACGCAACGCTACGGGCCTCAGCATGACAAACCGTTTAAGTTCAGCGGCGCCGATGTACGAACATCCCGCTATGCAAGACATCTGAGATGTTGATCGCCTACCTGGACGCCATCGCCAGGGCCCTGCTGTAGACGTCGCAAAGACTCGAAGTCCTCGAACAGTTCTTGCACTAAAAAAGGGCAGTGACGACGCCACTGAACTCGAGCTAAGCTAGTCGATGCTCTTAATGGAGCCACCTTGACATCAATCGGGGCAGCGTGGTCTCACGAGAGTGTCAACGAGAACGGCACGTCAGCCGCGTTTGCAGTCAAGAAGCGCGGCCGGCCTGATATACGCTCCGGTACTCCCACGTCGAAGAGCTGTACTTTGCGCTAGACACCGCGAACATTCTCGAAACACTCGATCGCGTCAAGATCCAGCTTACAACGATCCAGTCGGCGAGAGCCACGGTCAGACCCGACATCCCGCTACGCAAGTGGATCGCATTCGAAGCAGACCTCGACGGTCATAAACATTTTCTCCACGACGGGCTCTGGACCGAATCGACAACGCATATGCCGCTCTACTCAAACAGCGCGTCCAAACGATCTTCAATCGGCTCTGCGATCTGACAATTCCGGCCTGTCTCACAAGTCTCTACGGTAAGCTCATCCCCGAGAAGGATTACAACGCTCTCGCAGCAGGCGCATGCGGAGGTGTGCTCCTCTACCGAAAGCTCGTCCATACAAAACAGAATCCGCGCGGCTTCGAGACGTGCGACATCCTTGCTCCAGACGGCACTCTCGTTCACGTCAAGAATCTTGATGCCTCCGCCTCGGCTAGTCACCTTTTCGCCCAAGGCGCGAACTCAAGCCACACACTGAGCTTCGAGAGGAAGCGCGCGACAAGTTCCGCACCCGTGTCATCGAAGTCATCGGTGATCCGAAGCTGGTGCAGAACAGCTCCCAGCGATCGTGTTCGGCATCGCACGTAACTTTGTTAAGGCTTTCACCGCTGTATCCCTATAGAGCTTCAGCCAAGTGACGCTTGTGCGTACGTACCTAGATCTGGAAGCCAGGGGTATTCCTGTCTTTGTCGTGCCCATCGATCGCGCAGTTTGAACTGCAACGGCCCCTCGATGCTGACGGACCCACACTTTCTCCGAACTCCGTCCGGCAAGCTAACCTGGCTGGTATCCCAGGAGCTGTACGGTCACACTCGTCACTCAGCCGCGTTTGGCTGGTCTAGTAGCTGCCGCGCAACATGGTGCGCGAAGGTGGGGTCGGCGTGGATGCGCGCCACGACATCGTCAGCGATCTTGGCTACGTCAATCGGACCTGGAGGCACTGTCCCCACAGTCTGAGCTGGAAAGCCGATGTCAATGCGTCTGGTGTACACACTCTCGCCGTCATCTCCGTACGCACTTAGAACATGGTCGTAAACGAGCTGGACCTTCTCGCGGAAGACATCGACGGTGTAGGGCGTCTCGGGTAGCCCCGCGTCAAGCACGCGGCGGATGGTGCTGTTGACGTCGTTCATCACGTCGACTTGCGTCGCCAATCCTGGACGAGCTTCTCATGAAGGTGCTGGAGCAGCGTCTTCGCGCTCGCCTGAACGCTCTCCCGTTCCTCGGCGGTGAGCACAGGGTCAGGTTGAGTTAGAAGGTCGAAGATCGCAAGTTCCTCCTCAGTTATACCTTCGCGCAACGCACGTTCCTCTTCGGCAGTGAGAGTTTTCGAAAGCTCGATGAGACGACGCAGATACTCATCGATATTGACGCTGCCCGCGTTGTAGTCAGCGATCAGCTGCTCGATCCGCTCGACCAGCTCGTAGCGCGTCGGGTTCCGCACGCGGCGCCGACGGCCTGCTGCCGAAGAAGCTGAGCCATCCTGTCCGTCTCTGCGCGCTTGCGGCTGGCCTATTTCGCTGCGAGTCCGTCAAAATCGATTTGCGATAGGTCGATTAGCGGGTCCGGCTCGCGGCCCTCGGCAGCAGCGCGATGACGACTCCTCGGCACCTACTGATCGATCCAGCAGGGCGTCTACGGCGTCGGCGACAGCTCCGATGTCAGGTGTCGGTGGCTTAGTGACTTCGTGGATACGCTCAGCCAGCACCCGGATCGCAGCGACGTTACGTTGCTGTGCAGCGGCTTTCGGGTTTGGAAGCAGTGCCTTGTATAGTCGGCGGACCTGCCGAGCCTTAACGATGAAGTCGTTGCGGGTCCGTTCATCAACCAGTAGCGACTCGACCGCGGCGTCCCGTTTGGCGACGTGGTCGAAGCCCTCAGCATCGCGCACTGCATCAAGTCGACGCCGACGCCCGCACAGAAGGCGATCAGATCTGCGACGGCAGCGTCGAGTTCACGCGCGAGGCCATCGATGATCTCGATAGGCGATTCCCCTTCCTTGGCTGCACCGTAGACGGCGAGAGCCTTCTCCAAGTTCCGGAAGACTCCGACGTAATCGACAATGAGACCGTTGTCCTTCTCCGGGAAGACGCGGTTAGCGCGGGCGATCGTCTGCATGAGGGTGTGGTTCTTCATCGGCCTGTCGAGGTAGACAGTCGACACGCTCGGAGCGTCGAAGCCAGTCATCCACATGGCGCACACGAACACCAGCCGCAAAGGATTGCTCGGATCTTTGAACTTCTCGGCAAGGTCTTCGCGGTTCATCCGCTCGCGGTGTGGTCGGATGTCGAGGCCCAGGTCATCGAGCATCTTCAGCTCGTTCTGGCTTTGCGAGACCACGACTGCCATGTCGGTGGTTTCCATCAGCTCAATCCGCGATGCCAACCACGGCCGTTCCAACTCCGGTAGCTCGTCGTGCTGGCGTCGCAGATCGGCGAGGTGCTCGGCCCAAGCGTGCTGGACGAGGTCGTACATTCTCACGGCCGCGGCTTTGTCGAGGCCAA
Source organism: uncultured Actinomycetota bacterium (assembly GCA_963818785.1). Taxonomy (GTDB): domain Bacteria; phylum Actinomycetota; class Actinomycetes; order Mycobacteriales; family Mycobacteriaceae; genus Mycobacterium. The sequence goes on along the minus strand of CAWFTT010000026.1, from coordinate 58,855 downwards.
CGTACATCGCCTTTCCTGAGAATCCGCGTCCGACGAAGTGTGAAACGAGGTCGTTGGCAAGGGTCTTCAGGCGTTCGGGACGAGTCAGCAGGGTGTACTGAGTACCGAATTTGCGTGCCAACGCACCCTCTGCGTCTTCGTCGAGTTCGGCTTCCTCCAGGAGCGCATCGAGTTCGTCTGCGAACTCGACGTTGGTGAGTTGTAGCTCTGGGATACGGTTTTCGTAGTAGAGGGGGACCGGGCGCCATCTTCGATGGCGTCGCCGAAATTGTAAATACTGACGTAGTCGCCGAACTGCTGGCGGGTCGCCTGCTCTACGCCAGCGATCAGTGAGGTTCCAGTAAAGCCCATCATCGAGGCGTTGGGCAGCGCGGTTCGCATGTTGAGCGCGAGGGTGTCGTATTGGCTGCGGTGCGCCTCATCGGTGATGACGATAATGTCGGACCGGTCGGACAGCACCGGCATCTCACGTTCGCCCTTGGACGGTTGGAACTTCTGGATGAGCGTGAAGACGTAGCGGTGGTCGGCTGCTAGGAGTTCACGCAGGTGCGCGATAGAGTCTGCATGGACCCGTGCTTCAGGCGGGATCGCGCCGGCATCAGCGAACTCGCCGTGGAGCTGTGCGTCGAGTTCGGTTCTGTCAGTGACCATTACGAAGGTCCAGTTGCCCCGGACGTGGCGGAGCACCTTCTGGGTGAACCACAGCATCGACAGACTCTTGCCCGATCCCTGGGTATGCCAGAAGACTCCGAGGCGTTTGTCGTGCACCGCGCGAGCGCGATGGAGATTCTCGATTGCAGCATTGACGCCAAGGTACTGGTGCGAACGCGCAACGATCTTGATCAACCCGCCCGGGCGTTCCATGTAAGCGACGAAATTCTCGAAAAGATCGAGCAGGTTCGCAGGATCGCAGGTGCCGCGCAAAGCTGTCTGCAACGCGATCTCACTCCGTGCTCCGAAGGCGTCAATGACCTTCCAGTCCGAGAAGAAGTCCCACGGCGCATAAGTCGATCCGACTTTCGCCTCACTTCCGTTGGACAGCAGAACAAAACAGTTCGATACGAAGAGCTGCGGGATGGTGTCGCGATAATCGGTCAAGTTGTCGTCGTAAGCCGACTTGATCGGCGCATTCGGCTCTTTGAACTCCAGCACTACCAGCGGTACGCCGTTGACGAAAAGGGCGACGTCGAGGCGGCGGCTGTGCAATGGGCCCTTAACCCACATTTGCTGAACGGCCAGCCGGTCGTTGTTTACGGAGTCCCGCAAATCGAGGTATCGGAGCGTGTCAATCTGCTTGTTTCCGTTGTTATCCACCCACTCGGCCTGGTAGCCGTCGCGCAGCAGATCGTAGACCTCACGGTTGGCGCGAACCCTGTCCATCACCGAACGGTCTTTGGTCAGCGCCGCGATCGCCTCATTGATCGAGAGGTCGGCCACATCCTCACGGTAGAGCCGCCTCATCGCTAGTCGCAGGCGATGGGTCCGAATCACGTCATGCTGGAGCCGCGTCCAAGCGTGCCCTCGCCGCCAAGGACTTCGTAGAAAGCATCAACCGGGGTCCAGCCGAGCTCAGCCAACAATTCCATGCTGGGCTTCTCGACGTAGTAGTACTCCGGACCCCGTGCCATCATCACGCCACCCGATCCCCCACGAGTGCATGCAAGTCGAGTGAGGAAACATCGATTTGTCCGGTGACGAGCTTTGGCAGAAGGAAGTCGCGTAGTTCAGAAAGTCTCCGAACTTGCCGCTCAAGGGCTTGAATTAGTTGTTCGATGGGGTCCGTCGTTGCGCGGTAGGCGTCGAGCACATATTGCGCCGGCAGAACGAACGGAAAGCTCTTGAAGGCGCCCTTCGTGATCTCCTTGAAGGTGGCGCCGGTACCGAGCGCAGCTAGTTCGGTTGCATTGGAGTCCAGCCACTCGTAGATAAATCCGGGATTCCAGCGATCGTCCGGCAAGATGACGATGAACCCTTGGTTAGTGGTTGCCTCCGTTGTCGCAATGGCGAGAACCCCCAGAGTGGCTCGGCTCGTCATCAACACCGATCCAACGGGGAATAAACGCGCAGAACTCTCTGCGACTCCTTGTTCCGTGATCCGGAGTGCTGGCTCCACCGCATAACGGAACCCATTCCGTGTGAGGTCCGTCGGCGTGTACCACGCTACGGTTCCGTCCTCCCAGTACGAAGCCACCTTCTTGGATGGCGTACCCCCGCCGATGGAGTTCAGTTGAACTCCGCAAGTACTCGCGCTCCATCCCTCGGGGATCGGACCCCGGGCGGAGTCGATTACAGGGATGCCTTCGTGGCCGGGATAGCGGAACTTTATGAACCACTCGCGGTAGACGGCCCGCGCCATCTCCTCCAGCACCTCAGCTCGCCGCCGGTTGTTCTCGATCAGGTCGTCGAAGGAGGTGAGCAGGCTGGCCGCTCGGATCTGAGTATCGAGGGGCGGCATGGTTACGACGAGTTCTTTGAGCTGGCCTAAGTTGAAGCCCGGCACCGCCGCCCCAATCGACTGCCCAGTCACCGAACGCACCATCTCCGGGCTTGACAGCAGGTAATAAAGGAAGGTCGAATCAGCCTTGGCCGGGTCAGGGGTGAGCTTCATTTGCTTGTTCGAGACAACGTACTCAGGGTAGGCAGCTCGGTCGTCGACCAGTCCAACCTGGCCTACTGTTCCCCAGCAGGTAAAGACCAGGTCACCGCGACGTGCGACGCTCCGCTTGAACTCCGCAGCCTTGCCTTCGGTCAGAAACGCAAGGCCGTCATCGTTGAGCCGGACTCCGACGTCCAGACTCAAGTTCGAACCGCGAATCACCGGCACACCTACCTTCACGAAATTTTTCGCGCTGATAGCTGATCCAAACGGGCCGGTTGCAAGGGCGTGCGGTTCCTTGCTTGCGATGCCGGCGATCGTCGTTCGCTGCCACTCCGTCACGTGCCAAGAATCCATTGGATAGCCGTGTCGGCCTTCGCGCGCAGTGCATCGGCTTCGTCACTCAGCATCGTGAACTTCTCATACATCGTCTCAAGGCCACCCATGAAATCGACATCGCTCTCATCGACCGCGGCGGAGCCGGTGTAGCGGCCCGGATTGAGGCTCCACCCCTGGTCTTCGATCTCAGAGCGGGTTGCGACCTTGCATAGTCCGCCGACGTCTACATAGTTCCCATCGGGAAAGTGCTCCCTGAGCAATACCTCGCTGCCTGCGGTCGTTTCGATCTCTTCGCCCCGATAGAGCCGAACGACGTTGGCGAGGAACTCGATCTGCTCCACTGTGAAGTCGCGGTGGGCGCGGTCTATCTGCCGGTAGGTGTGCCGGGCATCAATGAAGAGCACAGTGTCCTCGCGCTGTGTTCCTGCCTTAGCCCTGTCCAGGAACCACAGCGTCACGGGGAGAGTCACTGTGTAGAAGAAGTTGGAGCTGATTGCGACCATCACGTCTACCGCACCTGATGCGACGGTTTGCTTGCGGATTTCCTTCTCCGAATGCCCCGCGTCACACGCTGAGTTGGCCATTACGAATCCGGCGCGGCCCTTTGGCCCGAGCGCTGCGTAGAACTGCTGAATCCAGAGGTAGTTGGCGTTGTCAGGTTTGGGAATTCCGAAGATGAAGCGCTTGTCTCCAGCGAGCTGATCCTTTTTGACTTTGTCGACGTTGAAGGGCGGGTTGGCCATTACGTAGTCGAAGGCGCCAACCGCCTTATGCGGGTCTTCGTAGTAGCTGTTGGCTTGCCGGATATCGCCAGAGAGCCCATGCAGTGCGAGGTTCATCTTCGCAAGTGGAACAGTGTCTTCCGTTTTTTCGGTACCGAAGATCGAGAGCTTTCGTGTTGCTGATTCATGATGGCGCTCAACAAATTTCGCGCACTGGACGAACATGCCGCCCGACCCGCACGCAGGGTCGAAGACGCGACCGTGAAACGGTTCCAGAATCTCTACTATGAGCCGGACGATTGAGTAGGGCGTGAAGTACTCGCCGCCGCCCTTGCCTTCTTGCGCAGCGAAGTTGGAAAGGAAGTCTTCGTAGATGAACCCGAAGGCGTCACCTTCGAGCTGTGTGGGCAGCGGAGCAAACAAGCGAAGCAACTCGATGAGAGTTGAACGTTCTAGCTTTTGGTAGCCACGCGGCAAGATGTCCTTGAGTTCGGGGTTGGCGGCTTCAATCGCCTTGATCGCCTCATCGACTGCCTTGCCAATGTCGTCGCCCTCTGGCAGTTCGTTAAGGTAAGACAGCCGCGACTCATCTGGAACATACAACACCGACTTCGCTTTGTAGTCAGCGACCGTCGCAGGGTTGCGCGCCGACGCCTTCGCCTCGACCTCACCGCGGAGAGTCTCGAAACGGTTCTCCGAGTAAGCGAGAAACACCAGGCCGAGCACTGGATTCCGGTACTGAACCGGCGTCAACTTCGAGTTCGCTCGCAACTCGTCGGCGGCAGCCCATAGAGTGCTGCGAACCTTGGCGAGGTCAATCGTCTTCAAGCATGCTCCGTTCTCTCAATTCGGCGCGCTTCACCCACGAACGATCCGCGGTCAGCGGATCAGATGGTGGTGACGTCGCAACAGGCACAAACCGCCAACAACCGTGCGGAATAACGGCGTATGGCAGGGGCTAATCGTATAACTGCGTCAAAGAATGCGGGCGGGATACTCGCGCTCTGAACCTGTATCGAAGGCCGGGGTTGCGATCAGGCAGAGAGCTTGCAGGACCGGCCAACGCTTTTGCCAGGGACTCGCACAACAAAGTCCCGCGGCGATAGATCTGGTCTACGCCAACCGCCATCCCACCTCAACACAAAGGTCACGCCCTCTTCTGAGTTCGTGACCTTTTGCGTCTGAGTTTGTAGAACTGCTCACGGTGGGCAACGGTCAGTCGCACAATGGTGGGCGAAGGGGGACTTGAACCCCCACGTCCCGAAGGACACTGGCACCTGAAGCCAGCGCGTCTGCCATTCCGCCACTCGCCCGCAGCAACCGGTGCAGCCTATCACTGCGGTCACCGCACACTGCTGCCCCGCCCGGCCACCACGAGCGTCGTTCAAGGCTTCACGGATAACGACCGAACCGGCCCTGAGCTGTGTAAAGGCGATTCTTACGGTTCCTGAGGTGCCGCGGCGCCACCCCGGGCCGATACGATGCTTGCTGAGGATACCGTTGCTGCGATAGGCGTGCGGTTCACCGCTCCGGCAGCAGCGGCAGCAACATCTAGTGAGGCGAGCGCTGGACATGAGCAGCCAGAAGGGGCTAGTTCAGCGCCTCGAGCGCAAACTGGAGGCGGCGGTCGGCGATGCGTTTGCTCGAATGTTCGGCGGATCCGTCGTCCCGCAAGAGGTCGAAGCTATGTTGCGCCGGGAGGCAGCCGATGGAATTCGGTCACTCAGCGGCAATCACCTTTTGGCCCCCAACGAATACATCATTAGTCTCGGAGTGCACGACTACGAGATTGTGGCCAAAGAACCTGATCTCACGTCGGACACCTTTGCCAAACACTTGGCGGGATACATCGGTGAACAAGGATGGCAAACGTATGGTGATGTGGTCGTCCGCTACGAGCTGTCCCCGAACCTGCACACCGGTCAGTTCCGCACCCGGGGTGCTGTCAATCCCGACGTTGCGTCCCGCCCGACGGCTGGCGAATCCGCCCCGCCACAATCAGACCGTGCGTTCAACGCAGAACCAGGAGTACGACCGATGACCGACAATTCCAGCTATCGCGGCGGCCAGGGGCAGGGGCGGCCCGGCGACGACTACTACGACGACCGTTACGGCCGTCCCCAGGACGAGCCGCGTGGCGGCCAGGAGGGCCGCGGTTACCCAGGTGACCCCGCCGGCTACCCCCCGCAGGGCGGTTACCCACCGCCGCGTCATCCCGAGCAAGGTGGCTACCCCGATCAGCGCGGTTATCCGGAGCAGGGCGGCTACCCTGACCAGCGCGGTTACTCCGACCAGGGCGGATACCCCGAGCAACGCGGCTATGGCGACCAACGCCAATATCCGGGTTCGGGCGGCTACCCCGAGCGGGGCTACGGCGATCAGCGCGGCTACCCGGATCAGGGCGGCTACCCCGATCAGGGCGGATACCCCGATCGAGGACCAAGTGGTTATCAGGCTCCCGCTGAGCAGCGCCCGCCGGCCGGCTACGGCGGCGGGCCGGGCTATGACCCCGGCTATCGCCAAGGTGGCGGCTACGGCGGCGGTCAGCAGGGCTACGGCGAATACGGCCGCGGACCTGCCCGCCACGACGACGCCGGCTACAGTCCGGCCGAGCAGCGGCCCTCCTACCCGGAACAGGGCGGCTATGACCAGGGCTATCAAGCCGACCAGGGCTACCAAGCCGGGGCAGGTTACGGCCGGCAAGACTACGGCCAAAGCGAACACGGCCGCTATGGCGAACCCGGCGGTGGCGCAGGGTACGCGGCACCGGGTGGCGGCTACGGCGAGCCCGCCGGCTATGGCGAGCCGGCCGCCGGCGGATACGGCGAAGCCAGCGGCTATGCCGACCCGAGTAGCTATGCAGACCCGGGCGGTTACGGCGAGCCGGGTGGCGGTTACGGCGAATCCGCGGTTGGCTATGCGGAGCCGGGCGGTGGCTACGACGTCGGCCATTCCGAAACCCAGGTCGGCGGTTATGGCGGGTACGGGCAGGGCGGCTACGGGTCCAGCGGCACGACGGTCACCCTGCAACTCGACGACGGCAGTGGACGGACCTATCAATTGCGCGACGGTTCCAACATCGTCGGCCGGGGGCAAGATGCTCAGTTCCGGTTACCTGACACCGGCGTGTCGCGCAGGCACCTCGAAATTCGTTGGGATGGACAGGTTGCATTGCTATCGGACCTCAACTCCACCAATGGCACCACCGTCAACAACGCGGCGGTGCAAGAGTGGCAATTAGCCGATGGCGACGTGATTCGACTGGGCCACTCGGAAATCATCGTCCACATTCACTAAGCCGCCGCCACTGTTCGGCGAAGCCATCGAGCTTCAGCCCAAGGCGACCACCGTCCAAGTATCGTGACGTTGCTGATGTGCTCGGTCTCACGGGCGCAGGAACAGCTCCAGGACGGAGGTACGGCGGATGCAGGGACTAGTTCTGCAGCTCACGCGCGCCGGGTTCCTGCTGTTGTTATGGGTGTTCATCTGGTCGGTGCTGCGTATCTTGCGCACGGACATCTATGCCCCGACCGGGGCGGTGATGGTGCGGCGCGGACTGCCGCTCCGTGGCGCCCTGCTGCCCTCCCGCCAGAACAGGAGCGCGCGCTCTCTGGTAGTCACGGAAGGCTCGCTGGCGGGCGCTCGGATCAGCCTCAGCGGGCAGCCGGTGCTCATCGGGCGCGCCGATGACTCCACCTTGGTGCTCACCGACGACTATGCGTCGACGCGGCACGCGCGGTTGTCCCAGCGTGGCTCGGAATGGTACGTAGAGGATCTAGGATCGACCAACGGCACTTACCTTGACAGGGCGAAGGTGACGACGGCGGTACGAGTTCCGATTGGAACGCCGGTTCGAATCGGCAAAACGGTAATTGAGCTGCGCCCGTGAGCCTTGTCTTGCGCTACGCAGCCCGCAGCGACGTGGGGCTGGTGCGCTCCAATAACGAGGACTCGGTGTATGCGGGCGCTCGCCTGCTGGCCCTGGCCGACGGCATGGGCGGCCACGCCGCCGGTGAGGTCGCCTCCCAACTGGCGATCGCCGCGCTGGCTCATCTAGACGACGACGAACCAGGCGGTGACCTGCTCGGTAAGCTCGACGCCGCTGTGCGAGCAGGCAACTCGGCGATCGCCGGTCAAGTGGAGCTGGATCCCGAGCTCGAGGGTATGGGTACCACGCTGACCGCGATCCTGTTCGCGGGCAACCGCATTGGTCTCGTACACATCGGCGACAGCCGGGGTTATCTGTTGCGCGACGGCGAACTGACCCAAATCACCAAAGACGACACGTTCGTTCAGACACTGGTCGACGAAGGCCGGATCACCCGGGAAGAGGCGCACAGCCATCCGCAGCGTTCCCTGATCATGCGCGCTCTCACCGGCCATGAAGTCGAACCCACCCTGATCATGCGCGAAGCCCGCGCCGGCGACCGCTACCTGCTGTGCTCCGACGGGCTCTCCGACCCGGTCAGTGATGAGACGATCCGCGACGCCTTAAAGATCCCGGACGTCGGTGAAAGCGCTGAGCGCCTGATCGAATTGGCGTTGCGCGGTGGCGGACCCGACAACGTCACCGTGGTGGTCGCCGACGTGGTCGACAACGACTACGGGCAGACCCAGCCGATCCTGGCCGGCGCCGTGTCCGGCGACGAGATCCAACATACCCGGCCCAACACCGCCGCCGGCCGTGCCTCGGCCATCAACGCCCGTAAGGCCGCTCCGCCGAAAGCCGTTGCGCCGCAGCCTGAATCACCCACTCGGCCCAGGCATTCGCGGCGCCGACTGGCCATCGGCGTCGTCCTGGTGGTGCTGCTGGTGCTCGGCGGGCTGGCCATCGGGCGAACTGTTGTCCGCGGCTATTACTACGTCACGGACTACAACGACACCGTCACCATCATGCGGGGCATCCGGGGATCGATTCTGGGCATGTCGCTGCAGGAGCCGTGGCTGGTGGGCTGCTTCAACGGCGGCAACGAACCCTACGGGCAGGCCGGCAAAGCTGCGGGTTGCCAGCCGTTGAAGCTGGCCAATCTGAGTCAGTCCAGCCAGGAGCTGGTGAAGACCGGGTTGCCCTACGCTGACCTGGACGGTGCCAAGAAGCAGTTGCAGGGCCTGTTTCCGACCTGCCCGCCGGCCCCCGCGCCGCCGCCCGCCAAGCCGCCGAGCAGTAGCCCGGTCCCGGCGCCGTCGACCTCGGCGGCACCGTCGGCTTCCGCCGAGCCACCGCGCGCTTCGGTGCCCGCCCAACCGAAGACGTCCGCCCCGCGGGCTAGCAGCCCTAACACACCTGGCAACCCGCCCCCGTCCAACCAACCGGCACTTGCATGCCGGGAAGCGGCATGACGACGCAGCCTCAAGCACCGGTCGCGGTAACACCTCCTCTGCCGAACCGGCGCAACGCCGAGCTACTGCTGTTGTGCTTCGCCACCGTCATCGTCGCGGCAGCCCTGGTGATCGTGCAGGCCAACCAGGAGCGGCCACTGCATTGGGATTTGGCCGGCTACGTGCTGGCGTTCCTCACGTTGTTCGCCGCTGCACACCTGGCTGTCCGGCGTTATGCACCGTACGCCGACCCGCTGCTGCTTCCGGTCGTCGCATTGCTCAACGGTCTTGGCCTGGTGATGATCCACCGACTCGACCTGGCAGACAGCGCGATCGGGGGCAGCACCCGTCCCAGCGCCAACCAGCAGATGCTGTGGACACTGCTCGGCGTGGCCGCGTTCGCCCTCGGGGTCACCCTTCTCAAAGATCATCGGCAGCTGGCGCGGTACGGCTACGTCTGCGGGCTCGCCGGTTTAGTGCTCCTGACGATTCCGGCGCTGCTGCCGACCGCTTTTTCCGAGCAGAACGGGGCCAAGATCTGGATTCGGTTGCCGGGCTTTTCGATTCAACCCGCTGAGTTTTCGAAGATCCTGCTTTTGATCTTCTTCTCCGCGGTGTTGGTGGCCAAGCGCGGATTGTTCACCAGCGCCGGCAAGCATGTGATGGGCCTCGACCTGCCGCGGGCACGCGACCTCGCGCCGCTGCTGGCGGCATGGGTGATCTCGGTCGGCGTGATGGTGTTCGAAAAAGATCTGGGCACCTCGCTGTTGCTCTATGCGTCGTTCCTGACGGTCGTCTATCTGGCTACCCAGCGGTTCAGCTGGGTGGTTCTCGGCTTGGCCTTGTTCGCGGCCGGCAGCGTTGCGGCGTACTTCTTGTTCAGCCACGTACGGGTCCGCGTGCAGACCTGGCTCAACCCGTTCACCGACCCCGACGGCAGCGGCTATCAGATCGTGCAGTCGTTGTTCAGCTTCGCCACCGGCGGCATCTTCGGCACCGGGCTCGGCAACGGGCAGCCGGACACCGTGCCCGCGGCGTCGACCGACTTCATCATCGCGGCGTTCGGCGAGGAGCTCGGCCTGGTCGGCCTCGCCAGTTTGCTGATGCTGTACACCATCGTCATCGTCCGCGGCATGCGGACGGCCATCGCGGTACGCGACAGCTTCGGCAAACTGCAGGCCGCCGGTCTGGCGTCCACGCTGGCGATTCAGCTGTTCATTGTGGTCGGCGGCGTGACGAAGCTGATTCCGTTGACCGGGTTGACGACACCCTGGATGTCTTACGGCGGCTCGTCTTTGCTGGCCAACTACTTGCTGCTGGCCATCCTGGTGCGCATTTCCGACTCGGCGCGGCGCCCGGCGCGTCCGAAAGCCCGGAAGTCGTCGCCGATCGCCACTGCGAGCACCGAAGTGATCGAGCGCGTATGAACGCCTCCTTGCGCCGGATCTCGGTGACCGTGATGGCGTTGATCGTCCTGCTGCTGATCAATGCGACCTTCACGCAGGTCTTCACCGCCGACGGGTTGCGCACCGATCCGCGAAACCAACGTGTGTTGCTCGACGAGTACTCACGGCAGCGCGGCCAGATCACCGCCGGTGGGCAACTGCTGGCCTATTCGGTAGCGACCGACAGCCGCTACCGGTTCCTGCGGGTTTACCCCAATCCCGCCGCGTACGCGCCGATCACCGGGTTCTACTCGCTGCGTTACTCCAGCACCGGGCTGGAACGCGCCGAGGATCCGGTACTCAACGGGTCCGACCCTCGGCTTTTCGGTCGCCGGTTGGCCGACTTCTTCACCGCCCGCGATCCCCGCGGCGGCAATGTGGACACGACGATCAGCCCGCGCATGCAGCAAGTCGCCTGGGACGCGATGCAGCAAAGCTGTAACGGCCCGTGCAAAGGGGCGGTCGTGGCACTGCAGCCGTCCACCGGCAAGGTCTTGGCGCTGGTGTCCGCCCCGTCCTACGACCCGAACTTGCTGTCTTCCCACAACACCGAGGATCAGCTGCAGGCCTGGCAGCGGCTCCGTGACGATCCGGCGTCGCCGCTGACCAACCGCGCCATCAGTGAGACCTATCCGCCGGGATCCACCTTCAAGGTCATCACCACCGCTGCTGCGCTGCAGCTGGGCGCCACCGAAGACGACCAGCTCACCTCCGCGTCACGCATCCCGCTGCCGGGCAGCACCGCCACGCTGGAAAATTACGGCGGCACACCGTGCGGCGGCGAGCCCACGGTATCGCTGCGGGAGGCGTTCGCCCGCTCCTGCAACACCGCGTTCGTTCAACTCGGCCTGCGCACCGGGCCCGACGCCCTGCGTAGCACCGCGCATGCCTTCGGTCTGGACAGCACCCTGGATCCGATCCCGCTGCAGGTCGCCGAATCGACGGTCGGTCCCATCCCGGACGCCGCAGCGTTGGGTATGTCCAGTATCGGGCAGAAAGATGTGGCACTGACACCGCTGCAGAACGCCATGGTGGCCGCGACAATCGCCAATGCCGGAGTGACGATGCAGCCGTACCTGGTAAGCAGCCTGCAGGGGCCTGACCTGGCACCGATTGGCACCACTGCGCCGCATGAGCAACGCCGTGCGGTGTCGCCGCAGGTCGCGGCTAAGCTAACAGAACTAATGGTCGGCGCCGAGCAAGTCACACAGCAGAAAGGGGCTATCCCCGGCGTGCAGATCGCGTCCAAAACCGGTACGGCAGAGCACGGCACCGATCCCCGCAACACCCCACCGCACGCGTGGTATATCGCGTTCGCACCCGCGCGGTCGCCGAAGGTGGCCGTTGCAGTGCTGGTGGAAGACGGCGCTGACCGATTGTCCGCCACCGGCGGCGCGCTCGCTGCGCCGATTGGCCGGGCTGTGATCGAGGCCGCGCTTCAGGGAGGACCATGAGCCCGCGAGTTGGTGTGACGCTGTCTGGCCGGTATCGCCTGCAGCGCCTCATCGCAACCGGTGGCATGGGCCAGGTGTGGGAGGCGGTGGACAACCGGCTGGGCCGGCGCGTCGCGGTTAAGGTGCTCAAGAGTGAGTTCTCCACCGATCCGGAGTTCATCGAGCGGTTCCGCATCGAGGCGCGCACCACCGCGATGCTCAACCATCCCGGGATCGCCAGCGTGCACGATTACGGCGAGACCCAAATGGAGGGCGAGGGCCACACCGCCTACCTGGTGATGGAACTGGTCAACGGTGAGCCGCTCAACTCGGTACTGAAACGCACCGGTCGGCTCTCTTTGCGGCACGCACTGGACATGCTCGAACAGACCGGGCGTGCTCTGCAGGTGGCACATGCTGCAGGGCTGGTACACCGCGACGTCAAACCAGGCAACATCCTCATCACACCGACCGGTCAGGTGAAGATCACCGACTTCGGGATCGCCAAGGCGGTCGATGCCGCGCCCGTGACGCAAACCGGCATGGTGATGGGAACCGCTCAATACATCGCACCCGAGCAGGCCCTGGGCCACGACGCGTCGCCGGCCAGTGACGTCTACTCGCTGGGAGTGGTGGGTTACGAAGTTGTGTCGGGCAAGCGCCCATTCACTGGCGATGGCGCCCTGACCGTAGCGATGAAGCACATCAAAGAACCGCCCCCACCGCTGCCCAGCGACTTGCCACCCAACGTGCGGGAACTGATCGAGATCACGCTGGTGAAAAACCCGGGCATGCGTTACAAGAGCGGTGGCCCGTTCGCCGATGCGGTTGCCGCGGTACGCGCCGGGCGCCGCCCGCCGCGTCCCACCAGCCAGGGCACGGCGTCGGGCCGGGCTGCACCCGCTGCCATTCCGTCCGGTACCAACCCGCGGGCGGCCGTCGGCGCTACTGCGAAAGCGCCGGTCGCGACGCCGCGCCGGTCGCGACCGACAACGGGCGGCAACCGCCAGCCGCCGCCGCGGCGCACATTCTCATCCGGCCAGCGCGCGCTGTTGTGGGCGGCGGGAGTACTGGGTGCCCTGGCGATCATCATCGCGGTGCTTATCGTTCTCAATTCGCACAACGAGAGCACCCAGCAGCAGGCGCCGCCGACTGTGACCGACACCGGAACCCCGCCCGCCAAGACGTCCGGCGGAACAAACTCGGCGCCCGCGCAACCAACCGACCGAAGCGAACACCGCCAGCCCGGACATCGTATGGTCGTCCTGTTGGAGCGGAGTCATCCCGGGGCATCGCGATGACCACCCCTCAGCACCTGTCCGATCGCTACGAGCTTGGCGAAATTCTCGGCTTCGGGGGGATGTCCGAGGTGCACCTGGCGCGCGATGTCCGCTTGGGGCGCGACGTCGCGGTCAAAGTGCTGCGGGCGGATCTGGCCCGGGATCCCAGCTTCTACCTGCGGTTCCGCCGGGAAGCCCAGAATGCCGCCGCGCTGAACCACCCGGCGATCGTCGCTGTCTACGACACCGGAGAGGCCGAAACAGCCGCGGGTCCGCTGCCTTACATCGTGATGGAGTACGTCAACGGCGTCACGCTGCGCGACATCGTCCACACCGAAGGTCCGATGCCGCCCCGGCGGGCCATCGAGGTGATCGCAGACGCCTGCCAGGCGCTCAACTTCAGTCACCAGCACGGGATCATCCACCGCGACGTCAAGCCGGCGAACATCATGATCAGCTCGACGAACGCGGTCAAAGTCATGGATTTCGGGATCGCCCGGGCGATCGCCGACGGCGGCAACAGCGTCACCCAGACCGCGGCGGTGATCGGCACGGCGCAATACCTTTCCCCCGAGCAGGCCCGAGGTGACCCGGTCGATGCCCGCTCCGATGTCTATTCACTGGGCTGCGTTCTCTACGAAATGCTCACCGGCGAGCCGCCGTTCGTCGGCGACTCACCCGTCGCGGTGGCTTACCAGCATGTGCGGGAAGATCCGCTTCCGCCGTCTCAGCGTCACGAGGCGATTTCCGCCGACCTTGACGCCGTGGTGCTCAAAGCGCTGGCCAAGAACCCCGACAACCGCTACCAGACGGCCGCCGAGATGCGCGCCGATCTTGTCCGGGTGCACAACGGTGAGCAGCCTGAAGCGCCCAAAGTGCTCACCGACGCGGAGCGCACGTCGCTGCTGTCGTCCGCCCCTTCGGCGGGTTCGGCTGCCCGACATACGGGTCCGTTGCCCCGCCAGCAGCTCGACTACACCACCGACCGCACCGTCGGATCAGTCGGTCGCTGGCTGATCGTGGTCGCCGTGCTTGCCGTGCTCACCGTAGCGGTGACGATCTTGATCAACACCCTTGGCGGCGACACCCGCAGCGTGCAGGTGCCGGACGTGCGCGGGGAGGTGTCGGCCGATGCCATCGCCGCGTTGCAGAACCGGGGCTTCAAGACGCGCACTCAGCAGAAGCCGGACTCGACGGTGCCGCCAGACCATGTCATCGGCACCGATCCGGGCGCGAACGCCTCGGTCAGCGCGGGCGACGAAATCATGATCAACGTCTCAACCGGGCCCGAGCAGCGCGAACTGCCCGACGTGTCCTCGCTGAGCTACACCGACGCGGTGAAAAAGCTGAAGTTCGCCGGGTTCAGCCGATTCAAGCAGGTGAATTCACCATCGGCACCGGAGCTCAACGGCCGGGTGGTCGGCACCAACCCGCCGGCCAATCAGACCTCGGCAATCACCAACGAGATCACTATCGTCGTGGGAACCGGACCGGAGACCAAGCAGGTCCCGAACGTGGTCGGTCAAAACGTCGACATCGCCCAGAAAAATCTCGGCGTCTACGGTTTCACGAAGATCAGCCAGGCGTTGGTGGACAGTCCTCGTCCGGCCGGCGACGTCTTGGGCATGAATCCGCCGGCGGGCGCGACTGTTCCACTGGATTCGGTGATCGAACTGCAGGTGTCCAGAGGGAACCAGTTCCTGATGCCTGACTTGTCCGGGCTGTTCTGGACGGACGCCGAACCGCAGCTGCGGGCGCTGGGCTGGACCGGCGTCCTGGTGAAGGGCGCCGATGTCGACGCCGGTAATCCGTCGCGCAACCGGGTGGTCTATCAAAGCCCGGCGGCGGGTCAGAACGTGAACAAAGACGGCAACATCACGCTGAAGTTCGGTCAGTAGCCGTAAGCGGCCGCACCGCGGCAGTCACTTCGTGCTCGAGCCTGCGGACCAATGCGTCGTCACACACCTGTCCGCAGAACATCAGCCAGTTGGCGAGCATTCGGTGCCCGCCTTCGGTGAGGATGGATTCCGGGTGGAACTGCACACCGTGGATC
Source organism: uncultured Actinomycetota bacterium (assembly GCA_963818785.1). Taxonomy (GTDB): domain Bacteria; phylum Actinomycetota; class Actinomycetes; order Mycobacteriales; family Mycobacteriaceae; genus Mycobacterium. The sequence goes on along the minus strand of CAWFTT010000026.1, from coordinate 43,668 downwards.
GGAAGTGCGGTATGCCGCACACCCATGATCACCCCGCTGCGGGTTTGAGCTGTCACCTCGAGCTCGGCGGGCAGGGTCTGGGGCAGGATGGTCAGCGAGTGATAGCGCGTCGCGGTGAACGGATCTGGAAGGCCCTGCACCACACCGGTATTGATGTGGAAGACGCTACTGGTCTTGCCGTGCAACAACTCCGGCGCACGGTCGACGGTGGCACCGAACGCGACACCGATTGCCTGATGGCCCAGACACACTCCGAGCAGCGGGGTTCGGGCGTCTGCGCAAGCGTGCACCAAGTCGATTGACGCACCCGCGCGTTCCGGGGTGCCCGGCCCTGGGCTGAGCAACACCCCGTCGAACTGCTCCGCCACGGCGGCATGGTCGTTCAGCCGGAAATCATCGTTGCGCCACACCTGGGCTTCGACGCCGAGTTGACCGAGGTACTGCACCAGGTTGAAAACGAAGCTGTCGTAGTTGTCGACGACCAAGATCCGCACCGTGCCAGGCTACCCTCAGTAATTCACCGGCCCTGCGGGCCGCGCGAATTGCATCCGGACCGGCTCGGTGTGACCCACGATTTGCAGATCAGCGCGCACCGCTTCGTCGTATCCCAACCCGAATCGGACCACATACTGCTTGTAGAGCGTCACCAGGGGAGCCGCGGCAAGCGCGGCCTGCATCGCCGCGGCGTCGCCCACCGCGGCGATCGTATAGGGCGGACTGTAGGTACGTCCGTTGAGCAGCAGCGTGTTGCCGACGCAGCGCGGCGCCGAGGTGGCGATCAGGCGTTGGTCTTGCATCTGCACCGCTTCGGCACCGGCACTCCACAATGCGTTGAGCACTGCCTGGATATCTTGCTGATGCACGACGAGGTCGTCGGGGGAGGCGTCTCGCGGGAAGCGGCCGTGGGCGTCGCGCTGTGCGTCGGTCAGCGTCACCACCAAGCCCGGTCCGTGCACCGGAGCGCCGCCGGCGTCTTCGCTGAGTTCCGCTGCCCGCTTGAGCATCGCCGCCAGCGCACCACTGATGGACCGGCCGTGGGTGGAGTCGATGCGGCTGGCCAAGGCGTCTCGTTCGGCGCTGAGCCGGTCAACCGAGGCCTGCTCCGCACGAACGAGGTCGACCAGGCGCGGTGCGTCACTGCGGCGAATCTCGCCGCCCCCCGACACCCCATGCGTGGCGGCCAGCAGCAGCCCGGCCAGCAAGCACACCACCGGAACGCCCAGCAGCCAGGGCGAGCGGCCGTGCGGCCGGCCGGGGCGAAGCCGGCGCACCAGCCCGGCGCTCCAACCGGCCATCGGGTCTCCGTTCCCTGATCGCGACGCAGGGTGAGCTAGTCTCGTATCCGACAATTCTTCCTGCAGTCGCCATCGTGGCACCCGCTCTGCACAACTGTCCGAGGTATGAATGCCTAAGTCAAAGGTCCGCAAGAAAAACGACTTCACCGTCAGCACAGTCAGCCGCACCCCGGTCAGGGTCAAATCCGGTCCGTCCAGCGTGTGGTTCGTCGCGTTCTTCTGTGGTCTGCTGCTCATCGGGTTGGCGTGGTTGATGGTCTTCCAGTTGGCTGCCACGGGCACGGACGCCCCGGCCGCTTTGAACTGGATGGCGCAGCTCGGCCCGTGGAATTACGCAATCGCTTTCGCTTTCATGATCAGCGGATTGCTGCTCACCATGCGCTGGCATTAGGCATCTGTGCCCCATGTGCAGTGCTTCACGGTCCTGCGCCGTTACTCGGCCGGCAATCTGCCGGAAGCCCAATCACATGCGTGTGATTCATCCCCAGTGTGGATAACGCCTGTGGATAACTGCGTCCGCCATGGTTGAGTCGGCTAGCGCGGGCAGCCGGCAAGCTGAGTGGGCGCCCCGGACGGCCGGTATCGCTGGTTGCGGTGTCGCCGGTGCAGTGTTGGCGGTGTTGAGCGCCGCCGCGATCACAGATCCGCCGGGCCGGGTGCTGGCGGGAATCGCCGGAGTCGGCCTGCTGGTGTTCGCCGGCTTCTCTTGGCGGGCTCGGCCGAGGCTGGCGATAACGGAGCGCGGTCTCGTCGTACGGGGCTGGTGGCGCAGCCAGCTGTTGCAGCCCGGTGATGTCGCGCTGTCCAGAATTACCGAGTTCCGCCGGATTGGGCGCAAAGTACAACTTCTCGAGATAGACACCGTTGACGACCGGTTGCTCGTGTTTTCCCGGTGGGATCTCGGCACCCGGCCGCTCGAGGTTCTCGACGCCCTCAGCTCAGCCGGTTACACAGGCCCTCGATCAGGTGAACCGGGCAGTCCCGGGACAGCACGTTGAGGAGTCGTTGCCTTAGGAGATGGTGATCGACTCGATCACCACGGGGTCGTTAGGCCGGTCATTACGGTCGGTCGCAGTGGTGGCAATGGCGTCAACGACCCGTTGTGATTCCGGGTCGACCACCTCACCGAAGATGGTGTGCCGCCGGTTCAGGTGCGGCGTCTCGCCGACCGTGATGAAGAACTGCGACCCATTGGTGCCCGGACCGGCGTTGGCCATCGCCAACAGATAGGGCTTGTTGAATTGCAGTTCGGGGTGAAATTCGTCGGCGAACTTGTAGCCCGGGCCGCCGCGACCCGTGCCGGTCGGGTCACCACCCTGAATCATGAATCCGTTGATCACCCGGTGAAACACCGCGCCGTCATAGAACGGGCCCGCTGTGCTGCCCGAGGCGTTCTCAGTGGAGTACTCCTTCGTGCCCTGCGCCAGGCCGACGAAGTTGGCGACGGTCTTCGGAGCGTGATTACCGAACAAGGCGATCTTGATGTCCCCGCGGTTGGTGTGCAGGGTTGCCGTGGCAGTTTGACTGGCGCTGGAGGTCACGACAGCACAGTCTGCCATTGGCGGGTAACGGTTCTGGCGACGGGGGCGATGGAGGGCGCGACGGCGGGCCAACACACATCCGCTCATTCGACCCACGGCCGTCGCATTGATGGCAGTCTCAGAGGTCGGTAGCGCGGCTCCATCGGGGCTGGGGAAGGTTGGAGATGAGCGCAACGGCGAAGACTCGATTGACACCGCGGCAGCGGCTGACGCGAGGCCTGGCGTACACGGCGGTGGGTCCGGTCGATGTGACGCGCGGCGTCGTCGGGCTCGGATTCAACTCGGCCCAGGCAGGTGCGTCGAGTCTGCAACGCCGTTATCGGGAGGGCCGGCTCGCCCGGGAAGTCGCTGCGGCGCAGGAAACCATCAACCGACAACTGGCCTCCGCTCAAGAGGTGGTGACCGGCCTGCCGGCTGCGTTGCACGACGCTCGGCGATCACCACATCGCGGTAAGCGGCCCTGGATCATCGCCGGTGTCGCCACGGCAGTGCTGGCCGGTGGCGCAGTGGCGTTCTCCATCGTCCGTCGCTCGTCGCGCCCGGAGCCCTCGCCGCGCCCGCCGAGTGTGGACGTGCAGCCCAAGCCGTAGCGCTGCGGCCACCTGCTGTGCGGATCGCGGGTAGACACCGTGTTCGCCCGCGCGGCCGCCATGCTGATTCGCCAATACCGGTGGCTTCCGGGGAGACATCGGCTGGACATGCCCCAGCGACGCATTCGTCTTATGCGGAATTTGCGGGTTGGAGTCGAGAATCCGCGGCCTGAATAACAGCGAGGCCGTCGACTTGCGAATACGCACCCTTATTCGAAAGATTTCGATTACCCCTAGCAGACCTGCACGTTCAGGCTAAGGTCGGCGCAGTGAAGTAAGGAGTTCACGTATGACCAAACTGTCATTGACCGGAATTTCTGTGGCGATTTGTGGTCTGGCATTTTCGTTGACTGCCGCGGCCGGGGTGGCGTCCGCAGATCCTGATCTGGGACCAGCCGTAAACACAACCTGCAATTACAACCAACTCACCGCGGCGTTGAACGCGCAGGACCCGACAATTGCCGCCGTTTTCAACTCCTCGCCGGAGATGCAATCTGGTCTGCGTCAGTTCCTCGCGGGCTCGCCCAGTCAACGAAGGCAAATGGCCGAGCAGTTGGTGAGCGATCCAGATAGCCGGCCGTACATCGGTGTGCTCCAACAGACCTTCAATACCTGCAACAACTTCTGAATCGGCCGGGTGGCGTCGATTGCGCCTTGAAGCGGGCCCTTTGAAATCCTAGTCACTCAGCTCTTGCCGCTGACGCGTTGAACCTGCCCTTTGCGTTCCCAATCCTGCGCGCGCTTGGGCTGGGTTCAACAAGTGTGGAGCCTAGGGTGTGTGTGGAGCCTAGGGGATTCGAACCCCTGACTTCTGCCTTGCAAAGGCAGCGCTCTACCAACTGAGCTAAGGCCCCTCGTCCTGATCACCGGAAGTTTCCGGCACCATGTGCCACACCTCAACGCTGCGGCGCGACCCGACCGCCGCGAGCACAACAACGATCGCGGTCAGAAGCAGCGCCATTTGCCCGACGCGTCGTGATGAACCCATGGTTGTGGGCCTAGGAGGACTCGAACCTCCGACCTCTTCGTTATCAGCGAAGCGCTCTAACCGCCTGAGCTATAGGCCCGTACTGCCGCATGGCCGAGCGACGAGATTACCGCAACCGGCACCCTCGGCCCAAACCGATCACGTTCCGTTAATCGCGGTCTGCCAATGTCACTTCGATTCCGCCGATCAGGTCGGTGGTCAGGTTGTAGATAAAAGCACCGATGGTGGCCATCGCCGTCAACAGGACGATGTTGACCAGCCCGATCAGGACCGCGCCACCGAAAATGGTGCCGCTGGATACCAGTTCGCCGCTGCCGCTGGTGTTGGTCAGTAAGTCACCGACGTTGCTGTTCAGTTTGCTCCACACACCCATGCCGCCGAGCACCAGGTACAAGAACGCCACTGCGATCATCCAGACGAAGAACAACGCCACGGACAAGATCAACGACACCTTCAGCGTGCTCCACGGGTCGATACGGCGAACCTGCATGCTCGCGCGCACCGGGCCGCGGGCCCGTCGGGACGAGAGCGACCCACGGCCCTCCGGCGAAGCCGCTCGGCCAACTACTGCTCCTGATTCTTTTCGCTGCGTTTGTCGCGGCAGCGGACCTGACAGATCGGGAAGCTCGCTGGCATACGCCTCGTTGTGTCGGCTGTCGGATCGCGACTCGCCGCGGGTCTCAAACGAGGGCGATGCCTCCTCGGCGGGGGCGGCCGCAGGGGCAGCAGATGTGCCCGAGAAAAGCTTCGGGGCGGCGGTGCCGGAGATGAAGCGGCTCACCCGGGCCTCCACGTCGGGCGTCCCGGCTTGACGGGTGCTCGACTCGCCGCCCGACAGCTGCCCGCTTTTCCGCGGCCGGCTTACGGCGCGCTGCCATGGCGGTATCTCACCGGAATCGGCCAACCGACCGGTGCCCGCGCCGGCGGCCGAGTGGGCGCCGCTTTGGTCGGGCGTTCCGTTGCGGCCGCCCTGACCGTCGCCGGATCGAGAAGATCCCGGCTCGTTCGGTGAAGTCACCGCCGGCTCCTTAACTGTGCGCCCCGGTTGTCCCGGGGTGGATTCGAGCGCTCAACTGCTCCTCGGGCCGTCATAACACGCATGGACGGCAGAGCTACCAGATTAGCTACCCGCATCGTCGTCGATTACCTCGGCCACTTCGGCTTCCTCGGCGTTGCGGGCGATGGCTAACAGTGTGTCGCCCGCACCCAGGTTCATCAACCGAACGCCCTTGGTCTGGCGTCCCGCCTTACGCACCTGACGTGCCGCTGTGCGAATCACTCCGCCGCCGGAGGTGATGGCGTAGACCTCAGCGTCGTCATCCACGATCAACGCCCCTACCAGCTTGCCACGCCGCGAGTCGTATTGGATGGTCAGGATGCCTTTCCCGCCGCGGCCCTGCGGGGTGTACTCCTCGAGGGCGGTCCGCTTGGCGTAGCCGCCGGACGTGGCGACCAGCAGGTACATTCCCTCACGAACCACGTTCAGCGACAACAGTTGGTCGTCGGTGTTGAAGCGCATGCCCTGTACGCCGGAGGTGGCCCGGCCCATCGGCCGCAGCGCTTCGTCGGTCGCCGAGAACCGGATGGACTGGCCCTTTGCCGACACCAGCAGCAGGTCCTCGTCGGCCGAGCACAGCACCGCACCGACCAGTTCGTCGCTGTCGCGCAGGTTGATAGCGACGATCCCGCCCGACCGGTTGGAGTCGAAGTCGGTGAGCTTGGTCTTTTTGACCAGACCGTTGCGGGTGGCCAACACCAGATACGGCGCGTCCTCATAGCCGCGGATCTGGATGACCTGCGCGATGCGTTCACCAGGCTGGAACGCCAACAGGTTGGCGACGTGCTGTCCGCGGGCAATCCGGGACGCTTCTGGCAGTTCGTAGGCTTTGGCCCGATACACCCGGCCCTGCGTGGTGAAGAACAAGATCCAGTCGTGCGTGGAGCACACGAAGAAGTGCGCGACGATGTCGTCTTGTTTCAGCCCGGCACCCTGCACGCCCTTGCCGCCGCGTTTCTGGCTGCGGTACAGATCGGTCTTGGTGCGCTTGGCGTATCCGGTCTCGGTGATGGTGACGACGACGTTCTCACGGGCGATCAAATCCTCGTCGTTGACGTCGCCGTCGGCTGCCACGATTCGTGTCCGGCGCTCGTCGCCGTGCTTGTCGACGATCTCACCGAGCTCATCCCGGACGATCCCGCGCTGTCGCTCCGGTTTCGACAGAATGTCTTCCAGGTCGGCGATCTCGGCTTCGATCTTGGCCAGGTCGTCGATGATGCGCTGCCGTTCCAACGCCGCCAACCGGCGCAGCTGCATATCAAGAATCGCCTGCGCCTGAATCTCGTCGATGTCGAGCAGCTCGATCAGGCCGGCCCGCGCGATGTCGACGGTCTCTGACGCCCGGATCAGGGCGATCACCTCGTCGAGCGCATCGAGCGCTTTGACCAGCCCGCGCAGGATGTGTGCCCGCTCGTTGGCCTTGCGTAGCCGATAGGTGGTGCGCCGCACAATAACGTCGAGCTGATGCTCGACGTAGTGGCGGATCATCTGGTCGAGCCGCAGCGTGCGCGGCACACCATCGACGATCGACAACATGTTGGCGCCGAAGCTGGTCTGCAGCTGGGTGTGCTTATAGAGGTTGTTCAGCACCACCTTGGCGACGGCGTCCCGCTTGACCTCCACGACGATGCGGACGCCGACCCGGTCGCTGCCCTGGTCTTCGACGTTGGAGATGCCGGCCAGCTTGCCGTCGCGGACCTGCTCGGCGATCGAGGTGATGAAGTTGTCGTGATTGACCTGGTAGGGCAGCTCGGTAATGACAAGGGAGGTACGGCCTTTCGAGTCTTCCTCGACCTCGACCACCCCACGCATGCGGATCGACCCGCGTCCGGTCTTGTAGGCGTCAGCGATGCCCTGCGACCCGACGATGAGGCCGGCGGTGGGGAAGTCAGGTCCTTTGACCCGTTCCATGACCGCGGCCAGGGTCGTCTCTTCGTCGGCGTCGTAGTTCTCCAGGGCCCAGAACACCGCATCGGCAAGCTCACGCAGATTGTGCGGTGGGATATTGGTCGCCATCCCGACGGCGATGCCGCCGGAACCGTTCGCCAGCAGGTTGGGAAACCGGCTCGGCAGGACCGTCGGCTCCTGCACCCGGCCGTCATAGTTGGGAATGAAATCGACTGTCTCCTCGTCGATTTCACGCAGCATCTCCATCGCCAACGGAGTCAGCCGCGCTTCGGTGTATCTCATGGCGGCCGGCGGGTCGTTGCCCGGCGAGCCGAAGTTGCCCTGCCCGTCGACCAGCGGATAGCGCAGCGACCACGGCTGGGCCATGCGCACCAGGGTGTCGTAGATCGACGCATCGCCGTGCGGGTGGTAGTTGCCCATCGTTTCGGCAACGGAGCGAGCCGATTTCGCATGGCTGCGATCCGGCCGGAAACCCGAGTCGAACATCGCATACAGCACTCGGCGGTGCACCGGCTTGAGCCCGTCGCGCACCTCGGGGAGCGCGCGCCCGACGATGACGCTCATCGCGTAGTCGATGTAGCTGCGCTGCATCTCCTGCTGGATATCGACGGGTTCAACCCGATCGATGGGGCCTCCGCCCGGTGGCAGCGTGGTGTCGGTCATCTATGCCTCTTCTACTGGGCGGCCGGCGAACTCGGCCAGTCAGACGTCAAGGAAGCGTACGTCTTTGGCATTGCGGGTGATGAAGCTGCGGCGGGCCTCCACGTCCTCGCCCATCAGGATGGAGAACAACTCGTCAGCGGCTGCGGCGTCGTCAAGGGTCACCTGACGCAATACCCGCACCGTCGGGTCCATCGTGGTCTCCCACAGTTCCTTGGCATCCATCTCGCCGAGACCCTTGTAGCGCTGGATGCCGTCGTCTTTGTTGATCTTTCTGCCCGCCTTCTGCCCGGCCTCGAGGAGACCGTCTCGTTCCCGGTCGGAATAGGCGAACTCCGGTTCGCTGCGTTGCCATTTCAATTTGTACAGCGGCGGCTGCGCTAAGAACACGTGGCCGTTCTCGATCAGTGGCCGCATGAACCGGAACAACAAGGTCAGCAGCAGCGTGGAGATGTGTTGGCCGTCGACATCGGCGTCAGCCATCAGAACGATTTTGTGGTAGCGCAGTTTGGTGATGTCGAACTCGTCGTGTATTCCGGTGCCGAGCGCGGTGATGATGGCTTGCACTTCGGTGTTCTTCAGCACCCGGTCGATACGGGCCTTCTCGACGTTGATGATCTTGCCGCGTAACGGCAGGATCGCCTGGAACATCGAGTCGCGCCCACTTTTCGCCGAACCGCCGGCTGAATCACCCTCAACGACATACAGTTCCGACTTGCGCGGGTCGCTGGAACGACAATCGGCCAGCTTGCCTGGCAGGCCACCCAGATCGGTGGCACTCTTGCGGCGCACCAGCTCACGGGCTTTGCGCGCGGCGAGCCGGGCCTGTGCTGACGAAACCGCTTTATTGACAACAATCTTCGCGTCGGCGGGATTCGCTTCAAACCAGTGCGTCAGTTCCTCGTTGCAGACCCGCTGCACGAACGACTTGACCTCGGTGTTGCCCAGCTTGGTCTTCGTCTGTCCTTCGAACTGCGGTTCGCTGACTTTCACCGAGATGACCGCCGCCAAGCCTTCGCGGATGTCGTCGCCGGTCAGGTTGGGGTCCTTGTCCTTCAGCAGCTTCTTTTCTTTGGCGTACTTGTTCACCACGGAGGTCAACGCGCTGCGGAAACCCTCTTCGTGCGTACCACCCTCGTGGGTGTTGATCGTGTTGGCGAAAGTGTGCACTGATTCCGAGTAGCCGGCGTTCCACTGCATCGCGATCTCGACTTCGTGCCCCGGGCCGTTGCCGGAGAAGTCCACGATGCTCGAGTGGATCGAATTCTTCGTGCGGTTTATGTGCTTGACAAAGTCGACCAGGCCGCCCGGATAGTGGAAGGTGCGGTGTTTGACTTTGTGTTGCACCGCAACCGACTCGGCCGCCTTCTCCTCGGCGGACTTGGGTGCCTCGGCGGTGTCGCTGACGACGTCGTCGACGACCTCGTCCGCGCCGACCCGCTCGTCGGTGAGGTTGATCGTCAACCCCTTGTTGAGAAACGCCATCTCCTGAAGCCGGCGGGCCACCGTCTCGAAGTCGTACTCGGTGGTCTCAAAGATGTCGGAATCGGCCCAGAACCGGATGGTGGTGCCGGTGGTTTTGGTGGCCTCGCCCTGCTTGAGCGTTCCGGGCGCGGCGCGGTCGTAGAACTGCGACCATCGGTAACCGTCCCGGGCTATGTCGACTTCCAGCCGGGAAGACAGCGCGTTGACGACCGATACCCCGACCCCGTGCAAACCGCCACTGACGTTGTAACCGCTGTTCTCGCCGCCGAATTTGCCGCCGGCATGCAGTTGGGTCATCACCACGTCGACGGTCGGTACACCGGTGGCGTGGGTCGCGACCGGAATCCCGCGGCCGTTGTCGACCACCTCGACACTGCCGTCGTTGAGTAAGCGCACATCGACCCGGGTCGCGTAGCCCGCCATTGCCTCGTCAACCGAGTTGTCCACCACTTCCCAGATGAGGTGGTGCAGACCACGCTCGCCGGTGGAGCCGATATACATGCCCGGGCGTTTGCGAACCGCTTCCAATCCTTCAAGGATCGTGATAGACGAGGCGCCGTACTCCTCTTGTGCCTTCTTCTTGGCAGCCACGATCGAACAGCTCTCCTTGGGGTTCGTTTGCGAGCGGTCCAGTCACCGCAGCAAGTACTGCCATCAGTCTACCGTCACCAGCGGGCCGTACCTATTCTCCAACCGCGTTTCTGCACGGCTATCCGCGCCGTGAGTTGCGCATTTCAAAAGCAGGTGTGTCCGGACGCTGGCGAAACGAATTCATCGCGTCCTGGCGGCTCTGAGCCGATGCTCTTCGGCGGCCCGCGGCGTCAGCCGTAAGTGTCGCGCGGACCTCGGCCGGCGATGTGCAGCGGCCCCTTGCGCCACGAGGGCGCCGATGGACCAGTGATCCTCAGCGACTTCACCACGCCGTCGCCGACCACTTCGGCGATCTTCGCGAGAAGCTGCGCCTGCATCATCCGCAATTGGGTGGCCCAGGCGGTCGACTCGGCGGCCACGGTCAACACCCCATCGGCCAGTCCGATCGGTGTCGCATGGTCGGCGATCTGGCTGCCGACCACCGTCTGCCATTGACCCAGGACCGTGCCCTCGGCGACCCGCGGCGACCAGCCCCGCTTCTTGGCCAAGTCGCGCGCCGCACGGCCCAGCGGTTGGGGGTCGCGATAATCCGGGCCCGGCCCCGACCAGCTTCGCCGCCGCCCGGTGCCGGCCACTCGTCGCGCCGCCGGCGTTGTGCGGCCGCGCCCGATGTTCTGGCCACGGCTGCGGGCTGCCTCCCGTGCTTCCTCCAAGGTGCGCCGGACCAGATCCATCGCAGCCGAATTCTTAACCGGCTCAGGTTGCAGCGACTCGGGTCCGTCGTCGAAATTCGTCATGACATCACCACCGACTTCCGTCCGCTGTCGTCGTCACGGGATCCGATTTCTACTTGTCTAGCGTCCCAGCCCGCCGGTATGTCCTCGGGCACCGCCGCAGTCACCAACACCTGCTCTGCAGATGCGGCGACGGCGGCCAACGCGCGGCGTCGAGCCGCGTCCAGTTCGGCGAAGACGTCGTCGAGCAACAGCACCGGGTCGCTGCCCTCGGCGCGCAACAGCTCATAGGCCGCCAACCGCAAGGCCAACGCCATCGACCAGGATTCACCGTGGCTGGCAAACCCTTTGGCGGGTTGATCGCCGAGGTGCAACTCCAGGTCGTCGCGATGGGGGCCGACCAAACAGACCCCTCGCTCAAGTTCCGCGGACCGCCGCTCAGACAGCGCGGTCAGCAGGGCGGTTTCCAACCCGGCCACGTCCACGGCATCGTTCGGCTGCATGACCATGCCGGCGCGGTAGCCAATCACAGCAGCACGGGAGCCCGGCGCCACCAGTTGATATGCCTTGGCCACTTCCGGTGTCAACTGGCTGACGAGTTCGATGCGGGCGCTCATCAGCTCTGCACCGTGCGCAGCCAGCCGGGCGTCCCAGACGTCCAGGGTGTCCAGCACGCTGCGGTCGCCTCGTTGCCGGGCCCCGAACGCGGTTTTCAGCAGTGCCGTCCGCTGACGCAACACTTTCTCGTAGTCAGAGCGCACCGCGGCGATTCGAGGCCGGCGCAAGGTGGCCAGGTCGTCAAGGTAGCGGCGCCGATCCGCGGGATCGCCGCGCACCAACGCCAGATCCTCCGGAGCGAACAGCACGGCCCGCAGCACCCCCGCGACTTCTCGGGTGCTGCGCACCGGCGAGCGGTTCAGCCGCGCCTTGTTGGCCCGGCCGGCCGCAATCTCCAAGTCAACCGCACATTCGCGGCCCTCACTGACCACGATCGTCGACACCAGCGCCCGCTCCGCGCCGACCCGGACCAGTGGCGTGTCAGTTGCCACCCGATGCGATCCCAGAGTCGACGAATACCACAGCGCCTCAACCAGATTGGTTTTACCGTAGCCATTCGGGCCGACGAAAACCGTCCGGCCGGGCTCGAGCTCCAGGTCGGCGTGCACCCACGACCGAAAGTCGCGTAACCCCAGGTGACGGACGTACACAGCAGGACGTCAGCCGGGCAACCGCACCGGCATCAGCAGATATACGTAGTCCGTTTGCACCGCGGCGAACGGCCCGGAATCTTGCGGCGCCGCTTCGTCACCGGATGCGGGACGCAACACCGCCGGCCGGCTGGGCGTCGTGAACCCGAACGACACCCGATCGGAGTGCAGCGACCCCAACCCATCGGTCAGGTAGATCGGGTTGAAGGCGATGGTCAGGGGCTCGCCAGCGAAGTCGACAGGCAGATCCTCTTCGGCTCGACCCACATCGTCTGCGCCGGCGGAGAGCCGCAACAGTCCCTCGGCGAACTCCATCCGGACCTGGGCTCCGCGGTCAGCGACCAGAGCAACCCGCTTGATGGCCTCAGTGAGCTCGGCTACGCCGACGGTGGCGACCGCTGTGTGCTCGGACGGTAACAACTGCCGAAATTTAGGGAATTCTGCGTCCAGCAGCCGGGTCGTGCTGCGCTTTCCGTTTCCGCTGATACCTAGCAGACCGTCTTTACCCACCCCGGACCCGGCGCCCAGGGACAGGTGCACCTGGGAGCCGTCGGGGCCGGTTTTGGCGGCCTCGGCCAATGTCTTGGCCGGCACCAGCACTGCCGCTTCGATGTCGGGCGCAGCCGCCGACCAGGTCAGTTCCCGGACAGCCAACCTGAACCTGTCGGTGGCGGCCAGCACAACCGCTTCGCCGGAGATCTCCACCCGAATGCCAGTCAGCATGGGCAACGTGTCGTCCCGACCGGCCGCGACTGCCACCTGACCGATGGCCTCGGCGAACAGCTCGGCCGGCAGCGTGCCGGTTTCCGCGGGCAGCGTCGGCAAGGTGGGATAGTCCTCGACGGCCATCATCGGCAACGAAAATCTGGCGTTCCCGCAGTTCAGCGCCACCCGAGTGCCCTCGACGTGAAAGTCGACCGGTTTGTTCGGCAACGCTCGGGTGATGTCGGAAAGCAGCCGGCCCGACACTAAAACGCTTCCGGCAGAGGCAATTTCAGCCGCAACCCGCACCTCGGCGGACACTTCGTAGTCGAATCCGGAGACCACCAGCCCATCCTCGGTGCCGCGGAGCAGCACACCGGCGAGCACGGGCACCGTCGGCCTGGTCGGCAGATTCTTGGCCACCCACGCCACCGCGTCGGCGAAGTCGTCGCGCACCAGCCGAAACTTCAAGTCGTTGAGGCCGACGTTCGTCGTCGCCACGTTCATTAGCGGTCCCTTCATTACTTTCAGCCAACGACCCTCGAAGTCGGCAACTACCCGCCCTGTCGAGCGGGCGACGAACGCCTGGGCCGCGACCCGCCACAACAACCATCAGCGACTTTCAACGACCCTAGTGGCAGACGACAAACACGGTAGAGCTTCCAGCCCCATCTTGGAGGCTAATCGACACCGGTGACACCGCGCCCTCTGAGCTGATCGGGCACCTCTGGAACCGCAATCCCCAACCCGTTCTTCAAAGAAGAACTGACGGAGAGAAATCAATAACAGTATTAAGGCCTGTGCACGCTGGGGACAGCTGGCCATCCACGCTGCTCAGCGCCATTCGGGGGGTGTGAATGACGATCAGCACGACTGTGCAGAGCGTGTGGTGCAGTGGGGAACGAACCACCGCTGTGCACGCCGATCCCAGCTGCGCGGAACGCTTCGACTGCCTGATGCACAGGCCTGTGCACAGGGTTTCGGCCAGAAAAAGGCGCGACCCGGCGGCGGCAAAAAGAAGTACGTCGAGAGTGCGTCAGCGCTTGGAACGCTGGCGAATTCGAGTGGTGAGCTCCTTGACATGGTCGAACACCTCTTGGCGCTCGGCCATCTCGGAAAGGATCTTGCGCTGCGCATACATCACCGTGGTGTGGTCACGGTCGAAAGCCTGACCGATTTTGGGTAGCGAGAGGTCGGTGAGTTCTCGGCACAAATACATCGCAATCTGCCTCGACTGGGCCAGCGCACGGGTCTTGCCTGGGCCGCGGAGTTCTTCCACCGTCGTGTCGAAGTACTCGGCGGTCGCGGCCATCACGGTGGCCGCACTGATGTGCATGGTGCCGGCGTCGGCAATCAGGTCGCGAAGCACGATCTCGGCCAAAGCCTTGTCGATCATCGTTTTGTTCAGTGAGGCAAAGGCGGTGACCCTGATCAAAGCGCCTTCCAATTCCCGGATGTTGCGCTCGATGCTGCTGGCGATCAGCTCGAGCACATCGTCAGGAACCGCGAGGCGTTCCATCTGTGCTTTCTTGCGCAGGATGGCGATCCGGGTTTCCAGCTCGGGTGGCTGTACATCGGTGATCAGTCCCCACTCGAAGCGCGTCCGCAGCCGGTCTTCCAAGGTTGCCAACTGCTTGGGCGGTCGGTCGGAGGAGATGACGATCTGCTTGTTGGCGTTATGCAGCGTGTTGAAGGTGTGGAAGAACTCTTCCTGGATGCCTTCTTTGCCTTCGATGAATTGGATGTCATCGACGAGCAGCACGTCGACGTCGCGGTAGCTGCGTTTGAACGCTACCTTGCGGTCATCGCGCAACGAGTTGATGAAGTCGTTGGTGAATTCCTCGGTCGAGACGTACTTGACTCGCATGCCGGGAAACAGTCGCTGGGCGTAGTTGCCGGCGGCGTGCAGCAGGTGGGTCTTACCGAGGCCGGATTCACCCCAGATGAACAGTGGGTTGTACGCGCGGGCCGGTGCCTCGGCAATGGCCAGGGCAGCCGCGTGAGCGAACCGGTTCGACGCGCCGATCACGAAGGTTTCAAAGGTGTAGCGGCGGTTGAGACTGGTGCCTCCGGCGGCGGCCGGGTCGTTGTTGCGGGGCCGTTCAGTGAAGTACTTCGGCCACGTCTCATGAGCACTGGCCAAGGCCTCGCTGTCCTCGTCAACCTCGTCGATGTCAACGGTGATCTCAACGGGAGGTGACACCGCAACGCTGTCACCGTCGTTGTGTGGTTGGGGCGCAATCCGGACGCCCAACTGCACTTCTTGGCCTAGCCGGCGGCTGAGGGCGTTGGTGATCTGGGCGCGGAGATGCCGTTCGATCTCGTTCTGCACAAAACTGCTCGGCACCGACAGGAGGGCGAAGCCTTCGACGATGGTCAGCGGCTGCACAAGATTCAGCCAGGCGCGTTGCTGCGGAGTCAGCGGGGTGACGAGCGTCTCGCCATTGGTGACCGCACGGTTCGCGACCGCGTCGCCGTTGAGCTCGGAGACGACGTCGCTCCAAACCGTTGCGAAGGTCGAACCGGGATCATCGGTCAACGACAAATCCCCCTGGTTCACGTTCGAGGTGCAGCCATCCCGGCGAAGACAGACTGTCCACATACTTATCCACAGGTGTGGACAGCGCGGTCATCACCGCTCCGAAGGTTATCGGGGACGGCCCCCGGGGCTGGCGATCGCGGTAGCCGGTACGGGCTGTACGACTACCGACCCGATCCGCCATCCTCGCTTCGTTGTCGGGCGCCGTTCCAGGCTGAAACGGCATTGCCCGAAGCTAACAGTTTTCTGTTCGAGTGCCAACAGTTTGGTGACATTCCTGGGAGTTAGTTGACAACGGGTATATCGGTGCGTGGCGGGCGTGACGTGGATGCTGCGGAAGACGTTCGGGCGGATGCAGCGCAACCGAGTTTGACCCGGCGACACGACGGTCAGTACCCTCGAACAGTCGCCCGAACGTCGGCGATACGGCTGCGCCCGGGCAGGAACCGGAGTCCGCGCCGGCTACTGGCAAAACACCGAGTTCGTCACGACTCACCAGGACGGAACGGACCGCCCGGTCCGATGGCTGAGTGCAGGTGGACTGCGGCGGCAGACGCACTGAGGAGACACCCGTGGCCAAGGGTAAGCGGACCTTTCAGCCGAACAACCGGCGTCGAGCCCGGGTGCATGGTTTCCGGTTGCGGATGCGGACCCGCGCTGGGCGCGCAATCGTTTCGGGCCGCCGTCGCAAGGGGCGGCGGTCGCTCACCGCGTGAGCTGACTACCGGATACAAGCGGTGCTTCCCGCGCGTAATCGCATGACGCGGTCGACCGATTTCGATGCCACGGTCAAGCGCGGGGTACGCGCGTCGCAACCCGACATTGTGATTCATGCTCGCTGCCGTGACGCAGCGTCGGTGCCAATGCATCCACGGGTGGGCTTCGTCGTCGCCAAATCGGTGGGTTCGGCGGTGCAGCGGCATCGCGTGACACGCCGCTTGCGTCATGTTGCCCGCGGTGTGCTCGGAGACATGAACGAGTTGGAAGATCTGGTGATTCGCGCGTTGCCGTCCAGCCGCGACGCCGCGTCCTCGACGTTGGACACGCAGCTGCGCGCGGCGCTGCGACGCGTGCACAACGCGTTGAGTTCGGCGACAGGGCCGACGTCGTGACCGCGCGGCCACCGCGAAGCGTAGGCGCTGCAGGCCGAGCGGCGGTGCGCGCGTTGATCTACTGCATCCAGTTGTACCGGCATATGATCTCGCCGTTGCGGCCGCCGACGTGCCGCTTCATGCCGACCTGTAGTCAGTACGCCGTGGATGCGCTGACCGAGTACGGGTTGATCAGGGGGAGTTGGCTGACTGTGCTGCGGCTCGCCAAGTGCGGACCGTGGCATCGGGGAGGATGGGACCCAATACCTGAGCGCTGCGGCGGTAGACCCGACCGCAACGGCGATGCCGGCAGCGACTCAGTGAAGCGACGGGAGAGTGCGTCTTTTGTTTGATTGGTTCAGCCTCGACGTCATTTATTACCCGGTGTCGGCGATCATGTGGGTCTGGTACAAGGCGTTTTCGATGCTGCTGGGGCCCACCAACTTCTTCGCCTGGGCGCTATCGGTGATGTTCCTGGTCTTCACCCTGCGCGCGCTGCTCTACCATCCGTTCGTTCGGCAGATCCGAACTACCCGGCAGATGCAGGAGCTGCAGCCGCAGATCAAAGCACTGCAGAAGAAGTACGGCAAGGATCGCCAGCGGATGGCGCTCGAGATGCAGAAACTTCAGCGAGAGCACGGATTCAACCCGATCCTGGGCTGCCTGCCGATGCTGGCGCAGATCCCGGTGTTCTTGGGGCTCTATCACGTGCTGCGGTGCTTCAACCGAACCTCCACTGGCATCGGCCAGCTGGGCCTATCGCCGGAGCGCAACCGGCAACTGGGCAACTACGTTTTCACCGCAAAAGACGTCGGGCACTTCCTGGACGCCAACCTGTTCGGCGCTCCGCTGGGCGCGACCATGACACAGCGCGGAGCCACGCTGGCCGCCTTCACCCACTTCAGTCGGCCCGCGGTGATCGCCGTCGGAGTGCCGGTGATGTTACTGGCCGGCATAGCCACCTACTTCAACAGCCGCGCGTCTGTGGCGCGGCAGAGTGCCGAGGCTGCCGCCAACCCGCAGACCGCGATGATGAACAAGCTGGCGTTGTATGTGTTTCCGCTCGGGGTCGTCGTCGGGGGACCGTTCTTGCCGTTGGCGATCATCTTCTATTGGTTCTCCAACAACATCTGGACCTTCGGTCAGCAGCACTACGTCTTCGGAATGATCGAGAAGGAAGAAGAGGAAAAAAAGCAGGAGGCGATTGCCCGACGGGCGGCGAACGCGCCTGCACCAGGTGCCAAACCCAACCGCGCCGGTAAAGCCCCTACAGGCGGCAACGGCGTCGGAGGCGTTGCGGAGCCGGAGGGGGCAGCGCAGCTGGCAAGTGCACCGCCGGACGGTGTCGGTGACGAGGTGGGAAGCGGAAAGCCCGCGCAATCCAACGTCAATCGATCGAACCCAGCTGCGCGCGGCAGTACTTCGGGTAACAGGACGCCGCGCCCCGGAGCGAAACCCAAGAAGCGCAAACGCTGACACGCTGACCGGCGTGCCCGGGCGGCGGCCACGAAGAAGCTGTGGCGGGCGTACGGATCCAAGGTGCGACAGTGCCGACAACAGACGGGATGAGGAGGACAGGCATGACCCGTGCCGGCGACGATGCAGAGCGAAGCGATGAGGAGGAGCGGCGCATGACCGATGCCGACACCACTGACCGCGACGCAGAGCCACAACAACTGGAACAGGACGTCGCTGACAACGCCGAGGTTGCGCCCGAGGCCGACGACACGGAGGAGCGCCTGGTCGCCGAAGGCGAGATTGCCGGCGACTACCTCGAGGAGTTGCTGGACCTGCTCGACTTCGACGGTGACATCGACCTGGACGTCGAAGGTAACCGGGCGGTCGTGAGCATCGACGGCGGCGAGGATCTGAACAAATTGGTCGGCCGCAAGGGCGAAGTTCTCGATGCGCTGCAGGAGTTGACCAGGCTCGCGGTTCATCAGAAGACCGGAGTGCGCAGCCGGTTGATGCTGGACATCGCCAGCTGGCGTCGACGACGCCGCGAAGAACTCGCCGCGCTTGGCGACAAGGTTGCGAGGCGGGTATTGGAAACGGGGGAGCGCGAGGAGCTCTCGCCGATGACTCCGTTCGAACGCAAGATCGTGCACGATGCCGTGGCCGAGGTGCGCGGCGTACACAGCGAAAGCGAAGGTGTGGAGCCGTCACGACGGGTGGTCGTTCTCGTCGATTGAGGCACCGAGTTACACCGGTGTAGTTCTCCTGCAAGCGCGGCTCCGGCCTTGGAAGGATGTTTCACGTGAAACATGCACAGGCCGACCCAAGTGACCGACGCGCCGTGACGGGACCGCCCGCAAGTGCCGAACGTATCTTCGCCGCACGGCTGAGCCAGGCCAAGCGGTACGCCGAGCTGTTGGCCGGGGTCGGAATCGAGCGTGGTCTGATCGGGCCGCACGAAGTGCCGCGGCTGTGGGAGCGCCATCTGCTGAACAGCGCAGCGATCTCAGACTTACTGCACTCCGGAGAACGGGTAGTCGACCTCGGGAGCGGCGCCGGCTTACCGGGCATACCGTTGGCCCTTGCCCGCCCCGACCTCGACGTGGTTCTGGTGGAGCCGCTGCTCAGGCGGAGCACCTTTCTTACCGAAGTAGTGTCGACACTGCAGTTGCCCGTTGAAGTCATCCGGGGCAGGGCAGAGGAAGCAGCCGTGCGAAGCCGGGTGGGCGAGGTGGACGCCGTGGTATCCCGGGCCGTTACCAGTCTGGACAAGTTGACCAAGTGGAGCGTGCCGCTGTTACGGCCCGGCGGGCGAATGCTGGCGATCAAGGGAGAGCGGGCCGAGCGCGAAGTAGACGAATATCGGCGTGTGATGATCGCGACGGGTGCCGAAAATGTCAGGGTAGTGGCATGCGGGGATAGTTTCATGAATCCACCCGTGATGGTGGTGGTGGCACAGCGATCGCTCCGCGGTCCGCGGCCGCGCTCCGCCGGACGGGTCTCGAGCAGGGAGTCGCGATGAGCGCTTACGACGGACATGTTTCACGTGAAACGTCGAATGACCTCGACACCCCGATCGGTGACGCCGCGAAGCGGGCGATGCAAGTACTGCACACCACCCACGACAGTCTGAACCGGCCCCCGCAGCGCCGGCTGTTCACGATCGCCAATCAGAAGGGCGGCGTCGGGAAGACGACAACAGCCGTGAACCTCGCTGCCGCTCTGGCGGTCCTCGGTCTCAAAACGCTGGTGATCGACCTGGATCCCCAGGGCAACGCAAGTACGGCTCTGGGCATCACTGATCGTCACTCCGGTACGCCATCGTCCTACGAAGTGTTGCTCGGTGACGTCACGCTGGCGGAGGCGCTGCGCCGCAGCCCGCACAGCGAACGTCTGTTCTGCGTGCCGGCCACAATCGACCTCGCCGGTGCGGAGATCGAGTTGGTGAGCATGGTGGCGCGGGAGAACCGGCTCCGGACGGCACTGGCAGCACTCGACGAACTGGACTTCGATTACGTCTTCATCGACTGCCCGCCTTCGCTCGGACTGCTGACGCTTAACGCCCTGGTCGCTGCGCCGGAGGTACTCGTCCCAATTCAATGCGAGTACTACGCCCTCGAGGGGGTGTCACAGCTGATGAAAAACATCGAGATGGTCAAGGCGCATCTCAACCCACGGCTCGAAGTGACCACCGTAGTGCTGACCATGTACGACGGCCGAACAAAGCTCGCCGATCAGGTGGCTGAAGAGGTGCGCCGCTACTTCGGAAGCAAGGTACTGCGCACCGTGATCCCGCGCAGCGTGAAAGTATCCGAAGCACCTGGCTACAGCATGACGATCATCGACTACGACCCTGGGTCGCGCGGCGCGATGAGCTATCTCGACGCCAGCCGCGAACTGGCCGAACGTCAACAATCAGCCGCCGCGAAGGGACATGCATGAACCAGTCATCACGCAGGAAGGGCGGGCTCGGGCGCGGGTTGGCGTCATTGATCCCCACCAGTGCGCCCGACGCGACGGCCGGAGCAAGCTCATTCGGCCCGCGGCTGGGTGACGCGGCAGCAGACGTCGTGATCGGCGGCCCGAGGCCATCCGACGCCGGCTCGTCGGGTCCGATGGGCGCGGTCTACCGCGAGATCGACCCGGCGCTCATCGAACGCAACCCGCGACAGCCGCGGCAAGTCTTTGACGACGAGGCGCTGGCCGAACTGGTGCACTCGATCCAGGAATTCGGTCTCATGCAGCCGATCGTCGTGCGGCCGCTGACCGGAACCGATGGTGCGGCGCGCTATCAGTTGGTGATGGGGGAGCGGCGGTGGCGTGCTGCGCAGCAGGCGGGCATCACCGCCATCCCGGCGATCGTCCGCGAAACTGACGAAGACAATCTGCTCCGCGACGCGCTGCTGGAAAACATTCACCGCGTGCAACTGAATCCGCTGGAAGAGGCGGCGGCGTACCAACAACTGCTCGACGAGTTCGGCGTCACCCACGATGAACTCGCGTCCCGCATCGGACGGTCCCGTCCGCTGATCACCAACATGATCCGGTTGTTGCGGCTGCCGATTCCGGTGCAGCGACGGGTGGCCGCCGGCGTGTTGTCAGCGGGCCATGCCCGCGCCCTGTTGGCTTTGGAGGCCGGCCCGGAGGCGCAAGAAGAACTGGCCGCGCGGATCGTGGCCGAGGGTCTCTCGGTGCGCGCCACCGAGGAAGCCGTCACCTTGGCCAACCGGGGTGACAGCACCACGCCGCCGCCGCCGCGCCGCAAGCCGATTCAGATGCCGGGACTGCAAGACGTCGCCGAGCAGCTGTCCAGCGCATTCGACACCCGGGTCACAGTCAGCGTCGGTAAGCGTAAAGGGAAAATTGTCGTCGAATTCGGGTCGGTGGATGATCTGCAACGCATCGTCGGTCTGATGAAGACGGCCGAAACCCGGTAGAGGCGTGACTGCAGACATCAAGCTGTTACGTCACTGTGACGGCGGCGCGACCGGCAACGCCCGCTGAACACACCAACGGCCGAATCCTCATGTGTGACAGCAGCTTCCGCGCCGACACGCCCATCTGATGAAAGCCTGGTAAGGATTCGTCAACCATACTGGCTCGTCGCGGTCAACTCTCCTATCCTGGAAGGGTTGCTGACCGATGGATGCGTCAGCGGGGTGACGGTGCGGAAGCCGGGCGATCGGCAGAGCCTTGCGATGGTGCGGACCGCCCGGCTTGGTCATAGGCCGAGCTCGCAAGGGTCACCGACGGCAGCACCGCACGGAGGCTCAGGAGTCAAGTGACTGCTCGGATCACGCCGCTGCGGCTCGAGGCTTTCGAGCAGCTTCCCAAGCACGCCCGTCGCTGCGTCTTCTGGGAGGTCGATCCTGGCACCCTCGGTAACGACGACCGCTTGGCCGATCCTGAGTTCGAAAAGGAGGCCTGGCTGTCGATGGTCATGCTCGAATGGGGTTCGTGTGGTCAGGTCGCGACCGTCGCCCCGGCCGACTGCGTACCCAGCGAACCGCCCTGCCTCGGTTACGTGCTGTACGCCCCGCCCGGGGCCGTGCCGCGCGCGCACCGGTTTCCGACCGCGCCGGTGTCCGCCGATGCGGTGTTACTGACCTCGATGGGCATCGAGCCCAGTGCCCTCAGCGACGACCTGCCTTACAGCCTGGTCACCCGGGTGGTCGACGAACTTATGCGGCGCGGAGTACGGGCCCTGGAGGCCTTCGGCCGCACCGACGCGATCATCGAGTTGACCGAGCAGCCGACAACCGATCCCGACCTCCGACCGGTGCTCGATGCACTAGGGGATTGCTCGGTAGACCGCTGCATCATCGCCGCAGACTTCCTGCAGGATGTCGGCTTCCTGGTGGTGGCTCCGCATCGGTATTTTCCCCGCTTGCGCCTCGAACTGGACAAAGGCCTGGGCTGGAAGGCTGAGGTGGAAGCCGCTCTGGAGCGGCTGCTGGAGAATGCGCAGCTGCAGACCGCAGGCCTGCAAGAGGTGTCCGCCGGCTCGTTGGCTACGAACCGCTGAGCCGCCCGGCCTGCTCGACCGAAAGCTCATGAGCGAGTAATTCGGCGAACGTGAATGTGCCGGTAGGCCGGTCGTTCTTACCCAACAGGTAGAGCCGCTTAACCGCCGCGAGAATCCCTTCGGCGATGGCATCGCGGGTCTGCGTGGTGACGAGCATGGCCCGGTCATTCGGATTGGTGATGTAGCCGACGTCGACCTGAACGGTGGGCATCCGGGTCAGCCGCAGCAGGTCCCAGGTCCGCCCGTGCGTACGGCAATCGCGTAACCCGGTGCGAGCCACGACTTCTCGTTGTATGAAGTCGGCAAGCATCCTGCCGATGGTGGATACTGAACCATGCGAATTGCCAAAGTGAAAAGACGCAACACCATTTGCCGACGGGCTGGCTTGGGTGGCACAGCGCAAGCTGATCATCAGGTCTGCCCCAACGGCGTTGGCCGTTGCGGCGCGCTCGTCGTCCGATGGGCTGCGGTTGGGCGGACGGGACAGGAACGTCTCCATACCGATAGCGGTCATTCGGCCTTCGAGCCGACTTGCCAAGTCCCACAGAATGTCTGACTCACTGATAGGTCCGGCTACGCCATGGGTGATCAGGCCATGGTCTGGGCCGCCGCGGCCCGGGTCAATGATAATCCGCTTCCCGGAAAGCTTAGGCCCCGAGCGCCGAACCAACTCTTCTTCGCGGATGGCGTGTAGCGAACCGCCGGTGACACGCGAACTGAGAAAGTACAACGAGCGCAACGTTTCTGGGCCGCAAATACCGTCGGCATACAGGCCGTACTCGCGTTGGTAGGACATCAGCGCGTTATGCGTCTGCAGACCGAAGTATCCGTCGACCATCCCGGTGTAGAAACCGAGATCCTGCAGTCTGGCTTGCAGCGTAGCGACGTCATCGCCGTACATCGGCGCACCGAACTGATGATTCAGCGTGCGCGCACCGAGCCGGTAGGAGGCTTCCTTGACCGCACGATAGGTGGCTTCACCGACGATGCCGTCAACGAGCAGACCCCGATTCTGCTGAAATGCCCGCACCGCGTGGTCGAGCTGTTCGTCGAAGATGTCGAGCGCCAGGTGTCTTCCCGTGATCAGATCATCATCGGGGTTGTCGAGCAGGCCGAGGGCGGCCAAGGCGGCGCGAATTTCGGCGACCGCTGCGCCGCGGTCACCGCAACGCAGCGCGTCACCGTCAGCGCGGCGCGGACTCGACATCCCGGGGGCCTCCATGAGGTTTGATCAGAGCTGCCGGTTCGGCTTATCGGTATTGTCGCAGAAGCTCCCCGATTTCTGAAAAACGCCAGGCAGACGCCGCCCAAGTTGGCGCTACACGTTGTCGGAAAGTTCCCGCAGCAGTGCGGCTTTACCCTTGGCGCCCACAATCCGTTTCACCGGCTCGCCGTTTTTGAACAAGATCAGCGTCGGGATCGAAACGACCTGAAAACTACGCGCTGTCTCCGGATTGGCGTCGACGTCGAGCTTGGCAACGGTGAGCTGTTCGGACTTCTCGGCCGCGATTTCCTCGAGCACCGGGGCCACCATGCGGCAGGGCCCACACCAGGTCGCCCAAAAGTCAACCAGCACAGGCTTATTGCTGGACAGGACTTGTTCAGCGAAGGAGGCGTCGGAGACTTCCACCGGGCCATTCGCTTTGTGCGCGCTTGTCATCTACGTGCTCCAATCAGATCAGTACCGGTGCTGCTGGCGGCTCCCGTGGCATCGGTCAATTCGGTTTCGTCGTCAGAATCGTCGCGCTCGGCGAGCCACCGCTCGGCGTCGATCGCCGCCGCGCAGCCGGTTCCGGCTGCCGTGATCGCTTGCCGGTAACTGCGGTCCACCAAGTCACCGGCGGCAAACACGCCGTCTACCGAGGTGTGGGTCGACGGTTGCCGCACCTGCACATAGCCGTCGGCGTCCATCTCCACGATGTCGCGCACCAACTGAGAGCGCGGGTCGTGGCCGATGGCGACGAACACTCCCGTGACGGCCAATGTGGTTTCCGCACCGCTGACCGTGTCCCGGACGCGCAGGCCCGACACCGTACCGTCGCCTTCGACCGCAAGTACGACTTGATTTGTGAGGAAACGGATCTTGTCGTTGCTGCGGGCGCGGTTCAGCATGATCTTGGACGCCCGGAACTCGTCTCGGCGATGCACGAGCGTCACGCTGCGGGCGAAGCGAGTCAAGAAAGTGGCTTCTTCCATCGCCGAGTCACCGCCGCCGATGACGGCGATGTCTTGATCGCGGAAGAAGAACCCGTCGCAGGTGGCGCATGCACTGACCCCTCTACCCAGCAATTCCTGTTCACCGGGTACCTGCAGGTAACGGGCCGCCGCGCCCATCGCGAGGATGACGGCACGCGCCCGGTACGTCTCGCCTTCGGCGGTGACGACCGACTTGACCGGACCCGCCAACGACAACGATTCGACGTCTTCCATCTTCAAATCCGCGCCGAAACGCATCGCCTGCTCGCGCATCTGGTCCATCAACTCCGGGCCGGTGATGCCGTCCCGAAAGCCGGGGAAGTTCTCCACCTCGGTGGTCGTCATCAGCGCCCCACCGAAGGAGGTGCCCTCGAAGACAATCGGCGCCAGCTGCGCGCGGGCAGCGTAGATGGCCGCCGTGTAGCCGGCGGGGCCGGAACCGATGACGATCACGTCGTGCACGGGGCTGAAGGAGGTCATTCGAACCTTTCAGAGGATACTTTCCGGCGGCCAGGAGACAGGCCGTTCATCTGGCTAGGAACGCCAGCCTAGGCGCTGCTGTTCCCGTACCCGTTATGGACGGGCGACCACCGAGTCAGTCAGAAGTCCGGTATCGGCCAAGCTGCACTGCGAGGAAACCACCAGGACGGCTAGCGCATCAGGCGTGTCGCCGGGCAGCACCAGCAGCACCGCAGGCAAGCCGTTGATCTCGACTGGTTGGGCTCCGAGCACTCGGGTCGACGCCGGATAACCCAGACCGGTCAAGCAGGAGGAGCGCCGTGCGGGATCGCCCAGTGCACCGTAATCGGGTGGGCGGTCGAGCAACCCGAGGATCTGCGCGATCGACAACGGGATAGCCGTCGCACGAGACGAAACGGTGATGTGCTGAGCCGTCGCCGGGACACTCGGTGCCGGTTCACGTGCCCGCAGCAACGCTGCGCTGCCCAACGCGATGGAAAGGACACCGGCAGCCACACCGGCGACGGCCGCAAGCACCCGTGCCGGTGGCAGACCGGCCCGCGCTGAGTGCGTGGCGCGGGCACGAACCCCGCCGTTCGATGTTGCCGAGCGCAACGCCGCCCGCACTTTCTCTACGGCTGATGCGGGGACTTCGGTAGCGGAAGCGGTGTCTGCGCTCAGCGCGGCGACATCGCTGCGCACCCGGTTCAGCGCGGCTAGGACGTGCCCGGCGGCGGGGTCGGCGCGGATCCGTCTACGAAGTTCAGCGGCTGCGTCGTCGTCGAGGAGACCTGCCTGCAGATCAGCGAGCAGGTCTGGTGTCAGCGGTGCATCCGTGTCTGCTTCGTCGTCGCCCGCGTGATTCGGTGGATCATCTCCAGCGCCAGCCATCGGGCCCAGTGTCCGTTATGCGCAGACGGACCGCCACCGAGACCCCGGACGTGACGGCTACCCCGTCGGGCGCTCGACCGATCGAGACGGGACGTCGGAGACCAGATAGCCAAGCGCTGCTGCCAAGCGGACGCGGGCCCGGGCGCAGCGGCTTTTGACTGTGCCCTCGGCCACGCCCAGCACCTGGGCGGTCTCGGCGATCGAACAGCCCTGCATGTCGACGGCCACGACTGCGGCGCGCTGCTCGACCGGCAGCCGCATGAGTGCCCGGTGCACCATGATGGCCGTCTCCACTTGACCGGTCTGGTCGCCGACGGTGTGGATGTCGTCCAGTGGAGCGCACTGTTGTAACTTGGCGCGGCGCAGCCGGTCCAGGCAAGCGTTGACCACGATGCGGTGAAGCCAACTGCTGACCGCTGCGTCGTGGCGGAAGGACCCGGCACCCTTGTGCGCCGACAGCATCGCGTCTTGCAGCGCGTCCTCAGCGTCCTCCGCATTGCGGCTGCTCAACCGGGCCAGCCGGTGTAGTTGCCGGTGATGTCGGACATACAGTTCTTCGAACGCATAGCGGTCGCCGGCGACATGGGCGGCCAACAATTCAGCGTCGCTGCGTTCCTGCGGCACGGAGCGGAACCCCACGGCCGGACAGTAACCAATCGATGTACCGGCAGCACTTCACCCGGACACAGCCCGTGCGAAAGATCACCGGAGGCGTCAGGACGCGGGTTGGACGCTGACCTCGGAGATGTCGGCGCGGCTCTCGCCGTTAGTCGTTCCCAGCGTCGATATCCACACCAGCAGGTAAGACGTCGGTGCGGCCGCTTTCACCGGGATGCTGTTGTGGCCGGGATGCAAGGGCGTCGGCGCTGTCAGAGCGGTGGTGTCGGCCAATTTCGCGGGGGCCGCCGTCGACGCCGAGCGGATCTGCACCTTGGTACCGGTCGCCGCGGTGTCCAGGTTGACCGTGCCGACGGCAGTCGGTTTCGGCAGCTGCAGAACGAGTCCGACGCCGTTCTTGAAACCGGGGAACGGCACGGCGTCGTGGTAGGTGTCCGTCGACCAGGCGGTGGTTGGTTTGCCGTCGATCGCCAGACCGGCCTGGTCGGGCTGGTCGGCGTCACCTTCGGGTGAAAAGACGGTGGCCTTCACCGGTCGCACCAAGTCGCCGGGCGCTGATTCACCCGTCGAGGCCGACGCCGTCGAGGACGGCCCGTTCAGGCCGAGTCGATCCTTGTCCAGGCCGCCACCGAGGTTGCCGAACATCTTGCCCAGCACCGTCGCCATGACGAGCAGGGCCACCAAGATGATGGCACCGGCGGCGCCCAGCCCGATCAGCACATTGCGTCGGCGACGAGCCCGCGTTTCCTCGTCGACGGGCGCCGAGCCGAACCGTCCTCGCCGTGCTGCGGTGTCGGTGATCGGGCTGATCAGTTCGGTGCGGTCCGCTACCTCGGTGGCCTGCTGCAGCAAGTTGAGGAACGTCGAGGCACTGCGGATACCGCCGTCCTCCTGGATGGCGTGGACGGCTGCCGCAGATATCTGGAACGGGATGTCCGGGTTGACGAGGGTCGGTTCCACGGGTTGGCCGACCGCATCGCGACGGGCCGGCGCCAGTCCGCTGCGCGAACCTTCCCCGGGCAGCGGCCAGCGATTGACCAGCAGGGCGTACAGCGCGGCGCCGATGCCGCGGATGTCGTCTTCCGGGGTGGCCTCGGGCAAGGTAGCCGGAAACGCCAACACAACTCCGCCCTCGATGCTGACCCGCACCCTGCTGGGGTGGTCGATCGACAGCGCGACACCGGCGTGGTGCGCGGCTTCGGCGGCGGCGGCCAGTGATTGCATCGCCCGGGCCGCACCCACCGGCGACGGTCTGGTCTCAGCGACCTCCGGCAGCGATCCGCCGCGGACCCACTCCGCCACCACCAGGCCACCATTCCCGATGTGAATGACGTCCAGGACGCGGGCAATGCCCGGCTTGTCGACCCGGCTGAGCCGCGACGTACGCGCGAGGATTTCGCGTACCCGGCTGTCGGGCAACGTGCGATCCGGGTCGACGAAGGTGAGCGCCACCTGTCGGTTCAGCGCCGTGTCGAGGGCCTGCCAGAACTGCAGAGGCGCTGCGCCGCCATGGGATACCAGAAGACGGTAGCGCCCGTTGGCGATCCGGGCACCGGGCACCAACTGGAAGTCTTCGCTGGCGTCCGGCGAATCAGCGGCCGATTCCGTCGGGGCGTCGAAGGGGGCCGACCCCAGCAGCGGGTCACCCGGGGAATTGCCGGCGACCTCACTTGACTGACCGCCGTTCGAGCCTCTCGGCGGCGCGAGGCCCCCTTCCGGGGCGAGCGGGTAATCACCGGGAATGTCGGGCTGAAAGTCATCAGCGGCCGGCGACGATGCTGGCCGCGAAGTGGCCAGAGGAGGAACCGGCCCATCCGATCCGGCCGGCGACGATGCGGGCCGCGAAGTGGTCAGAGGAGGAACCGGCCCATCCGATCCGGCCGGCGACGATGCGGAGGCCGAGGGCCGCGGCAACTCGGCTTCTGAGGCTGATGTGGACGCGGCGCTGTCCGAGGGGCGGTCGGTCACCTCCGGTCCTTTCTTCCTGCTGGCTTCGACCACAGGCTCTGCAGTTTCCGCCCTGATTGGCTGTTGGGTCCGATACCCCCCCGGTGCAAGCGAATTCCACTGCTCAGAGTACGTGACCACCTCATCACCAGAGGAGCGAGCCGGCAGCACCCCGCGATGGGAAGTCGCCGCGTGGCGGTCAGCCAACTTCGCGCGGACAGCGGCCAGCCCCGCCTGCGCTTCAGGGATACCACCCCAGAGCATGACCGCGGCCGTGATCGGCAACATGATTGCCGCCAATGCCACCAGCCGCAGCAGTGAGCCGGCCCCGCCCCAGTGACCGGTCAACGCGGTGAGCCGCAACAACCGATCGGCCATGTGGGCAGTCAGACCGGCCAGCAGTGACGCTGCAACGGTCACCAGGATGGTGTGCACCTCTCGGACGCCGACCAGGTGACCCCGTGGCGGCCGCAACGCGTGCCGCAGCAGGTAGTAGCCGGCGATGGCTCCGGCCAGGAAACCCAGCCCGTTCGCCAAGCCCAGGTAGCCGGCAACCAGTTCACGGTCGGACGTGAGGTTCGGGGCGATCACCGAGGCGACGACCTTGACCGTGGTGATCACCACGATCACGACAATCGGTGTCCACGGCTGCTCCCTTGCGTAAAAGACGCGCAGCTGCAAGAGCACCAGAGCGTAGGGGATCAACGTGAAGGCGGACAGGGCGATGGCTGCACCCAGATAGCCGGCGTCAACTTCGCCGAAATGGCCGTAGGCGAACAGCGCGCTGCCCATGGCCGGGCCGCCGACCGTCAGGAGGGCCACCGTCGGGATCAGGATCACCAGCGTCAACCGGGTGGCCAGTGACAGGTCGGCAAGCACGGCGCGGGTGTCGTCGGCGGCGGCGTTGCGGCTCAGCCGCGGCATCACCACGGTCAGTACGGTGACGCCAACCATCCCGAACGGCAGCATCAACACCAGCCAGGTGTAGTTGTAGATTGCCGGCCCGGATGCCGCGGCGGAGCTGGCGATCTGGTTCCCGATCACCAGGCCGAGCTGGCTGATCAGCACATACAGCACCATGGCGGCGGCCATTGCGCCGAACCGCTTGAGCCGCGCGTCGATGCCCCATAGCGGACGCAGGCTGATGCGCTGACGGCGGATCGCCGCGAGCAGCACAGCGGTCTGAGCGAAAACCCCCAGCGTCGTGCCGATTCCCAGCACCAGCAGCTTCGCGTTGCCCATCCGGACGGGATCGACCGAAAGCTGGCCGGGCACCGCCAGGTACACCCCGAGGGTGACGATGGCGACGATGTTGTTGACGACCGGCGCCCACGCCGGCGGCCCGAAGACATTGCGGGTGTTCAGGATCGCCATGAACACCGAGGACAGCCCGTAAAAGAGGACCTGCGGCAGCAGCAGATACGCGAACGCCGTGGTCAGCGGTCCGTTGACCCGAGGGTCGTGGCCCAGCATCAAGTCGACCAGCAGTGGTGCCGTCAGCACCGACACCGCGGTGGTGACCAGCAGCACGGTGGTGGCCAGGGTGACCAGCCGGCGCACGAACAGCGCGCCGCGGTCCGGGTCATCTTGTTCGGCACGGGCGAGCACCGGCACGAAGATCGCGGTGAAGGTGGCCTCCAGCACGAGCGCCGCGACCAGGTTCGGCAACTGATTTGCCACCGAGAAAGCACTCGACAGTGCGGCACCCAGGATGGCCGCCAGCAGGACGATGCGGACGAACCCGGTGATGCGGCTGACCAGCGTGGCCAACGCCATCCCCCACGATCGCGACACCAGCGCCGCGTCGGAAAGTTCCCGACGGGCCGCCGGCGGCGGCGGGGGAGGCGTGGGTGACGGGTCGGCAACCGAGGGCGTCGGCGGCCGCTGGGGCAGGGCTGTGTGCGGCGATCGGTGCTCTGGCCGCAGGTGTGCTCTCGGCGGTGGCACATTCCGTCCGGCCGAAGTCATACCCGGTTCTTCTGGTCGACGCGGGAATCCGGCCTAGGTTCTCGCGGGCGCGATGGCCGGTCGTCGCTGAGCAGGGCGGCGTCAGCGGGATCCGGGCGGTCCAAGTCGGCGGGGTCGGGCTCGCCGCGGAAGCGGTGCCAGAGCCGCCGTCCCGCCAGCGTGATCAACACGGCCGCGGCCGTCAGGGTGAAGGCGAACAGCACCTTGCCGTAGGCATTGGAGTGGACGGACAACCGGGCCGGCTCACCCAGCGACAACCCGTCCGGGGTCCGCAACGAGACGTCCACAGCGACCCGCTGGGTGAAGTTGACCTCGATCGGCACCCGCAGCGGCAGATAACCCGGCGGGAGTTCGACCTCCCCGACATCGGTCACCCGCATGCCGGGCGGCGCATCGACTTGCAGCCGGACGCGGATCGGCACCGCCAAGCCGTTGTGCAAAGCCAGCGGTAGCGGACTGTGTTCGGTGGCCAGCGTGTAAGAACCGCCCGGGTTGACGATGGTCACCGCACCGAACAAGTCGTCGATGGCCCGGCCGACCGTCTCGACGCGCCGGTGGGCCAGCCCGTTGCGGGTGTCCGGCCGCTCTTCTTGGCTGATTGCGCGCAGCATGTCTTCGCGCAACGGCGCGGTGTACTGAACCCCGGTCAACCCGGTGCGGGCATCGACGGTCAGCGCCGATGTCAAACCCCACAACCGGCTGAGGCTGCCCTTCATTTTGGCGACGACGTCGTCGTCGAACCGCCCACGCACCGTCGTAGGGCTGTCCAGCGGCTGCAGGGCCCCGGCGGCCGATTCGGCCGCGGTCACCACCACCGGCAGCGGACGTGGCACCGCCAGCCCGGAGCGGACGGCGGCGGCCACGGTGCTCAGCACCGCTTGGGCGTCGTCGGTCTGCAGATTCCACGACGCCGGTGGCAGCAGGATTTCCGAGCGCGTCGCGACGTTCGGCTGCAACGCGCGCCACAACAGGGCGCCTAGCGCATCCTCGCGGCGGGCGGTCGAGGAGTCGTGGTGCAGTCGCACTGCCAGTGCCGCGTCCAGGTATGTGGGCGCGATCGGATCGGTGCCGGCCGCCGCCAGTGCGGCTCCGACGGCCGGATCGAATGGCGCGTTCACCAGGTGCGGGCACAAACGCCGCGGCGCGAGGTCGGCGGTCGCCGGTGCGTCACCGCCGGCGTCGTGCGCCGAGAAACCGGCGGCGGAGATCGCCACCGTCGGCCCGTCGGCGTTGAGCAGGTCGGCGGACCGGTTAGTCAGCGGACCGTCTGGCAACAGGGTGGCGCCCCGCACCGACGTGACGCCCAATATTCGATCGACGATGTCACCTGCGGTGTCGACCGCGATGGCGCTCAGCCCTGGATCGTTGACGCGGCGCAGCGCATCCAGGTCGGCTTCGGCATACACAGTCGGTGTGACACAGGTCTGCCGGGCCAGCGTCCGCAGCCGCGCCAACCATGTCGTGGCGGCCGCCTGCCCGGTGCCGGCATGCGTTTCTGCGCCGACTTGTCGGACCACGCCGCCCGCGGGGTCGGCTACGACGTAGCCGGCCGTCATCGCGTTCACCGTGACCAGGAGGTCGGGGTCTATGGCTAGACACAGCGAGCGGCCGACGGCGCCGTCGGGGTCCACTTCCCGGCTGGTGGCGAACTCCACTGCCGCCAACAAAATGTCAAGCCGTCCGCCGGTGGCAAGGGACGTCGCCAGTTCGTCGTCGGTGAGCCGAACGGGAACCGTGCCGCCGGGCGCGCCGGGAGACAGCCGGGGCCGGTCGGCCAGCGGCCACAGCATTGTCAGCTGAACAGGTTTGGAGGTGTCGGGCGCGACCACGGAGCTCGTGGCGTCGACCGACTTGTCAGTGGGATCAGGTGGCAGCCCGACCACCGGAAGCAGGAAGCGGGCGTTGTCCAGCCGGGCGGGTTCGCCGTAGTCAGGTGTGCCGTTGACGTTGACCAATACCGGATACACCCCGGGCCGATCGAGGCCGAGCGACGGCGACGCCGCCGAGTGCACCGGAGCCGACAATGTGAATTCGGCGCCTTGACCGCGCTGCAGTTCGGGCGCGATGGTGACGAAATTTGATCCGGGTTGGTACTGGTCGGTGGCCCCGTCGAGGTTGGAGCGCAAACCCGCCGACGAGTTGACGGCGGCCGCGTGTTCGAGGCGCACCATCACATCACGGACGAGACGGTCACCGACGTTGGTCACCATCCCGCTGACCGTGACGGCGGCTTGGCTGGTTGTCGACACCACGTCCGGAGTGACATGGTCGATCCGGACCTGCAAAAACGGGGTGGCGCCCGGTTCACCCGCCCGGGCGTGCGGCACCGCGGCGGGCGCGGCGAGCAAGGCGGCCAAGCCGGCGAGGATGCCGACTAACACGGCAAGGCGCGAGACAGCGGTCCGCCGGTGCCACGGCGCAATTACAACGCCGCTCATCCTCATCGCTTCGCTCTGCATCTCGTCCGCGCGTACAGCGCTTAACCGTGGCCGTTCTTCCGGCCCGGCGCGGGTTCGTCGAGGCGGCGATTGCTGCTGCGGGAATGCGTTTGCGGCCGCCGCCGCGGTGAACTGGGCGGCAGAGGGGGCAACGCGGCCGGGCCGTCGGCCTGGAGTTTGTCGATGAGTTCGTCGGCTACTTCGGCGAGCCGTCGTTCGTCGGCGTATGCCAGCCGCGAAGGCAGCTCCTCGATCGGCACCCATGCGACTTCTGCTACTTCGACGTCGTCGTCGCAAAGCTGCCCGCCGGAGAACCGCATCAGGTAATGGTGCACTGTCTTGTGCACCCGCCGCCCTTCGGTGACGAACCAGTAGTCGATGCTGCCCAACGCCGCCAACACTTTGCCGTGGATTCCGGTCTCCTCGGCGACCTCGCGGATGGCGGTTTGTTCGGCGGTTTCGCCTAGCTCGATGTGGCCTTTCGGCAGCGACCACAGCATGCGGCCACGGCGGTCGACGCGACCGATCAGGGCGGCGACCTGATCCGCACGGGGACCGTCGAGGCCGTCGATCACCAATCCGCCGGCAGAAGTTTCGTGCACGGTGCGGAGCCGCTCGGACCCATGGCGTGTTGAACCGGAACGCGGTGTCTTAGCTGCGGCCGCCTCGGCACTGGGCTCTTTGTCAACGGGACCGCCGGTTCGGCCACCGCGACGCCTGCCTCGGCGTCGACGGGGCTTGGCTTGTTCGCCGTCCGACACCCAAGCGATAGTAGCTGGCACAACTTGACGAGCTCGGTCCACTCGCCGGGTGCTCCGGAGGCCAACCGGGCTGACTCGAACGACTATTCTCAGCGAACGTGCCTGGAACCGCGGAGGACGCCGCACGGTTGACCGCGGCTGCGGTCGCCCTGAACAGGCACGCCGACGTGTTGCGGGAGCTCGGCTCGTTGTTCGCGGCCGGCGGCCACGACTTGTATCTGGTCGGCGGATCAGTGCGCGACGCGCTGCTGAGCCGGTTGAGCGCGGATCTCGACTTTGCCACTAACGCGCGTCCCGCCGAAGTTCAGCAGATCGTGCGATCGTGGGCCGACGCGGTTTGGGACACCGGAATCGACTACGGCACCGTCGGAGTCGGCAAGGGCGGGCAACGTCTGGAGATCACCACCTTCCGCGCCGACCGCTACGACCAGGTGTCGCGTAATCCAGAGGTGCGTTTCGGCGACCGCATCGAAGACGATCTGATTCGCCGCGACTTCACTGTCAACGCGATGGCGGTGCGCCTGACGACGGCCGGGCCGGCCGACTTCGTCGACCCTACGGGCGGGCTGGCGGCGTTGGGCGAGGGTGTGCTGGATACGCCCGCAGCGCCGGAAACGTCTTTCGGAGACGACCCGCTGCGAATGCTGCGCGCCGCCCGCTTCGTCTCTCAGCTAGGTTTTACCGTCACGCCGCGGGTGCGCAGCGCCATCGAAGAAATGGCACCGCAGCTATCGCGGATCACCGCCGAACGGGTGGGCGCCGAACTGGACAAACTGCTGCTCGGCCAGCAGCCCGCGGCAGGGATCGATCTGCTGGTGCAAACCGGGATGGGCGATGTGGTGCTGCCCGAGGTCGGCGGCATGCGGATGGCCATCGACGAGCACCACCAGCACAAAGACGTCTACCAGCATTCGCTGACCGTGCTGCGCCAGGCGATCGAGTTGGAGGACCCCCCGCCCGACGGGGGACCCGATTTGGTGTTGCGGTGGGCTGCGCTGCTGCATGACATCGGCAAGCCCGCCACCCGGCGGCATGAACCCAACGGCGGCGTGAGTTTCCACCATCACGAAGTGGTCGGCGCGAAGATGGCCCGTAAGCGGCTGCGGGCGCTCAAATACTCCAAGCAGATGGTCGAAGATGTCTCGCAGCTCGTGTACCTCCACCTGCGTTTCCACGGCTACGGCGACCGGAAGTGGACTGACTCGGCGGTGCGTCGTTACGTCACCGACGCCGGACCCCTGCTGTCGCGGCTGCACAAGCTGGTGCGCGCCGACTGCACGACCCGAAACGCGCGCCGCGCTGCACGGTTACGAGCCAACTACGACGACCTGGAGCGTCGGATCGGCGAGTTGGCCGCCCAAGAGGACTTGAATCGGGTGCGGCCCGATCTGGACGGTAACGAGATCATGCAGATCTTGGGCATCCCCGCCGGCCCGCAGGTCGGCGAAGCGTGGCGCTACCTCAAAGAGCTGCGGCTTGACCGCGGGCCGCTTGCCCACGAGCAAGCGACCGCAGCGCTGCTGGACTGGTGGCGCGCCCGCGGGAACCACTAGCGGCGCTTCCGCGTCGGACAGTAGGTGGATTACTGCTTGGGCAACGGTGTGGGCACCGCGGCGATGTGGGACGGTCAGCCAACGCTTGACATCGACGGCGATGGCCGGCTGGATGCGGTCACCCTGGACTTCGATGGCGATGGACTGCGTGACGATGCGCTGGCTGACCTGGACGGCGACGGTCTGGCCGACCACGCGGTGCTTGACCTCGACAATGACGGCAGCCCGGAGAGTTACTTTACTGACGACGGTTCCGGGACGTGGACGGTGTCGGTGGACCGGGGCGGGCAGGTCCGCTGGTTCAGCCTCGACGGGATCGAGCACACCGGCGGGTCGCTGGTTGACTTCGACGCTGACGGCCAGATCGATGACCGCCTGCTCGACACGAACGGCGACGGCCTGGCCGACCGCGTGTTCTGCGCGGGCGATGGAGGCGCCATCGGCTACGTCGACACGGACGGTGATGGGCGGTGGAACGTCAAGCTGGCCGATACCGACGGCGACGGCGCCGCGGACTCGGCGTCAGCGCTGTGAAGACCGCGCTCATCGCCCGTGGCTGTGCTGGTGGGCCCCGTCTCTCTTCGCGCGTTGCACGCGCTCATCGCCCGCGGCTGTGCTGGTGGGCCCCGTCTCTCTTCGCGCGTTGCACGCGCTCATCGCCCGCGGCCCGGCGGGCCGGCGAATGCTTGGGCGATGCCGAGCCAACGCTGTGCGTCGTCGCCGTGCGCCGTGATGTCGAGCGCGCTCAGCGGCCGCCGCTGTGTCACCAGGCAGCAGAAGTCCTCGGCTGCGCCGGTGACTCCCTGCGCCGCCTCCGCCGGACCCCAGGACCACACCGCTCCATCAGGAGCCCGCAGTTCGATCAAGAACGGCTCGGCCGGTGGTGTCAGACCGTTGATCACGAAGGCGAAGTCACGGGTGCGGACGCCGATGTGGGCGATCGAGCGCAACCGCTCGGTCGGACGGCGGGTGACGCCTAGGGCGTCGGCGACGTCGAGTCCGTGCGCCCACGTCTCCATCAACCGCGCGGTCGCCATCGATGCCGCGCTCATCGGTGGCCCGAACCACGGCAATTTGCGGTCCTCAGGAACCTCGAGCAGCGCCTCGTGCAGTCGGTCGCGAGTCTCGCGCCACCCGGTGAGAAGCTGCCCCGGCGGCGTACGCGCCAAGTCCTCGGCGCCGGCGTCGACAAAACCGGCCGGATTCTTCGCCGCCTGTGCCTGCACCTCCGCGAAACCTGGCGCGTCTTGCACCGCCGTCAGCGCGACCCGATCGGTCCACCACAGATGCGCGATCTGGTGCGCGATCGACCAGCCCGGCGACGGCGTCCGCTCGGCCCACCGGTGTTCAGGCAGCACCGCGACGAGTGCGTCGAGCTCGTCGCTTTCCGCTTTCAAGTCGGCCACCATCGGGCCAGGGCGGGCCACCGGGCTACTTTAACCGGCACCTGCGAACTGGCCCCGGCGACCGACCACCGCATGCACTACCAGGCCGGTCACGTACAGCACCGTCCCGGCCAGCGCCAGCCCGGGGGAGTGGCCGCCGCCGGGGATGATGATCGCGGCGACCGTGATTGCAGCGACGAACGAAACCCAAAACAACGCGTCCTGCACAGCAAAGGCGTGTCCGCGCAACGCGTCGTCGACATCGACTTGCATCGCGGTGTCAGCGCACAGCTTGACCACCTGTCCGGCCAGGCCGAGGAATGCCGCGGACACCACCATGACGGGCAGGTGCAGCCAAGCGGCCCCGACCTGGACGACCGCTGCAGCGGCCAGCGCTCCGTTGGCTGTGCGGTAGCGCCCCCAGCGGCGCACCGCGGGCGGCGTCAAGGCGTTGGCCGCAAGCGAACCGGCTCCCGTAGCGGCGACGAACAAGGCTGCGGTGCCCAGGCCACCGACCGCCGTCCCGTGCGCATGCCGGACCAGCATCAGCGCCAACAACGTGTTGATGCCGAACACCATGCGGTGGGCGGCCAGCGCGGCCAGGGTGGCGGCGACCGTCGGGCGGTCCAGCACTGTCCGGGCACCGTCGAGCCACCCGGTGAGCACCGCGCTGACGGCTGACCTGCTGACCGGCGGCTTGCCCGATCCGCGCGCGATCGGTCTTACCGCGAAGACGGTCGCCGGTGGATTGCTGGTGCAGGGCCGCGACAACGCCGTGGTCGACGACATGGTGCTGAAGGTCGCGACCAGGCGCGCGCCGACGGAACAGGAAATGCGCGACCTGATGTTTGCCTTCCGCGTCGTCAAGCATGTCAAGTCGAACACCATCGTCTATGCCAAGGATCTTGCCACCGTCGGCATCGGCGCGGGCCAGATGAGCCGGGTCGAATCCGCGCGCATCGCGGCGCGCAAGGCGCAGGATGCCGCCGCTGAGTTGAAGCTCGCCGAGCCGTTGACGAGAGGCGCGGTGGTCGCCTCCGATGCGTTCTTCCCGTTCGCCGACGGCATGCTCGCGTGCATCGAGGCCGGCGCCACCGCCGTGATCCAGCCGGGCGGCTCGATGCGCGACGACGAGGTGGTCAAGGCCGCCGACGAGCACGACATCGCCATGGTGTTCCCCCACGGGCGTGCGGCATTTCCGGCATTAAATTTCTCGGTCGGCATTCCGGGGCGCCGCGCAGCTGTGAGCCCGGAATGACGAAAGAGAGGTGAGCTACGGCCGCACCCGCGCCAGCAGCGCGAGCCCCGTCACGAAGAACGGCACCAGCACCGCCATGCCGGCCTTCTGGCTCGCGGTCGCGGCCGTGACGACGCCGATCAGCAGCGGGCCGACGAATGACGTGACCTTTCCGGTCAGCGCGAACAGGCCGAAATATTGCGCGATGCGGGCCTTCGGCGCCAGGCGAATGAGCAGCGAGCGCGAGGCCGCCTGCAGCGGCGCGCCGACCGCGCCGATGCAGCAGCCGAGAATGAGATAGGCGCGCTCGGCGGCCGAGGCGAACAGCGCGCCGCCAGGTTGCGGCGACTTCACGCGCACAAATAGGATCGAGTCCTTGTCGACGAGAAGGATCGCGACGATCGCGAGCAGCAGAACGATCAGGCTGCCGGCGACGACGCGCCTCGAGCCAATGGCATCGTCGAGCTTGCCGCCGATATAACCACCGAACGTGCCGGCAATCGCAAGGATGATGCCGAAGGTGCCGATCTGGATCATGTTCGAGCCAAGGTGCCGGCGGCGTAGATGCCGCCAAAGGCGAACAGCGACACCAGCCCGTCGGTGTAGATCATGTTGGCCAGCAGGAACGCGGCGAGCGATTTCTGGTGCGGCAATTCGCGCAAGGTCTGCTTCAGCTCGACGAGACCTTCGCGCAGCGCCTCCCGCAGGGGATGTCGCGCCGGATAGTCCGGTGTCAGTAGGAACATCGGCAGCACGAAGACGACGAACCAGATGCCGGTCAGCGGACCGGAAATGCGGTCACCCTGATGGCTGACGGGATCGAGCCCAAACAGCGGTGTAAGCCCGAACAGCGTGCGGCCGCTCTCGGGACTGGCCGCGAGAAAGCCGAGCACGAGGATGAGACTCAAGATGCCGCCGATGTATCCGGTCGCCCAGCCGGTGCCGGACAGGCGCCCGATCCGATCGGGCGGCACTAGGGTGGGCATCATCGCATTGTTGAACACGGTTGCAAATTCGACGCCGACGGTGGCGATGGCATAACAGAACAGCAGCGGCGGATCACCTGGGGTCGCCGGGCTTGCCGAACCACATCAGCGAGGCCCCGATCACCAGCATCGCGCCGAAGCCGGCATCATGGCTTGCGCCGGCCCGCGGCGTCCGCGATCGCGCCGAGCACCGGCGAGGCCAGCGCGATCGCGATGCCCGCGGCTGCGGTCGCAAAGCCCCAGAGGGCCTGGCCTTCCGCCGCATCGCGGGCAACATGGGTCGCGAAATAGGGCGCGAACACGAAGGTCGTGATCAATGTGAAATAGGGCTGCGCTGCCCAATCGAAGAAAATCCAGCTGATGACGGCTGACCGCGGGGATAATCCCGCCGCGCGGCGGCTTCGCCTGACTCCGATCGGTCACAACCATTCAAAAATGTCCTTACCGTTCACGCCGAAGCGCTTTGCCATTCGGCCGACGATCCATATACGATAATGTCGAGGTCTGGTTGTCCCGAACGAACGGCGGAATTTTGATGCAGTCGACAGCAGTCAACCGGCGGCTGATTGCAGCCCTCCGTTTCGCTAGCTCTTGTTTTGCCTGCCTCCGCGCAGGACCGCAGCGTTCCGCCGCCTGCCGATCGCATCCACCCCGTATCTGCCGAGCACGGCATGGTGGTGGCGCAGGAGAAGATCGCCGCCCAGATCGGCGGAGACATCCTCCGCCAGGGCGGCAATGCCGTCGACGCGGCGGTCGCCACCGGTTTTGCGATGGCCGTCACCTATCCCCGCGCCGGCAATATCGGTGGCGGCGGCTTCATGCTGATTCATCTCGCCACCGGCAAGACGTCGCGATCGACTACCGCGAGATGGCGCCGGCGGCGATGACCCGGGACAGCTTCCTCGGGCCCGACGGCAAGCCCGACGATGCAAAGTCACGCGATTCGGCGCTTGGCATCGGCGTGCCCGGCACGGTCGCCGGCCTCGCACTGGCGCTGGACAAATTCGGCTCCGGCAAATTCACGCTGGCGCAACTCGTCGAGCCCGATCGATCTCGCGCGTGACGGTTTCGTCGTCACCGACGATTTGGCCGACACGCTGCCGGTTTTCCACAGCGGCTGGCGAGATGGCCGGCTTCGGCGAAGATCTTCTCGCGGCCGGACGGGACATCGCTCGGCGAAGGCGACAAACTGGTGCAGCCCGATCTTGCCGAGACGCTGAAGGCCGTCGCCGAGCAGGGGCCGCGCGGTTTCTATGAGGGGCCGATTGCGGAGAAGCTCGCGCAGGCGTTCGCGAAGCCGGCGGCATCATGACGGCGGATGATTTCAAGAATATCGACCGGCCATCCGCATGCCGGTACGCGGGACCTATCGCGGCTATGACATCATATCGATGCCGCAGCCGTCGTCCGGCGGCGTGGTCCTGATCGAGTCGCTGAACATCTGGAAGGCTTCGATCTGGCCGCGCTGAAACAGGGCTCGGCGCCGTCGCTGCATCTCTTGATCGAGGCGATGAAGCGCGCCTATGCCGACCGCGCGCGCTATCTCGGCGATCCCGCTTTCGTCAGCGCGCCGATCGCGACCCTGATCGCCAAGGATTACGCCGCCAGGCTGCGCGCGAGCATCGATCCCGAGCACGCGACGCCGGCCGACAAGCTGATGTCGGGCATGCCGGCGCACGAAGGCACCAACACCACGCATTTCTCGGTCGTCGACAGCTCCGGCAACGCCGTCAGCAACACCACGACGCTGAACTTCAGCTATGGCGTCGGCCTCGTCGCCGACGGCACCGGCGTGCTGCTCAACAACGAGCTCGACGATTTCACCGCTGCGGCAGGCGCTGCCAACGCCTACGGACTGGTCGGCTACGAGGCCAACCTGCCCGGTCCTGGCAAGCGGCCGCTGTCGTCGATGACGCCCACCATCGTGATGCGGGGCAGCAAGCCGGTGCTGGTGACCGGCACGCCGGGCGGCAGCCGGATCATCTCCACGGTGCTGCAGGTCATCGTCAATGCCCTCGACTATCACATGGACATCGAGGCCGCGGTCGCCGCACCGCGTGTGCATCACCAGTGGATGCCCGACGAGGTCAGGGTCGAGCCCGGCTTTCCGGAAGACGTGCTCGCCGAGCTCAGGGCCAAAGGCCACAACGTGGTGCAGGCCATGACCTGCTGCTCGGCCAATTCGATCATGGTGACGCCAAACGAGCTGTTGGGCGCGCCCGATCCGCGTACCCGCGGTGCCGAAGCCGCGGCGCAATAGGGTTGCTGAATTCCCCTCCCCCTTGCGGGGAGGGGTTAGGGGTGGGGTCCAAGCATGCGGCCTTTGCGTTGACCCCCCGCCCCGACCCTCTCCCGCAAGGGCGGAGGGAGTACAACTTGCGTGCTTCCCACACAGGAGTCCATGATGACCTCGCTCCAAGGCAAGACCCTGTTCATCACCGGCGCCAGCCGCGGCATCGGCCTGGCCATCGCGCTGCGCGCCGCGCGCGACGGCGCCAATATCGCCATCGCCGCCAAGACCGCCGAGCCGCATCCCAAGCTGCCGGGCACCATCTACACCGCCGCCGAGGAGATCG
Organism: uncultured Actinomycetota bacterium; assembly: GCA_963818785.1. GTDB lineage: Bacteria > Actinomycetota > Actinomycetes > Mycobacteriales > Mycobacteriaceae > Mycobacterium. Next base: position 2,284 of record CAWFTT010000026.1, on the reverse strand, counting down.
AGGCCGCCGGCGGCAAGGCGCTGCCGCTGGTCTGCGATATCCGCTACGAGGAGCAGGTGATGCGACGCGGTCGAGAAGACCGTCGCCGAATTCGGCGGCATCGACATCTGCGTCAACAATGCCAGCGCCATCGCCTCACCGACGTCGCAGGCGACCGAATGAAGCGCTTCGACCTGATGCATCGGATCAATGCCCGCGGCACCTTCCTGGTCTCCAAGACCTGCATGCCGCATCTGCAAGAAGGCGGAGAATCCGCACGTCCTGATGCTGTCGCCGCCGCTCGACATGAAGCCGAAATGGTTCGCGCCCACCGCCTACACCATGGCCAAATTCGGCATGAGCATGTGCGTGCTCGGCATGGCCGGCGAGTTCCGCGCGCCGGATCGCCGTCAATGCGCTGTGGCCGCGCACCGCCATCGCCACCGCCGCGGTCGGCAATCTCCTCGGCGGCGACGCCATGATGCGCGCGAGCCGCACGCCCGAGATCATGGCCGACGCGGCGCACGCGATCTTCACGCAGCCGGCGCGCGAGTTCAGCGGGCATTTCCTGATCGACGACAGCTTCTCTATGCCAGAGGGCGTGCGCGATTTCGACGCTATCGCGTCGATCCGCGCGTGCCGCTGATGCCGGACTTCTTCGTCCCCGATGACGACGTGCCGCCGCCCGGTCTACCTTACACCTCTCTCTTCGGTTGGCGGAGCGCAGAAGGCACGATAGAAAATCCCTCGGGACGTGAGTGAGGACACTGGTGAACTGGCGAGGCCTGCTTGGCATCAGGTCGCGCTGGCCGTGGCTGCCGTCGCCGGGGTGATCGTCATCCGCCGGCCGGACATCGCGATCCGTTCCGCGACTGGCGCCGCCGCCGATGCGCTCTGCGCGAAAATCTTCGTCTCTCATCTCGATCCGCAGGCGTCCTTTGCCGAGATCATGGACCGTCCGGGCATCCGCCGCCTCAAATTCGGCATGCGCTATCAACTCGATCGCGCGACCAGACAGCTCGACGTGTCGGTCGCCGGCCTGTTCGCGACCCACACCATCTTCCGCGAGGGTTTTGGTTGCGTCCGCGTGCTCGGCGGCAAGGAGCCCTATCTGCTCAAGGCCGACATCGTCGCGCTGAAGACACCGAAGCGCCGCCGCTGTTGCCCGAGATCGCCGGGCCCGAAACGGTCGCGCCGTCCGACCCGGCGCTGAGGTCCGCGCTCGATCACGCCTTCGAGGAGCCGGCGGAACCGCCGCTGCGCCGGACCAAGGCCGTCGTCGTGGTGCGCGATGGCCGCATCATCGCCGAGCGGTATGCGCCCGGCATCGCATCGACACCCCGTTGCCGAGCTTTTCCATGACCAAATCAATGATCAACGCATTGCTCGGCATCATGACCCAGCACGGCCTCACCTCGCCGTCGCTGCCGGCGCTGATCCCGGAATGGCACGGCGCCGACGATCCACGCCGCGAGATCGAAGTCGGCCATCTCATGCGCATGACGTCGGGCCTTGCGCTGGATGAGACCGACGATCCACGCAATCCGTCGGAGCAGATGTTCGCCCATGACGACATGGCGGCCTTTGCGGTGAAGGCGCCGTTGATCGCCGAGCCCGGCACACGCTGGGCCTATTCCAGCGCGACCACGCAAATCCTGGCGCGCATCATCCGCGAAGGGGTCGGCGGGCCCGAGCAGAGCCTCGCCTTTGCCTGGCGCGAGCTGTTCAATCCGCTCGGCATGCGCGACGTGACGCTGGAGTTCGACGGCTCCGGAACGTTGCAGGGCGCCAACAACATGCTGGCGAGCGCGCGCGACTGGGCACGGTTCGGCCTGCTCTATCTCAACGACGGCAAGATCGCGGGAAAACGCATCCTGCATCCGGAATGGGTAGACTTCATTACCTGGACGACGCTGGACACCGACTATGCCGCGGGCTTCTGGACCAACCGCAGCGAGCATCCAGATGCGAAACGCCGGGTCAGCCTCGGCATTCCCCGCGATGCCTATTACGCCTCAGGCAATCTCGGCCAGCGCTGCGTGATCATTCCATCGCAGCACATGGTGGTGGTGCGCATGGGAGACAGCGTCGATCCCAGCGGCGACATGCCGGGACTGGCGCGGCTGATCAAGGACGTGATCGCGGCGACGGATCGCTAACTGTCGTTGCGGAAGCGTAGCCCGGATGAGTCAAGCGACATCCGGGTCTTCATCCGTGATCCCGCGTGTCGCTGCGCTACGCGGGCTACGATAACTCAGCTACCCTCTTCCCACCTGATATGCCCCGCCCTTCTCCAGCGCGCGCT
>CAWFTT010000025.1:0-31788 GCA_963818785.1 uncultured Actinomycetota bacterium | reverse complement strand
GGCACGATCGTCTCGGCTGAACGGGTGGCTTCCGACGGGGAGCCGCTCAACCTCAAGACGTTCATCTCGGAGCTCGACGTGCCGGTGGTGGCCGGCGGCGTGCTCGACCACCGCACCGCGCTGCACCTGATGCGCACCGGCGCCGCCGGCGTCATCGTCGGCTATGGCTCCACCCGCGGCGTGACGACCAGCGACGAGGTGCTGGGCATCAGCGTGCCGATGGCCACCGCCATCGCCGACGCCGCCGCCGCCCGGCGTGAGTACCTCGACGAGACCGGCGGTCGTTACGTGCATGTGCTGGCCGACGGTGACATCCACACTTCCGGTGAGCTGGCCAAAGCGATCGCCTGCGGCGCGGACGCGGTGGTTCTCGGTACCCCGCTCGCCGAGGCGGCCGAGGCGCTCGGCGACGGCTGGTTCTGGCCGACGGCCGCGGCGCATCCGTCGTTGCCCCGCGGTGCGCTGCTGCAGGTCGCCGTCGGGGAACGCCCGCCGCTGCGACAAGTGCTGGGTGGCCCGTCCGACGACCCGTTCGGATCGCTGAACCTGGTCGGCGGTCTGCGGCGATCGATGGCCAAAGCGGGCTACTGCGACCTCAAAGAGTTCCAGAAGGTCGGGCTGACCGTCGGAAGCTAAGCCACTGAGGGCTGAGCGTGCAGAGACGTACGGCAGTTGCGGCGTGTCGGCGGGCAGACGCGCACGCTCGCCGGCTCTGGGTTGCGCGAACCCACTGGCTCGTTACTGGACTGTCAGTTCATAATGGTGCGATGAAGCCGGACTACGACGTTCTGATCATCGGTTCTGGGTTTGGCGGCAGCACCACCGCGCTGCGGCTGACGGAGAAGGGGTACCGCGTCGGCGTGCTGGAAGCCGGTCAGCGCTTCGCCGACAAGGACTTCGCCAAGACATCCTGGGATCTGCGTCGCTTCCTGTGGGCGCCCAAGCTGGGCTGCTACGGCATTCAGCGCATCCATCTGCTGCGCGATGTGATGATCCTGGCCGGCGCCGGCGTGGGTGGTGGGTCACTGGTTTACGCCAATACCTTGTACGTGCCGACCGAACCGTTCTTCGTCGACAAGCAATGGGCACACATCACGGACTGGCGTGCCGAACTGATGCCGCACTACCAGCAGGCGCAACGGATGCTGGGCGTGGTGCGCAACCCGACGTTCACCGACGCCGACCGCATCATGAAGGAAGTCGCCGACGAAATGGGCGTCGGCGACACCTGGGTGCCGACGCCGGTCGGGGTATTTTTCGGCCCCGACGGCAAGAAGACGCCCGGTAAGACGGTGCCGGACCCGTACTTCGGCGGGGCCGGCCCGGCGCGCACCGGTTGCCGCGAAGTCGGGGAGTGTATGACCGGCTGCCGGCACAACGGCAAGAACACCCTGGTCAAGAATTACCTCTACCTCGCCGAGTCCGCCGGCGCCGAGGTGCACCCGATGACCACCGTGACCGGCTTCGAGCAGCGGCCCGACGGGGTGTGGGAGGTGCACACCGTGCGCACCGGGCGCTGGATCCGCAAGCAGAAGCGCACCTTCACCACCACCAATCTGGTGCTGGCCGCCGGCACCTACGGTACGCAGCGGCTGCTGTTCAAGATGCGCGACAAGGGCAAGCTGCCCGGGTTGTCCGATCGGTTGGGGGTGCTGACCCGCACCAACTCCGAGGCGATCGTCGGCGCCGGGAAATTCGAAGTGGACCCGGAGCTGGATCTGACGCACGGGGTGGCGATCACGTCGTCGATTCACCCGTCGTCCGACACGCATGTCGAGCCCTGCCGGTACGGCAAAGGGTCCAACGCGATGGCGATGTTGCAGACGTTGATGACCGACGGCCCCGGTGAGGGCGGCTCGGACGTGCCGCGCTGGAGGCAACTGATCGCGACGGCGCGCCAGGACCCGCGCGGCACGCTGCGCCTGCTCAACCCCAAGCAGTGGAGTGAGCGGACGATGATCGCGCTGGTGATGCAAAACCTCGACAACTCCATCACCACCTTCACCAAGCGGACCAAGCTGGGTTTCCGCCGGTTCACCAGCAAGCAAGGCCACGGCGAACCGAACCCCACCTGGATCAAGGTCGGCAATGAAGTCACCCGCCGCATCGCCAAGAAGATCGACGGCGTCGCAGGTGGCACCTGGGGCGAGCTGTTCAACATTCCGCTGACCGCACACTTCCTGGGCGGTGCGGCGATCAGCGACACCCCGGAAAACGGCGTCATCGACCCCTATCACCGGGTCTACGGATACCCGACGCTCTCCGTGGTCGACGGCGCCGCCATCTCAGCCAATCTCGGAGTCAACCCGTCGCTGTCGATCACCGCGCAAGCCGAGCGGGCTGCGTCGCTGTGGCCGAACAAGGGCGAAGAGGACGTGCGTCCGCGGCAGGGTCAGCCCTATCAGCAATTGGACCCCGTCCCGCCCGTGCATCCGGTGGTGCCCGCTGACGCGCCGGCCGCGCTGCGGTGGCTGCCGATTGCGCCGATCAGCTCCGCGGGCTGACCGGCCGCCTCAGCTGGCGACCGCCGCGAGTGGTGCGCCGTTGACCACCCGGCTGTGTTCGCCGTGCACGCTGACGGGCACATCGCCCATCAGCGTGACCCGGTGCATCAGCCGATACTGATCGTCGTAGTCGTCGATCGCTCGGTGCTGGGTCGCACGGTTGTCCCAGATGGCCACGTCACCCGGCTCCCAGTTCCACCGGATCGTGTTCTCCGGCACGGTGATCCGGCGTTGCAGCAGTTCGAACAGCACGTGCGACTCGTGGCTGTCCAGGCCGACGAAGCCCCGCACGAAGTCGCCGGCGACCAGGGTGCGTTCACCGGTCTCCGGATGCACCCGGACCACCGGATGCTCAGTGCGAAAATCCGGCTTCTCGAACACCTGACGGAACGCCCGCTGCGCGTCGGTCTGTCCCGGATTCCGGCTCGGCGGCCACGTAGTCGAAGCGGTTGGTGTGCAGCGCCCACAGATTGTCGACGAGGCACTTCAACGGTTCGGGCAGATCGGCATAGGCCGCCGCGGTCGAGGCCCACAGCGTCGATCCGCCGTAGCTGGGCAGCGTGACCGCACGCAGCACCGAGGCCGACGGATAGTCGGCGACGAACGTGACATCGGTATGCCAGCGCGTCGCCTTGCCGTATTCGGAGTTGATCGGGGTGATGATGGGCCCGTTGTCGGCGGCGAAGAAAGCAGCGGCCGGGTGACCGACCGGCGTGCCCAGCAATTCAGCGAACGCAAGCTGCCCCTGGTCGTCGAGGTGGTGCTGACCGCGAAAGAAGATCACTCTGTGGGACAACAGTGCCCGGCGGATCTCCTCGACCGTGGTGGCGTCCAGTGCCCCGCTCAGCCGCACCCCGTCAACGCGGGCGCCGATGCGGCTGCCCAGCTTCGTCACGGTCAGGGGGGTGGTTGGCGAAGTACTCATAGTGGTGTCCTCATTGCCAGGTGTAGTCACATGACTACGGTAGGTGTATCGGTTACTGTAGTCACATGACTACACGCGTGTCAAGGTCCGATTCACGGTCGAGTTCGCGAGCCAAACGGCCAAACGCACCCGTCGGGCGCGAAGAGGTGGCCGCCGCGATACTGACCGCCGCTGGCGAACTGTTCGCCGAACACGGTCCGGCCGCCACCTCCATTCGCGACATCGCCGCGCGCTCGAAGGTCAACCACGGCCTGGTCTTTCGCCACTTCGGCGCCAAGGAGCAACTGGTCGGTGCGGTGCTCGACCACTTGGGCGCGAACCTTACCGAGCTGCTGGCCGCCGGGGTGCCGGCTGAGCAAATCGATGCGGCCGCCGACCAGCAGTTGCGGGTGATGGCCCGCACGTTGCTCGACGGCTATCCGGCCGGCCAGCTGCAGAAGCATTTCCCCAACGTCGCCGCCCTGCTCGAGCAGGTGCGTTCCCGCCACGACAGCGATGCCGGCGCCCGACTGGCGGTCGCCAATGCGCTTGCCCTGCAGTTCGGTTGGCGGCTGTTCGAGCCGATCCTGCGCTCAGCGGCCGGTATCGAGGAGTTGCCGGCCGCGGACCTGCGGGCTGCCGTCGGCGATGAGGTGGCGCGGATCCTCGACCCGCGCTAGCCGAACGACTTACTGCGATTTCGGGGCAGCGACGGCGCGGCGATGCGTCGGCTCGCGGCCCGGTGGCTGCGACGGCGGCGGCAGCAGTGATTTACGCGGCCGCACCGGCACGGTCGTCGGCTCTTCAGTGCTCAAGGTGATTTCCTCACCGGCGTGGCGGATGACCAGCTCCTGGCCCTCGGGCCCGTCCCGCAACGTGTAGGTGACCTCGTCATGGCTGACGCACACCGTCAACCGAAACTCGCGCCATCGCAATCGGAACCGCATACAGGCGAAGGCGTCCGGCAGCTGCGGGTCAAGCGACAGCACCCCCTCGTCGTCGCGCAGACCGCCGAAACCGGCGACCAGCGCGGTCCACGCGCCGGCCAGCGACGCCATGTGCAGACCGTCTTGGCTGTTGTTGTGCAGGTCGCGTAAGTCGATGAGCGCGGCCTCGTAGGCGTAGTCGTGGGCGAGCTCCAAATGACCGACCTCGGCGCACATCACTGCCTGAGTGCAGGCCGACAGCGACGAATCGCGCACCGTGCGCGATTCGTAGTAGTCGACGTTGCAGGCCTTCTGTTCCGGCGTGAACGCGTGGCTTTGCCATTGCATCGCCAACACCAGATCGGCTTGCTTGACCACCTGCGAAGGGTAAAGCCGCACATAGGGCTCGTTGAGCAGTAGCGGATATTTCTGGTGGTTCTCGAAGTCCCATTCGGCGATAGGTGGTGAAGCCTTCGCACTGCTGATGCACCCCGAGTTCCTCGTCGAACGGGATGGCGGCCGCGTTGGCCGCGTCCCGCCAGGCGGCGGTCTCTTCAGTGGTGACGCCCATCGCGCGCGCCTTCTCCGGATGCCGGGCGCACGCCTCGGCGGCCACCCGCAGGTTGTGGGCGGCCATCAGGTTGGTGAAGGTGTTGTCCCGCACAATGGCGGTGTACTCGTCTGGTCCGGTGACGCCGTCGATGTGCCAGACGCCGTGCCGGTCGTGGTGCCCCAGTGAGCGCCACAGCCGGGCGGTCTCAATCAGCACTTCCAGGCCGTATTGCTCTTCCAGCGACTCGTCCCCGGTGACGATGCGGTAGCGCTCGAAAGCCATCGCGATGTCGGCGTTGACGTGAAACGCCGCGGTGCCGGCCGGCCAGTACCCCGAGCACTCCTGACCCCGAATGGTCCGCCACGGGAAGGCCGCGCCGGCCAGGTCCAATTCGGCCGCTCGGTCACGGGCCAGATCCAAGGTGGACGCCCGCCACTGCAGCGCGTCAGCCGCCGCGTGCGGTGCGGTGTAGGTGAGGACGGGAAGAACGAATCCTTCGGTGTCCCAGAACGCGTGCCCGTCATACCCGCTGCCGGTGAGGCCCTTGCCGGCGATCGCGCGGACTTCGGCGCGTGCGCTGGCCTGCAGCAGGTGGAACAGACCGAATCGCACCGCCTGCTGGATCACCGGGTCGCCCTCTATTTCGACGTCCGCGCTGTCCCAGAATTTATCGAGGTACTCGCGCTGCGCGTCGACCAAACCCTGCCAGCCGCAGTACCGCGCCCCGGTGATCGCGGCCGCGGCCTGGTCCCGCAACGCAGGGCGTGAGCGCAGACTCGACCAGCCGTAAGCGAGGTATTTGACGATGCGCAGCTTCTGTCCGGGGCGAAGGCCACAGATCACGGTGGTGCGGGCCAGGTCAGGGCGCACTTCGGTACTGACCTCGACGCGCCCGGGCACGTCGATTTCGTGGTCCATCACCGCGGCCATCATCAATCCGCTTGTCCTGGTCCGGTGCATCAGCAGTGCCCGCAGGTCAGTGGACGTCTCTTGGTCGACGGCTTCCAGCGGGTTGTCCAGCACTGCCGCCACCCGCGGATCATCGGAGGTCTGCGGCTGGTCCTCGTTGCTCACTAGTTCGGACTGCAACGTCACCCGGACGAACTCGTCGATCGCTTCGACGACGTACTCGATGGCCGCGACACCGCGTTGAGCCAGCGACACCAGCCGGGTCGATACGATCTTCACCTGCTTGTCCGCCGGTGAGCGCCAGTGCGCCCGACGGGTCAACGTGCCGGCGCGCAGGTCCAGTGTCCGCTCGTGTTCCAACAGCTCGCCGTAGCGCACATCGAACGGCTCGTCGTCGACCAGCAACCGGATGATCTTGCCGTTGGTCACGTCGACGACGGTCTGACCGGCTTCGGGGAACCCGAACCCGGCCTCGGCGTAGGGCAGCGGGCGTACCTCGTAGAAAGAGTTGAGGTAGGTGCCGGGCAAGCCGTGCGGCTCGCCTTCGTCGAGGTTGCCGCGCAACCCGATATGGCCGTTGGACAGTGCGAACAGCGATTCGGTTTGCGCCAGGATGTTCAGTTCGAGTCTGGTTTCCTTGACCTGCCACGGTTCGATCGGAAAGACGTCCTCGGTGATCATGAGTCGTCGCCCAGCAGGTCCGCGAGGTCTTTGACGACGACGTCGGCACCGCTTTCGCGCAACTTGTCACCCTCTCCGTGCCGGTCGACGCCCACCACGTATCCGAAGTGGCCGGCGTGGCCGGCCTCGACACCGGAGATGGCGTCTTCGAACACCGCCGCCGCGCTGGGCTCGACGTCGAGCAGCTCGGCTGCACGCAGAAACGAATCGGGAGCCGGCTTGCCGTCCAGGTGTTCTTCGCGCAGCGTCACGCCGTCAACGCGCTGCTGAACGAATTGTTCAATACCGGCGACCTTGAGTATCTCCTCGGTATTGGCACTGGACGAAACAACGGCGACCTTCAGGCCCGCCTCCTTGACCGCGTCCAAGTAGCGCCGCGACCCGTCGAACACCTTGACACCGTCTTCATGAAGGGCCTTCTGAAAGGCATCGTTTTTGCGGGTGCCCAGGCCGTGCACCGTGTCCGCGTCCGAGGGATCGTCGGCGTCGCCCTCCGGCAGGTCGATGCCGCGGCTTTCCAGAAAAGACCGCACACCGTCTTCGCGGGGCTTGCCGTCGACGTATTCCAGGTAGTCCTTGTCCGGGTCGAACGGCACGAACTCCTCGTCGTTTTCATCGGCGCGCTTACGAAGGAAATCGTCGAACATGGCCTTCCAGGCGGCGGTGTGCACACTGGCGGTGTCAGTGAGTACACCATCGAGATCGAACAGGATGGCGTGCACCGAATCCGGTAGACCAAGCACAGTAGCCTCGCTTTCGGCTGGCGGAACTTGTTTCGCTCCCTACTCCACCATGCCAGCGGGCCAAGGACGGCAGGTTCGCGCTTACTGCGATCGCCTTTGATGATTGCGGCGACCCGCTTCGGCCGGCTTTCAGCCGCGCTCGCGATCGCCTTTGATGATTGCGGCGACCCGCTTCGGCCGGCTTTCAGCCGCGCTCGCGATCGCCTTTAGACTGCTGGCAATGGAATCTTCGTCGCCTCGCCCGGTGCTGGTGGTCGATTTCGGCGCGCAGTATGCGCAGTTGATCGCGCGGCGGGTGCGCGAGGCGCGGGTTTACTCCGAGGTGATTCCGCACACCGCCACAGTCGAGGACATCAAATCCCGCGATCCCCAGGCGGTGGTCCTGTCCGGCGGGCCGGCCAGTGTCTACGCCGAAGGGGCGCCGCAACTCGACCCCGCGCTGTTCGACCTCGATGTGCCGGTGTTCGGCATCTGTTACGGCTTCCAGGCCATGGCGCAGGCGCTGGGTGGCACCGTCGCCCGTACCGGCACCAGCGAGTTCGGCCGCACCGAGCTGAAAGTGACGGGCGGAGAACTGCATTCAGGCCTGTCCGAAACCCAGCCGGTGTGGATGAGCCACCGTGACGCGGTGACCGCCGCGCCGGCCGGTTTCGAGGTGGTGGCCGGCAGTCCCGGGTCGCCGGTGGCGGCATTCGAAGACCGGACCCGACGGCTGGCCGGCGTGCAATACCACCCGGAGGTAATGCATACGCCGCATGGCCAGCAGGTGCTCAGCCGGTTCCTGCACGACTTCGCCGGACTCGGCGCCGAGTGGACGGCCGCCAACATCGCCACTGCGTTAGTCGAACAGGTCCGGGAACAGATCGGTGACGGCCACGCGATCTGCGGGTTGTCCGGCGGAGTGGACTCCGCGGTGGCCGCCGCGCTGGTGCAGCGGGCCATCGGGGACCGGCTGACCTGTGTCTTCGTCGATCACGGCCTGCTGCGGGCGGGTGAGCGCGTTCAGGTGCAGCGCGATTTCGTCGCTGCCACCGGCGCGAACCTGGTGACCGTCGACGTGGCGGACACCTTCCTCGCGGCGCTGTCCGGGGTGACCAATCCAGAAGGTAAGCGCAAGATCATCGGTCGCCAGTTCATCCGCGCGTTCGAGGGCGCTGTGCGAGACATACTCAGCGACAGTGCGTCTGGGGCGGCTGAGGACGGGAACATCGAGTTCCTGGTGCAGGGCACGCTGTACCCCGATGTGGTGGAGTCCGGCGGAGGCAGTGGCACGGCAAACATCAAGAGCCATCACAATGTGGGTGGCCTGCCCGGCGATCTGAAGTTCAAGCTCGTCGAACCGCTGCGCTTGCTGTTCAAAGACGAGGTGCGCGCGGTGGGCCGCGAGTTGGGCCTGCCGGAAGAAATCGTTGCCCGTCAGCCGTTCCCGGGACCCGGTTTGGGCATCCGGATCGTCGGTGAGGTCACTGCCCAGCGGTTGGCGACGCTGCGGCGCGCTGATGTGATCACCCGCGAGGAGCTGACGGCAGCCGGCCTGGACAGTTCGATCTGGCAGTGCCCGGTGGTGTTGTTGGCCGACGTCCGGTCGGTCGGCGTGCAAGGTGACGACCGTACTTACGGGCACCCGATCGTGCTGCGCCCGGTGTCCAGCGAGGACGCCATGACTGCCGACTGGACCCGGGTGCCCTACGAGGTGCTGGAACGCATCTCCACCCGCATCACCAATGAGGTCGCCGAAGTCAACCGGGTAGTGCTGGATGTGACCAGCAAGCCACCGGGCACCATCGAGTGGGAGTGAGAAGTCCGGGTTTGTCGCCGGACTGAGTGCGTCCACGGCTTTGATGCGCGTCCACGGTGCTCTGCGCCGCCTTTCGATCGTCCTCGAAACACACTGGGCGCCCTGAGCACATTCGACGTGGCCATCGACGGCAATCGCGACGCTTAAGCCACATCAGTAACGCCAGCACAAGCAGCCTCTCCTGTTTCTTGACGTTGTCGGTGGGCAGGTGTTGACTCGCATTAATCGAACATACTTTCGATACTTGCGAGTCAGGAGGGGTGATGACGGCTGCTGTCGGCCAGCACAGCACTCGTGCTGAGCAGCTCAAACAGCTGCGCCGACAGATGGCGGCGGTAACCGGAAAGGTAGGTGCCGGACGTCAGGCCGGTAGGCACAGCCCTACCCTTGCCAAGGGACTGCTTCTCGATGCAGAGGCCAAGCTGCCGGTACCGCCGTCGCTGGCTGATGTGCTTCCCGGCGCGTTGCCCAGGGGAGTGGTGGCGGTGCTGTCGGGAGCCCGGTCGTTGCCGTTGAGCATGGTGGCCGCGGTGACGGCTGCCGGTCACAACGCAGCCATCGTCGGCCAGCCGAAGGTCGGGTTGCTGGCCGCGGTGGAGATGGGTGCGGACCTGAGCCGGCTGGCGTTGATACCGGATCCGGGAACCGATCCGGTCGAGGTGGCCGCGGTGCTCATGGACGGGATGGATCTCGTGGTGCTGGGCCTGGGTGGACGGTGGGTGCCGCCGAGCCGGGCGCGGGCGGTGGTGGCCCGGGCGCAGCAGAAAGGCTGCACTCTGCTGGTCGTCGACGGCGACTGGCAGGGGGCACACCTGCGGCTGGAGGCCAGGGTGGGTGGCTATGAAACCACCATGAGCGCCATCCCTGGCTTCGGGCGGATCAGCAGAGTGCGAATCGACGTGTGTGCACGCGGACGGGCGGTCCACCCGCCGGCGACGATGCAGAGCGCAGCGATGAGGAGGAGCGGCGCATCGTGACCCCGCCTGCGACGATGCAGCCGGGTGAGTCGGTGTGAGTGTTCGATGACCTCTCGGGTGTTGGCGATCTGGTGCATGGACTGGCCCGCAGTGGCCGCCGCGGCGGCGGCGGGCCTGCCTGCGACGGCTCCGGTCGCAGTCACCCTGGCCAACCGGGTGATTGCCTGCTCGTCGGCCGCCCGCGCGGCCGGAGTGCGGCGAGGCCTGCGGCGACGGGAGGCGGCGGCCAACTGTCCGCAACTGCACGTCGTCACCGCGGATCCCGACCGCGACGCCCGCTTCTTCGAAAGAGTCATCGTGGCGGTGGACGATCTGGTGCCCCGCGCCGAGGTGCTGCGGCCCGGGCTGGTGGTGTTGCCGGTGCGCGGGGCGGCCCGGTTCTTCGGGTCCGAGCAGCAGGCGGCTGAGCGGCTGATCGACGCGGTCGCCGCTGCCGGCGCCGAATGCCAGGTAGGGATAGCCGATCAGTTGTCCACCGCAGTGTTCGCTGCTCGCGCCAGCCTTATCGTCGAGCCCGGTCAGGACGCCCAATTTCTGTCAACGCTGTCTATCCGGCAGCTGGCCACCGAGCCCAGTCTGGCCGGGCCGGGACGGGAAGACCTCGCGGACCTGTTGTGGCGCATGGGTATTCGCACTATCGGGCAGTTCGCGGTGTTGCCGCGCACCGATGTGGTGTCCCGGTTCGGCGCCGACGCGCTGGCCGCGCACCGGTTCGCCCGCGGTGAGCCGGAACGTGGGCCGTCCGGACGTGAGCCGCCGGCCGAACTCGACGCCGAGCTGCACTGTGATCCGCCGATCGACCGTGTCGACGCCGCGGCGTTCGCCGGTCGCTCGCTGGCCGGCCAGTTACATCAAACGCTGATGGCCGCCGGGGTGGGATGCACCCGGCTGGCCATTCACGCCGTCACCGCCAATGGCGAAGAGCTGCACCGGGTTTGGCGATGCGCTGAACCGTTGACCGAGGACGCCACCGCCGACCGGGTGCGCTGGCAACTTGACGGATGGCTGAACAACCGCACAGCCGGCAATCGGCCCACCGCGCCGGTAACGCTGCTGCGGCTGCACGCGGTGGAGGTGGTGTCGGCCGGTGCACTGCAACTGCCGTTGTGGGGCGGCCTCGGTGAAGAGGACCGGCTGCGCGCCCGTCGGGCGCTGGTGCGGGTGCAGGGTCTGCTCGGTCCCGAGGCGGTGCAGGTCCCGGTGCTCAGCGGCGGTCGCGGACCGGCTGACCGCATCACCTTGACGCCGTTGGGCGACGAGCCGGTGCCGCGGGCAGATCCGGGTCTGCCGTGGCCCGGCCAGCTACCCGGACCGTCGCCGACGGTGTTAGTCGACGACCCGGTCGAATTGCTCGACGAGCACGGCCATCCCATCCGGGTGACCAGCCGGGGACAGTTCTCCGCTGACCCGGCGCGGCTGTCTTCCCGTGATGGGGATGACCGGTTGCGCTGGTGGGCCGGCCCGTGGCCGGTTGACGAGCGGTGGTGGGATGACCGGCCGGTGGCCGGCCAGGGGGGTGGCCGCACTGCCCGTGCCCAGATATTGCTGACCGGTGAACCCGGGTCTGATTCGGGACGGGCGCTGCTGCTGTGCTATCGCCAACGACGTTGGTATCTGGAGGGGATTTATGAATGAACATGGTCGACCGATTTGACGCTTCCGCCACTTTTCGGCCTTGAGGCCGCCAGGTGCGGGCGCTTTTTGTACAGTTCGATGACGTGAATGCCCAGTCGCTGAACATCGCCGCCTTGCTTGGCGACCTTGCTTTGCAGATGCAAGCAGAGCCAAGCTCGGAGGCCATCCTGAACACCATCGTCAGCGCGGCCGTCGATCTTTTGCCCGGCATCAGCTGGTCGGGCATCTCGTTGGTCCGAGGCAAGACCGTGACCTCCGAGGCGCCGTCAGACGAGGTAGCCCGACGACTTGACCAGCTGCAAAGCGAGTTGGGCGAAGGGCCCGCGTTGAGCGCTCTGGCCGAACAGCGCACCGCCAACATCCCCGACCTGCGCGCTGAGAAACGCTGGCCGAGATTCGTGGCCGCTGCGACCGGCATGGGCGTGCACTGCGTGCTGTCCTTTCGCCTGTTCGTCAAGCAAGAGTCATTCGGGGCGTTGAATCTCTACGGACCTCAACCGAACTACTTCAATGAGGAGTCCGTGGCCGTCGGCGAGATCTTGTCTCAGCACGCGGCGGTCGCCATGGCCGGGGCCGCCACCGAGGAGCAACTCCGGGCGGCTATCAAAACCCGCGATGTCATCGGCCAAGCCAAAGGCATCCTGATGCATCGGGACCACTTGACCGGGCTGCAGGCGTTCGCCACGCTGACCCGCGCATCGCAGGAGACCAACATCAAGTTGGTCGACGTCGCGCGTTTCCTGATTGCCGAATTCGAAAAACGTCTAGACGCAAGCAGCTAGCGCCCCAAGGCTCGACGCCGAATCGCCGGAAAGCGGCGTGTCCGAATCGGCGGCGAGCGATGATGGAGTCACGATGACTACTGCCGTCGACCCGTCCGTGCCGCCCAGCGGCGGCGGCTGCGCCGAGTGCGAGGCCGCCGGCGGATGGTGGGTGCATCTGCGGCGCTGCGCGGCGTGCGGCCACGTCGGCTGTTGTGACGATTCGCTGTCGCGGCACGCCAGGAAGCACTGGCAAAACAGCGGTCATCGAATCATCCGATCCTTCGAACCGGGCGAAAACTGGTTCTGGGATTACCAGAGCAACGACTACTACGAGGGTCCTGACCTAGCTCCACCAGATTGCCGCCCCCAGGACCAGACGGCGCCGGGTCCTCGCGGACGAGTGCCACGCAACTGGGTCGGCCTGCTGCGCCGACAAGAGGACTGAGGTCGTGAATCGAGTCTCAGTGATCACCGGCGGCGGGGGCGGGATGGGACTGGCCACAGCCGGCATCGTGGGGCGAGATCACGAACTTGTACTGTGCGACATCCGAGCGGACCGACTCGACGCCGCGGCCGCCGCGCTGAAAGAGCAGGGCATCGTCGCGACGACGGTCAACGCTGACGTCGCTGACCGACGTGCGGTTGACCGGCTCGTCGAGACGGCGTCGAGCGTCGGCGCGATCGCCTCGGTCATCCACACCGCCGGGGTCAGCCCCAGCATGGGCGGGGCCGACTACGTCATGCGCACCAACGCCGTTGGGACGCTGAATGTCAACGAAGCGTTTCTCTCGGTTGCCGGCCCAGGCTCTGCCATCGTCAACGTGGCCTCGATGGCGGCCTATCTGCTGCCCGAGGAAATGGTGCCGACGAGGCGCTTCCCGCTGGCTTTGCGAGATGCCGACGCATTTTTGGCCGAGATGTTGTCGGTGTGCGAGATCGTTCCTGAAGAGATTCGGCCGGGTTTGGCTTACGCGGTGAGCAAGAGCTTCGTCAGGTGGTACAGCACCGCACAGGCCGAACGGTTCAACAGCCGGGGCATTCGCATCCTGTCGGTGTCACCGGGCTCCACCGACACCGAGGTGGCAGAGCTACTCGCGTTCTGCGCCGGCGACAGAGCCGGATACCTCAATGGCACCGACATCCTCAACGACGGGGGAGTGGTCGCCTCCGTGCGCGAGCGAGCCAGGGCCTCTGCTGCGACGAGCTGAGATTGGGACGGGCCGACGTCTGCTTACCAGCTGTTGTCCAGCTCGTTAAGAAAGCGTCAACGACCAAGCGCCGCGTGTCCGCCACGCTTACTTTGAAGCAGATCTTTCCTTTCTTCCGGCCCTGGCACTCGGGCCGCAGGCGCAGTGGAATTCATCAGATGACGAATCGAATACGGTGATGCGAGGTCAGGCCTACCTGGAAGCCGATTGGCGGCGCGAGGCGTTGAGGACCAACCTGTGGGTTGTTCCGGTGCTCGAAACACTCGTCATTGTCATGCTTTTCGCAGGCACATACGTTACCGACCGGGCCGCTTATGACGGGCATATTCGGCTGCCAACCTGGGTTCTCAACGGCACCGCTGATACCGCTCGGCTCATCCTGACGTCGGTCGCCGCAGCGATCATCACCGTGGTCGGTATCGTCTTCTCGATCACCATTGTGGTGTTGACCCTGGCCTCGACTCAGTTTGGTCCGCGAATGCTGCGAAACTTCGTGCGCGACGTGGGAACTCAAGTCGCGCTTGGGGCTTTCGTCGCATCGTTCTGCTACGCGATGATCACCCTGGTGTCGGTGGGCGGCGGCTCGCACGGTGATTTCGTGCCGCACCTGTCGATCACCGTCACCTTGATCTTGACCCTCGCCGATGTGGCGGTGCTGATCTACTTCCTCAACCACGTCGCCTCGATGATCCAACTACCTGTGGTGATCGCAGGCATCGCCGCGACACTGGCCGCAGAGATTGCGGCGCTCGATCGGGATGCCCGGTCAGATGTTTCCGCCGAACACGGCCCGTCGTGTGAGGAACTGCTGACGCGGATAGCCGACTTCGGCGTTCCCATTCGCACACCGCGTGGCGGCTACCTACAGGTCATCCGTATCGAGAAGCTGGTGAAGGTCGCCGCGAAGGCGCACGCGGTGGTTCAGTTGCCTTTCCGCCCAGGTCACTTCCTGGTTGCGGGTCAAGTGATGGCATGGGTGTGGCCACCAGAGGCCGTCGGCGCCGTCGAAGAGGCTCTGGCTCTCGGCCACGTCGCAGGCGCCTACCGTACGCTGCCGCAAGATCTTTCGTTCGGGGTGGACCAGCTGGTGGAAATCGCCCTGCGGGCGTTGTCACCGGCGGTCAACGACACCTTCACCGGAATGACGTGTGTCGACTGGATCGCCGACTGCTTGTGCCGAATCTCCACCTCGTGGCGCCCGCAACGAGTCCGCCGTGACGCACAGGGTCACATCCGCGTCATCGCCTACCAGCCTGACTTCGACCGGCTCGTGCACCGGGCATTCGCGACTATTCGACAAGCCGCCGCCGGCATGCCCGCCATCTTGATCAGGCAACTCGAGGCGCTCGCCAAGGTCATCGAACAGACGCCCGATCAGGGACGACGGACGATCCTGGTTCGTCAGGCGGAGGCGATCCAGCGAGCCAACTTGGCGACGGTGGCCGATCCAGGCGACCGCGCCGACGTCACTCGTCGCTACGAGATGGTCATGGCACTGCTGAGCTCTTACTCGGATTCAGCAGCTGTTCACGTTCCGGTTGCTTTGCGGGCGGCTCGCATTACCGGTTGAGGCTAAGGTAACCGCAGCAGGACTATGCCGTCCTTGTCGGCGCAAGCTGTAGGCGGTCGGATGGTCCGGTTGCGGCCGGCGGCGGTGGCCGCAGAGACGCAAGAGGAGAAAGCGTGACAGCAACCGAGTCAATCATTGTGTCCGAGCACATCGATCGGTCGTTGTGTTCGGTCATTGACGCAGTCGAGGCAACCCCTCCGCGCCCCGGCGGAGGCGTCGAGGTGACGCTGTATTTGCCGTGGGCTTCGATGGTGGGCAGCCTCGAGCCGTGCTGGTATTTCGACCAGCAAGTCCTGCTGTATCTGCAGTCGATCGGCTTCGACCACCGCAACAGTCCCGCCAGCCGCAACGGTCCGGAAAAGGGCAAACCCGCCGCCCACTCTCATGAATACGTGCACCTGTCTCGTGCTGTCTACCGGCTCAACGGCGGCGACGAAGACCACCACGAGCAGATCCGAGTACGACTGGGTGACGTGATTGCGTGGACGTTCGGCCGCGGCGCGCACAATCTGCGCGAGCACTTCGCCTAAGTTCGGCCAGATTCAGCCAGCCGCCGCGCGAAGAGCCCGACGCGCTCGATGTACCGGTCGAAGAACGTTGCGGGATCGACGGCGATCCCGATGTGAGCGTTGGGTTTTCGGCCCCATCGTCCAGCCCAGTCGGTGACTGTCATGCCACGCGTCAAGGTACCGGTTAACTCGACGTCGACGGTGGCCTGCTGCGTCGACACCAGTCCCGGATCCAGGGCGACCGCGGCAGCCAACGGATCATGCAGATGGGCGACGTACCCGTGGCCGGTGCGGTCGTAGGACTCGAAGTAGAACCGCATCGCGTCTTCGATCAGCCGGACCACGCCATTGGATGCCGTCGACCGCGTGCCCGGTGCATCGTCTGCGCTCATTACCGTGGTTGTGGAATTCGCTGCGGTGGTCAGCTCCACCAGCAGTTCGGGAGTCATTGCGATGTGCCGGGTCAGGTCCAGGCCGCAGACAATCGGAAGTGTCTGCGGCTCAGTATGTTCGGTGGACCACGCGGCGAACACTTCGGCCGCGGCTTCCGGGTCCACCATGATGTTCCATTCGGCTACCGGATTGGTATTGCCGCGATAGTCGTATGCGCCGCCCATGATCACCAGCCGCCGTAGCAGGCTAGGCAGCGCCGGTTCCTGCCGCAGCGCCAACGCCAAGTTCGTCAGCGGAGCGGTGGCCACTCCGATCAACTGCCCGGCGAAGGTGTGCGCAGCCCGGACCCACGCGGTGGCGGCGTCGTCGTCGACGAGCCGGCGCTCGCTATGGGGCAACTCCGCGTAGCCCAACCCCTTGGGTCCGTGGACTTTTCCGGGCGGGCACCTTGACGCGTTCAGTGGCTGTCCGGCGCCTTTGGCCACCGGCACCTCATCGGCCCGGCACATCTCGAGCAGATCCAGATTGTTCTCGCAGACCTGTTGCACGGCAACGTTTCCGCCGGTGCAAGCCAAGCCGACCAGGTGCGCGTCCGGGCTGGCGAGCAGGTATAGCAATGCCATCGCGTCGTCGACGCCGGTGTCGACGTCGGCGAACACGGGGGCTGCTTGCACCGGGGGAACCTTACCGGTGGGCATTGCGGCGCCCACAGCTCACAGCGGAGCGAAGGTGATCACCAGAACGTCACGCAGCGCCGGTTCGGCCGGGTCGGCCGGGCTAATCGGCGAAACGCCGTGCACGGCGCGGCGGTCATCACCCACCAGTAAAGTGCCGGATTCGGCAAGTGTGGTTGTCAGCAGGTGACGACCGGTCAAGTCGAACACCGAGCTTTCGCCGCCGAGCGCGTTGCTGCGTCTGATCAGCAGCGAGGTGACCAGCGTGACGCCGTCGCGGTGCAACCCTTCGGGTGTTGGTTGCCCCTTACCGTCGCCGGACGCATTGACCCGGAACGGATGCACTTTGACGACCCATGCCGGCACGTCGTCGAGCGCGTCGGCGAAGCGTCCCAGCAAGGTCAGCAGCTTGGTCAGCAGTGGATCATCGGCGAACGCGTCGGTCAACGGCTCGAAGTGTCGATCTCGGTCGATGTAGAGCGGGTTGGAGTGTTGCGGCTGGATGAACATGTCGTTGGGCATCGGGTTGGCGACGCCGTCGACGAACGAATACAAGCCGTAGCGGCGCAGCCGCTGCAGGCCCAACTCGGCCGCGTAACAGTCCGGCGCCAGATGTTCCCAGTGCGACGAGAACTGAGCCCACCCGTCGGCGGCCAAACCAAGGCTTGAGCTCAGGTCAGCGGGCGATATGACAACCACGCCCACCGAGGTGAGCCGCCCGATGGCGGCCGCTACGGGATCGGCGTCCATCTCGGGTGGGCGAAGAATTCGGCTGTCGTGTCCCACTGCGGCCGGATACCTGCGGGTCAGCGGAGTTAAACGTCGACCTACCAATGCACGCCGGGCACCAACCGCACCGCGCGCCTGATGCGTCTGGGCGCGTGCATCCGCGTGACGGCGCGGGCCGGGCGTCTCGGTTGGCGTGGCGTCGCGGGCGGCGGCGAAGCCGCTGCACTCGGCAGACCGCGGGCCGCAGGCGAATCCGGATAGCCCAGGTAGAACTGGTGCAAGATCCGCCGGGACAGCCTGGGGGTGAAGTACTGGCCGGCCTCGGCCAGCGTGCCCAGCGGGGTGTCGATGCGTGCAGGCTTGTCGATCAAACCGCGCACCACCATTGCTGCCGCGTGGTCGACGCTGATCGCGCGCACCGCGTTCAAGCGGCGCGACGGCGCGATCATCGGGGTGCGGACCAGCGGCATGTGAATGTTGGTGAATGTGATGTGGTCGGACAACATTTCTGACGACACAACGTCGGCGAACGCGTCGAGCGCTGCCTTCGACGGCAGATAAGAGCTGTACTTGGGGTTGCGCGCCTGCACACCTGCGCTGGAGATGTTGACGACGTGACCGAATCTTCGCTCCCGCCAGTGCGGGATCAGCGCCAGCACCATCCGCACCGCACCGAAGTAGTTGACCGCCATCACCCGCTCGTAGTCGTGCAACCGATCGGTGGAGTTGACCACCGATCGGCGGATCGACCGGCCGGCGTTGTTCACCAGAAAATCGACGTGGTCGAACCGGCCAAGGATGTCTTTGACGGTGTGCTCGACCGACGCAGAATCGGTCACGTCGCAGGTGAAGGCATGCGCTTGGCCACCGCCAGCGCGGATTTCGGCGACCAGTTCGTCCAGCGCCCCGCCGTTACGGGCCAGCGCGAACACCGTCGCGCCATGTCTGGCCACCGCGATCGCAGAGGCGCGGCCGATGCCGCTGGAAGCGCCGGTGATGATGACGTGGCGTCCGACCAACGGTCCTCGCGGATCGTCCCGACGTGCCCGGTCGGGATCTAAGTTTTCAGCCCAGTACCGCCACAGCGCGGGAGCGTACTCGCCGAACTCGGGAACTGTGATCCCCGTGCCCGCCAAAGCTTTCCGTGTCTGCGCGGCGGTGAACGTGGGTGCCAGGTCGACGACGTCGAGAACTTCGGCCGGAATGCCGAGCTGGGTGGCCGCCATGTTGCGCACTACCCTGGCCCGGCCGCGGGCTCTGAGCAGCGGCGCGGCCACCGACCGAGGCAGCGACCCGCGCAGCGGCGGCAGCCCTGCCGCGTCGGCGACGCCCCGATAGATGCCGCGCAGTCCGATGCTGTCGGGGGCGGTCAGGTGGAAGGTCTGACCGTCGTGACCTTCGGCGTGCAACAGCGTGACCAACGCCTCGACAACGTAGTCGACGGGGACGATGTTCGTGCGGCCGGAGTCGGACAGCAGGACGGGGGTGAATCGCGGCAGCACCGCCAGTTTGGCAAGCATGCCGAAGAAGTAGTAGGGGCCATCGACTTTGTCCATCTCGCCGGTGCGCGAATCGCCCACCACGACCGCTGGCCGGTAGACGCGATACCGCAGCCCCGGCGTCGAGCGCACCAGCAACTCGGCTTCGAACTTGGTCTGGTGGTAGGGCGTGGGCAGCACCTGGCCAACGTCGAAGTCGGCTTCGGTGTACTCGCCGGGAAACGTTCCGGCCACCGCGATCGACGACACGTGATGCAGCGTCGCGCCAAACCGGCGCGCTAGTTGAATCACCGCGTGGGTGCCGTCCACGTTGGCGGCCCGTTGCTCGGCCTCGCCGGCAGTGAGGTCGTAGAGGGCGGCGCAGTGTACGACGTGGTCCACGTGGCCTAGTTCGGCGAGCGCATCGTCGGCCAGCTCGGGCCCGATGATGTCGCCGACCAGCGCTTTGGCCCGCTCACCCCAGTCGGCGGCTAAACGTTCGAACCGCCCGAGCGACTGGCGGCGGACCAGCACCCACACTTCGGCGTCGGGCCGGTTGTCCAGCAGTCGTGACACCACTCGACGCCCGATGAACCCGGTACCGCCGGTAACGAGATACCGCATGCCAGTCATCGTGGTCGCGCCACGGGCCGGCGTCAACGGTCTGTGACGCGGTCGATACGCCGCGTCGTGGCAGGACCTCGGCGCCGTCGTCAGTACTTGAAGTCCCGGATGCCGTCCCAGTCGACCAGCGTCCAGCCGGTCGTGGGGCTGCCCTTGACGACGACCCGACCGATGTTGGGCAGCGGATGCTCGGAGAGCAGATTGTCATTGGGATTGGCCACGTTGAGCAGCGTCCAGTACATGATCGACTCGGCGTGGGAGAACGCGATCGGATTCTTCTGGCCGCTTTCGTAGATCTTCTGGACAGCTGCGGTGAATTGGTCGTTGAACTGTTTCCCGCTGATCGAGCCGGGGATGGCGTCGCCCATGTCACCCTTGAGCCAGTCCGCGGGCGCCACCAGATACGTCGACTTGGCCGTCGTGTTCGGCTTGCCGTCGTACCAGCCGGCACTGATCTCGTTCAGGCCTGGCAGGACCTGTATGTGCTTGCCGAGTCGTTCGGCCAGTGGCGCGGCGGTCTGCTGGGTGCGGATCATTGTCGATGCGTAGACGCCGTCGTACTTGTTGCGGCCGAGTTGGTGCGCGACTTGTTCGGCTTGGCCGTCGCCGATCGGAGTGAGGCCCGGGCCGGGAACGGTGGTGTCGATGATGCCGTCCGCATTGGCCTGAGATTCGGCATGCCGCACGAAGGTCAGCGTGATGACGCGGACATTCGGTGTGCTCGAGCAGGCGCCGATCACCAAGGTCGCGACGAGGGCTGCCGCTGCCTTCCAGACGACGTTGCGACTGCGGTTGCTCATGGGAGATAAGCCTGCCCTGCCGGAGGCTCCCGTGTAGTGGGTTTGCCATGGTTGGGTGAAGAAACGGCGTGAGTATCGAACTGAGAGGAGATCGTTGCATGGCGATCGACCCAAATGCCATCGGCGCGGTGACGGAGCCGACGCTGTTCGAGTGGACTGACCGCGACACCATTTTGTACGCGCTGGGGGTCGGCGCGGGCGTCGACGACCTGTCCTTCACCACCGACAACAGTCACGGCGTCACCCTGCAGACGCTGCCCACCTATGCGGTGATCTGCTGTCCCGCCTTCGGTGCGGCGGTGAAGATCGGTGAGTTCAACTGGGGCATGCTGCTACACGGCTCGCAGTCGATTCGGCTGCACACGCCGCTGCCGGTCGCCGGGAAGCTGTCGGTGGTCTCCGAAGTCGCCGACCTTCAGGACAAGGGTGAGGGCAAGAACGCGATCGTCGTCTTGCGCGGGCGCGGCACCAATCCGGACACTTCGGAGCTGGTTGCCGAAACGCTGACCACGCTGGTCATCCGCGGCGCCGGCGGCTTCGGCGGCGAACCGGGGCAGCGTCCGGTTGCGCCCGAGATACCGGATCGCGAGCCCGACGCCCGCATCGCGTTGCCGACCCGCGAAGACCAGGCGTTGATCTACCGGTTGTCCGGTGACCGCAACCCGCTGCACAGCGATCCGTGGTTCGCGCGCGAACTGGCCGGTTTCCCTAAGCCCATCCTGCACGGCTTGTGCACCTACGGCGTCTCCGGGCGCGCGCTGGTCGCCGAACTGGGCGATGGAGACGCCGCCAAGGTCACCTCGATCGCGGCCCGGTTCACTTCGCCGGTGTTCCCCGGCGAGACACTGACCACCTCGATCTGGCGCACCGACCCGGGCCGGGCGGTGTTCCGCACCGAGGCGGCCGCAGCCGACGGCAGCAACGCGCGGGTAGTCCTCGAGGACGGCGCGGTCGAATTCACCCCCGGGTAAGCCGTCTCCATGGCAGGCTCTGCAGACCATGGCGTTCAAACTCACATACAGCGACGGACACGAGAACGACTACGACGACGGCACCAAGTGGGTGGTCGAGGATGGCGTGCTCAAGTTGGGACGCGAGGAGGGGAAGTGGAGTGTTCTGCTCTCGCCGAGCCATTGGGCCACCGTCGAGCTGGTGTCGGACAAAGACGATGACAGCGACGACGGCGGCAGCGATGACGACGACGAGGGCGACGGCGACGACGATGACGATGACGATGACGATGACGAAAAGGACAGCTGACGTCAGCTGAGGTCAGCTGTTCGCGGTGATTCGTTGCGCCAGACGCCCGGTGAACTCGCACACCTGCGCCGGACTGTCCAGTGCGTAGCGCGCAGCGGTGGCGCGATCGCCGTCGTCGCTGTGGCGCACCACAATTCCGATACCGTCACCGAGCACGGCATCGAAGGCATCTTCGTCGGTGATGTCGTCGCCGAGGTAAATTGGGAGCAGCGTGGCGGATTGGTCGTCGCTGATCTGGTCGAGCACCCAGCGCAGCGTCTTGCCCTTATCCCAGTCGATATCGGGCCGCAGTTCGATGACTTCTCGTCCGGTCGTTACTCGCAGCCGGGTGCCCTGTCCGGCGCCGCGCACCACCGCCAGCACGTCGGCCACCTCTTCGCGTTGGGCGTTGCGGTAGTGCACCGCGACGCCAAAGCGCTTGTGCTCCACGGCCACGCCGGTGACCGCGCTCAATTGTTCGCGTAACTTCGCGGCAGCGTCTTCCAGCACGGGTATGGCGGAGGCCGCGGCGTCGTTCTCGTGGTGTTCGCCGTCGGGTCCGACGGATTCGAAGCCATGACTGCCCGCGTACCAGATACCCGGCAGGCCGATCCGCTGTGAGACATCGGCGAGATCGCGGCCGCTGAGCACCGCCACCGGGCACTGTGCGGTCAACGACTGCAGCGCCTCGGCGGCGCAGTCGGTCAGGTAGGCGGTGTCGGGGTCGTCGACGATGTCCGACAGCGTCCCGTCGAAGTCGAAGAACACCGCGGGCTGCCGGTCGCCCAGCAGGTCCGCGGCTGGATCGTCGGCGTCGTCCAGCAGGTCCATGGCATTCGAAAGCTCAGACATACGCCGGTCACCGTCGCGGACCGCGATGTCATGCACCGAGGTGACGACTATATCGGCGCCCCGGCGGCTCAGCGCGTCATCGCCGCCCGAGTAGTCGACGCCCACGACAAGCGCGAACCCGCCGGCACGGGCCGCCGCGACGGAAGCTGCTGAGTCCGCCAGCACCACGCTGCGGCCCGGCCGGGTGTTGAGCCGACGGGCTTCCTCCGCGAACGTGGCAGGCTCTGCGTTGCGGCTGTCCGGTATCTCTCGAAAACCCACGCCGACGCTGCGCAAGTGATCTAAAAGGTTGTCGCGCCCTTCAGTTTCCGCCTCGGGCACGCCGGCACTCACCGCCAGAAGCACGGCGTCGTGGCGGCGCGCATCGATGAAGACCGCGGGGTCAGAAGGCTTCACAACCAGCCAGGTTAACCAAGCCGTCGCGCCAACTGCCCGACATAGGCGGTCCGGCGACGATGGTTGCCAACACTCGAACACATATTCGATATAGTTTGGGCATGGGTTGGAGTAATCCACCGTCGAAATGGTCGGAGATGGAGCGGGTGCTCGACGGCAAACCGCGCCGCTCCGGCATGCCCTTGGTGCTGGGGCCGGCAGATGACGCGCCGTTGTCCGCCAAGCGGGGGAGATACCAGCCGCCCGGGCAGAAGAACGACGATCGGGCGATCCGCTCGGCAGTGGCGTACGCCGAACTGCACGCGCATTCGGCGTTCAGCTTCCTCGACGGCGCCAGTACCCCGGAGGAGCTGGTCGAAGAGGCGGCGCGGCTGGATCTGCGCGCCATAGCGCTGACCGACCACAATGGTTTGTACGGCGCGGTGCGGTTCGCCGAGGCCGCTGCAGAGCTGGACATGCGTACCGTATTCGGCGCCGAATTGTCGTTGGGCGCCGGCGCGCGCACCGACCAGCCCGATCCGCCCGGTCCGCATCTACTGGTGCTGGCCCGCGGACTCGAGGGCTATCGACGGTTGTCGAGGCAGTTGGCTGCGGCGCATCTGGCCGGCGGCGAGAAAGGCAAACCCCGCTTTGACTTCGACACCCTGACCGAAGCGGCGGGCGGGCATTGGCAGATCTTGACCGGCTGTCGCAAAGGCCATGTGCGTCAAGCCTTTTGTGATTACGGGCCGGATGCCGCCGCGGCGGCGTTGGCCGACCTGGTGGATCGGTTCGGCAGTGACCGGGTCAGTGTCGAACTGACCGGACACGGCCACCCCGTCGACGACGAACGCAATGCCGCGCTGGCCGGTCTGGCGGCACGGTTCGGGCTGAGCACGGTGGCCACCACCGGTGCGCATTTCGCCGCGCCGTCCCAGGGCCGGCTGGCGATGGCCATGGGCGCCATCCGGGCCCGGCAATCCCTGGACGCCGCCGACGGCTGGCTGGCTCCGCTGGGCGGCTCACATCTGCGCAGCGGTGCGGAGATGGCGCGGCTGTTCGCGTGGTGTCCCGAAGCGGTCACCGCGGCGGCCGAACTCGGTGAGCAGTGTGCGTTCGCGCTGACGTTGATCGCCCCGCAATTGCCGCCGTTCGACGTGCCGCCCGGGCACACCGAAGACAGCTGGCTGCGTGAGCTGGCCATCACCGGTGCCCGCGACCGCTACGGGCCCCGCATGCAGGCGCGGCAGGCCTACGCGCAGATCGAACATGAGCTCAAGGTCATCGCCGACCTGAAATTCCCGGGCTACTTCCTGGTGGTCCACGACATCACCCGGTTCTGCCGGGACAACAACATCCTGTGTCAGGGCAGAGGGTCGGCGGCCAATTCCGCGGTCTGCTATGCCATGGGCGTCACTGCGGTGGATCCGGTGGCCAACGACCTGCTGTTCGAACGCTTCTTGTCGCCGGCTCGTGACGGACCACCGGACATCGACATCGACATTGAGTCCGACCAGCGCGAAAAGGTCATCCAGTACATCTACGACAAACACGGTCGCGACTACGCCGCGCAGGTCGCCAACGTCATTACCTACCGGGGCCGGATCGCAGTGCGCGACATGGCGCGCGCGCTCGGCTTTTCCCAGGGCCAACAAGACGCATGGAGTAAGCAGCTGCACAGCTGGTCGGGGCTGGCCCGCGAATCAGACGGCACCGAGCCGAATCTCGAGGGCATACCCGAGCAGGTGATCGACCTGGCGACCCAGATCCAGAACCTGCCGCGGCACATGGGCATCCACTCCGGCGGCATGGTGATCTGTGATCGCCCGATCGCTGATGTGTGCCCGGTGGAATGGGGCCGTATGGACAACCGCAGCGTCCTGCAGTGGGACAAAGACGATTGCGCAGCAATCGGTTTGGTCAAGTTCGACCTGCTCGGCCTGGGCATGCTCTCGGCGCTGCACTATGCCATCGACCTGGTGGCCGAACACAAAGGCATCGAGGTGGACCTGGCCAAGTTGGATCTGTCGGAGCCGGCGGTGTACGAGATGCTGTCGCGGGCGGATTCGGTTGGGGTGTTCCAGGTGGAGTCACGGGCGCAGATGGCCACGTTGCCGCGGCTGCGACCGCGGGTGTTCTACGACCTGGTGGTGGAAGTCGCGCTCATCCGGCCCGGGCCCATCCAGGGTGGCTCGGTGCACCCCTACATCCGGCGGCGCAACGGTCTGGACCCGGTCGTCTACGACCACCCGTCGATGGAGCCGACGCTGCGAAAGACGCTGGGAGTGCCGCTGTTCCAGGAGCAGTTGATGCAGCTCGCGGTCGACTGCGCCGGCTTCTCACCGGCCGAAGCTGATCAGTTGCGGCGCGCCATGGGGTCCAAGCGCTCAGTCGAACGGATGGGACGGCTGCGCGACCGGTTCTACCAGGGCATGCGGCAAATGCATGGTGCCCCCGACGACGTGATCGACCGGGTGTACGAAAAGCTGTTCGCGTTCGCCAACTTCGGTTTCCCGGAAAGCCATTCGCTGAGCTTCGCCTCGCTGGTGTTCTATTCGTCGTGGTTCAAGCTGCACCACCCGGCGGCGTTCTGCGCCGCGTTGCTGCGCGCCCAGCCAATGGGCTTCTACTCACCGCAGTCGTTGGTGGCCGACGCCCGTAGGCACGGCGTGGTGGTGCATGGGCCGGACGTCAACGCCAGCCTGGCGCACGCCACGCTGCAGAACACCGGTACGGAGGTGCGGCTGGGGCTGGGCAGCGTCCGCCATATCGGGGAAGACCTGGCCCAGGCGCTGGTTGCGGAGCGAAACGCGCATGGTCGGTTTGAATCGCTGCTGGACCTGACGTCGCGGATGCAGTTGAGCGTGCCGCAGACCGAGGCGCTGGCCACCGCGGGGGCGTTGCGGTGCTTTGGGCTCGCGCGGCGGGAGGCGCTGTGGGCGGCTGGAGCCGCGGCCACCCAACGGCCGGGACGGCTGCCGGGGGTGGGCTCGTCCTCGCACATCCCGGCGTTGCCCGGGATGAGCGACTTGGAACTGGCCGCCGCCGACGTGTGGGCCACCGGCGTTTCCCCAGACAGTTATCCGACCCAGTTTTTACGGGCTGACCTCGACGCGATGGGTGTGCTACCAGCTGGGGAGTTGCAGTCGGTGCCCGACGGGGATCGGGTGCTGATCGCCGGGGCGGTGACTCACCGGCAGCGTCCCGGCACAGCTCAGGGCGTGACGTTTCTCAACCTCGAGGACGAGACCGGGATGGTCAATGTGCTGTGTATGCCGGCGGTGTGGGCCCGTCATCGCAAGCTGGCGCAGACGGCACCGGCGCTGGTGATCAAAGGTCAGCTGCAAAACGCCAGCGGTGCGATCACCGTCGTCGCCGAACGCATCGGCGGCATCAAGCTCGCCGTGGGATCGAAGTCCCGCGATTTCCGGTGACCCTTGGCGCCCAACCTGCGGCTGGCCGCACACTCGGCGGCCAGCGCGGCCGATAGTCTCCACAGATGACCCTCAACCTGTCCGTCGACGAACTGCTGACCACCACCCGCTCGGTGCGCAAACGCCTTGATTTCGACAAGCCGGTGCCACGCGAAGTGCTGATGGAATGCCTCGAGTTGGCTCTGCAGGCGCCCACCGGATCCAATTCGCAGGGGTGGCAGTGGGTGTTCGTCGAGGACGCGGATAAAAAGAAAGCGATCGGCGATGTCTATTTGGAGAACGCCCGGCGCTATCTCGGCCGGGCCAACTGGGAGTACCCCGAAGGTGACACCCGCGGTGAGCGAATGGGCGCGGTGCGCGACTCGGCCACCTACCTCGCCGAGCACATGCACGAGGCGCCGGTCTTGCTGATTCCCTGCCTGGAAGGCCGACCGGAGGACTCACCGCTGGGCGGTGTGTCGTTCTGGGCGTCGCTGTTCCCCGCGACGTGGAGCTTCTGTCTGGCGCTGCGCTCCCGCGGGCTGGGCTCGTGCTGGACGACGCTGCACCTGCTGCGCGACGGTGAACAGAAGGTGGCCGACCTGCTCGGCATTCCCTACGACAAGTACGCCCAGGCGGGGCTGTTCCCGATCGCCTACACCAAGGGCACCGACTTCCGGCCGGCCAAGCGGTTGCCCGCCGAAACCCTCACGCACTGGAACAGCTGGTGATCATCGACTGATGCCGGCGAAGCCGTGCTGGCGCCACGCCTCGAAGACGGCCACGGCCGCGGCGTTGGCGAGGTTCAGCGACCGCCGGCCAGCCAGCATGGGAATACGCACCCGCTCGGTGATGTGCGCGTCAGCCAGCGTCGCGGCGTCCAACCCGCTGGGTTCGGGCCCGAACATCAGCACGTCGCCGGCTTGGTAGGCGATTTCGGTGAACAACGAGGTGGCGTGCGCGGTGAAGGCGAACACCCGCGTCGGCGACAGCGCTGTCCAAGCGGCCTGCAGTGACGGATGCACGGTGACCGACGCCAGGTCGTGGTAGTCCAGCCCCGCCCGCCGCAGCTTGGGTTCGGACAGGTCGAAGCCCAACGGTTCGACTAGATGAAGCTCGCTGCCGGTGGCCGCTGCGGTCCTTATCGCGTTGCCGGTGTTGGGCGGGATGCGCGGCGAGTAAAACATCAGCCGGAACATCTCTCGATCATGACAGCCGGGTGCCGACAGTTTGCTCGGCGGCGTCCGCCGAGTCGGCTCGCGCCGCATCGCAGTCGGTCTGTTCAGTAATAATTGTGGTCAGTGGGTGCCAGGACTGGCATACTCGTCGAATTGCCGTGCGGGTATCGCCCGTCCCCCGGCGCGGGCAAATCAAGCAGGAAGTCCAATGAACGACGCGTTAGCACTGCGTCAGGGAAAAGCGGTCGGTAGCACGGCCGCCGCCCCGTGACGATGTTCGCCCGCCCGACCAGGGTGGGCCGGCCCGCAGCCCAAGACGCCTCCACCGCCGGGGACGGCGCTGGACACGCCGTAACGGCCAAACGCCCACCCCGATGGTCGATGAGGCATTGGCCGGTGCGGTGGAAAGTATTCGCAATCGCGCTGTTTCCGCTGCTGCTCGCCGTCGTTTTCGGCGGATTGCGCATCTACAGCGCGGTCACCGACGCCGGTGCGTTACGGCTCGCCGCCGACCGCGCCGACATGATCCCGGTGATCACCAAATACATGTCGGCGCTCGACACCGCCCTGGTCGCCGATTCGACCGGAGCCGACGTCGAGGGCGCGCGGAAGAATTACGACGCACGTAAGTACGAGCTGCAGTCGCGACTGGCCGGCACTGACGTGGCCCCGGATGTGCGAACCGGTGTGAACAACTTGTTGAACGGCGGCCAGGCGTTGCTGGACAAGGTCGCCGCCAACAGCATCGGCCTGCGGGAGCGGGTGGCCGGGTACGCGCCCATCCTGCTCACCGCCGAGAACGCCGTCAACGGTTCGGTGCGCGTCGACAGCGAGAAAATACGCGCCCAAGCCGAGGGGCTCAGCCGCGCGCTCGGGGCGCGCGGACAGATGCTGATGCAGCAACTGCTGGTCACTCGCGGCGCCGATGTGCCCGAACCGGAATTGCGCAACTCCATGACCACGCTGGCCGGCACCGAGCCGTCGACGCTGTTCGGGATGAGCGAGGTGCTCGGCGTCGAAACACCGGATGCCGAAACCCTCCAGCAGCAGCTCGTGACCCGGATGACGATCCTTTCCGACCCGGCCGCCGCGCTGGTCGACAATCCAAAGCTGCTCCGCTCCATTCAAACCACCGATCAGATCGCCGGCGAGGTCATCGACCAGACCAGCGCATCGGTGATCAAATCGGTGGACGACCAGGCCGCCCACCGGCGGCAAGCCGCCATTCGCGACAGTGCGCTGATCTTCGCCGCTATCGCGGCCGCGCTCATCGTCGTGTTGCTGGTGGCCCGGTCGCTGGTGCAGCCCCTGCGGATCCTGCGCGACGGCGCACTCAAAGTGGCCCACGAAGACCTCGAACAGGAAATCGCCCGGGTGCGCGCGGGGGATGAACTTCCGCCGGATCCGCTGCCGGTACACACCACCGAGGAGATCGGTCAGGTCGCTCACGCGGTCGATGAGCTGCACACGCAGGCCCTGCTGCTGGCCGGTGACGAGGCGCGGCTGCGCGTCCTCGTCAACGGCATGTTCGAGACCATGTCGCGGCGCAACCGCTCGCTGGTCGACCAGCAGCTCTCGCTCATCGATCGGTTGGAACGCGACGAACAGGACCCCGACCGGCTCGACAACCTGTTCCGGCTCGATCACCTGGCCGCCCGTATGCGGCGCAACGGCGCCAATCTGCTGGTGCTCTCGGGCGCCCAACTCGCCAGCGGGCAGCGCGGGCCGGTTCCGCTGTCGACGGTGATCGACGCCGCCACCTCGGAGGTCGAGGATTATCGGCGCGTCGAGACAGTGAAGATGCTCGACGCGGCGGTGATCGGTGCTGCGGCCGGTGACGTGATCCACCTGCTCGCCGAGTTGATCGACAACGCACTGCGCTACTCACCGCCGACGGCACCGGTCCGGGTTGACGCGGTGCGGTCATCGGCTGCCGGGGTGCTGATCCAGATCACCGACTCGGGCCTGGGCATGACCGACGGTGATCGCCGCATCGCGAACATGCGGTTGCGCGGCGGCGGCGAGGTGACTCCGGAGAACGCCCGCCACATGGGTTTGTTCGTGGTGGGCCGGCTGGCGGACCGACACAGTCTGCGGGTGCGTTTGCGTGGCTCGGCGACCGGTGACGTCGACTCGGGTTCGACGGCCGAGGTATACCTGCCGCCCAACGTGCTCGCCGGCGCCGCCGAAGAGGACGCGCCGCCGCCGACGACAACGAGCGGCTCGGCCCGATTCGGCGCAGCTGAAGCGGCTGGGACGTCGTATGCGGGTTCTGAGGACACTGACGACGCCTTCGCCGAGACTTCCACCGGCTCAGACCGTAACGGCTCGTACCCGTCGACAGTTTCGCTGCTGCCGCGCCGCAACCCTGGAACCAGCGGCATCACCGGTGAACCGGCTCCGGTGCCCAAACAGCCGGCCACTGTGACCGTCGCGAACACCACCGCATATTTCTCGTCGCGCTCCCGCGCGGCCGGCAAGCAGCCCGAACAGCCGGCCGTCGCCGCGTTTCCGGCCGCAGCAACTAAGCCGCCCGACGAAGACGACCCGATCTATCAGCGGATGCTTTCGGAGTGGCTGGTTGATCCGCGCAAGCTCGCACACAGCGCTGACCTCGATTGGAAGTCGGTTTGGGATCACGGCTGGTCGGCGGCGGCAGAAGCCGAGAGCGCGCCCGTCGCCGCGCACACCGATCAGGGTCTGCCCGTGCGCGAACCGGGCGCCCGGCTGGTGCCGGGCACCGCGGACCCGCAAGCGCCCGAGGCGCCAGAGCCGATCAATGGTGCTGCGAAGCACCGCGGGGCGGACGAGCGTAACGGCCTGGCAGCCAACGGCGGATTCCATACCGGACGGCATCACGCCCCGGCGCGCGACCCCGATGCGATTCGCGCTTCGATCAGCAGCCACTTCGGCGGGGTCCGGGCGGCACGGTCGCAGGTGCGTGACTCACCCGAAGGACCTGATTCGCAGTGACAAATCCGACTATCAATCCGCGTCACGACAACTCGTTGGACTGGCTCGTCTCCAACTTCGCGCGCGAGGTTCCCGGCGTGGCACATGCGGTGCTGGTCTCCGTCGACGGTCTGTTGATCGCGGCGAGTGAGCACCTGCCGACCGAACGGGCCGACCAACTCGCTGCGGTCGCCTCGGGGCTGGCCAGCCTTGCTTCGGGTGCCTCGCAGTTGTTCGAAGGCGGACAGGTGTTGCAGTCAGTCGTCGAGATGGAGAACGGCTACCTGCTGCTGATGCGGGTCGGTGACGGTTCGCATCTGGCGACGCTGGCTTCGACGTCCTGCGACATCGGTCAGATCGGCTATGAGATGGCCATCCTCGTTGAACGAGTGGGCGGCGTCGTGCAGTCGTCCCGACGCGCACCCCTGCATTAGTGATTCACGATGGACCCACAAGAGCCGCCGGCTCCGCAGCATGAGGCGAGCCTGGTCCGTCCCTACACGCTGACCGCTGGACGAACCGACACCCCCGTCGACCTGCCGTTGGAAGCGCCGCTGCAGACGCTGCAGTCGGCCCTGTTCCACCAGTGGCCGCCTAACGACGTGCGGGGCAAGATCGTGCAGTTCTGCCTCAACGCTCCGTCGGTCGCCGAAGTCTCTTCGCGATTGGATCTGCCACTGGGCGTCGCGCGTGTGCTGGTCGGCGATCTGGTCACCTCCGGCTATCTTCAGGTGCAGGCGACGCTGACCGAACGCTCCACCCGGGACGAACGCCGCGAACTGATAGGAAGGACGCTGCGTGGCTTACGAGCACTCTGAAGGCGGGCACCGCCCGCGTGCGGGGGAGCGCGATGCCGTTTCGACGAAGATCGTCATCGCGGGCGGATTCGGCGCCGGGAAGACGACCTTCGTCGGGTCCGTTTCGGAAATCATGCCGTTGCGTACGGAGGCGATGGTTACCGACGCCTCTGCGGGGGTGGACATGCTTGAGGCCACTCCGCTCAAGCAGACCACCACCGTTGCGATGGACTTCGGCCGGATCACCCTTGACGAAGACTTGGTGCTTTACCTTTTCGGCACCCCGGGGCAGCGCCGGTTCTGGTTCATGTGGGACGACCTGGTGCGCGGCGCGATCGGCGCGGTCATCCTGGTCGACTGCCGACGGTTGCAGGACAGTTTCGCCGCGGTGGATTTCTTCGAGCACCGCAATCTGCCGTTCCTGGTCGCGGTCAACGAATTCGACGGCGCTCCCCGCTATCCCGTCACCGAGGTGCGTAAGGCGCTGACGCTGCCCGAGCACATTCCGGTGATCAACGTCGACGCGCGGGACCGGAAATCCGCGACGGATGCGTTGATCGCGGTCAGCGAATACGCGCTGCAGAGCTTGAGCGCCACCGGAAG
>CAWFTT010000024.1:0-61466 GCA_963818785.1 uncultured Actinomycetota bacterium | reverse complement strand
CCTACTCGATGCGAACGAGTCGCGCTACCAACTGCGCCATAGCCCCTGGTCGCTAGCAGGCTACCAGTCGCTGCCCAGCGCGGGATTTCCTCACCGCCTTACTGACCAGCGGCGCGCGGCAAGTCGTATTCGTGATAGGCCACGGGCGCATAGTCGAGGTGCTCGAAGATCGGGTCTTCCTCGTCGACCTCCAACACCGCCGCACCCGGGCGCCGCAGCCGCGAGGGAGTCACGTCGAATTCGCGGTCGTGGGTGTTCTCCACGCCGTACCGCGACCGGGCCATCCGCTGCAAGCGGCGGCGGCGCAGCCGCTCCTCGATACGGGTCTGGCGACGCAGGTACGCCAGGTAGTACAGCGTCACGGCAGCTGCGACCCCGAAGGCCCACCACATCGCGGGCGTCAGCGAATAGGCCAGTGCGGCCGTCACCGCGAGGCTGACCATCATGGTCGTGACGGCCCGTCTGCGGAACCGGAACTTGCGCGCGCTGACCGCCGCGGCGGTGTCGGAATGGAAGCGACGCTGCCGCGACACCGTGGGCACCGCCGCGGTGGGTGGTTCCTCGACGGCCTCTAGCCCGGAAGTGTCGTCGACACTTTCGTAGCTGTCGGCCTCGTCGTCGGCCTCCGACTCCCGCGCATCAGCTGCGCCGGTCTCGAGATCAGTGGTCGGGGATTCCGCCTCGCTGACGGCTTCCTGAACCGCTTCCTTGACGGCCTTCGACACAGCTGCCACCACGACCGCCTCGACATGCTCGACGACGACGGCCGGCATCTCGTCGGTGGACTCAGTGGCGCCGGTCGATAACGGCGCAGTTTCTCCGTCGGCGATTTCGATGTGACTGTCCGGGACATCCGGGTGCATCAGCTCGGCCCCAGTCACTGCTGCTTTGACCGTGGGCCGCGTCGGCGCACTGTCATCGGCGTCATCGTGGTCCGAATCGTCGTCGAGGTCGTCAACAGGGTGGGTGTACTGGTCTTCGGATGGCTGCCAATTCGGGTCGCTGCGGTGTCCCGCGGCGGCTTTGGTGCCTCGGCGCAACCGGATGCCGTGAGCACTGTTGAGCACGCGCGTCGACAGCGCCACATCGCTGGTGCGTCGCACGGCGTCGCGCTTACTGATCAGCATCGGCACCAACACGAACAGCCAGAGCACGACGAGCGAGATCCACAGCAGCGATTGCGGAATGCTTGGCATGGCGAATTGCTCCTTTCCCAGCCAGGCTCAACGGGCCGACGCGTTCAGGGCGCGCTGGTGACCAATTACACACCTGTAATTTGCCGACCTCACACCATTCGTCACACGTGTCACATAAGAAACTGGACAGATTTCTCGCTCTGCGTGCCTGACGGGCCTAGGCCCAGCTGGCGCCTCCGTTGCGCACCAGAGCCGACGTCACCGTCCCGTAGACCTCTTCGATCGTCAGCGCCACCAGCAAGTGGTCGCGCCACGCGCCGTTCACATCGAGGTAACGCCGCAGCAGGCCCTCCTCGCGGAAACCGACTTTTGCCAGGACCGCCCGACTGGCCGCATTCTCCGGTCGCACGGTGGCCTCGACCCGATGCAGTTTGACCGGGCCGAAGCAGTGGTCCAGACCCAAGGCCAGCGCCCCGGTGGCCACCCCGCCGCCGGTCGCCGAGCTGGTGACCCAGTAGCCGATCCACGCCGAGCGCAGCGCCCCGTGGGTGACGTTGCCGATGGTCAGCTGGCCGCAGAATTGGCCGTCGAGCTCGATGGCGTAGGGCAGCATGCGACCTTTGCGGGCTTCTGAGCGCAAACTCGAACACATCACCGGCCACGACGAAACCGTGTGCCGGACAGTCCAATCGATACCGGCGCTGGGTTCCCACGGTTCGAGGTGGTTACGGTCGGCCAGGCGGATCCGGCTCCACCGCGCGGCGTCACGCATGCGCACCGGCCGTAACCGCACCACCCCCGCCGCCACCCGAAGCGGGCCGACGGCTTGCGGCCACCCGGGATGTACGGAACTGGAGCGCAGGATGTTCACGCGCGATCCCGTCGTCTGCTCAGCCGCGCTGTGCCAGAAAAGCGACGTCGACGAGCTCGCCGGTGCGGATCTGCTCAGCCTCGCTGGGAACCACCACCAGACAATTCGCCTCGGCCAGCGTGGCCAGCAGATGCGACGAGGCGCCCGCCGCACCGCCGAGGGCTTGCACCAAGTACTCCCCGGTTTCCTGGTCACGCAACAGCTGACCACGCAGAAAACCCTTGCGTCCGGCGACTGAGGTGATCGGCGACAATGTGCGGGCCGACACGATGCGGCGCATCGGCTGCCGCTTGCCCAACGACAGCCGGATCAGCGGCCGGACCATCACCTCGAACACCACCAGCGCGCTGACCGGGTTGGCCGGCAACAGAAAGGTCGGCACCCCGTCGCGGCCCAGTTGCCCGAAGCCCTGTACCGACCCTGGGTGCATGGCGATGCGGGTGACCTCGATCTCGCCGAGCTCGGCCAACGTCGAGCGCACCGCCTCGGCCGCCGCCCCGCCCACCGCTCCGGCGATCACCACGACCTCCGCCCGGTTGACCTGTCCCGCGACGACATCGCGAAGCTTCCCGGGTTCGTTGCTGACGATGCCGACGCGGTTGACGTCGGCGCCCGCATCGCGGGCGGCAGCCGCCAAAGCGTAGGAGTTGACGTCGTACACCTGGCCGTTGCCCGGCGTCCGGGAGATGTCGACTAATTCTCCGCCCACCGCCAGCACCGACACCCGCGGGCGTGGGTGAACCAGCACGCGTTCCCGGCCCACCGCCGCCAGCAACCCCACCTGCGCGGCGCCGATGACGGTGCCCGCCCGCACAGCGACATCACCCGGTTGGACGTCGTCGCCGGTGCGTCGCACATAGGCACCCGACGGCACCCCGCGCAACACCCGCACCCGTGACTGCCCGCCGTCTGTCCAGCGCAGCGGCAACACCGCATCGGCCAATGTCGGCAGCGGCGCGCCGGTCTGAACTCGCGCCGCCTGCCGTGGCTGCAGGCGGCTGGGCGTGCGCGTACCGGCCTCAATCGACGCCATCACCGGCAGGCTCACTGTGCCGGGCGCCGTGTCATCGTCGGGGCATTCCGCGCTGACTCGGCCGACACCGTTGAACCCGTGTGCGCCGAACACGTCGACGCTTCGCACCGCGTAGCCGTCAATGGCGGCCTGGTCGAAACCCGGCAGCGGCCGTTCGGTGACCACCTCTTCGGCGCACAGCAGCCCCTGGGCCTCGGCGATCGCGACGCGCACCGGCCGGGGCGCCACCGCGGCGGCAGACACCCGGGCCTGCTGCTCCTCCACCGAACGCACAGCGCGCCTTTCTGCCGTCAAGCGGGCCCGGGCAGTCTGGTGCAATCGCCCAGCTAGTTCTCAGTCAGGCCCAATCGCGCAACCAACCACCGCCGCAGTTCCGGTCCGTAGTCGTCGCGATCCAACGCAAAGTCAACAGCAGCCTTGAGGTAGCCGCCCGGATTTCCCAAGTCGTGTCGAGACCCGTGATGCACCACCACGTGCACCGGATGCCCCTCGTCGATGAGCAAGCCGATCGCGTCGGTGAGCTGTATCTCACCCCCGGCGCCGCGTTCGATGCTGCCCAGCGCGTCGAATATAGCCCGGTCGAGCACATATCGGCCTGCCGCCGCGTACCGCGACGGCGCCTCGTGCGGCTGCGGCTTCTCGACCATGCCCTTGACTTTGAGCACATCGAGGTTGCCGTACTCCGGCATCGCCTCGACGTCGAACACCCCGTAGGAGCTGATCTCCTCGGGCGCCAC
Source organism: uncultured Actinomycetota bacterium (assembly GCA_963818785.1). Lineage (GTDB taxonomy): Bacteria > Actinomycetota > Actinomycetes > Mycobacteriales > Mycobacteriaceae > Mycobacterium. Next base: position 57,689 of record CAWFTT010000024.1, on the reverse strand, counting down.
CTCGATGGCACACAGCACCGTGCCGCCCAGCTCGCAACGCACCTTCGACATCGCATCCAACACCCCGGTCGGCAGCACCAGGTCATCGGGCAGCAGTACCGATATGGCGTCCTCGTCCGCCGACAGGGTGGATTCCACACAGCTGACGGCGTGACCGAGACCCAACGGTTCCCGCTGCACCACGGACTCGACCTTGATCAGCTGCGGGGCGCGGCGGACCTTGGCCAGCATGTCCTTCTTGCCGCGCGCCTCGAGCGTGCCCTCGAGCACCAGGTCCTCGACGAAATGCGCAACGACGCTGTCCTTGCCCTCGGAGGTGACGATCACCAGCCGCTCGGCTCCGGCTTCCGCCGCCTCCGCCGCGACCAGCTCGATACCCGGAGTGTCGACGACGGGCAGCAGCTCTTTCGGCACGGTCTTGGTCGTTGGCAGAAAGCGCGTACCCAGGCCGGCTGCGGGGACAACCGCCGTGCGCGGAATCGAGGCAAGTGAGCGTGACATCGTTCACACCATAATGGCAGGGCAGCGCGCAGGCCGTGTGGCGGTGCCGATGGCGGGGCTGTCATCGTGGACGCATGGCCACCGCGGGCAAGGCCGCCTTGCGCGAGCAGCTGCTGGCGGCCCGGCAATCAGTCCCTGACGACGTTCGCGCCGCAGAAGCAAGAGCCCTCGGTGAGCATCTCGAGGCCGTGATCGCCGATGCCGCCGTGGTGTGCGCGTACGTGCCGGTCGGTGTCGAACCGGGGTCGGTTGGGCTGCTCGACCTGGTGTTGTGCCGCGCCGGACGGGTGCTGTTGCCGATCGCGCGCACCGGCGCCGACGGCGCACCGTTGCCGCTGCGCTGGGCCGAGTACCGGCCCGGGCAGCTGGTGGCCGCGCGTTTCGGCCTGCTCGAGCCGCCCGAGCCGTGGCTTCCGGCGTCAGCGCCCGCTGCAGCCGACCTATGGCTGGTGCCGGCGCTGGCGGTCGACCGGCAAGGGGTGCGGCTCGGCCGTGGCCGCGGCTTTTACGACCGTTCCCTGGCCCACCGGAACGAGTGCGCACCGTTGGTCGCGGTGGTGCGCGACGACGAGCTGGTCGACGAGTTGCCGGCGGAGCCGCACGACGTCGCGGTGACGCACGCGCTCACACCTGGACGAGGACTGATTGCTCTGGGCACTGCGCGGGAATCATCACGTGGAAATGGCGGTTCTAGCACTTAACACGGTAGAGTGCTAACGAATTTCAGACCCCGGAGGTTTCTGTGCCGACCTACAGCTACGCATGCACCGAATGCGACAACCGCTTCGATGCAGTGCAGGCTTTCACCGACGATGCGCTGACCACCTGCCCGCAGTGCGCGGGCCGGTTGCGCAAGTTGTTCAACTCCGTCGGGATCGTGTTCAAGGGCAGTGGGTTCTACCGGACTGACAGCCGCGAGCAGGCGAAAAGCTCGACCAACGGCTCGGCCAAAGCCGAGGGCGGCGACGGCTCGGCCAAGACGGAGTCGTCGAGTTCGGGTGAGGCGTCCGGTTCCTCCGACAAGCCGACTGCGAAGTCTTCGGACAAGGCAGCGTCCTCGACGCCTTCGACGTCGAAGCCGTCGAGTGCGGCGAAGTCCACCGCCACCACATCCAGCTGAGGTCCCTCTACCGGTTATCCACAGCCCGAGTTCTCGCGCAACGGCACGCGCCTAGCGTGGCGGGATGCCGCAATCGCTCAACCCCACCCTGCTGAGCAGGCTCTGGCAGGCGGCGCGTCCGGACTGGGCACGCACCATGCTGGCTCGTCGCATCACGGCAGGTGTCCTCGTCGTGCTGGCCGGCGTGGTCGCGGTGCGGTCAAACCCCGACGGCGAGCAGACGGAAGTTGTGGTCGCCGCACACGACCTGCGCCCCGGTTCGGCGCTGACCGCCGACGACGTTCGGCTCGAGAAGCGCTCAGCCGCAATGCTTCCGGACGGGTCACAGACCGATGTCGATGCGGTGGTCGACAAGACGCTGGCGGGCCCGGCCCGCCGCGGCGAAGTACTCACCGACGTCCGACTGTTGGGCAGCCGGCTGGCCGAATCCGCGGTCGGACCCGACGCACGAATCGTGCCGCTGCATCCTGCTGACAGCGCGCTGGTGGACTTGGTCCGCCCCGGCGACGTCATCGACGTACTCGCCGCCTCGGGGGCGGGCACAGAAACCAGACCCGAGGCCGGACCCAGCGCCGACTCCAACGCCCGTCCCCGGGTGGTGGCGACCAGTGCGGTCGTGGTGCTGGTGTCGGAGAAACCCAAAACCCAGGCGGTCGGCAGCGACCGCGTCGTGCTTGTGGCCTTGCCGGCGGCCGCGGCCACCGCGGTGGCCGCTGCGGCATTGCTTCAGACGGTGACCTTCACCCTGCACTGAGCGCGCCGCTGCGCGGCTGGTCGCTCGCGCAGAACTTGCACCTGTTCGCCGCTTCCGGTATGTCGGACATGCACTCCGGGCATGCCTTGGTGGCCGGTTCGTCGCCGAACACCGTCACTCCGCGCCGCTTTCGAATGTGCTTGTATGGCACGACAATCAAGAAGTACACCACCGTCAAGAAGACCAAGAAGTAGATGATCGCCGAAAGGAACGCGCCGAGGTCGAGGAAGGTCTCCTTGTTGCCCGCGTCGCCGAGTTGCACGCCCAAGCCGAATTTGGTGCCGGGCTGCGCTGCCGCGACGAGCGGATTGATCACACTGTCGGTGAACGCTTTCACCAGGTTGGAGAAAGCCAAGGCAACGACCAGGCCCACGGCCACGGTGATCACGTCACCACGCATGATGAAATCCCTGAATCCCTTGAACACGTCAGCCACCTCTCATCCGCAGCGATAAGCCGGGCGACACACCCAGAAAAACCGTATGCCCGCGCGCGGTCGTTGGCAGCTTTTCGACGGGAATAGTGATCGAGGATTGACCTCGCCGTGACGATCGGGCTCAGTTATGGTGCGGTGGCAGGTTTTCTTTCAACCATCGCTCGTGTTCGTCGGCGGAGTCGTGATCACGCTCACCGGCCCCCGACTCGTCGGACTGATCCTCGAACAACGGCCCGGCCGTCAGATCTCCAGACTCGACAGCTGACCGATGATCTGCGCAGCCAGCGGGTTGAGCGTCGCCATTCCGTCGCGGACGGCGAACCGCGACCCGGCCAGGTTGACCACCAGCGTGCTGCCCGAGATGCCGGCCAGGCCACGGGACAGACCGGCATCGACGATGCCCGACGACAAGCCCGAGGCCCGAATGGCTTCGGCGATGCCGAGCAGCTCCCGATCGAGGATCTCGCGGGTCGCTTCCGGGGTGACATCGCGGGGGGTGACTCCGGTGCCGCCCACCGACACCACCAGGTCCACTCCCCCGATGACCGCGGTGTTCAGCGCGTTGCGAATCTCGACCTCGTCGGCAGCGACGGCTACCACCCCGTCGACGACATATCCCGCCTCGGTGAGCAGTTCAGTGACCAGGGGGCCGCTGTGGTCCTCGTCGCCGTGCGCGGTGCGATCGTCGACCACAACGACAAGTGCTCGCCCAATCAACTCCGGTGCCTCCATGGCTGCAACGGTATATCTGGGCACAGACCCCGCCGCATCCACTCTGATCACTGCTGGGCCTTCCCGAGCGTGACCTGCACCGTCTTCTTGCCGCCGGCGGGATCGTTGAAGGTCAGCGTGATCTTGTCACCGGGCGCTTTGGAACGCACCGCCGCGACCAGCGCATCGGCGCTGTTGACCGGCCGGTCGTCGACTCGGGTCACGACAGCGCCGGCCGGCACGCCGGCGCCGGCTGCGGCGCCGTCGGGCACCACCTCGACGACCTTGGCGCCGGGAGTGGCTTTGTCGTTGGTTACCTGCACGCCGAGCGAAGCGTGCGTCGCGGTGCCGGTGTTGATCAGCTCGTCGGCGATGCGCTTGGCCTGGTCGACTGGAACGGCGAACCCCAGTCCGATGGAACCGCTTTGTGCCTCCGGCCCGGAATCGCTGCCGAGGGTGGCGATGGCGGAGTTGACGCCGACCAGCTGGCCGCTCATGTTGACCAGCGCGCCCCCGGAATTACCGGGATTGATCGCTGCGTCGGTCTGTATGGCGTCCAACACGGTGTTCTGGTTACCCGACTCACCGGTGGTCGATACCGGCCGGTTGAGCGAGCTGACGATGCCGGTGGTCACGGTGCCCTCCAGGCCCAGCGGTGATCCCACTGCTACCACCGGCTGGCCGACGCGCAGATTCGCCGAGGAACCCAGCGAGATAGGTGAGAGCCCCGAGATGCCCTGCACCCGGACGACCGCGATGTCACTGGTCGGGTCGGCGCCGACCACGGTGAACGGTGCGGTCCGGCCGTCGGAGAAAGTGACGGTGGTTTTCGCCGGGCCACCGCCGCCGGGGGCACCGCCCCCGGGACCCCCAGGACCGCCGGGACCACCGGGACCGCCACCGCCGGGCCCGGCACCCGGACCGCCGCCTCGTGCACCGCCGGCAGCGGTGGCGACCACGTGGTTGTTGGTCAGGATGAGTCCGTCAGAGGACAAGATGATGCCGGAACCCTCTTCGGATTGCCGACCCACATCGGTCTCCAGCATCACGACGCTGGGGACGACTTTGGCGGCGACCTGTTCGACGGACCCCGCGGGCGCGTTGGCGGCCGGCACGCTGGGCGCCGCTCCGGCTGATGTACCCCCGCCCGGACCCGCGGCCATCTGCCGCCCGTGGTCGACCAGAGACGCGACGCCGCCGCCGACGCCGGCCGAAACCACCGCGATGGCCACCGCACCGACAGTCAGCAAGCCTGCGCGGGAACGCCGGTGCGGACCTACCGGCGGAGGCGGCCCACCCGCGGGAAGGTGATGGGTGTTGCCGTACGGCTGCTCAAAGGGCGGGCGGTACGGCGATTGCTGCCGGTAGCGCCAGTCGTACTGCTGGGTTGAGGTCTGCTGCGGGCCCGTGCCGCCGTAGCCGGCTCCAGCCGGATGACCGGCGAAGGTTCCGGTCGGGGCGGGCGCAGCGCCAGTGTGAGTAGGCACGGCGCCCGTATGAGTCGGCACAGCACCGGTCTGGGCCGGCGCAGGACGGTAACCCGGCTGCTGCGGCGGTGGCGAATACATCGGGTGATTCGTCATGTCGCTAGGTGTTCCTTGATCGTCGGCTCGGATCCACAGCTTGGAATCAAACGGTGCGGACCCAACAGTAAACGCTGCTACCTTGCCCGCGTGGACTGCGGATCCTCGTAGACAACGTTCGGCGCGCCTGGAGAGTTTCCCTCTTTCGCACCCCGCTCAACGTCGGTTCCTGCGTCGCTCTCCGGTTCGGTGTCGGACACCGCTGGAATGGGCCTGCCGGGCAACAGGACGAAGAACGACGTTCCCGGAGGTTGACCGCCCGGGACGGCGTCTTCGACACGAAGTGCTCCGCCGTGTCTGAGCACCACCTGTTTCACGATTGCCAGACCTAGGCCGGAACCGGGCATCGACCGCGCGGTCGTCGAGCGGAAAAACCGTTCGAACACCAGGTTGCGTTCGTGCGGCGGGATACCGGGCCCCTGATCGGACACCAGGATCTCCACGTGGGAGGAGTCCACCTCGCGCATCGCGACGGTCACCCGCCCGCCTGGCGGGCTCCATTTGGCGGCGTTGTCCATCAGATTCAGCACCGCACGTGACAGCCCGGCGGCGTCACCGTAGACCTGCCAGGGGACGGTACGGACGTCGAAATCGACGTCGTTTCGGCGCCGGCGTACCCGCTCCAGGCTGCGGTCCACGATTTCGGACATATCGACCGGCTCATGTGCCACCTCGCCGGCCTCGTCCCGGGTCAGGTCCACCAGATCGCCCACCAGCGTGGACAATTCCTCGACTTGAGCGAGGACGTCGGCGCGCAGATCGGCCATCTCCTGTTCCGGCAGCCGCGGGGCGCCCGGTTCCATCGAAGCCATCAGCAACTCGACGTTGGTCCGCAGCGAAGTGAGCGGCGTACGCAACTCGTGGCCGGCGTCGGCGACCAGTCGGGACTGGCGTTCCCGCGACTCGGCCAGCGCGCGCAGCATTGCGTTGAAAGACTCGGTGAGCCTCGATAATTCGTCATCGCCGTACACCGGGATCGGCCGCAGATCATCGGTGCGCGCCACCCGCTCAGCCGCCTCGGTCAGACGCGCCACCGGGCGCAGCCCGGCGCTGGTGACCATCCCCCCGGCCACCGCCGCAACGGCGACACCGACGCCTCCCACGATCAGCAGCACCAGACGCAGCTCTGTCATGACCGCGTCGGTGCGGGCCAGGCTCTTGGAGATCAGCAGCGAGCTGCCGTTGGGCAAGTGGATCGCCAGCACCCGTTGGCCGTCCGCGGTTCGCCGCGACATGAACAGCTCGCCGCGGATGACCGCCTTCTCCGTCGGGCCGACCGGCAGCGTCTGGTTCTGCTGGTGGGCGGTGTAAATAGTGCGGCCGGGATTCACCAGCATCGCGTTGACATCCGAATACGCCGTGCCCTCAATGGCTTTGGCGGGATCGAGCGCCAACGAACCGCTTGCGATCAGCAGCTGTGCGCGGCTTTCGAGTTGGTTGTCGATGTCTTTGTACAGCGCCGCGGAGATCACCGCGTAGACGGCGACCGCCATCAACACGACCACCATCGCCACCATGGACATCGCCAGCAACATCACCCGCCACCGCAGCGACAACGTTGAAGGGGCTCCGCGGGAAGCACGCCGTCGGCGGAACAAACCCATCAGGGAGGTGTTTCACGCAGCACGTAACCCACACCGCGCACGGTGTGGATCAGCCGCGGCTCGCCGTCGGCTTCGGTCTTGCGGCGCAGATACCCGACATACACTTCCAGCGCATTACCCGACGTCGGGAAATCGAATCCCCACACCTCTTCGAGGATGCGGCTGCGGGTGAGCACTCGGCGCGGATTGGCGATCAGCATCTCCAGCAGGGCGAACTCGGTGCGGGTCAAATTGATCTCGCGCGAGCCGCGGGTGACCTCGCGGGTGCCGGGATCCAGCGTCAGGTCAGAAAACGTCATCGCCACTGATTCGGCGGTGTCGTCGGATCTGGTGCGACGCAGCAGCGCGCGCAGCCGGGCCAGCAACTCTTCCAGGGCGAACGGCTTTGGCAGGTAGTCGTCGGCGCCGGCGTCCAGGCCGGCAACCCGCTCGGAGACGGAGTCTCGCGCGGTCAGAACCAGTATCGGCAGGTCGTCGCCGGTGCTGCGCAGCTGACGGCACACCTCCAGCCCGTCCAGCCGGGGCATCATCACATCCAGCACGAGCGCGTCGGGACGGTCGTTGATGATCGAATCGAGCGCCTCGACGCCGTCGGCCGCCAGGCTCACCGAGTAGCCGTTGAACGAAAGCGATCGGCGCAGTGACTCCCGCACGGCACGATCGTCGTCAACGACAAGAATTTGCACGGCCACAGTGTCGTCCAATCCCCTGAGAAAGCGTTAAGGACTGCTGCTCCGCCCTGGGGTCACCGGACGGGGCTCGCGAAGCGAACTATAAGCGCGAAGCAGGCATTTTCGTGCGATGTTGAGGCCGGGTGAGGTTGCGGTCGGGTGATGTTGCGGTCGGCAAGCCGGACGAACCGGTTCAGTGACGATCGAAGTCGATCAGACCCAGCCGCGCTGCCTTGAGCAGCCGGCGCGGCACCTTGTGCTGCTGTCCGGCCACCGTCACGTTGACGAGCTCGGGGCGCTTGGCCTTCCACTGCGCACGACGGCTCCGGGTGTTCGCGCGCGACATCCTCCGCTTCGGCACAGCCATGATCGGGCCTAACTCCTTGGTGGGGGCTCTGTAGCGGTGTCACACAAGAGCCGGGTTCTCACTTGGGCTCCACGATAGCCGGTGCGCTGCTATGCGACCAAAAACCGGAGCGGCGACCTTGACGTGGCACCCGCGGTACCCGCTAACCTACCGGTTGGTTGGGCGCCTAGACTCGGCAAGACCGTCGCCGGTCGGAGGAGGAGGACATTCGTGGCCACTTCCGCTGTTCCGACCGTCCGGATCGGCAACTGCTCGGGTTTCTACGGCGACCGGCATTCGGCGATGCGGGAGATGCTCCTCGGCGGCGAGCTCGACTACCTGACCGGCGACTATCTCGCCGAGCTGACGATGTTGATCCTGGGCCGCGACCGGATGAAGCATCCGGAACGCGGCTACGCGAAGACCTTCTTGACTCAGCTCGAGGAGTGTCTGGGGCTGGCCCACGACCGCGGTGTGCGCATCGTCGCCAACGCCGGCGGCCTCAACCCCGCAGGCCTGGCCGACGCGGTCCGGGCACTGTCCGGGCGCCTGGGCATCCCGGCCCGGGTCGCCCATGTCGAAGGCGACGACCTGCAACCGCGCGCTGAAGAGCTGGGCCTGGGCACACCGTTGACCGCGAACGCCTACCTGGGCGCATGGGGAATCGTGGACTGTCTGCAAGCCGGAGCCGACGTCGTGGTGACCGGGCGGGTCACCGACGCGTCGGTGACCGTCGGGCCGGCCGCCGCGCATTTCGGCTGGAGCCGCACCGACTATCACCAGCTCGCTGGGGCGGTGGTCGCCGGCCACATCATCGAATGCGGCGTGCAGGCCACTGGCGGTAACTACTCGTTCTTCACTGAGGTGGCCGACCTCGCCTACGCCGGCTTCCCGCTCGCCGAGATACACCCGGACGGATCGTCGGTGATCACCAAACATCCCGGCACCGGCGGCCTGGTGAACATCGATACCGTCACCGCGCAACTGCTCTACGAGATCACCGGCGCCCGCTACGCCAACCCCGACGTCACCGCCCGCATGGACAGCATCGCGTTGTCCGCCGACGGCGCCGACCGCGTCCGGGTCAGCGGCGTCACCGGCGAACCACCGCCGCCCACCCTCAAGGTGTCGCTGAACAGCATCGGCGGTTTCCGTAACGCGATGACCTTCGTATTGACCGGTCTGGACATCGAGGCCAAGGCCGAACTGGTGCGCCGGCAACTGGAAGCCGCGCTCACCGTCAAGCCGGCCGAACTCCAGTGGACGCTGGCACGCACCGACCATCCCGACGCCGACACCGAAGAAGCGGCCAGCGCACTGCTGCGCTGCGTGGTCCGCGACCCCGATCCGGCCAATGTGGGACGCCCGTTCTCCTCGGCTGCCGTGGAATTGGCGCTGGCCAGTTATCCGGGCTTCACTGTCACAGCGCCGCCCGGTGACGGTCAGGTCTACGGCGTCTACATCCCCGGCTACGTCGGCGCCGTCGACGTGCCGCACATCGCCGTCCACGCCGACGGCACCCGCACAGACATCCCCGCTGCCAGCGACACCCGCGAGGTGGTGCCCGCCGACCCTGCGCCGCTGCTCGAGCCGCCCGCACCCGGTCCGACCAGACGGGTGCCACTGGGCCGCATCGCGGGTGCCCGCAGCGGAGACAAAGGCGGGTCGGCCAACGTGGGCGTGTGGGTTCGCACCGACGAGCAGTGGCGCTGGCTGGCCAACACGCTCACGGTCGATCTGCTTAAACAGCTGCTGCCCGAGACGGCCGACCTGCCCGTCACCCGCCATGTGCTGCCCAACCTGCGGGCGGTGAACTTCGTCATCGACGACATCCTCGGCCAAGGCGTCGCCTACCAGGCCCGGTTCGACCCGCAGGCAAAGGGGCTGGGCGAATGGCTGCGCAGCCGGCACCTCGACATCCCTGAAGGATTGCTGTGACCATCTGGACCACGCCGGAGCGCGACCAGCTCCGCAAAACGGTGCGCTCCTTCACCGAGCGCGAGATCCTGCCGCACGCCGAGGAGTGGGAGCGCGGCGGCGAATTGCCCCGTGACCTGCATCGTCGCGCCGGAGATGCCGGGCTGCTGGGCGCCGGTTTCCCCGAGCAGGTCGGCGGCGGCGGCGGAGACGGTGCCGACGCGGTAGTCATCTGCGAAGAACTGCACGAAGCCGGAGCGCCCGGCGGGGTGTACGCGTCGCTGTTCACCTGCGGCATCGCGGTGCCGCACATGATCGCCTCGGGTGACACCCGGCTGATCGACAGCTTCGTGCGCCCGACGCTGCGCGGCGACAAGATCGGTGCACTGGCCATCACCGAACCCGGCGGCGGCTCCGATGTCGGGCATCTGCGCACCACCGCCGTGCGTGACGGAGACCACTACGTGGTTAACGGCGCGAAGACTTACATCACCTCCGGAGTGCGGGCCGACTATGTGGTGACCGCCGTGCGCACCGGCGGTCCCGGCGCCGGGGGCGTCTCGCTGCTCGTCGTCGAGAAGGGCACCCCCGGCTTTGATGTCACCCGCAAGCTCGACAAGATGGGCTGGCGGTCCTCGGACACCGCCGAGCTGTCTTACATCGACGCACGCGTGCCGGCAGTCAACCTGGTCGGCGCCGCGAACACCGGTTTCGCTCAGATCGCGCAGGCGTTCGTCTCGGAGCGCATCGGCCTTGCCGCGCAGGCTTATTCGAGCGCTCAGCGATGTCTCGATCTCACGGTGCAATGGTGCCGCGACCGGGAGACGTTCGGCCGCCCACTGATCTCCCGGCAGACCGTCCAGAACACTCTGGCGGAGATGGCCCGCCGCATCGACGTGGCCCGCGTCTACGTCCGCCATGTGGTCGAGCGTCAGCTCGCCGGTGACACCAACCTGATAGCGCAGGTCTGTTTCGCGAAAAACACTGCCGTCGAAGCCGGCGAATGGGTGGCCAACCAGGCGGTTCAGCTTTTCGGCGGGATCGGATACATGGCCGAATCGGAAGTCGAACGCCAGTACCGCGATATGCGAATCCTTGGTATCGGCGGCGGCACCACCGAAATCATGACCGCGCTGGCCGCGAAACTATTGGGCTACCAGTCGTGACCCCCGCGCCGGCGACGATGCAGAGCGCAGTGATGAGGAGGAGCGGCGCATGAGCCTGTTGCGCTCCACCCTCGACCCGAACGCCCCGGCCTACGCCGAGGCGGCGTCGAGTTTGTCGGCCAAGCTGGGCGAACTAGAACAAGAGCTGGCCAAGGCACTCGGCGGTGGCGGCGCGAAATACGTCGAACGTCACCACGCCCGCGGCAAGTTGACCGCGCGAGAGCGCATCGAGCTGCTCGTCGACGCCGACTCGCCGTTTCTGGAGTTGTGCCCACTTGCGGCGTGGGGCAGCGACTTTCAGGTCGGCGCCAGTGTGGTGATCGGCATCGGCGTGGTGGCCGGGGTGGAATGCATGATCGCCGCCAACGACCCGACGGTCAAGGGCGGCACGAGCAACCCGTGGACCTTACGGAAGATACTGCGCGCCAACCAGATCGCGTTCGAGAACCGCTTACCGGTGATTTCCCTGGTCGAGTCGGGCGGGGCGGACCTGCCCACCCAGAAGGAAGTCTTCATCCCCGGCGGCCAGATGTTTCGCGACCTGACCCGGCTGTCCGCAGCCGGAATACCCACCATCGCATTGGTTTTTGGCAACTCCACCGCGGGTGGCGCTTACGTGCCCGGGATGTCGGACCACGTCGTGATGATCAAGGAACGCTCCAAGGTGTTCCTGGCCGGTCCGCCGCTGGTCAAGATGGCCACCGGTGAGGAATCCGATGACGAGTCGCTGGGCGGTGCTGAAATGCATGCCCGCATCTCGGGTCTGGCCGACTACTTCGCCGCCGACGAGCTCGACGCGCTGCGCATCGGCCGCCGGATCGTGTCCCGGCTGAACTGGACGAAGCAAGGCCCGTCACCGGCAGCGGTCACCGAGCCGCTTTACGACAACGAAGATCTGCTCGGCATCGTGCCCGCCGACTTGCGGATCCCGTTCGACCCGCGGGAGGTGATCGCGCGCATCGTCGATGGGTCGGAGTTCGACGAGTTCAAAGCGCTCTACGGCTCGTCTCTGGTCACCGGATGGGCGCGGTTGCACGGCTACCCGCTGGGCATCCTGGCCAACGCCCGCGGCGTGCTGTTCAGCGAGGAGTCGCAGAAGGCCACCCAGTTCATTCAGCTGGCCAACCGTTCCGACACGCCACTGCTGTTCTTGCACAACACCACCGGCTACATGGTGGGCAAGGACTATGAGGAAGGCGGGATGATCAAGCACGGCTCGATGATGATCAACGCCGTCTCCAATTCGGCGGTGCCGCACATCTCGCTGTTGATCGGCGCTTCCTACGGCGCCGGTCACTACGGCATGTGCGGTCGCGCCTACGATCCGCGCTTCCTGTTCTCCTGGCCCAGCGCGAAAGCCGCGGTGATGGGCGGCGCACAGCTCGCCGGTGTCATCTCCATCGTCAGCCGCGCCGCCGCGCAAGCTCGCGGCCAGGCCGTCGACGAGGACGCCGACGCTGCCCTGCGGGCCGCCATCGAAGCTCAGATCGAAGCCGAGTCGCTGCCGATGTTCTTGTCCGGGCGGCTCTACGACGACGGCGTCATCGACCCGCGGGACACCCGCACCGTGCTGGGAATGTGCTTGTCGGCGATCGCCAACGGCCCGATTGAGGGCACGTCGAACTTCGGCGTATTCCGGATGTGAGGCAGATGGGAATCACACGAGTCTTGGTGGCCAACCGCAGCGAGATCGCCCGGCGGGTGTTCGCCACCTGCCGGCGGCTGGGACTGGGCACCGTCGCTGTGTTCACCGATCCCGACGCCGACGCGCCGCACGTCGCCGAAGCCGATTACCAGGTGCGGCTGCCGGCCACCAACAGTTACCTGTCCGCCGACGCGATCATCGCTGCCGCCCGCGCCGCCGGGGCCGACGCCATCCACCCCGGCTACGGATTTCTCTCCGAGAACGCCGAATTCGCGGCCGCCGTGCACGACGCCGGCTTGATCTGGATCGGGCCGCCGGTGGCGGCAGTGCGCGCCATGGGCTCCAAGATCGAATCGAAGAAGATGATGGCCGCCGCCGGGGTGCCGGTGCTCGACGAACTCGACCCCGACACCGTGACGCAAGAGCAGCTGCCGGTGCTGGTCAAAGCTTCCGCCGGCGGCGGCGGTCGCGGTATGCGGGTGGTTACCGAATTGAGCGCGCTGGCCGGCGAAGTCGCCGCCGCGCAGCGCGAAGCGCAGTCGGCGTTCGGTGACCCGACGGTGTTCTGCGAGCGGTACCTGCCCACCGGCCACCACGTCGAAGTGCAAGTGCTCGCCGACACCCATGGCACGGTGTGGGCCGTCGGCGAACGAGAGTGTTCGATCCAGCGCCGGCACCAGAAGATCATCGAGGAGGCGCCGTCACCGCTGGTCGAGCGGACGCCGGGAATGCGCGCCAAGCTGTTCGACGCCGCCCGCCTGGCCGCCGCCGCAATCGGGTACACCGGCGCCGGAACCGTGGAGTTCCTGGCCGACGATCGAGGCGAATTCTTCTTCCTGGAGATGAACACCCGCCTGCAGGTGGAACACCCGGTCACCGAGGAAACCACCGGGCTCGACCTGGTCGAGTTGCAGCTGGCGGTCGCTGACGGCGCCCACCTCGACGCGGAACCACCCGCCGGACACGGTTACTCGATCGAGGCTCGCCTCTACGCCGAGGACCCGGCGCGCGACTGGCAACCCCAGGCCGGTGCGGTGCACCGGATCGACGTGGCGGGTGTCGCGGCCGAGTTCACCACGTTGAGCCGGCGCACCGGGATACGGCTGGACTCCGGGATCGTCGACGGATCGGTGGTATCGATCCATTACGACCCGATGCTGGCCAAGGTCATCTCCTACGCGCCGAGCCGGCGAAGCGCCGCACTGGTACTCGCCGATGCGTTGTCGCGCAGCCGGTTTCACGGCGTGCGCACCAACCGGGATCTGCTGGTGCGGGTGCTGCGGCATCCGGCTTTCCTGGACGGCGCCACCGACACCGCGTTCTTCGACACCCACGGCCTGACTGCGCTGTCCGCGCCGCTGACCGACCCGGCTGCGGTCCGGCTCTCGGCGATCGCGGCCGCCGTCGCCGAGGCCGCCCACAATCGTGCTGTCGCCCCAGTGCTGCGTTCGCTGCCCAGTGGCTGGCGGAATCTAGCGTCGAATTTTCAGGTCAAGACGTATGTCGACGACGAGGGCGACGAGCACCGCATCGAGTACCGCTTCACCAGGAGCGGTCTGGAACTGCGCAGCGACGAGTCGGTGCAGCTGGTGGCCTATACCGCTCAACACGTCGACTTGGCCGACGACAGCGGCGTGCGGCGCCGCTTCGCCGTCGCGCGTTACGGCTCCGACGTCAATGTCGATTCACCGCACGGACCCGTCCATTTCACCGCGCTGCCCCGCTTCCCCGAGCCAGGGTCGGCGGTGCAGCAGGGGTCGCTGGTGGCGCCGATGCCCGGAAACGTCATCCGGGTCGGCGCGCAGGTCGGTGACACTGTCCGGGCCGGGCAGCCGCTGGTGTGGCTGGAGGCGATGAAGATGGAACACACGATCACCGCGCCCGCCGACGGAGTGCTGGCCGAACTCGACGTCGCCCCCGGCCAGCAGGTCGAGGTCGGCGCAGTACTGGCCCGGGTGGAAGCCGGCGCCGGGTCTGAGACTTCAGAAGAAGGAGAACAACCGTGACCGAGAACAGCTTCATCGAGAACGAGGACCGCAAGGCGCTGCGCAAGGCCGTCGCCGCGTTGGTCGCCAACTACGGCCAGGAGTACTACCTGGAGAAGGCGCGCGCCCACCAGCACACCGACGAATTGTGGAACGAGGCGGGCAAACTCGGGTTCCTCGGAGTGAATCTGCCCGAGGAGTACGGCGGCGGCGGCGCCGGCATGTACGAGCTGTCGCTGGTGATGGAGGAGATGGCCGCCGCCGGCTGCGGTCTGCTGATGATGGTCGTCTCACCGGCCATCAACGGCACCATCATTGCCAAGTTCGGCACCGATGAGCAGAAGCAACGCTGGCTGCCCGGCCTCGCCGACGGCTCCGCCACGATGGCGTTCGCGATCACCGAGCCTGACGCCGGGTCTAACTCGCACAAGATCACCACCACCGCCCGCCGCGACGGCAGCGACTGGGTCCTCAAGGGGCAAAAGGTCTACATCTCCGGCGTGGACCAGGCTCAGGCGGTGCTGGTGGTCGGCCGCACCGAGGAAGCCAAAACCGGCAAGCTGCGCCCGGCGCTGTTCGTCGTCCCCACCGATACCCCTGGCTTCAGCTACACCCCGATCGAGATGGAGCTGATCAGTCCGGAACGCCAATTCCAGGTCTTCATCGACGATGTCCGGCTGCCCGCCGACGCGCTGGTCGGCTCCGAGGACGCCGCAATCGCCCAGCTGTTCGCCGGGCTCAACCCCGAGCGCATCATGGGTGCGGCCAGCGCGGTCGGCATGGGACGTTTCGCCATCAACAAAGCCACCGACTTCGTCAAGACCCGCAAGGTCTGGTCCACCCCGATCGGCGCACACCAGGGTCTGTCGCATCCGTTGGCGCAGAACCACATCGAAGTCGAGCTCGCCAAACTGATGATGCAGAAAGCCGCGACGCTCTACGACTCCGGTGATGACATGGGTGCCGCTGAGGCGGCCAACATGGCCAAGTACGCCGCCGGTGAGGCGGCGGCCAAGGCGGTCGACCAGGCGGTGCAGTCGCTCGGCGGTAACGGCTTGACCAAGGAGTACGGCATCGCCGCGGCGCTGGCCGCGTCTCGGTTGTCCCGGATCGCCCCGGTCAGCCGGGAGATGGTGCTCAACTTCGTCGCGCAGACGTCGCTGGGCCTGCCCCGAAGCTACTGAAGCCCGACTGATGGACACACTGGTCGGCTACGCCGTTGAGGGACATCTCGCGCGGCTGACGCTCGACTCTCCGCACAACCGCAACGCGCTGTCCGGCGCCCTGGTCGGCCAACTGCATCGAGGCCTGCGCGATGCCGCCGCCGATCCGGCGGTGCGGGCAGTCGTGCTCGGGCACACCGGCGGCACGTTCTGCGCCGGCGCGGACTTGAGCGAGGCTTCCGGCGGTGACCCGCGTGGCGATCGCGAGCGCGGCTTAGCCGGACGAAGCGGGTCGCCACCGTCGGCATTCGACCAGGCTGCCGACCGCGCCCGCGAGTTGACGGCACTGCTGCGCGCCATCGTCGAGTCGCCACTGCCGGTGATCGCCGCCGTCGACGGTCACGTCCGCGCCGGCGGAATGGGACTGGTGGCCGCCTGCGACATCGCGGTCGCCGGTCCGCGCAGCTCCTTCGCGCTGACCGAGGCGCGTATCGGGGTGGCACCGGCGATCATCTCGCTGACGCTGCTGCCGAAGATCACGGCTCGCGCGGCGGCACGCTACTACCTGACCGGCGAGAAGTTCGGCGCCGCCGAAGCCGCCGCCATCGGTGTGATCAGCCTGGCTGCCGACGACGTCGACGCCGCGGTCGCCGCCCTGACCGCCCAACTGGGCCGCGGATCCCCGCAGGGCCTGGCCGCGTCGAAAGCGCTGACGACCGCCGCCGTGCTGGCAGCTTTCGACCGGGACGCCGAACGGCTCAGCGTGGAGTCGGCGCGGCTGTTCGTCTCCGACGAAGCCCGCGAGGGCATGCTTGCTTTCCTGCAAAAACGCCCGCCGCCATGGGTGCCGGCTGATCAGTGAGGTAACGACGCAGCGGCAATCTCGATGATCTCCTTGCGGCCTATTCTCTTCGTCGTAGGCTCGTAGTCGAGATGAGCGATTCAGCGCAGAACGATTTACGGGGGGAAGGTCCGCGCGCTGCCGATACCGACCGCATCCAGGTGGCTCAGCTGTTGACTGACGCCGCCGCGCGAGGTCGGTTGCAGATGAGCGACTACGAGGACCGGCTGGCCAAAGCGTATGCCGCGACCACGTACGAAGAGCTGGACAGTCTGAGCGCAGACCTGCTTGTGACGAGGGCGAACCGGCGCCGCGGCGGGGTGTGTGAGCCGGCGCCGTCGACGCTGCTGCTGGCCATCATGGGTGCGTTTGAGCGACGCGGGCGCTGGAACGTGCCGAAGAAATTGACGACGTTCGCGTTGTGTGGCGGCGGAGTCATCGACTTGCGCTACGCCGACTTCACCTCGACCGAGGTCGACATCCGGGCCTACTCGATCATGGGCGGGCAGACGATCCTGCTGCCGCCGGAGGTCAGCGTCGACATCCGCGGCCGCGGCGTGATGGGTGGCTTCGACCACGACGTCAGCGGCGAAGGCAAACCGGGCGCACCGAAGGTGACGGTGCGCGGCTTCTCGCTGTGGGGCGGCGTCGGCATCAAGCGGAAGAACCGCAAAGCGCAGGGCTAGACACTCACCGCCGGCGCCGGCGAGCGCTCAGGTAGTCGCCCACCACCGCGGCGCCCAGCCCGTCCAGATCCGGCACTACCACCCGGCCCTCGACCCGCCGCGCGACCTGGTCGATGAACCGCGCCAGGCCCGGGTCACTGCCCAGCCGGAAGATCGTGACCTGCGCACCGAGCCGGGACATGTCGTCGAAGGCGCGCACGGTGTGGGCGATGGTCCGCGGATGCGGAGGGTAGTCAAAGAAGACCGCAGAACCGTCCCCGTCGACGTCTTCCAGGTGCGCGGTCGGCTCCCCGTCGGTGACCACCAGCACCACTGGTTGGGCGTTGGGGTGCCGCCGAAGGTGGCGGCCGGCCAGCGCCAGTGCGTGGTGCAGGTTGGTGCCCTGCTCGTAGACGCCTTCCAGGCCGGTCAGCTCGGCGGCGGTCATGGTGCGTGCGTAGCGGCCGAACGCGATGATCTGCAGCGCGTCGGAACGGAACCGGGTGCTGACCAGGTGGTTGAGCGCCAGCGCGGTTCGCTTCATCGGCAGCCAGCGGTTCTCCATCACCATCGAGAACGAGGTATCCACCAGCAGCGCGACCGCGGCCTGGGTGCGTGTCTCGGTCTCGGAGATCTCGACGTCGTCGACGGTGATGCGGATGGCCGCACGGCGACCGGCGTCCTGCCTGGCTCCGGCCTGCCGCAGCACCGCGTTGGTCAAAGTGCGGGTGACGTTCCACGGCTCGGTGTCGCCGAACTGCCACGGCCGGGTGGCCCCGGTCAGTTCCCCGGCTGCACCGGCACGCCGGTGATCGCGTTCCCCATGCCGGCCGGAGAGCTGCTGGGCGACGTCGCGCAACGCGGTCTGACCAAGCCGGCGCATCGCTTTGGGCGAGAGCCGCCACTGACCGTCGGAGCTGCGGTCGAGGAAACCCTGATTGACCATGGCCCGTTCCAGCTCGGCGAGCGTTCGGGCGTCGACGACGGCGTCGTCGCCGAGCTGGCGCGCCAGCGCGTCGAGGTCGACGTCGTCCATGGTGGCGCCCGGATAGCTCTGGGAGAGCTGCTCGGCCAGCTGCTCGAGTTCGGCGATGTCAGCCAGCGCCTGCGCGCCCTCCCCCATACCCAACGGGTTGTCACCGGAGAACTCCGCTGAGCCGTTCCAGTCTTCACCTGGGCGGGCCGCCTGCAGATGGGCGTCCAGCCGGTCCAACGCCTGCATCAGCGCGGGCGAACCGAACGCCTGCTGTGCCAACGCGTCCAGCTCCGCGCGTTGCTCCGCGCTTAGGCTGTTGCGGAAACGCTGCGCGGCGGCGGCCCGCTGAGCCAGTGAATCGAGCAGCTCCTCGACGTTGCGCGGGTTCTCCGGGAAGAACTGGCCGTGCTTGTCCATGAAGTCTTGAAAATCCTCGGGGGAATCTTGTCCTTTCGCGTGCTTGTCCAGCAGGGTGTTGAGGTCATCAAGCATCTCGGCGACGCGCTGGCGGTCTTCGTCGGTGGCACCTTCCAGCGCCTCCTTCATGCCGGCGAAACGCTGGTCGAGCATCTCGCGGCCCAACAGATCTTTGATCTGCTCGTACTTCTGGCGGGCCTCGCTGCTGCGCCAGTCGTAGTCGGACAGCTCCTGCACCGCCTTGGCGGGTGACGGCGAGAGCGAATCGAGCTGCAGCTCACCGAAGCGCGCGTCGTCGTCCAGCGCGCGGGCGAGTTGCTTGCGTTCGGCCAGCACCGCCTCGTCGAGGAGTTTCTTGATCTCCTGCAACGTGCCGTCAAGGTTGTTGTCGCGCAACAGCTCGCGGCGGCGCCGATTGACCTCGCTGGCCAGCCGGTCGGCGCCGCGGGTGTTCTTGGTGCCCCGCCGCAGCAACTCCGACAACGCCCGGCGTGGCGATGCGCCGGACATCACGTCCTGCCCGATCTGTTCCAAAGCTTCGGCCAGGTCCACGGGTGGAGCCAGCGGATCGGGTCCGCCGGTGTAGGCGGAGTACTTCGTCGAATGGCCGGACGAATGTGTGTCAGCCATAAACGGTTTCGCCTTCTCCGGACACTTTGTCGATGCGCTTGGCCAGGTACAGCGCTTCCAACGCCAGTTCCAGCGCGGCAGCCCGTTCGCCTTCCGATTGGGCGCCCAGCCGGGTGGCGACCTGGTCGACCACCCGCAACCCGGGCAACGCGGCCAGTACGTTTTTCGCCGGCACGCGTTGACCCGTGGTCACCGCCGAACCCTTCTCCACCGCGGCGACCAGTGGACCGACATCGATGCCGGCGAGAGCTTTGGACGCGGTGTCGGCGGTGGCGCGGCGCAGCAGATGCTCCAGCACGGCCTGCTCGCGGCCCTCCTCACCCGACTCGAACTCCAACTTGCCGCGCAGCACCTCGATGACCGTGCCGAGATCCACCACCCGGGCCACCGGCTCGGTCTCACCCAGCACCGCGCTGCGATGACGCGCCGCCGCCGCGACCGTTTCGGCCGCGGCGATCGCGAACCGCGCCGAAACCCCGGACCGCTGATCGACGGACCGGGAGTCGCGCAGATACCGCGCGAAGCGGGCGATGACCTGCAGCAGATAATCCGGGACCTGGGCGCTCAAATGCGCCTCCTGGGCGATCACCCCTACCTCGGCGGACAACTCCTGGGGGTAGTGCGTGCGGATCTCCGCGCCGAACCGGTCCTTGAGCGGGGTGATGATGCGACCCCGGTTGGTGTAGTCCTCGGGGTTGGCACTGGCGACCACCAGCACGTCCAGCGGCAGACGCAAGGTATATCCGCGGACCTGGATATCGCGTTCCTCCATCACGTTGAGCATCGACACCTGAATGCGCTCGGCGAGGTCGGGCAGCTCGTTGACGGCGACGATGCCGCGGTGGGCGCGTGGAATGAGACCGTAGGCGATGGTCTCCGGGTCGCCCAGGCTGCGGCCCTCGGCCACCTTGATCGGATCGATGTCGCCGATGAGGTCGGCGACGCTGGTGTCGGGCGTGGCCAGCTTCTCGGTGTAGCGCTCGCTGCGGTGCTTCCACGCCACCGGGAGGTCGTCGAGTTGCTGTTCGGCCCGCCGGATCCACTCCGGCGTGATCGGCGAGTACGGGTGCTCACCGAGCTCGGAGTCGCGGATCACCGGCGTCCACTCGTCGAGCAGCCCGGTCAGCGCCCGCAGCAACCGGGTCTTGCCCTGGCCGCGCTCGCCCAGCAGAACGAAGTCGTGACCGGCGATCAGGGCCCGCTCCAGTTGCGGCAGCACGGTGTCGTCGAACCCGAGGATGCCCGGCCAGACGGCTTGACCGTCTGCACCGTCGGCTAGGCGGGCCAGCAGGTTCTCCCGAATCTCCTGCTTGACACCCCGCTCGCGGTGCCCGGCGGCACGCAGTTCGCCGACGGTTCGGGGCAGGTTGTTAGATGAGGTCACCACCCCACGCTACGACTCCGGACGTCAGTGCGCGAAGTGGCGAGCCCCGGTGAGGTACAGCGTGATGCCGGCGCGTTCGGCCGCGGCAGTGACCTCCTCGTCCCGCACGGAGCCGCCCGGATGCACGATCGCCGTGACGCCCGCGGCGGTCAGCGTTTCCAGCCCGTCCGGGAACGGGAAGAACGCATCGGACGCCGCGACCGCCCCGTGCACCCGGTCGCCGGCGCGGTTCACCGCCAGCCGCGCCGCGTCGACCCGGTTGACCTGTCCCATGCCGACGCCCACGGTGGCGCCGTCGGCGGCGATCACGATGGCGTTCGACTTGACCGCGCGGCAGGTCCGCCAGGCGAAGACCAAGTCGGCCAGCACGGCCGGGCCGGCCGGCGCCCCGGTCGCCAGCGTCCAGTTGTTCGGGTCGTCCCCGGGCGCGTCCAGGCGGTCCTGTTCCTGCATGAGCAATCCACCGCTGACCTGGCGGAGTTCGGCGCCGCCGCCGACCGGCTCACCGGCCACCAGCACCCGGATGTTCTTTTTGCGCGCCAAGGCGTCGACCGCCCCTGGCGCGTAGGCCGGGGCGACGATGACTTCGGTGAAGATGGTGCTGACGTACTCCGCCATCTCCAGGCTGACTTCGGTATTGGCGGCGATCACTCCGCCGAATGCGCTGAGCGGGTCGCACTCGTGCGCCTTGCGATGCGCATCGGCCACCGACACCGTCGACACGGCGATGCCGCACGGGTTCGCGTGTTTGACGATCGCCACGCAGACCTCTTCGTGGTCGAAGGCGGCCCGCCAGGCCGCGTCGGCGTCGGTGAAGTTGTTGTAGGACATCTCTTTTCCGTGCAGTTGGTCGGCCTGAGCCAGGCCCGGCCGGCCGGCAGGATCGCGGTACAGCGCGGCCTGCTGATGCGGATTCTCGCCGTAGCGCAGCAGCGCCGACCGCTGCCAGGTAGCACCGAACCACTGCGGGAAGGTCAACGCCGGCTGTTCGGGTGCCAGCGTCGCACCCATCCAGCCCGCAACCGCGAGGTCGTATTCGGCTGTGTGCCGAAATGCGAATGTGGCCAACCGCCTTCGTTCAGCCATGGTGAAGCCGCCGCTGTCGAGTGCTGCCAGGACCCCGGCATATCCGGACGGCTCCACCACCACCGCCACACTGGCGTGGTTTTTGGCCGCCGCGCGCACCATCGACGGGCCGCCGATGTCGATCTGCTCGACGCACTCGTCGATGTCGGCGCCGGACGCCACCGTCTCGCTGAACGGGTACAGGTTGACCACGACGAGTTCGAACGCGGCGATGCCCAGTTCATCGAGTGCCGCGGCATGCTCGGGCTTGCGCAGGTCGGCCAGCAGTCCGGCGTGCACCCGCGGGTGCAGTGTCTTGACCCGCCCGTCGAGCACCTCGGGGAAACCCGTCACGTCCTCTACCGGTATGACCGGAATGTCACTGGCGGCAATGGTTTTGGCGGTCGACCCGGTGGAGACGATCTGCACGCCGGCGGCATGCAGACCGCGGGCCAGATCGGCCAGTCCGGTCTTGTCGTAGACGCTGACCAGGGCCCGGCGGATCGGCCTTCTCGAGCCGTCGTCACCGCTGTAGTCCCCGAGTCCAGAGCTCATCCTATGGTTGCCTTTCGTCCGTTCCAGGTCACACCTCCGGTGACCACCGCCGCCACCACGTCCACCAGCAGTTGGCGTTCCACGACTTTGATGCGCTCATGCAAAGTGCCCTCGTCGTCGTCGGCGAGGACCGGAACGGCTTGCTGCGCCAGTATCGGCCCGGTGTCGACGCCGGCATCGACGAGGTGGACCGTGCAGCCGGTCAGCTTCACCCCATAGGCCAACGCTTCTGCCACGCCGTGCGCGCCGGGGAAGGCCGGCAGTAGCGCCGGATGGGTGTTCAGCACTCGTCCGCAATACGCCGAAAGGAACCGCGGTCCAAGCAGTTTCATGAACCCTGCCGACACCACCAAATCGGGGGCGTGCGCTGCGGTGGCCTGGGTCAGCGCCGCGTCCCACGCGTCGCGGCCGGGATAGTCCGCTAACCGGACGGCGAAGGTGGGCAACGACGCGCGGCGAGCGATCTCGACGGCCGGGCAGTCGCGGTCCACTCCGACGGCCACCACCCGTGCCGGATAGTCGTCGACGGCGGCGCTCAGCAGCGATGTCAGCAGTGAACCGGTGCCCGACGCCAGCACCACCAGCCGTGCCGGCGCGCTCGGCGGCACATGAAGCGGTTGCGGCACACGCGAAGCCTAGTGCAGTTGATCGCCTGGTTGTTCGACGGTTGACGGGGTTGACGGCGTTTGTTCGGCACCGGCGACGATGCCCAGATCGGCGGTGTCGTCTTCCCGCAGTTCAGGTTCGAAGTCCTCGTCATCCGGCTCGGGCGGCTTGAGGAGCTCGGGCGGTCTGGGCGGCTTGGGCGGCTTGCGGCGACGCCGAATTCCGCCGGTCATCGCGACGGTGACGGCGCCGACGACGGTGAACCAGAAGAACACCGCGAATCCGAACGTGCCCTGATCGACTCCGATGTCACCGAAGTTGCCCAGCCGCCCGCCGCCGGCGTAGCCGAGCAGCGCCATCGTCAACGCCGCGCAGCAGGCGGCGACCAGCAGCTTGGCCAGCGCGGGCAGCAGTGACAGCGGCCTGCGGGCGCATTGCTGTCCGACCGCCACCCCCGACGCTGCACCGACGATGAGCAGCGCGACCCACACCGGGCCCAACGGCGGCGCCGGAGCCGCCGCGAGCACCGGCAGGGCGGGCAGGTCACCACCGAATACGGCGAAGGAACTGAAGCTCGCGAATCCCAGGTGCGCGCTGGAGCCGACCGCCACCGCTGCCGTGCCGATGACCACGTTCGGCGCGTACAGCACCGACAGCACAGTGAGACTGAACTGGCCGAAGATGGAATCAGTGATGGCATAAAGCTGCTGCATCGTCGCCCAGTGCACGATCAGCGATCCGGCCGTCACCGCAGCAGACAGCCCGAACAGCGCCAGCACACCGGCTGCCGCCGCCCGCAGCGAGCCGCCCAGCCAATCGGGCAGCCGCGTCATCGCCAGCACCCGCCCTCCTATTCGGGAGCCGATGCCCAGCGCCGCCCCGATGGCGTGCACCACTAGCACACTGCTGAACGCCCGCAATGAACTCGGCGTCTGTAGTTCGGTGATCACCGACGCCGCGTCGTGCACGACGGCCAGTGCGATGGCGGCGAACAGCAACGGTCCGCCCAGTGCCGACGCCACCACCCACCGGATGACGAACCAGGACGCGGTGGCGGTCGTGGCCCGCGCCGTCGTGCGCGCTGTCCCCCACACCAGCAGCAGAGCCGGCAGCAGCGGCATCACACCCAGCTCACGGCCGGCTATGGAGATGGGCACGTCATGCGCACCGAGCCAGATGCTCGCTACCGCCCCCAAGGCCCCGGTCAGGTCGCTATTGGCGATGACCAGCTGCAGCAGTGTGACCGCCGCGATCAACACCAAAGCGACCAGTGCCGGACCGAATGCGACCCTGAGCAGGTCACGGGCCTGGCGGGCGCCCGCTGCTCGCTGGCCTTCTCCCGGCGTCACTGCGCGCGCACGGCCCCGACTAGGCGCGACAGCGCCCGGCTAGGACGGCGTAGGACCGGAGGGCGACGACGGCGGCTGCTGACCTCCGTGGGACTGTTGGCCACCGGAACCCGAGTGCTCGGTGGCATTCCCGGTGTTCGCCGCCTGCGTTTCGGCGCCCGAACCGTAGGACTGCGGGTTGCTGTAGCTGGGGAAGCCGGTGGGCGGCGTGGACGTGCCGTGCTCACTTTGCCCGCCCTGCGGCGAACCTTGATGCTGGCCCGAGTGCGAGCCCTGCTGGGATCCGTGCTGCTGACCGGCAGCGCTGAAACCACCGGTCGAAGGACCCTGCGGATATCCGCCGCCGCCGTAGGACGGACCGTAGCCGGACTGCTGAGGCGACTGCTGCGGGCCGCCGTGCTGCCCATAGGGCGACTGACCGGGCTGACCGTAGTAGCCGCCGCCGTATTGTCCGAACTGCCCGTACTGGTTGTACCGGTCGTATTTCGGCCGCGGCGTCGGTGGGGTGATCACCCCGGCGTCGAGGAGCAGGGCCGCAACGGCGGCGATGGCCTGCACCACCGTCAGACCGACGATGGCCCACAGCGCCCACCCGGCCGAGACGTTGTCGGAAAGGGTGGCCGCCCGGGCGATGAGAAGCAATGCGCCCAGCACCGAGATCACCGCGACGATCGGAAGATAGTTCCTGACTTTCGGCAGCAGACTGACTGCGGCCAGCAACCCGGCAAGTAGGGCCGCCATGGCGATACCAGCGCCGTGGTGGCCCGGTCCCGGGGGCGGACCCGCGTCGCTGTTGACGTTGATCACCGGACCGTAGCTGAGGAAGTAGGCCAGCAGGCCCAGTACGACCACCGCGATGGTCAGGTAACGCGGCAGCTTGCCCTCTTGATCGCCGGATTTGGCGAAAGATGGGCCAGACGATCCCGAGCTGGGCTGCGCGGATTGGTATCCGGAACTGCCGGACGAGTAGGTCATCGCTTCTCCTATGCTTCCGGTGCCTTCTGACGCCGCGACACCCCGTTGAACCGCTGCGGAACGCCGTCTCTTGGGCAGTCCTGGGCAGTCCTGACGTGGCGACGCGATTCGTTCATCCACGCTAGCGCACCCGCCGGCCGGCGTTATGCGTGCACTGCGTGTCATCGGCACCCGCTTGCCCGCGTCAGGTGTAACACGTTCTAATTCGTGGCATGGATTTCGGGCTCGTGCTGTTCACCAGCGACCGCGGCATCACCCCTGCCTCAGCGGCCAAACTGGCCGACGACCACGGCTTTCACACCTTCTACGTGCCCGAGCACACCCACATACCGGTCAAGCGTCAGGCCGCGCATCCAACGACCGGTGACGAATCGCTGCCCGACGATCGCTACATGCGCACCCTGGACCCGTGGGTCAGCTTGGGCGCGGCCAGCGCGGTGACGTCCCGCGTGCGGCTGTCCACCGCGGTGGCGCTTCCGGTGGAACACGACCCCATCACGCTGGCCAAATCCATCGCCACCCTGGATTACCTGTCCGGCGGACGGGTCAGCGTTGGGGTTGGGTTCGGCTGGAATACCGACGAACTCGCCGACCACGGCGTGCCCGCCGGGCGGCGCCGGACCATGCTGCGCGAATACCTCGAGGCGATGCGGGCGCTGTGGACCCAGGACGAAGCGTCCTACGAAGGCGAGTTCGTCAACTTCGGTCCCAGCTGGGCGTGGCCGAAACCCATTCAGGCGCACATACCCGTGTTGGTCGGGGCCGCGGGGACGGAGAAAAACTTCAACTGGATCGCGCGCAGCGCCGACGGCTGGATCACCACACCGCGCGATTTCGACATCGACGAGCCGGTGAGGTTGCTGCACGAGGCGTGGGCCGCCGCCGGCCGGCAGGGGGCACCGCAGATCGTGGCGCTGGAATACAAGCCGGTTCCCGAGAAGCTGGCGCACTGGGCAAAGCTCGGCGTCACTGAGGTGCTGTTCGGGTTGCCCGACCGCTCGGAAGACGAGGTGGCCGGCTTCGTCGAGCGATTGGCCGGCAAGTTGGCCGCCGCGGTATAGCGGACCGGCGCGGGTTCACCTCAACGAGCAGCGGTTGCCGTAATCGAAGCTGCGTAGGTCGACCTGCTGCCCCAGCGGTTCGCCGCTCTGCATCGTCACCGGCGCGGGTCAACGGCGCCGCTCCTCCTCATCGCTTCGCTCTGCATCGTCGCCGGCGCGGAATGACTCACATGAGCGCCGCTCGCTACCCGCTCTGCAGAATCTTCCGGGCCAGCCCAGCCGTCTCCGACGGTGTCTTGCCGACCTGCACCCCGGCGGCTTCCAGCGCTTCTTTTTTGGCGGCCGCGGTCCCCGACGAGCCGGAGACTATTGCACCGGCGTGGCCCATCGTCTTGCCCTCCGGCGCGGTGAATCCGGCGACGTAGCCGACGACGGGCTTGGACACGTTGGCCTTGATGTAGTCGGCCGCCCGCTCTTCGGCGTCGCCGCCGATTTCGCCGATCATCACGATGAGCTTGGTGTCGGGATCCTTCTCGAACGCTTCGATGGCGTCGATGTGAGTGGTGCCGATCACCGGGTCTCCACCGATGCCGATCGATGTGGAAAAGCCGAAGTCACGCAGCTCGTACATCATCTGATAGGTCAGCGTGCCGGACTTCGACACCAGCCCAACCGGACCGGGTCCGGTGATGTTGGCCGGGGTGATGCCGACCAAAGCCTGGCCGGGCGTGATGATGCCGGGACAGTTGGGGCCGATGATCCGAGTTTTGCCGCCCTTGGAGAGGTTGTACGCCCACGCGTAGGCGCTGTCCTGAACCGGGATGCCCTCGGTGATGACGACCAGCAGATCGATCCCGGCGTCGATCGCCTCGATGATGGCGTCCTTGGCGAATTTCGGCGGCACGAAGATGATCGACACGTCGGCGCCGGTTTTCTCGATGGCTTCGACCACTGTGCCGAACACCGGTAGTTCGATGTCCTCACCGTTGGCGTCTTTGTGCGCCACCTTGGTGCCGGCCTTGCGGGCGTTGACCCCGCCCAGGATCTGCGTGCCGGCTTTCAGCATCCGGGCGGTGTGCGCGGTGGCCTCACTGCCGGTGATGCCCTGAACGATGACCTTCGAGTCTGCGGTCAGAAAGATCGCCATCGGTCCTCCTCTAGATTTGCGACCGCCACGTCAGGCGCTCGCCAGCTCGGCGGCCTTATCCGCGGCCTCGTCCATCGTGGGAACCAACGTCACCAGCGGGTGGTTCGCTTCGGTCAGGATTCGCCGGCCCTCCTCGACGTTGTTGCCATCGAGCCGGACAACCAGCGGTTTGTTCGCCTCCTCGCCCAGAATCTCCAGCGCCTTGACGATGCCGGTGGCTACCGCGTCGCAGGCAGTGATGCCGCCGAACACGTTGACGAACACGCTCTTGACCTGCTCGTCACCCAGCACGACGTCCAAGCCCGCAGCCATCACCTCTGCCGAGGCGCCACCGCCGATGTCGAGGAAGTTGGCCGGCTTCACCCCGCCGTGGTTCTGCCCGGCGTAGGCGACGACGTCCAGCGTCGACATCACCAGGCCCGCGCCGTTGCCGATGATGCCGACCTGGCCGTCGAGCTTGACGTAGTTGAGGTCGTGCTCCTTGGCTTTCAGCTCCAGCGGATCGGTCGCCTCGCGGTCCTCGAAGTCGACGTGGTCGGGGTGGCGGAAGTCGGCGTTGGCGTCCAGGGTCACCTTGCCGTCCAGCGCGAGGATCTGGTCGTCGGGGGTGCGCACCAGCGGATTGACCTCGACCAAGGTGGCGTCCTCCTCGATGAACACCCCCCACAATTTGGCGATGGTGATCGCGGCAGCGTCGAGGACCTCCTGGGGCAGGTGGCCCTGCTCAGCGATGGACCGCGCAAAGGCCACATCGACACCGCGGACCGCGTCGACGGGAACCTTCGCCAGCCGTTCCGGCTTGGTGGCCGCGACCTCCTCGATCTCCATCCCCCCCTCGACCGAACACATGGCCAGGTAGGTGCGGTTGGCGCGGTCCAGCAAGAAGGAGATGTAGTACTCCTCGGCGATGTCGCTGGCCTCGGCGACCAACAGCTTGTTGACGACGTGCCCTTTGATGTCCAGGCCGAGGATGTTGGTGGCGTGGGTGTAGGCGTCGTCGGGCGTCGCTGCATACTTAACGCCGCCTGCCTTGCCCCGACCGCCGGTCTTGACCTGCGCTTTGACCATCACCGGACGGCCGATTTCCTCGGCGATCGCTTTGGCCTCGTCGGCGTTGTCCGTCACCCGCCCCGGTGTGGTGGGCACGCCGCGTCGGACGAACAGTTCTTTCGCCTGATACTCGAAAAGATCCATGACCACTCTGTCTTCGAAATCTAGTTCGGCTGTTTGGCGGGACCGGATTAGCAACCGTGCCTGCGGGGAACTGTATCGACACGGCTGAACGATTCTGAACGCCGCATCCGTCGATGTGGCAGAGGTCACCGCGCAGGACTTAGTGATTAAGCTCACAATCCCGCGCGGATTTGAACCTTGTGTTGCCTCCACCGCCGGTAACTGGTTAACGTCTCAGGGTCCGAGATAACGCTTTGGTTACGACCCGAGGACTTTTCCGGTTGACCCAACATCGCTACGCCCGGCTAACTGCGCCCGAACTCAGTCGCAATGAAGTCACCGACATCATTCCCTTCAATGAATTCGGCGAGCTCAGCTACCTCGACGACCTGGAGTTCAGCGACAACTCCGCTTTCGACAAAGAGGCGCAAGTCCTGCGCGCCCCGGAACTCGACGACCTGAACGACACCGACGACGTCATCCCGCAGTGGTTGGCGATACCCCGCCCGGCGCGTTCACAGACGCCCGGTTCTCCGGTTCGCGTCGACGTCGCCTTGCGGCGCGGCGGCCAGCACCGCAAGCCGCTCACCGGGGCCGCCCGCGGACGGGTGCTGATCGGCGCGATGGCCGCCGGTGCCGCCGCCGCAGCAGCGCACGCCGCCGCACACCCCGGCCACACCGCCGAAGCCAAGACGGTGCTGGCCGCCGACGCCACCACTCTCAACGGCGGCTCACCGGCGGCCGACGCCCGCGGCATGCAGCTCGTCACCGTGCGGCCGGCAGCGGACGTCGCCGCGCACAACCGGGAACTTGCCAACGGGGTGGCGTTCGCGCAGGAACGTGCTCAGCGGGAAGCACGCCTGCAGCAGCCGCTGTTCGTGATGCCGACGAAAGGCATATTCACCTCGAACTTCGGGTATCGCTGGGGAGTGCTGCATGCCGGGATCGACCTCGCCAATTCGATCGGCACCCCGATCTACGCCGTCTCCGACGGCGTCGTGATCGCGTCCGGTCCCACCGCCGGTTACGGGATGTGGGTCAAACTGCGCCACGCCGACGGCACCGTCACGCTCTACGGTCACGTCAACACCACTCTGGTCAGCGTCGGTCAGCACGTCATGGCCGGCGACCAGATCGCCACGATGGGTAACCGGGGAGATTCCACCGGCCCGCACCTGCATTTCGAGGTCCAGTTAGGCGGCACGAACCGGATCGACCCGGTGCCGTGGCTGGCGAAACGGGGACTCAGCGTCGGCAATTACACCGGTTGACCCGGTGTCTCAGCCGATCAACCCACCGCCAGGCCCGCCCGGACGCCCGCCCGGACCTCGCGATGAGAACCGGAGCCGCATCATCCGCCGGGCGCCGACCGCGCCGATGCCGGTGATCGCAGACCAGGCCAAGACCACCCAGATCCCGCGACCACCTGCGCCGCCGGCACGAGAGCCGGTCGGCGGCCAGTTCGGCCGGCCCGGAGCTCAACTTCGCGACGCGGCCGGCAGGATAGTCACCGCTGCCTGCGCGGTCAGTTTCGTCAGCGGGTGGGCTACCTCAGTGGTCGCCACCGACCTGGTCGCCGGCTGGTGGCGGTCCGACAAATTGTTCTGCATCGCCATCGCCTTCCTCGCGATCGTGTTCGCGACCGCCACGGTGTCTGGTGTGATCCTGCTGCTGCAGCGTCAGCCCAACGGCCGCCGGCTGATTCTGGTAGGGGCCGTGGTCGCGCTCCTCACCTACGGCGGGGTGTTCATCGCCGGCGCGCGGGTCGCCTGGATCGTCTACCTGTTGCCGCTGCTGCCGCTCGCCAGCGTAGTGCTGGCGCTGCGCCCGGAAACCAAGCGCTTCGTGGGGGATCTCTAAAGCTTGGCGACCGGAGCGTGGTTGTGCATCAGCTTGACCCGGCCCGCACTGCCGAAGTCGATCAATGACATCGCCGACTCACCCACCCCGGATACTTCCTCCACCCGGCCCAGACCGTATTTGTCGTGCGACACCCGGTCCCCGGGCTGCAGCGTCAGCAGCGGCCGCTTACCGGCCGCCGAGCGCGCCGGCGACGGTCGGGGCGCGCCGAACCGGCCAGCGCCGCTGACCGGCGCACTGAACGACGGCACGGGCGCCGTGCGCCGCCACTCGATGAGCTCCTGCGGAATCTCACGCAGGAATCGCGACTCGGGGTTGAGCATGGGCTGGCCCCAGGAGGACCGGACAACCGCCCTGCTCAAATAGAGCCGTTGCCGGGCGCGGGTGAGACCGACATAGGCCAGGCGCCGTTCCTCGCAAAGTTCACGCGGGTCGTCCAGCGACCGCATGTGCGGGAACATTCCGTCCTCCCAGCCGGTCACGAAGACGACCGGGAATTCCAGCCCCTTGGCGGTGTGCAACGTCATCAGGGTGACCACACCGGCGCTGTTTTCGGGGATGTCGTCGGCGTCGGCGACCAACGAGACACGTTCCAGGAACTCGGCGAGCACTCCGGTGTCCGGCACGTCCTCGTCGTCGGCGGTTTCCAGTTCGTCCCGGACGTCGTCGAGAGCGGCGGCGTTCGACCGGTCGATGCTGAATTCGTGGGCGACGCTGACCAGTTCGTTCAAGTTGTCCAGCCGCGCCAGGTCCTGCGGATCGGTGGAGGCTTCCAGTTCCGCCCGGTAGCCGGTCCGGTCGAGTACGGCCTCGACGAGGTCACCGAGATCGTCGGCCAATTTGGCGCGCAAGTCGTCGAGCAGCTCGACGAAACCGCCGATCGCTTTGACCGCGCGCGCATTGAGCAATGGAACTCTGCCTTCGGCGGCCGCCTGCAGCGCGTCACCGAAACCGGCCCCGGTGTTCTCGGCGTACACCGCTACACACGCCTCGGCGCGGTCGCCGATGCCGCGCCGCGGCGTGTTGAGGATGCGTCGCAGGCTGACCGTATCGCCGGGATTGTCCAGCACCCGCAGGTAAGCCACGATGTCGCGGATCTCTTTGCGTTCGTAGAACCGCACGCCGCCGACGACCTTGTACGGAATACCGGCACGGATGAACACTTCTTCCAACGACCGCGACGAGTTGTTGGTCCGGTAGAAGATCGCGACGTCGTCGTAGGTGATCTCGCCGCGGTCGACCAGCGCGTCGATCTCGTCGGCGACGAATCGTGCTTCGTCGTGCTCGTTGTCGGCGACGTAGCCGACGATCAGCTCCCCTTCACCGGCGTCGGTCCACAGCCGTTTGTCGCGGCGCCCGGAGTTGCGGGCGATCACCGAATTAGCGGCCGAGAGAATGTTCTGGGTGGAGCGGTAATTCTGTTCCAGCAGGATCGTGGTGGCGTCGGGGTAGTCGCGTTCGAAGTCTTCGATGTTGCGGATGGTGGCGCCCCGGAAGGCGTAGATCGACTGGTCGGCGTCTCCGACCACGCACAGCTCACCGGGCGGCACACCATCGGCTGCGGCGTCGGCATCGCGCCCCACCAACTCGCGCACCAACACATATTGCGCATGGTTGGTGTCCTGGTATTCGTCGACCAGCACGTGCCGGAAGCGGCGCCGGTAGTGCTGGGCGATCTGCGGGAAGGTCTGCAGCACCCCGACCGTCTCGCCGATCAGGTCGTCGAAGTCCAGCGCGTTGGCCGCGCGCAGCCGGCGCTGGTACTCGGCGTACACCACGGCGACCGTCCGGGTCAGGTCGTCGGTGGCGTCGGTGACGTCGGCCGTGGCCTGGTCTGAATCGATCAGCTCGTTTTTCAAGTTCGAGATGCAGTTCGCCAGCAGGCGCGGCGTGTACCGCTTGATGTCCAGGCCCAAGTCGCGGCCGATCATCTGCAGCAGACGGCGGGAGTCGTCGGCGTCGTAGATCGAAAAGTTCGAGTTCAGCCCCGGGATCAGCGACGCCTGATTGCGCAGGATCCGCACACAGGTCGAATGGAATGTGGACACCCACATGGTCCTGGCGCGGGGGCCTACGAGTTGCACGACCCGTTCGCGCATCTCGGCGGCGGCCTTGTTGGTGAACGTGATGGCCAGAATTTGACCGGGCCCGACGCCGCGCGCTGCCATCAGGTAGGCGATGCGACGGGTGAGCACCGCAGTCTTTCCTGAGCCGGCGCCGGCGACGATGAGCAGCGGGGAGCCCTCGTGCAGTACCGCCTGACGCTGTTGGGGGTTCAGGCCTTCGAGAAGTTGATCCGCCTGCGGGGCGGCCGAGGTCAACGGAACACTCATTGCAGGATTCAACTTACCGCCGTGCGACGACAGTTTTGCGCCCACACTGGCCTTGGTGGCAGAGTCGATTAGTGCTCAAGCTTGTTTGTTGGGTGAGGCCCGGATCAGGATGAGATCAGAACCCACCGACAGCGACACAACGGAGTCTCCAGCCATGACCGTCGACACTGCTGACGAGAAGCTTCCCGACCCTCCCGCCATTGACGACCTGCGCCATGAGATCGACCGCCTCGACGCCGAAATCCTGGCCGCGGTCAAACGCCGCACTGAGGTGTCGCAGGCGATCGGCAAGGCAAGGATGGCCTCCGGCGGGACCCGCCTGGTGCACAGCCGCGAGATGAAGGTCATCGAGCGCTACAGCGAGCTGGGTCCGGACGGCAAGGATTTGGCGATACTGCTGCTTCGTCTGGGCCGCGGCCGGCTGGGTCACTGAGCGAGCCACTGAACGTTTTGGCCTGACGTTCATCCGGCCAACGGGCCGCCTGACTATGGTCGAACACTATGACTGCCGTCGAACAGATCCCGGACATTTCGGCCACCTCCGAGTGGGATGCGCTGCGCAAGCACCACGCTCAGATCGGGGACACCCATCTGCGCCAGCTCTTCGACGACGATCCCGACCGGGGCCGCGAATTGACGGTCACCGTCGGCGACCTCTACATCGACTACAGCAAACACCGCATCACCCGTGAGACCGTCAAGCTGCTGACCGACCTGGCCCGGGCGGCCCACCTCGAAGAGCGCCGCGACGCGATGTTCGCCGGTGAGCACATCAACACCTCGGAGAACCGCGCGGTCCTGCACATCGCACTACGGCTGCCCCGCGACGCCGAGCTGAACGTCGACGGAAAGAACGTCGTCGAGGACGTGCACGCGGTGCTGGACCGGATGGGCGAATTCACCGATCGGCTGCGCAGCGGCGAGTGGACCGGTGCTACCGGAGAGCGCATCCGCACTGTCGTCAACATCGGCATCGGCGGGTCGGACCTCGGCCCGGTGATGGTCTATAAGGCGTTGCGCCACTACGTCGACGCCGGCATCTCGGCCGAATTCGTTTCCAACGTCGATCCCGCCGATCTCATTGCGACGCTGGCCGATCTGGACCCGGCGACAACGCTTTTCGTCGTGTCTTCGAAGACGTTCTCCACGCTGGAGACGTTGACCAACGCCACCGCTGCGCGGCGCTGGCTGACCGATGCGCTCGGCGACGACGCGGTGGCCAAGCATTTCGTCGCGGTCTCGACGAACGAGAAGCTAGTCGAGGATTTCGGTATCGACACCGCCAACATGTTCGGGTTCTGGGACTGGGTCGGCGGTCGCTACTCGGTGGATTCCGCGATCGGGCTCTCGGTGATGGCGGCGGTCGGCCGCGAGCGCTTCGCCGACTTCCTGTCCGGCTTTCATCTGGTCGACGAGCATTTCCGGACCGCGCCGCTGGACGCCAATGCGCCGGTGCTGCTCGGCTTGATCAACGCGTGGTACTCCGGTTTCTTCGGTGCGCAAACCCACGCGGTGCTGCCCTATTCGGATGATCTGGCCCGGTTCCCGGCGTATTTGCAGCAGCTGACCATGGAGTCCAACGGCAAGTCCACGCGCGCCGACGGCAAGCCGGTCACCACCGACACCGGCGAGATCTTCTGGGGCGAGCCGGGAACCAACGGCCAGCACGCTTTCTATCAGTTGCTGCACCAGGGCACCCGGCTGGTGCCCGCCGACTTCATCGGGTTCTCCCAGCCGCTGGAAGATCTGGCCACTGCCGACGGCTCCGGCAGCATGCACGACGTGCTGATGAGCAATTTGTTCGCCCAAACCCAGGTGCTGGCATTCGGCAAGACCGCCGACGAGATCGCCGCCGAGGACACGCCCGCCGACGTGGTGCCGCACAAGGTGATGCCGGGCAACCGGCCGACCACGTCGATCCTGGTCACCCAGCTCACTCCGTCGGCGCTGGGCCAGCTGATCGCCCTCTACGAGCATCAGGTGTTCACCGAAGGTGTGCTGTGGGGCATTGACTCGTTCGACCAGTGGGGGGTCGAGCTGGGTAAGACGCAGGCCAAAGCGCTGATCTCGGTGCTCGGTGACGACGCCGCCCCGGACGAGCAGTCGGACAGCTCCACCGACGCGCTCGTGCGCCACTACCGTCAGGAGCGCGGCAGAGCCACCTGAGCCGCGCGGAGCGCGACAGAGCCACCTGAGCCGGGCGGAGCGCGGCCGCGCTACTTGAGCAGCCGCGACATCCGCCGGTCGGCCAATATCTTGCCGCCGGTCTGACAGGTCGGGCAGTACTGGAAGGACTTGTCCGCGAACGACACTTCTCGAACGGTGTCACCGCAAACCGGGCACGGCAGCCCGGTGCGGGCATGCACCCGCAGACCGGAGCGTTTCTCACCTTTCAGGGTCGCGGCATTTTGACCGACCAGTCGGCTCACCGCGTCGGTCAGCACCGACACCATCGCGTCGTGCAGGATCACCACCTGCTCACTGGTCAGCTTCCCCCCGGTGGCGAACGGCGAGATCCGGGCGACATGCAGGATCTCGTCGCTGTAGGCGTTGCCGACACCGGCGATCACCTGCTGGTCGGTCAGGACGGTCTTGATCCGGCCGGTGCTGCCGGCCAGCAGATCGGCGAGGTCGTCGGGCCCCAGGGCCAGCGCGTCGGGACCCAGCGCGGCGATCTGCGGCACCTGTTTGGGGTCGTCGACGAGCCAGACCGCCAGCCGTTTCTGGGTGCCCGCCTCGGTGAGGTCGAAGCCCGGCGCCTCTCCCGGCGTACCTAGGTGCACCCGCAACGCGATCGGCCCCTTGCCGGGACGCAGCGGGGCGGCGGCCATTTTGTCCGACCATCGCAGCCAGCCCGCACGGGACAAGTGGGTGATGAAGAACAGCTCGCCGGCCTGCAACCCGAGGTACTTACCCCACCGCTCAGCACCGGTGACAGTCTGGCCGTGCAGCGCGGTCAGGGGCGGGTCGAACGTTTTCAGCACGGACAACGCGGCCACATCCACGCGGCCAATCGGCAGACCCACGGCGTGGCGGCGCAGGTGGTCGGCCAGCGCCTCGACTTCGGGTAGTTCGGGCATCCATCCAGTGTGCGCTCACCGGCGCAAAAGATAGGTGTCCATGATCCAGCCGTGCCGGGCGCGCCCGTCGGCGCGCAGCTCAGCGATTCGGGCACCCACCTCGCCGACGGTGCCGGCAACCAGCAGCTCGTCCGCGGTGCCGAGGTAGGCGCCCCACCAGATCCGGGTGTCGTCGCTGCAGCACCGAAACGAGCAGTCTCCGTCGAGCATGACCACCGCCGACCCGGACAGGCCGTGCTCGCGCAGTTGCCGTCCGGTGGTGATCAGGACGGGTTCGCCGACGTCGTTGAGCGGGATGCGGTGCCGGGCGGTCAGCGCCTGCACCGCGGTGATCCCGGGGATGACGTCGTAGCTGATGTCGACGGGCAGGGCGTCCAGGATCCGCAGCGTGCTGTCGTACAACGACGGGTCGCCCCAGGTCAAAAATGCTCCAACGCCGTCGGTGCCGAGTTCGCGGACGATGGCGTCGGCCCAGATCTGCGCACGCGCGGTGTGCCAGTCAGACACCGCAGCCCGGTAGTCGCCGTCCGCGCGCCGCTGCGGGTCGGGCAGTTCGACGAATCGGTAACCGGGCTCGCGGATGAACCGCTCGCACACCTGGCGGCGCAACCCAACCAGGTCGCTGGTAGCGGGACCCTTGTCCATCGCGAAGAAGACTTGGGTGTCGTTGAGCGCCTCGATCGCCTGCACGGTGAGGTAATCCGGGTCGCCGACGCCGATGCCGATCACATGGATGTGCCGGCCCGCCATGACGCCCGAGCCTAGCGCCGACGACCTGGAACTGCCGGTACCTGGTACCGCGGGTATTGACATCTTCACGGTGTGTTCTTAACGTCTGGGTACACGCACCGATGAAGGGACGTCGACGATGGCCGCTACCACGGTGAAGCCGGATGGACCCACCCGCGAAGAGTTTTCGGAGCGTCTGCTCAAGGGTTCGGTAAAGAAGTCCTACCAGCCGGTCGTCGACATCGACTGGGACGCGCCGCTGGACCCGGACAAGTTCTACCTGCCGCCCCGAATCGTGTCGCTCTACGGCACGCCGATGTGGGATGAGATGACCCGCGCGCAGCAGATCGAGCTGTCCCGCCAGGAGTTGGTCAACACCCTGTCGGCGGGCATCTGGTTCGAGAACATCCTCAACCAGGCGCTGCTGCGCAAACTGCTGCACGATGACCCGACCAGCCGGGCCTCGCACTACTCGCTGACCGAACTCGGCGACGAAACCCGGCACATGATCATGTTCGGCAAGGCGATCGAGCGGGTGGGAGCCAAGCCGGTGCGACCCCGCCTGTATCAGCGGATCATCATCAACACCTTGCCGCTGCTTTTTCGTGGGGCCCTGCTGTGGGTCGCCGCGCTTATTGGCGAGGAGATATTCGACGCGCTGCAGCGTCAGATGATGGACGATCCGCAGATGCAGCCGATCATTCAACGGCTCATGCGAATCCACGTGACCGAGGAAGCTCGGCACATCCAGTTCGCCCGCGACGGCGTGCGCAAGCGGGTGGCCGAGATGCCACGACTCAACCGGTGGTTCATCGCCAACATCAACGGGCTGGGCGGATTGTTCTTCGCCTACCTGTTCAGCAATCCGATTCCGTACGCGCGCGCCGGTCTCGACCCGCAACGGGCCCGGCTGGCCGTGCAGACCAGCCCCCACCGCCACGAGGTTCAGGTAACGGGATTCGCCGCACTGGCAGCGTTCCTGGAAGAAGTCGGCCTGATGGGCCGGATCGCACACCGGCAATGGACCCGCAGCAGATTCCTGTGAGCCGGGCCGCCGTCGCGGTCGTAGCCGCCGGCCAAGCCGGCTCGCGCGCCGCTGATGAACTCCAGCGGGCCGGCGTCAGCGACGTCGTTGTCCTCGAGCGCACAGTTTTGAGCGCACTTTTTGACGAAGCCACCGACACCTGGGTGTTGGAAACGAGTGAAGGCAGGTGGCCCAGCCGCGTCATCGTTGCCGCCGACGAACAGAACTTCGTCCCCTGGATTCCGGGCTCGCTGCGCGTCAACGACTTTCGCGGACCGACCTGTCATTCGACGACTTGGGACCCCGTTGTCGACCCGACCGGCAAACGCATCGGGGTAATCGGCGGCGACGCCGCCGGCGGCCAGCTGATCGCCGAGTTGACCGCCCGCGGCGCCGCGGTGCAGGCCTTCGGGTACCCGCCGCGGCGCATCGTTCCGGCGCTGACCCGTCGTCGCGACCGCCGCGAACGACACGGCGCTGAAGTTGTGCCGTCCCCGGTCGACGCGCTGACCTCAACCGGTATCCGGACCGGCGACGGTGCCCAGCACGACGTAGACGTCGTCGTCTTCGCCACCGGGTTCTCAGTACCCGACGGATCCCCGCTCACGCGGCTGTGGCGCAACGGCATGGAGCCCTACGCCGGAGTCGCGGTGCACGGCTGTCCCAACTACTTCTGGCTCACCGGTCCGGATCACGACGCGCAGATACGCCATATCGTGGAGTGCCTGCAGCTGATGAACCGCGTGAATGCCACGCGCATCGAAGTCCGACGCAGCAGCCAACAGGTGTTCAACGAGCGCGTTCATTCACGACCACCGCGGCCGCACCCGGTGGCACACGCTTACGACGTGTCGAGCCATGCGGACCGGGCCGAGCAGGCCTACGAGGGTGCGGCGACGCTGACGATCAACGACATCCACCGACGGGTGCACGTGCGATTGACCGGGAACATCGACCCGCTGGACGGGAAGTACCACTGGCAAGGCACTATTTTAGATCCGCTGCCCAGCGAGGTCCTCCGGCGGACGCGGCAGGCCACGCTTGACGCGGGGGCGCGTAGCGCGACGGCGCGGATCACCGAGCAAACCGCGCAGGGTTTGCATTCCATCGCGGGAGTAGGGACGCCGCCGTTCGCGCTCGTAGCCCCGGCATCAGCCCTGTCGGTACCGGCCGGCGACGGCTAGCCTGCATCTAGGCCCGATATCGGGTTGCCTGTGCAACGTCGCGGGTAACCACCGAAGGGTGGTGAGCAGGATGGCAGGCGAGAACGACGCGCTCAATGTCGTGGCCGTCGGCGCTTCAGCCGGTGGGGTCGAGGCGCTCACCCAGTTTGCGGCTGGCCTGCCGCCCGACCTCCCTTACGCGGTCGTCGTGGTGTTGCACATGTCCGCCGGCACTTTCAGCGTCTTGCCCCGCATCATCGACCGCAACGGCCCCC
Organism: uncultured Actinomycetota bacterium; assembly: GCA_963818785.1. Lineage (GTDB taxonomy): Bacteria > Actinomycetota > Actinomycetes > Mycobacteriales > Mycobacteriaceae > Mycobacterium. Next base: position 18,839 of record CAWFTT010000024.1, on the reverse strand, counting down.
TGCGAGCGGTGGACGCCGTGGACGGCACGCCACTGGAACACGGGACAATCTACGTGGCGGTCCCCAATCACCACCTGCTGGTACGCGATCACCGCATCATGCTGTCGGAAGGTCCGACCGAAAACGGCCACCGGCCCGCCATCAACGCGCTGTTCCGCTCGGTTGCGCTGGCCTACGGGGAACGTGGGGTCGGGGTACTGCTGTCCGGTGTGCTTGACGACGGTGTTCTCGGTTCCGCGGCTATCCGCGCCCGCGGCGGCACCACCATCGCACAGTCACCTTTTGACGCCCTCTTTGCCGCTATGCCGCAGAACGCGATCGATGCCGGTGTCATCGACCACAGCGACGTAAAGGCGGCGGAAATGGGAGGCCTACTCAAGGAGCTGGCTGACCAAGGATTCGAGGAACGCGAGATGGAACCCGACAACCGGATGGAACTGGAGAACCGCATTGCGATGGCACGCCGGTTCTCGACAGCATTCGACACCGAAGACCTCGGACGCCCGTCGGGTTACACCTGTCCCGACTGCAACGGGTCGTTGATCGGGGTGAGCGAAGGCAATTACCGCTGCGAGGTCGGCCACGCCTGGACAGGTGACTCGCTGCTTCGCGCCCGCGATCAAGAGGTGGACGCTGCGCTTTGGATCGCGGTGCGCAGCCTGCAAGAGAAGGTCAGGTTGTCCAAGCGGCTCGCCGACCAGGTTGGTCCCGGCATGTTGCGACAGCGGTACGAATCGCTCGCTGACGAGGCGGAGCACGCCTTGAGCGTGCTGGGCAGCCGGTTGACCGAGGCCTACGTCGAACAGGGCCGGTTCAGTGACTAAGCCGGCCAATCGATTGGTGGTGCACGCCGACACCTTGCGATCCTGTCGTTTGCTCACAGTCAGCGGCGTGTTGGACAGTGCCACCTATCTCGAGTTGCGGAACGTCATCATCAAGGCGGCGATGGACCAACCGCGGGCCGTGCTCGTCGACGTTACGAACTTGTGGGTTCCCGCATCATCGGCATGGTCGGTGTTCACCAGCGCCCGCTGGCATGTCAGCACCTGGCCCGATGTACCGATCTTGCTGACCTGCTCGCACGAGAACGGCAGGGACGACATCGCCCGCAACGGTGTAGCGCGGTATGTCCCGGTGTATCCGTCGGCCGAGCTGGCGCTCGCACGACTCGTCGATCGAGGTCAACCGTTCAAACGGCGCGCACGTGCCGAGTTGCCTGCTGTCCCGGCCAGCATGCGGCGCGCCCGAAGGCTGGTCACCGAGTCGCTACTGGAGTGGTCACTGCCTGAACTTGTTGCGGTGTCAACGGTGATCGTCAATGTATTCGTGGAAAACGTATTGGAACATACCGAAAGTGCCCCCGTATTGCGGCTGGAAAGTCGTGGCACGACTGTCAGCGTCGCAGTGGAGGACGGCAGTCCGGTGCTCCCGGTACGTCACGAGGACGGGTCGGTCGGCGGCCGGCGGGTTTCTGGGCTCGCGATTGTGGCAGCGGTGAGCCGGGTCTGGGGCAACCTGCCGACGCCGTCGGGTAAGACGGTGTGGGCGGTGGTCGGCCCGGAAAACAGGCTCTAGCCTGACCGCGAACGGCACCAAGCGTCAGAGACACCCGAGTAGTGTGCAGATTCGCGACGTGGTGTCGGCCGATGGAACGAGATGGATGTGAAAGCAGACGCGGATCCAGACGAGTCATTCGAGACGCTGTTACGGTATCTGCGCGACTCCCGCGGGTTCGATTTCACCGGCTATAAGCGCGCCTCGTTGATGCGGCGCGTACGCCACCGGATGGGACATGTCGGGTGCGAGACGTTCGAGGATTACCTCGATGTGTTACAGGCCAGTTCCGACGAGTTCTCGGCGCTGTTCAATACGATATTGATCAATGTCACCGCTTTCTTTCGGGACAGCGAGGCGTGGGACTACATCGCCGCCAATGTCATTCCGCGGATACTCGCCGACCGCGGCCCCAACTACCCGATCCGGGTTTGGAGTGCGGGCTGCGCGTCGGGCCAAGAGGCGTACACCTTGGCGATGCTGCTCGCCGAGGCTCTCGGGCCGGAGGAATTTCGCCAACGGGTAAAGATTTACGCCACTGACGTGGACGAAGATGCGCTCACCGAGGCACGCGCCGCCGCCTACGACGCCAAGGCGGTCGAGTCGGTGCCGCGGGATCTGCTCAAGCGCTATTTCGAAAATGTCAACGGCCGGTACGTATTTTACAAAGATCTGCGCCGTGCGGTGATCTTCGGCCGCAACGATCTGGTGAGAGACGCACCCATCTCCCGAGTAGATTTACTGTTGTGCCGCAACACCTTGATGTACATGAACGCGGACACGCAACGAAACGTGTTGAGCCGTCTGCACTTTGCACTGGCGATGCACGGAACGCTGTTTCTGGGCCATGCTGAGACGCTGTTGAGCCACAGCGATCGGTTCACGCCGCTCGACCTCAAGCACCGGATATTTCGGAAGGTCGTCATCTCTCGATCTGCACTCGAGCGCTACGATTCGGCGGCGACGCTGTACGAGCGACACGGTGACACTCCCGGCGTGAGCACATTGCGGGACTCGGCATTTTGGACCAGCCCGGTAGCTCAAATTGTGGTGACCGGTGAGGACACCTTGGCGATGATCAACCAGCAGGCGGAAACGCTGTTCGGGCTTTCGGCCCGTGACATCGGCCGTTTGCTGCGTGACCTGGAAGTGTCTTATCGGCCCGTCGAGTTACGCGCCTACCTTGAGCAGGCCAAGGTCGATCGTCGGTCAGCCCGGATTCAGGACGTCAGCTGGCAGCGTCCCGGTTGGGACACCGTCTGGTTCGAAGTTCACGTCAACCCGCTCGTCGACGCCGACAACGGGCTACTGGGCGTGTCGGTCGCCTTCTTCGATGTGACCGCCAACAGGGCACTGGTGGACAAGGTGGTCCAAACCAACCACCGGTTGGAGGCGGCCTACGAAGAACTGCAGTCGACCAACGAGGAACTCGAGACCACCAACGAGGAACTGCAATCAACGGTGGAGGAGCTGGAGACCACAAACGAGGAGCTGCAGGCCACCAACGAAGAGCTCGAGACGATGAACGAGGAACTGCAGTCGACCAACGACGAATTGCACACCATCAACGACGCATTAGGCGAGCGCAGTGTCGAACTCGACGACGCACGGTCTTTCACTGCGGCACTGGTCGACTCGATCCATCTCGGACTTGTGGTGGTGGACCGTGAAATGCGCATCCTCGTCTGGAACCGCGGCTGCGAGGAATTATGGGGTATGCGCACCGACGAGACCAGGGGCCGAACCCTTAACTCTTTGGACACCGGACTGCCGGTAGACCGGATGCGTCCGCTGATCGGCAATGCGTTCGTTGACCCGGGCAATCCGTCGGAGGTTTCGGTCGATGCAGTCAACCGGCGGGGCCGGCCGATTCAGGTGCGGGTGACCTGCACGGGGTTTCAGGCGACACCCGAAGAGGGCGTCGAAGGCGCGGTGCTGTTGATGGAGCCGCAGTCCTAAGCCTGCACATCGCGTAGATCGTCGAATTCGGCCTTGACGATGCGATAGCAGTCGCACGCCGTTCGCTCCAGTGCCGGTCGGTCGACGATCGTCATCATGCCGCGGCTGTAACGAATACTGCCCTTTCCCTGAATTCGTTGCGCTGTCTCGGAGACCGTCGGTCGATGCACACCGAGCATCTGTGCAAGGAAGTCCTGGGTAAGCGGAAATTCATCGCTTCCAACACGATCGTGAGTGGTCAGCAGCCAGCGGGCCATCCGAGGCTCGGTCGAGTGGGTACTGTTGCACACCACGTTTTGAGCCATCTGAACCATCGTCGCCTGAGCGAACCGATTCAACAACGCATGCAGCCCGCCGTCGCGGCTCAGCGCCCGGCGAAAATCGGCTACGGCGATACGGCCCGTCCCGCCGGAGATTTGGCAGAACGCTGCTTGCGGACTGGTCGCGGCGCCGAGGTAGACCGGCAACCCGACGATTCCTTCATAGCCAACGGTGGCGACTTCGAGCGCGATCTTCTCCCCGGCCATCGCCACCAGCGAGAACACCGACGTCAGCGGGAAGTAGATATCGGCGATCGGCTTGCCCGGCTGGTAGGCAAAGTGCCAGAGTTCCGCCTGTTCGATGCGCAGATGGGGCGTCAACGCGGCCAACTCGGGTTCTGGCAGTTGCGACAGAATCGCATTGCGGCGAAGATCCGATTGCATCATGTCCGGCCGGATACCCAGTCGGGCTGAGCATAAGTCAGGTGACGGACACAAGGATTACCCTGGCTCTCGTGTCGCTAGATGAACGAACCACTTGGGCGCCCAGCTTCGGGCGGGTGGTCGTGCTGGCGTCTCTGGGCGGACTCGAGGCCATCACAGCCGTGTTGGCCCGCCTTCCGAAGAGCTACCCGGTCCCGATTGCGGTAATGCAACACCGTCGCCCGCTGGACGGCGGTGATCCGCTCACCGCTATCCTCGCGCGAAGGACAGAACTGCCCAGCCGGGTGGTCGAGGCCGGCGCGCCGGCGGGGGAGCCCGGAATATCGGTGGTGCCTGGCCACACCTTAGCGACGATCAGCGACGCGGGGGCGTGGCTGCTTGCCGACAGTGACGCACACGGCCGGCCAGGCGATGCGCTGCTGAGCAGTTCGGCTCGGCAGACGCCGACCGTCGCCGTTGTCTTGACCGGTTCGCTGTCGGACGGCAGTGAGGGATGTCGCGCCGTCAAGCGTGGCGGCGGCAGAGTGCTAATTCAGGACCCGGCAACGGCACGTGCCCCGAGTATGCCCGCGAACGCGATCGCCACCGGATGTGCCGATTTCGTTCTGCCGGTGCAGCGCATCGCCAGCGCGCTGATGGCGTTGACGACAGCGCCGGGGGCAGCTGACCTGCTAGCGGTTCCGCTGCCACCTTGGGCGCGCTTGAGTTCATAAGTCACCTGGTCTCCCTGACGCGGTCAAAAAAACGGAATTCCAGGAGGCAGTGTGCGATTCAGCTATGCCGAGGCGATGACCGATCCGGCGTATTACATCCCGCTGGCCAAAGCGGCCGAGGCCGCCGGCTACTCGAGCATGACGATCCCCGACAGCATCGCCTATCCCTTCGAGTCCGACTCGACGTACCCTTACACACCCGACGGCAGCCGGGAATTTCTGGATGGCAAGGCGTTCATTGAGACGTTCGTGTTGACTGCCGCTTTGGGTGCGGTGACGACGACGCTGCGTTTCAACTTCTTCGTGCTCAAGCTGCCGATCCGGCCGCCGGCGCTGGTGGCCAAGCAGGCCGGTTCGCTGGCGGCGCTGATCGGCAACCGGGTTGGGCTGGGCGTCGGCACCAGCCCGTGGCCCGAGGACTACGAGGTGATGGGTGTGCCGTTCGCCCGGCGCGGCAAGCGTATGGACGAGTGCATTGCCATCATTCGCGGTTTGACTTCCGGCGAGTACTTCGAGTTCCACGGCGAGTTCTACGACATTCCGAAGACGAAGATGACGCCGGCTCCCACTCAACCGATTCCGATACTCGTGGGCGGTCACGCCGATGCCGCACTGCGGCGGGCGGCGCGCGCCGACGGCTGGATGCACGGCGGCGGCGACCCGGCAGAACTCGACCGACTGTTGACCAAAGTGCAGCGCTTCCGCGAGGAGGAGGGCAGCGGCGGCGCATTCGAGATACACGTGATCTCCGCCGACGGTTTCACCCTCGACGGCGTCAAAAGGCTTGAGGACAAAGGCGTCACCGACGTCATCGTCGGCTTTCGCATCCCCTACATCGCCGGCCCGGACACCGAGCCGCTGGAAACGAAGATCCGTAACTTGGAGATGTTCGCCGAAAACGTGATCGCGAAGACCTGAAAACGTCAGAGAGTGACTGTGGTCGGAACCGACCGTGACAGCTGGAACCTGGCGACCAGCGTCGGAGCAACGGCCACGGTGGACCACGGCCGGCACCCTGCGGCTTCGTGCGGACACAAAAAAGTTGGGATTGATTCACCGTTGCCGCTGGTCAGCGGCTGATGTGCGGAACGTCACCGTGTCGTATGGAAGCCTGGCGGCTTTTGTCTGCTTGCATGGAAGAGTGTCCTGATCGCGTGACCACGATGTGTCGCTGAGCCAACAGTGCCTCGTAGGTGCGATCTTCTAACGACCCACTGCTGAGAGCCCAGCCATTGTCGCCCGGGCTCGCAACTGCTTTCTGGAGGTCTGATGACCGCATGTATTCGGCCCCATCGCATCGGTCAACCGGTGCCCACGAACTGGCTCGATCATCTGGGCTGGTTCCGGTTTGACTTCGCTGACGAGAATTGGACGTGGTCGCCGGAAATGGAGCGGATGCACGGCTACCCGCCCGGCAGCACGGCACCGAGCACACGGCTGCTGCTCTCGCACGTGCATCCGCACGACTACGAACGCGTGGCGGCCATGCTGCGAGTCGTGCGCCGCACCCGGGAACCGTTCAATTTGCGCCACCGCATTGTCGACATTGATGATCACGTGCACGACGTGGTGATGACCGGCGCGCCGCTGCTTGACCTCGACGGAACACCGGTGGGTATGCAGGGTCTGTGTGTCGACCTGTCGGAGGCGGCCGCACCGGCCTCCGCGCGCCGCTATGAGCACACGACGAATCAGTTGCGCATGCTCAACGCGGGCAGCAGTTATCCCAGCGATCGGCGGCACCGGATCCGTGCCGCGACGCGCTGCTGAGCTGGGCGAGAGCGCTCATTCCGGCACCACTTCGTCGGGCGTCTTGTCCGGTCGCAATCCGCGCCAACTGGGCTGGCGGAGTCGGCCGTCAGACGTCCACTCGCTGTAGCGGACCTCACCGACCAGTTCTGGGCGCAGAAATGTCACGCCTTTGGCGTCCCGAGTGGGCAGCCGTTGGTGGAACGGAGAGTCCTTGGTCTGCAGCGGGCTCAACGTCTCCTTCAAGTCGGTGAGGGTACGTTCGGTGAACCCCGTGCCCACCCGGCCGACGTACTGCAGTGCGCCGTCAGCGGGAATGCCCATCAGCAGTGAACCGATTCCGCTGGTGCGTCCGCCTTCTCCGGCACGCCAGCCGCCGATGACGACTTCCTGGGTTCTCCAGTGTTTGTCTTTGATCCACGACGCGGATCGGCGGCCGGGTTGGTAGGTCGAGTCCCGCTTCTTGGCGATGACGCCTTCCCAGCCCATTTTCACCGACTGTGCTAACGCTTCGGCACCGTCACCGGGCAGCGGGTCCGGCACGATGAGGTTGCCGGTAACGGCGAGGGTTTCGAGCAACCGGCGGCGGTCGCGGTAGCTGGCCCGCAGCAGCGAACGGCCGTCGAGGTAAAGCAGGTCAAAGGCCCAGAATTCGATGCGGGTGGCGCGTACCCGGTTCTGCATCTGGGAGAAGCTGGGGATCCCGGCGTCGTCAAGCGCGACGACCTCGCCGTCCAGCACCAGGTGATGGTCTGCGAGATCGGCTGCGATAACTTGTAATTGGGGAAATTCCTTGGTGACGTCGCGTCCGCGGCGCGATCGCAGGCATAACAAGCCGTGGTCGGCCTTGACGAGCAGGCGGTAGCCGTCCCATTTTCCTTCGAAAGCCCACGGGCCGGCTTTCAGCTTGTCCACCGAGCCCTCGGTGGTGAGCATCGGTGCGAGCGCGTCGAATTCGAACACGTTTTGGTCTTTCATCCGATGCGCCAGCCACTGATCCCCTTTGGTCTGAATCAGCGCGTAGCGACCCGAGATTCGGCTGCCGTGCAAGTTGACGATCACCTCGTCATCGAGAAACTTCTCGGCCTCGTAAGTGCCCGAGTCCCAAACGATGACTTTGCCGGCACCATATTCGCCCTTCGGGATGCTGCCTTCGAAGGTGCCGTATTCCAGCGGGTGGTCTTCGGTGTGCACCGCCAGATGGTTGACCGCCGGGGTGTCGGGAAGATTCTTCGGGACCGCCCAGGACACCAGCACTCCATCACGTTCCAGCCGGAAGTCGTAGTGCAGCCGTCGGGCGTGATGTTCTTGAATGACGAACGTTTTGTTGTTGCCGGCAGTGGGATTCGCGATCGGCACCGGCTCCGGAGTCTTCGACGCGTCGCGCATGCTGCGGTACTTGGTCAGCCGGTCGCGAATATTCACGTCGCCATCGAGCGGGGCCAGCAGGTCGCCGTCGCGCTCTACGCGGGCCAGGACTTCTTCGAAGCGCAACTGGCCAAGCTTGGGGTCGTCGAGCTCGTCCCATGTTCGCGGCGCGGCGACTGTCGGCTGTTCGCGGCCGCGCAGCGAATACGGCGCGATTGTGGTCTTGGACTCGCTGTTCTGGCTCCAGTCGAGGAAAATTTTGCCCGCGCGGAGGCTCTTCGTCATGGTCGAGGTGACCAGCTTCGGCATCGCCTGTTCCAGTTGCAGCGCCACACGTTTGGCTAATACCACCGCGCCCTTGCTGCTCACCGGCTTGTCCAGCGGAGCGTACAGGTGAATACCCTTGCTGCCGCTGGTGAGCGGGAAGGTCGTCAGTCCGATGTCCGCGATGAGGTCCCGGACGGCGCGCGCCACTTCGGTCAGCTGCGCCATTTTCACCCCTTCACCGGGGTCCAAGTCGAACACCAATCGGGTTGCCGGGCCAGGGTTCAGCTCTTCTCCGCTGCGCGTCCACTCGGCGACGAACCGCCACTGCGGCACATGCACCTCCAGCGCCGCCTGCTGCGCGATCCAGGCCAGGGCGGTCGCGCTGTCGATGATCGGGTAGGTCGTGGTGCCGGACCTATGCGTCACACTGGCGCGCGGTAACCAGTCGGGTGCGGACGAGGCCAGCTGTTTCTCGAAGAACGACAAGTCGTCGACGCCGTTGGGCCAGCGTTTGCGGGTCACGGCGCGGCCGGCGATGTGCGGCACCATCACATCGGCGATGTTGGTGTAGTAGTCGAACACTTCGGCCTTGGTGACTCCTTTGCGCCGGCGCCCGGCCGGCGGGTACAGAATCTTGCCCGGGTTGGTCAGCTTCACCTGCGGACCAGGCGTCGAGTCAGGAGGCCAGACCCGCGGTGAATCCATGCTGCCAAGCTACGCTGCGGCCAGGCCACGGCGTATCCGACAGCGGTTGCGGCATACTTGCACCATGCGTTCCATCTGGAAGGGTTCGATCGCGTTTGGGCTGGTGAACGTCCCCGTCAAGGTGTACAGCGCCACCCAGGACCACGACATCAAGTTCCACCAGGTGCACGCCAAGGACAACGGCCGAATCCGTTACAAGCGGGTCTGCGAAGTGTGCGGCGAGGTGGTCGAATATCGCGACATCGCCAGAGCATTCGAATCCGATGACGGGCAGATGGTGCTCATCACCGACGAAGACATCGCCACCTTGCCCGAAGAACGCAGCCGCGAGATCGAGGTCCTCGAGTTCGTGCCGGCCAGTCAACTCGACCCGATGATGTATGACCGCAGTTACTTTCTGGAGCCGGACTCGAAGTCAGCGAAGTCCTACGTGCTGCTGGCGAAGACGCTGGCAGAGACGGATCGGGTCGCGATCGTGCATTTCGCACTGCGCAACAAAACTCGGCTTGCGGCGTTGCGCGTCAAGGACTTCAGCAAGCGCGACGTGATGGTCGTGCATACGTTGCTGTGGCCGGACGAAATTCGCGATCCTGACTTCCCGGTGCTCGATAAGAAAGTAGAGATCAAACCGGCGGAGTTGAAGATGGCCGGACAAGTGGTTGAGTCGATGGCCGACGACTTCAACCCGGACCGCTACCACGACACCTATCAGGAGCAGCTGCACGAACTGGTGCAGGCCAAACTCGAAGGTGGAGAAGCGTTTACCAGCGAGGAGCAACCGACCGAGCTCGACGAGACCGAGGACGTCTCCGATCTGCTGGCCAAGTTGGAGGCCAGCGTCAAAGCCCGGTCCGGCGGTGCCAAGAAAGCGCCGGCCAAAAAGGCAGCCGCGAAGAAGGCACCGGCCAAGAAGGCCTCGGCGAAGAAGGCTCCTGCGAAAGCAGGATCGAAAGCCTGAGACGACGCTAGAACGGCGGGGGCTCGTCGGGGTTCGCGTAGGTTCGCGCCCGTCGCTAGCCAACCGGTCTTGGCGGTTGCAATTACGTTCGGCCGCAATTCGTTGCGCCCGATCCTGGGCCCGCGTGCGTCGTCTTGTCGGCATCATTGCCGCTTTGTTGCCGCAGCCGCCGCTCGGACGTTCCACCGGCTCGGGCAGATCGCCGATGGGCACCGTCAACGCCGGGAACAGCACCGCGCTGCCCGGGGTGGTGACATAGGTTTGCCCTGACGGCAACGTCCAGATGACTACCCGCGTACCTACCGTCCTGACATAGATCTCCCTGACGCAATGTCAGATGACCGTGCCGTCAGGCTCGTGACGAGCCCGCCACCAGTTGGGGCGGGTTTAGGGGGGTGAGTCCTATCGAATGGCGGTGCCATCGCCAGATGGCCGATTCCTGGGCCTGTCAACCACGCTGGCGCACAGTAGTAGGTCAGTTTGGCGCCCCGTATTGGTTTTACGTGTCCGTGTCGATGATGCGTAAGCCGTTGTTTATCTAAGGTTCGATATCTACGACGTTGTCTTCGTTTTTTACCCACTTTGGAGTAGTTTCTCGTATCTCTATACTTTTTCTTTATCTTTTTTTTTTTTTTCTTTTCCTTTTTCTCAGACGCTCCATCCCGTTCGAGTCGAGTAGTCTTGCTGTCGGCTTCATAGTCGACGATTATGCCTTCACTGGATCGCACGGCGGCGTAGATCGACGCTGTCAGTCTTTTTCTAATGATTATCCTTCCTTCGTCCAGCATATTATTTACCTTTCTTATCTCCTTTATCTCTTTTATAGGAATACGACCCGCCCATAGCTGATTCTTTCCAGTTATCTTATCTCCTCTATACTGTCTAACCGTTTAAGCCTGCGTCTTCATTTTCCTATCCCAGTCCGCCGTCATAGCGTCGGTCGCTCACACTCTCAAGCATTTGCTTTACTTTACTTTAGCATCTATTTCCATTCTTTCCCGCGTCTTTTTACTATATCTTTCATATCTTCTTACCCAGATCAGTCTAGTATCTCTTCTATGTCTCTTTTCTTCCATTTTTTTTTCTAATCCCAGCTTCCATCTCTTTCTTTTCCCTTTATCCTCCTTTTTATCTTACTTACCTACTACCTGTCTCATCTTGTCTTTCCTTGCTCTTTTCCTCTTTTTTTTTCTTTTCTATCTCTTCTTCTCTTTTTCTCTCATTCCAAGTACTCCTCCATCTCACTTATTTTTACAACAGTCTCTCTCTACTTGGAGATATGGCGAGTTGCGTCCACCAATTTTTTTTTCTATTCTTTCCTTATTTTTATTTCCTTCTTTTCTTATCCCAGTTATTTTATTTCATCTCTTATTCTTCTATATATCTTCCAAGTCACTCGAGTAAAAAATCTACTCTATTATCACTTCTCTCTATATCTTTTTCCTACTGTGTTTTCTTACTACTAGATCACTCACCCTTTTTTTTGCGTGAGTTGATCGCGACGTTCATCCATACCTTGATTTTTTCTTTTTCCTTCTCTCTTTTTTGGCTAATATATCTAGCGCAGTTATTCTCTTACTTATCATCTCTACTTTTATCTTCATCTCCATTTCTTCTCCAGAGCATTCACATTTTATCTTACAATTTCAAGTTTCTTACTTCTCGTATTTCCCGGACTGTCTATAGAACTGCGCAAACGAGCCGAGCTATCGCTTATCACGGTATCGGCTACCTGTTATTTGCTCTTTTTGTCTTCTCTGCTATGTACTATCTAATCGAAACGCTCTGCATTATCATCTTTTCCTAGTCTCTATTCTCTTTATTTCCTAATGCTCTACACTTCTTTTTATTCTTTTCTCACCCGATCACTCTATTTCTTCTCTTATTCTTTCTTCTCTTCCGACTCCTTTTCTCAAGTTCCTTTTATCTTTCCTTCGGTCTACATTCACTCTCTTATCTCTTTCTTTTTCTTCTCTTATTTCTATCTTTATATCCTTTTTTTCTACGTTACTATCTCTTAGTACTTATCTTTCTTTCTGATTTTTCTGATTTCGCTGATGCTCGCGGCCTGTCCTTTTTCAAACTTTTCATCTCTTTTTCTCTTTCTTTTCTTTTTTTCTCTATCTTCTTCTCTCTTCTCTTTTCTTCTGGTATCTGTCTCACCCATTACTTCACCAATTTTATTTCCATACCCCTTATAGCTCATTTTCTTTTTTTCTTTCTCTTTTTCTCTCTTTATCGTTCAACTCTACTCTTATTCTTTGCCTCTCTATATTATCTCATCTTCTTTTCTTTTACCTACTATCTTCTCTTATTCTCTTATCATCTCTTCTTCTCCCGCTTCTACCTTCTGTCTTTCATTTCATTTCTCTTACATATCTTTCTCCATATCTTTTCTTACTACTCTCATTACGTCTCAACATATAGATCGACGCCGTACCTACTTTTTCTTCATCTTCCTCTATCTCTCTTCATTTATTCTTCTCTTCTTCTCCTGCTCTTCTTACTACACTACTTATTTTTCTTATCTCTTCTTTACTTTTTCATCTACTTTCTTATCTTATCAAGAGTCTAACACTATCTCACTACATAACAGTAATTTATCCCAGCTGCACTGAACTCTAATAACTACTCGAAAACACACAGCTATCTCTTACATCACTTCCCTTACTGACCTGTTATCTTCTCTATCTTCCAGCACTACTTCCATTCCTAACTCTTTCATCTATTTTCTTTTTTCTTCGTTATCTTATATTTTTTTCTCTATTTTCTCTACACATTCTCTATTATAACTCTCTCTTCATCTACTTCTAGAACCATTTATCAGTCATTTCATATCATCTTCTCTCCAAAGAAACAAAGCTCTCTTATCTGCATTCCATTCTAAGCAATTATCCTCCATATTAAACACGATTCACTTATCTAATCTTCTCTTCTTCTTCTTTTTTTCCTTTATTCTTTTTTCATCAAATCCTTCGACTATCAGTCGTTCCGTCGGGCAATTGCTTGTCCCGCCAATGCCAGAACGTTTTAAGCAGATGATGGGTGCGATTGTGCAGAGAACATTCTGAAGGTCGCGTAGCCCAAGGGCGACTAGGCTCACTAGCGCCAAGCGACGGGAGACCAGGCTTATGTCTACCTCTGACCCAATGGGCGCAGTGCTGCAATACGTCGAGGCCTTCAACGACGGCGACTCGACGGCGATGGCAGCGACATGCGCCGAGCCGATGCAGATTCTTGACGGAATGTCGCCTCATGTCTGGCAGGGACCGACAGCGGCCGAAGACTGGTGGCGAGACGTCCTTGCTGAGGGCGAGCATCTCGGGGCTTCGGGCTACCGCATCGCGCTCGGCGAGCCCCGACATGTCGATGTCAACGGCGACAACGCCTACGTCGTCGCCCCCGCGACCATGACGTTCGACCTTCGCGGTAAGCAGGTCGCTCAAACTGGTTCGTTGTATACGGTCGCGCTTCATAAAATCGGCGCAGAGTGGCGTCTTACCGCATGGGCGTGGGCAAAAGGCCGTTAACAAGTGGTGTCACTGACTGGCTAAAGAACACTCTAAACCCGCGTCAGTAACTCAGCAGTCGACGCATCGCGCCCAGCTGATTAGCGACGAAGTCCCGCACGACTGAAGTGTGTGTCCCGACAACGTCGAATCCGTGAAATCCGCCGGGAACAACCTCGAGTTGCGTCGGCACCGCTGCGGCGCGCAGCCGATTGGCGTAGTCGACGCATTCATCGTGGAAAAGGTCTGCGGTGCCGACACCGATCCAGGTCGGCGGTAGACCCGACAAGTCGTCGCGGCGTGCCGGTGCTGCGTAGGGGCTCACATCCCCCGTGCCGGGTTCACGACCCAGGTAGGAGCGCCAGCCGAACGAATTGTCCTGCGGTGTCCAACCTCTCGCTGCGGTGGCGGTCGATCGCCGAACCGTTCGATCGTCAAGCATCGGATAAATAAGGATCTGCCCAGCCAAGCCGACCAGTCCTGCATCCATGTGGCGCAAAGTGAGCGCCGCGGCAAGTCCACCACCACCTGATTTTCCGGCGATCAGAATCCGCCGTCGATCGATGTCGTCACGAGCGGCCAGCCACTGCAAGGCGGCGTAGCAGTCATCGAGCGCTGCTGGATATGGGTGCTCCGGGGCAAGTCGATATTCGACGCTGGCGGCCAGAGCACCCAGATGCGCGGCCATCTTCCGCACCGCGCGGTCATTCATCGCCGCCGACCCCGCCACATAACCTCCGCCGTGGATCCACAGCAGAGCAGGCGGCCTCTCGCTCAGCCCTGTTGGCTTGTGAACCCGCACGCTCGCGGTGGCCGACACCGGAACGACCTCCACGTCACGGAGGGCCGCTATCCGACCCGCGACTGCCATTCCGGCTCGCATAAGACGCAGGTGCCGCGCGAACAGCCCTCTCCGGTAGGGCAAGAAACGCGCAGCGGTCCGAAGCCAACGACTGGCTGCCATCAAACCCGCCTGTCAACCATCGCCAACGAGGACCCGATTGGCCCCCTTCGGATTAGCACCGCCTTGTCGATGCAGGCGGCCCATGCCAACCACGCTATACAGGGGCAGCTCCAACGGTCGGCCGGGCACCCATTCGCTATGCGGCTAACAACGTGGTGACGTGCTCAACTACACGTGGGAGCGAATACCCAAAGGACTTTTCAAGAATCTATGTCGGTAGCCCTTAGTATCCTCGGCCGCGTGAGCAATGGCTTGGGGCAGCCCGCCGGTGACCTCCTCGAGACGGTACTGCGGGTTGCTGACGTACCCGAAGGCGGACAGTTCTTCGGCCTAGGCCCTGAGGACGATTGTCCGTACGGATCACAAAAGGAGGCCCGTGACTGCCACCGTGCCAGCGATCACTCCTGGATCGCTTTGCGCCCACCGGCCCTGCTGACCGATGAGCGAACAGGCTACGCGAACCCCGGCTGCTACGCCCGCCGCAGCAACGACTGCAGTGACGACCTCACGCTGGAGCACTACCTGACCGAGGACCTGCTCGAAGCCATCTCGGCCGATAAGAAGGTTGTGATGGTGGAGGGAGCAGCCTGGCTGGACAAGAACGCTAAGCAGAAAACGATCGGGATGAACTCGCTGGCATCGCGAATGCTGTGTGGACGACACAACCGTGCCCTCTCCCCGTTGGACACATTGGCTACGGAGTTCTTCCGTCACTTCCGTGCCGACCAGCTCGACGTTATGCGGTTCCAGGGCAACTACTTTCAGCGGGACTTCACTTTGGTTAGTGGCCCTTACCTAGAACTGTGGTTGCTCAAAGTCATCTGGGGCGCGATCGAGGCCGGTGCCATACAAGTGGAGGGTTCGCGGGCCTATCGATTCCGCCTCGGCGTCACAACGCAGCAGCTTGCCGAAATTCTGTGGCGCGGCGCTGACTGGCCGCCGCAATGGGGCATGTACGTGCTTCACAATCAGAACCCCGATCTAGCGGTTAAGCAGAACTCCGTTCAGCTCCGACCCGCGAGCGTGGGCAGCGAAATCCTGGGCGGCTTCATCCAGATCGCCGGGTTCGAATTTCTGATTTCCTTCGAGCTGCCGCCTGTCCCACGCATCTACCGCCCGTGCGGCCTGACGTTCCAGCGGAACGGATTTCCGAAGCGATGCTGGAAGATGTTCGCCTTCGCCTGGCCGGAAGCCGGCCACCCCATCATCAATGTAATCAGCGCAGTGCCACCGAATGTGGACTTCACCTCGCCACCCAACGCGAACGCTGCAAGCCTCGCCAACCAGCTCATGCCTGGCTCGCTGAAATTCACCAGCGGAGCGACATAGCCGAGCGCAACAACGGTCGAGGCTACTGAGCACTGAGAACATGCCTCAGCAACTTGCGTGTCCCAGGCATCAGGTGCAGCAGTTCGGATCGAGAACCGAGCAAAGCGCCACTAGGGCGTCTCTGCGGGCTCTGTGGTAGACGTTCATGCCGCGCCGCTCGGACTCGACCAGCCCAGCCCGGCGCAACTGTGACAGGTGATGACTGACCGTCGATTCACTGAGACCGACCGTTGCGGCCAGGTCACTGCTGCACTGCTCGCCAGCCTCGGCGCAAAATAGTAATGAGACCAGCTTGACCCGTACCGGGTCGGCCAGGGCCTTTAGGCGTAGCGCAATATTCAACGCCGCACGGTCGTCAACGGGGCCAGCCGCCATCGGCGAGCAGCACACCGGCGCTGACATATCCACCATGGGCAAGGTCTTCGGCATACCGACCATTCTGCCACACCTTCTTGACATATATCAAAGACGTAGGCAATATCGGCAGTGTCATGAGTTCGACATAAGCCACAGAGGTAGGAATTTGCCATGTCACGCGCTCAGCTTGCTCTCAACGTCGACGATCTCGACGAGGCGATCACCTTTTACTCCAAGCTGTTCAACACGACGCCCGCAAAGGTCAAGCCTGGTTATGCCAACTTCGCGGTGGCAGAGCCGCCGCTAAAGCTGGTGCTCATAGAAAACCCTGGCCGTGGCGGAACTCTCAACCACCTCGGCGTAGAAGTGGAGTCCAGCGAGGCCGTTCATGGTGAGATTGCCCGTCTGGCCGGAGAGAGCACGTTCACCGAGGAGGAGATGGGGACAACGTGCTGCTTCGCCACACAGGACAAGGTGTGGGTAACGGGACCGGCCGGGGAAAAGTGGGAGGTGTACACGGTGTTGGCTGATGCGGAATCCTTCGGCCCTGAGACGCCGAACGCGGACGGTAACGACAGCCCGTGCTGCGGAACCAGCAGCGATGATGCGGTAGGCGCACGGTCGTGACCCAAACAGCGCAGCATCCCGAACATACGGGCATTGTGGAGCAGCTTTCGCTGCTCGACCGCTTCCTGCCGGTGTGGATCGGCGTGGCGATGGCCGCCGGACTGCTGCTTGGTCGGTTCATACCGGGTCTGGACGCCGACCTCAATCACGTCCAGCTGGACGGGATTTCGTTGCCCATCGCGCTGGGCTTGCTGGTCATGATGTACCCGGTTCTTGCCAAGGTCCGCTACGACCGCCTAGACACGGTCACCGGTGATCGCAGGTTGCTGCTTAGTTCGCTGCTGTTGAACTGGGTGCTCGGCCCTGCCCTGATGTTCGCCCTGGCGTGGCTGTTGCTGCCTGATCTTCCCGAGTACCGCACTGGCCTCATCATCGTCGGTCTGGCCCGATGCATCGCCATGGTGATTATCTGGAACGATCTCGCTTGCGGTGACCGCGAGGCTGCAGCGGTGCTGGTCGCGCTGAACTCGATCTTTCAGGTCGTCATGTTTGCCGCGCTCGGCTGGTTCTACTTGTCGGTGCTGCCCGGTTGGATCGGCTTGCCACAGACCACCATCAGCACATCGCCGTGGCAGATCGCCAAGTCGGTGCTCATCTTCTTGGGCATCCCACTGGTTGCGGGTTATCTGTCGCGCCGCTTCGGCGAAAAAGCTAGGGGCCGAAGCTGGTACGAGACAACCCTTCTGCCCAGACTCGGCCCCTGGGCACTGTACGGCTTACTGTTCACCATCGTGATCCTCTTCGCCCTGCAAGGCGACCAGATCGTCAGCCGCCCACTCGATGTCGCTCGCATAGCACTGCCTCTGCTGGCCTACTTCGCGATCATGTGGGGCGGTGGCTACGCCCTGGGTGCAATGCTTGGCTTGGGCTATCAACGCACGACCACGCTCGCATTTACCGCTGCTGGTAACAACTTCGAACTCGCTATCGCGGTCGCCATCGCCACCTTCGGCGCGACCTCCGGACAGGCGCTCGCCGGTGTCGTCGGCCCGCTTATCGAAGTGCCGGTCCTCGTCGCGTTGGTCTACGTTTCGCTGGGCTTACGACGCCGATTCGCGCATGGCAACCCCGACGCGCCGGCTCAGGCGCTACGGAGTGCCCAATGAATGACCGGGCCGCGACCGCCGACGTTAAACCCGGCGTCCTATTCCTGTGCACGCACAACGCGGGTCGCTCTCAAATGGCGCTCGGATTCTTCAACCATTTGGCGGGAGATCGTGCAGTGGCATATTCGGGTGGATCGGAGCCTGCCGAACACATCAATCCTGCAGCGGTCGCGGCAATGGCCGAGAAGGGAATCGACATCACAGGCGAACATCCCAAGCGTTGGACCGATGAGATGGTTCAAACTGCGTACGTCGTCGTGACGATGGGATGTGGTGATACATGCCCGTTGGTGCCCGGACACCGGTACGAGGAGTGGGAATTGCCCGATCCGGCTGGCCGGCCGGTCGAAGCAGTACGTCCAATACGCGATGAAATCGAAAAGTTGGTCCGTCAGCTGCTTGCCGACCTTGGTGTCTAACGGAAGCTACTGATCTTTTCCCGCGCTGACGCCGTCGATTGGATGTTTACGGCTGTCAGTTCAGAATCGGCCCGACCGCCCGTTCAGCGGCTAGATCGCTGTTAACTAATTATCGGGGAGAGACGGCAGATCGTTTCCCGAGTGGCGACGATGCGATGGGCGGAACTTTTCGGTCCCCTATCCCCGAAGGGCAAGTGTTGGCCTCGGGCCGGAATTAGATCAGCTTTCCCACATGAACAATGAGTACTCGATGTCTTCGGGCGTCGTTCCTTCCGGAAGTTCGCTTTGAAGCTGCGAGGCCCATGCCGCGCACGCCTTCAGGTAGGCCACGTAGCGGTCGCCCCACCGGTTTGAATCCGCTGCTCGCTGACTATCCCACCCGAGTTCGCGTAATCCCGTCCAAACTCGACTGTCGAGGACTAGGGGTGTCCAAAGAGTCTTAACCGTCGTACCTACCACCCAAAGCCACTTAGTAAGGAAGGGAAGACCCGTTACGGCGGGGTTCTCGGCTGTGCGGGGCGCCTCTTGCGGTCCGGATCATCCGATAGCCC
>CAWFTT010000023.1:0-80969 GCA_963818785.1 uncultured Actinomycetota bacterium | reverse complement strand
TTCGCATCTGTCCCGATCTCGATACCTGCATGTACACCCTCGGCGGCGGTGTCGACCCGCAACGCGGCTGGGGGCACCGCGACGAAAGCTGGCACGCCAAAGAGGAATTGGCGCGCTACGGCGTGCAGCCCGACTGGTTCCAGCTCGGCGACCGCGATTTGGCCACCCATTTGGTGCGCAGCCAGATGCTGCGGGCCGGGTACCCGCTGTCACAGGTCACCGCTGCATTGTGTGACCGCTGGCAACCTGGCGCTCAGCTGCTCCCAGCCAGCGACGACCGCTGCGAAACTCACGTCGTCATCACCGACCCGGCCGACGGTAATCAGCGGGCGATTCACTTCCAGGAGTGGTGGGTGCGCTACCGCGCTCAGGTGCCCACGCACAGCTTCGCTTTCGTCGGCGCCGAAAAGGCCAACGCCGCAACCGAAGCCGTCGAGGCGATCAACGAGGCCGACATCGTCTTCTTGGCCCCGTCGAACCCGGTGGTCAGTATCGGCTCCATCTTGGCCATCCCCGGCATGCGCGCTGCGTTACGGTCAACCGCCGCCCCCGTGGTGGGCTACTCCCCCATCATTGCCGGAAAGCCGTTGCGCGGCATGGCTGATGAGTGCCTGACGGTCATCGGCGTCGAATCGACCGCCGAAGCGGTGGGCCGGTACTACGGCGCACGCAGCGACACCGGACTCTTGGACTGCTGGCTGGTCAGCGACGGCGACCACGCCGACCTCGACGGGGTGGCGGTGCAACCGGTCCCGCTACTGATGACCGATCCGGATGCCACCGCTGCGATGGTGGGCGCGGGCCTCAAGCTTGCGGGCGTGGCAGCGTGACGACCGACCACGGCACTGGTTCAGCGGTGGAAATACTCCCCGTGACCGGACTTCCGGAGTTTCGGCCCGGCGACGACCTGACCTCGGCCGTCGCCGAGTGTGCGCCGTGGCTGCGTGACGGCGACGTTCTAGTGGTCACCAGCAAAGTGGTCTCCAAGTGCGAGGGACGCCTGGTTGCGGCTCCGCAAGACGTGGAGGCCCGAGACCAGTTACGGCGCAAGCTGATCGACACCGAAGCGGTGCGGGTGCTGGCCCGAAAGGGCAGGACGCTCATCACCGAGAACCGCAATGGCATAGTGCAGGCCGCTGCCGGCGTGGACGGCTCCAATGTCGACGCCAACGAATTGGCCCTACTGCCTGACGATCCGGATGCCAGCGCCGCCGCGCTGCGCGCCGGCCTGTACGAGCGGCTAGGTGTCACAGTGGCCGTGGTGATCACCGACACCATGGGCCGCGCCTGGCGCAACGGCCAGACCGACGCGGCGGTCGGTTGCGCCGGCCTCGCGGTGCTGCACGGCTACGCCGGTGTAGTCGACCAGCACGGCAACGAATTGCTGGTCACCGAAATCGCCGTCGCCGACGAGGTAGCGGCCGCCGCCGACTTGGTCAAGGGCAAGCTGAGCGCCGTTCCGGTCGCGGTCGTGCGCGGCTTGCAGTTTCACGACGACGGTTCGAGAGCTCGCCAGTTGGTGCGCAGCGGTACCGACGACCTGTTCTGGCTGGGCACCGCTGAAGCGGTCGAGCTGGGCCGTCGGCAAGCGCAATTGTTGCGGCGGTCGATCCGCCGGTTCAGCGCTGATCCGGTGCCGGGCCACCTCGTCGAGGCCGCCGTTGCTGAAGCGCTGACCGCACCGGCACCCCACCACACCCGTCCGGTCCGGTTCGTGTGGTTGCAGAGCGCCGAAACCCGTACCCGGCTGCTCGACCGCATGCGCGACAAGTGGCGGGCCGACCTGACCGGCGACGGCAAACCCGCCGAGGCGGTCGAGCGGCGAGTGCACCGCGGCCAAATCCTCTACGAGGCAACTGAAGTCGTCATTCCGTTCCTGGTATCCGACGGCGCGCACGCCTACCCCGACGCGGCCCGCACCCAAGCTGAGCACACCATGTTCACCGTCGCGGTCGGGGCAGCCGTCCAGGCACTGCTGGTCGCTCTGGCAGTGCGCGGGGTGGGCAGCTGCTGGATTGGTTCGACCATCTTCGCCGCAGACCTGGTGCGCTCCGAACTGCAGCTGCCCGACGACTGGGAGCCGTTGGGAGCGATCGCAATCGGCTACCCGCACGAGCCCGAACAGCAACCGCGTCCACCGGCCGCGCTGGACGGTCTGCTGGTCGTCAAGTGAGTGTCCGACAGTCAGCGATCGCCGTCCTGACCCGCTGGCCGGCACCTGACCGGGGGCAGGACACGTTGCGCCATGCGGTGCTGGCGTTTCTGCACAGTCGCATCGACTCCTGCCGGCGAGAGTGCGTCGCAGGTCACGTCACGGCATCCACGCTGGTGGTGAATCCGGCAGGGCAGGTGCTGTTGACGCTGCACCCCCGGCTGGGCCGCTGGGTGCAACTGGGTGGGCACTGCGAGGAAGGTGACGACGACATTCTCGCAGCGGCACTGCGGGAGGCCACCGAGGAATCCGGTGTCAACGGGCTGCGCATCGATCCCGAACTGGCCGCAATACACGTCCACCCCGTCACCTGTTCGCTGGGTGTGCCGACCCGCCACCTCGACCTGCAGTTCGTCGCGCACGCGTCGGCTGAAGCCGAAATCGCCGTCAGCAGTGAGTCCCTGGACCTGCGCTGGTGGCCGGCGGACGCACTGCCCGACGACACTGACGATGCGCTGGCATACTTGGTCGCGCGGGCGACTCAGACGTCGGAGGAGTAGCGGATCCCGCCGTCGGGAAGACGCACCCCCGGCCACACTCGGGCACCGCGCAGCAGCTCGCATCGCGCCCCGATATCGGCGCCGTCACCGATGACTCCGTCGCGGATCAGCGCACGCGGGCCGATCCGGGCGCCGAAACCGATGATCGACCGCTCGATCACACTTCCGGCCTCTACCCGCACCCCGTCGAAGATGACCGCACCGTCGAGTCGGGCGCCCGGCCCGATCTCGGCGCCGCGTCCTACGACAGTGCCGCCAATCAACACCGCTCCCGGTGACACCGCAGCCCCGTCGTGAACGAGCTGTTCGCCGCGATGACCCCGCAGCGCCGGCGAAGGCGCGATGCCGCGGACCAGATCGGCTGACCCCCGGACGAAGTCCTCCGGCGTGCCCATGTCGCGCCAGTAGGTCGCATCGACGTAGCCGCACACTTTCACGCCATCGGACAGCAGTGCGGGAAACACTTCGCGCTCGACGGAGACCTCCCGACCGCGCGGAATGCGGTCGATGGTCTCCCGTGAGAACACATAGCAGCCGGCGTTGATCTGATCGGTCGGCGGATCCTGCGTCTTTTCCAGGAAAGCCGTGACGACCCCGTCTTCGGTTGGCACGCAGCCGAACGCGCGGGGGTCGGACACCCGGGTCAGATGCAGGGTGAGGTCGGCCTGATGGCTGTGGTGGTGCTCGAGCAGTGCGTTCAGATCCGCGCCGGACAGCACGTCACCGTTGAACACCAGCGCAGTCTGGTGACGCAGATGGGACGCGACGTTGGCGATGCCGCCGCCCGTGCCCAGCGGACGCTCTTCGGTGACATATTGGATTTCCAGCCCGAGCTTGGAGCCGTCGCCGAACTCCGCCTCGAACACCGCCGGCTGATAGGAGGTGCCCAGGATGACGTGTTGGATGCCGGCCGCGGCGATCCGCGACACCAGGTGGGTGAGAAACGGCAGCCCGGCGGTCGGCAACATCGGCTTGGGCGCCGACAATGTCAGCGGCCGCAGGCGAGTGCCCTTCCCGCCGACCAAGATCACCGCATCGACGTCGGGTCGGGTCACTTGACGCGCCGCCCTTCTGTCAGTTTCCGTCGCTCGCTGCGCACCATCAAGCGCGCGCGCATCGCCAATCCGGCCCGCATCGCCCACCGCAGCGGAGCACGGCGCCAACCGGAATGCCGGTCGGCAAGGAATATATAGGTGCTCCGGTGGTGAGCGGTCAGGTTCTCGCCGGGATCGCGGCGGGTGGAGTGGCCCTTGTGGTGCAGGACTTCAGCGGACGGGACATAAACGTTGAGCCAGCCGGCCTGCTGCAGCCGGTCGCCCAGGTCGACGTCCTCGAAGTACATGAAGTAACGCTCGTCGAATCCGCCGACCTGGTCGAAGGCCGCCCGGCGCATGAGCAGGCAGGACCCGGAGAGCCAGCCCACCGGCCGCTCACTGGGCTCCAGCCGTTCCTGCCGGTAGGCCAGCGACCACGGGTTCTTGCGCCACATCGGACCCAGCACGGCGTGCATACCGCCGCGCACCACGCTGGGCAGATGCCGCGCTGACGGATATACCGAGCCGTCGGGTTCCCGGATCAACGGGCCGAGCGCGGCTGCCCGGGGCCACCGGTCGGCGGCGTCGAGCAGCGCGTCGATGCTGCCGGGGCCCCACTGCACATCCGGGTTGGCCACCACGATCCACTCGTCGGCGCCCCCGCCTTCCCGCGCCAGCTCGGCGACCGCCCGGTTGATTGCCGTCCCGTAGCCCAGGTTGCCTCCGGTGGCGAACAGCCGCACATTGGGGTAGCGCTCGACAGCGGCCTGTGGTGTCCCGTCGGTCGAACCGTTGTCGGCCATCAGCACCTGCACCGGTCGCTCGGTGGCCAGCGGCAGCGAAGCCAGGAAACGATCGAGGTGTGGGCCCGGCGAATAGGTCACCGTGACCACCGACAGGACGTCACTCACGCGTTGAGGGTAACGGTCAGCGGTTCATTGCTTCGGATAGTGCTTGAGCAAGCGCGTCCCGCCAGGGCCGCAACGGCGACAGGCCGGCATCCGCGGACTGCCGACCCGACAGTGCGGAATAGGCGGGTCGGCGGGCCGGCCGGGGATGACGATCGGTGCTCACCGGCCGCACCCGCTGCGGGTCAGCACCCACTTCCTCGAAGACCGCGCGGGCCTGCTCGAACCGGGTGGCCGCACCGGAGTTCGCGGCGTGCACGACTCGGCTGCGGACCCGCCCGTCGGCCACTTCCAGCAGCGCTTGTGCCAGGTCGGCCGCGTAGGTCGGCGAACCGGTCTGATCGTCGACCACTTCGACGGTGCCGTCGCCGGCCGCCGCTCGGCGCATGACGGCGACGAAATCGTTGCCGTCCGCGCCGGTGTAGACCCAGGCGGTGCGCACCACCGTGGCCTCCAGAGAGGCGGCTAGCACGCCCCGCTCACCTGCAAGCTTGCTGCGGCCGTAGACGCTCAGCGGCTCGACGGGGTCGTCCGGCTCGTAGGGACGCGGCGGTGATCCGTCAACGGACTGGCCGCTGAAGACGTAGTCAGTGGAGATGTGCACCAATCGGGCGCCGGCCCTCGCGCAGGACCGCGCCAGGTGTTCGGGGCCGGTCGCGTTGACCGCGTAGGCGCGGGGCTCGTCGCTTTCGGCGCCGTCCACGTCGGTGTAGGCCGCGCAGTTGACCACCACGTCGTCGCGCTCGATGTTCCGCTCAGCCGCGCTCGCGTCGGTGATATCCCACTGCGTCGACGTCAGAGCCAGCACAGCGCGGCCTTGCCGGCCGGCAGCGGCCGTCAACGCGGTACCGACCTGACCACCGGCGCCCGTGATGACGATCCGGCCCGCGGGCGGGGTCATCTGTCCGCCACTCCTCCTCATCGCTGCGCTCTGCATCGTCGTTGGCGGGTCATCTGCCGCCACTGCTCCTCATCGCTACCCTGTGCATCATCGTTGGCGGGGACACGCTCTCAAGCTACCCGGTAACAGGCGAGGCCTAAGTAATCTCAAGTGATGCCTGTGCAACGTGTGACTCGTGTGATCGCCACCGTCGCGGCCGTCGCGGTCGTTCTCGGTACCGGAGCGGCGTGGACCAAGATTCGGTCCTTCGAGGAGGGGATCTATCACATGTTCGCCCCCTCGCTCGGGCAAGGCGGCGACGACGGCGCGATCGACATTCTGCTGGTCGGCATGGACAGCCGTGCCGACGCTCACGGCAACCCGCTTACCGCCGAGGAGCTGGCGACGTTGCGCGCCGGCGACGACGTGTCGACCAACACCGACACCATCATCCTGGTCCGCATCCCCAACAACGGCCGGTCGGCCACCGCCATCTCCATCCCGCGCGACTCCTATGTGGCAGCACCGGGTTTGGGCAAGACCAAGATCAACGGCATCTACGGCCAGGTCAAGGAAGCCAAACGGGTCAGTCTGGTGGAATCCGGCATGCCGCTGGACGAGGCGGAGGCCAGGGGCACCGAAGCCGGGCGCGAAGCGCTGATCAAGACGGTGGCCGACCTGACCGGCGTGACCGTCGACCACTACGCCGAGGTCGGACTGCTGGGCTTCTCGCTGATCACCGACGCCATCGGCGGCGTCAACGTGTGCCTGAAAGAACCGGTTTTCGAACCGATGTCGGGTGCAGACTTTCCAGCCGGCTGGCAACGGCTCAACGGTCCGCAGGCGCTGAGCTTCGTCCGGCAGCGCCACGACTTGCCGCGCGGGGACCTCGACCGGGTGGTGCGACAGCAGGCGGTGATGGCGGCGCTGGCTCACCAGGTCATCTCGGCGAAGACACTGTCCAGCCCGGGCCGGCTGGATCGGCTGCAGCAGGCGATCCAACGCTCGGTCGTGCTGTCCTCGGGCTGGGATGTCATGGACTTCATGAAGCAGCTGGAAAATCTAACCGGGGGCAACGTGGCCTTCGCCACCATCCCGGTGCTTGACGAGGCCGGCTGGAGTGACGACGGCATGCAAAGCGTCGTGCGGGTGGATGCCAGGCAGGTGCAGGAGTGGGTTGGCGGCCTCCTGCACAACCAGGACGAAGGCAAGATCGAGCAGCTGGCTTACACGCCGGAAAAGACCACCACCGATGTCATCAACGACACCGACATCAACGGTCTGGCCGCGGCGGTGTCAGAAGTCCTGACCGCGAAAGGTTTTCACGTGGGAAACGTCGGCAACAACGACACCGGCCACGTCAGCGGCAGCCAGGTGCAAGCGGCCAAAGCCGACGATACGGGCGCACAGGCAGTCGCCAAAGACCTTGGCGGCCTGCCCGTCATCGCCAACGCGGCCATACCGCCGGCGTCCGTGCGGGTGGTGCTGGCCGGCGACTACACCGGTCCCGGCTCGGGCATGGGCGGCGGCTCTGCGATGACAGCCGGCTCTACAACCTCCGGCGCAGCCGAATCCAGTTCGCCGCAGAGCACGGCGCCTCCGCCGTCGCCGATCCTCACCGCAGCCTCCGACAAGCCCGAGTGCGTCAACTGAGCACACAACATCCCTGCCGATGACCGAAGCAAGGAGCGGCACATCACCAACCTGAGCGCAGCAGTCCTGGATCCGATGCTGCGCGCCGATCCGGTCGGCCCGCGCATCACCTATTACGACGACGGCACCGGCGAGCGCATCGAATTGTCCGCGGTGACGTTGGCGAATTGGGCCGCCAAGACCGGCAATCTGTTGCGAGACGAGCTGGGCGCCGGGCCGCAAAGCCGCGTAGCAGTGCTGCTCCCGGCGCACTGGCAGACCGCGGCGGTGCTCTTCGGGGTGTGGTGGATCGGCGCTGACGTCGTGTTCGACGCAACGCCCGCCGACGTCGCCTTGTGTACCGCCGCGCGACTGGACGAGGCAGAAACGGTCGTAGGCGGCGGCTCCGGGCTCGGTGAGGTGGCGGTGCTGTCCTTGGATCCGTTCGGCCGGCCCGCACCCGACCTGCCGATCGGCGTCACCGACTACGCAACCGCGGTGCGGGTGCACGGCGACCAGATAGTCCCCGAGCGCCGGCCAGGGCCGGCACTGACCGGTAATCGCGTCGAGCAGGTATTGGCCGCGTGCGAAGAGTCCGCTCGCACAAGGGGTTTCAAACCGACGGATCGCGTATTGTCCACTGCAGACTGGTCCGGACCGGACGAAGTGGTAGACGGCCTGCTATCGATCCTCGCGCTCGGAGCGTCGCTGGTGCAGGTGGCCAACGCCGATTCCCAGCTGCTGCCGCGGCGTGTCGAGACTGAGAAGGTCACCCGGGTGCTGTGAACCCCCGCAATACATGTTGGTATCGCAATACATCTATGTTAGCGTCGGCTTCACTGATCCCGCGGAAGGAAGGCGTGGCCGATGGCAGTCCAAGGGCTACTCGCGAAGGCGGCCAGCACGGTGGTGACCGGGCTGGTAGGGGTCACCGCATACGAGGCAGTGCGTAAGGCGTGGGCGAAGGCCCCGATTCACGAAACCGCGGTGACCGCGGCGGAGTGGGGGTTGCGCGGGACGCGCCGAGCCGAGGAGGCCGCCGAGTCTGCCCGGCTGAAGCTGTCCGACGTGATGGCCGAAGCTCGCGAACGTGTCGGCGAAGAGGCGCCCACCCCGGCGATCAGCGATGTCGACCTGCACGAGCACTGACCTGATCGTCGTTTCCGACGCCGCCGGGCGGATGCGCGTCCGGGTGCCCTGGGTGCGTTGCGACTCGCGGCGCGCGGTGGCGGTTGAAGAGGCAGTCGATCAGCAGCCTGGTGTGCGGGTAGTGCACGCCTACCCACGGACCGGCTCGGTGGTGGTGTGGTATTCGCCGAAGCGTTGCGACCGGGCCGCGGTGCTGACGGCCATCAAAGAAGCCGCCCACATTGCGGTCGACCTGATTCCTACCCGCGCACCGCATTCCACGGAGATCCGCAACGCCGACGTGCTGCGTATGGTCGTCGGCGGTGCGGCGCTGGCGCTGTTGGGCATGCGCCGCTACGTGTTCGCGCGTCCGCCGTTGCTGGGCCCGACCGGCCGGTTTGCTGCGACCACTGTCACCGTGTTCACCGGGTACCCGTTCCTGCGTGGTGCGCTGCGCTCGCTGCGTTCGGGGCGCGCCGGCACCGATGCGTTGGTCTCCGCCGCGACGGTGGCCAGCCTGGTGTTACGCGAGAACGTCGTGGCGCTCACCGTGCTGTGGCTGCTCAACATCGGCGAGTACCTGCAAGATCTGACCCTGCGACGCACCCGGCGGGCTATTTCCGACCTTCTGCGGGGAACCCAGGACACCGCCTGGATCCGTCTCACCGAAGGGTCCCAGGCGGGCACCGAGGTTCAGGTGCCGATCGATACCCTGCAGATCGGCGATGAGGTCGTGGTGCATGACCATGTCGCCATTCCCGTCGACGGCGAGGTGGTCGACGGCGAGGCGGTGGTCGACCAGTCGGCGATCACCGGAGAGACGCTGCCCGTCAGCATCGTCGTCGGGGCTCGGGTGCACGCCGGTTCGGTGGTAGTACGCGGACGACTGGTGGTTCAAGCCCGCGCCGTCGGCAACCAAACCACCATCGGCCGCATCATCACCCGCGTTGAAGAGGCCCAGCACGATCGGGCCCCGATACAGACCGTCGGTGAAAATTTCTCGCGCCGCTTCGTCCCGACGTCGTTCATCGTCTCCGCGATCACCTTGCTGTTGACCCGGGACGTGCGGCGCGCGATGACCATGCTGCTGGTTGCCTGCCCTTGCGCGGTCGGGTTGGCGACGCCGACCGCGATCAGCGCAGCGATCGGAAACGGCGCCCGGCGGGGCATCCTGATCAAAGGTGGTTCGCACCTGGAGCAGGCGGGCCGGGTCGACGCCATCGTCTTCGACAAGACTGGAACGCTCACGGTCGGGCGCCCGGTAGTGACGAACATCGTTGCGATGCATCCTGATTGGCAGCCCGAACAGATCCTCGCCTACGCGGCGAGCTCGGAGATCCACTCTCGTCATCCGCTGGCCGAGGCGGTGATCCGCTCGACCGAGGAACGCCATATCACCATCCCGCCGCACGAGGAATGCGAAGTGCTGGTCGGCCTCGGGATGCGCACGTGGGCCGACGGCCGGACGCTGCTGCTGGGCAGCCCGTCGCTGCTGAGCGCCGAGGACGTGCAGGTGTCGAGGGAAGCGGCCGAGTGGGTGGAAAAGTTGCGACGGCAAGCCGAGACGCCGCTGCTGCTGGCCGTCGATGGCACGCTGGTAGGGCTGATCAGCCTGCGCGACGAAGTACGGCGTGAGGCGCCCGAAGTCGTGCAGAAGTTGCGCGCCAACGGGGTTGGCCGCATTGTGATGCTGACCGGGGACCATCCCGAGATCGCCGCGGCGGTAGCTGCCGAACTCGGCATCGACGAGTGGCGGGCCGAGGTGCTGCCCGAAGACAAACTGCAAGTGGTTCGGGAGCTGCAGGAGGAAGGTCATGTCGTCGGGGTGGTCGGCGACGGCATCAACGACGCTCCGGCGCTGGCCGCCGCGGACATCGGCATCGCGATGGGCCTCGCCGGAACCGACGTTGCCGTCGAGACCGCCGATGTCGCGCTTTCCAATGACGACCTGAACCGGTTGCTGGATGTGGGCGACCTGGGCGCCCGGGCGGTCGAGGTGATCCGGGAGAACTACGGCATGTCGATCGCGGTCAACGCGGCGGGGCTGCTGATCGGCGCCGGTGGTGCGTTGTCGCCGGTGCTGGCCGCGATCCTGCACAACGCGTCGTCGGTAGCGGTTGTGGCCAACAGCTCCCGGCTGATCCGCTACCGGTTGAACTAAGCCGTTCAACCGCAGCGGGTCGACGCTCTGAGCCGCGGCGACCGCAAGCGCGGCAACGCCGAGCGCAGCGGGTCGACGCTATGAGCCCCGTCAGCAGCCACAGTCCTTGCCGCGCCACGAGCGGACACCTTGCCAGATCGCCGCGCCCGCGATGCCCAGCCCGATCAGCGGATCGAACCACCAGCAGTTGGGCCAGGCGGCGGTGACCGCCAAACCGACCAGCACCGCCGCTGCCTGCGCGCCGCACAAATAGTTCTGCGTGCCTTCACCAGCGGTGGCAGCTGAATCAAGGTGCGCGGCAAGCTGATGCTTGATCCTGCCCAACAGCGGCATCAACACCAGCGCGACGGCCGTCAGGACGATGCCGATCATCGTCTTCTCGGCGTGATGCTCGTCGAACAGATCGCGTATCGACTCGGCGGCGATGTAGGGCGCGGTCAGCCAGAACGACAACGCCACCCCACGCTGCGCGCGCCGCTCGGCGACTGCCGAAAGCCTCCGCGAGCCGGTGAAGCGCCAGATCACCATCGCACTGGCCAAGCCCTCGGGCGCGCTGCCAAGGGCCCAGCCGGTCAAGGCGATCGACCCGACCGCCAGCCCTTGCCACAGCCCGAGAACGCCTTCTGTGAGCATCGCGGCAAGGCTGACCCAGGCCAGCCGGTGCGCCCATCGGGCACGGCGGTGCCAGGCCGTGTCGTGGGTGACCGCAGCGCCGTGCGCGGTGTGGCCGCAGGCGTCAGTGCCCGGTTCGGCGGCGCCGACGGGACGCGGAAAGGTCACTCGGCGATGGTAGACGCAGGTCGCCGCTTTCCAGCGCAACGGTGCGCAACCGATCCGTACGCTGACGAGCATGGCGCGCACGGACAACGACAGCTGGGATTTGGCGACGAGCGTGGGAGCTACGGCCACCATGGTGGCGGCGGGCCGAGCCCGCGCCACTGCGGCTGAGCATCCCCTGATCGAGGACCGGTTCGCCGAGCCGTTGGTGCGGGCGGTCGGTATTGATTTCTTCACCCGATGGGCTACCGGCGAACTCGACTCGGCCGAGGTGGACATTCCCGGGCATGCCTGGGGCATGCAGCAGATGACGAATCTGCTGACCGTGCGCACCGCGCACATCGACGAGTTTCTGGCCGCCGGCACCGCCGCGGGCATCCGTCAGGCGGTGATTCTGGCGTCCGGATTGGACGCGCGCGCGTACCGGCTGCCGTCGTTGGCCGGAACAACCGTGTTCGAGATCGATCAGCCTCAGGTACTGGAGTTCAAAGCCAACACGGTGGGCCAGCTCGGTGCGGAGCCGACCGCCGACGTACGGGCGGTTCCGATCGACCTGCGTGATGACTGGCCGGCAGCGCTTCGTGCTGCCGGCTTCGACGCCGGCCTGCCGACGTCCTGGGTCGCCGAGGGCTTGCTCGCATTCCTGCCGCCGGAAGCCCAGGATCGACTGCTGGACAACGTGACGGCGCTGAGCGCTCGGGGCAGTCGGCTGATCGCCGAGGTCTTCTGGAATTCACCCGAATCCGTTGAGGTGATGAAGGCGGCCACCGACAAGTGGCGCGAGCACGGCCTGGACGTCGCCCTCGACGACCTGGGCTATCCCGGTGACCGCAGCGAGGTCGCCGCATACCTCGAAGGTCTCGGCTGGCGCACCACGCGCACGCTGGCCCGTCAGCTCCTGGAAGACAATGGTTTACCGCCGATCGAGGGCCATGTCGACTTGACAAACAACTACTACTGCAGCGGGCGATTCGACGGTTCCTGAGGCGGTTCAACCGGTTCGAAAGAACCGTCCGGCAACCCGGCGTGCGGCTCGTACGATGTGCGAGACCGCGAAAGGATGCCGATGCCTTCGACCCCGCTCGACCCTGTCGCCAGTGAACGGCTGTCGCACGCCGACAAGGTGTTCACCTCGGACCTGTCGATCAACGAATTCGCCGTCCTGCACGGCGCCGGTTTCGAACCGATCGACCTCGTCATGGGCGTCTCGGTGTACCACGTGGGGTACCAGTTCACCGGCATCCGACAGCAATCGGAACTGCCCGTGCTGACCGAAGCGACTTACCGGGCGCGCTGGAATGCCATGTCGCGCATGCAGGCCGAAGCTGACGCGCTGGGCGCAGACGGTGTGGTCGGGATGCGGCTCGAGTGGCGTCAGCAGGGCGCCGAAGCCGAGCACTTGGAGTTCATCGCGGTCGGGACCGCGGTGCGCTTCACGGCCAAGCCCGGCGCTTTTCGGCGTCGCAATGGGCAGGCGTTCTCCAGTCACCTGTCCGGTCAGGACATGGCGACGCTGATGCGGTCGGGTTACGCGCCGGTGGCGTTCGTCATGGGCAACTGCGTATTTCACATCGCCGTGCAAGGCTTCATGCAGACGCTGCGTCAGGCCGGACGCAACGTCGAGATGCCGCAGTGGACGCAGGGCAACTACGAAGCTCGTGAACTGGCGATGTCGCGTATGCAGAGCGAGGCTGAGCGAGACGGTGCCAACGGCATCGTCGGTGTGCACTTCAACATCCACAACTACGCCTGGGGCTACCACACGGTGGAGTTCTACGCGGCCGGCACGGCGGTGCGTCGCAGCGGGACAGCAGAAACCATCGTGCCGTCTTTCATGCTTCCGATGAGTGACTGATGGCGGAGTTCGACACCGAGCGGGTGAGCCGCACCATAAATGCCGCGCTTGCCGGTCCCGGCGGCATCGGGTTAGTGGTCAGCGTTCTCGCGGGTCTGCCCGGCGTCGCGCACACTCCGGCGCGACGCGGAGTATTGCGGTCACAGCCGGCGCGCACCCAAATTGCGGACTGGCGCTATCAGGTCACCGCAGACGGCCGGCTGAGCGCAGCGCATGTGGTCAACGGGGTCGTGATCGCTGAGGAGATCCTGTTTGCCGACGCGGTCGGGCCACACCTCGCCCGGTCGCTCGGACTGGTCGTCGCGCAATACGGCGCGGCGATCGTCCCCAATATCGAGGCCGCTCTGGACGCGCTGGGCGCCAGCGCGGGGTGAACCTATTCCAGGGTGAGCAGGGCCTGGTCGACGTGACTGAGCGTGTCGGCCGACGCCTTGCCGGCAATGGCTTGTAAGAACCGGGCGGCGAGATCGCGAACCTTGAGGTTGGATTCTTGCGAACGCCACACCAGGATGTCGAACGCTCGCCTGTCCGAGATGCCGTAGGTGGCCATGAGCACCCCCTTGGCTTGCTCGATCTGAGCCCGAGACGCGGCGACCTGAGAGAGGACGGTGCTGATATCGCTGCTCAGCGAGTCTGTGACGTCGACGTAGAAACCGGAGGTTCCGAGCACCGCACCGTTGGCATCCAACATCCGGTCGCCGACGACGATCACGGTGTGGGTATGCCCCCCTACGTCGACTATTCGGTGACGGCTGCTGAACGGTCGTCCGTTATAGACTTCCTCGAGGACGGCCGCGACTCGTTCACGATCGTCTGGATGCTTGTGCAGCAGTAAGAGTTCCGTGGTGGGCTGTACTGTTCCCGGCTCGTAGCCGTGCATAAGGGCCACCGCATCCGACCACTCCCAGCGTTCGCCATCCAGAAAGAACCGGAATCTGCCCACCTTCTGCGGCGACCCGAGACCTAGAACCAAGTCGACTGTGCTGAGTTCATGCGCTTCGACCGCATCAGACACGAACGCCTCGGACACCTGCTCCGGTGAAGTTTCATCCGAGGTCCGATCGCCGCGGCGTCGAACGCGTTCGTCCTCGGAGTTGACCACCATCCCAATGCTCCTCCACCAACAGCGGCTGTTGCTGCCGACCCGTGATCAACTCACTTCGCAGGGCGTCGGCCGCTAAATGATTGCCAGATACGGCCTCGTTCAACCATCGTCGTCTCGACCACCGATGTCTCGAGGCTGCTGAGCGATTCGGTTGCTGGACAGAACAGTCACTTCTCTGCTAGACAAGAAGTTAGTCGGTCTTTAAAGAAGTAGGACACGGCAATTCCCCTCGATGCGTGAAGTGCGCATTCGACTAGGAGCGCCCTGTGTTCTGTGCTTCAGCCAAGTTGTCGATTCCCCCGATCACCTGGGCAATTGTGGCCAAAAACCCTTCCCGTGCCGGTCGACGACGGTCTACCCGTGCGGAATCAGGCAGCGGTCAGATCGTTGGTGGCCTTTGCCGTTCAGCCCACCTGGTTTGTCGGCGTCGCCCGTCGACTCGGCCCGAGTCAGGTTGGCATCCAGCTGTTTTCGCGCCAACCAAGTGTCGACGCAGCGGTGGGGAGTACTGCGCCGACGGAGTAACACCGAAGGTAGGTCGAGCGCTATGAGCCTCAAAATGAGCCGTAGAAGATCACCGCTGCGGCGTTGGTGTCTTGCCATAGTCGCCGGTGCGGTTGCCGCTTCCGGGTGTTCAGCGCCGGGCCAGTCGCTGGAAGTCGCACCAGAGGTCGTTGTGAACAAGATCGGTGCGACATTGCATAGCCCGGTGTGGTCTTACAGCACCAAGGCACTCATCGGCCTCAGCGAAGACGGTCGACTCGCAGTGATCACCGATCCGCTCAGCCCCGAACAGGCCATGACGCGCCTCTCACCGCCGATGGCCCCCGGACGCAACCTACAGATCAGCCGCAAGAACGATCGGCAAGTCTTTGTGCCGGAACCGGACCGGGGCGAGGTGGCGGTCGTCGATCTGGGCTCGCTGACTCAAGTCGGCGAGGTCGACGCCGGACCAGCTCCCGCGTATCTCTCAGAAGACGCCGGCATGCGGGTGTTGCTCGCGCTGTCGGCGGACGGGTTGTCGGTGACCCCAGTCGACCAGTATGGCTTTCGCAAGTTGCCGGCAGCCAAGTTCACCGGAGATCCCGCCGACAGGATCGATGGCGCAAACCGTGGACGCGACATCGACTACCACCTCTACGGGCCCTCCGGGATTCGTTATTACAAGGGGCCATCCTCGCCGCCCGGGCAACGCGGTTCGCTCAACATGGATGTCACAGCATCCGCCGGGGATGGCGCTGAAGTGACCCGCAGTTATGTGGCCAGTCGTGACAGCAGCGTTCTGTACGCCGTCGGCGCCCGCCGCGGCGGAGAAGGATTAGCGATCCTGGGTTCTGCCCAGCTACCGTCGCCCGTTCGCGCGGTCGGCACCGACGACACCCGGCTCTACGCTGCGACCGACGGGGAACTGGTGACCCTCGAGACCGACAGCTTCACTGGCTACCCGCGGGACACCATCCCGGTGCTCCGAGTCACCAACTACCGCGCAGGACTACCTGCCTGGGCTCAGTCGGCGCCGGTAACCGGTATGGCCGTCGGGCCGCACCGGGTGTACCTCACCTTAGCCGGGACACCGTATCTGGTGGGTGTCGCAAAACCGCACCTGTGAACAAGGAGGACCAGTGAGCGGGGCACAGCAGCGCACCCATGTATCGGTCAGCATTGACGACGACGTCGCGTGGCTGAACGAACAAATCGACGCGCTGAAGAAGCTCGGCAGCAAGCACGAGGTGGACCACGACGAGTGCTACGACGTCAGCATCAGATGGGGTACCGCGCTGGCCGGGCGGCTGCGGCGACTGGTTCACTACAGTTCGCTCGGCCAGCTCAGCGACGCCGACGAGCGCCGTTACCAAGCGCTTTGTGAAGAATTACGCGCGTTATCCGGATTGATCGAGCGCTTCGAATTTGCTCAACCGATTTTCACCGATTCGCCGCCGGCGTCTGCAAAGCGCCACCGGGGGCCGAAGCGCGCCAAGTCGCGGCGCGCGCTTCTTCGTCGCGGCGGCGAAGAAAGTCCTTCTCAGCCAACCTGATTGCGGTTCTCGGCTTGGGACAATCACGGTTACGGCACCTCAACGCCACCATGTAGGCGTCGTCGTCTTCATCGAGGAAGAGGTAGCCGAGGTATAGCGCATGTCCCACATCGAAGTCGGTGCCGCCGCAGCCTTCGCAATGCCCACCCTTGACGGCGACATGTTCGAGTACACAGGCGCGTTCAGCCTGCCCCAAGTCGACCAGCTCGGGCCGAACGCTCATGTTCCTTATCGGCCATGTCAGATCTCCACGTCTTTGGCGTAGTAGACGTTGTCCTCGCGCCAGCCGCCCAATCCCGCTCCGATGCCGGTGAAGTCGTCGATGAACTCGATCTGGTTGATCCACTTGGCCATCTTGAACCCGACCTGGGTCTCCACCCGCAACCGCAGGGGCGCCCCATGCTTGATCGGCAACGGCTTGCCGTTCATTTCGTAGGCCAGCAGGGTCTGCGGCTTGTAGGCGAGTTCGAGGTCCATCACTTCGTAGAACTGCCCGCCACCATGCGAGGCGGGTTCGTCGGTGCTGTTGTCCTGCATGGTGAGAAAGCAGATGTAGCGTGCCTGAGGCAACGGCTTGACCAGGTCCAACAGGCTGCTCAAGTGAATACCGCTCCACTGGCCGATACTCGTCCAACCCTGCACGCAGTTGTGCATCGTGCGCTGTGTCTGCGGTTCGGCCAGGGCCCGCAGCGCCGCCAGGTCCAAGGTGACCGGCTTCTCGACCAGACCTCCGACCCGGAGTTGCCAGTCGACGAAGTTGTGCACCGCCATGACTTTGTATGCGGTGGCTGTCGGCGGTTTACCGTTGACGCGGTGCTGCTCGGAGAGCTTCTTCACCGGGTAATTCTGGCGTGAATTCAGTGGGCGCAGTAGGGCAAGCCGCACAGGGCTGATCACCGCCTCGAGCACCCGGCGAACCGCAGTGGGCCGGCGCAAGCTCCACACCGTCGCCACCACATGGACGGCCACGATGGCGCCGATGATCACAAATGACAACACGGTCGCCCAGTTGAAGTTGCGCACCGAGCCGAAGATCATCGAGGCCGTGAGCCGGCCCCATCCCCAGAAGAACACCATCGACAGGTGGATCACGATGAACCCGAGAAACGCAGCCAGACCTATGAAGTGCAGGCCGCGCGCCCACTGCCGTCCGCCCCACATCTGCACGTACCACGGGAACCGCGCCTCGATCGCCGGCGACTGGGCGGCGCCGGTGAGGATCTGGAACGGCGCAAGTACGAACACGACGCCGGCGTAAGTCAGCTTCTGCATCGCATCCAGGGGTTCGCCGGGCAGCAGTGGCGGCAGGTTGAAGGTCATGTAGGTGACGACGTCGTCCCATGCCTCGGTGAAGATGGACCACGAGTCGGGCCAATATCGATGCCATTGACCGGTTCCGAACAGCAGAATGTAATAGGACAGCCCGACCAGGATCCAGCCGATCACCGCGAAGAAGTGCCAATGGCGCCCGATGCCCAACTGAGCATGACCCGGCAGCGACAGGAGCGGGTGGTAGTCCTCCTCCTCATCGAGGGTGTCGAACAACCTGTCGCGCGGCATGACCTTCCGAGTGAAACGCGCCCACTCGGTACCAGGCCTGCTGTTGTCGTCCCAGTACAGCTTGGGATGAGTCGACAAGATCTCGATTCCGCTGCGTAGCAGCAAGGTCAGGAACAGCACGTTGAGCCAGTGGTCGATTCGCAGCCACACCGGATAGTCAAGTGTTGTCATGTCTTCGCTGCCCTGTCTAGTCTTGCCAGCCCTGCCGGTCCGGATAAGCCACATTGATGCGCAAAAGCACCGACATGTGCAGTGCAAGAAACGCCGCCGCGAACGCGAGCGCCAAGGTACCCGGTGCCAGGTCCCAGCGTCCTGTCACCGCGACCAGACCGCCCAAGCTGACGGCTCGGCTGGCCACATAGATTCCGATGAAGAGCACAGAAAGAAGGTCACCGATAAACCAACTTAGATGCGGCACACGCGGACTGAGCCGCCAGCACATGCCGCCGACTGTTGCCGAGCAGCCGGCGATGAACAACGCGGAATAGATCTTGAAGTAAGCCGGCAACTCAGTATGGGTTGTCATGACGTAGGCATGAGCCGCCGCGATGGAAATCAACAGAATTCCGCCCAGCGCGGTCACCAGGTTGGGCAGATCGAAGGCGACATAACCCTTCAGACGAAGCCAGTCAAACAACATAGTGTCCTGTTCCTTCCGTATCGGGTTTCCCACCTGATCTTTGTGTCACTGAGAGGCGGCCGGACCGGCACGGGGCAGCGTTTGCATGGCGCTGACCAACGCGCGATCCCTGCGAATGTCGAAGACGCGCAACCGCTCAGAGGAACAGTTGATAGATGTGTCGTCCATTGGCCTCGCCTCGGTTCTAAGACGAAATACGCTTCTGGCGGGCCACGACACCCGACAAGCCGAGGGGGGCCGCGCAGAACACGGGTGCGCCCAGCTGCGTATTTCAACCGAGGTGGCCTCGGCGGCGTCTACATGCCGCGAAGCCTTGCGCTGTGGCAACGTACCCGAAGGCCGCGCGCGCTAAACCACCCGGTTTCTACCCGTTCCGCCGCGCGGGACCGGCGGCCAGCGCGGCCCGATCCGGTAGGTCAGCTCCGGCTCGTGAGACGGTGAGCGCAGCTGCGACGCTGCCGGCCTCGAGCGCTGCCGTCAACGCATCGAGGTCCAACCCGGCAAGCTGGATACGCCGCTCGGCACCCAGCAGGCCCGCGCCCCACAGCGCATCGATGAGGCCGGCCGCGAATGCGTCGCCGGCGCCGACGGTGTCGACCACCTGCACCGGGCGGGCCGGCACCCGTGCCACGCCGGCAGCGCAGAATGCCGCTGCACCGCGATCCGCCATCGTGACCGCCACGATCGCAGGACCCAGCGTCAGCCAGGTCTGCGCGGTCTGCTCGGGCGGACGGTTGGGGTCGATCCAGCGCAGATCCTCCTCGCTGACCTTGACTATGTCGCTGCGCTCGACGAGGTGCTCGATGCGTGCGAGAGCGAGATCCCGATCGACGATCAGCGCCGGGCGGACATTGGGGTCCAGCGTGATGGTGGCCGAGACGCGATAGGCGTCGACGAGAGCCGCGACAGCCAGGCAACCCGGCTCCTGAACAATCGCAATGGAGCCGGTGTGAACGATAAGAGGCGGTGCGACCGGAGGCGTACCGGAGAGCTGCCAGTCCAGATCGAATTCATAGTCGGCTGAGCCGTCGGCGTTTACGGATAGCCGGGCAGTCGCCGTCCGATCTGCGACGCCGTTCTCCGGCACCAGATGCACCCCGGAGGCGCTAACGTAATCGGCGATCCGCCGACCGTAGGGGTCGTCGCCGATTTTGGTGAGGAAATCAATCTCGTGGCCCAGCCGGGCCAGGCCGACGGCGACGTTGAGTGGACTCCCGCCGACATGCTCGCTGGGCCCCTGCGGACCGCGTTCGACGATATCGATGAGCGATTCCCCGATCACCAGGCCTCGAGTCATCGCATCAGAGCTTCCAGCGTGGCCCGAGCTCCCTTGCGGTGCAACGACTCCAGTGCCCAGCAATACGCCTGAACGAAGCGCGGCTGCTGAGCGAGATCTCCGAATACGGCCGTGACTTCGATGAAGGCGGTGGGATTCTCGTACTGCGACCGAGCGATCGGCACCAGCGAGTCGGCTAACTGGTCCACCACCTCGTACGGCTCACCCCACTCGTCGGTGCCCTCGGCGTAGCGGGCCCAGCTCGCCACCGCCGCTGCCGCCAGCCGAACCGACCTGCCGGCCGCCAGGTTTTCGCAGATCACCGGAAACAACCACTTGGGGATGCGGTCCGACGAGTAGGCGCACAGCCGGGCAACGGTGTCGCGCACACCCGGGTTGCCGAACCGCTCGATCAGCGTGCGGCTGAAGTCCTGCAGGTCGATCCCGGGCACCGGCGGCATCGTGGGGATGGCCTCGGCCTCGAAGTAGGCGAGCAGGTACTCGGCGAACAACGGATCATGCGCCGCGTCGTGAACGAACTCGAAGCCGCACAGATGGGCGAAGAAGGCCAGGCACTCATGCCCGGCGTTGAGCAGCCGCAGCTTCATCATCTCGTAGGGAGCGACATCGTCGACAAGCAGCACGCCCGCCTCCTCCAAAGGCGGCCTGCCGTCGGAGAAGTCGTCCTCGAGAACCCAGGCGCTGAACGGCTCGGCGACCACCGGCCACCGGTCATTGACCCCGAAATCACGGCGCACCTCGGCGGCCATCTCCAGCGTCGTAGCCGGGGTGATCCGGTCCACCATCGAACTCGGGAACCGGACGTGCTCGGCCACCCACTCGGCGAGCCGCGGATCCCGGCTTCCGGCCTGCGCGAGGACGGCCCGCCGTGTGACCGCCCCGTTGCTCTCGACATTGTCGCAGGACACGATGGTCGGCGCGGCGATCTTGCGGCGGCGGCGCCTGTCCAACGCCTCGACGATCAACACGAAGGCCGGCCCGTCGGGGTCACGGTAACCGCCCTCGGTGATGGTCAACGAGATGATCCGGGTGGATGCTGCAGCCAGCACCTCCACCGCCGCCTCCGGATCGTCGGGGGCGTAGCGGTAGTCGATGATTGAACCGATCACCTGGGCGTCGCGGCTGCCGTCGGGATTCTCCGATATCAGGGTGTAGAGCCCGTCCTGGTCCCGCAGAACGTCGCGCATTGTCCAATCGGCGGGCATCACGCCTACCCCGCAGATGCCCCACTCGTGCGCCAAACCCTGTTTGAGCAACTTGTCGATGTACATGGCTTGATGCGCTCTGTGAAAATGTCCGGCACCGATGTGTGCAATACCGACGCCGATTGTGCTGCGGTCGTAGTTCGGCGCCGGAATCGGCAACTTTGCCAGGGCCGCATTGTTCAGGTCCATCGGGTGAGCCACGTTCGCATCACTCCTCCCGCCGCGGCCCGCAACGCCAACGGGTTCGCAGCACCTTTTGACGGTACGACGAGAAGGCCACCGTGCCGCCACACCGGCTATCTGAGTGGGGATCCGTCACCGTTCACGGCAGACTACAGGAGGAAATCAGCCAGGGCGCGCCACGAGTCGGTCAGCGCGACTGCACCGGCATCAACCAATTCCTCACTGCGAACGCAACGTTCATCTTCGGGTACGAACATCAGATTGCCGACGGTGGGATAGCCGGCCGCAACGGCCGACGTCACACCGGGCACCGAATCTTCGACAGCCAAGCCCTGGTGGGCGTCAATGTCCATCACCTGGCCGGAGTGCAGATACACCGCAGGGTCGGGCTTGCTGGTCGGCACGGATAGGGAATCTTCCGCACTGAAGCGCAAATCCGTCGGGATGAGCGAATCCAAGCCGGTGGCGGTGAAGCAGGCATTCAGCCGTGTGCTGGCACTTGAACTGACCGCTGCCAAGGCAAACCGCGAAGCGAGGGTCCGCAGTGGGTCCAGCACCTCAGGATCTGGCTTGAGAGTGGCGGCCAGATGAGCGGTGACTTGCTCACGCTCCTCGCGCACCCATTGCTCGAGTTCCTCGGCGCACACCGCGCGACCGTCCGCCACGTCGCTGTCCGAGGCGACTACCGCCGCCGGGCGGCCGTGAGCCAGTGCCTGCTCGACGGGCACCTCGCACAGCACAACCAGATCCAGAGCGGTGCTGCGGAAGTTCTTGCCGGTGGCGCGCTTGCGCAACTCCTCGGCGGTGACCGGGGCCGTTACGCCGAACCTGGCCAGGAAGCGGTTGGTCACCTCAGTCGAGGCGGCGAACGCCGGAGTCTCGGAGGGAAAGAGGTTGTCGTCAGCGTCACACAGCAACGTGGTGACTGACCGAACGTCGAATTGGCGCACAAGCTGCAGACCCGACTTCAAACCCGGCTGGTTCATCACGAAACCAGCTCCCGCGAATCGTCCTGCAATGCTCGGCGCAGGGTGGGTATCACGCCGCGCTCATCGATGTCCGCGATCATGCCGCCGAACCGATCCCGGAAGGAAGGCAGCAGACGCAACTCGGTGAAAATCTCGTGCCGCAACAACGGATCGGGGCCTTCCATGGTCGCCAGCCTGGTCAGGACATCTGCCTGGGGATCGTCGACGCGGATCGTCGCACCCTTGAGGTCATAGCCGCGCAGATAACGGGCCCACCCGGCTAGGGCCAACATCAGCAGAGTGTGCGGTCTCCCCTGCGCGATGGCCTCGTGCAGGGACGGCAGCAAGAACGACGATATCTTCGTCGATCCCCGGCGGGCCAGCCGCGGCAACTGGTCGCTCATCTTTGAATTGCTCAGCCGATCAAGCAACGTGTTGCGATAGCCGGGGGTGTTCATCCCAGCCACCGCCGGCAGCAGTGGCTGAATCTCATCGCGCATCAGCTGCTCGACATAGCCGTAGATGACCCGGTCTCGCATCGCTTCGTCGGTGCGCTGGTAGCCGGCAAGTGTTGCGAGGCACGCCAACGAGATGTGCGTTCCGTTGAGCAGGCGCGTCTTGACCGTCTTGTGGCCGCTGACGTCGGCGACGAACTGGGCACCGACCTCATCCAGCGGTGGACGACCGTCGCTGAAGGAGTCCTCGATGATCCACTGGCAATACGGTTCGGTAAACACTGGCCACTTGTCGGCGACGCCGAACGTGCGCTCGACGAACCGGCGCTCCGAGTTCGACGTCTGAGGGGTAATGCGGTCGACCATGGTCGACGGGAACGCGACGTGAGTGTCGATCCAGCGGGCGAGCCCGGGATCTTTCAACGCGGCGAATGACACCAGTGCGGTCCGCGCGGCCTGGGTGTTGTCGGGAATGTTGTCGCAGCAAAGCACCGTGAACGGCGCGGTACCGGCGCGACGACGACGCTCGAGTGCTTCGGCCAGGTAGGCCCAGGCGGTGTTGAAGCTTTGCTTGGCGACAAGATCAGCACGCACATCGGGAGTGTCGGCGATGAACTCCCGAGTGGCCGGATCCAGGAAGTAGCCATTGGGAGTGACGGTGAGGCTTACCACGTGGGTCTCGGGATCGGCCAGAGCCGCTCGAACCGCGACGCCGTCGTCGGGTGCGTAATGGTAGGAGCCGATCGAACCGACCACCCGCGCCGTTTGACGGTCATGACCACGTTGAACGACGGTGTACAGCCCATCCTGCGCCGACAACACCTCTTTGACGTCGGAGGAATGAAGACTGACGCCGGTCACTCCCCATTCGGTCGAAATGCCCGAACGGGCGAGTTCATCGAAGTAGACGGCTTGATGGGCGCGGTGGAAGTTTCCTGCGCCGATGTGAACGACACCCCGTTGCAGAGACGACCGGTCATATGTTGGTACTTCGATTCGCCGCGAATGCAGGTCCAGAGTCGCGTTGCTTAGCGGAACACCGTCGCTTGAGCCAAGGGGAATCACGTTGCGCATTACGTCGCGTGCCCGCTGAGCCTCGAGATAAACGCAATGCAGCAAATTGTCACAATGTGATTACGACGGGCTGTCCGCACCCACTTGCGCAGCGGCTGGTCACTTGAGCTGGTTACCGGTTTGGCTAGCCGTAGGAGTGGGCGTGGTCTTCCGGCGCGCCCGGCTACGAGTTACCAGAAAATGTGAACATATCTTCATTTGTTGAATAGAGTAAGATTTGCGATTGTGGGACACGGGGTTGAGGGCCGCAACCGGCCAGCGGCGCGCCTAGACGCAGAGTCTGCCGCCCATGTGGCGACCACGTTGCAGGCATTGGCCACTCCGAGTCGGTTGCTGATTTTGACCACTTTGCGCCAGCGGCCATTCGCGGTGACCGAACTCGCCGACACCATTGAGATGGAGCACTCGGCGGTGTCTCATCAGCTGCGGCTGCTGCGCAATCTTGGCTTAGTCGCAGGCACGCGCGCCGGTCGAAGTGTCGTCTACCGCCTCTACGACAGCCACGTCGCGCAACTGCTTGATGAGGCCATCTACCACAGCGAGCACCTACGCCTAGGACTGTCCGATCGTTCCGACTCGGCTGGCTAAAGGTCCCTTCAGGAAGCGGCTGACCTCTGACGGAGCGCGGCGACAACCAGCGTGCCCGCGAGAGCAAGTCACCCTGAGTGCGAGCGCAACGAGTGTCAGCGCAGCAGCGCCCGCGACATCACCACGCGCTGAATCTGGTTGGTGCCTTCGTAGATCTGGGTGATCTTGGCGTCACGCATGAACCGCTCGACCGGGAAGTCCCGGGT
This sequence comes from uncultured Actinomycetota bacterium, assembly GCA_963818785.1. Lineage (GTDB taxonomy): Bacteria > Actinomycetota > Actinomycetes > Mycobacteriales > Mycobacteriaceae > Mycobacterium. The sequence continues at coordinate 56,565 of CAWFTT010000023.1, read as the reverse complement.
GTAGCCGTAGCCGCCGAACAGCTGCACGGCGTCGGTGGTGACCTCCATCGCCACATCGGAGGCGAAACACTTCGCCGCCGCCGAGATGAATCCCAACGCGCTCTCGCCACGCTCGGCGCGCGCGGCCGCCGAATACACCATCAGCCGGGCGGCCTCCACCTTCATCGCCATGTCGGCGAGCATGAACTGCACACCCTGGAAGTCGCTGACCGCTTTGCCGAACTGGGCCCGTTCCTTCGTGTAGGCGATCGCGGCGTCCACCGCACCTTGCGCGATACCGACGGCCTGGGCGCCGATCGTCGGCCGCGTGTGGTCCAGGGTGGCCAGCGCGGTCTTGAAGCCGGTGCCGGGTTCGCCGATGATCCGGTCACCCGGGATGCGACAGTCCTCGAAGTACAACTCGGTGGTCGGCGAACCCTTGATGCCCAGCTTGCGTTCCTTGGGCCCGACCGAGAACCCCTCGTCGTCGGCGTGCACCATGAACGCCGAAATGCCGTTGGCACCCTTGTCCGGGTCGCTCACCGCCATCACGGTGTACCAGGCGGATTTGCCGCCGTTGGTGATCCAGCATTTGGAACCGTTGAGGACCCAGTCGTCGCCGTCGGCCTTGGCGCGGGTGCGCATCGCCGCGGCGTCGCTGCCCGCACCGCGCTCGGACAGCGCGTAGGACGCCATCAGCCCGTCATGAGCCAGCGACGGCAGCACCTGCTTCTTCAGCTCGTCGGACCCCCGCAGGATCAGGCCCATGGTGCCCAGCTTGTTGACGGCCGGGATCAGCGATGCTGACGCGTCGACGCGTGCGACCTCCTCGATCACGATGCAGGCCGCCACCGAGTCCGCCCCTTGACCGCCGTACTCCTCGGGAATGTGCACCGCGTTGAAACCCGACGCGTTCAGCGCCGTCAGCGCCTCCTCGGGGAACCGCGACTCTTCGTCGACGTCGGCGGCGTAGGGAGCGATCTCCTTCTCCGCCAGCGCACGAATCGCTGCCCGCAGTTCCTCGTGCTCCTCCGGCAACTGAAATACGTCGAACGACGGGTTACCGGCCCATCCAGCCATTGCTGCCTCCTCCGAGTTACTCGCCAGTAACTTTACCCTGCCGGTTTTTCAGCGCTGCATCCTTGGCCCGCACCGACTCAGCCAGCTGCTCTTGATACGCCAGGATCCGGTTGCAGAGCGCCGGGTCGTTAGCACCGAGGATGCGCACCGCCAATAGGCCGGCGTTGCGGCCGCCGCCGATCGACACCGTAGCCACCGGAACACCCGCCGGCATTTGCACGATCGATAGCAACGAGTCCAGGCCGTCCAGGCGTGCCAGCGGCACCGGCACGCCGATGACCGGCAGCGGCGTCGCGGCGGCCACCATCCCCGGTAAATGGGCGGCGCCTCCTGCGCCGGCGATGATTACCTGAAGGCCGCGGTCGGCGGCCTCGCGGGCATAGTCGAACATCAGCCCCGGCGTGCGGTGCGCGGAAACCACTGCGACCTCATAAGGGACATCGAATTCACCCAGCGCCTCGGCGGCGTCCTTCATCACCGACCAGTCGCTGTCGCTGCCCATGATCACGCCGACGCGCGGCGCGTCAGCCAGTTGCGCCATGGGGGTCCCATCCGTCCGTCCACTGCCCGTGTGACAACCAGTGTGCCGCCCGGTTGGCCCGGTCGCGCAGATCTGCCAGCTCACCCGGGTCGTTTCCGAGCAGGTTGACGTGCCCGATCTTGCGGCCCGGCCGCTCGGCTTTGCCGTAGAGGTGGACGCGCGTCTCGGGCATTCGCGCGAACAAGTGGTGCAACCGCTCATCGAGGCTCATCGTCGGCGGCTGCGCGGCGCCCAGGACGTTGGCCATCACGGTGACCGGCACGACGGCATCAGTGTCGCCGAGCGGATAATCCAACACGGCCCGCAGATGCTGTTCGAACTGGCTGGTGCGCGCCCCGTCCATGGTCCAGTGCCCGGAATTGTGCGGACGCATGGCCAGCTCATTGACCAGCAGTTGACCATCAGCGGTTTCGAACAGCTCGACAGCCAGCACTCCTACCACACCCAGCTCCGCCGCCAGCCGCAACGCCAGCTGCTGCGCTTGGACGCCGAGCGCATCGGGCAGCTTCGGCGCCGGCGCGATCACCTGAACGCAGACGCCGTTGCGCTGCACCGTCTCGACCACCGGCCACGCCGCGCCTTGCCCGAACGGCGACCGCGCCACCAGCGCGGAGAGCTCGCGGCGCATCGTGACGCGCTCCTCGACCAGCACCGGTACACCGGCGGCCAGGTACTCACCGGCGATCTGCCGGGCCTCTGGCAGGCTGTCGGCCATCCGCACCCCGCGGCCGTCGTAGCCGCCTCGCACCGCCTTCACCACCACCGAGTCGCCGACACCGCCGACGAATCCGTCGATGTCCTCCGGAGCGTCCACCGGGGCATAGCGCGGCACCGGGGCGCCCAGCGCCTCCAGTCGTCGCCGCATGACCAGTTTGTCCTGGGCGTGCACCAGCGCCTGGGGCGGCGGGGCCACGTTGATGCCGTCAGCGACCAGCTTGTCGAGCAGCTCGGCAGGGACGTGCTCGTGGTCGAAAGTCAGCACAGTGGCGCCGGCCGCCACCCGGCGCAAGTCCTCGAGGTCGGTGTGTGAGCCGATCACCACGTCGGGCGACACCTGCGCAGCGGGATCGTCCGCCTCGGCGGCCAGCACCCGCAGGGTCTGTCCAAGCGCGATCGCGGCCTGGTGAGTCATCCGGGCGAGTTGACCGCCACCGACCATGGCGACCAGCGGTGAAGCGGTGAAGCGACTGGGCACGGCAATCATGGTGTCACGCCGGTGTGCGGTCTTCTGCTGCGCACAGCACAGCGGCGAACCGTACACTCCGGAGTTGTGTCTTTCGCCGATGCCACGATCGCGCTGCTGCCCAAGCCGATCCGGCCCTACGCCGAACGTCATCACGAGCTGATCAAGTTCGCCATCGTCGGCGCGACGACGTTCGTCATCGACTCGTCCATCTTCTACGCCCTGAAGCTGACGATCCTCGAGCCCAAGCCGGTGACCGCCAAGGTCATCGCCGGCATCGTCGCCGTTATCGCGTCCTACATCTTCAACCGAGAGTGGAGTTTCCGCGACCGCGGCGGCCGTGAGCGCCATCACGAGGCATTACTGTTCTTCGCGTTCAGCGGGGTCGGCGTCGTGCTCTCGATGGCACCGCTGTGGTTTTCCAGCTATGTCCTGGGACTGCGGGTGCCGGCAGTCTCGCTGACCATGGAGAACATCGCCGACTTCATCTCGGCCTACCTGATCGGCAACCTACTGCAGATGACGTTCCGGTTCTGGGCGTTCCGGCGCTGGGTCTTTCCCGACCAGTTCGGCCGCGCCCCGGACAAGGCGCTGGAGTCGACCTTCACCGCCGGCGGTATCGCCGAAGTCTTCGAAGACACCCTCGAGGCCAGCAACGTCACCTTCCTGCGCGGATGGCGGTCTCGCGCCGGCCGGTCCGGTCATCGAGGCGACTCGTCCGAATCCGAGGTGTCGAAAACCTCGTAGCACAACAGCGAGTGCACGTGCCGCACGTGGGGGATGTCATAGAACCACAGCGGTTGCTGGGTCGCCGATTCGACGATCAAGGTGCCGCTACGCAGGAGCCGATCGAGAAGCCGGTGCTGGAACCGCACCCGCACGATGCGGGCCAACGGTAGGTCGATCCCGCTGCGGGTCAGCACTCCACGGCGAAACATCACCCGTCGGTCGGTGATGACGAAGTGCGTGGTCAGCCACTTGATGAATGGCCACAACGTCAGCCAGCCCACCACGATGCCCCATACCGCCCAAATGACCCCGGAGATCACCGTCTTGGCGTCAGCGTGCCAATCGGTGGCGTTGACGACGGCGGCGACGAATGCGCCCAGCGCGCTGGCCCCGATCAGGACCGCCACAGCCGGAGCCAGACGCCTCCAGTGCGGGTGCCGGTGCAAAACCACCTGTTCGTCGTCGGCCAGCGCGTTGTCGGGATAGCGCCTCACTTGCTCGGCCGCAGGTGGGCGATGTCTCCGGCCGAGACGGTCACCACTTCCCCACCGGTGTCGATCTGCAACCGGCCCAACTCGTCGACGCCGCGGGCAACGCCGACGACTTCCCGGTCGCCGGGCAGGGTGGCCCGCACGCGGGTACCCAGCGTCCGGCTGTGCCGCTGATAGTCGGCGATCAGCGCCGCGTCAGCACCCCCGGCGCTGCGCCATGCGTCGATCCGCCCGGCCAACTCGCGAAGAATGCGGCGCGTCAACATGGTTCGATCGTTGGGCGCAGCCCCGAGCAGTAACAGCGAGGTGGCCGCCGGGTCCGGCTTTGCCTCAGCCGTCAAGGTCACATTGAGGCCCAGACCCACCACAATCGCCGATGCAGGCGCGGCGACTTCAGCCAGGATCCCCGCCAGTTTGCCTCCCTCGACCAGCACGTCGTTGGGCCATTTGAGGCCAGCCGGCACGTCGGTGACTGCATGCAGGGCGTCGGCGACCGCTACACCGGTCGCCAGCGGCAACCAGCCCCAACCGGTGTGCGGCACCGACGATCCGTTGATTCCCACAGAGAAGGCGATCTGAGTGTGCGGCGGCGCCGACCAGTGCCGGCCGTGGCGGCCCCGCCCGGCAGTCTGGTACTCAGCCACCAGGACTGATCCGTCGATGTCCTCGCCAGTTGCTGCCCGGTGGAGCAGGTCAGCGTTGGTGGAGCCGGTTTCGGCGACCACGTCCAGCCGGCGCCACGGCAAACCCGGCCCGACCAGGCCGTCGCGCAGCGCCGCCGGGTCCAGCGGCGCGGCCTGCGGATCTACGTTCATCGCTGCCTAGCCTAAACAGCCTGCGGCCCGGCGGCCGCTAAGCTCGACACCCATGACGAGCGTTACCGATCACCAGGCGGAACCGGCCGCAGAGCACACGATCGACATTCACACCACCGCCGGCAAGCTCGCCGAGCTGCGCAAGCGGAGCGAGGAGACGCTGCACCCCGTCGGCGAGGCCGCCGTGGAAAAGGTGCATGCCAAGGGCAAACTGACCGCCCGGGAACGCATCTTCGCGCTGCTGGATGAGGGCTCGTTCGTTGAACTCGACGCACTGGCTCGGCACCGCAGCACCAACTTCGGGCTGGCCGAGAAGCGCCCGCTCGGTGACGGCGTGGTGACCGGCTACGGGACCATCGAAGGCCGCGACGTCTGCATCTTCAGCCAGGACGCCACGGTGTTCGGCGGCAGCCTCGGCGAGGTGTACGGCGAAAAGATCGTGAAGGTGCAGGAGCTGGCCATCAAGACCGGCCGCCCGTTGATCGGTATCAATGACGGCGCCGGAGCACGGATCCAGGAAGGCGTTGTTTCGCTGGGCCTGTACAGCAAGATCTTCCGCAACAACATTCTGGCTTCCGGTGTTGTGCCGCAGATTTCGCTGATCATGGGCGCCGCCGCCGGCGGGCACGTCTACTCCCCCGCCTTGACCGACTTCGTCATCATGGTTGACCAGACCAGCCAAATGTTCATCACCGGCCCGGACGTCATCAAGACGGTCACCGGCGAGGACGTCACGATGGAAGAGCTCGGCGGCGCGCACACTCACATGGCGAAGTCGGGCACCCTGCATTACGTCGCCTCCGGTGAGCAGGACGCGTTCGACTGGGTGCGTGAGCTGCTGGGCTACCTGCCGCCCAACAACTTCACTGACGCGCCGCGCTATCCCGCACCGATCCCCGAGGGCGCCATCGAGGACAACCTGACCGCAGAGGACCTCGAGCTGGACACGCTGATCCCGGATTCGCCGAACCAGCCCTACGACATGCACGAAGTAATCACCCGGATCCTCGACGACGACGAGTTCCTGGAGATCCAGAACGGTTACGCCAACAACATCATCGTCGGATTCGGCCGCATCGAGGGCCGTCCGGTTGGCATCGTCGCCAACCAGCCCACCCAGTTCGCCGGCTGCCTGGACATCAACGCCTCGGAGAAGGCGGCCCGGTTCGTGCGCACCTGCGACTGCTTCAACATCCCGATTGTCATGCTGGTCGATGTGCCCGGCTTCCTGCCCGGCACTGGACAGGAATACAACGGCATCATCCGGCGCGGCGCCAAACTGTTGTACGCCTACGGTGAGGCCACCGTTCCGAAAATCACCGTGATCACCCGTAAGGCGTACGGCGGTGCCTACTGCGTGATGGGCTCCAAGGACATGGGCTGCGACGTCAATGTCGCCTGGCCGACGGCGCAGATCGCGGTGATGGGCGCCTCTGGTGCAGTCGGATTCGTCTACCGCCAGCAACTCGGCGAGGCGGCCCGCAACGGCGAAGACGTCGACGCGCTGCGCTTACAGCTGCAGGAGAGCTACGAGGACACGCTGGTGAACCCGTATGTGGCCGCGGAGCGCGGCTACGTCGACGCCGTCATCCCCCCGTCGCACACCCGCGGCTACATCGGCACCGCGCTGCGACTGCTGGAGCGGAAGATCGCGCCGACGCCGCCCAAGAAGCACGGGAACATTCCACTGTGAGTCGAACGAGCGGAGCGAACGCAGTGAGTGACGGGAGTGAGACGAACCATCGGCTCCGTGAGTCGAACGAGCGGAGCGAACGCAGTGAGTGACGGGAGTGAGACGAACTCTGGCTCCTGTGAGTCGAACGAGCGGAGCGAACGCAGTGAGTGAGCCGCTGATCGAGGTCCTCAAGGGCAATCCCAGCGAGGACGAGGTGGCCGCGCTGGTCGCGGTGCTGGGCAGCCTGGGGGGCGGTACTGCAGAGCCCGCACAGCCTGAGCGCACCAACTGGGGGCTGCCGGTCGACAAGCTGCGGTTTGCACCGTTCAGCTGGCAGCTCATCACGCTGGTGCAACGGGTGCACATGCGCCGATGACCCGCGCTGGCGACGATGATGCCGGCGGAGCCGGGATCGAGGAGTAGCGCAATTGACTTTGGTGGTGCTCGCGTCGGCCTCGTCGGGCCGGCTCCGCGTGTTGCGACAGGCCGGCATTGATCCGCTGGTGCGGGTATCCGGCGTCGACGAAGACGCCATCGTGGCAGAGCTTGGCCCCGCCGCTGCACCCGGCGACGTGGTGTGCGCGTTGGCCCGCGCCAAAGCCGAGCGGGTGAGGGTGGGCCTGGACCGTTCCGTGGCCGCGGATTGCGTTGTCGTCGGCTGTGATTCGATGCTGCACTTCGACGGCGTGCTAATCGGCAAGCCCGGTTCGGCCGATGCCGCACGCAGGCAGTGGCAGGCAATGAGCGGCCTAAGCGCGGAGTTGTTCACCGGGCACTGTGTGCTGCGGTTGAGTGACGGCGAGGCCGTCAGTGAGCTTGTTCAAAGCGCCTGTACAAGAGTGCATTTCGGCATTCCGAGCGCTGCCGACCTGGAGGCATATATCGCCGGCGGTGAGCCGCTGCAGGTAGCGGGCGGGTTCACCCTCGACGGATTGGGCGGGTGGTTCGTCGACCGGATCGAGGGCGACCCGTCAAATGTCATCGGATTGAGCCTGCCGTTGACCCGGCAGCTGCTGGCGGCGGTCGGCCTGTCGATCGCCGAGTTGTGGCGCGGTTGAGCGGTAGGCTCGATATGTGCCGCTACCAGCAGACCCCAGCCCTATCCTGGCCGGTTACGCCCATCCCGAACGGCTGGTCACCGCTGACTGGCTGGCCGGCAACATGGGCCGTCCTGGTCTGGCCATCGTCGAATCCGACGAGGACGTCCTGCTCTACGACGTCGGTCACATCCCGGGTGCGGTGAAGATCGACTGGCACACCGACCTCAACGATCCGCACGTTCGCGACTACATCAACGGCGAGCAGTTCGCCGCGTTGATGGACCGCAAAGGGATCGCGCGCGACGACACCGTGGTGATCTACGGCGACAAGAGCAACTGGTGGGCGGCTTATGCACTGTGGGTGTTCACGTTGTTCGGCCACCCCGACGTGCGCCTGCTCAACGGCGGCCGGGATTTATGGCTCTCCGAAGGTCGCGAGACCACGCTGGACGTGCCGAACCGGACCTCGACCGGCTATCCCGTCGTGCAGCGCAACGACGAGCCGATCCGCGCGTTCAAAGAGGACGTGCTGACAGCACTGCGCTCGCAGCCGCTCATCGACGTCCGCTCGCCGCAGGAGTACACCGGCGAACGCACGCACATGCCGGACTACCCAGAGGAAGGCGCGCTGCGCGGCGGCCACATCCCCAGCGCGCGATCGATCCCGTGGGCCAAAGCCGCCGACGACAACGGCCGCTTCCGTCGCCGCGAGGAGCTCGAGCAGCTCTACGGGTTCATCGAGCCCGATGACAAGACCATCGTCTACTGCCGCATCGGCGAGCGGTCCAGCCACACCTGGTTTGTGCTGACCCACCTGCTCGGCATCCCCGGTGTGCGCAACTACGACGGCTCGTGGACCGAATGGGGCAACACCGTCCGGGTACCGATCGTCAGCGGCGCAGAACCCGGATGAGCCTGCCCGCGCCGCTGGCTGAGGTGGTGTCCGACTTCGCCGAAGTGCAAGGCCAGGACAAGCTCAAGCTGCTTCTCGAATTCGCCGACGAATTACCGCCGCTGCCCGGCGACCTTCGGGAGGCGGCGATGGAGCCGGTGCCCGAGTGCCAGTCGCCGCTTTTTCTGCATGTTGACGCCAGCGATCGCGAACGCGTGCGGCTGCATTTCAGCGCGCCGGCCGAAGCGCCGACCACCCGCGGTTTTGCCGGCATCCTCGCCACCGGCCTGGACGAACAGGCCGCCGACGACATCTTGGCGGTGCCGGAGGACTTCTACACCGAACTGGGCCTGGCAGCGCTGATCAGCCCGCTGCGGCTACGAGGCATGTCGGCGATGCTGGCCCGCATCAAACGCCGATTGCGCGACGCGGCCTGACCTTCCCGAAACAGGCACCGCCTCACTGCGTGTGCGGCGCGCCGCCTAAACTTCCCACGACATACTTGTAAGAAATTCTCTTAGAGACTTACGCGAGAAGTGTCCAGCCACCCAGGAGGCGCAGTGCCTAATCACGCCAGCTCGAAGATCACCAAGGTTCTCGTTGCCAACCGTGGTGAGATCGCAGTCCGGGTGATCCGGGCAGCCCGGGACGCCGGCCTGCCCAGCGTGGCGGTGTACGCCGAGCCCGACGCCGACGCGCCGCACGTCCGGCTGGCCGACGAGGCATTCGCCCTGGGCGGTCAGACGTCCGCGGAGTCCTACCTCGACTTCGGCAAGATCCTCGACGCCGCGGCGAAGTCCGGCGCCAACGCGATTCACCCCGGCTACGGTTTCCTGTCGGAGAACGCGGACTTCGCGCAGGCGGTGCTCGACGCCGGCCTGATCTGGATCGGCCCGAGCCCGCAGTCGATTCGCGACCTCGGTGACAAGGTCACCGCTCGGCACATCGCCGCACGCGCGCAGGCCCCGCTGGTGCCTGGCACTCCCGACCCGGTCAAAGACGCCGACGAGGTGGTGGCCTTCGCGCAGGAATACGGCGTGCCCGTCGCGATCAAGGCCGCGTTCGGCGGTGGCGGCCGCGGCATGAAGGTGGCGCGCACCATCGAGGAGATACCGCACCTTTATGAGTCAGCCGTGCGCGAGGCGGTCGCGGCGTTCGGTCGCGGCGAATGCTTCGTCGAGCGCTACCTGGACAAGCCGCGCCACGTCGAGGCGCAGGTGATCGCCGATCAGCACGGCAACGTCATCGTCGCCGGCACCCGCGACTGTTCACTGCAGCGCCGCTTCCAGAAGCTGGTCGAGGAGGCGCCGGCGCCGTTTCTGACCGACGCCCAGCGCAAAGAAATTCACGAATCCGCGAAGCGGATCTGCAAAGAGGCGCACTACTACGGTGCGGGGACGGTCGAATATCTGGTCGGCCAGGACGGTCTGATCTCATTTCTGGAGGTCAACACCCGCTTACAAGTTGAGCACCCGGTTACCGAGGAAACCGCGGGCATCGACTTGGTACTGCAACAGTTCAAGATCGCCAACGGGGAAAAGCTCGACCTCACCGAGGACCCCACGCCGCGCGGGCACGCCATCGAGTTCCGGATCAACGGCGAGGACGCCGGACGGGGCTTCCTGCCCGCGCCCGGTCCAGTCACCCGGTACGACATCCCCACCGGACCCGGTGTCCGCCTGGACTCCGGTGTGGAGGCCGGTTCGGTGATCGGCGGCCAGTTCGACTCGATGCTTTCCAAGCTGATCGTCTATGGCGCCAGCCGCGAGGAGGCATTACGACGAGCTCGCCGTGCCCTTGCGGAGTTCCACGTCGAAGGGCTGGCAACCGTCATTCCATTCCACCGCGCCGTGGTCTCTGACCCGGCGTTCATCGGTGACGACAACGGTTTCTCGGTGCACACGCGCTGGATTGAAACGGAGTGGAACAACACCGTCGAGCCGTTCACCGGTGGTGAGCCCCTCGACGAAGAGGCCCGTCCGCGGCACCAGGTGATTGTCGAAGTCGGCGGTCGCCGGTTGGAAGTGTCGCTGCCTGCCGACTTCGCGCTGTCCAACGGCGCCGCCGACCCAACTGGGGTGATTCGCAAGAAGCCCAAGCCGCGCAAGCGGGGTGCGCTGGCCGGCGCGGCAGCCTCCGGCGACGCGGTGACCGCTCCGATGCAGGGCACCGTCGTCAAGGTCGCCGTCGAGGAAGGCCAGCAGGTTGCCGCCGGCGACCTGGTGGTCGTGCTTGAGGCGATGAAGATGGAGAATCCGGTGACCGCCCACAAAGACGGCGTCATCACCGGCTTGGCGGCGGAACCCGGCGCGGCCATCACGCAGGGCACGGTGCTCGCCGAGATCAAATAGCGGTCTTTATTTCGATTCGTGAACATTCGGCCGGTATTCGTTGTCGGCTCTCCCGGCGGGGAGTATGTTCGGCGGCAGGTTGAGTTAACAGCCATCCGGAAGGCGTCAGCGACGCGCACGGAGGCCGACCTCCCTGCCGTTGATTCCTTGACGCAACCCCGTACGAACGTTCGTCGACTCGTGGGAGTCAAGATGTCTAGCGCCGAAACCACAGGTTCTGGGTGGACGACCGGTACGGACGGTGAAGTTCCGCCTCAGCCCTGGGAAAACCGCACCTCTCGGTTCACCGCTCACTGCGGAGCATCCGCGGTCGTAGTGACCGCGCACGGTGAGCTCGACGCCGCCAACGCCGTTGCGCTCGCCGATTACGTTCAGCGGTGTGCCGGTTACTGCGAACGCGTTATCCTCGATTTGAGCGAGTTGAGTTTCTTTGGCACATCGGGCTTTTCAGTCCTGCACACCATCAACGTGCGCTGCGCAGGAGCCGGCGTGCAGTGGGCCGTGGTGCCCAACCACGTCGTTTCTCGCCTGCTTCGGCTTTGCGATCCAGACCATGCGCTGCCGATCTGCGACGCGGTAACCGGCGATCCGAGCGGCCGGGACGATTCGCGCCACCTACTCCAACTGGTCCCGCAACCGCGTTAACGATTTCGCCAACAATCGCGACACGTGCATCTGCGAGATTCCCACCCGCTCGGCGATCTGCGTCTGCGTCATTGATTCGAAAAACCTGAGCACCAAGACAGTTCGTTCCCGCTCGGGCAGCGCATCAAGCAAGGGACGCAACGCTTCTCGGTTCTCGATGCGCTCCAGCCCAGTGTCCACATCACCGAGGGTGTCGGCGATGGCGCGCGCATCGTCGTCGGCGCTTCCGCCGCCGCTATCAATGGACAGGGTGTTGTAGGAGCTTCCCGCGACCAGACCTTCAACAATCTCGGTGCGGTCCATGTCCAGTTCGCCGGCCAATTCGGACGCGGTGGGCGCGCGGCCCAGTCGTTGGGACAGATCAGCGGTAGCGGTGCCCAGGCGCAGGTGCAGTTCCTTCAGGCGCCGCGGCACCTTGACCGACCAGCTGTTGTCGCGGAAGTGCCGCCGAACCTCACCCATGATGGTGGGTACGGCGAAGGACACGAAGTCCGAGCCGGTTTCGACGTCGAAGCGGACGACAGCATTGACCAATCCCACCCTGGCGACCTGAACGAGGTCATCACGCGGTTCGCCTCTGCCTTCGAACCGGCGCGCTATGTGATCGGCCAGCGGCAGGCACCGCTCCACAATCTTGTCGCGTTGTCGCTGGAACTCTGGTGAGTCGGTCTTGACCGTGGCCAGCTCACGGAACATGTCCGGAACGTCGGCGTATTCGTTCGGGCGCGAACTGGAACCGCCGACGGCTCGCGTCGTCACCTGGTGGAGCCCGCCCGCCGCGTCGTCAACGTGATTCCGAATAAGCCGCCGCCTTCATCCGACTCGACGCCGTCGCGGTAGGTGTGGACGTCGTCGGCCAACGAAGTGAGAACATGCCAGCTGAAACTGCCCGGCGTCACGACATCATAGTTCTTGCAAATGGCGGAGGCATTCACCACCAACTTGTCGTCCTGCGGATCGACCACCATCACCAGGGTCGCACCTGGGGTGGCGGACCTGATCAGCCGGGTACACACTTCGTCGACGGCCAGCCGCAAATCCGCTACAGCGTCGAAGTCCAGATCCTCGAAGGTGCCCACTGCGCCGACCAATGTGCGCAACATCGCTAAGTTTTCCAGGCGGGCAGCCACACGGAACTCCACCGCGCGGTCGCCGTGTTGCTGCTGCTCCCCGGGTGACTGAGTGTCGGTCATCTGGTCTTTTGGCAAGATCTGGCTGACATTACCTCGGCGTACGGGCCGGTTAGTCATTGCCACCGCCGGGTATGCGTTCCGCCGTGGACGAGGCTGACACAACCGATACGCGTGAGCGCCGGTTGCGGCGCGTGGCGGTGATCACCGGGATTACGCTGGTCGTTCTGATCCTGGTGGCGGTCGCGGTTTATGTCATCGCGTTCATCATTCTGGCCCCAATGATGGGGTGAATAGGGCTTCGAGGTAAGCGCCATCGGACTGATCATGGTGTAAATCCAATACCCGCTTGTCGCTGCGGGTAACCCCGGCTAGTCGACACCCCACCGTGGGATTGGAGGCCAAGGATGCACGACCGTGACGACCTTCCTGACGACATTCCCGTCGCAGACGCCGTCGAGCAAGATCAACAGGCCATTCCCGAGCCGCCGGCGCCCGACCCGGTGGACGTGCCCATCGAGGCCAACCCGTCGGATTGGCAGGAGCAACTCCAGGAAGTCGGCGGCGACGATCTCGACGAGTACCGGTGACTGTCAGGTCGGTCACAGTTCCGTTTGCCGGCCAAATGGCTTGGGAAGGCTTACGCGTTGTGTCCTGAGCGTTCGGGTTCAGGGCGGTCGAGATACCCGAGAAGAGAGGTAACCATGACCAACTTCAAGAACATTTCCGGCGAAGCGGTCCGGGGCATTGTCGAAGGTGCCAAAGGGCTGGTGAAGGAAGTGGTTGGCACTGTGACCGGCAAGGATGACGTCGCCGACGAGGGCCAGGCCCAGCAGGACAAGGCCCGCGCCCATCGCGACGCCGCGAAGAACGAAGTCAAAGCCGAGCAGGCCCGCGCGAAAGCCAAGACGCAGGAGCAGCGGCAGAAGGCCAACCAGAACCACGACCACAACTGAGAATCTGTGGGCGAAGGCCCAGCCGGTTCGCCGGCTGGGCCTCCTCACAGGGGCATCATCACAGCGCGAGGGCAGGGCCGGCAATCCCGGGTGCGCCCGCGGTAAGAGTGATCAACATCAACATCAGCAGGAACCAGCCCGCGCCCTGCCATCCCCACCAGGTGCCGCCGTCTCGCCAGACGCGGTAGGTGCGCAGAAACGCCCATGATCCCCCGCCGAACAAGATGACCGGCGCCCCGAATGCCAGCAGCATCCGTTGCGGCGTGCCGCAGGCGGCGGTGTCGGTTGCCACTGTCCCGTGGCAGGTGCTGACCCATACCGCCGCAAGGATTGCGAATCCGACGCCCACGGCAGCAGCCGTGACCGCGAACCGGACGGCTTCGCGGACCTCATGGTCCTCTTGGCCCAACCGGTCGTCGTGCGTACCCTGACGTATCTGCATCTGCGAACCTCTATCGTGCGTTCGGCTGCTGTCGATCCCATCGCTGGATCGGACTCGTCAGTTACAGTCGTAACCCGCTAAGCCGTGTACTGCTGAAAAGTGCATGTCGGTTACCCGCTGCGACGCGAGACCAAACCGTTACAACGACGGCGATGACGCGCCAGCCGAACGGGTACAGAAAGGCCGCTCGTACAGACCGATGCGGGCCGACTCTGGCGTTCCGCCGTTCAAGTGTTCATCCGCAGCCTCTCCCCGAGGTGCCGTTGACTGCCTTGACAGGCGCCATTGTCGGCATGCACGGCGTCTTTTTCGACATGACGTCCGCGGCGCCGTCGGCGAACTATGCCGCGACGGCCGAGCGTTTGCGGTTAGCCGCCGTCAATGGTGTTTTCGCAGAACGGAGGGAGCGGATCCGGGCCGGCACTCGCTGCTGATCTGTGCTCCGCTTGCCGCGCCAGGCTGCGGTTTGACTACTGTCAACCCCTCGGCACGTAACATTCGGGTCATGCCAGCGACGAGGCGGCGGCTATCCCCTGACGATCGGCGCGCCGAGTTGCTTGCGTTGGGCGCGGAGGTCTTCGGCAAACGACCCTACGACGAGGTGCGTATCGACGAGATCGCCGAGCGAGCCGGTGTGTCCCGGGCGCTGATGTACCACTATTTTCCGGACAAACGTGCTTTCTTCGCGGCTGTAGTCAAAGAGCAAGCCGACCGTCTGATCGAGGCGACCGAACACCTGCCGTTGCCCGGACAGACACTGTTCGAAGAGGTACGTACCGGCGTGCTGGCGTACATGGCCTACCAGCAGCAGTATCCGCACTCGGCGTGGGCGGCCTATGTGGGCATCGGCCGCTCTGATCCGGTGCTGCTGGGCATCGACGACGACGCGAAGAACCGCCAGCTCGAGCACATCATGGCCCGGGTCACTGATGTGGAAGGGCCCAGCACCAAGCTGGACCACGACGTCGAGCGCATTTTGCGGGTGATCGTCAACGGGTGGGTGGCTTTCACCTTCGAGCTGTGCCGTCAGCGGATCATGGACCCGTCGACCGACGCAGACCTGCTCGCCGACGCGTGCGCGCACGCACTTCTGGACACCGTGTCCCGGCTGCCCGGCATCCCGTCGGAGCTGTCCGACGCGATCGCGTCGGAGCGGCCGTAACGCCTGCGTCGATGCAGCCCGGCGCTTTGTCGGTGGGGCTTGGCACGATGGTCAGATGAGCACCAAACGCACCGACCCGATGCAGCGGTTCGGTGCGATCACCCGCGACTGGTTCAGCGGTACTTTCGCTGCGCCGACCGCAGCCCAGGCCGGTGCCTGGTCGGACATCGCCGATGGTCACAACACGCTGGTGATCGCGCCCACGGGGTCCGGCAAGACGCTGGCCGCTTTTTTGTGGGCGATCGACAGCTTGGTCGGCGGTCACGGCGCAGGCACCAAGGTGTTGTATGTCTCGCCGCTCAAAGCTCTGGCGGTCGATGTCGAACGCAACCTGCGGGCCCCGCTGGCGGGTATCGCCCGGCTCGCCGAACGCCACGGCCAGCCCGCCCCCGAAATCAGCGTCGGCGTCCGCTCAGGTGACACGTCGCCGGCGCGTCGACGGGAACTGATCGCCAAGCCGCCCGACGTGTTGATCACCACACCCGAGTCGCTGTTCTTGATGCTGACCTCAGCCGCCCGGGAATCGTTGACCGCCGTGCAGACCGTCATCGTCGACGAGGTGCATGCGGTGGCCGGCACCAAACGCGGCGCGCATCTGGCGCTGTCGCTGGCCCGGCTCGATGAGCTGCTGGAGCGGCCCGCGCAGCGCATCGGACTGTCGGCGACGGTTCGTCCGCCCGAGGAGGTCGCCCGGTTCCTGTCTGGTCAGTCGCCGACGACTATCGTCGCACCGGCATCAGACAAGACGTTCGCGCTGACGGTGCAGGTTCCGGTGCCTGACATGGTCAACCCTGAGGACAACACCATCTGGCCGGAGGTCGAAGCTCGGATCGCCGACCTCATCGAGTCGCACACCTCATCGATCGTGTTCGCCAACTCGCGGCGGCTGGCCGAGCGCTTGACATCGCGGCTCAACGAGATCCACGCCGAACGCTCCGGCATGGGGCTGGAAGCAGGGCCCAATCATCAGGTGGCCGGCGGGGCTCCCGCGCATCTGCTGGGCAGCGGCCAGACCTCCGGCGCTGAGCCCCTGCTCGCCCGGGCCCATCATGGCTCGGTCAGCAAAGAGCAGCGCGCCGTAGTCGAAGAGGAACTCAAAAGTGGGCGGCTCAGGGCCGTGGTGGCCACCTCCAGTCTTGAGCTGGGTATCGATATGGGCGCGGTCGACTTGGTGATCCAGGTGGCGGCACCCCCGTCAGTGGCGAGCGGGTTGCAGCGCATCGGCCGCGCCGGTCATCAGGTCGGTGAAGTGTCCAGCGGAGTGCTGTTTCCCAAGCACCGCACCGAGTTGCTCGGATGTGCGGTGACCGTCGAGCGGATGCTGAGCGGTCAGATCGAGACGACGCGGGTGCCGGCGAACCCGCTCGACATCCTGGCTCAGCACACTGTAGCGGCCGCCGCCCTGGAGCCGCTGGACGCCGACCGCTGGTTCGACACCGTGCGGCGCAGTGCCCCGTTCGCGACGCTGCCGCGCAGCGCCTTCGAAGCAACCCTCGACCTGCTGGCCGGCAAGTACCCGTCGACGGACTTCGCCGAGCTACGACCGCGACTGGTCTACGACCGGGACCGGGGAATCTTGTCGGCCCGGCCGGGCGCGCAGCGCTTGGCGGTGACCTCCGGCGGTGCGATTCCGGATCGGGGCCTGTTCACGGTGTATCTGGCAACCGAGGCAGACAAGCCGTCCCGGGTCGGGGAACTCGACGAGGAGATGGTGTACGAGTCGCGTCCCGGTGACGTCATTTCGCTGGGTGCGACGAGCTGGCGGATCACTGAGATCACCCATGACCGGGTGCTGGTCATCCCGGCGCCGGGTCAGCCGGCCCGGTTGCCGTTCTGGCGCGGCGACGACGTGGGGCGCCCGGCCGAGCTGGGGCGGGCCCTCGGCGCGTTCACCGGTGAGCTGGCCGGCCTCGAGCGCCGCGCGTTCGACAAACGCTGCGCAGCGCTCGGTTTCGACCAGTACGCCACCGACAATCTATGGCGGCTGCTCGACGATCAGCGGTCCGCCACCACTGTGGTGCCGACGGACACCACCCTGCTGGTCGAGCGGTTCCGCGACGAGCTGGGCGACTGGCGGGTGATCCTGCACTCGCCGTACGGGCTGCGGGTGCACGGCCCGCTAGCGCTCGCTGTCGGTCGGCGGCTGCGGGAGCGCTACGGCATCGACGAGAAACCCACCGCCTCCGACGACGGCGTCGTGGTGCGGCTGCCCGACACCGTGCAGGACTCTGGCGAGAGCCCGCCCGGCGCAGAATTGTTCGTCTTCGACGCCGACGAGATCGATCCGATCGTTACCGCTGAAGTGGGCGGTTCGGCGCTGTTCGCGTCCCGGTTCCGGGAATGCGCGGCCCGTGCGTTGCTGCTGCCCCGACGAAACCCGGGCCGCCGCTCACCGTTATGGCACCAACGCCAACGGGCAGCGCAGCTGCTCGACGTGGCCCGCAAGTACCCCGACTTCCCGATCGTGCTGGAAACCGTGCGGGAATGCCTGCAAGACGTCTACGACGTGCCCACCCTGACCGACCTGATGGCCGACGTCGCCCGCCGCCGGGTGCGGGTGCTCGAGGTCGAGACCGCGACTCCGTCGCCGTTCGCTGCGTCGCTGATGTTCGGCTACGTCGGGGCATTCATGTACGAAGGCGACAGCCCGCTGGCCGAGCGCCGCGCCGCCGCGCTGTCGCTGGACACCTCGCTGTTGGCCGAACTGCTGGGCCGAGTCGAGCTGCGCGAACTGCTCGATCCGGCGGTCATCGTGGCCACCGGACGGCAGCTGCAGCATCTGTCAGCTGACCGGGCCGCCCGCGACGCCGAGGGAGTCGCCGACCTGCTGCGGCTGCTGGGCCCGCTGACCGCGGAGGAGGTGGCTGCCCGGTCTGGCAGCGCTGACGTCGGCGGCTGGCTGGAAGGTCTGCGCGCCGCCAAACGCGCGCTGACCGTGACCTTCGCCGGGCACACCTGGTGGGTCGCCGTCGAGGACATCGGCCGGCTGCGCGACGGGGTGGGCATCGCGGTGCCGGTCGGGGTCCCGGACAGCTTCACCGAGGCGGTCGCCGACCCGCTCGCTGAGCTGCTCAGCCGGTATGCCCGCACGCACGCACCGTTCACCACCGCCGAGGCGGCCGCGCGGTTCGGGCTGGGGCTACGGGTGGCCGCTGATGTGCTGGGCCGGCTGGCCGCCGACGGTCATGTGGTACGCGGAGAGTTCACCGAGACCTCCGGCGGCGGCGACCAGTGGTGCGACGCCGAGGTGCTGCGGATCCTGCGCCGGCGGTCGCTGGCGGCACTGCGCGCGCAAGTAGAACCGGTCAGCACCGCCGCCTACGCCCGGTTTCTGCCCGCCTGGCAACAGATCAGCGCCGCGACGAAAGGCCAGAGCAATTCCGGCTTGGACGGATTGCTCTCGGTCATCGACCAGCTCGCCGGTGTCCGGATTCCCGCCTCCGCCGTGGAACCGTTGGTGCTCGCACCACGGGTGCGCGACTACTCCCCCGCCATGCTCGATGAGCTGCTGGCGTCCGGCGAGGTGATGTGGTCGGGCGCCGGATCCATCTCCGGCAGCGACGGCTGGATCGCCTTCCACGCCGCCGAATCCGCGCCGCTGACGTTGACTGCCGGTGACGAGATCGAGTTCACCGACGCGCACCGTCACATCCTGGACACCCTGACCGGCGGCGGGGCGTTCTTCTTCCGTCAGCTGCTGCCCGGCGGTGGCATCGGTGAAAGCGAACTCAAGACCGCGTTATGGGAATTGATTTGGGCCGGCTGGGTCACCGGTGACACGTTTGCGCCGGTACGCGCGTTGCTCAGCGGCGGGCCCGGCGCCCGTAAACGCGCCGCGCCGGCGCATCGGGTGGGCAGCGGCGCGCGCCGAGCGCCGAGGCTGAGCCGGTACAGCGTTGCGCTGGCACAGACCCGTGCCAGCGATCCGACGGTGGCGGGTCGATGGTCCGCGCTGCCGGCGCCTGAGCCGGATTCCACCATACGGGCCCATCACCAAGCCGAACTGCTGCTGAGCCGGCACGGTGTGCTGACCCGCGGTGCGGTGTCCGCCGAAGAAGTGCCCGGCGGGTTCGCCACGCTGTACAAGGTGTTGACCGCGTTGGAAGACGCCGGGCGCTGCCAGCGCGGGTATTTCGTCGAGTCGCTGGGCGGTGCGCAATTCGCGGTCGCCTCGACCGTGGACCGGCTGCGCAGCTACCTCGACGGTGTCGACCCCGAACGTCCCGAATACCGGGCCGTGGTGCTGGCCGCCGCTGACCCCGCCAACCCGTATGGCGCGGCGTTGCCCTGGCCGTCCCGCAACTCAGACGACGACGGTGCCGCCCGGCCGGGCCGCAAGGCCGGCGCGCTCGTCGTGCTCGTCGACGGCGAGTTGGCGTGGTTTCTCGAACGTGGCGGGCGTTCGCTGCTGAGCTTCGCCGACGACCCGGATGCGCATCAGGCGGCGGCCGCGGCGCTGGCCCAGCTGGTCGCGGCCGGCCGAATCAGTTCGATCCTCGTGGAGCGAGTGAACGGCGCGGCCGTGCTCGATCCGCATGCGCGTCCACAGCTGGTGACCGACGCGCTGACCGATGCGGGGTTCGCTCGTACGCCACGCGGTCTGCGGTTGCGCTGATGCCTGAAGGTGACACCGTCTTCCACACCGCCGACACGTTGCGCAAGGCACTGGTCGGTCGCACACTGACGCGCAGCGACATTCGGGTGCCGCGCTTCGCGACCGTCGACCTCGCCGGTCACACCGTCGACGAGGTAGTCAGCCGGGGTAAGCACCTGTTCATCCGAGTTGGGCCGGCCAGCATTCACTCGCATATGAAGATGGACGGCAGCTGGCGGGTGAGTACTCGGCCGGGCCGCACGGATCATCGCGTCCGAATCGTGTTGGAAGCCGGCGAAGTTCGTGCCCTGGGCATCGATTTGGCAGTGCTGGAGATTCTGGACCGCGACCACGACGACGAGGCCGTCGCGCATCTGGGACCTGATCTGCTGGGCGAGGACTGGGACCCGGCGGTCGCCGCGGCGAACATGCTGGCGGTGCCGGACCGCCCGCTCGCCGAGACGCTACTTGATCAGCGAGTGCTGGCCGGTGTCGGCAACGTGTACTGCAACGAGATCTGTTTCATCGTCGGGCGTTTGCCCGCCTCGCCGGTCAGCTCGGTCAGCGACCCCCTACGAGTGGTGAGTCGGGCCCGAGAGATGCTGTGGGCTAACCGGTTCCGCTGGAACCGCATCACCACCGGTGACACCCGCGGCGGACGCCAGATGTGGGTGTACGGCCGGGCCGGCCAACCGTGTCGCCGCTGCGGCACACCGATCCAGCAGGATGACAGCGGTGACCGGATCGCCTACTGGTGCCCGTCATGCCAGCGCTGATCGGCCTCAGTCCGCGGCGGGCCATTTCGATGTGACGATCAGGTCACCGCGGTCAAGTGCTTCAGCCCGGTACCGGTGGATCTCGGCATAATCTTCACTGGTCACCATGTCGACGAACGCTGCTGGTGAGGGGTATTCGACCACGATGACGACGTCCCACCAGGGCCGCTCACCGTCCCCGATGAGAATCGCCGGCGCGTTGCCCCCATAAAGGATCCTTGCGCCCGCCCGTTCCAGGTGCGGGGCCACTTCCTGGCCGTACCGCAGATAGCTCTCGAGACCACCGTTCTCACTGAACTTCAGCAGGTTGACCATCACCACCGGCGCGTCAGCAGGCCGCGCGGCCAGCGTCGCGAACCGTTCTGGAGTGGCCTCTGATGTAGTACTCACCTGTATCTCCTCGCTCTGTTCAGCTGGTGCAACGGCTTCCCCAGAAACACCACTGCACTGGCAAATTCAGTTGTTGCCGTGAGCCCAACTCTGCTCGCCCAAACCGGGCACCGTCTTGACAGTTCAGGACAAAATTTTGACTATCGAGGACGTGCAGGTAGTCCGTGGGACCTCACTGTCGAATTACCCGCGACTCGTGACCGAACTCGGCGGTGACCCCGGTGAGCTGTTGCACGCGGCCGGCATCCGTATGGAAGACGTCGGAAACGACCAGGTCTTCATCCCGTTCACCGGCGTCCTCATGGCGATCGAATCTGCCGCGATCGCGACCGCCGCACCGGATTTCGGACGGCGGCTTGCGCAACGGCAGAGCATCGAGATCCTCGGACCTGTCGGCGTGGCCGCTCGGACTGCGGCGACCTTAGCCGACGCACTGAGCATCTTCAGTACCTTCATGTCCGCATACAGTCCGGCGATCGCGATCAGCGTCCCGACAAATAACGAGCGTGCGCGGTGCCGGATCAAATTCGCACTTCTCGTCGACGGTGCGCCGCGCTGCCCCCAGAGCGTCGAATTATCGCTCGGCGTGTCGCTGGGAACACTGCGCTTTCTGATGGGCTCGGACTACCGCCCGTTGTCAGTGCACCTGCCCCATGATGCACTGGCGCCGGTGGCCAGCTACCAGGACTACTTCGGCTGCAGAGTGCACTTCGCAGCCAGGACGGCTAGCGTCACGATCAAGGCCACCGACTTGCGCCGTAACTTGCGCCGGGATGACGCCGCTCATCGGACCGTCGTCGAAGATCTGAACAGCTTCACGGCTCACGAAGCCGCGCTGGCGCAATCAGTTCGGCTGTTGGTGCGCCAGTTGCTGCCGACCGGCGTCGCCTCGCTAGGGGTGGTGGCGGATCAGTTCAAGCTGCACCCCAAAACGTTGCAGCGACGACTCGCCGACGAGGGCACCACGTTCGCCTTACTGCTCGACCAAGTCCGAAAGGAGGCCGCCGAGCGCTATCTGCGCGACACCCACATCAGCCTGTCCCACTTGACCCGTGAAGTGGGCTACGCCGAGCAGAGCGTGCTCACCCGATCCTGCCACCGCTGGTTCGGCTGCGGTCCCAACGTCTACCGAAAGCGCCTAAGGCTCAGCGACGCCGAACGGTTAGGACCTCATCGGTGCTGATCGGCGGTACCGGGGAGACCGCTGCGACGGCATCTTCGAGAAGGCTGCCCAGATACAGCGAGCCGTCGAACTCACGCACACCGGTGACCATGCGGTAGCCGCAGCGACGGGCGCCCTCGATCCGGCCGACGATGTCGCCGTCCCGGTCGACGGCCAAGACGCGGGCGGGCACGCGGGGCGGGTGGTCGAGCTTGGTGGCGGCCCGCCCGATCAGGCGGCGCAGCCGTCGCGGCGCCCGGTGCACCAAATGCAGCAAGCCCAGCATGGGCGCGGGAAGGGCCACCCAGATCCGGCCGCCGGTGCCGGTCGACAAGTTGTCTGGCATGCCGGGCAAGTCGTCGATGAGCACCTCGGACTGCCCGGCTTTCGGCCCGATGAGCCACACCCGCACGACGCGAGCCGCACCCGTCTCCGCGACCGCCACGAAAGACTCGTCGTCGGCCAGGGCGACACCATTCGCGAACTCCAAATTGTCCAGCAGCACCTGCACTTCACCCGCGGGATCACGACGCAACAACCGACCCGAGGCGGTGCGCTCGATGATGTCGCTCTGGAAGGCGTCCAGCCCGTAATGCTGCGTGGAGTCGGTGAAGAAGACGGTCCCGTCGGCGGTGACGGTGGCGTTGTTGCACAGATTGATCGTCTGGCCGGGCATCGCGGTGTTGAGCGGTTGAACCGCCCCGCCGTCGAAATCCACCCGCAACAGGCCGCGCTGCGCGTCACAGACCAGCAGCCGGCCGTCCGGCATGACCTCGATCCCGAGCGGGCGGCCGCCGGTGTCGGCGACCACTTGGATGTCGGTGCCGTCGGGGTTGAAGCTGAGCACCCGGCCGTCGGCAACACCTGTGACCAGGCGGTTCCCGTGTACCGCGATGTCCTCGGGGCCTCGACCACCGATCGGCAGTCGGCGCATTGTCGGCGCAGCGGTGGTGGCCATGATGAGATTTACCCCACTTGCCGGCTGACGAACCGGCGCTGGCGGCCGTCGATCGGGTCGACGAACTCCAAGGTGCGCGCCAGTAACTGCAACGGTGTGCTGAAGTCGTCGTCGGCGACGGCGCGAACCTGCGGGTATAGCGGGTCGCCTTCGATGGGCAGCCCCAGCGACGCCATGTGCAGCCGCAACTGGTGGGTGCGTCCGGTGCGCGGGGTGAGCCGATAGCACCCCGGGCCCACCTGCTCGATCAGGGTCTCGGCGTTGGGCTCTCCGGGCTCGCAGACGGCCTGCAGACTGCTGCGGCGCTTGACGATGCGGTTGCGCACCACCCGCGGGAACACCAGATCCGGATCGACACCGGCCCGTGCCAGATAGGTCTTGCGCACCACGGCGCGGGCGAACAGCGTCTGGTAGGCCCCGCGCACGTCTCTCCGGGCGGTGAACAGCAGCACCCCGGCGGTCAGCCGGTCCAGCCGGTGCGCGGGGCTCAGCTCGGGTAAGTCCAGCGCTCTGCGCAGTCGCACCAGCGCAGTCTGCGCGACGTGCCGGCCCCGCGGCATCGTCGCCAGGAAGTGCGGTTTGTCGACCACGACGAGGTTTGCGTCGCGGAAGAGCACCGGCATGTCGAACGGCACCGGCACCTCGTCGGGCAGGTCGCGGTACAGGTACACCACCGACCCGGCGCGCCGCACCGTCGTCTCGTCGATCACGGCGCCGTCGGCGTCCACGACCTCCCCCGCACGCACCCGGGCCGCGGCGGCCGGCCCGAACCGGGCACTCAGCTCCGCCAGCACCGGTCCACCGAGTAACCGCACCCGCGCCGGCCCCAACCCGTCCCGCACCGGCAGCGGCAGTCGCCTCATCGTCGGCTCAAACTAAGGGCACCGGTTCGAGGATCTCCACCCGGGCCTCCGGCGCGCTGGCCCGCAGCGCGTCGGCCGACGCGTCATCGGGTTGAGTTTGCGACAACACCTCGGCCTGCACCCGTGCGGCGTAGATCTCCACCTCGCGTTCGATGTCGGCGTCGGACCAGCCCAGCACAGGTGCCACCGCCTCGGCCACCTCCCGGGCGCAATCCACACCACGGTGCGGGTATTCGATGGAAATCCGCATCCGGCGCGCCAGAATGTCTTCCAGATGCAGCGCTCCCTCGGCCGCGGCCGCGTAGACGGCCTCCACGCGTAGATACAGGGGTGCGGCTGTGATCGGCTCGAGCAGGTCTCTGCGGTCGGCCGCCATCGCCAGCACCTCGCTGATCAGCGACCCGTACCGGTCCAGCAGATGGCGCACCCGGTAGGGGTGCAGCCCTTGCAGCGCGCCGACGTGCTCGGTCTGGTTGATCAGGGCGAAGTAGCCGTCGGCGCCCACCAGCTGCACCTTCTCGGTGATCGACGGCGCCACCCGCGCCGGGACATATTCCGCCGCGGCGTCGATGGCGTCGGCGGCCATCACCCGATAGGTGGTGTACTTGCCGCCGGCGATGGCCACCAGGCCCGGTGCGGGGACCGCCACGGCGTGCTCGCGGGACAGCATGGAGGTTTCCTCGCTCTCCCCGGCCAGCAGCGGCCGAAGCCCGGCGTACACACCGTCGATGTCGGCGTGGATCAGCGGATTGGCCAGCACGGTGTTGACGGTGCCGAGGATGTAGTCGATGTCGGCTTTGGTAGCCGCCGGGTGCGCCAGGTCGAGATTCCAGTCGGTGTCGGTGGTGCCGATGATCCAGTGGCTGCTCCACGGGATGACGAACATCACCGACTTCTCGGTCCGCAGGATGATCGCGACGTCGCTGACGATCCGGTCCCGCGGCACGACCACATGCACGCCTTTGGAGGCTCGCACCTTGAACCGCCCGCGCTGCTTGGACAGCGCCTGGGTCTCGTCGGTCCAGACGCCGGTGGCGTTGACCACGACGTGGCCGCGCACGTCGCTGACCGCGCCGTCCTCGGAGTCGCGCACCCGCACTCCGACGACCCGGTCGCCTTCCCGCAGCATCGAGACGACCTGGGTGGAGGACCGCACCACCGCGCCGTAGTGCGCGGCGGTGCGCGCCACCGTCATGGTGTGCCGGGCGTCGTCGACGACGGTGTCGTAGTAGCGGATGCCGCCGATCAAGGACGTCCGCTTTAAACCAGGGCTTAAACGTAATGCACCGGCCCGGGTCAGGTGTTTCTGCGCCGGAACCGACTTCGCACCGCCGAGCTGGTCGTAGAGGAAGATCCCGGCCGCCACGTACGGGCGTTCCCACCACCGCTTGGTCAGCGGATACAAAAACGGCATCGGCTTCACCAAATGCGGCGCCAACGTGGTCAACGACAGCTCACGCTCGTGCAGCGCCTCGCGGACCAGGCCGAACTCCAACTGCTCCAGGTAGCGCAGGCCGCCATGAAACATCTTCGACGAGCGGCTCGACGTGCCTGACGCGTAGTCGCGTGCCTCGACCAGCGCCACCTTCAATCCACGGGTGGCGGCGTCCAGCGCACAACCCGCGCCGACTACACCGCCGCCGATGACCACCACGTCGAATTGTTCGGTGGCCAGCCGCTGCCACGCCGATTGCCGCTGCTCCGGCCCCAACCAGGACGCCGACCAGTCCGGCCGCCGGCCCGCCGCGGGGATCGGGACGCTCACTTCACTCCTGCTGGGTTACTGGTCAGTAGGTTGCCGGTTAAAGGCTACTCGCGGTCAGTCGAGATCGTCGTCGGCCATCAGACGGCGCCCCGCTTCGGTGATCGACCCGGACAGCGACGGGTAGACCGCCAGCGTCTGCGCCAACTGGTTGACGGTCAGGCGGTTCTGCACCGCCATCGCGATCGGCAGGATCAACTCCGACGCGATCGGTGCCACCACGACGCCGCCGATCACCACCCCGGTGGCCCGTCGGCAGAAGATCTTTACGAAGCCGTACCGCAGCTCGGACATCTTTGCGCGCGCGTTGGTCTGTAACGGCAACGTGATGGTGCGGGCCAGCACCGATCCGTCGTCGATGGCGGACTGCGGCACCCCGACGGCGGCGATCTCAGGGCGGGTGAACACCGCGGCGGCGACCGTGCGCAACCGGATCGGGCTGACCGCCTCACCCAGTGCATGCCACATCGCGATGCGGCCTTGCATCGCCGCGACTGACGCCAGCGGCAGCAAACCGGTACAGTCGCCGGCCGCGTAGATGTTGGGCACCGATGTGCGCGACACCCGGTCGACGGTCAAGTAGCCGCCGCGTCGTCAGCTCGATACCGACCTTCTCCAGACCCAGGCAGTTGGTGTTGGGCACCGACCCGATGGTCATCAGCGCGTGGCTGCCGGAAACCTCGCGGCCGTCGGCCAGCTTCACCAGAACGCCGTCGCCCTTGCGCGTCACCGACTCCGCGCGTGCGTTCTTCACCAGCTTGACGCCGCGCTCGGCGAAAATCCGCTCGAGCACCAGAGCGGCGTCGGCGTCCTCGTAGGGCAGCACCCGGTCGCGGCTGGCCACCACCGTCACGTCGACACCCAGCTCGGTGTAGGCGTGCACGAACTCAGCGCCGGTCACCCCGGAGCCCACCACGATCAGGCAACTCGGCAGCGCCTCGAGGTCGTAGAGCTGCCGCCAGGTCAGGATGCGCTCACCGTCGGGCCGCGCCGTCGGCAACTCCCGCGGGCTGGCGCCGGTGGCGATGAGCACGACGTCGGCTTCGCGCTTGGTGGTCGTGCCGTCCGGAGCGGTGATGTTGACGCAGTGCCGCGCCAGGTCTGGAGCCGCATCAACCAGTTCTCCGCGACCGGCGATCACCTCCACTCCCATGCCCACCAGCTGGGCGGTGATGTCGGCGGACTGGGCGGTCGCCAGCGTCTTGACGCGCCGGTGGATTTCGGGCAGGGAGATCTTGGCGTCGTCGATGTCGATGTCGAAACCCAGCTGCGGCGCGCGACGCAGTTCGGTGCGCAACCCGGTCGAGGCGATGAATGTCTTGGACGGCACGCAGTCCACCAGCACGGCCGCGCCGCCGATTCCGTCGGAGTCCACGACGGTGACCTGAGCCACCTCTGGACCCCGGGCCGCGGCAACCAACGCCGCTTCGTAACCGGCGGGACCGCCGCCGATGATCACTATGCGGGTCGCCACAGCCCCAAACTAGCCCGGCGACGATGCAGAGCGCACAGCGCGATGAGGAGGAGCCGGGCAATCGAACCAGCCCGGCGACGATGCAGAGCGCACAGCGCGATGAGGAGGAGCCGGGCAATCGAACCAGCTCGGCGACGATGCAGAGCGCACAGCGCGATGAGGAGGAGCCGGGCAATCGAACTGCCAAGTAGGACGCTGCTTGCCGTTTAAGCTTCTTCCCGTGCCGCTCTACGCCGCCTACGGGTCGAACATGCATCCCGAGCAAATGATGCAGCGCGCACCACACTCCCCGATGGCCGGGACGGGCTGGCTGCACGGTTGGCGGTTGACTTTCGGCGGGGAGGACATCGGCTGGGAAGGAGCCTTGGCCACGGTCGTCGAGGACCCGGACTCCAAGGTCTTCGTCGTGCTTTACGACATGACACCGGCCGACGAGCAGACCTTGGACCGCTGGGAAGGCTCTGAGCTGGGCGTGCACAAGAAGATTCGCTGCCGAGTGCACCGGATCTCGTCGGACACCACGATCGATCCGGTGCTGGCCTGGCTGTACGTGGTGGACGCGTGGGAGGGCGGTGTGCCGTCGGCGCGCTATCTGGGTGTGATGGCGGACGCGGCTGAAATCGCCGGTGCGCCAGCGCAATATGTCCACGATCTGCGTACCCGTCCGGCACGCAACATCGGCCCGGGCACTTGACGCCAGCTCCGCGAGCGTGCGTGTTGGTACGTCGACATGCCGCAGCCAACGGCATTGTGTGCACCTTCAGTCAGCGCATTCCGCCACTTTGGCCCGCTGAAGGTGCGCTTCGATGCGGCGGATGAATTCCCAGCGCCGGTATCTGATGTCCTCAGCCACTATGGGCACGACGACCCAGCCCAGGTCCTGCAACGCGGCGGTGCGGCGGCGATCCCGATAGAAGGCCTCCGGCCCGCTGTGCCAGGCGACGCCGTCGTATTCTGCCGCCACCCGAAACTCAGGCCAGGCGAAGTCCACCCGCCAAACCCGCTGGCCCGCGTCGGTGATCTCGTATTGCAGCACCGGCGCCGGTAATCCGCCGTCAATCATGACGCACCGGGCTTCGCTTTCCATCGGAGATTCCGCCTGTGGCGCTGCGATCGGGAGCAGCCCGCGGACGGCCACGATGCCGCGTCGGCCCGACTGTTGCGCTGCAGCGCTGCACAATTGGGCGCGACTGCAGTGCCCACTGCGCAGTGCGGCATCCAACGTGGCCAGGGCGCGGCCTCGGCGCAGCCCCCGTGCCACCTCAACCGCCGTCCACGCCGGCTTGGTGGCGGGTCTCCCGTGGAAAGTTGTTAACGGTGCTCCCTCCCGCCGGTGCACGAACAGTCCGTCTGCCGATCTGAGCTGCCGACGACGCGGATTGAGCACATGCAGGGCTGCCACATCCTCGGTGTCGAAGCCGTAGGCGGCGGCTGCCGTGGCCAGGCATATCGCGACTGTTGTGCCGGTGGCCAGATCCAGGCCGCGGAGCCGCAACAAAGTATTGACGTCACCGCTGCCGTAGATTCCGTACCAGACCTTTTGCAGCAAGCCCTGATTGACCGCAGCTTCGAGCCCACGGCGACTCAGGAAGGTCAACGCCTGAGCAGAGGTCACGACGCCGCCCTGCCGGTCGAGGAGTCTGCTGAACTGTCCGTTGATGACCGTCATCATCGGTACTTGACCGGTGTGGCGGTGGACGCCGACTGGCGTTCGCGGCTGCGTCTGTGCACGACAGCGCGACTGTGCAAATCTCCGCACCGTCGGCGTGTGTCGAGGGTGCATAGCTGTACTGCGTCGACGGCGTGTCGGCGTGCAAACACGCACGCTCGGCCAAGACGCTAAACAGCCAGTGCGGCCTGCTCGACGATGTTGACCATCACCCGCAGGCCGATCGCCAGGGCGCGCTCGTCGATGTCGAACGTCGGCTGGTGCAGGTCCAGCTGAGGCCCGTGACCGGGCCACACCCCGAGTCTGGCCATCGCGCCGGGGATCTCCTCGAGATACCAGGAGAAGTCCTCGCCACCGCCGCTCTGACGGGTGTCGGCCAGTGTCTCGGGCCCGACGGCTTCGATCGCGTGGGTGAGGATGCGGGTGGAGATCTCCTCGTTCACCACCGGCGGCACTCCGCGGTGGTATTCCAGCGTGTGCTCGACGCCCAGCGGCGCCAGCAGCGCCGTCACCGCCTCACCGATGATGGCCTCCAGGCTCTGCCAGGTCTCTCGGCTGGCGGTGCGGACGGTGCCCGCCAGCACGCCGACCTGCGGTATCGCGTTGGCGGCGACGCCCGCGTTGACCGCCCCCCACACCAGCACGGTGGCTTTACGCGGGTCGATGCGCCGTGACAGCACCCCCGGCACCCCGACGATCAACGCGCCGAGGCCGTAAACCAGGTCAGCGGTCAGATGCGGGCGCGAAGTGTGTCCGCCGGGCGAGTGCAGCACGATCTCCATCCGGTCGGCGGCCGAGGTGATCGGTCCGGCCTTGACCGCCACCCGGCCGACCGCCAGCCGCGGGTCGCAGTGCAGCGCGAAGATTCGGCTGACGCCGTTGAGTGCCCCGGCGGCAACCGCGTCGATAGCCCCGCCGGGCATCAACTCTTCGGCCGCCTGAAAGATCAGCCGCACCCCGACCGGCAGTTGCGGCGCCGAGGCCAATGTCAGCGCCGTGCCCAGCAGGATCGCCGTGTGCGCGTCATGCCCGCAGGCGTGCGCGACGTTAGGCATGGTCGAGGAGTAGGACGCGCCCGTCCGCTCGGCCATCGGCAGCCCATCGATGTCGGCGCGCAGCGCGATCCGCGGCCGGTCTTCCGGTCCGAGGTCACACGTCAGGCCGGTGCCGCCGGGCAACACCTTCGGGTTGAGGCCGGCGTCTGCTAATCGGTCGGCGACGAACTGGGTGGTGGCGAACTCCTGACGGCCTAATTCCGGGTAGCGGTGCAGGTGCCGGCGCCACTCCACCAGGTCCGTCTCGTGCGCGGACAGCCAGGCGTCAGCGCAGGTGGACAGGGTCATGACGGGGTCCGCTGGTCCAGCGCCGTCAGCAGGCGGTCGCGCTGCTCGACGGAAGCGGCGAGGCACACGACGGTGCGAGCCAACATGATCGACCCATCGATGACGGCGCGGTCGGCGCTCGGCCCGGCGGCTGCCGCGGTGAACGCAGGTTGGTGCAGCGTCGCGCCGTCGGCGTCGACGGCAATCAACGGGTGGATGCCCGGCATCACCTGGGTGACGTTGCCCATGTCGGTGCTGCCGACCGGGAGGGCCAACTCGAACTGCTCGGCGATGGGCGCCCGGCCCAGCCGCTCCATCTCGGCGCGCACCGTGGCGGCCAGCCACGGATCGGGCTTGAGCGCCTCATAGGCGGGCTCGACCTGGTCGATGCTGTACTCACAACCGGTGGCCACCGCGCCGGCGAGGAAACAGTTCCGCACCCGGACTTCCAGGTCTTGCAGCGCGGTGGCCTCGGGCGCGCGCGTCATGTACTGCAGTTCGGTGTGCGCCGGGATGACGTTGGCCGCCCGGCCCCCGTCGGCGACAAAGCCGTGTACCTGCTGCCCTGGAAAAAGCTGCTGGCGCAGCAGACCGATCGCGACCTGGGCGATGGTGGCCGCGTCGGCGGCGTTGAGCCCCAGATACGGCGCGGCCGATGCGTGCGCTTCCCGGCCCTGGTAGGCGACGCGCAAGCCCGACGACGCCAGAGACCGTGCCGCGGCGATGTCCGCCGGCCCGGGATGCAGCATCACCGCCGCGGCGATGTCGTCGAACACTCCGGCCTGCAGCAGCAACGCCTTACCGCCGCCGGATTCCTCGGCGGGCGTGCCCACCAGCGCCACTGTTATCTGCAAATCATCCGCCACCTCAGCCAGGGCCAGCGCGGTACCGACCGCGGACGCGGCGATGATGTTGTGGCCACAGGCGTGCCCGATCTCGGGTAACGCGTCGTATTCGGCGCAGATCCCCACCACCAGCGGTCCGCTACCGAAATCAGCCCGGAACGCGGTGTCCAAGCCTCCGGCCGCGTCGGTGATCTCGAAACCGCGCTCAGCCAGCAACGTCTTCGCCTTGGCGCAGCTGCGGTGTTCTCCGAACGCCAACTCCGGTTCGGCGTGGATGGCATGGGACAGTTCGATCAGGTCGGCGCCGCGGCGCCGCACCACGTCTTCGACGGCATCCGATGCGGTGGCTAAGGGCATCCTCGCAGTCTAAGCTGCCCCATTGTGACCGACGGCCCGCCCGATCCGGACGCAATCGCACGGACCGCGGCGCAGGTCATCGCCGAGCGCACCGGTGTGTCCGAGCACGACGTGGCAATCGTCCTGGGGTCCGGCTGGGCGCCGGCTGTCGCGGCGTTGGGATCACCGACCGCGACGCTGCCGATGGCCGACCTGCCCGGCTTCACTCCGCCGACTGCGGTCGGGCACACCGGTCAGCTGTCGTCGGTACAGCATCGGCGCGCACCAGGTGCTGGTGCTGGCCGGCCGGATACACGCGTACGAAGGGCATGACCTGTGCCACGTCGTGCACCCGGTGCGGACGGCGTGCATCGCCGGCGCGCGAACCGTGGTGCTGACCAACGCCGCGGGCGGCGTGCGCAGCGACTTCGAAGTCGGCCAACCGGTGCTCATCAGCGACCACCTCAACCTGACCGCGCGTTCCCCGCTGGTCGGTGCGCAATTCGTCGACCTCGTCGACGCCTACTCGCCGCGGTTGCGGGCGCTCGCCCGGCAAGTCGACCCCTTGCTGGCCGAAGGCGTGTATGCGGGCCTGCCCGGCCCGCATTTCGAGACACCGGCGGAGGTCCGGATGCTGCGGGTTCTCGGTGCGGACCTGGTGGGAATGTCGACCGTGCATGAAACCATCGCGGCTCGGGCGGCAGGCGCCGAGGTGCTGGGCGTGTCGCTGGTGACGAACCCGGCGGCCGGGATCACCGGGGGACCGCTCAGCCACGTTGAGGTGCTGGCCGCGGGCGCGGCATCGGCGACCCGGATGGGCACCTTGCTGGCCGACGTGGTGGCCCGGCTCTGAGATGCGCCGGTGGTGACCCCTGAGGAGTGGATCGCCCACGATCCGGACCCGGTCACGGCCGCCGAGCTGGCCGGCTGCGATCCGGCTGAGTTGTCCGCGCGGTTCGGCCGGCCGTTGACGTTCGGAACCGCGGGGCTTCGCGGTCCGGTGCGCGGCGGCCCGGACGCGATGAACCTGGCTGTGGTGTTGCGCGCCAGTTGGGCGGTCGCGCAGGTGCTCAAGGAGCGCGGTCGGGGCGGCTCGACCGTGGTCGTCGGAGGCGACGCCCGGCACGGGTCAGCGGCGTTCACCGCAGCGACGGCGGAAACCTTCGCCGCGCAGGGCTTTACGCCGCTGTTGCTGCCGGCAGCTTTGCCGACGCCGGTGCTCGCGTTCGCTGTGCGGCACACCGGCGCGGCGGCCGGCGTCCAGATCACCGCATCGCACAACCCGGCGGCCGACAACGGTTACAAGGTTTACCTCGACGGGGGCGTGCAAATCGTCGCGCCTACCGACAGTGCGATCGAAACCGCGATCGCGGGCGCCCCGTTTGCCGACCAGATCCCCCGAGAGCCGGTCACCTCGGCGGATGCCTCCCTAGTTGAGCGCTACATCGACCGCGCCGCGCGGTTGCGGCGTTCCAGAGATCCGGTCCGGGTGGCGTTGACGGCGCTGCACGGGGTGGGCGGAGCGGTGGCGGTGCAGACGCTGCAGCGCGCCGGTGTCCGCGACGTGCGCACCGTCGCTGAGCAGTTCTGGCCCGACCCGGACTTTCCGACGGTGGCCTTTCCCAATCCGGAAGAGCCTGGCGCTACGGACGCGCTGCTTGCTCTGGCGGCCGACGTCGACGCCGATGTCGCCGTGGCGCTGGATCCCGACGCGGATCGCTGCGCGATCGGTGTGCCGACACCGCGCGGGTGGCGGATGCTGTCCGGCGACGAAACCGGTTGGCTCCTCGGTGACTACATCCTGTCCGGCGTCGCGGATCCGAATACGGCCGTGGTTGCCAGCACCGTGGTGTCGTCGCGGATGCTGGCCAAGATCGCCGGGCTTTACGGCGCACGCCACGTCGAGACCCTGACCGGCTTCAAATGGCTGGCCCGCGCTGACGCCGACCTGCCCGGCCAGACGCTCGTGTACGCCTACGAGGAGGCGATCGGGCACTGCGTCGACCCGGTCGCGGTGCGGGACAAAGACGGCATCAGCGCTGCGGTGCTGGTGTGCGATCTGGTGGCGACGCTGAAGGCGCAGAACCGTTCGGTGCTCGACACGCTCGACGACCTCGCCCGCCGGCACGGGGTGCACGCGGGTGCGGCGGTGTCGCGCCGCCTGACCGATGCCGGCGAGGCGGCGGTGGTGATGCAGCGGCTGCGGGCCGATCCGCGGGACCGGCTGGCCGGATTACCCACCCAGACCACTGATCTGATGCAGCGACGCGGCTCGCAGCGCACCGACGCGCTGATCTTCACTGCCGAGCCAGGGCGACACCTGGGCACGAGTGGTCGTGCGACCGTCAGGCACCGAACCGAAGCTCAAGTACTACATGGAAGTCGGTTGTCCGGCCGGTAGTGACCTGGACGACGCCCGACGGCGGGCGGCGGCGTTGCGCGACCGGGTGGTGGCATCGGTGCAGCGCTGGTAGCCGCGGCGGCGACGATTTACTGGGTAGCGATGAGGTGGGGGCACCTCCCGCTTGCGGGGGCGAGCGGCGTTGATTAGATCAGCGCGGTCCGAACTGCCGGTCTCCGGCGTCACCCAGTCCGGGAACGATGAAGGCGTGGTTGTCGAGCCCGTCGTCGACGGCCGCGGTGAACAATCGCGCGTTCGGCGCCGTTTGAGCCAGTGCTGCAATCCCTTCGGGCGCCGCCACCGCACACAGCGCGGTGATGTCCGACGCGCCACGGCGTTGCAGCAGTTCGACGGTGTGCCGCATCGAGCCGCCGGTGGCCAGCATCGGGTCCAGCACCAGCACCGGCTGTGCGCTGAGGTCGTCGGGCAGCGACTGAAGGTAGGGCACCGGCAGGCGGGTCTGCTCGTCACGGGCGACGCCGACGAACCCCACCAGCGCTTCCGGGATCAGGGCGTGCGCCTGATCGACCATGCCCAGACCTGCACGCAGCACCGGCACGAGCAGCGGCGGCCGGGCCAGGCGCGTCCCGATCGTCGGGGCCAGCGGTGTGCGAATGTCGACGGGAACGGTCGGCGCGTTGCGGGTCGCTTCGAAAACAAGCATGAGGGTCAGGTCCCGCAGCGCCGCCCGGAAAGCGGCGTTGTCGGTGCGTTCGTCGCGCAGCGTCGTCAACCGGGCGGCGGCCAACGGGTGGTCAACGACGCGCACGTCCACGGCTGTTGACCCTACGGCCTTGAGGGCGTCCTGCCCCCGCTCACGCTCCGAAGAAGTTGAAGACGTCGAAGACCAGGCCGACCAAGTCGATCAGCGGCTGCCCGGAGATCAGTGGCGCCCCGTCGAAGATGGCGTCCGGGCTGAGCGCCGGGATGCTCGCCGTCAGGTCGGTCCAGGTCGTCAGCAGCGACGTGTCGAGCTGGTTGGTCAGGTCGTAGCCGGCGAGCAGCGGAGCTACGAACGCGTCCGGCAGCGGCGACTGCCCGGCATCGCCAAGCAGGGCGTTGATCGGGTCGATCAGCGTGTGTGCGGCGGCGTTCTCCTCGCCGGCCAGCATCTGCAGCGGATCCATCTTCGGCACGAAACCGGCGACACCGGAGGCCACCAGTTGGCCGGTCGCGTCGACTTGCCAGGGACCGGCGACCCCGATCGGGTCGACGTCGCCGACGGGGATGCCGGCACCGGGGTCACCCGGGTTTCCGTAGGCCCAATCGATGTTCAGAGCCAGCTCCGGGCTGAGGGCGTCGTAGAGGAATTGCCCGGGGGCTCCACCGTCCTGCAGGAACGCGAGGATCGGCAGTGAAGCGGGAATTTCGTGGAAGGTCGTGGTGCCGATAGTGCCCAGGTCGATGGATTGCACCGGCGGACTGAGGTTCGGGTAGTCCGGGTGCAAACTCTGAATCCCGACTAGCGCGTTGATGTCGGCCAGAACGTTGCTCGGATCCTCGGGAAAGTTCCCCCAGCCGTCGTATTCGATCGTGTAGATGTCGGTCGGGAACGGGGCGGTCGGCGTCGGGGCCAGGCTCAGCGGCACGTCCAGGAACGGCAGGTGCTGCGGCGCGCTGGCCAGGCTGAAGGCTTGGACGCCGTCGGGGAATTGGAACCGGTCCAAGACGCCGCCGAGCTGACTGTTGGGGTCACCGAGCAGCACGACGTGCAGGTGGCTTGGGTCGTAGGAAGCACTTGTCGGCGGGTTGTGCAGGAGGTTGTTCATCTCGACGGTGGCGACCGTGGCGCTCTGTGAGTAGCCGAGCACCGCGACGTTGTCGCCCCCGGCAAGCTCCGGACGGATCACGTTGTCCAAGTTCATGACGCCTTGGTTGACCGACTGGCCGAACGTCAGGTCGGGCTGGCCGGCGACACAGATGATCGGGCAGAACTGCTCGGGCGTGTAGAGGCCATGAAAGGGTTCGTAGCCGGCGTACTGGCCGAGATAAAGCGATTCGACGTTGGGAATGTAAGTCGGGCTTGTGCCCGGGTTGGCCAGTCCAGTGCCGCCCATGATGTAGCCGTCGTTCGCCAGCAGTTTGGCCTCGGCGATGAGTGTCCTGACTCCGATCCCCCACGCCGCGGCCATCACCGACGTCGCCCCCAACGCGGCGGCGCAGACGACCGCTGCCGGCACAGTGCGCGGCGATCTCGCTCTGACCATTGACGCCACGAAGTCCCTCCCAAAACCGCTTGCCGAAGATGATGCGCCGTTTGGTCGCTGCGGGGAGCTTACTTCACAGTATTTCTTCGGAGGATTTTTGGCGTTCTCTCAGGCTGGCCCCTCCCCGTCCGGTTCGCCGAGCGGGCGTCGTTATTCTGTGCCGCATGGCTGCCGACCTCGTGCCCATCCGCCTGAGCCTGACCGATGGTGACCGCTACACACTGTGGGCGCCGCGCTGGCGCGATGCCGGCGACGAGTGGGAAGCGTTCCTGGGCAAGGACGAAGACCTGTACGGGTTCGAGTCGGTCGCCGACCTGGTGGCATTCGTGCGTTCGGGCACCGAGCACGACCTGGTCGATCACCCGGCCTGGAAAGACGTGGTCAAAGCAAACGCTCACAAACTGGAGCCGACCGAGGCCAACCAGTTCGACCTGGTGGCGGTCGAGGAAGTCGTGGCGGGTAAGCCGACCGCGAAGTCGGTGACGGCGCTGGGCGACACGCTGGCCGTCGTTTCGGCCATCGGGTCGGTGTGCGAGCTGCCCGCGGTCACCAGGTTCTTCAATGGCAACCCCACGCTGGGCATCGTGGCCGGCGGGGCGGATTCCTTCACCGGCAAAGCCGGCCTGAAGCGCTGGCATGCGATCGCCGAAATCATCGCCCGCAGCTGGGATGACGTGCTCAGCGCGGTCGACGGCATAGTCAGCACTCCGGACGTCGACGAGCAGGCGTCGGCCAAAGCCGCTGATGAGTTGGCTGAGCCGGCGCCCGAAGAGCCCGAGACGCCGAACGATGAGGATGAAACGGCCGCTGTATCCGAAGAAGCTGCCGACACCGCCGACGCCGGCCAAGAGGTCGAAGACGCAGCCCCAGCTGCCCGCGCAGCCGACGACCGCGCGGTGCTGGGCAGCGACGCTGACTTCTGGGAGAAGGTCGGCATCGATCCGATCCAGATCATGACCGGAACCGGTACGTTCTACACGCTGCGGTGCTACTTCGACGACCAGCCGATTTTTCTCGGGCGCAATGGCCGGATCAGCGTCTTCAGCTCAGAACGGGCGCTGGCGCGTTACCTCGCCGACGAGCATGACCACGACTTATCTGATTTGAGCACCTACGACGACATCCGCACCGCCGCCACCGACGGCTCGCTGGCGATCGACATCACCGATGAGAACGTCTACGTGCTGAGCGGTCTGGCCGAAGACTTCACCGACGGGCCCGACTCCATAGACCGGGAGCAGCTCGATCTGGCCGTCGAGTTCCTTCGCGATGTCGGCGAGTACTCCGAAGACAACACCGTCGAGAATGAGTTGCAGACCGATCGGCCGCTGGGCCGGCTGGTGGCCGCTGTATTGGAGCCCGACTCGGTCGAGACGCCGGCGCCGCCGTACGCCGATGCGGTGCGGAAATGGGAGCAACTCGAGCGGTTCGTGGAGTCGCGGCTAAGGCGCGAGTGACCGCAATCGGTGATCGCGGGTGAACACCAACCGCATTAGCC
This sequence comes from uncultured Actinomycetota bacterium, assembly GCA_963818785.1. Lineage (GTDB taxonomy): Bacteria > Actinomycetota > Actinomycetes > Mycobacteriales > Mycobacteriaceae > Mycobacterium. The sequence goes on along the minus strand of CAWFTT010000023.1, from coordinate 19,197 downwards.
CGAGAGCCACCACGGCCGTGGTGACCGAGACCGAGCCCAAGATGAGAAACATCACCACCGCCTGCACCAGCACCGCCTGCACCGGCGGCACGCCGGCGAGGATGAGTCCGGTCATGGCGCCGGGCAGAAACACCAGACCGGTGGCCTTGGTGGTCTCGATCTGCGGAGACAGCGCCGATCGCAGCGCGATCCGCAGATACGGGCTGGCGGCCTGGCGGTAAGGCTGGCCGAGAGCCAGGCGAGCTTCAACCTCAGCGCGTTTGTCACGCAACTCGTCGATCAGACGCCGCGCCACCAGCACGGTGGCCGTCATCGAGTTCCCGATCATCATTCCGGCGATCGGCACCAGCGTCCGAGGCTGCAGCGGAAACACCCGCAACCCGAACAGCACGCCGAGAGTGATCACAGCCGCCGCGGCGAACGCTGCCACCGTCAGCGTGCCCAGTCGCGGCACCTCCGGCGCTCGGCGGCGAGCGACATCCCCCGCATACGCGACCATCCCGGCGGTCCACGCCCAGGACCACCACAGCGAACGCCCGGGTCCGAACAGCAGCGTCAAGGCCCCGCCGACCAGTAGCAACTGAGCCAGCGCCCGCGCTGCCGACCACACGATCTGACGCTGCAAACCAAGTCGCTGCCACAGCGACAACCCGGCCGCGAACCCCACCAGCGCCAGCGAAGTCGCCAGCCCTCCCCAACTCACTGCGCTGGTCATCGCGGCCGTACTCCGGTGCATCGACCGTGCTCGATCGCGAACACCCGATCAGCGAGCCGCTCAACCTGGGCCAGGTCGTGGCTGACCCACAAGACCGCAATGCCGCTTTCGTCGACCATGCCGCACACTGCCCTTTCGATCACCCGGGCGGCGGTCGCGTCCACCGCAGAGGTCGGTTCATCCAGCAGCAGAACCTGCGGCTGTGCCATCAGCGTGCGAGCCAGGCACACGCGCTGCGCTTCGCCGCCGGACAACGCCGTCGCGTCGCGGGTCAGCCAGGACCCGGTCAAGGCCACCCGCGCAAGCATGTCCTGCAACCGCTCGTCGGAGGCGTCAGGATCAGCAGCCCGCAGATTGTCGGCCACCGTGCCCGGAAACGGCGTCGGGCGCTGAAAGCACATGCCGACCCGGCGCCGCAACCACAGCGGGTCGAGATTGGCAATGTCTTCGCTGCAGAACGACACTCGCCCGCTGGTCGGCACTTCCAGCCGATTGCACAAGCGCAACACGGTGGACTTGCCCGAGCCGGACGGTCCGAACAGCGCGGTGATCCCGCGACCGGGAATGGCGGCGGTGAATCCGTCCAGCGCACGGGTCGCGTTGTGCTCGACCACGACGTCGACGAAGTCGAACATGCAGTCTGTGTTCACACAAGAACCTCCGACGTTTGCTCGCCGCTGCAGTAGTCTCCGCGTATAAGTATCGGAATACGATATCGGAGTTCGAGTTGGCGGTTGAGTCAGAGACAGGCTTCGGCCGAAGGGACTTCCTCAAGCTGAGCGGTATGGCAGCGTTGACCGCCTGTTCGCACACCTCCCGTAAGCCCGACTACACCCTGCGCATCGGGCGGACAACTGTCGAAGTCGCGCCGGGCCGATTGGTGGCTACGAAGACTTACAGTGGCCAGTTTCCCGGCCCTATGCTGCGACTCAGCGAAGGCAAACAGACGCGAGTAGACATCTACAACGACACCGACATCCCCGAACAACTGCACTGGCACGGGCAACAGTTACCGGTCGACGTCGACGGCTCCGCCGAAGAGGGCACCCCGTTCATTCCCGCGCACGGCATGCGGCAGATCTCGTTCACACCTGGTCCGCCCGGATTCCGCTTCTACCACAGCCATCTTTCCGCCGGCGCAGACCTGACCGGCGGCCAGTACAGCGGCCTAGTGGGCCCGGTCTACATTGAGGCAAAACACGAGCCGGGGGCCTACGACCGCGAAGTCTTTCTGACGCTCAAAGAATTCGAGCCCACGCTCAATCAGGGCGAAGAGATGTCCAGCGACTTCCTGGCCGGGGAACCGGTGCCCGACCTCAGGTACCGGGGCGAGCAGGCGATGGCAGCGTCGGTGGCCACCGGCATGCCGCACGGCTACGAAATCGGGTATGACATCTTCACCATCAACGGCCGTATGCTCGGCCACGGCGATCCGATTCGGGTGAAGGCCGGCTCGCGGGTTCTGCTGCATGTGCTCAACGGCAGCGCGACTGAAAACCGCAGCCTCGCCCTGCCCGGCCATAGCTTCACCGTCGTAGCGCTCGACGGCAACCCCGTGGCCAAAACTGTGAAAGCTCCAGTCGTACCGGTGTTATGGCTGGGCGCCGGCGAACGCGTCTCGGCAATCGTCGAGATGAACAATCCCGGCGTCTGGATCCTCGGTGATTTGTCCGACGACGACCGCCGAGCCGGCATGGGAGTGGTCGTGGAATACGCCGGGCGGAACGGAGTTCCACGCTGGGCGCCGCCGCCACCGTTCAAGTGGGACTACCGCTTGTTCGCCGGGACAGACCGAACTCGGCCGGTGGTGGACCATGCCATCGACCTGCTGATCGAGAAACGCAACGCAGTCGTCAACGGGTTCAACCAGTGGACCATCAACGGCGCAGCGTTCGCGATGGACAGCAGGCAAGCGGTCATCGACATTGTTTACGGCAAGCGGTATAGCCTGCGGTTCCGCAACGCAACCGACGACCTGCATCCCATGCATTTACACCGGCATTCCTTCGACATCACGAATGTGGCCGGCACGCCTACGGTAGGCATCCGCAAAGACGTCGCCATGCTCGGTGGTTACCAGACCTTGAACGTCGACTTCCTCGCCGACCAACGCGGCTTGTCGCTGCTGCACTGTCACCAGCAGCTGCATATGGACTTCGGTTTCATGACCTTGCTGCGCTGCTCATGATGAGCGCCTGAGATGCGCGAATTCAAGCGCGCCGCGGTGCGACTGCACATCCTGCACCACGCCGCAGAGGACGAGGTTCACGGCGCATGGCTGACCGAGGAGCTCAGACATCACGGGTATCACATCAGCCCTGGCACGTTGTATCCGACACTGCACCGACTGGAACGCGACGGCCTCTTGATTTCCCGTCACGAAGTCGTCGACGGGCACACCCGCCGCGTCTACCAGGCCACCGCGGCCGGTCGCGCGGCGCTCACCGAAGACCGTCGCATTCTCCGAGAGCTGGCCAACGAAGTCCTCGGTGGCCAAGGTTGACCGATTGTCAACCGATCAGTACCGCGAAGCGCGGCTTGATCACCTCGTCGATGATCGCCAGCCGCTCGTCGAACGGAATGAACGCCGACTTCATCGCATTGATGGTGAACCTGGCCAGATCGGTCCAGCCGTACCCGAAGGCTTCGACCAACCGCAGCATCTCCCGGCTCATCGACGTGTTGCTCATCAGCCGGTTGTCGGTGTTGACCGTGATCCGAAACCGCGTCCGGGCTAGTAGGTCGAAGGGGTGCTTGGCGATGCTTTCCACCGCACCGGTCTGAACGTTGGAGGTGGGGCACAGCTCCAGCGGAATTCGCTTGTCCCGCAATATCGATGCCAACCTGCCCAGCTGCACGGTGCCGTCGTCGGCGACGTCGATGTCGTCGACGATGCGCACCCCGTGCCCCAGCCGGTCGGCTCCACAGAACGCGATCGCCTCGTGGATCGACGGTAAGCCGAAAGCTTCGCCGGCGTGAATCGTGAACCGCGCGTTCTTGTTTCGCATGTACTCGAAAGCGTCGAGATGACGGGTCGGCGGGTAGCCGGCTTCTGCGCCGGCGATGTCGAACCCGACGACGCCCTTGTCGCGGAAGCGGATCGCCAGCTCGGCGATCTCGCGGGACAGCGCCGCGTGCCGCATGGCCGTCACCAGGCAGCGCACCACGATCGGACGGCCCTCGGCTGCGGCGGCTTTCTCGCCGTCGGCGAACCCGGCCAGCACCGCGTCGGTCACCTCGTCGAACGACAATCCGCGGTTGATGTGCAGCTCCGGCGCGAACCGCACTTCGGCATACACCACCGAGTCTGCGGCGAGATCCTCCACGCACTCATAGGCCACCCGGTGCAGCGCCTCAGGAGTCTGCATCACCGCCACGGTGTGCGAGAAGGGCTCCAGGTAACGCTCGAGCGAGCCACTGGTCGAGGCGGTGTGAAACCACGTGGTCAGGTCGTCGACATCGGTGGCGGGCAGGCCGTCATAGCCGATCTCCGCGGCGATGTCGATGACAGTGGCGGGCCGTAGCCCGCCGTCGAGGTGGTCGTGCAGCAGAGCCTTCGGTGCTTGTCCGATCGTCTCTATCGTCAGCGGTGTCGTCATCACATGATCCGATCGATGATCAGCGGGCGTTGCAGCGGCGGGCCGTCCCCGACGCTCCAGCCGCCGGCCAGCTCCGCCGCGGCTGCGACGAAGCATTCGGGGGTATCGGTGTAGAGCGTGAAAAGCGTCTCACCGGCCGCTACCGGCTCGCCGGGTCGGCGGTGGATCCGGACGCCGGCGCCGGCCTGCACCTGTTCGCCCGGACGGGATCTACCCGCGCCGAGGCGCCATGCCGTCAGTCCCACAGCCATCGCGTCGATGTCACCCATTGTGCCGCTTCGACTGGCGGTGATGGTCTGAGCACACCTGCCGATTGGAAGCGGTACCGACAAGTCACCACCCTGCGCGGCCACCAGCGCCCGGAACCGGTCCATGGCGCTGCCGTCGCGCAGTGTCTCTGCAACGTCGCACCCGTCTACGCCGGCCAACTCGAGCATCTCGGCGGCCAGGGCCAGCGTCAGGTGCACCACGTCAGCAGGCCCACCACCGGCCAGCACCTCCAGCGCTTCGGCCACCTCAACAGCGTTGCCGACCGTCGCGCCCAGCGGCGCGTTCATGTCGGTGACCAGCGCGCGGGTGGGTAAGCCGTGTGCCGCACCAAGGGCCACCATCGTCTGGGCCAGCTCGTAGCAGCGCGCCTCGGACGGCATCAGCGCTCCGGCACCAGTTTTCACGTCCAGCACCAACGCGCCGGCGCCCTCGGCGAGTTTCTTACTCATCACCGAGCTGGCGATCAGCGGCAACGCCTCGACGGTGGCGGTGACGTCCCGCAGCGCATACAACTTGGCGTCGGCGGGTGCGAGCCGGCCGGCGGCGAAAATCGCCGCGCCGACGTCGCGAACCTGCTCGCGCACCCGGCTGCCGGTCAAGTCCGCCGTGAAACCGGCGATCGACTCGAGTTTGTCCAATGTGCCGCCGGTGTGGCCGAGTCCCCGGCCGGACGCCTGCGGTACACCGGCGCCACACGCGGCGACGACGGCGACCAGCGGCAGTGTGATCTTGTCCCCGACGCCGCCGGTGGAGTGCTTGTCGACCGTCGGCAACGGCTTACCGCCGCGCCGCAGGCCGGTGAAGTCCATCCGCTCACCGGAGGCCACCATCGCGGACGTCCACCGCGCCGTCTCTCGGTAGTCCATGCCGCGCAGAAAGATCGCCATCAACAACGCCGACATCTGTTCCTCGGCGACCCTGCCGCCGGTGTAGGCGTCGATCACCCAGTCGATAGCCGGATCCGACAGCCGGCCGCCGTCGCGCTTGGTCCTGATCACGGACGGCGCGTCGAAGGTCAGGTTGCTCATCGGGCTTGCCCGGGCAAGTCGTCCGGGCCGAACGCGTCGGGCAGCAGTTCAGCCAGCCGCCGGGGTCCGGCCGGGTGGTCGATCAGTAGTTCGGGGCCACCGTGCTCCAGCAACACCTGGCGACAGCGCCCGCACGGCATCAGCAGCGAACCCGCGGCGTCGGTGCACACCAGCGCAACCAGCCTGCCGCCACCGCTGGAGTGCAGCGCGCACACCACGGCGCACTCCGCGCAGAGACCCAGGCCATATGAGACATTCTCCACATTGCATCCGGCGACCACGCGTGCGTCATCCACCAGCGCCGCCGCGCCGACCTGCAGCCGCGAGTACGGCGCATACGCTTGTCGGGCGACGTCAATTGCTATGCGGCGCAAGAGATCCCACTCAATCGCGGCGGTCACGACGTCCATACCGGTCGGAGTGTCAGGTGCATTCGTCTGGCTCTTGTTCGGTCGGTCAACTGAGTTGATTGGCGTCAACTGTTTCAGGCCCACCCTAAATCGAGGCCGCGGTGATGGCGGGCACTGCTTCGGCGGTTCGTTGGTCACCGCCGAAGTGGATACATTGACAGGTGCCCGGCTGAAGCGAATCTGGAGGGCGCTGATGACGACGACGACATCTGCGAATCCACCCGAGCCCGCGGCGCAGGACGAAGACGAGCGCGCACGACCGGCGCGCCGGAGCCTGTACCGCGGCGATCCCGGCATGTGGTCATGGGTGCTGCACCGCATCACCGGCGCGACGATCTTCTTCTTCTTGTTCGTTCACGTGCTCGACACCGCGCTGGTCCGGCTCAGCCCGCAGGCCTACGACGAGGTCATCGCCACCTACAAGACACCGATCGTCGGGCTGATGGAACTTGCGCTGGTCGCCACCGTGCTCTATCACGCGTTGAACGGCATCCGCGTCATCTTGATCGACTTCTGGTGGAAGGGCACTCGTTATCAGCGCCTGATGTTGTGGGTGGTCGGTATCAGTTGGCTGCTGGTCATGGTTCCCGTGACGGTGGTGCTCGGCGTGCACTTCGTTGGGCGATTCCAGTGAGCCAGATGAGCACGGCCGCCGAGTTAGACGACCCTCGGGCGCCGCGCCGGCGAAGCGGTATCCCAAACTTCGAGAAGTACGCCTGGCTGTTCATGCGGTTCTCCGGCGCCGCGCTGGTGGTTCTGGCGCTCGGGCACCTGTTCGTGATGTTGGTGTGGGACGACGGCGTCTACCGGATCGACTTCAACTACGTGGCGCAGCGCTGGCATTCGCCGATTTGGCAGGTTTGGGACCTGCTGTTGCTGTGGCTGGCACAGCTGCACGGCGGCAACGGACTGCGCACCATCATCGACGACTACAGCCGCAAGCAGTCCACCCGGGTCGTGCTCAACACCCTGCTGGCCGTGTCAATGATCTTCACGCTCGTGCTGGGTAGCTACGTGCTGCTGACGTTCGACCCGAACGTGTCGTCATGAGCACGGTCCGGCAGCACCGACACGACGTCGTGATCGTCGGCGCCGGCGGAGCCGGGTTGCGTGCCGCGCTGGAGGCGGGCCCGCGCGTTGACACCGCGGTGTTGACCAAGCTGCACCCTACCCGCAGCCACACCGGCGCGGCGCAGGGCGGCATGTGCGCGGCGCTGGCAAACGTGGAAGAGGACAACTGGGAGTGGCACGCCTACGACACCGTCAAAGGCAGCGACTACCTGGCCGACCAAGACGCGGTGGAAATCATGTGCCGGGAGGCCATTGACGCGGTGCTCGACCTGGAGAAGATGGGGATGCCGTTCAACCGGACCCCGGAAGGCCGTATCGACCAGCGCCGGTTCGGCGGGCACACCCGCGAACACGGCAAAGCGCCGGTGCGACGGTCGTGCTATGCCGCCGACCGGACGGGGCATTTGATTCTGCAGACGCTGTACCAGAACTGCGTCCGGCACGGCGTGCAGTTCTTCGACGAGTTCTACGTCCTGGATTTGGTGCTCGCCCCGACTGGGAACGGTCCGGCGGCCAGCGGAGTCGTCTCTTACGAGCTGGCCACCGGTGATGTGCACGTTTTCCACGCCAAAGCCGTGGTGATCGCGACCGGCGGCTCGGGCCGCATCTACAAAACCACCTCCAATGCACACACCTTGACCGGTGACGGCATGGGAATCGTATTCCGAAGCGGACTTCCGTTGGAGGACATGGAGTTTCACCAGTTCCATCCGACCGGGTTGGCCGGCCTGGGCATTCTCATCTCTGAGGCCGTTCGCGGTGAAGGTGGTCGGCTGCTCAACGGCGAAGGCGAGCGCTTCATGGAACGTTATGCGCCGTCGATCGTCGATCTGGCGCCGCGGGACATCGTGTCCCGGTCCATGGTGCGTGAAGTGCTGGAGGGTCGCGGCGCGGGACCGGACAAGGGGTATGTGCACATCGACGTCCGTCACCTCAGCGCGGATGTGCTGGAGAACAAGCTGCCCGACATCACCGAGTTCTCCCGCACCTACCTCGGGGTGGATCCGGCCCGCGAACTGGTGCCTGTCTACCCGACGTGCCACTACGTGATGGGCGGTATCCCGACGACGGTGACCGGGGAGGTTCTGCGGGACAACACCGCAACGGTGCCGGGCCTGTATGCGGCCGGGGAATGCGCCTGCGTGTCGGTGCACGGCGCCAACCGGCTGGGCACCAACTCGCTGCTGGACATCAACGTGTTCGGTCGTCGCGCCGGCATCGCCGCGGCCGCCTACGCGGGAGAGCACGACTTCGTCGACCTGCCGCCCGAGCCGGCCGCCATGGTGGTCGGTTGGCTCAGCAACATCCTCGGCGAACAGGGCACCGAACGGGTCGCCGACATCCGCGCAGCCCTGCAGCAGTCGATGGACAACAACGCCGCGGTGTTCCGCACCGAGGACACACTCAAGCAGGCGCTGCACGACATTCACGGACTCAAGCAGCGCTACCCGCGGATTCGAGTGCAGGACAAAGGTAAACGCTTCAACAGTGAACTCCTCGAAGCGGTCGAGCTGGGCTTCCTACTCGAGCTGGCCGAGGTGACCGTTGTCGGCGCGTTGGACCGCAGAGAGACCCGCGGCGGGCACGCCCGCGAGGACTACCCGGATCGCGACGACACCAACTATCTATGCCACACCATGGCTTACAAGCAGGGCAGCGATCTGCTGTCCGATATCCGGGTAGATGCCAAGCCGGTGGTGCAGACCCGCTACGAACCGCAGGAACGGAATTACTGATGAACGGACCGGACCAGCTTTCGCAGCCGCCGGTGCCGGACGGTTCGACGCCGGTCATCGTGAAGATCGCCCGGTACAACCCGGAGCGCCCTGAGCAGTACGAACATTCGAACGGTTGGCAAAGCTTCCGGGTGCCCTGCCTGCCCACCGACCGGTTGCTGAACCTGCTGATGTACATCAAGGACTACCTGGACGGCACGTTGACGTTCCGGCGGTCCTGTGCGCACGGGGTGTGTGGATCGGACGCCATGCGGATCAACGGGGTCAACCGGCTGGCCTGCAAAGTGCTCATGCGAGATCTTTTGCCCCGCAAGGCTAAAGCGAAGCAACCGACCATCACGGTGGAACCGATTCGGGGGTTACCGGTGCACAAGGATCTCGTCGTCGACATGGAGCCGTTCTTCGATGCTTACCGCGCCGTCAAGCCCTACCTGATCAATGACGGAGAGCCGCCGCCACGGGAGCGTCTCCAAAGCGTCACCGAGCGCGCCCGCTTCGACGACACCACGAAGTGCATTCTGTGCGCGGCCTGCACCACCAGCTGCCCGGTGTTCTGGCACGAAGGCAAATACTTCGGGCCGGCCGCGATCGTCAACGCGCACCGCTTCGTCTTCGACAGCCGCGACGAGGCCGCCGCCGAACGACTGGAAATCCTCAACGAAGCCAACGGAGTGTGGCGTTGTCGCACCACGTTCAACTGCACGGAAAGTTGCCCCCGCGGCATCGAAGTGACCAAAGCCATTCAAGAAGTCAAACGCGCGCTGATCTTCTGACGGAATTCAGTGAGCGATGCGGGTCCGGGCGTATTCGCCGATTGCGTCGGCGGCCACTTGGGCGCCGTCACATCGGCGGATTTGATCGCCGAGGCGGCACGCCGCTTGGCGATAGGTCGAATCTTCGAGCACCGTGCTGATCGCGGCGCGGATACGTCGGGCCGATGCGTGTTTTCGTAGCAAAATGCCGGCGCCCTGGGATTGCACTGCGGCGCCGACGCGCTTCTGATCGATGAGCGTGTTGGCCGGCACCACCACCACTGGCACTCCGTAGGACAGTGCTCGCATGGCCGTGCTGTGTCCGCCGTGGGTCACGACCAACGAGGCGGTGATGAGCACCTCGCCGTGGTCGAGCCAGTCGTGCATCGACGCGTTTGCCGGTACCCGCAATCCGCGTGTGTCGATCGCCGGGCCGACGGTCACGGTGGCCTCGACAGGCAGCGGTTCGATGGCGGCCAGCATGTTCTGCAGCATGCGTCGCTGACCGGCGAACGCGCAGGTGCTCAGGCTGATCAGTATCCGGGGCACTGCCGCCAGTGTCGCCGCGGTCGGGACACCTTGCCAGACAACGCCGACGTGCCGAACCGGCGGCCTCCCGCGTAGCGGGTCGAGGGCGGCCAGAGCGCTGACGAGTTGCGTTGCGCCACTTCGTTCCGCGCCGAGCGGCTCAAGGCCCCGAAGGCGCATCAGCCAACCGATCGGCCCGGCGCCGAGGTCTTGCATCATGCGATAGAAGCAGTGCACGAATACCACCGTCGGGATATCCGCTGCCAGGGCCTCAGCGATGCAAGCCGTCAGCAACACGTCGATGACGAGAACGTCCGCGCGGTCACGACGTGCCGCTTCCACCACGTCGTGGGCGAGCCCCCGGTCCATCGCGACCTTGGTCATCTCACCCATCAAACGCAGCAGTGGGCGCGCCGCAGTGGGCTCGAAGTCCCGTCCACTCGGGAACGCGTCGAAGGGGAACCCGAACGCCTCAACCCGTTCGCGAACTCCCCGATGGCCCAGGAAGCGGACGTCAGCGCCCCGGCAACGCAGTGCCTCGGCGACGGCCAGTTGCGGCGGAATGTTGCCGCCGCCGTCGACGACCGCAAACAGAATCTTCACGGCTCACTCCTTTCGCCGCCGCCCCGCAGTACCTCGGCCCGGACCAGTACCGCATCGGTCATGAATGACATCCGGTCATGCACATCGTCGACCGCAAGACCGCGGTCAAGGCGAAGCAATTTCCAGCTGTAGACGTCGGTGGCCACCACCAGCGCATCGACGAGGCGCGACCGCGCGGCGGGCTCGTCGGGCAACCGGGTGCCAAAGACTTCGTCCACCCACTTCCGATGGGCCGTGCGTCCGATGTCGCACGTCGAACGAGCCCGGGCGTCTTTGTCCTCCTCGGCAAGCAAACCCAGCACCACTTCTCCGCGGAGTTCGTAGTGCGTGATCAGCACAGCCAACGCCTTATCGATATCCCCGGGCGGCGCCGTCCGCTCGGCCAGCACTTCCTCGTAGGCCTTCGACCAGGCGAGGTCAATCAGAGCTTCTCGGCTACCGAAGTGCCGCAGCACGGTTTTGACCGTCACACCCGCGCGATCGGCCACTGCGCCCAGCGTGATTGCCAGCGACCGCTCCGCCATGAAGCTGTCAACGGCCGCCGTCACGATGGCGGCGCGGGTAGCCGAAGCGGCTGCCTGGCGGGCTCGCATCTGATAACTGCGCTTTTTCGTGTCCATGGCCATGTACATCAAAACAGCTTTTGGCGTCCATGGCAATGGACACCAAGGTCGGCTACCGCTGCTCAAACGGGGCGAGCCGTCTTTGCGACAAGTCATTCGAGCCGAAGCCAACCCCGCGCGGCTCCCGGCGATCTCGCCGCGAATCGCCTAGTCTGCACAGACGATGGCTCTCCTACGCCCCGCATCGTGCCTGACAGCAGCGGCTTTCCTGCTGGCAGCACCGGTTTTGCCGGTTGCGTCCGCCGAACCGAACGCGGCGCCGCCGGCCTGCCCGTACCGGGTATCGACGCCCGCGGCGGTCGATTCGTCGGAAGTTCCCACCGCCGGAGACCCGCCGCTGCCGCTGCCGGTGCCCGCCAGGCCGGTCGGCGGCAACGCGCTGGGTGACTGCGGCGTCATCGTCGCGCCGGGCACACCGCCGGTGCCGGGCGACATCTCCGCCGAAGCATGGGTGGTGGCCGACCTCGACAGCGGTGCCGTCGTCGCGGCCCGTGACCCCCACGGCCGGCACCGACCCGCCAGCATCATCAAGGTTCTGGTGGCGATGGCGTCGATCAACGAGCTCAGCCTGAACAAGGCGGTGCCCGGCACCGCCGAGGATGCCGCCGCGGAGGGCACCAAGGTCGGCGTCGCGCCTGAGGGCGTCTACACCGTCAACCAATTACTGCACGGGCTGCTGATGCACTCCGGCAACGACGCCGCCCACGCGCTGGCCATGCAGCTCGGCGGCATGCAGGTGGCGCTGGAAAAGATCAATGTGCTGGCCGGCAAGCTGGGCGGGCGCGATACCCGCGCCGCGACCCCGTCCGGGCTGGACGGACCGGGTATGAGCACCTCCGCCTATGACATCGGTCTGTTCTACCGCTACGCCTGGCAGAACCGGACCTTCAGCAGCATCGTCGCGACGCGGACTTTCGACTTTCCGGGGCACGGCGACCATCCCGGCTACCAGCTGGAGAACGACAACCAACTGCTCTACCACTACGCCGGCGCGCTCGGCGGCAAGACCGGCTACACCGACGATGCAGGCCAAACCTTCGTCGGCGCCGCCGACCGCGATGGGCGGCGGCTGGTGGCCGTGTTGTTGCACGGCACCCGCCAGCCCATCCCGCCGTGGCAACAGGCGGCGCACCTGCTGGACTACGGGTTCGCCACCACCCCGGGAACCCGGGTCGGGACGTTAATCGAACCGGATCCGGCGCTGGCCCCGAAACCGGCGAGTGGAACCGATGCCGACACCGGCGCGGAGAACAGTGTCCAAGCCGCCGGGATCATCCCGGCCGCTGATGTGGTGCCGGTGCGCGTCGGAGTCGCGGCGATCGGCAGCATCGTCGTCTTCGGCTTGATCCTGGTTGCGCGTTCGTTGAACCGGCGCCCACAGAACTAGGTCCTCGAACAGCACCTTTTTCCCAGCTGCCTTCGTACCATTCCGGTGTGTCCACATTCGGCACCCGCGCGACCGACGGCGATCGCAACGACACCTGCCAGGCCCTCGACACCGCCTTGGACGAGGGCCAGCTGTCCATGGCAGAACACCGCGAGCGGGTCAGCTTGGCGACCAACGCCACCACCCTTGAAGAGCTGCGGTCCCTGCTGGCGGACCTGCAACTCCACCACACCGAGACACCGATGCAGTCCACCTCGACGGGCGGGCTGGGCCGGCGGGGTATCTGGGCTGCGGTCGCCGGAATCATGCTGCTGGTAGGTCTCGCGGTCGGCTGGAAGCTGTCCCTCAACACCGCTGCGCCGCCGACCGGCAATGCCGGTGTCTCCAACGCAGGGGCGGGCTCGGTCAATCCACCCGGTCCGGCGCCGAGCACGGCGAACCCCGGACCGACGGAACTCCAGTCCGCCGATGGCCTGACGAATCTGCTGAATCAGATGCGCGGCCGGTTCGGCGACACCAACGGCTACCAGTTGGTGATCTATCCCGATTACGCGGCGCTCTGGCGAGCCGACCCGCGCAACGAACATCGGGCCGTCAGCTTCGACTACCGCAAGGGGGCCTGGACGTCCGTTCCCGCCAACATGATTCCGCTGGGCACCGCTGTCGCCGACCTCGGCAAGTTCAGCGTCACCGGAGTGGTCGGTGCGGTGCGCGAAGCGCCGCAAACGCTCAAGATCGGCGACGTCAAAACCACCTACGTCATCGTCAACGGCAGGCCGGACGGCAGCCTCGACCTCTCCGTGTATGTCTCCGACACCGCCAACAACAGCGGCCACATCGACATCGCTCCGGACGCGACCGTCAAGGCGATCTATCCGCCGGACTACTGACACCACATGACCCGCAACCACAGGGCCGTCGTCGGTGGTCTGACGGCGGCGAGCGTGGGCGTCATCTACGGCTATGACGTGTCCAACATCGCCGGGGCGGTGCTGTTCATCACCGATGAATTCCACTTGAGCATCGCCCAGCAGGAGTTGGTGATGACCGCTGTGGCGATCGGTGAGATCGCCGGCGCGCTTGGTGGCGGTGTGCTGGCCAACACGATCGGCCGCAAACGGTCAATGGTGCTGGTGGCGGCCGGCTACACCGTGTTCGCGGCACTCGCGGCGCTGTCGGTGTCGCTGCCTATGCTGCTGGTCGCCCGTCTGCTGCTGGGCGTGACCATCGGTGTGTCGGTGGTAGTGGTGCCGGTGTTCGTCGCCGAATCGGTACCGGCGACCTGGCGCGGCTCGCTGCTGGTGGCCTATCAGGTGGCCACGGTGGCCGGCATCATCGCCGGCTACCTGGCCGCTTATCTCCTGGCCGGTTCGCACAACTGGCGGGCGATGCTCGGACTGGCCGCAGCGCCCGCCGCTTTGGTGACGTTGCTGTTGTTGCGCATGCCCGACACGGCGCGGTGGTATCTGCTGAAAGGCCGTGTGGGTGAGGCCCGCGAAGCCTTGCGACGGGTGGAGGACGAGGCGGACGTCGAGCGGGAGGTCAGCGCAATCATCTGCGCGCTGAACGAAGAGCGTGGTGAGGCGCTGGCCGAGATGCTGCGCCGGCCGTATCTGCGCGCCACCGTGTTCCTGGTCGGTCTGGGGTTTTTCATTCAGATCACCGGCATCAACGCGTTCGTGTATTACAGCCCGCGGTTGTTGCAGACTTTGGGCTTTGCCGGGAACTTCGCGCTGCTGGTGGTGCCCGCGCTGATTCAGGTCGCGGCGCTGATAGCGGTGGTGCTGTCGCTGGTTCTGGTCGACCGGGTGGGCCGCCGGCCGATCCTGTTGACGGGTATCGGCATCATGATCGTCGGGGACGCGGTGCTCGTCGGTGCGGGTCGCCCCGGTGCCGCGCCGCTGCTTGGCGTCGCCGGAGTGCTGTTGTTCATCGCCGGGTTCGACTTCGGGTTCGGGGCGCTGGTGTGGGTCTATGCCGGTGAGAGCCTGCCGTCGCGGCTGCGGTCGCTGGGCTCTTCGGCGATGCTGACCGCTAACCTGATCGGAAATGCGTTGGTCGCAGCGCTTTTTCTGACGATGCATCAAACATTGGGTACCAGCACCACCTTCGCCGTGCTGGGGGCGTTCGCGGTGACCGCCTTTGCCTTCGTGTACCGGTTGGCTCCGGAAACCAAGGGGCGCCAACTCGAAGATATTCGGCACTTCTGGGAGAACGGCGGACGCTGGGCATGACGCTGATCAGCGCGGGCGCCGTCGTCACGGCAAGCACCATCAGCCGGCCGGGCTGGGTGCGGACCTCCGGTCGGCGCGTCCTCGACTGCGGCGCGGGCGCCCCACCCGGTCGCCCCGACGTCGACTTACCCGACGCAGTGGTGGTGCCCGGCTTCGTCGACCTGCACGTGCACGGTGGCGGCGGCGCGTCCTACACCGACGCTGACCTCGGCGACATCGCGCGGGCGGCGGCTTTTCACCGCCGACACGGCACCACCAGCACACTGGCCAGCCTGGTCACCGCGTCTCCCGCCGAGCTGCTCGCAAATGTGCGCGCGTTGGCCGAGTCAACAAGGTCCGGAGTGATCGACGGCATCCACATCGAGGGTCCGTGGTTGAGCCCGGCCCAAAGCGGCGCGCACTACGCGGGGCAGCTACGCGATCCGAATGTCGCTGAGATCGACGCTGTACTCGCCGCCGGTGGCGGCGCGGTTCGGGTGGTGACGCTGGCTCCGGAACTTCCGGGTAGCGCCGCCGCGACCGAACGCCTGGTTGAAGCGGGAGTCGTGGTCGCGGTTGGCCACACGGACGCCACCTACGAACAGACCCGGCAGGCGATCGACGCCGGCGCGACGGTGGGCACGCATCTGTTCAATGCGATGCGACCGCTGCACCACCGCGAGCCGGGACCGGCGCTCGCCTTGCTGCAAGATCCGCGGGTAACAGTCGAACTCATCGCCGACGGCGTGCACGTGCACCCCGCCATCACCCGCGCGGTGATCGACGCGGTAGGGGCCGAGCGTGTCGCGCTGGTCACCGATGCGACCGCAGCGGCCGGGCTGGGTGACGGGGCGTATCAGCTAGGACCGGTTCGGATCGAGGTGTCCGCCGGAGTGGCGTGCGTGCACGGCACGTCGACGATCGCCGGCAGCACCGCCACCATGGATCAGCTTTTCCGCGCCGTAGCCGCCGCCGGTTCTCAATCTGATGTGGTGCTGGCCGCCGCTGTGCAGGTGACCGCCACGACGCCGGCGCGGGTACTGGGTCTTGCGCACGCCGGTGTGCTGGCACCCGAGTCGGCGGCCGATTTGGTGGTGCTCGATGAGAGCTTGCACGTGCGCGCGGTGATGGCCGACGGCGAATGGGTGGCCTAACGGTGATCGCGAGCGCGGCAAAGGCCGGACGAAGCGGGTCACCGCCATCTGGCCTAACGGTGATCGCGAGCGCGGCAAAGGCCGGGCGAAGCGGGTCACCGCCATCTGGCCTAGCGGTGATCGCGAGCGCGGCGAAAAGCCGGGCGAAGCGGGTCGCCGCCATCTGGCTTAGCGGTCGCCGCGCCTTCGCCACAGTCGGGAAACGCTGAGCGCGCCAACGGCTCCCACCGCCACGGCGGCCACCGCCTGCCCCGGCCGCAAGTCCTCTGCTATCTGGACCCGCGGACTGATGATCGCGGGGTCGGGCGGCTCGGCGGACATCGCGCGCAAATTGTCCGGCGACGTCGCCGCCCATGCCGTCGCGAACAGCACCAGCCGCGCGGTGGTGTACGCGAACACCATCAGCCCCAGCACCGGCCCGAACGTCGCGGCCGCCGGGGTTTTCAGCACCGCGCGCAGATAGATCGAGGCCAGCTGCTTGAACACCTCGAAGGCGATCGCGGCGAAGAACGCGGCCCGCACCGCGCTGTCGAAGCTGATCGACTCCCGCGGCAACCGCGCGATCACGTAGGTGAAGAACACCCACGACACCAGAAACGAGAGCAGCACCGATGCAAGCCGCAGCAGCGCGTCGAGCAACGGAAGGTAGTGAAGACCCAACAGCAGCAACAGTTTTCCCATCACGGTGGCGTTGCCGACCGCGCTCAGTGCGACGGTGACGGCGATCGCGAAAAACGCTGTGGCCATCGCGAGCAGATCCGACAGCTTCGTTCGTACGAACCCGGCCCCCTCATGACGGTGCTGCCACATCTGGCTGAGCGCCTCCCGCAGGTTCGCCATCCAGCCCAGACCCAGCCACAGCGCCAGCGCCAGACCGACGACGCCGACCGACGTGCGCGAGTCGATCGCTGAATCCATCAACTGCAGCAACTCCGTTCCGAGATGGCCCGACACCGAAAATTTGATGCGGTTCTCGATCTCGGTGAGCAGCGCCGGCTGGCGCGACAGCACAAAGCCGGCCACCGCGAACAGCAGCATCAGCAGGGGAAACAACGCGAATATTGTGTAGTAGGTCAGCCCCGCTGCGTAGAAACTGCCCTTGCGTTCGTCGAACCGTTCGTTCGCACGCATGACGTGGTCGAACCATTCGTAGCGCGCCCGCAGCCGATCCAGCCTTCCCGGCTTAGCCGGATCCGTCATACCAGCCTCGCTTTACTGAGGATGTGCAAGGAACCCGAGCCGGTGGTAGACCCGGTCGATCGTCTTCTCGGCCACCTGCTGAGCGCGCGCAGCCCCGCCGGCCAGCACCGCCTCCAGCTGCGCGGGGTCGGCCAGCAATTCATCGACTCTGCTCTTGATCGGCGAGACGAATTCGACGACGGCCTCGGCGGTGTCTTTCTTCAAGTCGCCGTAGCCGCGGCCGGTGTAGCCGTCGACCAAGGCGTCTATGCCGACACCGGTCACTGCGGACTGGATGCTCAGCAGGTTCGACACCCCGGGCTTGGCCGTCACGTCATAGCGGATCTCCCATTCGCTGTCGGTGACAGCCGAGCGGATCTTTTTCGCCGACTTCGCCGGGTCGTCGAGCAGGTTGATCAGCCCGGCGTCGGTGGCCGCCGACTTGCTCATCTTCGACGACGGGTACTGCAGGTCATATATCTTGGCCGTCACCTTCGGAATGAGCACGTCGGGCACCACGAAGGTGTCCGGGAACCGGCTGTTGAACCGTTGCGCCACATCGCGGGCCAGCTCCAAGTGCTGACGCTGATCCTCACCGACCGGGACCAGCTCGGTGTCGTAGAGCAGCACATCGGCGGCCTGCAGCACCGGATAAGTGAACAGCCCGACCGTCGTCGACTCACCGCCCTGCCGCGTCGACTTGTCTTTGAACTGCGTCATCCGCGACGCCTGCCCGAACCCGGTGAAACACCCCAGCACCCACGCCAACTGTGTGTGGGCGGGCACGTGACTCTGCACGAAGACGGTGCTGCGCTGCGGGTCGATACCCAGCGCCAGATACTGGGCCGTGGTGATGAGCGTGCGCCGGCGCAGCACGTCCGGATCCTGCGGGATGGTGATGGCGTGCAGGTCGACGACGCAGAAGAAGGCGTCGTGCTGGTCCTGCAGCTCGACCCAGCGGCTGACCGCACCCAGTGCGTTGCCCAGGTGCAGCGAGTCGGAGGTGGGCTGTACGCCGGAGAAGACCCGGCGACTTCCGGTGGGGCTGTTCATGGTGCTTCGATCTTTTCACGCTGGTGGCAGTGCGCTCCGTCACGCTTGCCGTACCGGCGGCAACACATTTATGGTCGGCTGTCATGACGACTCGTGCCCCGATTCACCTGGGCTCCGGGGAACCGGTCCTGCTGCTGCACCCGTTCCTGATCTCGCAGGTGGTGTGGCACACCGTCGCAGAGCAGCTGGCTGACACCGGTCGCTACGAAGTGTTCGCGCCGACGATGGCCGGCCACAACGGCGGCCCGTACTCCGGCACCTGGTTCTTGAGTTCGAAGGTGCTTGCCGACCATGTCGAGCGGCAACTCGACGCACTGGGCTGGAACACTGCTCACATCGTCGGTAACTCGCTGGGCGGCTGGGTGGCGTTCGAATTGGAGACTCGTGGCCGGGCCCGCACCGTTACCGGCATCGCGCCGGCCGGCGGGTGGACGCGCTGGACCCCCGGTAAATACGAGGTCATCGCCAAGTTCGTCGGGGGTATACCCTTGTGGGCGCTGGCGCGGCTGCTCGGGCCGCGGGCCCTGCGGTTGCCGTTCAGCCGTCGGCTGGCCAGCCTGCCGATCAGCGGAACCCCGGACGGCTTGAGCGAAAAGGAGCTCGTCGCCGTCGTCGACGACGTGGCGCACTGTCCCGCGTACTTTCAACTGGCTGTCAAATCGTTGCTGCAACCCGGCCTGGCCGAACTCGCGCAGACCGCCGTGCCGAGCCAGCTGGTGTTATGCGAGAAGGACCGGATCTTTCCCCCGCCGCGCTACAGCAAATATTTCCGGAATCACCTGCCGGAAGACACCAAGATAACCACCCTGGAAGGCCTCGGGCACATCCCGATGTTCGAGGCTCCGGGCCGCATCACCGAGATCATCACCGATTTCA
>CAWFTT010000022.1:0-9811 GCA_963818785.1 uncultured Actinomycetota bacterium | reverse complement strand
CTCCGGTGACCAGATCTGGATGCGCCCCGAGTCGGTCGCGGGGCTGCGCCGGCTCACCGAGACAGTGCACGCCGAGGGCGCGGCGGTGAGCGCGCAGATCGGTCACGCCGGCCCGGTGGCCGACGCCCGCTCGAATAAGGCCACCGCGCTCGCGCCGGTGCGGTTCTTCAACCCGATCGGCATGCGGTTCGCCAAACAGGCCACCCGCGAGGACATCGACGACGTGCTCGCCGCTCACGCCAACGCCGCGCGGCTGGCCGTCGACTCCGGATTCGATGCCATCGAGGTACATCTCGGCCACAACTACCTGGCCAGCGCGTTCCTGAGCCCGCTGATCAACCGCCGCACCGACCAGTTCGGCGGCTCGCTGGAGAACCGGGCCAAGATCGCCCGCGGCTTGGTGATGGCTGTTCGCCAAGCTGTAGACCAGGCTGGCGCCACCGAGATCGCGGTGACCGCCAAGCTGAACATGGCCGACGGCGTTCGCGGCGGGATCACCGTCGACGAAGCGCTGATCACCGCGAAGTGGCTGCAAGAGGACGGCGGATTGGATGCGATCGAACTGACCGCCGGCAGTTCACTGGTCAACCCGATGTATCTGTTCCGCGGCGAGGCGCCGGTCAAGGAGTTCGCCGGCGCTTTCAAACCGCCGCTGCGCTGGGGCATCCGGATGACCGGTCATAAGTTCTTGCGTGAGTATCCCTACCGCGACGCCTATCTACTGCGCGACGCCCGACGGTTCCGCGCGGAGTTGACGATGCCGCTGATCCTGCTCGGCGGCATCACGGACCGGGCTTCGATGGAGCTGGCGATGGCCGAGGGTTTCCAATTCGTCGCGATGGCGCGGGCGTTGCTGGCCGAGCCGGACCTGGTCAACCGCATCGCCGCCGACACTAGTGAGCGCCCCGTGCACTCGGCGTGCACGCACTGCAATCAATGCATGCCCACGATCTACAGCCGGACCCACTGCGTGGTCACCGGGGCGCCGGACGCTGTCGACGCTGGTAAATCACAAGGGTAACTTTGGTATCGGAACTCGACCGATGCTCGATGACAGAAGCGATACCGCCGGTGATATTAAAAAGCCGTCGTGGGTCCGTGGGGCGGCGGCACGCGCGGCCGCCGTTACCGTAGGTGCGATGAGTCAACCGGCTAAAGTGAACCCGATGAGTCAAGCAGCGCCGCCCGACCTGACCGTTAGTTACGACGGGTCGCAGCGCACCTTCGCCGCCGGGCACGATGTCGTCATCGGGCGCGACCTGCGCGCTGACATGCGGATCACCCATCCGCTGATCTCCCGCGCGCACCTGCTGCTGCGGTTCGACCAAGGCCGCTGGCTGGCCATCGACAACGGCTCACTGAACGGGACTTTCGTCAACGGTCGCCGGGTGCCGGTCATCGACATCTATGACGGACAGTCGATCAACATCGGCAACCCCGACGGGCCGCGGCTGACCTTCGAGTTCGCCCGCCACTCCGGGGCGGCCGGCCGGCCGCCGATGACCGCTTCGATGCGGGTGGCTCAACCGTCGGCAGCGGCCCGGCCCGGCGCCATGCACGCGCCCCCTGCTCCGCATCAGCCGATCGGAAACCGAGCGCCGCAGGGTCCCCCGATGCGTCCGCATCCGGGCGCACCGCCGCATGCCGCGTCCGCCCCGCCGATGCGACCGCCCGCCGGCGGCCAACGCCCCCCCGCCTATCGACATGCTGGACCGCCACCCGCACCACCCCGGCAGGCGCCCGCGGCGGCCGGCGCGCCGGCGACTCAGATGGCCCCGGCCGTGGTCAAGCAGACCGGTGAAGCCAACCTGGCCACCAAGATGATGCAGGCGCTGCGGCCCGGTTCAGGACCGGCGAAGCCCGCCGGCTCGTTGACGATCGGACGCGCCAACGACAACGACATCGTCATTCAGGACGTTTTGGCCTCGCGCCATCACGCGTTCCTGGTCGACACACCGATCGGCACCGAGATCCGCGATGCGCAGAGCATCAACGGGACGTTCGTCAACGGCGTCCGGGTCGGCTCAGCGGTCCTCAGCGAGGGTGACGTGGTCACCATCGGCAACGTCGACCTGGTGTTCAACGACGGCACGTTGATCCGCCGCACCGAAGCCGCGACGCGGACCGGCGGCCTGGAGGTCAACTCGGTGCACTTCAAGATCGACGGCAAGGAACTGCTGGACAACATCTCGCTGACCTGCCGGCCGGGCACGCTCACCGCCATCATCGGTGGGTCCGGTGCGGGCAAGACCACGCTGTCCCGGTTGATCGCCGGATACACCCGCCCCAGCTCCGGCTCGGTGACCTTCGAGGGCCACGACATTCACCGCGAATACGCCACCATGCGCAGCAGGATCGGGATGGTTCCTCAGGACGACGTGGTGCACCGGCAGCTGACCGTCAACCAGGCGCTCGGCTACGCCGCCGAGCTGCGACTGCCGCCGGACACCAGCAAGCAGGAACGGGCGCAGGTGGTAGCGCAAGTGCTCGAGGAACTCGACCTGACCAAGCACGCCGACACTCGGGTGGACAAGCTGTCCGGCGGGCAGCGCAAACGCGCCTCGGTGGCGCTGGAACTGCTCACCCAACCGTCGCTGTTGCTGCTCGACGAGCCGACCTCGGGTCTGGACCCGGCGCTGGACCGTCAGGTCATGCTGATGCTGCGGCAGCTGGCCGACGCCGGCCGCGTGGTCCTGGTGGTCACCCACTCGGTGTCCTACCTCGACGTCTGCGATCAAATTCTGTTGGTGGCACCGGGCGGAAAGACGGCTTTCAACGGGCCGCCCAGCCAGGTCGAATCCGCGTTGGGAACCAGCAACTGGGCGGACATCTTCGCCAACGTGGGCGCCGACCCCGACGAAGCCAATCGCCGCTTCATGGAACGCAAGGGCGATAGACAACAGTCGCAAGTCGTCCGGGCCAAAGAGGCCCCGGGGGACCTGGGCGCGCCGGTGCACACCGACCTGCTGCGCCAGCTTTCCACGATTGCGCGTCGTCAGGTTCGACTTGTTGTCTCCGACCGTGGCTATTCGGTGTTCCTGGCGGTATTGCCGTTCCTCATCGGTGCGCTGTCGCTCACCGTCAAAGGCCCCAAACCCGGACTCGGTCCCGCCGACCCACTCGGTGCCGCGCCTACCGAACCGCAATACATCATGGTCCTGCTCAACATCGGGGCCGTCTTCATGGGCACCGCGCTCACGATTCGCGACCTGATCGGCGAACGCCCGATCTTTCGCCGAGAACAGGCGGTCGGGCTGTCCACCACGGGCTACCTGCTGGCCAAGATCGCCGTCTTCTTCGTTTTCGCGACCATCCAGGCGGCGATAGCAACCATCATCGTCAGGCTCGGCAAGGGCGCGCCGACAGCGCATCCGCCGTTTTTCGGCAGCGCCACCTTCTCGCTCTTCGTCACCGTCGCAGGCACCTGCGTCGCCTCGGCGATCCTCGGCCTGTTGCTGTCGGCGGTGGCGCAATCCAACGAGCAGATCATGCCGTTGCTGGTGGTGTCGATCATGTCGCAGCTCGTGCTGGCCGGCGGAATGATTCCGGTGACCGGCCGGGCGGGTCTCGACCAGCTGTCGTGGCTGCTGCCCGCACGTTGGGGTTACGCCGCCGGGGCGTCGTCGATCGACTTTCCGAACCTGGTGAAGGTCAAGCAGATCCCGACGAACGACGGGCTGTGGCAGCACTCCAAACACATCTTCCTGTTCGACATGGGGATGCTCGTGTTGCTGTCGCTGGCTTACTCGCTCTTTGTGCGCTGGCACATCCGACTCAGGCGCTGATCTGACCGGTGCGACAAGCGCCACCGGATTCGACCTAATCGCCGGTGTCTATTGACGCCGCAGCTGATACTTGTGTGATGAGCTCCACATCGCCAGTGTTGACGGTTCGATCTGACTCGTCGCAGCGCTCTTTCGCCACCGGCCATGATGTCGTGGTCGGAAGTGACCTCCGCGCCGACATGCGTGTCGCCCATCCCCTCGTCACCCGCGCGCACCTGCTGCTGCGCTTCGAGCAGGGCAGATGGCTCGCGGTCGACAACGACTCGGCAAACGGGATCTTCGTCGACGGCCGCCGGGTGCCTTTGGTCGACATCTGCGATGGCCAGAGCATCAACATCGGAAAGCCCGACGGGCCGCGGTTGACCTTCGCGCTCGGACACCATCAAGGGGCAGTCGGCCAGCTGCCGCCAACGGTGAATGCGGTCCCGGTCATCACGCCGCCGGCTGGTCCGAGGTCGTCGCCCCCCAAGTCCGCGCAGCGCGCCGGCGTTTCCTCCCCTGCTGCTGCGGGCCGGCCATCGGCGCCGCTGCAGCACACCGCCCGACCCGACCAGCCAGCGCAAGCGCCGTACACGGCCGGCCGCCCACAACAGGCCGCCGGGCACTTGAGGCAAGCGGTCAGCCCGAGGCAACAGGGGCAACCGGGTCAGCGGAGCCCGGAGACCGTCACGCCAAACGCTCCTAGGCCCGCCGACGTGCCAGAGCAAGAGACCATCAAGGTGCGCTCCCTTCGATTCCCGACCAAGGCCGAGGCACGGCCGGCAAGCTCCACCACAATCGGTCGCGCCATCGACAATGACATCGTCATCACCGACGTCCTCGCGTCGCGTTACCACGCGTACTTGGCCCCGACTGCCATCGGCACCGAAATTCACGACTCAAACAGCATCAACGGCACATTCGTCAACGGCACCCGGGTAGGGTCGGCGGTTCTGACCGAAGGCGATGTGGTCACGATCGGCAACGTCGACCTCGTGTTCACCGACGGCATGTTGGTCCGCCGCACCGAAGCGGCGACGCGCACCGGCGGATTAGAAGTACGCGAAGTCGGTTTCAGCGTTGACGGCAAGAATTTGCTCGAAAAGGTTTCGCTGACCGCCAGGCCCGGCACGCTGACCGCCTTGATCGGTGGGTCTGGCGCGGGCAAAACGACATTGTCCAAATTGATCGCCGGATACACCTGCCCCACATCCGGCTCTGTCACCTTCGAGGGGCATGACATCCACGCTCAGTACGCGTCGTTGCGCAGCCGGATCGGAATGGTTCCCCAAGACGACGTCGTGCACCGCCAGTTGACGATCAACCAGGCGCTGGGTTACGCCGCCGAGCTGCGCTTACCGCCTGACACCAACGCAGCAGACCGCGCGCAGATCGTCGCCCAGGTAATCGAAGAGCTCGGGCTGACCAAGCACGCCGACACCCGGGTGGAAAAGCTGTCCGGCGGCCAACGCAAACGCGCATCGGTGGCGCTGGAGCTGCTCACCGGGCCGTCACTGCTCATCCTCGATGAGCCCACGTCAGGGCTGGATCCGGCCCTGGACCAGCAAGTAATGATGATGCTGCGGCAGCTCGCCGACGCTGGCCGCGTGGTGCTGGTCGTGACGCACTCGTTGAGCTACCTCGACGTCTGTGATCAGGTGCTGCTGATGGCGCCGGGCGGCAAAATGGCCTACTGCGGGCCGCCCGACCAAATCGGTGAAGCGATGGGAACCACCAACTGGGCGCAGATCTTCGGCAAGGTGGGTGCCGACCCTGACGAAGCCAACCGTCGCTTCCTGGCCCGAGCCGAACCGGCGCTGAGCGTGCCGGAGGGAGAACAGCCGGCCGACCTCGGCGAACCCGCACACACCAGTGTGACCCGGCAATTCATGACCATCGCCCGCCGGCAGATTCGGCTGATCGTCGCTGACCGGGCGTATTTCATCTTTTTGGCGTTGTTGCCGCTCGTGATGGGCGCGCTGGCGCTGACCGTTCCGGGAAACACCGGCTTCGGCATCGCCGATCCAAGAGGTGCCGCACCCGACGAACCCGGATCGATTCTGACGCTGCTCACGGTGGCCGCCGTGTTCATGGGCACCGCGCTGACCATCCGTGACCTGATCGGCGAGCGCCCCATCTTCCGCAGAGAGCAGGCCGTCGGCCTGTCGACGACGGCTTACCTCGGCGCCAAGATCGCGGTGTTCTGTGTATTCGCGATCGTCCAGTCCGTGATCGCGACCAGTATCACCATCCTGGGCAAGGGCCAGCCGACCCGGCCGGCGGTGCTGCTGGGTAACGCCACCTTGGAGCTGTACGTCACCGTCGCGGCGGCCTGTGTCGCCTCGGCGATCTTCGGCCTGGTCCTGTCGTCGCTGGCCCGCTCGAACGAGCAGATCATGCCGCTACTGGTGGTGTCACTCATGGCGCAGCTGGTGCTCTCCGGTGGGATGGTGCCAGTGACCAACCGGATTTTTCTGGACCAGCTGTCCTGGACCATGCCCTCGCGTTGGGGGTACGCCGCGTCGGCGTCAACGGTCGACCTGTGGACGCTGACGCCCGGGCCGGTCGGCTCGAAGGACAGCCACTTCAAGCACGAGCCGGGCACATGGCTGTTCGACATGGGCATGCTGGCGCTGCTGTCAGTGCTCTACGCCGGCTTCGTGTGGTGGCGCAGCCGGCTCAAGCGGCACTGACGACGCGCAGCTAACTCGATGGCGGCGACCCGCTTCGCCCGGCTTTCAGCCGCGCTCGCGATCGCAGCTAGATGAAGTCCAACGCCTCAACCGTCGCGACCGGGCCTTCATGTGTGGGCCGGTTCGCACCGCCGATGCAGTACACGGTGTTGCCGACCGTCGCGACCACCTCAGCGTGACGCGGCGTCGGCATCGGTGGCAGCGTGGTCCACTTCCCGTCGGCAATGGTGTACATCTCGGCCACCCCCAGCACTTGGGTCGGTTCCTCGCCACCGACGGCCAGGATTCGGCCGTTGATGTACGTGGCGCCGTAGCTTCCCCGCGGCGTCGGCATGCCCACCAACTTGGTCCACTTCCCCGATTGCGGGTCGAACCGTTCAAACGCCGCTGAATTCTTGTCCGCGGACAAGAACCTCCCGCCGACCACGTACACGAAAATGCCGTCCGACGCCGCGGCCAGGTGTTCGCGCGGCGTGGGCAAATCGGCTGCATCCTGCCAGGAATTGCCGTCGAAGACTTCCGTCTGCGGGACGAGCTTTTTGGCGTTCTGCCCGCCGACAGCGACAAGTTTGTCGCCGACCACTGCAGCCGCCGGCGCCGCCCGAGCGTGGGTGAGGTTGGGCAACTCCACCCAGTTCCCGCCACGCAAGGCGAATACCTTGTTGGACGCCTGGGCGAGAGTGTCGCTGGCACCCCCGAGCACCACTATCTCGCCACGATAGGTTGCCGCCGCCGCATGGTGCAGCGGGATGGGTAAGGGAGGCCCAGTCGCCCAGGCGCCGGTGTGCGGGTCATAGCTTTCAACGGTCTGCAGCGCAGCCCCATTTCGCAGACCGCCTAAGACCCAGATTTTGTCGTTCAGCACGGCCCAAGCCATCATCAACCTGGCGGTTGGTGCGTCCGGCAGGGAACGCCACTGCGCTGCCGGCTGGGTTTGGCGCGCCGGCAGCCGCAGCACTTCGGCCGCCGCGGTCACGTCGTTATCGCCTGCGCCGGTCGACCCGCCGATCGCATACACCGCCTTCTCGACCGCATCGACTGCCATACCGTGCCGCGCAGTCGCCATATCCGGCAAGTCGGCCCAGCTTTTCCCGATCAGGTCAAGCATTGCAACACTTTTGAGAACTTGGCCCCGTGACAGTCCACCCACGGCAACCAGACGTTGATCGGCGATTGCCACGCCAAGGTCACTGCGCGGTTGTGACATGTTGGGCAGCGACGTCCAGGTTTTCGCGGCCGGGTCATAGGCCTCCACCGTCGCCAGGTCGGAGTTCCCGTTGGTTCCGCCCACCGCGTACACCAGCTTGCCGTCCGAGGCCGCGGCCAACATCTGCCGCGAAGTCGGTATCGGTGCGCCCAGTGTCCAGGAGTTGCCGTCGAACACCTCGGTGGTGTTCAGCAGCGCGCCGTTCGCGTCAACACCGCCGGTGACGACGATCTGGTCTCCCACCACCGCTGCAGCCGCCGCAGCCCTGGGCTGCAACAGATGCGGCAGCTCCACCCAGCGACTGTTGACCACCCGCCAAACCTTGTCGGTGGCCGCTTTGTTGGTCCCGGCCGATTGCCACCCGCCGAGGACAACCGGGTTCCCCTGCCACGTCACCGCCATTGCGTGTTGAACGGGAACCGGCAGATCGTCGCCGCCTTTCCAGCTATCGATGACGGGGTCATAACCCTCGTGTAGTCCTGTGACAGCACCGTCGCTTCGTAGGCCACCGAAGATCCAAATAGTGCCGTCAACCTGGGTGGTGGCGGCCGCCTCGCGCGATACCCGCGCGTTCGTAATCGGCTGCCAGTTGACTGGCGCCTGGCTGCTCGGTTGACTGGCGACGCCCTTGTCGGTGCTGCTGCCCCGCGAAAGTGTGTAGTAGATGCCGGCAGCCACCAACAGCAACACCACGGTGGCCGCGGCAGCGACCACCGCTATGCGATTGGGCTTCCTCCCCGCCGGCCCGAACCGTGACGCTAGCGGTTTACCGCCACGAGGCCCTGCCGGCGGCGGCCCGGCAGGGCCGGTCGGCCCATCGGTGCTTGGGGCCGGCCCTCGGCCTGCCGTGCCCGAAAGCTGTGCAGGCTGCTGGTTGCCGTGCCCGCCGCCCAGCACGGTACCTGATTCGAAGAACTCAGTCCGACCGGCAGGTGCTGGCTGCGGCAGCGGTGACGTCCCGCTTACCGGCTCCGGAATCTGTTGGATCGGTCCGGTGGAAACAGGTTGCTGGGTCTCCCGGCCGATTCCGCCCGGCGTGATGGGAGGCGCTTGACCGGTGTCTGGCGGCGGACCTGACAGCGACCCCGAAGCACTACGAACAGCAGTGATCGCCATCGAATCGGGTTTGAGGCCATTGCGGCGCTGTGCGGCCTGCAACTCGCGGCCAAACTCTTCTGCCGACGCCGGCCGTTCCGCCGGGTCCAGCGACATTGCTTTCTCAATCGCCGCACACGCCGCATCCGGAATTCCGTCTGGACGCATATCCGGCACTCCGGTCGAACTGATCCGGAGATACTGAGCCAGGAGGTCTTCGCCGCGGCGACGCTCGTGTGCCGGGGCGCCCGCGATGAGTGCATACAACGTGGCACCGAGTGAGTAAACGTCGGCGGCCACCGTCGCCGGATTGCCGGTCATCACCTCGGGCGCGGTGTAGTCAATAGTGCCGGAGAAAAATCCGACGGCCGTTTCGTACCCACCTTCGATGTGCGCGATACCGAAATCACTCAGTTGTGGCTCGCCGTAATCGTTGACAAGCACGTTTGCGGGCTTGATATCGCGGTGCAAAGTGCCTGTCTGGTGGGCGGTTTCCAGTGCCCCGCACAGCTTCACGCCAATCCGTAAGGCCTCGGGCCATGGCACCGGCCCCTCTCGGCGCAACCGTACCGCCAGGGAATCCGCCGGATAGTACGGCATCACGATGTATGGCCGGGTGCTCTCGGTTACGCCGACACGCAAAATGTTGACGATGTTCGGATGACCGGAGAGTTTGCCCATCGCGTAGCCCTCACGCAAGAAACGCTCGCGGCTTTCATCGTCTAAATGCGATGGCAGCACCTTTATTGCGACGTTTCGTCCCAGTGCGGTCTCGTAACAGCAATAGATCACCCCGGCGCCACCTTTGGCCACCTGGCGGGCATTCTCGAATCCGGCGGCTGCCAACTCCGCAACGATCCCGTTTGGTACCGGCGCCGCGCCGCCAGCACCGCTCTCTTCAGCCATTATCCGGGCGCCTAACTTTTTACGCGAAGGATGATTTCGGGTTAAGCGTAAGCGAACCCGACTGACTCGTCGTGCGGTTCGGGATAACGATCGCTTCCACGAACGGCGTGCCACCGGTAATCGCGCGAGAACAACTGGCCGGCGCT
>CAWFTT010000021.1:0-33270 GCA_963818785.1 uncultured Actinomycetota bacterium | reverse complement strand
ATCTGGTGGAGCTAGGTCAGGACCCTCGTAGTAGTCGTTGCTCTGGTAATCCCAGAACCAGTTTTCGCCCGGTTCGAAGGATCGGATGATTCGATGACCGCTGTTTTGCCAGTGCTTCCTGGCGTGCCGCGACAGCGAATCGTCACAACAGCCGACGTGGCCGCACGCCGCGCAGCGCCGCAGATGCACCCACCATCCGCCGGCGGCCTCGCACTCGGCGCAGCCGCCGCCGCTGGGCGGCACGGACGGGTCGACGGCAGTAGTCATCGTGACTCCATCATCGCTCGCCGCCGATTCGGACACGCCGCTTTCCGGCGATTCGGCGTCGAGCCTTGGGGCGCTAGCTGCTTGCGTCTAGACGTTTTTCGAATTCGGCAATCAGGAAACGCGCGACGTCGACCAACTTGATGTTGGTCTCCTGCGATGCGCGGGTCAGCGTGGCGAACGCCTGCAGCCCGGTCAAGTGGTCCCGATGCATCAGGATGCCTTTGGCTTGGCCGATGACATCGCGGGTTTTGATAGCCGCCCGGAGTTGCTCCTCGGTGGCGGCCCCGGCCATGGCGACCGCCGCGTGCTGAGACAAGATCTCGCCGACGGCCACGGACTCCTCATTGAAGTAGTTCGGTTGAGGTCCGTAGAGATTCAACGCCCCGAATGACTCTTGCTTGACGAACAGGCGAAAGGACAGCACGCAGTGCACGCCCATGCCGGTCGCAGCGGCCACGAATCTCGGCCAGCGTTTCTCAGCGCGCAGGTCGGGGATGTTGGCGGTGCGCTGTTCGGCCAGAGCGCTCAACGCGGGCCCTTCGCCCAACTCGCTTTGCAGCTGGTCAAGTCGTCGGGCTACCTCGTCTGACGGCGCCTCGGAGGTCACGGTCTTGCCTCGGACCAACGAGATGCCCGACCAGCTGATGCCGGGCAAAAGATCGACGGCCGCGCTGACGATGGTGTTCAGGATGGCCTCCGAGCTTGGCTCTGCTTGCATCTGCAAAGCAAGGTCGCCAAGCAAGGCGGCGATGTTCAGCGACTGGGCATTCACGTCATCGAACTGTACAAAAAGCGCCCGCACCTGGCGGCCTCAAGGCCGAAAAGTGGCGGAAGCGTCAAATCGGTCGACCATGTTCATTCATAAATCCCCTCCAGATACCAACGTCGTTGGCGATAGCACAGCAGCAGCGCCCGTCCCGAATCAGACCCGGGTTCACCGGTCAGCAATATCTGGGCACGGGCAGTGCGGCCACCCCCCTGGCCGGCCACCGGCCGGTCATCCCACCACCGCTCGTCAACCGGCCACGGGCCGGCCCACCAGCGCAACCGGTCATCCCCATCACGGGAAGACAGCCGCGCCGGGTCAGCGGAGAACTGTCCCCGGCTGGTCACCCGGATGGGATGGCCGTGCTCGTCGAGCAATTCGACCGGGTCGTCGACTAACACCGTCGGCGACGGTCCGGGTAGCTGGCCGGGCCACGGCAGACCCGGATCTGCCCGCGGCACCGGCTCGTCGCCCAACGGCGTCAAGGTGATGCGGTCAGCCGGTCCGCGACCGCCGCTGAGCACCGGGACCTGCACCGCCTCGGGACCGAGCAGACCCTGCACCCGCACCAGCGCCCGACGGGCGCGCAGCCGGTCCTCTTCACCGAGGCCGCCCCACAACGGCAGTTGCAGTGCACCGGCCGACACCACCTCCACCGCGTGCAGCCGCAGCAGCGTTACCGGCGCGGTGGGCCGATTGCCGGCTGTGCGGTTGTTCAGCCATCCGTCAAGTTGCCAGCGCACCCGGTCGGCGGTGGCGTCCTCGGTCAACGGTTCAGCGCATCGCCAAACCCGGTGCAGCTCTTCGCCATTGGCGGTGACGGCGTGAATGGCCAGCCGGGTGCATCCCACCCCGGCGGCCATCAGCGTTTGATGTAACTGGCCGGCCAGCGAGCGACCGGCGAACGCCGCGGCGTCGACACGGTCGATCGGCGGATCACAGTGCAGCTCGGCGTCGAGTTCGGCCGGCGGCTCACGTCCGGACGGCCCACGTTCCGGCTCACCGCGGGCGAACCGGTGCGCGGCCAGCGCGTCGGCGCCGAACCGGGACACCACATCGGTGCGCGGCAACACCGCGAACTGCCCGATAGTGCGAATACCCATGCGCCACAACAGGTCCGCGAGGTCTTCCCGTCCCGGCCCGGCCAGACTGGGCTCGGTGGCCAGCTGCCGGATAGACAGCGTTGACAGAAATTGGGCGTCCTGACCGGGCTCGACGATAAGGCTGGCGCGAGCAGCGAACACTGCGGTGGACAACTGATCGGCTATCCCTACCTGGCATTCGGCGCCGGCAGCGGCGACCGCGTCGATCAGCCGCTCAGCCGCCTGCTGCTCGGACCCGAAGAACCGGGCCGCCCCGCGCACCGGCAACACCACCAGCCCGGGCCGCAGCACCTCGGCGCGGGGCACCAGATCGTCCACCGCCACGATGACTCTTTCGAAGAAGCGGGCGTCGCGGTCGGGATCCGCGGTGACGACGTGCAGTTGCGGACAGTTGGCCGCCGCCTCCCGTCGCCGCAGGCCTCGCCGCACTCCGGCCGCGCGGGCGGCCGACGAGCAGGCAATCACCCGGTTGGCCAGGGTGACTGCGACCGGAGCCGTCGCAGGCAGGCCCGCCGCCGCCGCGGCGGCCACTGCGGGCCAGTCCATGCACCAGATCGCCAACACCCGAGAGGTCATCGAACACTCACACCGACTCACCCGGCTGCATCGTCGCAGGCGGGGTCACGATGCGCCGCTCCTCCTCATCGCTGCGCTCTGCATCGTCGCCGGCGGGTGGACCGCCCGTCCGCGTGCACACACGTCGATTCGCACTCTGCTGATCCGCCCGAAGCCAGGGATGGCGCTCATGGTGGTTTCATAGCCACCCACCCTGGCCTCCAGCCGCAGGTGTGCCCCCTGCCAGTCGCCGTCGACGACCAGCAGAGTGCAGCCTTTCTGCTGCGCCCGGGCCACCACCGCCCGCGCCCGGCTCGGCGGCACCCACCGTCCACCCAGGCCCAGCACCACGAGATCCATCCCGTCCATGAGCACCGCGGCCACCTCGACCGGATCGGTTCCCGGATCCGGTATCAACGCCAGCCGGCTCAGGTCCGCACCCATCTCCACCGCGGCCAGCAACCCGACCTTCGGCTGGCCGACGATGGCTGCGTTGTGACCGGCAGCCGTCACCGCGGCCACCATGCTCAACGGCAACGACCGGGCTCCCGACAGCACCGCCACCACTCCCCTGGGCAACGCGCCGGGAAGCACATCAGCCAGCGACGGCGGTACCGGCAGCTTGGCCTCTGCATCGAGAAGCAGTCCCTTGGCAAGGGTAGGGCTGTGCCTACCGGCCTGACGTCCGGCACCTACCTTTCCGGTTACCGCCGCCATCTGTCGGCGCAGCTGTTTGAGCTGCTCAGCACGAGTGCTGTGCTGGCCGACAGCAGCCGTCATCACCCCTCCTGACTCGCAAGTATCGAAAGTATGTTCGATTAATGCGAGTCAACACCTGCCCACCGACAACGTCAAGAAACAGGAGAGGCTGCTTGTGCTGGCGTTACTGATGTGGCTTAAGCGTCGCGATTGCCGTCGATGGCCACGTCGAATGTGCTCAGGGCGCCCAGTGTGTTTCGAGGACGATCGAAAGGCGGCGCAGAGCACCGTGGACGCGCATCAAAGCCGTGGACGCACTCAGTCCGGCGACAAACCCGGACTTCTCACTCCCACTCGATGGTGCCCGGTGGCTTGCTGGTCACATCCAGCACTACCCGGTTGACTTCGGCGACCTCATTGGTGATGCGGGTGGAGATGCGTTCCAGCACCTCGTAGGGCACCCGGGTCCAGTCGGCAGTCATGGCGTCCTCGCTGGACACCGGGCGCAGCACGATCGGGTGCCCGTAAGTACGGTCGTCACCTTGCACGCCGACCGACCGGACGTCGGCCAACAACACCACCGGGCACTGCCAGATCGAACTGTCCAGGCCGGCTGCCGTCAGCTCCTCGCGGGTGATCACATCAGCGCGCCGCAGCGTCGCCAACCGCTGGGCAGTGACCTCACCGACGATCCGGATGCCCAAACCGGGTCCCGGGAACGGCTGACGGGCAACGATTTCTTCCGGCAGGCCCAACTCGCGGCCCACCGCGCGCACCTCGTCTTTGAACAGCAAGCGCAGCGGTTCGACGAGCTTGAACTTCAGATCGCCGGGCAGGCCACCCACATTGTGATGGCTCTTGATGTTTGCCGTGCCACTGCCTCCGCCGGACTCCACCACATCGGGGTACAGCGTGCCCTGCACCAGGAACTCGATGTTCCCGTCCTCAGCCGCCCCAGACGCACTGTCGCTGAGTATGTCTCGCACAGCGCCCTCGAACGCGCGGATGAACTGGCGACCGATGATCTTGCGCTTACCTTCTGGATTGGTCACCCCGGACAGCGCCGCGAGGAAGGTGTCCGCCACGTCGACGGTCACCAGGTTCGCGCCGGTGGCAGCGACGAAATCGCGCTGCACCTGAACGCGCTCACCCGCCCGCAGCAGGCCGTGATCGACGAAGACACAGGTCAGCCGGTCCCCGATGGCCCGCTGCACCAGCGCGGCGGCCACCGCGGAGTCCACTCCGCCGGACAACCCGCAGATCGCGTGGCCGTCACCGATCTGTTCCCGGACCTGTTCGACTAACGCAGTGGCGATGTTGGCGGCCGTCCACTCGGCGCCGAGTCCGGCGAAGTCGTGCAGGAACCGGCTGAGCACCTGCTGGCCATGCGGCGTATGCATTACCTCCGGGTGGTATTGCACGCCGGCCAGCCGTCGGGTCCGGTCTTCGAATGCCGCCACCGGCGACCCGGGACTGCCGGCCACCACCTCGAAACCGGCCGGCGCGGCGGTCACCGCGTCACGGTGGCTCATCCACACCGGCTGGGTTTCGGACAGGCCTGAATGCAGTTCTCCGCCCGTCACTTTCAGCTCGGTGCGGCCGAACTCGCTGGTGCCGGTACGGGCGACGGTGCCACCCAGCGCCTGCGCCATGGCCTGGAAGCCGTAACAGATGCCGAACACCGGCACATCGAGGTCGAACAGCGCGGGGTCGAGTTGCGGCGCCCCTTCGGCGTAGACACTGGCCGGCCCGCCGGACAGGACCACCGCCTGGGGATCGCGGGATTTGATGTCCTCGACTGTGGCGGTGTGCGGAATCACCTCGGAGTAAACCCGCGCCTCGCGCACCCGCCGCGCGATCAACTGCGCATACTGCGCGCCGAAATCGACCACCAGCACCGGGCGAGGCGACGAAGATTCCATTGCCAGCAGTCTAAAGGCGATCGCGAGCGCGGCTGAAAGCCGGCCGAAGCGGGTCGCCGCAATCATCAAAGGCGATCGCGAGCGCGGCTGAAAGCCGGCCGAAGCGGGTCGCCGCAATCATCAAAGGCGATCGCAGTAAGCGCGAACCTGCCGTCCTTGGCCCGCTGGCATGGTGGAGTAGGGAGCGAAACAAGTTCCGCCAGCCGAAAGCGAGGCTACTGTGCTTGGTCTACCGGATTCGGTGCACGCCATCCTGTTCGATCTCGATGGTGTACTCACTGACACCGCCAGTGTGCACACCGCCGCCTGGAAGGCCATGTTCGACGATTTCCTTCGTAAGCGCGCCGATGAAAACGACGAGGAGTTCGTGCCGTTCGACCCGGACAAGGACTACCTGGAATACGTCGACGGCAAGCCCCGCGAAGACGGTGTGCGGTCTTTTCTGGAAAGCCGCGGCATCGACCTGCCGGAGGGCGACGCCGACGATCCCTCGGACGCGGACACGGTGCACGGCCTGGGCACCCGCAAAAACGATGCCTTTCAGAAGGCCCTTCATGAAGACGGTGTCAAGGTGTTCGACGGGTCGCGGCGCTACTTGGACGCGGTCAAGGAGGCGGGCCTGAAGGTCGCCGTTGTTTCGTCCAGTGCCAATACCGAGGAGATACTCAAGGTCGCCGGTATTGAACAATTCGTTCAGCAGCGCGTTGACGGCGTGACGCTGCGCGAAGAACACCTGGACGGCAAGCCGGCTCCCGATTCGTTTCTGCGTGCAGCCGAGCTGCTCGACGTCGAGCCCAGCGCGGCGGCGGTGTTCGAAGACGCCATCTCCGGTGTCGAGGCCGGCCACGCCGGCCACTTCGGATACGTGGTGGGCGTCGACCGGCACGGAGAGGGTGACAAGTTGCGCGAAAGCGGTGCCGACGTCGTCGTCAAAGACCTCGCGGACCTGCTGGGCGACGACTCATGATCACCGAGGACGTCTTTCCGATCGAACCGTGGCAGGTCAAGGAAACCAGACTCGAACTGAACATCCTGGCGCAAACCGAATCGCTGTTCGCACTGTCCAACGGCCATATCGGGTTGCGCGGCAACCTCGACGAAGGCGAGCCGCACGGCTTGCCCGGCACCTACCTCAACTCTTTCTACGAGGTACGCCCGCTGCCCTACGCCGAGGCCGGGTTCGGGTTCCCCGAAGCCGGTCAGACCGTCGTCGACGTGACCAACGGCAAGATCATCCGGTTGCTGGTCGACGACGAGCCGTTCGATGTGCGCTACGGCGAGCTGTTGGAACACGAGCGGACACTGGACCTGCGCGCCGGCACGTTGACCCGTCGGGCGCACTGGCGCTCACCGGCGGACAAGCAGGTGAAGATCGTATCGACCCGGCTGGTGTCGCTGGCTCAACGCGGTGTCGCGGCCATCGAGTACGTCGTCGAAGCGATCGACGAGTTCGTCCGGGTGACGTTGCAGTCCGAACTAGTGAGCAACGAGGACCAGCCGCAGACCTCCGATGATCCGCGGGTGGCGGCAGTGCTGGACAACCCGCTGGAAGCCGTCGACCAAGAGACGTCCACTGACCTGCGGGCACTGCTGATGCACCGGACCAGGACAAGCGGATTGATGATGGCCGCGGTGATGGACCACGAAATCGACGTGCCCGGGCGCGTCGAGGTCAGTACCGAAGTGCGCCCTGACCTGGCCCGCACCACCGTGATCTGTGGCCTTCGCCCCGGACAGAAGCTGCGCATCGTCAAATACCTCGCTTACGGCTGGTCGAGTCTGCGCTCACGCCCTGCGTTGCGGGACCAGGCCGCGGCCGCGATCACCGGGGCGCGGTACTGCGGCTGGCAGGGTTTGGTCGACGCGCAGCGCGAGTACCTCGATAAATTCTGGGACAGCGCGGACGTCGAAATAGAGGGCGACCCGGTGATCCAGCAGGCGGTGCGATTCGGTCTGTTCCACCTGCTGCAGGCCAGCGCACGCGCCGAAGTCCGCGCGATCGCCGGCAAGGGCCTCACCGGCAGCGGGTATGACGGGCACGCGTTCTGGGACACCGAAGGATTCGTTCTTCCCGTCCTCACCTACACCGCACCGCACGCGGCGGCTGACGCGCTGCAGTGGCGGGCGTCCACCTTGGATCTGGCCCGTGACCGAGCGGCCGAATTGGACCTGGCCGGCGCGGCCTTCCCGTGGCGGACCATTCGGGGTCAGGAGTGCTCGGGGTACTGGCCGGCCGGCACCGCGGCGTTTCACGTCAACGCCGACATCGCGATGGCTTTCGAGCGCTACCGCATCGTCACCGGGGACGAGTCGCTGGAAGAGCAATACGGCCTGGAAGTGCTAATTGAGACCGCCCGGCTGTGGCGCTCACTGGGGCACCACGACCGGCACGGCGTCTGGCACATCGACGGCGTCACCGGACCAGACGAGTACACCGCCATTGTGCGGGACAACACCTTCACCAACCTGATGGCCGCCCACAACCTGCGGGTGGCCGCCGAGGCGTGCGCCCGGCATCCGGAGAAGGCGCGCGCGATGGGCGTCACCACTGAAGAGACCGCCGCCTGGCGGGACGCGGCCAACGCGGCCGCCATCCCGTTCGACGAGGAACTCGGGGTGCATCAGCAGTGCGAAGGCTTCACCACCTTCGCCGAATGGGACTTCGAGAACCACCAGAAATATCCGCTATTGCTCAACGAGCCCTATGTGCGGCTTTACCCTTCGCAGGTGGTCAAGCAAGCCGATCTGGTGTTGGCGATGCAATGGCAAAGCCACGCGTTCACGCCGGAACAGAAGGCCTGCAACGTCGACTACTACGAATCGCGCACGGTGCGCGATTCGTCGCTGTCGGCCTGCACTCAGGCAGTGATGTGCGCCGAGGTCGGTCATTTGGAGCTCGCCCACGACTACGCCTACGAGGCCGCGCTCATCGACTTACGCGACCTGCACAACAACAGTCAAGACGGTCTGCACATGGCGTCGCTGGCCGGTGCGTGGACCGCGCTGGTCGCCGGTTTCGGCGGTCTGCGCGACGACGAGGGGGTGCTGTCGCTTGACCCGCAGCTGCCGGACGCCTTCGCCTGTATGCGGTTCCGATTGCGATGGCGCGAGTTTCGGTTGACGGTGTGCGTCAGCCATGACGAGGTCACCTACACGTTGCGGGACGGGCCCGAGGGCCAGGAGCTGGTCATCCGCCACGCCGGTGA
Source organism: uncultured Actinomycetota bacterium (assembly GCA_963818785.1). GTDB lineage: Bacteria > Actinomycetota > Actinomycetes > Mycobacteriales > Mycobacteriaceae > Mycobacterium. The sequence goes on along the minus strand of CAWFTT010000021.1, from coordinate 24,752 downwards.
GGAAATCACCTTGAGCACTGAAGAGCCGACGACCGTGCCGGTGCGGCCGCGTAAATCACTGCTGCCGCCGCCGTCGCAGCCACCGGGCCGCGAGCCGACGCATCGCCGCGCCGTCGCTGCCCCGAAATCGCAGTAAGTCGTTCGGCTAGCGCGGGTCGAGGATCCGCGCCACCTCATCGCCGACGGCAGCCCGCAGGTCCGCGGCCGGCAACTCCTCGATACCGGCCGCTGAGCGCAGGATCGGCTCGAACAGCCGCCAACCGAACTGCAGGGCAAGCGCATTGGCGACCGCCAGTCGGGCGCCGGCATCGCTGTCGTGGCGGGAACGCACCTGCTCGAGCAGGGCGGCGACGTTGGGGAAATGCTTCTGCAGCTGGCCGGCCGGATAGCCGTCGAGCAACGTGCGGGCCATCACCCGCAACTGCTGGTCGGCGGCCGCATCGATTTGCTCAGCCGGCACCCCGGCGGCCAGCAGCTCGGTAAGGTTCGCGCCCAAGTGGTCGAGCACCGCACCGACCAGTTGCTCCTTGGCGCCGAAGTGGCGAAAGACCAGGCCGTGGTTGACCTTCGAGCGCGCGGCGATGTCGCGGATGGAGGTGGCGGCCGGACCGTGTTCGGCGAACAGTTCGCCAGCGGCGGTCAGTATCGCGGCGGCCACCTCTTCGCGCCCGACGGGTGCGTTTGGCCGTTTGGCCCGCGAGCTCGACCGTGAATCGGACCTTGACACGTGTGTAGTCATGTGACTACAGTAACCGATACACCTACCGTAGTCATGTGACTACACCTGGCAATGAGGACACCACTATGAGTACTTCGCCAACCACCCCCCTGACCGTGACGAAGCTGGGCAGCCGCATCGGCGCCCGGGTTGACGGGGTGCGCCTGAGCGGTGACCTGGACGCCACCACGGTCGAGGAGATCCGCCGGGCACTGTTGTCCCACAGAGTGATCTTCTTTCGCGGTCAGCACCACCTCGACGACCAGGGGCAGCTTGCGTTCGCTGAATTGCTGGGCACGCCGGTCGGTCACCCGGCCGCTGCTTTCTTCGCCGCCGACAACGGGCCCATCATCACCCCGATCAACTCCGAATACGGCAAGGCGACGCGCTGGCATACCGATGTCACGTTCGTCGCCGACTATCCGTCGGCCTCGGTGCTGCGTGCGGTCACGCTGCCCAGCTACGGCGGATCCACCCTGTGGGCCTCGACCGCGGCGGCCTATGCCGATCTGCCCGAACCGTTGAAGTGCCTCGTCGACAATCTGTGGGCGCTGCACACCAACCGCTACGACTACGTGGCCACCGGCCAGGAATCCGGGACGACCGACGCGCAGCGGGCGTTCCGTCAGGTGTTCGAGAAGCCGGATTTTCGCACTGAGCATCCGGTGGTCCGGGTGCATCCGGAGACCGGCGAACGCACCCTGGTCGCCGGCGACTTCGTGCGGGGCTTCGTCGGCCTGGACAGCCACGAGTCGCACGTGCTGTTCGAACTGCTGCAACGCCGGATCACCGTGCCGGAGAACACGATCCGGTGGAACTGGGAGCCGGGTGACGTGGCCATCTGGGACAACCGTGCGACCCAGCACCGGGCGATCGACGACTACGACAACCACTACCGGCTGATGCACCGGGTCACGCTGACGGGCGATGTGCCTGTCAGCGTGCACGGCGAACACAGCCGGGTGGTCAACGGCGCACCGCTCGCGGCGGTCGCCAGCTGAGGCGGCCGGTCAGCCCGCGGAGCTGATCGGCGCAATCGGCAGCCACCGCAGCGCGGCCGGCGCGTCAGCGGGCACCGCCGGATGCACGGGCGGGACGGGGTCCAATTGCTGATAGGGCTGACCCTGCCGCGGACGCACATCCTCTTCGCCCTTGTTCGGCCACAACGACGCAGCCCGCTCGGCTTGCGCGGTGATCGACAGCGACGGGTTGACACCGAGATTGGCTGAGATGGCAGCGCCGTCGACCACGGAGAGCGTCGGGTATCCGTAGACCCGGTGATAGGGGTCGATGACACCGTTTTCCGGGGTGTCGCTGATCGCCGCACCGCCCAGGAAGTGCGCGGTCAGCGGTATGTTGAACAGCTCACCCCAGGTGCCACCGGCGACGCCGTCGATCTTCTTGGCGATGCGGCGGGTGACTTCATTGCCGACCTTGATCCACGTGGGGTTCGGTTCGCCGTGGCCCTGCTTGCTGGTGAACCGGCGGAAACCCAGCTTGGTCCGCTTGGTGAAGGTGGTGATGGAGTTGTCGAGGTTTTGCATCACCAGCGCGATCATCGTGCGCTCGCTCCACTGCTTGGGGTTGAGCAGGCGCAGCGTGCCGCGCGGGTCCTGGCGCGCCGTCGCGATCAATTGCCTCCAGCGCGGCACGTCCGAGCCGCCCTCACCGGGGCCGTCGGTCATCAACGTCTGCAACATCGCCATCGCGTTGGACCCTTTGCCGTACCGGCAGGGCTCGACATGCGTGTCGGACGACGGGTGAATCGACGACGTGATCGCCACCCCGTGCGTCAGATCCAGCTCCGGGTCCACTTCGAATTTCCCGGCACCGACGATCGCCTCGGAGTTGGTGCGGGTCAGCACCCCCAACCGGTCGGACAACCCGGGCAGCTTGCCCTTGTCGCGCATCTTGAACAGCAGCCGCTGCGTACCGTAGGTGCCGGCGGCCAGCACCAGATTGGTGGTGGTGAAGGTGCGCTTCTGCTTGCGGATCCAGCGCCCGGTGCGCACGGTGTGCACCTCCCACACCCCGTCGGGCCGCTGCTCGAAGCCGGTCACGGTGGTCATCGGGTGCACCTCGGCGCCGGCGGACTCGGCGAGGTAGAGGTAATTCTTGACCAGGGTGTTCTTGCCGTTGTGCCGGCAGCCGGTCATACACTCCCCGACTTCGCGGCAACCGGTGCGCGCCGGGCCGGCCCCGCCGAAGTACGGGTCCGGCACCGTCTTACCGGGCGTCTTCTTGCCGTCGGGGCCGAAAAATACCCCGACCGGCGTCGGCACCCAGGTGTCGCCGACGCCCATTTCGTCGGCGACTTCCTTCATGATGCGGTCGGCGTCGGTGAACGTCGGGTTGCGCACCACGCCCAGCATCCGTTGCGCCTGCTGGTAGTGCGGCATCAGTTCGGCACGCCAGTCCGTGATGTGTGCCCATTGCTTGTCGACGAAGAACGGTTCGGTCGGCACGTACAAGGTGTTGGCGTAAACCAGTGACCCACCACCCACGCCGGCGCCGGCCAGGATCATCACATCGCGCAGCAGATGGATGCGCTGAATGCCGTAGCAGCCCAGCTTGGGCGCCCACAGGAAGCGACGCAGATCCCAGGATGTCTTGGCGAAGTCCTTGTCGGCGAAGCGCTGACCGGCTTCCAGCACGCCGACGCGGTACCCCTTCTCCGTCAGCCGCAGCGCGGTGGTGCTGCCGCCAAACCCAGAACCGATGATCAGAACGTCGTAGTCCGGCTTCATCGCACCATTATGAACTGACAGTCCAGTAACGAGCCAGTGGGTTCGCGCAACCCCAGAGCCGGCGAGCGTGCGCGTCTGCCCGCCGACACGCCGCAACTGCCGTACGTCTCTGCACGCTCAGCCCTCAGTGGCTTAGCTTCCGACGGTCAGCCCGACCTTCTGGAACTCTTTGAGGTCGCAGTAGCCCGCTTTGGCCATCGATCGCCGCAGACCGCCGACCAGGTTCAGCGATCCGAACGGGTCGTCGGACGGGCCACCCAGCACTTGTCGCAGCGGCGGGCGTTCCCCGACGGCGACCTGCAGCAGCGCACCGCGGGGCAACGACGGATGCGCCGCGGCCGTCGGCCAGAACCAGCCGTCGCCGAGCGCCTCGGCCGCCTCGGCGAGCGGGGTACCGAGAACCACCGCGTCCGCGCCGCAGGCGATCGCTTTGGCCAGCTCACCGGAAGTGTGGATGTCACCGTCGGCCAGCACATGCACGTAACGACCGCCGGTCTCGTCGAGGTACTCACGCCGGGCGGCGGCGGCGTCGGCGATGGCGGTGGCCATCGGCACGCTGATGCCCAGCACCTCGTCGCTGGTCGTCACGCCGCGGGTGGAGCCATAGCCGACGATGACGCCGGCGGCGCCGGTGCGCATCAGGTGCAGCGCGGTGCGGTGGTCGAGCACGCCGCCGGCCACCACCGGCACGTCGAGCTCCGAGATGAACGTCTTGAGGTTGAGCGGCTCCCCGTCGGAAGCCACCCGTTCAGCCGAGACGATCGTGCCCTGAATCACCAGCAGGTCGATGCCCGCGGCCAACAATGCCGGCGTCAGCGCCTGGGCGTTCTGCGGGCTCACCCGCACCGCCGTCACCACCCCCGCGTCCCGGATTCGGGCCACCGCGGCGCCGAGCAGTTCGGGGTCCAGCGGCGCCGCGTGCAGCTGTTGCAGCAGCCGGATCGCCGCGGCCGGTTCCGGTTCTTTCTCGGCCGCCTCGACGACCTGGGCGATCTTGGCCTGCACGTCGAGGTGACGGCCGATCAAGCCTTCACCGTTCAGCACGCCCAGACCGCCGAGGCGGCCCAGTTCGATGGCGAACTCCGGCGACACCAACGCGTCGGTGGGGTGGGCGATGACCGGAATCTCGAACCGGTAAGCGTCGAGTTGCCAGGCCGTCGACACATCCTGCGACGAACGGGTGCGTCGCGACGGCACGATGTTGACGTCGGCGAGTTCGTAAGTCCGCCGCGCGCTGCGGCCCATCCCGATCTCGACCAGGTCACGCATACGAAACCCGCTCACCGTACGTAATAGTTGGGTGCTTCGGCGGTCATCGTGATGTCATGCGGGTGGCTCTCTTTGAGGCCCGCCGCGGTGATCCGCACGAATTGCGCCTGCTGCAACACCTCGATCGTGGTGGAGCCGGTGTAGCCCATGGCGGCGCGCAGCCCCCCGGTCAACTGGTGAATCACCGTCGCCAGCGGACCGCGGAACGGCACCCGGCCCTCGATGCCCTCCGGCACCAGCTTGTCCTCGCTCAACACGTCGTCGGCGAAGTAGCGGTCTTTGGAGTACGACTTTCCCTGACCGCGCCCCTGCATCGCGCCCAGCGATCCCATCCCGCGGTAGCTCTTGTACTGCTTTCCGTTGACGAAGATCAACTCGCCGGGCGCTTCGGCGGTGCCGGCCAGCAGCGACCCCAGCATCGCCGTCGACGCGCCGGCGGCCAGCGCCTTGGCGATGTCACCGGAGTACTGCAGGCCACCGTCGGCGATCACCGGCACGCCCGCCGGAGCGCAGGCCGCCACGGCTTCCAGGATCGCGGTGATCTGCGGCGCCCCGACCCCGGCCACCACCCGCGTAGTGCAGATCGAACCCGGTCCCACACCCACCTTCACCGCGTCGGCGCCGGCTTCGACCAGCGCCGCGGCCGCCGACCTGGTCGCGACGTTGCCGCCGACCACCTCGACCCGGTCGCCGACCTCGACTTTGAGTTTGCCGACCATGTCGAGCACCAGCCGGTTGTGCGCGTGAGCGGTGTCGACGACCACCACGTCGGCCCCGGCGTCGACCAGCGTCATCGCGCGAACCCAGGCGTCGTCGCCGACACCGACCGCCGCACCGACCAGCAGCCGTCCGTCGCTGTCTTTGGTGGCCAGCGGATGCTGTTCGGTTTTGACGAAGTCCTTGACGGTGATCAGCCCGGTCAACCGGCCCCGGCCGTCGACGATGGGCAGCTTCTCGATCTTGTTGCGTCGCAGCAGGCCCAGCGCGGCGTCGGCGGTGACACCCTCCTTGGCGGTGATGAGCGGGGCTTTCGTCATCACCTCGGCGACCCGCTTGGATTGGTCGACCTCGAAGCGCATGTCGCGGTTGGTGATGATGCCGACCAATGCACCCGAATCGTCGACCACCGGCAGCCCGGAGATCCGGAACCGCGCGCACATGGCGTCGACTTCGGCCAGCGTGTTGGTCGGCCGACAGGTGACCGGGTCGGTGACCATCCCGGCTTCGGAGCGCTTGACCGTCTCGACCTGGCCGGCCTGCTCCGCAACCGGCAGATTGCGGTGCAGCACACCCATCCCGCCGGCCCTGGCCATCGCGATCGCCATCCGCGACTCGGTGACGGTGTCCATGGCCGAGCTCACCAGGGGCACCTTGAGCCGGATCTTGCGGGTGAGCTGGCTCGAGGTGTCCGCGGTGGCGGGCACTACATCGGAGGCCGCGGGCAGCAGCAGCACGTCGTCGAACGTCAGCCCGAGCATCGCCACCTTGTGCGGATCGTCACCGCCGGTGGGCACCATGTCCTCAGCCGGGGTGCCGAGGCGGACGTTCGGGCTGTCGATCCGGTCGGCACTGCCGTTGGCAAGGGTCATCAGTCGGCCTCCAGAGCAGGCTCCGAATCACATCGAGGCAGGCGGCTTCGAAGCGGACGGGTGACGCCCATCCTATCGGCTCACGCACCGATTCCTGAGCCGTGTTCTTTCAGCGCGCCGACAGGACGGCACGCCGGGGCGCCGCTGGCGCGACGCCTGCTCGCCTGCGTAATCTGACAGGGTGCGTGACCACCTCCCCCCGGGTTTGCCGCCCGATCCGTTCGCTGACGACCCTTGCGATCCGTCCGCTGCGCTGGACGCGGTCGAGCCGGGTCAACCGCTGGACGCGCAGGAGCGGACAGCGGTCGAAGCCGATCTGGCCGATCTGGCCGTCTACGAGGCGCTGTTGGCGCACCGGGGCATCCGCGGCCTGGTGGTCTGCTGCGACGAGTGCCAGCAGGACCACTATCACGACTGGGATATGTTGCGCGCTAACCTTTTACAGTTGCTGATCGACGGTACGGTGCGGCCGCACGAACCGGCTTACGATCCCGAACCGGACGCTTACGTGACGTGGGACTATTGCCGCGGTTACGCCGACGCGTCGCTGAACGAGCCCAGCTATGAGGCGGGCTCGGACGCCGAAGGTTTCCCCGGGCTGCGCTGAAGCTTCACCGGCTACTTGCCGGGCGTGACCGTGGCGTCCGGGTTGCGGGTGTTCACTTTCGCGTTCAACCGATTGACCTGCTCGATCAGATTGTGTTTGCGGCCGGTGTCGTTGACGTTCTGCACGGTGTCGTTGACGGTCGCGAGCTTGCCCTGAGCCTGATCCCACCGACCTTGGGCGATCATCTGGCGCACTTCGGCTAGCTCGTTGTTCGCGGTCAGCTCGATCTGGTCGTCGTCGACCGGCGCCTGTCCGAACAGCAACGTGTGCACGCCGTACAACGGGCCGCCGGGCTGCGCATCGCCCACCATCACGCCCAACCAACCGAACGCCGGGATCGCGGCGGCCACCGACGCCACCCACAGCGCGCCGCGGCGCAGGTCTCTGCGTCTGGCCCGACCGCGACCCACCGCGACGAGCGCCGCCTCCTCAGACACCAGCCGGGGTAAAGGCGGCTGCCGCAGTTCGTCGCGCCACTCGCACAGCAACGCGGCCAGGGCGTCGTCGTCCCGGTCGATGTCGTCCGACCCGATGGGGTCGCCGGCGGCAAGCGCGTCGACGAAACGGTCGGTGCGGGCCAGCACGTTCATCGCCGCCGGATCGAAGCCGCGCTCAGACACGATCCTGCTCCGTCACGGTCAGTGCCGACTTCAACCGCGTCAGCGCCCGATGCTGAGCTACCCGCACTGCTCCCGACGTGGTGCCCAACGCATCGGCGGTTTCCTCGGCGGTCAAGCCGACCACGACACGCAGGATCAGGATCTCGCGCTGCTTAGCGGGCAACACACCGAGCAGCTCGGTCATCCGGGTCAACGATTCGGCTTCGAGAACCGACTGTTCGGGACCCGCGTCGGCGGAGCGCCTTTCGGGTAGGGATTCGACCGAATAGGACAGATCGCGGCCGGCGGCCCGGTGGGCGTCGGCGACTTTGTGAGCGGCGATGCCGTACACGAAAGCCAAAAACGGGCGGCCCTGGTCGCGGTAGCGCGGCAACGCCGTCAAGATGGCCAAGCACACCTCCTGCGCGACGTCATCCGCCGAGACTCCGTTTCGCTCTGCCGTACCCAGGCGAGCCCGGCAGTATCGAACGACGATCGGCCGGACGACTTCCAGCACTTGCCGAAGCGCATCCCGGCCACCTGCCACCGCCGCTGCGACGACGGCGTCGAGACGTTCTTCTGGCAGTGTCATCGGCCGTGGAGTCCCCGACGTTACGACGAGGGGGCGTCATCCCGGCGCAGTGACACACGATGACCATAACGGCCGGTTGGCCGTTCAAGCGGTAGCGCGCGCCCATGTGCCGCCGGCGCGCCGCACCCATTCAGCGCAACTGTCCCGCAGCGCGACAAGCTCGCCGGCCGGGCGGCCGGCGCTGCCGATGTCGACCAGTAGGCAACTCAGCGCCCATTGCAGCGGAATAAGCCCCAGCCGGCCGGCCGCCTCCAGCGCGTCGTCCCCGATGATCCGCGCCCGGTCCAGGTCGCCGGCACTGCACAGCGCCGCCGCCAGCACCACCTGGCTTTTGACGCGGTGGCGCTCGAACCCGCCTGCAGGGCCGGGCTGCGCCGCCAGCTCTACGGCCGTCTCGGCATGCCGCACGGCGGTCGAGCCTGCTGCAGTGGCCATCGCCAGCTCGGCTGCGACCCAACTGCGGCGCACTGCCGGCCGCTGCGCCGCGCTGCTCACCGAAGGGTCTACCTGGGTCAGCAATGTCGCCGCAGCAGCGAAGCGGCCGACGCCCAACGCGTCGGCCGCGAGACCGATCAGCGCATCGGCGCGGGCTTCCGCGTCGTCGCCGGCCAGCGTCAGCGCTCGACCGTCCCAGCGCCGCGCCGATGCGTGCCAGCCGAGCTGTCGCAGGAAGGAACCCTGCGTGCTGTGCGCCAGCGAAGCCAGGCGGCCGCTCGGAGCACAGCGCAGCATTGCCGTTAAATCGCTGCGGGCGCTGCTATAGCGGCCCTGGCCCCCGGCTGCCACCGCGCGCAGCCAATGCTGCTGCGGTGTGGCCGCGGTCGGCAGCGGCCAACGGCCCGGTGTGCCTCCGAAAGCGGCGGCCGATAGAATCGCCTCGCCCATGCGACGAGTATCACTGACGCGCGGCAGTTAAAATCTTGTGGTCGATAAGTTACGGCAGCATTAATCGCAGAGCGGCGTCTCGGGAATTGCACTTTCCGCACCGCCCACTCCTGAACTGCTGGTATCCGTGATCGGCCCACGTCGCGAGACACATTCGCAACCGCAAGGTGGCCGTGCGCCTCGTGAACAGGACGTTAAATAGCTGGTCCAGCTTGCTGATTGGGCTGTGAACCCGGCAGTTGACTCGATTTCGGAAGCATGTCTACTTTGATTGCCGACGAGTAGTCACCGGTGATCGCTCGAAACAGTTGCACGACTCTGCGTTCGCAACCTGACCCAGAGATGGGTTTGTAGAGAGGGATTTCAAATGCCACAGCCGGAGCAGCTACCAGGACCCAACGCCGATATCTGGGAATGGCAACTACAAGGCCTTTGCCGGGGCGTCGATTCGTCGGTGTTTTTCCACCCGGACGGGGAGCGGGGTCGCGCCCGGATGCAGCGTGAGCGGCGCGCGAAGGAGATGTGCCGACACTGCCCGGTGATGCAGCAGTGCCGTTCCCACGCGCTGGAGGTCGGCGAGCCTTACGGCATTTGGGGCGGCCTGTCTGAGACCGAACGTGACATGTTGCTCAAGCGCGACATCGGCCGTACCCGCGGGATCCGGCGCACCGCCTGACAGCTCGAACAGACGCCGAAGCCCCCGACACGCTGCGCGCGTGCGGGAGCTTTGGCGTCTTTTCAGCGACCGAGTAGGTCTGATACGAAAGACGTACAACTGGTCAACCAGTCGTCGCACCGCCACTCGACGGAAGTGAACACCGTGCACCCGGAACGACGAGCCGTCGCTTGCTCGAGGCGTACTGCCGCGTTCGTTCGCGCGACTGGGTGTACCGCCTTGCTTGTTCTCGCGGCGACTTCCTTCGCCCTCCCGGGTTGCGCAAAGCCGACAGCGCCGCCGAGCTCGCAGGTCGTGGCCGTCACGACCGCACCGACGCGCGTCGCAGCCGGTCCGGCGAGAGCGGCTATCGTTCCCGTGGGCGCCCAACCGGTGCTCCCGGCAGACCCGACGCAGTTAGCCGACGACCTTGTCGCCGACGAGCAAGCGCTGCGTGACCCGTCGACGCCGGAGGCAGGATTGTTGGCGGCGGCGCACCGCGAACAGGCCGCCTACCGCGCCATCGGGCGGCATCCCGAATGGGACGCGACAACGCGCCCGCGGATCCCGCCGCCGGTGCTCGAGGTATACGACCGCAATGTCGACGCTCGTCGGCAGCTGATCGCGATGACGCAGCCGCGAAACACCCTGCCGGCGTGGCGCATCGAGGCACCGGCACCGGCAGACGAACTGCTGGGCGACTACCACAATGCGGAGTCGGCGTCCGGTGTCGGTTGGAACTATCTGGCGGCGATCAATTTGATCGAAACCCGCTTCGGCAGCATCAATGGCGTCAGCACCGCCGGCGCAGAAGGCCCCATGCAGTTTCTGCCCTCGACGTTCGCCGCCTACGGCAACGGCGGCGATATCCGCTCGCCCGGCGACAGCATCACGGCGGCCGGCCGCTTCCTGGCCGCCAACGGCTTCGCCAACGATCGCGACCAGGCCATCCGCCGGTACAACCACTCGGACCAATACGTGCGGGCGGTCGACCAGTACGCCGCGGTGCTTGCCGCCGATCCGGGCGCATTCGCCGGCTACTACCGGTGGGATGTGTACTACTCCACGACCGCCGGTGACGTGCTGCTGCCGATCGGTTACGCCGCGACGGCTCCGATCCCGGTCGGGGAGTATCTGACGACCCACCCGCAGTGACTTGCCGACGCGAAAGCCTCCGGCCGCGACGGTGCAGTATCCGAAAGCAGGTACTCAGCCAAAGCAGCAGGGCGTACGCTGTGGCCAGCGGCCGACATGGCGAAGACTGCACGTAGTGCGACCGTGATGGACAAGTTCGTAGTCTCATCGTCGTAAAGCAGCAGCGGCGCTTTATCGGCTAGCAGCGGCATTTCGTCAGCCACCGCTCCTGAAGCGAGAGGTTCGAGGCGGTGTGCCGCGCGGGCTTCTTTCAAAGAAAGAAGACGACCCGTATGGACACCGATTGGGTTCGCGACCGGCGGCGGTTCGTCGCCGATGCCGAAGAAGCGAGTCGGCAAGGCGTTCCCCCCAAACGCGACCACGGGTCCCCGTTAGGCCCGCTGAGCTGCCAGTTCGCCAGGCTGACCGCTGCCTTACTCGACGCGCAAACTGTTGAGGACGTACTCGAGCAGGTCGTGGAAGCGACGCTCAGTGTGGCTCCACAGGTCGATGTTGCGAGCGTGACACTGCGGAGCCCTGACGGAGCGTTTCACACTCCTATCGCTACGCATTGGGTGGCTCAGTTACTCGACGAGCGTCAATACGAAGTGGGCGAGGGCCCATGTGTAGCGGCGGCGTTGAATCCTGGACCCGCCTTTGCGGCGTGGCCTGAAGGCTCTGATGCTGATTCGCCTTGGCCGCAATTTACGCATGCTGCGCGCAAGTTGGGTGTGGAAGCTGTTCTGTCGCTCTCGTTGCTTCCGACGCCTGAACCGCCACGACTGTCCGGAGCGTTGAATCTGTATTCTCGGCAGCCCGACGGGCTCGACGGCATCGACAGAGATGCGATTCTGCTGTTGGCGACTCACGCATCCTTGGCCTTGGCCAGCACGGAAGCGGTTACTTCGGCGAAACTGCGGGAAGCGCAGCTGCATCAGGCGATAGACAGCCGCGACGTAATCGGCCAAGCGAAGGGCATTCTGATGGGCAGGCGAAACATCTCCGCCAAGGAAGCCTTCGATATTTTGCGGGCTTCCTCGCAGCATCTCAATGTGAAACTGACCCAGGTCGCGAAGGTTCTGGCCGCCCACCCCGACCTCTTGGGGTAGGCCCACCAGCCTCACATGAAACTCTGGCATCGTCACATAACCAAAGGACGGTGCTGCAGAGTGACACTGCCAGCGATATCAGCCGCACGTAACGGCCGCTGGGCCCAGCCCGAAGATTCGCACTGCGGCTGACTTTCCTTTCAGCTCATGTGATCCCCGATCGGTGAGTCCGGACGGCGGCGATACCAGGGCCTCGACGCAGCGATCCGTGAGAAGGATCGCATCACCGGTGGTCTTGGTCAGCTGCTCGACGCGGGCGGCGACGTTGACGGTGTCGCCGATCAAGGTGAACTCCAGCTTGCCGCCGCCGCCGATGGTGCCGGCGATCACCACACCGGTGTTGATTCCGATGCCGATCCGAAGTTCACCGCCGAATCGCTCGGCCACCAGACGGCGAATCAGAACGGCAGCAGTAACCGCGGCATCCGCGTGATCCGCCAGATCGTTCGGGGCGCCGAACACCGCCAGCGCACCGTCGCCGAGAAATTTGTTGACGTGCCCACCAGCGTCGACGACGGCCGGAACGACGATCCCAAACAACCCGTTCAGCCGCGCGACGGTGTCCTCCGCGGAATTCGCCTCGGCGAACGGGGTGAAGTCGCGGACGTCGACGAACATTACCGTCACCTCTCGGCGCTCGCCGGTGAAGACATCGTCGCCCTGCTCAAGCAAACGCGCGGCGAGAGCAGGGTCGACGTAGGTGCCGAACGCCGCGTGAAGTCGTTGCCGCTCGGCCAAACCGGCCTGCATCCGGTTGAACGACGCCGCCAGCGCACCCAGGTCGTCGTCCTGTACCACCGGCAAGCGTTGGGTGTAGTCACCGGCCGCAACACGTTCCGTTCCCTCGGCGAGATCGCGAATCGGTCGAAGCGACGGTGACAACGCAGTGCCCACCGTCAGCGGCAAGCCGAGGCCGACCGTCAGTACACACCCGATCGCGACGAAGATTGCAGGCTCGTCCCGAGCCCGATCGAACACCGCCGTCAGCATTGCGCCATCAACCGCGAAGACGAACACGACCGCGAGCGTGGACACGCTCGACCACGCGGCGAAGGAGGGACGAGAGCTGGGCAGCGAGTCACCAACCCCCCTGTCACCGGCGATCGCGACCCTCACCGGCCGCACCGCGGCTTCCGCGAGGCTGTGCAAACCGGGTAGCAGGACGGCGACTCCGATGACGGCGCCCAGTAGTGCGTACTGGCCGAGCCGCCATCCGGTCGCCCCGGCGATTGCACCGACAACGACCGAAAACAGGCCGACCCAAACCGCATTCAACGCCACCCCTCGAACAACCGCCCCCCGGGTCCAGGCGTAGGTGGCGTCCAATGCTCTCGCCCGATCGACCTCGTGGCCGGCCGCCCACTGCTCTATAAGGCGACCCGTCCCCCAACCCGGGCGGATGACCAGGTAGTCCAGCACCGGTACCGCGACAACCGTGACAGTGGCTGCCTTCAAGTAGTCACTTGACTGCTCGACAGCGACGATGAGAAACGACCAGAAGACGTATATCGGCAGCCCCACTAGGGCTGCAATGGCGCAGACCGCCCACGAGTACCTCCTGCCGTGCCGATCCCACGCCCACTGCCAGATGCGATCCATGCGGGGAGGTTAACCGCCCGCCTCGGCCTCAGGCCCGCGCGTGCCGTCCGGTGCGACGGGCCGCCTCACCTTGCGAGCCAGGCCAGCGCCGCAATGACGAGCGCTTCGGTGCCCGTGTCGAGGGTGGGTTGGATCACCGGCGCGAACGTCGGTGAGTGGTTTACCGGGATGTCTTGGGCAACCCGCCCCGCCTCAGCGGCTTGGCGGTATTGCTGTTCGTCGATTCCCCCGATGCCCCAGTACGTGTACGGGGCGCCAAGAGCATTGGGGATGTCACTGAAATCCTCGCTGGCAGAAAGTGCCGCCATCGGTTGGCAGCGCTCGCCGAAGTATTCGGCGAACACCTCGCTGACCCGTTCGGTGACATCGTCGTCGTTGACCGTGGCGGGGAAGCTGTCGCAGAGCTCGAATTCGGGCACCTCCAGGCAGACGCTCGAGGACGGCCAGGGCAGGGTTCGACGCAGATTCAGCGCTTTGTTCAGTGATCTGCATGCTTCTTAGCTCGCGGTGCGGGCAGTGAGCAGATGGTATGGCATCGCCACCTCGCCAACGCTGCGCTGCTCGATGTCCTTAAATCCCGCTTCTCGCAACGCGACAACGGTCTCGGCGATCGGGCGAAGCTCGAACCCGTAAGCCGTGAAGGGCAAGCGGGCCATCGCGTCAGGATCACCGATCCCCAACACTGCCCGGCCACCGGGTCGCAGGACGCGGACTAATTCGGTGCAGGCCGCGTCGAGGTCAGACACGAAATACACGGTATTGACCGTGATCAGCGCGTCCAGCGACTTACTGTCGAGCGGCGACGCGGCCAGCGACCCATTGCTAAGCCTGAGCCGGCCGGTCTCGATCTGTTTGCCGAAGCGAGCACGAGCGCGGGTGAGCATGTCCTCGGCGATTTCCACACCGTGTACGGTCCCTTGCTGACCGACCCGCTGCAGAAGCAGATCCAGCCCCAACCCGCCACCAAAACCGAAGTCGGCCACAGTGTTGCCCGCCGTGACTCCTGTCGCATCGACGGCGGCAGCCACCGCCGACCGGTTGCCGCGGTTGAGCAGTACCGCTACGCCGCGACCCACGAGCCCGTGCGGGCGGCCGAGTTGCCCGGCAACCGTGGCCAACACCCGCTGGCGTAGTCCCGTCACGGTGTACCTCAGATCTGGATCGTTAGCCGGACCGACGAGCCCCTTATCCTGCCAGGTCCACCAAGATCAATGCCCGGGTTTGGCGCCCCGCACGGGTCGAGCCCGGCCGAGTATGTGCGCATATGACGGGTAAAACCTCAGCGGCGCATAACAGAACCGGTCTATTTCTTCGATGCTGAAGCCGGCCGCGCGGATCACCGCGGCGGTGTCGCGATTGGGGTGACAACCTCCGGCGAAGCGAGAATACAGTGGCGTAATCGCGTCCTCGAGGAGTCCAAACCATGGCCATGTGGAGCGGACGTGTTCGAAAAAACGAAGCTCGCCTTCAGATTTCAGTACCCGCCGGATTTCTGTCAACGCCGCGTGCGTATCGGCGATCGAGCACAACACAAGCGAGACAACCGCGGCGTCGAAACGGTCGTCTTCAACCGGTAGCGCGGTTGCACGACCGGCCAGTACCCGCACCGGCACCGACGCCTGTGCAGCCGCCCGTTCGGCCAGCCCACGCAAGTAGTCTTCTGGCTCCACGGCCACTACTTCGGTGACCGCGTCGGGGTAGTGGCTGAAATTCATGCCGTTGCCCGCACCGATCTCGATAACCCGTCCAGTTAAGCCGGCCAGCAGGCGGTCACGATGCTTCGCTGTTCCTCGCCGCTCAGACTCGGCGCTCATCCGCTCATACACCCGGGCAAACCGCGGATGCTGGAACTGATCGAGATCCGTCATACCGATTCCTTCGGTTCATACTTGCCCGGCCGGGTTTCAGGGCGGTCGCCAACGATCAGGCTTCAGTGGCAAAGCGCAGGATCGTGGGCTTTCATGTTCGTGTCGAGATCGATCGTAACCGGCGCGGGCATCGTCATAGCCGGGCTCTGATAACCGGTGGCCGGCGCCCTTCGCTATGCAACGGCTGGCGAGCGGTTAGCCTTCAGCAGCGGCGCTGCGAAAGCGTGATCGCCGGGCCGAGGCCGAAAACCTTTGTATCGGCTGATTTGCCTTTCAGCGTGTGAGCGCCCCGGTCGGTCAGTCCGGGCGGCCGAGAAACCAAAGCATCGACGGTCTGCTGAGTGAGGAGAATCGCGTCACCGGTTGTCTTGGTGAGCTGCTCGACTCGGGCCGCGACGTTGACCGTGTCACCGATCAAGGTGAATTCGAGCTTGCCTGCGCCACCAATCGTGCCCGCGATGACCTGACCGGTGTTGATCCCGGTACCGATCCGAAGCGCGCCGCCGAAAAGCTCGTCGACGCGGCGATGGATCAGCATCGCTGCGCTCACCGCAGCATCCGCGTGATCCGCTAGATCGTTCGGGGCGCCGAACACGGCGAGTGCGCCGTCGCCGAGGAATTTGTTCACGTGGCCCCCGGCGTCGACTACTGCGGGCACCACTATCTCGAACAGGGCATTGAGCCGAGCCACGGTGTCCTCGGCGCTGTTGGACTCGGCGAATGGGGTGAAGTCACGAACGTCGACGAACATGACTGTGACCTCGCGACGCTCACCGCCGAAGACATCGTCACCCTGCTCAAGCAGACGCGCCGCCAAGGCCGGGTCGACGTAGCTGCCGAACGCGGCCTGAAGTCGCTGCCGCTCGGCCAGACCGGTCTGCATGCGGTTGAACGAAGCCGCCAGCGCTCCAAGGTCATCATCCTGAACCACCGGCAATCGTCGGCTGTAGTCGCCGGCCGCCACTCGTTTAGTGCCTTCTGCAAGATCCTGGATCGGTCGCAGCGACGGTGCGAATGCGACGCCGAGCGTTATCGGCACACCGAGGCTTAAAGCCAACGCGCATCCGATCATCACCCACGCTATGGGTTGCTGGCTCGCTGAACGGAACACCGCCGAGAACATCGCGCCTACGACGGCAAACACCAGCACGGCCGCGAGCATGGCCGAGCTCGACCAGGCGGCGAATGTTGGCCGCCAGCGCGGCAGATCATCACCGACATCCGAGTCACCGGCAAGGGAGATCCGTACCGGCCGCATCGGTGCTTCCGCCACAGTATGAACCGCGACCAGATGGGAACCAGCCGCGGTAACGCCCCCCAGGATCGCGTACTGGATCAGCCGCAGCCCGGTTACACCAGCAATGGCGCCGACGCTGACCGACAACACTGCGCCGCACACAGCAAATACCGCCAACGACCGGGCAACTGCGCTCCGGGACCAGGCGTAGGTCGCTTCCAGCGCCCTGGCCCGGTCCAGCTCAAGACCTGCAGCCCATTGCTCGACAAGCCGCCACACGCCAGCGCCGGGCAGAGCCACCGCATACACGATCACCAACACCGCAACGCCTGCGGCGGCGGCTGCCTCACAGTACCGACCGGAGTGCTCGACAGCCAGGATTGCGAACGATAGGAGAAGGTAGACCGGCAGCGCCACGAAATACGAGGCCGCGGCGACCACCCAGGAGTACCTCGTCCCATGCTGATTCCATGCCCACTGCAAGAAGCGGTCCATGGCGCGAGACTAAACGTATGTAGCGGCTCAGCTGTTAAAGCGCCCCGGCCAGTGGGCCGGGGCGCTTCGTCTCATCGTCTAGTGACAGTCTTCGCTTCCTCAGCGGGCATCGACTACCGGCTTGAGCGCCTCGCCGATCGCTGTGATGACACCGGGTGTGTAGCGGTGCGTCGGCAGGTTGATGATCACGCCGTCGATGCCGGCATCAAGCACCCGGCGTTTGATTTCGTCGGCCACCTGTTCGGGTGTGCCGCTGACCGCTCGGCCGCCACGAGCCTCGGCGATGTCCCGGTACGCGTCGTACCCGTCGAGCACGACCGTTAGCAAGCAGCTGGTCTCCAAAGTTGCCGGGTCACGATGGATTTCAGCGCAGCGCTGCTGAAGCACCTCGAGCTTGCCGGGCAGCTGGTCAATTTCGGCGATGATGTTGAGGTGGTCGGCGTAGCGGGCGGCCAGCCGGAAGGTCTTCTTCTCGCCGCTACCGCCGAGCATGACGGGAATATGACCTCGATAGCGCGGCTCGTTGATCGCGTTTTCGGTGTGATACCACTTGCCGGAGAAAGTCGGTTTCTCGCCGTGCAGCATCGGGACGATGATCTGCAGTGCCTCCTCGAGCTTTTCGAACCGTTCGGTGAAGGTGTCGAACTCGAATCCCAGTTGCCGGTGCTCCAGCTCGAACCATCCCGCACCGATGCCGAGAATTGCACGCCCGGCGCTGACGACGTCCAGCGTCGTGATCGTCTTGGCCAGCAACGTCGGGTTGCGGTAGGTGTTGCCGGTCACCAAGGTCGACAGCTGCACCCGCTCGATGGAGGTGGCCAAGGCGCCCAGCGCGGTATAAGCCTCCAACATGGGTTCGTCGGGTTCACCTAGTCCCGGCAGCTGATAGAAGTGGTCCATCAGCAGGACAGTGTCGAAACCAGCGCTCTCGGCCTCTCGAGCCTGAGCCTGCACGGCGGGAAACAGTTCGGCAACTGGGGTGCCGTAGGAAAAGTTGGGAATCTGCAATCCGAGGCGAATAGTCACGCTCGGCTTCAACGTCGGCAGGCGCCTTTCCCATTCCGGTTCTGATTTTCGGGGCGCATCTTCGCCCTGACAGTCGCAATAGCCGCGAAAAGCGAAATGACCCGGGGCCAAGTGGATCGAAAGCGTTTCGCAGCGCTTATCTAGTGCGCGTGGCCTCGATGGTGATCGCAACTGTCGGCTTCTTCAGCAGGCCTGTGACCACCGCGGTACTGCGCGAATTGGCGCCACACGTCGCTCAACGAGGTTTTGCAACTTACTATCTGGGCCGGCTAATGGGGGTACGTTCGGCCCATGAAAAACGGCGCAGTCTTCGCGGTAGCCATGCTTGCCGCGACCATCTCATTCGTGGGCGCATGCACAAAGCAGAAAACTACTCAGCCCAATACCTCGCCGCTCACCAGCACACCGGCCGGCGGAGAGCAGATGTCCACACAGTTGAAGACCCCCGACGGAAATCAGGTCGCTAGCGCCACCATTGATTTCGCAAATGGCTATGCGACCGTGACCGTCCAAGCCGGCCCCAACAACGTTCTCAGTCCCGGTTTCCACGGGCTGCAAATCCACTCGGCGGGCAGATGCGAGGCCAACTCAAGCGCGCCCGGAGGAGGTTCGACCGGGGATTTCAACTCTGCCGGAAGCGTGCTTCAGGCTCAGGGCCACACCGGTTATCCCGCCAGCGGTGATTTGACGGCACTGCAAGTGCGCCCGGACGGCTCGGCGAAACTCATCACCACCACGAGCGCCTTTACAGCCGCGGACCTGAGGAACAGCTCGGGTACCGCGCTGATCATTCACCAAGACGTAGACAACCTCGGCACCACCGCCAGTGCTGAGTCAAGCAAACGGGTGGCTTGCGGTGTGATCGCCGCGGCTGCCGCGACGACGACCTCGTCCACCACCACGACTACCGTCACCACGATCACTACCACGACTGTCGTGCCCTCGCCGTCCACCAGCACGAGCACCGTCACGGTCACCAGCACCCCAACCCTCACGTCCACGCCAACCACAACCGCAACGACTTACAGCCCTGTGCCTGGCCGCTGACGAGATCGGCGGGAGACCACCGAACGTGCTTTCAGATGTCTGAGTCGCGACGATAGCCTTTGCCGACGAAAGCGTCTGGCCGGCTTCCGATCACAGCCCCTGCGAGCTGTGTACCTCAGGGGTGCGGGCATGGTGCGGGGTTTCTGCCGGACCGTGGCGGACGCGCTGGGCCGCGAACCGCGCATTGCCGCTGCGGTTTTTTACCGAAGCCATCGAACGGACATTTAGCGCGGTCGTGCAATTCCTCGCGACCTACGGCTTCCCGCATGCTCGGCCCGGCGTGGCCGCTGCCCGACGTCGACACCGTCTGTGAGGTCTTCGCCGACACGTTCGTGCGCGCAGTCACAACGTCGAGCCGCTGACGATCAGAGGTCTCGGATCACCGCGCAGGCCAGCGCCGCCCTTCTAGTGCGCGTGGCCGTGGCGATGACCGGCGTCGCCGGCTTCTTCCGCCGACTTGTCGATGACCGCCGTCGCCTCGCCTACCACGTGCCACACCCGGGTCGGGCCGACCCCCTTGACGTCGATCATGCTGCGCTCCTTGCACTGGAATCGGTCCCTCACCAGGCGCCATGTGCCCTCGGTGATCTGGATAGCGCCGCTCACACCGTGTGATTCCATGCGGCTCGCCATGTTCACCGATTCGCCCCACAGGTCGTAGCTGAACTTCTTGCGGCCGATCACGCCCGCCACGACCGGCCCCGAATTGATGCCGATGCGGAACGCGAGCCGCCGGCCGCCGAACGGCCGCTCCGCCACCGCATCGAGCATGTCGCGCGCCAGCCGTACCAGTACCTCGGCGTGATCGCCGCGCCTGCGTGGCACGCCCGCCGCGACCATGTAGCAGTCGCCGACCGTCTTGATCTTCTCGAGATCGTACTTTTCCACTAGCGCGTCGAAGCACTGGAAGACGTCGTTCAGCAAGTCGACCAGGCCGAGCGGCGTCATTTCTGCGGCCATCGGCGTGAACTCGACCACGTCGGCAAAGAGGATGCTGGCCTCGTCGAACTGTTCGGCGATGGTGCGCGGTCCTGCCTTAAGGGTCTCCAAGGTCTCTCGCGGCAGGATGTTGAGGAGTAGCAGCTCGGAGCGCTCCTGGAAGAAGTTTCGCTGGCCGACGAAGTAGTAGAGCAGCACGAAGGCAATGGCGACGACGGTGCCGAGGTTTAGCACGAAGAACCAGGTTGTGAAGTCATCGGACAGCATCGGCGCCCTGAGATGCGAGTCGAGGAGCGCACCAAAGCACAGGAGCGCGATGAAGCCCGCGATCCATAGCAAGGTCTTGTGCAGTTCCTCCAGCAGCAGAGAGCCCAGCGGGCAGAGCGCTGCCCAGAGGATTACCGCGCTCGACGGGCGAAAACCGCCCAGCGCCAACATCACCAGGAACGGCAGGATCAGCGTGCTCAGGAGTTGAGTGAAGCGATAGACGCCAAGGTTGCGCGTCCAGGCGAAGACCCCGGTGTTGAGCGGCGTGAGCAGCGAATACACAGCGGGGCTCGCCGCCGCCAGCGGCGCGCCGGCGGCGAGATAGACGACGCTCCAGGCGATCGTGAACGGAAGCGTCCCGGCGAACAGCGCGACAGTCAGCCGCTTTTGCAGCAGAATGTCGGTGCTGTCCGTGGGGGGCGTGTCTTATTGACTGTGTAAGGGGTTGGGCCTGAAGGGTTATGCCAGGGGTTTGGCTGATCACCGGACAGGAGTTTCAATTGCCACAATCTGACTCGCCGACTAACGACGCTGCCGCTGCCAGGTTGGAAGAGGTGTTGCCGCCGGCGGCGGTCGATGCCCTGTTAGCCGACGCCGAAGCATCTGGGACGCCCATCGACGGCCCCGACGGTCTACTGGCACAGATGACTAAGGCCGTGCTCGAACGCGCTCTTGATGTCGAGATCGCCGACCATTTGGGCTATGAACACGGTGACCCGGCCGGGCACGGATCGGGCAATTCACGTAATGGGCACGGCCGTAAAACCGTGCTGACTACGGCCGGATCGGTTGAGCTCGAAGTACCTCGGGATCGCAACGGCACGTTCACCCCGACGATCGTGCCCAAACGCAAGCGCCGCCTGGGGTCTGTCGAGGACATGATTTTATCGCTGTACGCGCGCGGGATGTCCACCCGCGACATCACCGAGCACCTGGCCGAGGTCTATGGCGCCAGCGTCTCGGCGGCCACGATCTCGCGGGTGACCGACGTGGTGGTCGACGAGATCGCCGCCTGGCAATCCCGGCCGGTCGACCCGGTATATCCAATCCTGTACATCGACGCCATCCGGATCAAAATCCGCGACGGCGGCGTGGTAGCCAATAAGGCCGCCCACGTGGTGATCGGCGTCGACATCGAGGGCATCAAGCAGGTCTTGGGCATCTGGATCCAGCAGACCGAGGGCGCGAAGTTTTGGCACGGGGTGCTCACCGAGCTGCGCAATCGCGGCTGCCGCGACGCGCTGTTCGTGTGCTGTGACGGGCTGACGGGGCTGCCCGAGTCGATCGCAGCGGTGTGGCCGGCCGCGGTGATCCAGACTTGCGTGGTGCACCTGCTGCGCTCGGCCATGCGCTACGCCTCCTACACCGACCGCCGCCAGATGGCCATCGCGCTGCGCCCGATCTACACCGCACCCACCGAGGACGCGGCCAAACTGGCGCTCGAGGAGTTCCGGGCCCAGTGGAAAACCAAGTCACCCGGCGCAGTGGCCGTCTGGGACCGCGCCTGGCCGGAGTTCGTGCCATTTCTGGCGTTCCCTGTCGAAATCCGCAAGATCATCTACACCACTAACGCCGTCGAATCGCTGAACTACCGGCTGCGCAAGGTCACCAAAACCCGCGGATCGTTTCCCTCTGACGCCGCGGCAATGAAACTGCTTTACCTGGCCATCCGCAACATCAACCAGAAACGAGGATCCCGAGGAACAGGCACCTACCGCTGGACCGAAGCACTGAACAGCTTCGCCATACAGTTCCCCGAACGACTGCCACTATGACCGAAAGACAATCGGCCACAACACCTTACACAGTTAGCTTGACAAGCCCTCCGTGGGATCGGCGCCAAGCCGGCCTGCCCGGTCGACGAGGCTTCGGATCCTTGAGCTCATCGGACGGGCCTCCCGCCATTCGCACGCGTCTGCGGAAAGATTAAGCGGCAACTATTCGGCCACGAGGCCGATTGCAGCCCACCGCGACACTTAAGGCGTGCACGCGACACGCCGACCGCCGGCCCAGCCACACTCGGTGGCACGCTGCCAGCCACGAATTCCCAGAACCGGCGCTGAGTCGACATCACAGCCCAATACGACGACATGCACACTCCTAAAAACGAAGTGTTGCAATCACCCATTGAGCCCACCCCGAAGCGAGTGTGCGTCGTTTACGTCTCGAGAAGTGAGCCCATAGTCGAAAGCGCAACACCTCCAATGATTAACCGGGGGCGTTGCGCGAAGTACCTCTCAGTGCGCGTGCCCGTGATGGTGACCGTGGCCGTCGGCTTCCTCAGCAGGCTTGTCGACTACCGCCGTCTCGGTGGTATGGATGTAAGCCATGGGTGCCGTCGGTCGTTAGTCGAGTCATTCGACTACTGATACGGCTGGCCTCACTTGAAGCTCTCGGTCAACCACGGCAGAACTACGCCGGTGGTCGGCGTCGGAGCGGACCGTAAGGCACGCGACGGCTTGTTCGTAATATTTCAACTCAAGCACCTGCAACAGTCGATGCGCCGAGGCAGGAGGAGATGAATGAAGACCTTCTGCCGGACACCCGCGGTACGCCTCGCTTAAGACAGACCCGGCCATGTCGTTCGGCGATAGAACCAGCCGCCATAGCAGAACGGTGCGCAAGGCGCTGGTCGCCAGACTTGTTCCCGCGCTTGCGCGCGTCGGGCATCGACGCGCCGTGCTGGTGATCGCCGGCGCCGTCGTATACGCCGCCGTGGCAACGGCAAGCGGGCCTTGGACGGTATGGGCCCGCATCACCACTGCGATTCCGGGGTTAGTAGCTATTTGGTACGCGGTGCGGCGCGGCTGGCATAGGCGCGACGCCGATGTCCCCGAGGTGCGGGTCGACCGCGTCGTAGTCGCGGGCCTGGTGGTATGGGGCCTGCTGTTCACATTGTTAGCGGTGTGGATGCTGGCCGTCTTCTTCAGCCATCCGCGAGCCGTCTACCCCACGCCGAGTTACATGATGGACATTGCCTTCCACAACTACCCCCTGCGGGTCGCCGCGTTCGCGGCATGGTTGGGAGCTGGCTGGTACGTCTTGCGACGATGACTTTTCCACCGGACTCGCCCACCGCGAACATGACCATCACCGCGATCATGTTCGGCGGCTTGGCCCTGTGGCAATTTACGTGCCTGATGCATCCGCGGCTTCCGCCGCTGAGGGTGATGGTGAACCTTTTCTTCAAACGGCGATCCACTCGCTGGTTTCTGATTTTGGGATGGCTTTGGTGGGGATGGCATGTCTGGGTGCGTGGTTCCTGGTGAGCGACGTTCGCGAAAACAACCCCCGGCCACTCGGGCCGGGGGTCACTTCGCCTCGAGTATCTATCTAGTGCGCGTGCCCGTGATGGTGGCCGTGTTCGGGCTCTTCCTCCGGCTTTTCGACCACGACCGTCTGGGTGGTGGCGGATGTAAGCCACTCGTGCCGTGGATGGTCGTTCATGGCCAAGGCCGACGACGCTCACTCGGATTCCACTTGGCGGTGGAGATGTCGACAACGTTACGTTGTCAGGGGCGTAAGCAGTTACGTTGTCAGGGGCGTAAGCATCAGCCACTCACGGGGCTTGCTAGCCGTGTTGCGCCGTAGTTTGCTACCGCCGACTAAAAATTACGCGAGTTTAGTCAAGGTGAGCATCGCCACGTCGTCGATTGGTGAAACGCGACCACAGACGGGGACTCCGTTGCTGGACCTGGTGCGGGTGCCGGTGCGGGTCTCCGGAATCCATTCATAGGTAGTACTGCCGGGTACGAAGCTTCCGTCTGGGCATATGACCTGAGCCAAACTGAAAGTCCATTCTCCCGTTGTCGATGACACCTGTGCCTGGCGAGTTCCTCCGAAGAGGCTACTTGTAACGTTGAGGCAGGTGGATCCGCAGGGAGTAATGGTCCAGGTGGAGAACTGCAGGTCGTTAGGTGATTGAGCCGTGTAGGTACCACTCATTTCATCCGCAACATCCGCCCAGATTGGGCTAGCTGCCGCGACAGCGACACCGGCGAACACAGCTGCTGCGGTGATCCCTTGCACAATGGCCATGGTCTTGATCCTCTTGCAGTAGCGAATAAACCGCTTGATGCAGGGGATTACCACACGGCAGGCGGGGCGGTAGCGGTATTGGGCAAATTTCCACCTGCCCGATGGATCTGGGCGCTGAATAGTTGTGCCACTGCGTTAGCAGCAAGCTGCGAAGGGGCCGGCGGCTACCACTGGCGAGTGCCGATCTGCTGCTAGATGCACTCCTTGCCGGACAGTACCAACAGACGAGAGAACCCCCGGCGGTCAAACCAAGGGTTCTTCGTCCAGTCTGTTTTAGTGCGCGTGGCCGTGGTGATGGCCGGCGTGGTCGTCGGCGTCCGCTGGCTTGTCGA